>CAWHTY010000025.1:0-353455 GCA_963832435.1 uncultured Actinomycetota bacterium
CGTCGCTGTTGATCGGACTCCTCGCCCGCCGCCGGGTCCAGCTCCAGGTCCGCCCCGTGGGCCGTCGCATCCGGCATGCGGCCCCGCCGGCGGCGCTGGTCGAGGTCCAGCTGGGTCGCCGGGCGCGGCCGGTGAGTCTCCGCACCCTGGACCTGGCCACGCGCGCAGTCTCCGCGCACTGCCGTCGTGGAGGGATCGCGCTGCCGGCCCTGGTCCGGGCCACCTTCACCGGGGAGGAGGTACGCCTCACCTGGGCCGGAGCGGCGCCGGAGCCGCCCCCCGGCTTCGGCGCCTCCGAGGACGCCTGGACGGTGGCCGGGCCGGACGTCGACCAGGTGCGCAGCGCCCCCGGCCTGGCCGAGGCGCTCCGGCCGTACCCGGCGCTGGTCACCCTCGGCCTGGACGAGCACGGCCTGCCGGTGCTGGCCGACCTGGAGTCGTTGGGGGTGCTGGCGGTGCGCTGCCCCGACGCCGCCACTGTCACCTCGGTGCTGGCGGCGCTGGCCGTCGAGCTGTCGTTCTCGCCATGGGCGGACGAGATGGTGCTCACCGTGGTCGGCGGCGACGGCCGGCTGCCCCGGGTGCTGGGCAAACACAACGTCACGCACACCGACGACGTCGCCGGACTGCTCGACCGGGTCGAGGCCCGGGCGCAGGAGCAGCGGGAGGTGCTCGCCGGTGCCTCCGCGGCCCGGCGCCGCATCGACCCCGATCTCGCCGACCCGTGGGCGCCGGAGGTCTTGCTGGTGGCGGCCACCCTGACCGAGCGGGAGCGGGACCGGCTCGACGCTGTGCTGCTGAGCCGGCCACGGGTCACCGCCGCCGCGGTCGTGCTGGGCACCGACGTCACCGCGCCGTCGGTGCTCGACCTGGTCGAGGACCCGCAGGCCGGCCTGGTCGGGACGTGGGACGGGCTCACGGTGCGTCCGCAGCTGTTGCCGGAACCGGCGGCCGCTGCGGTCTGTGACCTCGTCGAGGCCACCGGGTCGGAGGAGACGACGGCCGCGCCGTGGTGGCAACCGGAGCCGGTGCCCCACCCGCCGCCGGGCAACGTCACCTACCTGGGTCGCCGGTTCGGGGGCTGGGCGCCCGGGCCGTCGGACCCCGAGGACACCGAGGACACCGAGGACACCGAGGACACCGACCACCGACAGGAAGGCGCGGCGATGGGTCAGGCGTCGATCGAGTGGGCCGGCGGGAGCGCCGCCGACCCCGTCCACCCCGTCCTGCGGCTGCTCGGTCCGATCGACCTGGTCGGCGCCACCGGTCCGGCTCCGGCCCGCGCCGCCCGCCAGTGCCTGGAGTACTGCGCCTGGCTGCTGGAGCACCCCGGCTCGGCGGCCCCCGCCATGGTCTCCGGCCTGGCGGTCGCGGAGGGCACCCGGCGCTCCAACATGAGCCGGCTGCGGACCTGGCTGGGGGCGGACGCCGCCGGCCAGCCGTACCTGCCGGACGCCTACACCGGTCGGATCAGCCTGCACCCCGCGGTCAGCTCGGACTGGCACCGGCTGCAGATCCTGACCAGCCACGGGGTCGCCCGGGCCGGGGACGGTGCCCTGCAGGCCGCCCTCGAGCTGGTGCGCGGGGCACCGCTGGCCGACGCCGCCCCCGGTCAGTGGCATTGGGCCGAGGAGCTGCGGACCGACATGATCTCGGCGGTCCGCGACATCGGCGTCGAGCTGGCGCGGCGGGCCCTCGACGGCCAGGACCTGGACCTGGCCCGCTGGGCCGCCTCCCGGGCTCTGGCGGCGGCACCGGCCGACGAGCTGCTGATGGTGGCGCGGATCCGGACCGAACACCAGGCGGGCAACCGGCCCGAGGTGGAGCGGCTCACCCTGCAGGTCGCGGCGCAGGCCCGACAGCTGGGAGTCGACTTGGCCCCCGAGACCGTCGACGTGCTGCAGCAGGTGCTTGAGGGACGCGTCCGCGCGCGGCTCGCCTGACCGCGGACCGGCGGTCTGCCGGGCCTCCGACGTCCGGAATGCGGCGGTGGTTGGCACGGTTGCTGATGGTCAGGTTGCCCAGCGGACTGTCACCGTGGAGGCGCCATGGACCTGACCACCACCCAGACCTGCCTGCCCTCGTCCGCGCGCGGCCGGATCCACCCGGCCTGGTGGGTCGCGGTCGTTGCCTTCGTCGCGCTGCTCGGTGCGGCCGGCTTCCGCGCCGCCCCGGGTGTGCTGATGGTTCCGCTGGAGGCCGAGTTCGGCTGGCCCCGCACCCTGATGTCCGGCGCGGTCAGCGTCAACCTCGTGCTGTACGGGCTGATGGCCCCGTTCGCCGCCGCACTGATGGACCGGCTCGGCATCCGGCTCGTCACCAGCGCCGCCCTGCTCCTGGTCGCCGCGGGCAGCGGCCTGACGATCTTCGTCACCCAGGGCTGGCAGCTCGTGTTGACCTGGGGAGTGCTGGTCGGCCTCGGCACCGGCTCGATGGCCATGGTGTTCGCCGCGACGGTGGCCAACCGGTGGTTCGTCAAGCACCGGGGCCTGGTGATGGGGGTCCTCACCGCCGCGGGCGCGACCGGGCAGCTGATCTTCCTGCCGGTGATGGCCGCGCTCGTGGAGTACCAGTCCTGGCGCTGGGCCTCGCTGGTCGTCACCGGGGCGGCCCTGGCCGTCGTACCGTTCGTCGTTCTCGTGCTGCGCGATCATCCCGCCGACCGCGGCGTCACCGCCTACGGGGCGCCGGCCGACGAGCCGACTCCCGAACCCCTCCGGGGCGGGGCCGCCCGCCGCGCCCTCCAGGCCTTGCGCGATGCCGCCCGAACCCGCACCTTCTGGGCCCTGGCCGGCGGCTTCGCCATCTGCGGTGCCACCACCAACGGCCTGATCGGAACCCACTTCGTCCCGTCGGCCCATGACCACGGGATGGCCGAGACCACCGCGGCCGGGCTGCTGGCCGTGGTCGGAGTGTTCGACATCGCCGGCACCGTGGTGTCCGGGATGCTGACCGACCGGATCGATCCGCGGGTGCTGCTGGTCGCCTACTACTTCTTCCGGGGCATCGGCCTGCTGGTCCTGCCCTGGCTGCTGTCGGACCAGGTGCACCCCAGCATGCTGGTCTTCATCGTCGTCTACGGGCTCGACTGGGTCGCCACGGTGCCCCCGACCGCCGCGCTGTGCCGGGAGGCGTTTGGCGCTTCCGGCACCATCGTCTTCGGGTGGGTGTTCGCCTCCCACCAGCTGGGTGCGGCGGTGGCGTCCGCTGCGGCTGGACTCATCCGGGACACGACCGGCCAGTACACGCTCGCCTGGTTCGGAGGTGCGGCGCTGTGCCTGGTGGCTGCCGTGGTCTCGCTGGGCATCCGGGGCCGGCGCAGCCGCACGGCCGGCGGAGCGAACCGCCGGGTCTGACCGAGCAGATCGGCTGGCACACCGATCGATGGGCTATGCGCTTGCTCTTCGGAGCCCGAACCCAAGGGTCGACTTATCCCCAACGGCTGTGCGCATACCACCCGCATGCGGGTCGCTGTCAAGGCCTCGCGGTGTGCTGCTGAGACCGTCCGAACCCGCCCGCGACGAGTTGTCGTCCACCGCTTGTCCATACTGTCTGACCTGGTCAGAGCCCCTTTCGGGGCCGGGGAGGCCGGTTGTCCCCAGACCGGTCCCCAGCCGGTGCACACAGCCGTGGCGTGTCCCCCACAGGGACTCCACAGCTGTCCACAGGCCCTGTGGACGAGAGGGTTTGCGGGCCCCGGCGAGCCGCGTACGGTGACTCGGGTCGCCCACCGCCAAGACCTCCGCGGGGATCTCAGGAACTGTCGGCGGGTGTGACTAGTGTGCGAACAGGCATTCGATAACCGCTGGACGACTGCTTGTCCCTGATCGTCGACAACTGCCAGTGTGCCGGCCTCGCTCACCCGAGCCGGTCGCCACCCACCCGAGGGGGTCGCGTGAGTCTTGCCGAGGTGATCTCCCCGTACCGGGACGAGGCTCCCCGGGCCACGGACCGCACCCCTCCGCAGGACATGGTGGCCGAGCAGTGCGTGCTCGGCGCGATGATGATGAGCAAGGACGCCATCGCCGACGTCGTGGAGGTGCTGCGGGGCACGGACTTCTACCGCCCGGCGCACGAGCAGATCTATGACGCGGTGATCGACCTGTACGGGCGCGGCGAGCCGGCCGATGCGGTGACGGTCTCGGCGGAGCTGGGCAAACGGGGTGAGCTGATCCGGGTCGGCGGCGCGCCGTACCTGCACGACCTGCTGGCCAGTGTGCCGGTGGCGGCGAACGCAGGCTTCTACGCCGAGATCGTGCGGGAGAAGTCGATCCTGCGGCGGCTGGTGGACGCCTCGATCCGGATCGGTCAGATGAGCTACGCCGCCGAGGGCGACGTCACCGACATCGTCGACCGAGCCCAGGCCGAGGTGTACGCGGTCACCGACCGGCGGGCGAGCGAGGACTACAAGCCGCTGTCGGAGCTGATGCAGCCAACCCTGGACGAGATGGAGGCCATCTCCTCCCGCGGCGACAAGCTGGCCGGCGTCCCGACCGGGTTCGCGGAGCTGGACGAGCTGACCAACGGGATGCACCCGGGGCAGATGATCATCTTGGCCGCCCGGCCGGGGGCCGGGAAGTCGACCCTGGCGCTGGACCTGGCCCGGTCGGCCTCGATCAAGAACGGGTTGGCCTCGGTGATCTTCAGCCTGGAGATGAGCCAGATCGAGATCACCATGCGGCTGCTGTCGGCGGAGGCCTCGATCCCGCTCTCCCACATCCGCGGCGGCCGGATGAGCGACGACGACTGGTCGCGGGTGGCGACCAAGATGGGGCAGGTGTCGGAGGCGCCGCTCTACATCGACGACTCGCCGAACCTGACGATGATGGAGATTCGGGCCAAGGCCCGGCGGCTGAAGCAGCGGCACGACCTGAAGCTGGTGGTGATCGACTACATCCAGCTGATGACCTCCGGCAAGAAGGTCGAGTCCAGGCAGCTGGAGGTCAGCGAGTTCTCCCGGCAGCTGAAGCTGCTGGCCAAAGAGCTCGAGGTGCCGGTGGTCGCCCTGTCGCAGCTGAACCGCGGGCCCGAGCAGCGGACCGACAAGAAACCGATGCTCTCGGACCTGCGCGAGTCGGGCTCGCTGGAGCAGGACGCCGACATGGTCGTCCTGCTGTCGCGGCCCGACCTGTACGACAAGGAGTCCGACCGCGCCGGCGAGGCCGACTTCGACGTGGCCAAGCACCGCAACGGGCCGACCAAGAGCATCACCGTCGCCTTCCAGGGCCACTACAGCCGGTTCACCGACATGCAGCAGTGACCGGCGAGCCGGGGTCTGGCCACCGGCGCTGAGCCGGGCCTACCAATGGAGGCAATCTCGCGTGGCGACCTCCCGTCGCGCCGGAAAACCCGCCTCCGGGCGGGTTTTCGCTTCTCCGGACCTACGTGGTCACCCACGACTTCGGCGCGCGGAACTCACCTCCGCGGTCGGTGAGGACGAGCGGGAACCGGGCCGCCAGGTAGCTGTCCGGCCGGGGGCGGATGTGGAAGTCGACGTGCTCCCGGAGCGCCCAGCCGCCGCGGTGGCGGACCGGGTTGATCACGCCGACCCTGATCCCCAGCTGCTGACGGGCCGCCAGGATGGGCACCTGGAGGTCGGAGTCGCTGGACACGATGACCGCCGTGTCGCAGTCCCTCTGGGCCGAGTCGACCAGCAGCTGAGTGGCCAGCGCGACGTCGACACCCTTCTGGCGCACCTTGACCACCGAGTGCAGCCGCTCGAACCGGCGGGGCTCGGGCAGATCGGCGGTGTCCTTGATGCAGCGACCGAAGTGCAGCGATACCTTCGGGGAGGTCCGCAGGGCCCGCAGGTAGGCGCGCTGCCGGTCCGCCTGGGGCCCGCCGCTGCGCGCCGGGTTGGCCCAGGCGGTGACGTAGCGTACCCGCTGGATCTCGTGACCGGGCAGCAGCCGCGTGCTCCAGGTGACCACGTCCAGCCACCGCAGCGGGGTGTCCTTGAGCACCGCGTAGTACAGGTTTGGGCCGTCCACGTACACGTTCGTGACCATCGACCAACGGTATTCTCCCGCCTGCCGTACGAACAGGTCGGCGGCGCATCCTTCCGACCCGGACCGCGGGTCGAGCCCGCCCCCGTGGTTGCGAGACTGGGCGCCGTGCTCGACCTCGTGCTCAAGCTCTGCCTGGCGCCGGCCCTGGTGGTCGCGGTGTCTCTGGCGGGGCGCCGCTGGGGTCCGCGGTTGGCCGGGATCCTGGTCGTGCTGCCGGTGGTGGCCGGCCCGATCCTGCTGATCGTCTACCTCGAGCACGGCCGCGACTTCACCGCCCGCGCGGCGGCGGCGACCACCCTGGGAATCGCCCCCCTGGCCGGCTACGCCGTGGTGTTCGCTCTGGTCTCGCGCCGGTGCCGGTGGCTGCCGTCCCTCGCGGCCAGCTGGTCGACGGTGCTGCTGGCCGACCTCGCCCTCGCGCAGGTGCGCCTGCCGGCCGTCGTCGCGTTGGCCGTCGCGGTGCTGGCCCTGCTCGCGGCCGGTCGGCTGCTGGGCCGGCTGAGCTCCCCGGCGCCGCCGACCAGCCGCCCTCCGGGCTGGGACCTGCCGGCCCGGGCGCTGGCCACCGCCGTCCTGGTCCTGCTCCTCACCGGGCTGTCCGCCGTGCTGGGGCCGGTCTGGACCGGCGTGCTCACCCCGTTCCCGGTCGCACTCAGCGTGGTGTGCGCCTTCGCTGTGGCGCACGGTGGGCACGCCGGGCTGGTCGCGCTGCTGCGCGGCGTGGTGCCGGGGCTGCACGGGTTCGCCGCGTTCTGCTGCGCAGTCGCGGTCGGCGTCACCCCTCTCGGCGGCGGGGCGGCCTTCGGGCTGGCGACAGCGATCGCGGTCGCGTACGCGGTCGTCCTGGTGCGGGTCAGGCCCCCGGCCGCCCTGCCCGCTGCACCGTGAGCCGACGTCCGGGGAGCCGGCCGCCCTAGCGTCGGCGGAGGTCCCACACGGCGACGCCCAGCGCGCAGGTCAACACGACCAGGGATCCGCTCAGCGCGGTCTCGGCCGCGGTCGCGGCGTTGCCGCCGCGGGCCAGGGCCAGCCGGTAGACGGTCACGATCGCGGCGGACCCGAGCGCCGCTCCGATCCGTTGACCGGTCTGCAGGGCGGCCCCGGCGGCGCCACCCATCCGGGGCGGCACGTCGTTCAGCGACAACGTCTGGTTCGGCCCGACCACCGCTCCGGCACCCAGCCCGGCCACCAGCAGCGGAGCGATCAGCAGCTGCCAGGCCAGCGTCTCCGGCCGATCCGGCAGGGCGATCAGCAAGACGACGATGCCAGCGATCATCACCGCCAGGGCCGCCACGGTCACCCGCCGCTGGAAGCGGGAGACCAGCTTGCCGGCAATGGGGGCCATCACGGCCGTGCCCACCGCGAACGGGGTGAGCAGGAACCCGGTCTGGAGCGCCGACAGATCGGCGCCCTGCTGCAGGAAGATCGACAGCACCAGGAAGATCCCGGTGAACCCGGTGAAGTAGACGCTGCCGACGGTGATCCCGGAGGCGTACCCCGGAGTCTGGCGGAGCAGGGTGACGTCCAGCAGGGGAGCCAGTCCGCGGCGTTGCTCGCGGCGTTCCCAGAGCACGAACGCCGCGGCGAACAGCGGCGCGGCGAGCGCGAGCAGGCTGACCGCACTCAGCCCGTTCTCGGCCTCCACCGTCGGCAGCAGCAGGCACAGCACTGCGGCACCGAGCAGCGCGGCGCCCACCAGGTCGAGGTGGCGCTCGGCCGCCGAGCCGTCCTGACCGTGGCGCCGTGGGACCCGGGCCCAGACGAACGCCATGGCCACCAGCCCGATGGGAACGTTGATGCCGAAGATCAGCCGCCAGCCGTACTCCTCGCCGAACAGGGCGATGATCGTCCCGCCGAGGATCGGCCCAGTTGCGCTGGCCACCCCGACGGTGGTCCCGAACCATCCGAAGGCGATCCCGCGCTCCCGGCCCCGGAACAGCTGCTGGATCAGCCCGGAGCTCTGCGGGGTGAGGAAGCCGGCCGCCGCCCCCTGGACCAGGCGCGCGGCCACCACCAGCTCCGCGGTCGGGGCCAGCCCGACGGCCGCGCTGGAGACGAGAAAGCCGGCCAGTCCGACCAGCAGCATGATCCGGCGTCCGTGCAGGTCACCGAGCCGTCCCCCGGCGACCAGCGTCAGCCCGAACGTCAGCGCGTACCCGGACACGACCCACTGCACCGTGGCCGCGGAGGCCCGCAGCCCCTTCTGGATGGAGGGCAGCGCCACGTTGACGATGGTGACGTCGAGCAAGGCCATGAACCCGATGACCAGGGTCACGGCCAGGATCCGCCAGCGGTCGGGGCGCGGTTCCGTGGCGGCCCGGTCCCGCCCCGGCTCGGTGGTGGTCACAGCGTGTGTCTACCCCCGCGGCGGGTGGTCGGACCCACCGGTGCGGAGCCGAGCCCGGTTTACGCCCCTGTGACGACCTGTCGGCCGGCACCGCGTCGTGGTAACCATGGGGTACCGGGTGGTTTCCGGCCATGGCGGCCGTCGGAGATCTCGCCTACCCTGTGGTTCTTGGGACACATGTGACGAATGTGACGTTCGTCGATCAAAGGGAGTAGCCGATGACCGTCCGACCCCACGGATTCGGTGTCGTGCTGGGCCTCGCCACCAGTATCCTCGTCGTCCTCAGCGGCTGCGGTGCCGTCCCGACGGACTCCGCCGCCCCCGGGTCGCAGCAGAGCTCGTCGCCGGCTGCGACGTCGAGCAGGCCGAGCCCCACCTCGCGGACCTCCGCAGCACCGACCCCCAAGGCGTCGACTCCCGCCCCGGCGCCCACCCGCAAGGCTGCGCCGAAGCCGGCTCCCGGCCCCGCGGCCGTGCTGCAGAAGGGCGACACCGGCGAGAAGGTCCGCGAGCTGCAGCACCGGCTGCGGCAGCTCGACTGGTTCTCCGGCTCGATCACTGGCACGTTCGGCAAGAGCACGGTCAGGGGCGTCACCGGTTTCCAGGAGCGGCGCAAGCTGCCCGAGCTCGGGTACGTCGACGCCAAGACCTGGGCGAAGCTGACCGGCATGACCCGGACGCCGACTAGCGACGAGCGACACAACCGGATGGTGCCGGGTCCGGCGATCTGGAGGCAAGGCAGCACCGGCGACAAGGTGCGGGACCTGCAGGCGCGGCTCAAGCAGCTGAACTGGCTCTCCGGCAACGTCACCGGCACCTATGGCACCGCCACCGTCGCGGCGGTCAAGGGCTTCCAGGGCAAGCGTGCCATCCCGGTCACCGGCGAGGTCGACCAGCGGACCTGGACCCGGCTGAGCGGCATGACCCGGACCCCGACCGAGGCCGAGAAGCACAACAAGGTGGCCAAGCCGAGCGGCGGGGGATCCAGCGCCGGCCTCGACCCCCGGTGCCGGACCGGCCGGGCCATGTGCGTCAGCAAGTCGTCCAACTCGCTGGCCTGGGTGGTCGACGGCAAGGTCCAGCTGCGGGTGGACGTCCGGTTCGGCTCGGCCGAGCTGCCCACCCGCGAGGGCGCCTTCCGCGTCTTCCGCAAGGACCGGGATGCGGTGTCGTCGATCTACCACACCTCGATGCCGTTCGCGATGCTGTTCAGCGGCGGCCAGGCGGTGCACTACTCGCCGGACTTCGCCGCCCGCGGCTACAACGGCGCGTCGCACGGCTGCGTCAACGTCCGCAACTACCAGGGCATCCGCTGGCTGTTCGACGAGGTCCGCCTCGGCGACAAGGTGGTCGTCTACCGCTGATGACCCAGCCGTCGGGCCGGCCGCGGTCCCGGGTCAGCGGGCGGTGAGGATCAGCGGGCGGTGAGGATCAGCGGGCGGTGAGGATCAGCGGACCCTCGGCGGTGATGGCGATGGTGTGCTCGGAGTGGGCACCCCGGGAGCCGTCCCGGGACCGGAGGGTCCAACCGTCGGCATCGGTGAAGATCTTGTCGGTGCTCGCCAGGAACCACGGCTCGATGGCGATCACCAGCCCGGGCCGGAGCGGGAGGCCGCGCCCGCGGCGTCCGTTGTTGGGGATGTGCGGGTCGCCGTGCATGGTGCGGCCCACCCCGTGTCCGCCGAAGTCGGTGTTGATCTTGTACCCGGCCTGGGTGGCCACCCGGGCGATGGCGAACGAGATGTCGCCGATCTTGGCGCCCGACTGCGCCGCCTCGATCCCGGCGGCCAGGGCGATCTCGGTGGTCTCGATCAGCCGGACGTCCTCCGGCTTTGGAGTGCCCACCACCAGCGACAGGGCTGAGTCCGACACCCACCCGTCGACGGCGCAGGCGAAGTCCAGGCTGAGCAGGTCCCCATCGGCCAGCACGTAGTCGTGCGGCAGGCCGTGCAACACGGCGTCGTTCACCGAGGTGCAGAGCACCCTGCCGAACGGACTCGCGCCGAACGAAGGGTGGTAGTCGATGTAGCACGAGACGGCGCCGCGCTCGCGGATCATCCGGTGCGCCAGCTCGTCCAGCTCGAGCAGGTTCACGCCCACGTCGGCCGCGTCGGCCAACGCCGTCAGCACCTCGCCGACGAACGCCCCCGCCGGCCGCATCTCATCGATCTCGGCCGGGGTCCTGTACTCGATCACCGGACTATTCAAGCCTGCTCGCGCGGATCGCGCGCCACGGACCCCGCCGTCGTCCTCGCTCGCGGACGAAAAGCGTGTCCGCTCCCTCGTCCTCCGGTCGGGGCCGCGCGCGATCCCCCCGACGCTCGCCGGCGTCAAGCCTGCTCGCGCGGATCGCGCGCCACGGACCCCGCCGTCGTCCTCGCTCGCGGACGAAAAGCGTGTCCGCTCCCTCGCCCTCCGGTCGGGGCCGCGCGCGATCCCCCCGACGCTCGCCGGCGTCAAGCCTGCTCGCGCGGACCGCGCGCCACCGACACCGCCGTCGTCCTCGCTCGCGGACGAAAAGCGTGTCCGCTCCCTCGCCCTCCGGTCGGGGCCGCGCGCGATCCCCCCCACGCTCGCCGGCGTCAAGCCTGCTCGCGCGGACCGCGCGCCACGGACACCGCCGTCGTCCTCGCTCGCGGACGAAAAGCGTGTCCGCTCCCTCGTCCTCCGGTCGGGGCCGCGCGCGATCCCCCCGACGCTCGCCGGCGTCACGCCTGCTCGCGCGCCACGGACCCCATCCGGCGGTCAGCAGGAGGCTTCGTACTCCTCGATCTCGTCGACGTTGGCCTTGGAGTGGCTCGACGGGTCGAAGGTGTACGACAGCCACTCCCGTGCCAGGCGACGGGCCAGCTGGAGGCCGATCACCCGTTGGCCCATGGTCAGGATCTGGCAGTCGTTGGACAGGATGGACCGTTCCACGCTGAACGAGTCGTGCGCCACGGTGGCCCGGATCCCGTCCACCTTGTTGGCGGCGATGGCGACCCCGATCCCGGTGCCGCAGAACAGGATGGCCCGGTCGGCCTCGCCGTTGGCGATCTTCGTCGCGGCCGCGATGGCCACCGACGGGTAGGTGCCGTCCTGCAGACCACCGGCGTACACGCCGAGGTCCTCGACGCCGGCCAGCCGGTCGTCGTTCTTCATGTCCGCCAGGACCGCGTCCTTGTAGTCGAACCCTGCGCTGTCGCTGCCCATCAGCAGTCGGATCTTCTCGGTCATCTCTTCACAAACCTCTCTCGAACCCTCGATGTTCCCGTCTTCAGGCATCCGACCCGGCCAGCACCTCGCCGATGGCGGTGACGATCATCCCCATCGAGACCGCCCCCGGGTCGGGCGTCCCGACACTGCGCTCGGCCAGCGGGCGAGCCCGGCCGATCTTGGGCACCAGGGTCGCCGTCTCCGTGGCCGCCTGCACGCAGACCTCCGCCGCGGCGGCCCAGGCCTCGGCCAGCGGCCGGCCCTCGGCGACCCCACCCACCAGGCTGTCCACGAAGGGGAACAGCGCGTCCAACATGGTCTTGTCACCCAGCTCGGCCTTGCTGAACTTCTTCAGGTTCTCGGCCGACTCCCGCACCGCGCGGGCCACCCGCTCGTCGGTGACCTGCTCGGTGTTGCCGAGGCTCCGGCCGACGCCGTCCAGCAGGAGTCCCCACAGGATGCCGCTGGTCCCGCCCGCCTTGTCGCCGAACGCCGCCCCGGCGGCCACCAGGACCGTCTGCACACCTCCCTGGGTGGCCTCGGCCGCCTCGGCAGCACCCTTCGCGCCGCGGGACATCCCGATGCCGTGGTCGCCGTCCCCGGCGATGGCGTCGATCCGGCCCAACTCGTCCTTGTGCTGCTCGACGGTGGCGCTGAGGGCCGCCACGACCCGGCGGGCCACTCGCGCGGCAGCGATCGACTCCTCGCTGGCCTCCGCGGTCTCCTCGGCGGCGCTCTCCTCGGTCACGGTGCGGCGCTCGGTGAACTTCGGGTTCGGCACGGTGTCACCGCGACGGAAGGCCGGGGTGTCGGCGGGAGCCAGCCAGTACGTCTCCAGCTCCTCGTCCAGCCAGGTTACCGACAGCGAGCAGCCAGCCATGTCCAGGCTGGTCACGTACTCGCCGACCTCGGGCGACACCAGCTCGACCCCGGCGCTGCCCAGGAGTTCCGACACGTCACCGAAGAGGGCGAACAGCTCCTCGTACTTGGTCGACCCGAGCCCGTTCAGCACCACGGCGGCCCGCCCCGAGGTCCCCTCCGGGCGCTCGGCCAGCACCGTCTCCACCAGTTTGGCGGCCAGCTGGTCGGAGGCCATCCACGGGGCCGAGCTGATCCCCGGCTCACCGTGGATGCCCAGCCCGAAGTCCATCTGCCCGCGCTCGACGGTGAACAGCGGCTCGGTGGCGCCGGGCAGCGTGCAGCCGGCGAAGGCCACGCCGAAGGAGTACGTGGCGGCGTTCGCGGCCCGCATGACGCGTTCGACCTCGTCCAGGTCGGCGCCCTGCTCGGCCGCCGCGCCGGCGATCTTGTACACCGTGAACGTGCCGGCGATGCCGCGGCGCTTCTCCTGCTCGGCCGCGTCGGCGGAGGCGATGTCGTCGGTGACGAAGACGATCCGGGTGTCGATTCCCTCCTCGTTCAGCCGCTCGGCTGCGACCCGGAAGTTCAGCCGGTCGCCGGCGTAGTTGCCGAAGGCCAGCACGACCCCTGCGCCGCCGTGGCCGGCCTTGGCCACCCGGTAGACCTGCTCGGCGGACGGGGAGGCGAAGATGTCACCCAGCACCGCACCGTCGGCGAACCCGGTCCCGACCACCCCGTTGTAGGAGGGGTAGTGTCCCGAGCCGCCGCCGATGACCAGGCTCACCTTGCCGTCCAGGGGTCCGCCGGCCCGGACGAAACCGGACGCGCCCTCCACCCGCTGCACGTGGCCGGGGTAGGCCGCTGCGAAGCCGCGGATGACGTCGTCCTTGAACGCGGCCGGGTCCTTGTACACGTGGGTCATGGGGGAGCGCCTCCTCGGGCGGGCGGGTGGGTCGGTCAGGTCGATGCGAGACGGGTCAGAGACGGTCTACACCCGACCGGACCCGGGCCGGAGCCCAGGTCCGGTCGCGTGCCCTACTTCTTCAGCACGAAGTTGTTCAGGTTGCCGGCGTTCTCCTTGGTGATCAGCACGCAGTCCAGGGCCTGCTTCTCCTCCTGCACCCCGGTGTTGCCGTTCTTGATCACGCCGTCCAGCTCGGTGATGGCCTTGGTGGTGCCCTCCACGATGGGCTGCAGGACGGTGGCGACCATCTCACCGTTCTTCACCGCGTCCGCCGCGTCCTGGTTGCCGTCGAAGCCGAGCACCTTGACCTTGTCCAGCTTCTTGGCTTCCTTCAGCGCGTTGATGGCGCCGAGGGCCATCTCGTCGTTGCCGGCGATCACCCCGTTCACGTTCGGGTTCTTGGAGAGCAGCGACTCCATCTTCTCCTGGCCCTCCTGGCGATCCCAGTTGGCGATCTCCTTGCCGATCGACTTCAGGTCGGGGTACTGGGAGATGACCGACTTGTACCCGTCGGAGCGCACCTGCGCGTTGTTGTCGCTGGGCTTGCCGAGCAGCTCGACGTAGGTGCCCTTGTAGTTCATCGCCTCGGCCCACGCCTCGGCGCCCACCGTGGCCCCCTGGGCGTTGTTGGAGACGATCTGTGCCTTGGCCAGGCCGGTCTGGCTGATCTCGGCGTTGATCAGCACCACCGGGATCTTGGCGTCCACGGCCTTCTGCACGGCGGCGATGCTCTCGTCCGCGCCGGCCGGATCGAGCAGGATGCCGGCGACCTTGTCGTTGATCGCGGTCTCCATGATGGTGTTCTGCTCGTCCGGCTTGTTGTTGTGCGCCGCGGTGGTGGTCTTGTAGCCGAGCTTCTTGGCCTCCGCCGCCGCGGTGTCGATCTCGGCCTTCCAGTACGGGTTCGACGGGTCGACGGTGATGATGGCGATGGTGCCGCCGGCGGCCCCGCCGCCGGACGGGGCGGCGGACGAGCCCGGCTCGGCCGAGTTGCCCCCACAGGCGGTGAGTCCGATCAGGAGGGCTCCGGCGAAGAGGGCCCCGGTACCGAGTCGGCTGCGCTTCAGGTTGAACATGTTGTCCTCTCACAGGGACACGGTGACCGTGTCGAGTGGGTTGTACGGATGCCCTCCGTGGGGGTGGAATCAGTGGTCGGTACGGTCAGGGGTGGCTCAGCTGCCGCCGGTCGGGGTCGCCGCCCGGTTGGCCTGCCGGGCGTTGGCCACGGCGCGACGGGCGCTGCGCTGGCGCTGGATGATCTGCTGGATCTGGTCGACGGCGACGGCCAGGATGATGACCGCGCCGGTGATCACCTTCTGCCAGAACGGGGAGACACCGACGATGACCAGGCCGTTGGCCAGGAAGCCGATCACGAACGCACCGATGATCGTCCCGCGGACCGTGCCCCGCCCGCCGGACAGCGCCGCTCCGCCGATGACCACAGCCGCGATGGCGTTCAGCTCGTAGAACTGGCCGAGGTCCGCGGTGGCGGAGCTGATGTTGGCGACCTGCAGGATGCCCACCACGCCGGCACAGAGCCCGGCCAGCACGTAGATCCGGACCTGCACGCTCTTTACCGGCACCCCGGACAGCTCCGCGGCCCGCTCGTTGCTGCCGGTGGCGTACAGCCAGCGCCCGAACGGCGTCCGGGTCAGGACGATGGAGAAGACCACCGCGAAGACGATCATCACCCAGGCCGCGAGCGGCACCCCCAGCGGCCGGCTGGCGAAGGCGGCGAAGAACCCGGTGTTGCCGAGGCCCGCTTCGCCGCGCAGCTCGTTGGTGATGTTCTGCCCGTTCAGCAGCACCTCGGTCAGCCCTCGGGCCACGTACAGCATGCCGAGAGTGACAATGAAGGGGGCCAGGTTCAGCCGGGCTATCAACAGCCCGTTCAGATAGCCCACCAGCATCCCGATCGCCACCGAGATGACCACGATCACCCACACGCTGGGGAACATGATCGCCTCGCTCAACGGCAGGTCGAGGCCGCGGAACAGGTTGCCGGCCACCGCGCCGGTCAGCCCGACGGTCGAGCCCACCGACAGGTCGATGCCGCCGTTCAGGATGACCATCAACATGCCCAGGGCGATGATCGCGTTGAACGCCACCTGCTTGGTGATGGTGGTCAGGTTGCCGGCGGTCAGGTAGTTGTCGCTGAGCACGGCGAAGATCGCGATGATGATCACCAGCGCGACCAGGGCCCGGCCCTCGACCAGGATGGCGTTCAGGTTCAGCGAGCGGCCGGGCTTCCCCCCTTCGCTGGTCGGTCCGGCGCCGGACGACGTCCGCGCAGTGGTCGTGGTGCTCATGGTCTGGCTCCTCCTGGCTGGGGTCCTGGTTCGGGCTGCGGGTCGTGGGCTCCGGCCGGCCCGTCGACGGCGTACTCGGTGTCGTGCTCCCCGGAGGCGGCCATGATCTCGTCACGGGTGCAGGTCCGCGGGTCGAACTCGGCCACGAAGCGGCCCTTGCTCATCACCAGGATCCGGTGGGACGCGGTCAGCGCCTCGCCGACCTCGGAGGTGACGTAGAGCACGGCCAGTCCCTTGGCCGCCTCGCGGAAGAGCAGCGAGAAGATCTCCCCCTTGGCGCCGACGTCGATGCCGCGGGTCGGCTCGTCGAGCAGCAGGACCTTCGGCCCGGTCATCAGCATCTTGCCGATCACGACCTTCTGCTGGTTTCCGCCGGACAGCGAGGTGATCAAGGCGCCGGGCCCGGCGGTCTTCACCCGCACGTCCTGGATCTGCTTGGCGATCTGGTCACCTTCGGCCTTGCGCGCGATGAAGCGGTTCCGGACCCAGGACAGCAGGCTGGCCAGCGACAGGTTCTTGCCCACGCTCATCATCTGCACCAGGCCGTCGCGCTGGCGGTCCTCCGGGACCAGTCCGAGGCCCCGGTCGATCCGTTCGGCGATGGTCCGCCCGACCAGGTCCTCGTCGCCGAGCAGCACCCGGCCGCCGGAGATCGCGTCGCGGCCGGACAGGGCCTCCATCAGCTCGGTCCGGCCGGCACCCATCAGCCCGTACAGGCAGACGATCTCGCCCTCCCGGACCTGCAGGGAGACGTTGTTCACCGACACCCGGCCGGTGTCGGGCTCGGCCACCGTCACGCCCTCGATGGCCAGCGCCACGTCGCCGTAGTCGCGCGGGGCGTCCCGGAAGTCGTAGTCGGCGTCCCGGCCCACCATCTGTCGGACCACCCAGCTCAGGTCGATGTCCGCGGCGTCGGCTGTCGCCACCAGCTCGCCGTCGCGGAACACCACGGCGTAGTCGGCGATCTCGATCGCCTCCTCCAGGTGGTGGGAGATGTAGACGATGGCCACGCCGTGGCTGGTCAGCTCGCGGATGACCTTGAACAGCACCTCCACCTCGCTGGCGCTGAGCGCCGAGGTCGGCTCGTCCATGATCAGGATCCGGGCGTCGGCGGCCAGCGCCCGGGCGATCTCCACGATCTGCTGCTGGCCGACCCGCAGGTCCTGCACCAGCGTGCTCGGCTTGATTGGCTCCTCCAGCCGTTCCATCAGCTCGGCGGTGATGTCCCGCTCGCGGGCGTAGTCGATGCCGCCGGTCCGGGTGCGCAGCTCTCGGCCGATGAAGATGTTGTCCCGCACGCTGAGGTTCGCGCACAGGTTGAGCTCTTGGTGGATGATCGAGATCCCGCGGTCCACCGCCTCGTTGGTTGAGGCCAGGCTGACCACCTCCCCGTCCAGCTCCAGGTGCCCGGCCGTCGGCGACTGGACTCCGGAGAGGATCTTCATCAACGTCGACTTGCCGGCCCCGTTCTCGCCGAACAAGACGGTGACCTTGCCCCGTCGGACCTCGAAGTTGACCCGCTTCAGGGCCTGCGTGACCCCGTAGGTCTTGCTGATGTCGACGGCCCGCAGCACGACCTCGCCGTCGGGTTCGGCAACGGCCTCCGTGGCCTCGGCGGTGGCGGTGCTCATCGGGCCTCGATCGAGACGGGCTGGATGTTCACCGGCTTGGCCCGGGGTACCGGACCACCGCTGTCCTGCACGCTGAACACCCCGACCACGTCGACCTGCTTGCCCTTCAGCTCGGCCGGGTCGCCGAGCGGGTCCACCACCTTGCTCAAGATCAGCTTCTTGATCTCGTCCCCCACGTACTGGTAGTCGGTCTGCCCCGGGGCGTCAGCGAACTTGAAGCCCATCCCGTCCCGCAGCACGGTGCCGTTCACCGCGGTGCTGAGCGGAACCAGGATCGGGGTCACCTCCGGTGCGCCGGCCACCTTCAGCCGCAGCGACGCGTCCGAGCCCTCGGTGACCTCGCCGGTGGCCTTGACCGCGAACACGTACGCGTTCTCGCTCGGGGACACCGCCTTGTACTTGGCCGCGGCTGCCTTGACGTCGGACTGCAGCGCCGGGAGCACCTCGCTCAGCGGCGCTGCCGTGCCGGGCAGCTCCTGCTGCGCCTTGGTGAACAGGGTCGCGGCCTCCTGCGGCGGGCTGAAGGCCTTCGGCCGGGCCGCGGCCAGCTCGTCGGGGGTGAGGAACTTGGTGTTCAGCGCCATGGCGACCACCAGGGCGGCCAACAGCACGGCCCCGATGATCCGGTTGCGGGTGGCGGTCTTCGACGTGCGTGCCATCAGGCAGTCCTCCAACGGTGGGTGGGGGCCGGGTGCGGCGCGGCGGGTGGTCCGACAACACGGGGGGCGGGTCGGTGGTGTGGGGTGCTGGTGGTCACGCGGACCTCCGGACGTCGGTGCCCGGGGCGGCGTGCTCGGCACCGATGGCGATCAACCGGGCCAGCCCCTCGGGCGTCCAGGCCGACCTGCCCACGAACAGGCCGTCGGTGTGCGGGTCGGCCAGCAGGTCGGCGGCATGCTCGGCGTCCACGCTGCCGCCGTACAGCACCGCCCGGGCCGGCCCGCCCCGCTCGGCGGCGGTCTTGCTCACCAGGGCCAGCACCGGGCCGATCTCGGCCGGGGTCGCGACCCGCCCCTGCGCCCCGATGGCCCAGACCGGCTCGTAGGCGATGACCACCTCCGACACCCGGCCGGCGGGCACCTCGGCGAGCGCGGCCCGGACCTGTCCGGCGACGAACGTCTCGGCCCGACCCGCGTCCCGGACGTCGGCGGACTCGCCCACGCAGACCAGTGGGGTCAGCCCGGCCGTCAGGGCGGCCGCCACCTTCCGGGCCACCGTCTGGTCGGTCTCCCCGAAGTCCGCCCGGCGCTCGGAGTGTCCCAGCTCCACGATCCGCGCGCCGGCGTCGGCCGCCATCCGCATTGAGATCTCCCCGGTGCCGGCCCCCTCGGCGGCCCAGTGCGCGTTCTGCGCACCGAGCAGCACGGGCGAATCGGCGGGCAGCCGGTCGCGGACGGCGGCCAGGGCGGTGTGCGGCGGGAGCACGAACGGCTGCACGCCGTCGGTCGGCTGGTCGGTGAGGATCTGAGTCAGCCGGTCGATGTAGGCCACCGCCTCGGCGATGGTGAAGTTCATCTTCCAGCTGGTGCCGATCCACACCGGCCCGGTGGCGGGGACGGTCACGGGATGAGGGAGACCTTGATCGACTCCTTGCCGCTGGCGACCAGGTCCAGGCCCTTCTGGAAGTCGGCCAGCGGAAGCTGGTGGGTGCAGATCTTGTCCATCGGCAGCCGCCCGGACTCGATCATCCGGATCGCGGCCGGCCAGCAGTGTGGACCCAGGTGGGCGCCGCGCACGTCCAGCTCCTTGTCGTCGCTGATGATCGACCAGTCCACCGTCACGTCGCTGCCGAACACGCTGTACTCCACGTAGGTGCCCAGCTTGCGCAGCAGGTTGAGGCCCTGGGCGACGGCCGACGGGTGGCCGGTGCCCTCGATGTAGACGTCGGCCCCGTACCCGTCGGTCATCTCCTTGACCCTCGCCACCGCGTCCTCCGAGCCGATGTTGATGATCACGTCCGCGCCGCACTCCTTGGCCAGATCCAGCTTGTCCTGGGCCAGGTCGAGGGCCACCACCAGCCGCGGGTTCTTCGACTTGGCGCCGGCCACCATGCCGAGCCCGATCGGGCCGCAGCCGGCGACCACCACGACGTCCTCGAACGTGATCTCGGCACGCTCCACGGCGTGCAGGGCGCAGGAGAGCGGCTCGGCGAAGGCGGCGTGGGCCGGTGGCAGGTCGGGGGAGACCTTGTGGACCAGCGAGTCCTTGCTGTACACCATGTACTCCGCCATCGCCCCCGGCGTGCGGCGCTTGAAGCCGAACATGTCGTGCGGGCCGCACATGTGGTACTGGCCACCCAGGCAGTAGCGACAGGTCCAGCAGGGCACGATCTGCTCGGCCACCACCCGGTCCCCGACGACGATCCCCCAGTGCTGGGCGGCCTCGTCGTCGAGCTGCACCACGGTCCCGGTGAACTCGTGACCGGGGATGGCCTCGGTCTCGGCCCAGGCGGGGCGGTTGGCGTCGCCCCAGAACTTGGCCGCACCGTGGTAGCACTTGAGGTCGCTGGCGCAGATGCCGACCGCCTCGACCTTGACCAGGGCCTCACCCGGACCCGGAGTGGGCACGGCCACCTCTTCCAGCTGGTAGTTCTCGGGGCCGTGGCAGATGACGGCCTGCATGGTCGCCGGGATCTGCTGGGTGGACTCGATCGTGGCTGACTCGGTCATGCGCGCCTCCTGGCGATGCGGGTACGGCGGGGTACGGCGTCACCCTAGCGAGGTTCTGGAGCATGTGTCCAGAACGGATGTTCAATCTGATATTCCGCTCTGCACATCTGTTCTGACCGCGGACGGGGGAGATACTGAGCGCATGGTGGGGCCGGAGCGGGGGGTGGATGCCGACCCGGACGCCGACGGCCACTTCCCGGCCTCGTTGCTGTACGCCGCGGCCCAGATGTACTACGAGGAGCAGGAGACCCAGGCCATCGTCGCCGCCCGGCTGGGCACGAGCCGGGCGACGGTGTCCCGGCTTCTGTCGGAGGCGCGGCGGCGCGGCATCGTCCGGATCGAGGTGGTGCCGCCCACCGCCGCCGGTCACGAGGGGCTGGCCGAGCGATTGGCCCGGATGCTGGGGCTGCGGCGGGTGTACCTGTCCGGCTCGCTGCCCAGCGGCCGGCGCGACGGTGACGGCTCGTACGGGCGGGTGCTGGCCCCCGCGGTCGGACAGGCCCTGACCGCCGCCGGGCTGCAGCCAGGGGACGTGCTGCTGGTGTCCTCCGGTCGCACGATGCACGAGATCGCCCGGTTCGACCTGCCGCGGCTGCCGGGGGTGGTGGTCGCCCCCACGGTGGGCGGCACGGACCAGCCCGAGGGGTGGTTCCAGACCAACGAGATCACCCGGATGGTGGCCGACCGGATCGGCGGCCGGGCCACCTACCTGTTCGCGCCGGCGATGCCGGGCCCGGAGCTGCACGACACGCTCCTCACCGACCCGTCGATCCAGCGGGTGCTGCACCTGTGGCCGCACGCCCGCTGCGTGCTGTTGGGGGTGGGGGCGCCGCCGCTGCTCCGCTCGGAGCTGCCGCAGTTCGTGCCCACGTCCGCGGCGTCGCTGCGGGAGGCGGTCGGGGACGTGTGCTCCCGCTTCTACGACCGCAGCGGGGCCGAGGTCGGGTACCCGGGCAGCGAGCGGTTGATCGCCGTCGAGCTCGCCGACCTGGTCAAGCTGCCGATGGTGGTCGCGGTCGCCGCGGGACCGGAGAAGGTGGCGCCGCTGCGCGCGGGAGCCGGGGCGGGATACTTCAACGAGCTGGTGACCGACCCGGCCACCGCCGAGCTGCTGGTGGCCGGCAGTGAACAGGAGACGCCATGACCGAGCAGCTCGGGCCGCTGGCCGGCCGCCGGGTCCTGATCACCGGGGCCTCCCGGGGGATCGGGGCCGACATCGCGGCGGCGATCGCCGCCGCCGGGGCCGACCTGGTCCTCAGTGCCCGGGGCGGGCCGGCCCTGGCCGAGCTGGCCGCGGCGCTGACCGCCCGCCATCGGGTCGAGGCCCGGGCCGTCCCCGCCGATCTCGCCGAGCCGGGGGCGCCCGACCGGCTGGCCGAGGAGGCGTGGGCGGTCTTCGGCGGGCTGGACGTGCTGGTCAACAACGCCGGGCTGTCCTACCCGGAGCGGGTGGGCGACCTCGACGCGGCGCACCTGGACACCACCCTGGCGGTGAACCTGCGGGCCCCCGCGCTGCTCGCCGCCCGGATCGGAGCCCGGATGGCCGGGGCCGGCGGGGGGTCCATCGTGCACGTGGCCTCGGCGGCGGGCCTGCGGCCGCTGGAGGAGCACTTCGCGTACAGCATCGCCAAGGCCGGCCTGCTGATGGCCAGCAAGACGCTCGCCCTGGAACTCGGCCCGGCGGGCGTCCGGAGCAACGCCATCTGCCCGACCGTCACGCTCACCGACATGGGCCGGACGGTCTGGCTGGACCACCCCGACAAGGCGGGTCCGATGCTGCAGCGGATTCCGCTGCGCCGGTTCGCCGAGCCGAGCGAGGTGTCCGCGACGGTGGTCTGGCTGGCCTCCGACGCCTCGTCCATGGTCAACGGGGTCGAGCTGCCGGTGGACGGCGGCTACCTGGTCAGCTGAGGGTGAGGTCCACCACCACCGGGGCGTGGTCGGAGGGCAGCTTGCCCTTGCGGGCCTCGCGGTCCACGTAGGCGTCCTCGACCCGGACTGAGGCGCTGGCCAGCACGTAGTCGATCCGCATCCCCTGGTCCTTGTGGAACATCCCGGCCCGGTAGTCCCAGTAGGTGAACGGGTGGTCGCCTTTGCCGGGCCGCGCCGCGACGTCGGTCAGGCCGGTGTCCAGCAGCGCCTGCAGCCCGGCCCGTTCGGCCGGGGTGACGTGGGTGCTGCCGGCGAACGCCGCGGCGTCCCAGACGTCCGCGTCGGTCAGCGCCACGTTGAAGTCGCCCATCACCACGTGCGGGGTCTGCGGGTCCAGCGCCGCGACCTCCTGCTGGAGGCTCTGCAGCCAGGCCAGCTTGTAGGCGTAGTGCGGGTCGTCCAGGGACCGCCCGTTCGGCACGTACACGCTGGTCACCCGGAGGCCGCCGCAGTCGGCGCTGACGTACCGGGGCTCGGGGTGGCCGGGCAGGGCAGTGGCCACCGGCTCCAGGCCGACCCGCGACAACACCGCGACGCCGTTCCAGCGCCCGTCCCCGACGTGCAGGGCCTGGTAGCCCAGCTGCCGCAACGGCTCGGACGGGAAGCTGTCGGGCCCCGCCTTGGTCTCCTGCAGGGCCACCGCGTCCGGCTCCCGGGTGGCCAGCCAGTCGAGCAGCCGGGGTAGCCGGGCGCCCACCGAGTTCACGTTCCAGGTGGCGATCCGCATCCGCTCATCCTGTCATCACGGATCGGTCCGCAGCCGCGCGAACATCAGCAGGTCACAGCGGCGGCCGCTGATCTCGGTCCAGCTGCGGAGCAGACCCTCCCGGCTGAACCCGGCCCGCTCGGCGACCCGGATCGAGCCGGTGTTCCAGGGCTCGACCAGCAGTTGCAGCCGGTGCAGGTCGGGCAGCCGCCAGGCCAGCGCGGTCAGGGCGCGCAGCGCGTCGGTGGCGTACCCGTGGCCACGGTGTCGGGGGTCCAGCCCGTAGCCGACGGCGGCCCGCCCGTACGGCCGCTCGGCCAGCCAGACCCCGCCGCTGCCGACCGCGACCCCGTCCCCGGTCCGGGTGAACACCACGCTGTAGCCCGCCCCGTCGGCCAGCCGCGCGTGCTGCCGGGCGATGTAGGCCCGGCCCTCCGCGGTGGTGTAGGGGGCCGGCACCGTCCCGATGCTCGGCACGTAGGGGTCGGTCGACATCGCCTGGACCAGGTCGAGGTCGTCGTCGCGCCAGGGCCGCAGGTGGACCGCGCCGTGGCCGGGCAGCGGCTCCGGCCACCGCAGGGGTCCGGTCTGGGGGGTCACCGCCGTCTGGCCAGCCGGTGCATCTGCTCGCGGGTGGCGGGGTAGAGCGCCCGCCACTCCTCGTACAGTCCGGCGTAGCGCTCGCGGCCGCTGGGCGTGGGGGGCACCTCTCGCTCGATCACCGTCCAGTCGGTGTCCGGCGGCACCAGTCCGGTGCCGATGGCGGCCAGCAGCGCCGTCCCGTAGCAGGCCCCCATGCCCTGGCGCGGGATGAGCTGGACCCGACCGGTCACCTCGCTCATCAGCTGGGTCCAGACCGGGGACCGCAGGCCGCCCCCCACCGCCACCGTCCGCCCGGCCGGCGCCCCCGGGGTGTCGAGCAGGTCGAGGATCTCCCGGACCCCGAAGGCGATCCCCTCGTACGACGCCCGGAACACGTGGCCGCGGGTGTGCCGGAGGGTGAGGCCGGCGATCACTCCGCGCGCGTCGGGGTCGAAGTGCGGGGTCCGCTCACCGGCGAAGTAGGGCAGCACCAGCAGGCCGTCGGCGCCGGCGGGGACCGCGGTGGCCTCGGCGATCAGGGTGTCGAAGTCGACGCCGCCCATCAGGGTCTGCAGCCAGGTGGTCAGACTGCCGGCGGTGGAGGTGCCCCCGGCCAGCGTGTGGGTGTACGGGTCGACGCCGGCGGTGGTCCACAGGTTCGGCACGGTTCGGTACGTGGGCAGCACCTGGACCACGAACATGGTCGAGCCGTACATGATCATGGTATCGCCCGGGGCCCGCACCCCGACGCTGAACGCCTCGGCCAGGGCGTCCACGGTACCGGCCACCACCGGCGTGCCCGCCCTCAGCCCGGTGGCCTCGGCCGCCGCCGCCGTGAGGTGTCCGACCACCTCGCTCGGCCAGGCCAGCCGGGGCAGCCGGAGCGGGGCGCAGATGTCCATCGCCCAGTCGTGGTGCCAGCCGAAGTCGGGCACCCGGTACAGAGGGTCGCACTGGCTCGCGGTGTGGTGGTCCAGGACGTATGCGCCGGTCAGCCGGGCCACCACGAAGGAGTGCGAGCCGTACCACCCGGCGGCGCGCCGCCACACCTCCGGCTCGTGTCGCCGGACCCACTCCAGCTTCGGTCCCACGGCCTGGCTGGTCAGGAACTTGCCGCTGCTGGCCAGGATGGCGTCGGCGCCGTACCGCTGGGTCAGGTCGTCGATCTCCTGGCCGGCGCGGCTGTCGATGCCGTACAGGATCGCGGGCCGCAGCGGGTTGAGGTCGGCGTCACAGAGCACCAGCGACGGCCCGACCCCGCTGACCCCGATGCCGAGGATCGGCTCCGACGTCCGGCCGGCGAGCCGCCGGCACAGCGTGCCGACCTCCTGCCACCAGGTCGTGTCGGCATCCACCTCGGCCCACCCGGGCCGGGGCAGGCTGATCTCGTGAGCGATCTGCTCGAGGGCCACGACGTCGCCGTTCTCCCTGACCAGCGCGGCCTTGGTGCCGGAGGTCCCGATGTCGATCCCCAACAGCACCCCCACGACGCCAGCCTATGCGTAGCGGCGCTCCAGGGCGGGCGGGTCGAACGGGGCCCGTCCGGCCAGGGCCGGCAGCAGGGTGGCGGCCAGATAGCTGCCGGCGGCCACCAGCAGCGCCGGCCCGAGCCCGACCAGGCCGATCAAGCCCGCCGCCAGCACGCCGCCGAACGGCATCGCGGACCAGGCGATGGCGTCGGTCAGCCCGCCCACCCGGCCCAGCAGGGGGCCCGGGATGCGTTCGAAGAGGATGGCGCCGATCATCGGGTTGAGGAAGCCGGCCGCCAGACCGCCGACCCCGTAGGTGATCGCGATCGCCCAGACCGGCAGGTCGAGGCCGAGGGCCACGAACGGCGGCGGCCCGGCGACCAGGAACGCAACGAAGTAGGTCAGCCGCCTCGGCATCCGGCTCCCGGCCCAGGACGCGACCAGCGAGCTGAGCACCGAGGTGACGGCGAAGCAGGTCAGCAGCAGGCTGATCGCAGCCACCCCGTGCCCGTCGCTGTCGGCCCAGACCGGGAGCAGGACGCTGATCTTGGCCACGTCCAGCAGGTTGGTGACCATGATCATCAGGACCAGGGTGAGCAGCAGCCGGTCCGCGACCAGGAAGCGGACACCCGCCACCAGCTCACGGCCGTAGCCGAGGCGCGGCCCCGGGGACGCGCCGGTGGCCACCCCGACCGTGCGCGGCATCAGCAGCAGGTAGGCCGCGGCCGACCCGGCGAAGCAGACCGCGGTGGCCGCCACCGCGCCGGTCGGGCTGACCAGACCGATCAGCACGGCCGCGAGCGCGGGGGCGACCAGGCCGGAGGCCCGTTCGACGGCCCCGTACAGGCCGGTGACCCGTTCCAGGGGGACCCCGGCCCGGTGGGCGACCAGCGGCACCGAGGTGTGCTTGGCGTTGTCGCCCGGCCCGCGGACGGCGCCGCCGGAGGCCACCAGGGCCAGCAGCACCGGCAGGGACAGCAGGCCGAGGGCGTGCAGCACGGGGACCAGGCCGAACAGCACCGCGCTGGCCAGGTCGGCGGCGATGCTGACTCGACGCTGGCCGAGCCGGTCCACCGCCGGTCCGCTGAGAGCCTTGGCCAGTACGTAGGGTGCGAGCTCGAACGCGGCCACCAGCCCCGTCTGGGTGGCGGAGCCGGTGCTGGTCAGCACGAACCAGGGGATGGCGATACCCGCCACCCGGATCCCGCTGACCGCGACGGCCTCCCCGGCCAGCAGGGCCAGCACCCCGCGCCGCGCGCCGGTCATGCCGGCGGGTCCTGGTCCGCGGTGGGGAACACCTGGAATCGGGCCTCGACCACCCGCTGGTCGTCGGCCACCGGGTCCCCGGGGGTGTGCTGGCGGTAGCGCCGCAGGACCGCCATCAGCTCCTGGCTGAGCCCACGGGCCTCGGCCGGGGTCAGCCGCAGCAGCACGTCGGACATGGTGAACGCCTGCCGCCACTGCGGCGGCAGCCGGTCGCTGCTCGCGTGGGCGCGGTTGAGCGAGCGGGTGATGGCCGCGATGATGCTCTGCTCGTACGCCCGGCCGGCCTCGGCAGTCGTCGGGTCCTGCTCGTCGTCGGAGGTGTACACCGTGTAGCGGTGCGCGGCCCGCCACCAGCGGTCCCGCCCGTTGCCGCGGTCCTCGTCCTCCACGACGAAGCCGAACCGGGCGAGCTGGCGCAGGTGGTAGGAGAGGGCTCCACTGGTCAGTCCGAGCCGGTTGGCCAGCGTGGACGCGGTCTGTGGCCCGTGGGTTCGCAGCAGGCCCAGCACCTGGACCCGCAGTGGGTGGGCCAAGGCCCGCAGGTTGTCGGCCGTCAGTGAGATGGACTCGGCGTCGTACGGCATGGGCGTCAGGCTAGACCACAAAGAAGATTTTGCAAACAATAGCTTGCAGTCACACCGGGCTGGAAGGTGGTGGTTGACAGGGTCGACAGGCCCTCCTACGGTCAGTGGGAGCGCTCCCACTGGCGGGGCCACGGAGGGGACGACGATGTCGGATCAGAGGTCGGATCAGAGGTCGGATCAGAGGTCGGATCAGGTGTCGGATCAGGTGCCGGATCAGGTGCCGGATCAGACGGCCGAGCAGGAGCCGGAGCAGGGGTCGGAGCAGCGGTCGGAGCAGGGTGCGCGGCTGCCCCGCCGCCTGGTGATCGGCGGCAGCGCAGCGTTGGCGGGGGCCGGGCTCGCCGGCCTGGGCGCCCCGGCCGCCTGGGCCGACGCCCCGGCCCGCGCCGGGACCCGGACCGCGGTGCGACGGGCGGTCAGCTTCCTCCAGCAGGTCGTGGACGCGTACCGACCCAGCGGGCCGCGGATCGCGCAGAGCTACTACGACGACTCCGGGCTCACCGATCTCGGCTTCACCTACGACAACGCGCTCGCCATCATCGCCCTGCTCGCCGGGGGCGACGTCGCGCGCGCCCGGGCCATCGGCGACGCCTTCCTGTACGCCCAGGGCCACGACCCAGACCCCCAGGTGACCGACGGCCGGCTGCGGCAGACCTATCACGCCGACCAGTTCACCGTCGCCACCGGCGGTGCGGTCCGTCCCGGCGGGGAGATCGGGCTGGACGGCACGGCCGTCGGCGACATGGCGTGGGCCGGAATCGCGCTGGCCCAGCTGGCCCAGCGCACCCGGTCGGCCGCCTACCGGGACGGGGCCGTCCGGATCGCGGACTGGATCGAGACCAACCGCTCGACCAGCGGCCTCGGCGGCTACCTGTTCGGTACGTCGCTGCCCGACCACAAGTCCACCGAGCACAACATCGACGTGTACGCGTTCTTCCGGATGCTGGCCCAGCTCACCGGGCAGCGGAAGTGGCGCGACGGAGCCGAGCACGCCTGGGCCTTCGTCCGCCGGGTCTGGAACGCGGCCGACGGGTTCTTCTGGACCGGCTCAGACGACGGCAGCACGATCAACACGAAGGCCAGCCAGCTGCCGCTGGACGCGCAGACCTGGTCGTGGCTGGCGGCGCGCGACCGCCGGTACGCCTCGGCCCTGGACTGGGGGGCCGGCAACCTGGCGGTGACCGACACCCCGCTGCGGACCAACTCCGAGCTGAGCGGCAACTACACGGTGACCGGGGCGGCGTTCGGCAGCGGGTCCGTCGCGGCCGACACCAGCCGGCCGATCGACGCCTACCACGGCAACCCGGACTCGGGGGCCGTCTGGTTCGAGGGCACCGCCCAGCTCGCCCTGGCCCGGGCCGATCGCGGGTCCCGCGGGGACGCGGCGGCCGCCGACGCCCTGCTGGCGGCCGTCGTCTCGGCTCAGCAGGAGCTGGGGACGGGTCAGACCTTCAACCGGAAGCCGACCTCGGGTGGCATCGTGGCGGCGTCATCGCCCCTGCACACCGGCTACGGGTTCGGCTACTACCAGCATCTGCACGTCGGGGCGTCGTCCTGGTTCGTCTTCGCCGGCACCGGCTCGAACCCGTACCGGCTGCGCTGACCCGGGGTACGCCTGCGGCCGGCACGGACGCAAAGGCACGCGGGCGGGATCAGACGGTGAGCGCCTTGACCTCGGCCAGCAGCTTGCCCATGGTGTCCTTCGCGTCGCCGAACAGCAGGGTGGTGCCCGGCTCGAACAGCAGCTCGTTCTCGATCCCGGCGAACCCGGGCCGCATCGACCGCTTCATGAACACCACCTGCCGCGCAGCGTTGGCGTGCAGGATGGGCATCCCGTAGATCGGCGCCCCGGGTGTCGTCTCGGCCGCCGGGTTCACCACGTCGTTGGCGCCGACCACCAGGGCGACGTCGGCGTCGGAGAACTCCGGGTCGATCTGGTCGGCCTCCCGCAGCTGGTCGTACGGCACCTGGGCCTCGGCCAGCAGCACGTTCATGTGCCCGGGCATCCGGCCGGCCACCGGGTGGATCGCGTAGTCGACCCGGATGCCCCGCTCGGTCAGCACGTCGACCAGCTGCCGCAGCGTGTGCTGCGCCTGCGCGACGGCCAGGCCGTAGCCCGGCACGATGATCACCCGGTGCGCGTACGCCAGCAGCACGGCCACGTCGGCGGGGCTGCCGGACTTCACCGGCCGGTCGCTGGCCTGGCCGCCGCCGAGGGTGGAACCGCCTTTCAGCGCCCCGAACAAGGTGTTGACCAGCGGCCGTCCCATGGCCGCGGCCATCAGCTTGGTCAGCAGGGTGCCCGCCGCGCCGACCAGGGTGCCGGCGATCAGCAGCAGCGGGTTCTCCAGCACGTAGCCGCCGGCCGCCACGGTGAGTCCGGTGAAGGCGTTCAACAGGGAGATCACGATGGGCACGTCGGCCCCGCCGACCGGCAGCACCAGCAGCACCCCGACCCCGGCGCCGATCACCGCCAGCAGCGCGCCGATCAGGATCGACGGCAGCAGCACCAGCCCGATCCCGAACCCGATGGCGGACAGCAGGACCAGGACGTACAGCACCGGGTAGCCGGCGAAGGTCACTGGTCGTGAGGTCATCCACTCCTGGAGCTTGAGGAAGGTGACGATCGAGCCGGTGAAGCTGACCGCGCCGACCACGATCGTGAACGCGGTGAACACCAGGTGCACCACTGACCCGCCCCCGGCCCGGGACACCTCGTCCAGCTCAACCAGGGCCACGATGGCCGCGGCCCCGCCGCCGACGCCGTTGAACAGCGCGACCAGCTGCGGCATCTGCG
Source organism: uncultured Actinomycetota bacterium (assembly GCA_963832435.1). Taxonomy (GTDB): domain Bacteria; phylum Actinomycetota; class Actinomycetes; order Propionibacteriales; family Propionibacteriaceae; genus Microlunatus. The sequence continues at coordinate 29,321 of CAWHTY010000025.1, forward strand.
TCATCTGCACCCGGTACGCGCCGAGCACGCCGACCACGGTGCCCACCCCGAGCGCGACCAGGATCGGCAGCACGTGGTCGAGCCGGGTCGCGAAGAACACGGTGGCGACCGCGAGCACGGCCCCGGCGGCCCCGACCAGGTTGCCGCGGCGCGCCGTACGAGGCGAGGACAGCCCCTTCAGGGCCGCCACGAAGCAGACCGCGGCGACCAGGTAGGCCAGCTGTGCCCAGGTCGGCGTCACGGCCGGGTCTCCTGGTCGCTGCTCGGCCGGGCCGGTTCGGCCGGGGCGGGGGCGATCGGGGCCGGCCCTGTCCGGACCGGCTCGATCCGGCGTCGGCGCGGGGCGAACATCTGCAGCATCCGGTCGGTCACCACGAAGCCGCCGGCCATGTTGATCGCGGCGAGCACCACCGCGACCAGGCTGAGGACCAGCACCGGGGTCGTGGTCGCCGCCCCGGCCACCAGCACGGCACCGACCAGCACCACGCCGTGGATCGCGTTCGCCCCCGACATCAGCGGGGTGTGCAGGGTCGAGGACACCTTGGAGATGACCTCGACGCCGACGACGACGGCCAGCACGAAGATGGTCAGCCAGGTGATCGCGTCGCTCACGGGGTGTGCTCCTCTCCACGCCCTGGCGGGGGCACCACGGGCACGGTCGGCTCCGCGGCGGTCGGCGCTGACTCGGGCATCGGCTGCGACCCGGCCAGCTGCTCGCGGACGGCCTGGTTGCTCACCCCGCCGCCGTGGGTGATGGCCATCGCCGTGACGATCTCGTCCTCGAAGTCGGGGGCGAAGGCGGAGTCCCTGGTCATCAGGGTGAGCACGTTGAGCAGGTTGGTGGCGTACAGCCGGCTGGCCGGGGCCGGCATCTGGCTGGGCACGTTCGAGCCACCCCAGACCTGGACGCCGGCCATCATCACCACCCGCCCCGGCACCGACCCGGCGACGTTGCCGCCGCTGTCGGCGGCCAGGTCCACCACCACCGACCCCGCCTTCATCGCAGACACCATCTGGGCGGTGACCAGCAGGGGGGCGCGCCGCCCGGGGACCGCCGCGGTGGTGATCAGGGCGTCGGCCGCGGTGACATAGGGGGCGAGCCGCTCCCGCTGCCGCTGAGCCCGCTCCTGGCTCATCTCCCGGGCGTACCCGCCGGCGCCGCCGAGGCTGGGCAGGTCCAGGTCGATCGGCACGGCGCCCATCGACGCGATCTCCTCCGCCGCGGCCACCCGGACGTCGTACCCCTTGACCACGGCGCCGAGCCGCTTGCAGGTGGCGATCGCCTGCAGCCCCGCCACGCCGGCACCCAGCACCAGCACCTCGGCCGGCCGGACGGTCCCGGCCGCGGTCATGCTGAGCGGGAAGAACTGGCGCAGCCGGCCCGCTGCCACCACCGCGGCCCGGTACCCGGCCACCATCGACTGCGAGCTCAGCGCGTCCATCGGCTGGGCCCGGGAGATCCGCGGGACGAGCTCCATGGAGAACGTGCTCACCCCGCCATCGCGGCGGGCGGCGACGTCGGCCGGGGCAGGGGTGGTGGGGAAGAACGACAGGGTCGCCACACCGGCGGCGCACCGGGCCAGGGCCGCGGCCGGCACCGGCTGGACGCTGAGCACCACTCCGGCCCCCACCAACGCGTCGGGGGTGACGGTCGCGCCGGCCGCGGCGTAGGCCTGGTCGGGGAACAGGGCCGCTGCCCCCGCCCCCGGCTCCACCGCGACCTCGTAGCCGAGCCGGGACAGCCGACCGACCAGGTCCGGCACCATGGCCACCCTGGTCTCACCGGCTCGGGTCTCCCGGCTGACGGCCACTCGCACACCGACGAACCTAGTGCACGCCCGCGCGCGGACGGCGGCACCGAGCCCGGGTCAGACCTCGCGGACCCGGACGCCGATGGTGTGGTAGCCGCTGGCGCCGTTGGGGGCGGGTGGGGCGACCTCACCGGTCTGCACCTCGCCGTCGCTGTCGGTGGCCCGCACGCTGATCTGGTACGAGCCGGGCTCGGCGTCCCACGCGTACCGCCACTGCCGCCAGGTGTCAGGGCCGGTCACCTCGGCCAGCTGGGCGGTCTGCCAGTCGCCGTCGTCGATCCGGACCTGGACCCGCGAGATGCCGGTGTGCTGGGCCCAGGCCACCCCGGCGACGACGACCGTGCCGGCATCCACCGTCTGCCTGGCCGGCACGTCGATCCGGGAGGCGAGCTTGATCGGCCCCTTGGCCGACCAGCCCAGCGGGGTCCAGTAGCCCTGGTCCTTCTCGAAGGTGGTCACCTTCAGGTCCACCACCCACTTGGTGGCGGACACGTAGCCGTACAGGCCGGGCACGACCATCCGGACCGGGAAGCCGTGCTCGACCGGCAGCGGCGCCCCGTTCATGCCGACGGCCAGCATCGACATCCGGTCCTCGTCCTGCAGCACGCTGAGCGGCGTGCCGGCCGTCCAGCCGTCGTAGCTCTTGGACAGCACCATGTCCGCGCCCGGGTCCGGGTTGGCCTCGGCCAGCAGTTCGCGGATCGGCAGCCCGAGCCACATGGCGTTGCCGACCAGGTCCCCACCGACGGTGTTGGACACGCAGGTCAGGGTGGTCATGTGCTCGACCAGCGGGCGGGCCAGGAGCTCGGCGAAGGTCAGCGTCAGCTCCTTCTCCACCATCCCGGTCACGGTGAGCGACCAGGTGTCGGGGTCCACCACCGGCAGCTGCAGCGCAGTGTCGATCCGGTAGAACTCGGCGTTCGGCGTGACGTACGGGCTCAGCCCCGGGATGCGCAGGTCGGCCCCGGACGGCGGTACGGGAGCCGGCTTCACCGGCGCCGGCAGCTGGAGCCGCTGCCGCGCCTCGGCCACCTTGGCGGCGGCGCTCACCAGGGCCCGGCCGGTGATCGCGGCGACCGAGGCCACGGCCCCGACCAGGACGGTGGTCTTGAGGAAGCTCCGCCGCTGCATCAGCACCGGCCCGGAGAGGTCCACCGGCGGAACCGGGCCGGCCGGGCCGGCCGGCCCGGTGGGATCGGGCCGCGCCGGGGCCTGGGCCCGGGCGAGCTCCTCGGCCGCCTCGACACTGAGTCGGAGCCGGCCGACCAGCAGGTGCATCACGACGTACCCGATGACCAACCCCACCACGGTGGGCACGAAGACCTGGACCTGCCCGGGCAGCCCGACGCCGACGCCGGTGATGCCGACCAGGGCCACCGCACCGAACACGAAGGCGCCGGAGTAGCGGCGGCGCAGCTCCAGCACGCCGCCGAGGGCGCACAGCGCCAGCACCCCGAGAAGGATGATCACAAGCAGCACCGGCTTGTCGGCGGTGCCGAGCGCCTCCTTGCCCCAGTTGACCAGCGGACCGGGCAACAGGTTGATGATCAGGGAGCCGACCGCGGTGAGCGGAGCGGCACCCGGGGCGAGCAGCCAGGAGATCAGGTCGGCGACCGCGAGCCCGGTCAGGCCGCCGACGATGCCGGCGAGGCCGGCGAGACGGTTCGGCGACTGGTGCTGCACTCCCCCATCTTGCCTCATCCGCCCCAGCCGTCAGCCCGGTCGGCACCGGGTCCGCCTAGCCTGGTCGGGTGCCGGCCGCGTCACCCAGCTCTCCCCCGCCCGAGCCCCCGCCCGACCCCCCGCCCGACCCCTCGCCCGACCCCTCGCCCGACCCCGCGACCCCGCCGCCGCCTTGCGTGCGGTACCGGCCGGGATGGGTCGCCGACGAGCAGGGCGTGTTCGCCGGAGTCCGGTCCGAGCTCGGCTGGGAGCAGCACGCCATCACCCTGTTCGGCCGGACCGTGCCGACCCCGCGACTGACCGCCTGGGTCGGCGATGCCGCCTACGGGTACTCCTCGGTGGTCAACCAGCCACAGCCGTGGACCCCGACACTGACCGCGCTCCGGGACCGGCTGATCGCCGAGCTGGGCGTCCGGTTCAACTCGTGCCTGGCCAACCTGTACCGCGACGGGGCCGACTCGATGGGCTACCACTCCGACGACGAGCCGGAGCTGGGGTCGCGACCCACCATCGCCTCGGTCAGCCTCGGCGCCCGGCGGCGGTTCGTCCTGCGGGACCGGGTCAGCCGGGAACGCTGGTCCTGGGCGCTGGGGGGCGGTGACCTGCTCGTCATGTCCGGGGAGTCGCAGTCCGCCTACGCCCATGCCGTGCCCAAGACGACCCGCCCGGTGGGCGAGCGGATGAACCTCACCTTCCGCGAGTTCCACCCGCTCCGGGCCTCCGGGTCCGACGGTGCTAGACAAAGACGGATCCGTCCCGCTGACTGAAGAGGAGTCGCGTATGCCCGAGATCGACATTGAGGCCGTCCTCGCCGAGCTGACCGTGGAGGAGAAGGCGGCGCTGTCCATCGGCTCCGACTTCTGGCACACCGCCCCGGTCGAGCGGCTGGGGGTGCCGGCCGTCATGCTCTCCGACGGACCCCACGGGCTGCGTGCCCAGCTGGGGGAGAGCGACCACCTCGGGCTCTCGGCCAGCGTGGCCGCCACCTGCTTCCCGACGGCGGCCGGGCTGGGCTCCTCCTGGGACCCGGAGCTGTTCCGGACCGTGGGTGCCGCGCTTGCCCGGGAGGCCAGGCGGTGGGGGGTGTCGGTGGTCCTGGGGCCGGGGGTCAACATCAAGCGCTCGCCGCTCTGCGGCCGCAACTTCGAGTACGTCTCCGAGGACCCGTACCTGGCCGGGCAGCTGGCCACCGCGATGGTGCAGGGGACCCAGGCGCTCGGCGTCGGCACCTCCCTGAAGCACTACGCGGCCAACAACCAGGAACACGACCGGCTGCGGGTGAGCGCCGAGGTCGACCCCCGGACCCTTCGGGAGATCTATCTGCCGGCCTTCGAGGCGGTGGTCAAGGGCGCGCAGCCGTGGACGGTGATGTGTGCCTACAACAAGCTGAACGGTACCTACGCCTCCGAGCACCGCTGGCTGCTCACCGAGGTGCTGCGGGAGGAGTGGGGGTTCGAGGGCCTGGTGGTCTCCGACTGGGGCGCCGTGCACGACCGGGTGGCGGCCGTGGCCGCCGGTCTGGACCTGGAGATGCCGCCGAACCTCGGGGTCAGCGATGCAGCGGTCGCGGCCGCGGTCCGCGACGGCTCGCTGCCGGAGGTGGTGCTGGACGACACCGTCCGGCGGGTGCTCCGGCTGGTCAACCAGGCCCAGCCGGCGCTCGCCGAGGGCGGGGGCTACGACGAGGCCGAGCACCATGCCCTGGCCCGCCGCGCCGCGACGGATGCGGCGGTGCTGCTGAAGAACGACGGCGGGGTGCTGCCGCTGCGGCCGGCGCCGGGCAGCACGGTCGCGGTCATCGGCGCCTTCGCGGAGCAGCCGCGCTACCAGGGGGCCGGCAGCTCGCAGGTGAACCCGACCCGTCTCGACGTGCCGCTGACCGAGCTACGCGCCGGGTTGGACGGCGTGGAGGTGACCTACTGCCCGGGGTTCGTCGTCGACGCCCGGTCCGAGGACGAGGCGCTGGTTCGGGACGCGGTGGACGCGGCGCGCAGCGCCGACCACGTCGTGGTCTTCCTGGGCCTGCCGGCGGCGGCCGAGTCCGAGGGCTTCGACCGGGCCGACATGGACCTGCCGGCCAACCAGCTCTCGCTGCTCGAGGCGCTCGCTCGGGTCCACGACCGCCTCGTGGTGGTGCTGGCCAACGGCTCGGTGGTGCGGACCTCGACCTGGCAGGACCGGGTGGCGGGCATCCTGGAGTGCTGGCTCGGGGGGCAGGCCGCCGGCGGGGCGGTCGCCGACCTGCTGACCGGTGTGGCCAACCCCTCCGGGAAGCTGGCCGAGACGGTGCCGATCCGGTTGCAGGACAACTCGGCCTTCCTCAACTTCCCCGGTGACCCGGGGGTGGTCCGCTACGGCGAGGGGATCTTCGTCGGCTACCGGGGCCACGACAAGGCGGAGCAGCAGGTCAGCTTCCCGTTCGGCTTCGGACTCTCCTACACCACGTTCAGCGTCGGCGGCCTGCAGCTGGAGACGGCCGGCGGGGTCGAGCGCGACGACCTGCGCGTCACGGTACGGACCACGGTGACGAACCGGGGCTCGGTGGCGGGGGCGGAGGTGGTCCAGGTCTACGTCGGCGACCGGGAGAGCAGCGTGGCCCGCCCGGTGCGTGAGCTGAAGGGCTTTGCCAAGGTGTTCCTGCAGCCCGGGGAGAGCCGGGAGGTCGCCCTCACCCTGGACCAGCGGGCGTTCGCCTTCTGGTCGGAGCGGCTCGGCCGGTGGGCCGTGGAGGCGGGGGACTTCGAGGTTGCGGTCGGCACCTCCTCCCGCGACCTGCCGCTCCGTGCGGTGGTGACCCTCGACGCGCCCTCCATCGCGCCGCCGTTGAGCCAGGACTCGACCCTGCACGAGTGGCTGGCCGACGACACCGGACGGGGGCTGCTGACCTCGAACGGCACCCCCGCCCTGCTGAAGGACGAGGAGCTGGTCCGGGTGGTCGGCACCATGCCGATGGCTACCCTGGCCGCGTTCCGGATGGGCTTCGACCAGGCGACCCTGGACCACCTGGTCGAGCGGCTCTGAGCACGGCCGTCGGCACCGGGTCGCCGCCGGCGGGCTGACCAGTCCGCGCCCGGAGCTCGGCGTCGATGGCCTCCGCGGGGTCGCCCAGGGCCGCGATCTCCGCAGCCAGCTCCTGGGCCCGCTCCCGGTAGCCGGGCTCACTCAGCAGCCGGCGGACGGCCCTGGCCAGCCGGCGTGGGCCGGGTCGACCGGTCCGCAGGTGCAGTCCGCTCCCGGACCAGGCGATCCGGGCGCCCACCTCCGGCTTGTCCTCGGTGGCACCGGCCACGACCAGCGGGACCCCGTGCCGCAGCGCGAGCTGGACCCCGCCATACCCCCCGTTGGTGACCATCACGGCGGTCCGCGGCAGCAGGCGGTGGTAGGGCAGAAAGTCGGCGAGCCGGACGTGGGCCGGCAGCGCCGCACCCAGCCGCTCCGCGAGCTCGGCGACGGGGCGGCCGCCCGTGCTCACCACGACCCAGACGCCGGCGCCGGCCAGGCCCCGGACGGCCGGCAGGATCAGCTGCGCCGGGTCGGTGTTGGCCATCGTCCCCTGGGTGACGTGCACCACGGGACGGCCGTCGTCGAGGTCCCGCCACCAGTCGGGCACCGGGGTCGCCGGCGCCGGTGCAGGCCCCCGGGGTGGTCCGACGAACCGGACGGTGTCCGGCAGGTCGCGGCGTGGGTACTCCGATCCCGGCGAGCCCAGCTGGAAGGTCCGGTCGAACGCCGCGGCGTGGTCGAAGTAGTCCAGGCTCCTGGCCGGCACCCCGTACCGCGCGAGGGCGGCGTCCAGACCGGCGTGCAGCCCGCGCAGCGGCCCGTGGCGCAGCAGCCAGGTGATCCGCTGGTTGCGCCGCCGGCTCCCCTCGGTCGTGCCGGGGGCCAGCCCGGAGCCGAACGGCGCGCAGTCCACGCTGACCAGGGACAGCGGGGTGGCCGAGATCCCGAGCACCGGGATCCGGCCCCCCGGCGGGGCCGAGCGCAGCAGGGGGAGCGCACCCAGGAAGGCGGTGTCGCTGACCACCGCTTCGGCCGCCACCTCTTCGACGGCCCGGACCAGGGCCTCGTGCTGGGCGCACAGCGGCCGGACGAAGGTGTCGAGCACGGCATCCCGGCCGACCAGCACCCGCGGGCGGCGCCGGGGGCGGGGCACGGGCGGCAGCCGAGTGATGTCGGCGGCCTCCGGCAGGGCCAGGAACCGCAGGCCGGCGGCCTCGACCATGGCTCGGTGGCAGTGCCCGGTGAGCACGGTGACCCGATGGCCGCGGGTCCGCAGCCCCGCGCCGATGGCGACCACCGGGGTGACGTGGCCGAAGAGCGGGGTGGCGGGCATCAGGATGTCGGTCATGGCGAGGCTGCCCAACCTACGTCAGGTGCGCCCCCCGGTCACCGGCCCGGCGCACCGGGCAGGGCCGGCTCGCTCCCGGCTTCCTCGATCGCCCCGGCGAACTGGCTGGTGTACAGGTCGTAGTAGCGCCCGCGGGCCTCCAACAGCTCGTAGTGGCTGCCCTGCTCGACGATGTCGCCGTCGTTCATCACCAAGATCACGTCCGCGTCGCGGATGGTGGACAGCCGGTGGGCGATCACGAAGCTGGTCCGGTCCGAGCGCAGGGCGGCCATCGCGTGCTGGACCAGCACCTCGGTGCGGGTGTCGACGGAGCTGGTGGCCTCGTCGAGGATCAGCAGCCCGGGGTCGGCCAGGAACGCCCGGGCGATGGTGATCAGCTGCTTCTCACCCGCGCTGATGTTGCTGCCCTCCTCGTCGATCACCGTGTCGTAGCCATCCGGCAACGAGTGCACGAACCGGTCGACGTAGGTGGCCTCGGCCGCGGACAGGATCTCCGCCTCGGTGGCGTCCGGACGGCCGTACGCGATGTTCTCCCGGATCGTGCCGTGGAACAGCCAGGTGTCCTGCAGCACCATCCCGATCTCCCCGCGCAGCGCGGCCCGCGGCACGGTGGCGATGTCCACCCCGTCCAGCGTGATGGTGCCGCCGTCCAGCTCGTAGAACCTCATGATCAGGTTGACCAGCGTGGTCTTGCCGGCCCCGGTGGGTCCCACGATGGCGACCGTCTGCCCCGGGTCGGCGCGCAGTGACAGGTCGGTGATCAGCGGCGTGGCCGGGTCGTAGGAGAACCGGACGTGCTGGAACTCGACCCGTCCGCGGACCGGGTTGAGCCGCCTCTGCTCCTCCGGCTGCTGCTCGGGTTCGTCCAGCACCTCGAACACGCGCTCGGCGGAGGCCACACCCGACTGCAGCAGGTTGGCCATCGAGGCCACCTGGGTGAGCGGCTGGGTGAACATCCGGGTGTACTGGATGAAGGCCTGCACGTCGCCCAGGTTCATGGTCCCGCCGGCCACCCGGAGACCTCCCACCACGGCGATGATCACGTAGTTCAGGTTCCCGATGAAGAACATGGCCGGCATGATGATGCCGGAGACGAACTGGGCGCCGAACGCGGAGCGGAACAGGCTGTCGTTGCGTTCGGCGAAGACCGCCTGCACCTCGTGTCGGCGCCCGAACACCTTGACCAGCGACTGGCCGGTAAACGCCTCCTCGATGTGCGCGTTGAGCTCTCCCGTGGTCTTCCACTGCGCCACGAACAGCTTCTGGGACCGCTTGCCGATGAAGCCCGCGACGAGCACGGTCACCGGGATGGTGACCAGCGCGATCAGCGCCAGGGTGGGGGAGACGACGAACATCATGACCAGTACGCCGACCACGGTCAGCAGCGAGGTGAGCAGCTGACTGAGGGTCTGCTGCAGAGCCTGCGCGATGTTGTCGATGTCGTTGGTCACCCGGCTGAGCAGCTCGCCCCGCGGGGACCGGTCGAAGTACCGCAGCGGCAGCCGGTCCAGCTTGGCCTGCACCTGGTTGCGCATGGTGTAGACCGAGCGCTGGACGGCGCCGTTCAGCAGGTAGCCCTGCCACCACAGCAGCAGCGAGCTGGCCACGTACAGCACCAGCGCCAGCAGCAGGATGTCGCCGAGCCGGCCGAAGTCGATGCCCTGCCCGGGCACCACGTCGAGCCGGGCGACCAGGTCGGCGAACGTGGTGTTGCCGGCCGCGCGCAGCTGCTCGACCACCTGGTCCTTGGTGGCACCGGCCGGCAGCATCTTGCCGATCACGCCGGTGAAGATCACGTCCGTGGCCCAGCCCAGGATCTTGGGGCCCACCACGCTGAGCACGATGCCGGCGGTGGCCAGCACGATGCAGAAGATCAGGACCGCGCGCTCGGGCGCGAGGTGCCCCAGCAGCCGACGCAGGGAGGGCCCGAAGTTCAGCGACTTCTCCACCGGCATCGGCGCCCCGGGATGACGGCTGCCGCCGGTGGGCTGGTACTTCGGCCGTTCGGGAGCCTTCTGGCCGTTGCCGGCGCTGGCCCTGGCTGCCCCCCTGTCGCCGGCGGGGGTCTGGGTGGGTCCGGTCATGCCGCGGCCTCCTCGGCGCTCAGCTGGGAGTCGACGATCTCGATGTAGGTCGGGCAGCCGGCCAGCAGCTCGGCGTGCGTTCCGCGTCCGACGATCCGGCCGTCCTCCAGGACCAGGATGGTGTCGGCCTCGGCGATGGTCGCCACCCGCTGACCGACGATGATCACGCAGGCGTCACCGGTCTCCCGGAGCAGGGCGGCCCGCAGCCGGGCGTCGGTGGCCACGTCGAGGGCGGAGAACGAGTCGTCGAAGATGTAGATCTCCGGCCGCTTGACCAGTGCCCGGGCGATCGACAGCCGCTGCCGCTGGCCGCCGGAGACGTTGGTGCCGCCCTGGGCGATCGACGCCTCCAGCTGACCGGGCATGTCCCGGACGAAGTCCTCGGCCTGCGCCACCCGGAGGGCGTGCCACAGCTCCTCGTCGGTCGCCTCGGGGTTGCCGTACCGGAGGTTGCTGGCCACCGTCCCGGTGAACAGGAACGGCTTCTGCGGCACCAGCCCGATCCGGCTCCACAGCAGCTCGGGGTCCAGGTCGCGGACGTCGACGTCGTCGACCAGCACGGTGCCGCCGGTCGCGTCGAACAACCGGGGCAGCAGAGAGACCAGGGTGGTCTTGCCGGCGCCGGTGGAGCCGATGATCGCGGTCGTCTCACCGGCCCGGGCGGTGAAGCTGACGTTGCAGAGCACCGGGAAGTCCGCGCCGGGGTAGGTGAACGACGCGTCGACCAGGCTGACCTGAGAGGAGCTGACCAGGTCGGTGACCGGGTGCTCGGCGGTGACCACCGACGACTCGGTCTGCAGCACCTCGGTGATCCGCTCGGCGCAGACCACCGCCCGGGGCGCGAGCATGAACAAGAAGGTGGCCATCATCACCGACATCAGGATCTGGATCAGGTAGGTGAGGAAGGCGGTCAGGGAGCCGATCTGCATCGCCCCGCTGTCGACCCGCATCGCGCCGAACCACAGCACGGCGACGCTGAACACGTTCAGCACCAGCATCACGACCGGGAACATCATCGCGAAGCGCCGGCCGACCGCGGTCTGGTAGAAGGTGAGCTCGTGGCTGGCCTCGGCGAACCGCTGCCGCTCGTAGGGTTCGCGGACGAAGGCGCGGACCACGCGGATGCCCCCGATCTGCTCCCGGAGGATCCGGTTGACGCCGTCGATCCGGGTCTGCATGCTCCGGAACAGCGGCGGCAGGCCGCGCACGATGACCAGGATCGACAGGGCGAGCACCGGCACGGCCACGGCGACCAGCCAGGACAGGCCGACGTCCTCGCGCAGGGCCATCGCGATGCCGCCGACCATGGTGATCGGCGCCGCCAGCAGCACGGTGGCCGACATCACCACCAGCATCTGCACCTGTTGCACGTCGTTGGTGGTGCGGGTGATCAGCGACGGCGCGCCGAAGCTGTTGAGCTCGCGGGCCGAGAAGGTCAGCACCCGGTCGAAGATCGCCGAACGGACGTCCCGGCCGAAGGCCATCGCCGTCTTGGCGCCGAGGTAGACCGAGCCGATGGAGCACACGATCTGGACCAGGCTGACCGCCAGCATCACACCGCCGGTCCGCCAGATGAAGTCCGTGTCGCCCTTGGCCACGCCCTCGTCGATGATCGCGGCGTTCAGACTCGGCAGGTACAGGGCCGCCATGGTGCCCACCAGGGCCAGGGCCACGGTGCCGATGATCATCGAGCGGTACGGGGCCAGATAACGGCGGAGCAGTCGGATCAGCACCTGCTGACCTCCTCGAGGGTCGGGTCCGGGTGGGGCAGGCGCGGTCGGGCGACCCCGTACAGGAGAGTGTCGACGATCTGGCCCGGCGACAGGTCGACGTCCTCGGCGATCATCGGGTGGGTCACGGCGAAGGTGAGGCTCCGGATCAGAGTGGCCGCTCGGTCCGGTGGGCACCGGAGCCGGTCGGCGTCGGGCCGGATGACCGCGACCAGCGCCGCGCGGAGCGCGCGGTTGTCGTGGTCCTGGCGGCTCCGCATCTCCGCGTGCTGCTCGGGCTGCGGGCGGAAGCGGAGGGCGTGGAACAGGGCGAACACCTTGCGCAGCCGCCGCTGCAGCACCTCGACCGCGATCTCGAGCCGGTCCTCCAACGGCTGGTCGGGCTCGATCTGCAGCAGCTCCGCGCAGGTCACCTCGATGTCGAACGCGTCCTCGACCACCGCGTCGATCAAGGCGTCCTTGGTCGGGAAGACGCGGAAGATGGTGCCTTCGGCGATCCCGGCCGCCTCGGCGATCTGCCGGGTGCTGACGTCGCGGCCGTGCTGCTCGACCAGCGGCTCGGTGGCCGCGATGATGGCGGCCCGTCGCTCGTCGGCGGGCAGGGGGGTGGCGCGGGACACGAGGACGAGCGTACTGAGTGAGCACTCACTCAGCAAACGGGTTCCGGGCTAGAATCTCGGCGATGACAACGCCCCACCCGACCCCGGCCCAGCGCAGCCTCGGCGCCCTGGCCGGCCAGCGGTTCGCCGCGGTCCTGTTCGACATGGACGGCACGCTGATCGACTCCACCCCGGCCGTCCGCCGGTCCTGGGACGCCTGGGCCGACGAGCACGGCCTGACCCCGGCGGACCTGGAGGGGCACCACGGAATCCCGTCCGCCGGGGTGGTCCGCAGGGTGCTGCCGGACCACCTGCACGACACCGCGATCTCCCGGATCAACGAGCTGGAGCTGGCCGACGTGCACGACATCGTCGTGCTGCCGGGGGCGGCGGAGGCGCTGGCCGCCCTGGTCGGGGCCCGCAACGCGATCGCCACCTCCTGCACGATGCCGCTGGCCCGGACCCGGATCGAGGCCGCCGGACTGCGACCGCCGTCGGTGCTGGTGACCGCCGACGACGTCGAGCACGGCAAGCCGGCCCCCGATCCCTACCTGGAGGCGGCCCGCCGGCTCGGCGTCGCGCCCACGGACTGCCTGGTGGTCGAGGACGCGCCGGCGGGCCTGGCCAGTGCCCGGGCCGCCGGCTGTCGCACCCTCGCGGTGGTCACCACCACCGCCGCCGAGGACCTCCACGCCGATGCCGTGGTCGCCACCCTGGCCGAGGTCACCTTCGACGTCGACGGGCAGGGCCGCATCGCGGCTGGCTCTCCGCACACCGGCGGAGTGATCCGGCGGGAGCGGAGCCGGGGCGCCGCTCAGCGACGGCGCGCGGTGAGCAGCAAGTACTCCCACTCCAGCACCGTCGTCTCCGTCCCGGTGTCGAACCGCCTCCCCAGCTCGGCCAGCGCGGCGTCCAGGGCGGCGAGCGTATCCGGGTGGTCGGCGTTGAACCGGTACGCGGCGATGGTCGGCCCGTAGTTGGTCTTGAAGTACTCGCGGAACGCCTCCGGGGTGGCGTAGTGCGTCACCGGAGAGGGTGCGCCTCTCCGCCCGGACGTCGGTCACCCGGTCGCCGAGCAGGTCCCGGACGTGGCCCTCGTCGCCCCACAGCGGCGGGGGCTGCGCGCCGGGCGGGGGCGGTGGGGCGTACGGCTTCATGGCCGCGAACATCTGCCCGATGAAGCCGGCCGGGGTCCAGGCGATCAGGGCGATTCGTCCGCCGGGCCTGCACACCCGGACCAGCTCGTCGGCCGCGGCCTGGTGGTGCGGCGCGAACATCACTCCGACACAGGAGGTGACCACGTCGAACCCGCCGTCCTCGTAGGGCAGCGACCTCGGCGTCCCCGACCTCCCAGGCGAGGTCCACCCCGGCGTCGGCGGCGAGCTGGCGGCCGATGTCGAGCAGCTCGGGGGTCAGGTCGGAGGCGGTGACGCGGGCCCCGGTCCGGGCCGCCGGGATCGCCACGTTGCCGGATCCGGCGGCCACGTCGAGGACCCGGTCGTCGGGCCCGATGCCGGCGGCCTGCACCAGCACCGGGCCGAGCGGGGCGATGATCTCGGTGGCCACCGCGGTGTAGTTCCCCGACGCCCACATGGCGCGATGCTTGGCCTTCACGGCGGCGTCGGCCGGGTCGGTCGAGTCCCCGGGGTGAGTCGTGGTGCGTGTTCGGTCGGTGGCGGTCATGCTTCCCCCTGGTGGATATGGTGGTGGGTCGGCCCGGCTCCCGGGCGGTCTACCCGACCGTACGGAGCGGGTGGCCCGGCCCTCCAGTCCACGATCTGTACTGTCCCCGCGCTGTCCGTGGTCCGGGCCGCGGCGGCTGCCTAGCCTCCCGGGCATGGGGACCAGCTATCACCAGTTCTGCCCGGTGGCCAAGGCCATGGAGCTGCTCGACGAGCGCTGGACGCTGCTCGTCATCCGCGAGCTGCTCAGCGGCAGCCGGCACTTCAACGACCTGCGGCGCGGGGTGCCGCGGATGTCGCCGACCCTGCTGTCGAAACGGCTGCAGCAGCTGGTCCGGGCCGGTCTGCTGCAGCGGACCGAGGCACCCGAGCGGGCGGGAGGTGAGCTACCGGCTCACCACCGCCGGCGAGGAGCTGCGACCGGTCGTGGAGGCGATCGGAGCCTGGGGTGTGCGCTGGATCGGTGACCTGGGCGACGCCGATCTGGACCCGAAGCTGCTGCTCTGGGACCTGCACCGCAACGTCGACGCCGGGGCCGTGCCGCAGGGCCGAACCGTGGTGGCCTTCCGGTTCACCGACGTCGGCCCGGGAACGTCGTCGGTGGTGGATGGTGCTGACCCCGCAGGACGTCGACGTGTGCGACGTGGACCCGGGCTACGACGTGGGGGTCACGTTGACCGGCAGCCTGCGCCGCCTGGTGCTGGTCTGGCGCGGCGACCTGAGCTGGGCGGACGCCCTGCGCTCGGGTGCGGTCGCCCTCGAGGGCCCGGAGGACCTGCGGCGCTCGGTGCCCCGCTGGTTCCCGCCGTCCCGGTTCGCCGCGGTGCCCCGGCCGGCGTGACCGGAGCCTCGGCGGCCGGCCTCAGCCAGTCTTGCGGCGGTAGACCCGCTTGGCGTCCACCGGCCCGTGCGGGTGCGCGGTCGACCGGCCCGGCGTCGAGGTGGTCCTCGCCCCGGCGACCCTTCTTCGCCTCGAGCGCCTCCCGGAACTTCCGCTTGGTCTCCTCGGCGGCTCCGGCTTCTCGGTCAGCGGTCATGACGTCCTTTCTACCGGGTCACCGCTGCGCGGAGAAGGGCGGCCACTGCTGACCGCTGTCCGGCCGGGCCGGCTCCGAGGCGCTGGCTGGGGCGGTGGCGGGCGGGATCTCCCGCGTCTCCTCCTCCTCGGGGGTGTCGCCGGGCGCCGGTACGAGGGTGACCGCCGTCCCGTAGGCCGACACCTCGCTCATCGACTGGGTGATCTCGCTGCAGTCGAAGCGGAGCCCGAGCACCGCGTCGGCCCCGGCCGCGGTGGCCATCTCGATCATCCGGGCGACCGCGTCCTGCCGGGACGTGGTGAGCATCGAGGCGTAGCCCTCGGCCACCGGCTGGGACCTCAGCTCCGCGGGCAGGTCCCGGCTGCGGGCCACCACCCCCACCACCTCGCCCAGCACGGTGGCGACCTCCCGCCCGGGCAGGGCGTCCATGGTCACGACCGGGATGGACCGGGCGATCAGGGCCGGCTTCTGGGTCTGCTGCGCCACCCATTGCGGCTGCGGCGGCTGTCCGTACGGGTTGGGCGGCTGCTGGCCGTAGGGGCCGGGCTGCTGACCGTACGGGTTGGGCGGCTGGCCGTACCCGGGCTGCGGTCGCTGGCCGTACGGGTTGGGCTGCTGCGGCTGCCCGTACGGCTGGGGCTGGCCGCCCGGCTGTCCGTACGGGTTCTGACCGTACGGCGGCTGCTGACCGTAGTTGCTCATGGCGTCAACATAGTGCTCGGGTCCGGGCCGCGGGCTCAGCCCAGCTGGGTCATCTCCACGGTGACGAACATCTCCGACGCGCCACCGGAGTAGGTCCCGCGCAGGGGGGCCACGTCGCCGTAGTCACGGCCGTGGCCCACCCGGACGTACCGGTCGGACAGCCGGCGCAGCAGGGTCGGGTCGTAGGCCACCCAGGTGCCACACCACCACTCCACCCAGGAGTGGGACTCCCCGGGAACGGTGCTGCCCGGCTTCGGGTCCGGCGAGGGGTGCAGGTAGCCGGACACGTACCGGGCGGGGATGCCGATGGACCGCAGTGCGCCGATGGCGAGGTGGGTGTAGTCCTGGCACACGCCGTGGCCGCCGTTCCAGGCGTCCCGGGCCGTGCCGGAGACCTGGGTGGACCCCCGCTGGTAGCTGATCCGCTCCGCCAGTGCGGCACACACGTCCAGCGCCGCCAGGCGCGGCGCTGAGCCGGCGGCTGCGGCGGCGATCTCGGCGAGCTCGGTGGGCGGCTCGGTCCGGGGGCTCGGAGTGAGGAACTCCGACATCGAGTCGGTCACCGCCCGGTCCCGCAGGGCCGGCCAGCCGATGTCGGTCTGCGGCAGACGGCGCTCGGTGTCCCAGGGCAGCTCGTCACCGCGGGTCTCCACCACCGCCTGCGCCCGCACGGTCAGCCGCTCATGCCGCTCGTGCAGCTCGAAGGTCGTCACGGTGGTGCCCCAGTAGTCCTGGTAGGTGAAGCTCCAGGCCGACGGCTCGATCGTCATCCGGCTGCTCCACACCGTCTGGCTGTCGGTCACCGCAGGGGTCATCCGGGCCTCGTTGTAGGAGGCCCGTACCCGGCTGGCGTACCGGAACCCGGTCCGATGGTCGATGTTCAGCCGCATCAGCGGGTCCCCTCGGTGATCCAGGCGGTCGCATCCGCGGCGGCGAAGAACGTGGCCGCGACCAGGGCGGTGACGTCGGCGCAGGTGGTCTGGATGCCGGTCATCTCCTGGTCCAGGGACTTGATCAGGTCCTCCACCGGGAGGTACTCCAGGCGCGCGACCTGCCGGCCGAGCTGGCGGCGGGCGTCCTCGGCGCGCTCGTCGCGGCGCTGGTTGGCGGCCGCCGCCACCCGGGCCAGGGAGTCCGACGCGGCCCGCAGGCCGTGCATCACCGAGCGGGGAAAACGGCTGTCCAGGACCAGGAACTTCGCGGCCTCGCGGTCGGTCTGCAGCCCGCGGCGGGTGCGCAGGAACGAGTCGTACCCGCCCGCCCCGCGCAGCACCAGCGGCCAGTTCGCCGTGCCGGTGCCCAGGGCGGCGGAGGCCACCATCCGCGAGGTCATGTCGGCTGCCTCGATGCTGCGGCCCAGGGACAGGAACTGCCAGCCGTCGTCGCGGACCATGGTGCCGCGCGCGATGCCGTTGAACAGCCCGCTGCGCGAGCGCACCCAGTCCAGGAACGGGTACGTCCGGGCCGTGTTGAACTGGCCGCTGGGCAGCCGCTGCCAGGTGGTGTTGATGCACTCCCACAGCTCCATCGGGATGAACTCCCGGGCCCGGCGGGCGTTGTCGCGGGCCGACGACCAGGCGAAGAAGATCGACGACGGTGCGGACGCCTCGTAGCACAGCACCCGAAGCAGGTCGCCGGCGTCGGGGTCCTCGATCCCCTCCACGCTCATCAGGGCCAGCAGGTTCCCGCAGGTGTCGGCCTCGGCCTGACCGGTGTCCTCGCTGAGCATCCGCAGGTGGGTCTGCAGCAGGCGGGCGGTGGCGTCGGCCCGTTCCACGTAGCGGCCGATCCAGAACAGCGACTCCGCGATCCGGCTCAGCACGAGCCGCTCCCGGTCGAGCCCTGCTGCTGCTGTTCCTCCTGGTGGCGGAGCTTCGGCACCGGGGCCGCGGCGCCGCCCGGGCGCCCCACGGTCATCGGCACCGAGGTGGGGCGGGCCGGGGCGGCCGGAACCTCGGCGGACGGCTCCGCCTTCGGCGGCTCGGTCCCGGGCGGCTCGGTCTTCAGCGACCCAGGGACCGGGGGCTCGGTGACCGGGGACTCGGCGACCTGGGCGTGCCCGTCGTCGACCACCGTGGCCTCCGGCCCGGTCGGCTCCTCCTCCGGGCCGTCGGCGTCGCCGTCCACGGTCTGGGCCGGCTGGGAGGCCGATCCGAGCACCCAGGTGTCCTTGCTGCCGCCGCCCTGGCTGCTGTTCACCACCAGCTCGCCCCGGGGCAGGGCCACCCTGGTCAGGCCGCCGGGCAGCACCCAGATGTCGTCGCCGGAGTTCACCGCGAACGGCCGGAGGTCCACGTGCCGCGGTTCCAGCTGGTCCTCGATCAGGGTGGGCACGGTGGACAGCTGGACGAGGGGCTGGGCGATCCAGCCGCGCGGGTCGGCCGTCACCCGCCGCCGCAGGGCCTCCAGCTCCTCCGGCGTGGCCCGCGGGCCGATCACGATGCCCTTGCCGCCCGAGCCGTCGACCGGCTTGACCACCAGCTCGTCCAGCCGGTCGAGCACCTCCTCGCGGGCCGCGTCCTCCTCCAGCCGCCAGGTGTCGATGTTGCGGATGATCGGCTCTTCGTGCAGGTAGTAGCGGATCAGGTCGGGCACGTAGGTGTAGATCAGCTTGTCGTCGGCCACCCCGTTGCCGATGGCGTTGGCCAGCCCGACGCCACCGGTCCGGACCGCGTTGACCAGGCCCGGCACCCCGAGCATGGAGTCGCTGCGGAAGTGCACCGGGTCGATGAACTCGTCGTCGATCCGGCGGTAGATCACGTCCACCCGCTGCAGACCCGACGTCGTCCGCATGAACACCCGCCCGCGGCGGCACTCCAGGTCGCGGCCCTCGACCAGCTCGACGCCCATGGTGCGGGCCAGCAGGGAGTGCTCGAAGTACGCCGAGTTGTAGACCCCCGGGGTCATCACCACCACGGTCGGGTCGTCCACCCCGGACGGCGCGGCCTTGCGCAGTGCGGCGAGCAGCCGCTGCGGGTAGCCGGCCACCGGTCGGATCCGTTGGTGGCTGAACGCCTCCGGCATCGCGGTGATCATGGCGTTCCGGTTCGTCATCACGTACGAGACGCCGCTCGGCACCCGCACGTTGTCCTCCAGGACGCGGACGTCACCCTCGGGGGTGCGGACCAGGTCGACCCCGGCCACGTGCACCCGGACGCCGTTCGGCGGCTCGATCCCCCACACCGCCCGGTGGTAGTGGGTCGAGGAGGCCACCAGCTGTCGGGGGATGACGCCGTCGCTGATCACCCGTCGGTCGGCGTAGACGTCGGCCAGGAAGGCCTCCAGCGTCCGGACCCGCTGCGCCACCCCGGCTTCGATGGTCTGCCACTCCTCCGCGGCGATCACCCGCGGCACCAGGTCCAGCGGGAAGGGGCGCTCGACGCCGCCGACGTCGAACGTGACCCCGGCCGACGTGTAGTTGTTGGCCAGCACCTCCGCGATCGTCCGCAGCTCGGCCGGGGTGGCCTGGCCGATGGTGGAGTGCACCGCGGAGTAGGCCGGGCGGATCTCTCCGTCCGGTCCGATCATCTCGTCGTACGCGACGCCGGGGCGGTACTCCGCGAGGACGTCGTTCATGCCGCTGACCTTACTCACCCGCGCGTTACCGCTCGGTTACTCGTCGGAGACCGTGGTCCAGTCCCGCATCGCGGACTGCTGTCCAGATGTCGGGACGGGCGATACCGCTCCGCGCCTTGATGTCTACATTCTCTGCAGTCCAAGTAGGAAATAGTGATTGTGGCCAACAGGGGCAGGGGTGAGGGCATGAGGTTCAAGGCACCGTTCGGGACATCGTCCACCGCACGAGGATGGGGCCGCCGGCTCGCGACCGGGGTGGCGGTGGCCACGGCAGCCGCGCTGGCGCTGACCGGATGCGTCGGCGGGGCGGCCGCTCCCGCCGGTGGGTCGGGCACGACCCTGCACCTGGTCGGGTTCGCGGTGCCGGCCGAGGCCAACAAGGCGATCCAGGCCAAGTGGGCCGCGACCGAGGACGGCAAGGGCGTCACCTGGGAGCAGTCCTACGGCGCCTCCGGCGACCAGAGCCGCGCGGTGGCGAACGGGCTGAAGGCCGACTACGTGAACTTCTCCCTCGAAGGCGACGTGACCCGGCTGGTCAAGGCCGGGCTGGTCGCCGAGGACTGGAAGGCGGGCCCGACCGAGGGCATCGTCTCCGACTCGGTGGTGGTCATCGTCGTCCCCGCGGGGAACCCCAAGAACATCAAGGGCTGGAACGACCTGATCAAGCCCGGAGTCCGGATCGTCACCCCCAACCCGGCCTCGTCGGGCTCGGCGCGGTGGAACATCCTGGCCGCCTATCACCAGGCGCGGGCGGCCGGCGGGTCCGAGGCCGACGCGAAGCAGTACCTGACCGCCTTCTTCAAGAATGTCGTCGCGCTGCCGGGCAGCGGGCGCGATGCCACCAACGCGTTCCTGCAGGGCACGGCTGACGCGCTGATCTCCTACGAGAACGAGGCGATCCTGGCCCGGCAGTCCGGGGAGAAGTTCGACTACGTGGTCCCCGGCGACACGTTGCTGATCGAGAACCCGGCCGCGGTGCTGAAGGACGCCGACCCGAAGGCGGCGAAGTACCTCGACTTTGTACGCAGCCCGGCCGGCCAGGAGGAGTTCGCCAAGAAAGGCTTCCGTCCCGTCATCGACGGGATCGACGTCGGCTCCGTGCCAGGAGCCAATGATCCGGCCGAGCCCTTCCCGACCCCGCCCGGGCTGTTCACCATCGCCGACGACCTCGGCGGCTGGGACGCGGTGAACACGAAGTTCTTCGAGGAGGGCACGGGCATCGTGCCCCAGATCCAGAAGGCCACCGGCAAGTCGCAATGAGCGTCGCCACCCCGGTCGCCGCCGCACCGCCGCCGACCCCAGCACCGGGTCGGCGGCGGTCGCGGAGCGCCACCTCGCTGACCCGGTCGGCGGGGATCGGGCTGGGTCTGGCCATGACCTGGTTCAGCCTGCTGGTGCTGATCCCCCTGACTGCGATCGTGGTGCAGGCCTCGGCGGGCGGCTGGTCGGCTTACCTCGCGGCGCTCACCAGCGAGCAGACCCGGGCCGCCCTGCAGCTCACTGTGAGCCAGGCGCTGCTGGTGAGTGCGGTGAACATCGTGCTGGGCACCACCATCGCCTGGGTCCTGGTGCGGGACGACTTCTGGGGCAAGCGGATTCTCGAGGTGGTGATCGACATCCCCTTCGCGCTGCCCACCATTGTGGCCGGTCTGGTCCTGCTCAGCCTGTACGGACCGTCCAGCCCGCTCGGGGTGGACTGGGCCAACACGCGGGTCGCGGTGTTCCTGGCCTTCCTGTTCGTCACCCTGCCGTTCGTGGTCCGCACCGTCCAGCCGGTGCTGCTGGAGCTCGAGCCCGAAGTGGAGGAGGCCGCCGCCTCGCTGGGCGCCGGCCGGCTGACCACCTTTCGGTTGATCATCCTGCCCAGCCTGGTGCCGGCGATCACCAGCGGCGCCGCGCTGTCCTTCGCCCGCGGGATCAGCGAGTACGGCTCCCTCGTGCTGCTGTCGGGCAACCTGCCGTACTCCACCGAGGTGGCGTCGGTCCGGATCCTGTCCTACGTCGAGGGGGACAAGCTGACCGAGGCCGCCGCGGTCGCCTCGATCCTGCTGGTGGTGGCGCTGGCCGTGATCGTGGCCCTGGACGTCATCTCCCGCCGGGTGGCCCGCCATGGCTGAGTCGCGGACCTTCGCCAAGGTCGTCACCGTGCGACGGCGGTCACCCCTGCGGTGGGTGCTGCGGGTGGTGGTGGTCGGCTACCTGTTCCTGCTCGTGATCTGGCCGGTGGCACTGGTGGCCCGGGCCACGTTCTCCCGCGGCCTGGCGCCGGTGCTGGCGGCGCTGAACGAGCCGGACGTGATCTTCGCCTTCCAGCTGACCCTGTCGGTGGCCTTCTGGGCCGTGCTGATCAACACCGTGTTCGGGGTGGGGATCTCCCTGCTCCTGGTCCGCTACACCTTCCCGGGCCGGCGGGCCCTGTCAGCGCTGGTCGACCTGCCGCTCTCGGTCTCCCCGATCGTGGTCGGGCTGGCCCTGCTGCTGGTCTACAGCGGCCGCACCGGCTGGCTCGGCGGCGGCCTGGAGGGGGCCGGCCTGCAGGTCATCTACGCCCCGCCGGGCATCATCTTGGCCACCACCTTCGTCAGCCTGCCGCTGGTCATCCGCGAGCTGGTGCCCGTGCTGACCGAGATCGGCACCGACCAGGAGCAGGCGGCCCGCAGTCTCGGCGCCTCGCCGTGGCAGGCCTTCCTCCGGATCACCCTGCCGGCGATCACGTGGGCGCTGCTCTACGGCGTGGTGCTCAGCCTGGCCCGTTCGCTGGGTGAGTTCGGCGCCGTCAAGATCGTCTCCGGCGGCGTGGCCCTGCGCACCCAGACCGCGACCCTGCTGGTCGAGGAGCGCTACCAGCAGTTCGGACCCGAGAACACCACCGTGGCCTACACGGCCGCCTTCATCCTGGCCCTGATCGCGGTCGTCGCGCTGATCGTGGTCACCAGCCTGCGGCCGAAGGAGCAGCACTGATGAGCATCAGGATCTCCGGGGTCGGCAAGCGCTTCGGCGACTTCGTCGCGCTCCGCGACATCGACCTCGACATCCCGACCGGGGAGCTCACCGCTCTGCTCGGTCCGAGCGGCGGCGGCAAGTCCACCCTGCTGCGGATCATCGCCGGCCTCGAGCTGTCCGACACCGGGACGGTGGAGATCGAGGGCCACGACGCCACCCGGCTGCCGGCGCAGAAGCGCAACGTCGGCTTCGTGTTCCAGCACTACGCGGCCTTCCGGCACCTGACCGTGGCCCAGAACGTCGGCTTCGGGCTCAAGATCAGGAAGCGGCCGCGGAAGGAGGTTGCGGCCAAGGTCGAGGAGCTGCTGGCGCTGGTGCATCTCTCCCAGTTCGCCGAACGACTGCCGGCCCAGCTGTCCGGTGGGCAGCGGCAGCGGATGGCCCTGGCCCGGGCGCTGGCCATCGAGCCGTCCGTCCTGTTGCTCGACGAGCCGTTCGGGGCGCTGGACGCCAAGGTGCGCAAGGAGCTGCGCAGCTGGCTGCGGCGGCTGCACGACGAGGTGCACGTGACCACCGTGTTCGTCACCCACGACCAGGAGGAGGCCCTGGAGGTGGCCGACCAGATCGTGGTGATCAACGACGGCGCCATCGAGCAGATCGGCAGCCCGGACGCGCTGTACGACGCACCGGCCTCGGAGTTCGTGATGAGCTTCCTGGGCCCGGTGACCACCCTGGCCGGCCAGCTGGTGCGACCCCACGACCTGGAGGTGGTGGCGGTGCCGTTCGACGGCGCCCACCCCGGCCGGATCGTGGACCTGAACCGGGTCGGCTTCGAGGTCCGCCTGGACGTCCGGCTCGACGACCCGCAGCCGACGCCGGTGCACGTCACCCTCACCCGGGCCGAGGCCTCGGCCAAACAGCTGTCGGTCGGGGACCGGGTCTGGGTCAAGCCGGTGCCCGGCGCCTCGCAGATCCCGGCTACCCGGCCGGTAGGCGCCGTGCCCGAGCTCGAGCCGACGGTCTCCTAGGTCCGGCACGGGCCCGGTCTCGGGGGTGCGGCCCTGCCCTAGCACGAGGACCCAGGTCGGGCGCGGCCGCCTCGACCGAGGCGTCCAGTGCGCTGGTGGGCTCGTCGGCGATCGGCCGAGGAGGCCGCCGGTGGATCCGGAACGGGTCCGCGACGCTGCCCCCGAGGCTGAGCAGCGGGTCCCGACGTGCTGGCCGGGTCCTGGTGGCCCACCCCGATGCCCTGGCGCAGTGCCCGCAGTCGGGCGGTCCCGGCCCGGCCCCCGATGATCAACGGGAGCCCGATCGGTGAGACCGGGTTCCGAAGGTGCTCACCGGCGGATCGCTGGGAGCCCCGTCGCCGGCACCGGCCTGGGTACGCTGAGCCGGTGCCCGAGCCGACCCCGCCCCCGGACCTACCCGAGCAGATCCGGGTCCGTACGGAGAAGCGCGCCCGGCTGCTGGCGGCCGGGGTGTCCCCGTACCCGGTGGAGGTGCCGCGAAGCCACGCGCTGCGCGAGGTCCGGGAGCGCTGGGGCGGCCTGGCCACCGGCAAGGAGACCCAGGACGTGGTGTCGGTGGCCGGCCGGGTGGTCTTCGTCCGCAACACCGGGAAGCTCTGCTTCGCCACCCTCCAGGAAGGGCTGTCGCTGACCGACTCCGGGACCCGCCTGCAGGTGATGCTGTCCCTGGCCGAGGTGGGGGAGCCCGCGCTCAGCGGGTGGAAGGCCGAGGTCGACCTGGGCGACTTCGTCAGCGTCACCGGCCGGGTGATCAGCTCCCGGCGCGGCGAGCTGTCGGTGCTGGCCACCTCGTGGGTGCTGGCCTCCAAGGCCCTGCGCCCGATGCCGAACCTGCACACCGAGCTGTCCGACGAGGTCCGGGTCCGCCAGCGGTACGCCGACCTGGCCGTCCGGGCGGCGGCCCGGGACATGGTCCGGACCCGGGCGCTGATCACCCGCAGCCTCCGGGAGACCCTGCACGCCGACGGCTACCTGGAGATCGAGACCCCGGTGCTGCAGGCGGTGCACGGCGGTGCGCACGCCCGGCCCTTCCGGACGCACCTGAACGCCTACGACGTCGGGATGACGCTGCGCATCGCGCTGGAGCTGTTCCTCAAGCGGGCGGTGGTCGGCGGGGTGGACCGGGTCTACGAGCTGGGCCGGATCTTCCGCAACGAGGGCATCGACTCCACCCACAGCCCGGAGTTCACCATGCTCGAGGTCTACCAGGCCTGGGGCGACCAGCGGTCGATCGCCGACGTGATCCAGCGGCTCATCCTGGACGCGGCCGACGCCTGGGGGTCCCGGCAGATCGAGACCCCCGACGGGGTGATCGACCTGGACGGCGCGTGGCCCTGGCTGGGCGTCTACCCCGGGCTGTCCGCGGCGGTGGGCGAGGAGATCACACCCGAGACCAGCACCGAGCTGCTCCGCAAGGTCGCCGACCACCACGACGTGCCCGTCGACCCCGCCTGGGGGGCCGAGAAGCTGGTGATCGAGCTGTTCGGGGAGCTGGTGGAGCCGACCCTGGTGCAGCCGACCTTCGTCTGCGACTACCCACCGGCGGCGCAGCCGCTGGCCCGCCCGCACCGCAGCGACCCCGGCCTGATCGAGGCCTGGGATCTGATCATCGGCGGCCAGGAGCGCGGTACCGGCTTCTCCGAGCTGATCGACCCGGTCGTGCAGCGGGAGCGACTGACCGCCCAGTCGCTGGCCGCGGCCGCCGGTGACGTCGAGGCGATGCAGCTGGACGAGGACTTCCTGGCCGCGCTGGAGTTCGGCGCCCCCCCGATGGGCGGCCTGGGCCTGGGCCTGGACCGGTTGGTGATGCTGTTCACCGGGGCCGGGATCCGCGAGACCATCCTGTTCCCGCTGCTGAAGCCGGAGGGTTGAGTCGGTGGCCGGTCCGGTCCCCGACGGCCAGGATCCGGTCGCCTTGGCGCACTGGCTGTTCGACCGGGCCCGAGCCGGCGAGGCGGCCCGGATCGCCGCCTACGTCGACGCCGGGGTGCCGGTCGACCTGACCGACGCGGACGGGAACACCGTGCTGATGCTCGCCGCCTACCACGGGCATGCCGAGGTCTGCCGGGTCCTGCTGGAGCGCGGCGCCGCCGTCGACGCGCGCAACGACCGCGGCCAGACCCCGCTGGCCGGTGCCGTGTTCAGGGGGTACCCGGACGTGGTGGCGGTCCTGGTCGCCGGCGGCGCCGACCCCGACCTCG
This sequence comes from uncultured Actinomycetota bacterium, assembly GCA_963832435.1. Lineage (GTDB taxonomy): Bacteria > Actinomycetota > Actinomycetes > Propionibacteriales > Propionibacteriaceae > Microlunatus. The sequence goes on from CAWHTY010000025.1 coordinate 54,748, forward strand.
GCTCGCCGACCGCCCGGCAGGCCGCGGAGTTCTTCGAGCGACCGGACCTGGCGGCCGCCCTCGACCGCCGGCCCTGACGCCACCCCCACCGGCTTCCTGAGGGGTCAGGGCAGCAGCAGGCCGGAGTCGCCGAACTCGTGCCAGCGGTAGCCCTCGGCCGACGCCGCGTCGTAGGCCCGCTGGGTGAGGTCGGCACCGGCCACCGACTCCACCAGCAGCAGGTGGGAGGCCTCCGGGTCGTGCCAGCCGGTCACCAGTCCGGTCACCACCCGGACCGGGCGGGCCGGTGAGATCACCAGGCCGGTCCATCCGGAGCGGGCCACCACCCGGCCGTCCGGCTCGGCCGCGGACTCCAGGGCCCGGGTCACCGTCGTGCCCACCGCCACCACCCGGCCGCCGCGCTCCCGGGTCCGGTTCACCAGGTCCGCGGTCCTGCCCGGGACCTCGAACCACTCCTCCATCGGGCCTTCGCCGGCCTCCTGGGATGACACCCCGGTGTGCAGCGTGACTGGAGCGACCCGCACGCCCCGGCTGACCAGCCGCGTGACGAGCTCGGCGGTGAAGGGCCGCCCCGCGCTCGGCATCTCCGCGCTACCCGGATGCCGGCCGAACACCGTCTGGTAGCTGGCGATCGGGAAGCGCCGCCGCAGGTAGCCGTAGCTGATCGGCCGGGCGTACCGGTCGAGGTAGTCGGCGGTCCGCACCGGGGTGTCGACCGCCGCCCGCCACAGCCGGTTGCCGGCCCCGGTCGGCGACGACCCCTCAGTCGGGTACGGGCGCAGCAACCGCAGCGACCCACCGCCGGGCAGGGTGACCGGCTCGCCGGCCCGGCCGTCCAGCACGGGGGCACCGGCGTCGGGGGGGCGGCGCAGCTCCACCACCCGGCTGCCGTCCGGCAGCGCGGTGGCGACGTGCACCACCACCGGGCCGCCCGCCCGCGCCCCGTCCAGCTGGCCCGGGACGGTGGCCGAGGTGTTGACCACCACCAGGTCGCCGGCCCGCAGGTGGTCGCCGAGGCGGTCGAACCGGGTGTGCCGGATCCCGTCCGGACCGGCCACCAGCAGCCGGACCTGATCGCGTCGCAGACCCCGGAACTCCGGTGGCTCGGGTGCGGTCAGGTCACCCGGAGGGGTGAACACGGTCCGCGGCCGGGTGGCGAGCGCCGACCTCATGCCGAGACCCCCGCCCGCACCGCGGGCGATCCGGCGACCAGGTACCCCAGATCGCCCAACCGGTAGCGGCCGCTGGGCAGCCCGGACCCGACCAGGGCGAGTAGTACCGGCGCCACCGCGGCGGGCTCGGGCCGGTCGCTGATGTCCTCGCCCGGGAAGGCGGCCTGGTGCATCGGCGTCCGCAGGTCACCGGGGTCGACCGCGTACCAGGTGTGCCGTGGCTCCTCCGCCGCCCAGGTCAGGGTCTGGTGGTCGAGCGCCGCCTTGGCGGCCGCGTACCCGCCCCAGCCCGGGTAGTGCTCGACGGCCGCGTCGGAGGAGACCGCGACCACGACCGCGTGCGGAGCGAGGTGGGGGAGCGCCGCCCGCACGAGCTGCAGGGGGCCGTCCACGTTGACCCGCCAGAGGCGGGCCGAGGTCTCGGGGTCGAGGTCGGCCAGCCGCGGCGGCGGGCTGCCGCCGAGCTCGCTGGCGTTGTTGACCAACAGATCGACCGGCCCGGACTGGTGGGCGGTGCGCACCAGCTCGCTCCGGTGGGCCGGGTCGGTGATGTCCCCGGGCACGGCGGTCACCGAGCCGGGTCCGGCGACGGACCGGGTGGCGTCGGCGAGCAACGCGGCCCGTCGACCGTCGGTGCTCACCTGCCAGCCGGCCCCGACCAGCGCGCGGGTGAGGGCGAGGCCGAGCCCGGACGATCCTCCGGTCACGATGGCGTTGGGCATCTTGAGACGTCCTCTCGGTTCGACAGGATCCTAGTGTTCAACTTGAAGTGAGGTTGAGTTCAAGTCCGCTGGACGGTCAGCCGGTGACGGGACCGACCGGCGTTCGGCGCCTACCTGTCCGGGCGCCGCCCGCCCGCGGTGCCGTGGGAGTCGAGCTGGCTGCGCTGACCCGACGTCGGCGTGCCCGCGGACCCCGACGCGGCTCGCGCGACGCTCCGTGAGGCCCGGCGGCGCAGCCGGTCCGAGCGGGTGGAGATCGCCTCCGAGGAAGGCGCGGCCGGACCGGGACGGCGCTCGCCTGCCTGCTGGTGCTGGACGGGCTCGCGGCGGGTGACGCTGTCACCGAGGTCCGCCGTCACGACCACCCACGGGCGGTCGAGACCCCCGGGCAGCGGCGCTGGGTGGCACAGCTCGCCCGGTCGATCGTCGGCTGAACCGGGTATCGGGGCTCAGCGGCGACCGAGGCGGCGCTCTCCACCGGAGCCCCGGCCGTACGGCAAGCCGTAGTGCGCGAAGATCGTCGGCTCCACCTCGGCCTGCAGCTCGCCCTCGGCGTCGATCGACGGCGCGTCCCGGGCCAGCCGCTTGTCCACCATCACCCGCAGGTGCTTGGGCGCTACGCGCGCTCCGGTCAGCGGCACGAACACCAGCCGGGCGTTCCCCATCATGCCCACCTTGACGGTGGCGAAGGTGGGCTGCTCGGTGGAGGTGTCGAAGTAGATCGCCTCCAGCGTGCCGATCTTGGCACCCTCCTGGTCGAGCACGGGCCGTCCCCGCCAGTCTCGGATGTCGTCGACGTCGAACACGTCCGCACCACCTTCCCTCGTCGTGGACCGCGCGCCCGCGGTCGAGCGTTCTGATCATGAACTGGTCCAGATCGTAGTCCTGGCTGACCGGGTTCCAGCTCACGGCGGGCGGGCCGGCGGCTACCACCTCGCTGCCGAACCGCGCGCTCAGGAAGATCTCGGCCTCCATGATGCCCACCAGCCGGCGGGACCGGGTGGCCCGCCGCAGCAGGTGCCCGAGCACTGGCTCCACCCGCCAGCGTCTCCTCCGGCAGGGCGGCGTTCGGCCGGTGACCCGGGCCGGAAGCGGCCCAGCAGCCCGGGGTCGGTGAGCAGAGGCCATGCCCCCACGGTGATGAAACTCCGGATGGTGGCGATAACCGCGACGTCACACGTGGTCTAGACGAGATCGTCAGGCCCTCGGTGAGCACCTCCAGGACGCTGAGGTCGGTGTCGTGGTCCGGGACAGCCCGCCGATGCCGTCGGCACCGAAGCCCGCCTGGTGGAGCCCGTCCTCGTCGCGCAGCACCGGTCGGGCCAGCCGACGCGCCTTCGGGCCGGTCACCGCGGGTCGGCGTCGTCGAAGATGATCACCGTCGTCCCGGCCCGCGCCGCGATCGGGTCGTCCATCGCCGTCAACGCCGCCGGTGCGTCGCCGAGGGTGATCACGGATCCGGCCAGCAGCTGCGGCTGCAGCCGCCCGGTGACCACCAGCTCGAGGAGCTCCGGGTAGTCCGCGGCCGGCATCCCGTGGGAGCCGTGCACCTCCAGCTCACGGGCCACCACCAGGTCCCACGGCAACGGGGCCCGAGCGTCGTCACCGACCATCAGCCCGATCTGGATCTGACGCCCACGCCGCTGCAGCACCCGCACGGACGCTGCGGCGGTGTTCGCCGAGCCGAGCGCGTCGACCGCCACCGTCACGCCGTCCGGGGCTGCGGCGAGGACTGCGGCGACGGGCTCACGATCCGGGCCGACCGGCTCGGCCCCCAGCTCGACCGCCCGCGCCAGCGCGACGGGGGACGGGTCGACCGCCAGCACCCGCGCGCCGCGGGCTCGCGCCACCAGCACGGCGGACAGCCCCACTCCGCCGCAGCCGAACACCGCCACGACGTCGTCGGGGCCCACCCGGCCGTGGGTCACCACGCCGCGGTACGCCGTGGCGAACCGGCAGCCGAGCGCGGCCGCGGTGACGTCCCCGATCGTGTCCGGCAGTCGGACCAGGTTGGTGTCGGCGGCCCGGACCACCACCTGCTCCGCGAACGAGCCGGGGTGGGTGAACCCGGGCTGGGTCTGCTCCGGGCAGACCTGGGCGTCCCCGCGCCGACACCAGCCGCAGCGGCCGCACCCGTTGACGAACGGGGCGGTGACGCGCTCACCGACCGTGAACCGGGTGACCTCGGCGCCGACCCGGTCGAGGACGCCGGCGAACTCGTGACCGGGGACGTTCGGCAGCGGGACCTCTTCGTGACCCCGCCACGCGTGCCAGTCGGAGCGGCAGACCCCGGTGGCCCGGACCCTGACCACGGCGCCGTCGACCGGGCAGTCCGGCGGGGGGAGATCACGGACGGCCGGCGGTGCGCCGACCGCGTCGTAGACGACGGCCTGCATCGGCGCCTCAGGGCCGCCGGCGGGGAGTGGTGTCGTCGCTGGGGTCTCGCAGGTCGGAGAAGTCGTCGAAGTCCTCGAACTGGTCTCCGCGCCCGCGGCGCCAGCGCCGCTGCTTGGCCGGGATCGGGCCGGCCGGTGGCGGCTCCGGTTCCGGGCGGGCCTTCCGGCTGCCGCTCGGCCGGCCCCGACCGCTGGCCCGGACGACCGCGACCCCGATCGCCGTGGTCAGCGGGACCGCCAGCACCAGGCCGATCGAGCCGACCAGGGTCCGGATCAGCTCGCCGGCGAACTGCTCGGTCTGCAGCACCTGGAACAACGGGCGGTTGTAGATGGCGATCAGCAGCAGCACCGGCAGCGCGGCACCGGCCGTGGCGAAGGCGATGGTGTACACGGTGGAGGCGATGTGGTCGCGGCCGATCCGCATGGCCCGGGAGAACAGGTGCTTGGAGTCGGGGTCGGAGTCGGCCAGCTCCCAGACCGCCGACGCCTGGGTGATCGTCACGTCGTTCAGCACGCCCAGTCCGGCGATGATGATGCCGCAGATCACCACCGAGGTCAGCCGCAGGTCCGGGGCCGCCGCGGCCAGGATGTAGTCGTCCTCGGCCGTCACCCCGGTCAGGTGCGCCCACCGGGTGGCCACCCAGCCGAGACCGGCGCTGAGGATCAGTCCGAACAGCGTACCGAGCAGGGCGGTGGTGGTGCGCGCGCTGAAGCCGTGCGCGGCGTAGAGCACCACGAACATGATCGCGGCCGAGCCGATCAGGCCCACGATCACCGGATTGGTGCCGCTGACCAGCGCCGGGAACATGAACTCGACCAGGATGAAACCGGCGAAACCCAACCCCACCAGGGACGCGAAGCCTCGCCAGCGGGCCACGATGATCACGGCGGCGGCGAAGATCAGCGTGATCACGACCAACGGCGTCCGGCGCTCGAAGTCGGAGAACTGGTACTGCGCCGGCTGACCGTCACCGGGCGGCACCCGGATCAGCACCACCCGTTGCCCGACCGCGGTGCCGGCGGAGTGGACCGCGTCGGTCAGCGGGACCACCACGGTCTTGCCGAGGTCATCACCCTCCAGCAGCTCGACGCCGATGTTGGCGCAGGTCTGGGTGCTCTGCCCGGGTGTCGACCCGGCCATCCCCTCGCAGGACATCGGGGTGACGGAGGTGATGCGCCCCGTCGGGTACGTCACGCCGGCCACGCTGTAGCCCGCGACGTCGGGGTTGACGTGCTGCTCGGCGTCCTTCGGCCACAGCGCGATCAGCCCCACCAGGGTCCAGATCGCCAGCGGGATCAGCGCCACCACCATCATCCGGAGTGCCCGGCGGTGCCGCCGTAGCTCGTCCGGCCGCGCCGGGGCGCCGTGGGTACGTGAGTCGGTCACCGTCTCCGCCTAGTCTTGTCTCTCGTGATCCGCGAGCCGCGCACATCCGGGGGAGGGCTTCGACGGGCGACCTCTCGCCGGTCCGCGACCCGCCGGAGAGCGCGCGCCGGCTCGTACAGCGGCACACAATCTACCCCGCAGACACCGCGTCGGGTGCCGCTCGGACCGGGGGCCCGACGGCCGACGAGCCCCGGCGCCGCCCGTGGTCGTCGGCGGCGCCAGCTGGTCACCGGAGTGCTGGCCGGCGCCGTGGCCTGCGTGCTGGCCCTGGTGGTGGTCGCCGACCTGGGCGCCCGGCCGGGGTCCGGGGCGCCACCGCTCGCTGTCGCGACCGGGGCGCCCGGGCCGGCGACCGGCCGCACCGACTCCACCGGCCCGGTGACCGAGGACCCGCCGGCCGAGGACCCCCCGGCCCCGCCGGTCACCTCGGCCGAATCCGGCCACGTGCCCGCCGATCGGAAGGTCCGGGTCCGGGACCACGGGTCCGGGTCGTTCCACCGGGCCGCGCTGAGCGTCCCGTCGACCGCGCGGACGGGCCGGCTGCTGCGGTACGCGGTCGAGATCGAGAAGGGTCTGCCCTTCGACCGGGCCTCCACCGCCCGCGCCATCGCCCGGACGCTGAACGACCGGCGCGGCTGGACCGACTCCGGAGACTGGCGCTTCCAGCTGGTCGGCACCTCCCGGCGGGTCGACTTCACCATCCTGATCGCCACCCCCGACACCACCGACCGGCTCTGTTGGCCGATGCTCACCCGGGGCCGCGTCTCCTGCCAGAACGGCAACCTCGTGGTGCTGAACGCGCGCCGCTGGGCGTACGGGGCCAGCACCTACGGCGAGCACGTCGCCTCCTACCGGAAGTACCTGGTCAACCACGAGGTCGGCCACCGCCTCGGCCGTGGGCACGTGGGGTGCCCCCGCCACGGGGGCCGGGCCCCGGTGATGATGCAGCAGACCAAGGGCCTGCAGGGGTGCCGGCCGAACCCCTGGCCGTGACCCGGCCGCCGCTGATCCGGCCGCTCCCGCGGACGGAGTCGGAGCTGCTGCTGGCCGGCTCGGGCGGCCCGGCGCCCGGGCTGAGCTGGGCCGAGGACTACCCGACCGCCGACACCGGCCTGGCCCTTGCCCTGCTCGACCAGGCCTACCGGGCGCTCGGTCTCGACGTCCCCGCCGCGCCGGTCTGGTGGCTGCACCAGATCGTCGTCGACTCCGTGGTGGTCGGCGACATCGGCTTCCACGGCCCGCCCGGTGGCCGGCCGGCCCGGGTCGAGATCGGGTACGCCGTCGTACCGTCGCGGCGCCGGGAAGGGATCGCCACCGCCGCCTGCCGGCTGCTGGTCGACCTGGCCTTCCGGTCCGGCGCCACGGAGGTGACGGCCGAGGCCGCCGGTGACAATCCGGCGTCTCGCACGGTGCTGCGCCGGGCCGGCTTCCGACCGGCCGGCGGCGACCGGTTCCTGCTGGCGGCCCCGGCCCGAGCGGGGCGGAAGCCACGATGACCGCGGCCCCCGCGCGAACCGTCGAGCTGGGTCGTCCGGCCCTGATCGGCCCCATCCTGCGGCAGCACCGGCGGGGCCCCGGGGACCCGACCCATCGCAGCGTCGGGCCGTTCTGGTTCCGCGCCACCCGAACCGCCGAGGGACCCGCCCTGCTGAAGATCCTGGCCGCCGGGACGGAGGTCTCGGCCCGCGCCTGGGGGCCCGGCGCGGAGTGCGCCCTGGACGGGCTGGCCGACCTGGCCGGGATGAACGATGACGTCAGGGGGTTCCGGCCCCGGCCCGAGCACCCGGTCCTGGTCGCGGCGGAGCGGCGGTACGGCAGCTACCGGGTCGGTCGCAGCGGCCAGGTGTTCGAGGCCCTGGCGCCGGCCTGCCTGGAGCAGGTGGTGACCGGGCGAGAGGCGTTCCGGGCCTGGCGGCTACTGATCGGCGAGTACGGCGAGCCGGCCCCCGGTCCGACCGAGGACCCGAGCCTGCCGACGCACGGGATGCGGGTGCCGCCGTCGGCGGAGGTGTGGCGGACCGTGCCGACCTGGCGCTTCCTGGCCGCCGGCGTAGAGGAGCGGCGGTACCGCACGCTGGTGCACGCCGCCACCCGCGCCGACGCCGTGGAGCGGACCCTGGACCTGGACTCCGCCGGCGCCGACCGGGCCCTGCGGAGCCTGCCCGGGGTCGGTCCGTGGACCTCCGCGGAGGTCCGGCAGCGGGCCCACGGCGACGCCGACGCGTGGAGCATCGGGGACTACCACGTCGGCAAGGGCATCACCTACGCGCTGACCGGGGAGGTGCTCGACGACGCGGCGGCACTGGAGCTGCTCGAGCCGTACCGCGGGCACCGCTACCGGGTGCAGATGCTGCTCGGGATGTACGCACCGCGGCCGCCACGCCGCGGCCCGCGGATGAGCCTGCCCACCCACACCCCGCACGCCACCGGCGGCCGGTCCTGAGTCCGTCCCGGCGCCCCGGCCCCTGGGCCGCGGTCAGAAGGTGAGCTGCTCCACGGGTTGCGGCAGGTCCTCGGGGGCGGTGGACCCGGGTAGCTGGACGGTGAACTCGGCCCCGCCCTGGGCCGAGCGGCCGGCCCGCACCCAGCCCCCGTGCCGGGTCACCGTCTGGGCCACGATCGACAGCCCCAGCCCGGTCCCGGGGGTGGTGCGGGCGGTGTCGGCACGGTAGAACCGGTCGAACACGTACGGCAGGTCGGCCTCGGCGATGCCGGGTCCCTGGTCGGCCACCCGCAGCCGGTCGCCCTGCAGCTGGACCCGGATGGTGCCGCCCGGCGGGCTCCACTTGACCGCGTTGTCCAGCAGGTTGGTCACCGCCCGCTCCAGGTCGTCGGCCTCCCCGAGCACGTACAGCGGATTCAGCTCGACGTCGAATCTCAGTCCCTTGGCGCGACGGCGGACCCGGTCCAGGGCGGCGTTGACCACGTCACGGAGATCGACCGGCTCCGGGGCGACCGGCGACCGCTCGTCCCGGGTCAGGTGCACCAGGTCGGTCACCAGGGTGCCGAACTCGGCCAGCTGCGCGGTGACGTCGGTCATGATCGCGGCGCGGTCGTCGTCGGCCAGCAGGCGCGAGCGGTGGTCGGCGGCCAGCAGCTCGATGTTGGTCCGGAGGCTGGTCAGCGGGGTCCGCAGCTCATGGCCGGCGTCGGCGATCAGCCGCTGCTGCCGCTCCCGTGACAGGGCGAGCGCCCGCAGCATCCCGTTGAAGGCCTCCGCCAACCGGGTCAGGTCGTCGCTCCCGGGGCTGACCTGGATGGGGGTCAGCTCCTCGGTCGCGGTCACGTGCTCCACCGCCGCCGACAGCTGCCGCACCGGGCGCAGGCTCGAGCGAGCCACGGCGGTGCCGGCCAGCGCGGCGATCACCACACCGGTGGCGCCGAAGATGATCAGCACCAGCCAGAGCGAGCTGAGGATGTCGTTGGTCACCTGCAGGGGCCGTCCGACCACCAGCGCGTAGTTGCCGAGGTCGGTCAGCGGGATGGCCACGATCCGGAACTCCGAACCGTCGGTGGCGGTGCCCGAGCGGGCCGACGGCGCACCCTGGAGCCGGGCCACCGCCAGCTCGTCCGGACCGATCCTCAGATGCACCCGCTCGTCGGGGACGAAGATCGGCTGGCCGTCGGAGCGGATCACCGCGACGCTGATGTTGCCGGCCTGCAGGGCGTCCTCGGTCAGCCCACCCACTCGTCGGATGTCGGTCTCCACCGGCACCGACAGCGATGCGGCGATCTCGGTCAGCTCGGAGTCCAGGGCCCGGTACAGCGAGATCCGCAGCGTCACGTAGCCGGCGATGCCGGTGGCGGCCACCGCCAGGGCGACGGCGATGGTGGCCAGGTAGGACACCCGCCGCTGCAGCGGCAGCGCCCGAGCGGTACGGCGCAGCCAGTCCAGCCCGAGGGCGGCGCTGAGCCGGCTCACGGCGGCGTCTCGCGGAGGACGTACCCGACGCCGCGAACGGTGTGCAGCAGGCGCGGTTCGCCCTCGGCCTCGGTCTTGCGGCGCAGGTACCCGATGTAGACCTCGAGGCTGTTGGCCGTGGTCGGGAAGTCGAAGCCCCAGACCTCGTTCAGCAGCCAGCTCCGCTCCAGCACCCGGCGGGGCTGGTGCATGAACGCCTCCAGCAACGCGAACTCGGTCCGGGTCAGGTTGATCGACCGGCTGCCGCGCAGCACCTCGCGGGTCTGGGTGTTGAGCACCAGGTCGCTGAACGACAGCGCGTGGGTGGACGGGTCCGCGGAGTCGGCCACCGTGCCGGCCCGGCGGACCAGGGCGCGCAGCCGGGCCAGCAGCTCGTCCAGCGCGAACGGCTTGGCCAGGTAGTCGTCGCCGCCGGCGTCGAGCCCGTCGACCCGGTCACCCACCGCGTCTCGCGCGGTGAGCACCAGGATGGGCACGTCGTTGCCGGCCGAGCGCAGCATCCGGGTCGCCTCCAGGCCGTCCAGCCGCGGCATCATCACGTCCATGATCACCGCGTCGGGCCGGCTCGCGGCCAGCCGGGCCAGCGCCTGGACGCCGTCCTCGGCCGTGCTCACCTCGTACCCGTTGTACTGCAGCGACCGGGCCAGCGAGTCCCGTACCGCTTGATCATCGTCGACGACCAGGATGTGCATGGTTCCCATTGTGTCGGCGTCGCGCGACCGGGCGCTCGAGCTGAGGTGGTCCCAGGTCCGTCAGGACCGGGTGGGTCCGACCGCACGGGTGATCGCCAGCAGCAGGGAGCGCATCGGGGCGGTGTCCGGGGGCTGTTCGCGGAAGACCGCCATCAGCTGCTGGTGACTGTGGACGGCGGTCAGCAGCTCGATGGCCTGCTCGAACGGGATGCTGAACTCCAGGCCCAGGTGCTGCAGCCCGTCGGTGATCAGGGTGGACAGCTGGGCGGCGCAGGCGTCGATGAACTCCAGGTACGGGCGTCGCAGCTCAGGGTCGCGGGCGGCGTGCAGCAGCAGCTCCCGGTCGGCCAGGATGCCCTCGGCGGGTGAGCGGCCGGACCGCACGAACGCGGCCAGCGCGGTGCCCACCAGCTCGGTCGGGCTCTGGCCGGGAGTGTCCTTCATGGTGGTGATGGCCCGCTCGGCCTCGGCGTACTGGGTGCCGACGGTGCGCTCGATCATCGCCAGCACCAGGGCCGACTTGTCGGCGAAGTTGGAGTAGAAGGCGCCGCGGGTGAAGCCGGCCGCCTCGGAGATCTCCTCGACGCTGGCGCCGTTGACCCCCCGCTCGGCGAACACCGCCACTGCGGCGTCCATCAGCCGGTCGCGGGTCGCCGCCCGCCGCGAGCTGAACTGGGCCTCCGGGGGCGGGTCGTCGGGCACGGTCACCTCCTCGGGCGGGCTCGGTCGCCGGCGTTCCGACACGAGTGTAGGGATCCTCGGCTCGATACATTACTGTACTGGATACAGAAGTGTATTTCGTCTACCCGTGGATCGATACGGCGTCGTATCGGGTGGGGGGGTTCGAGGGGGAGCGGTGTCGTCGTACCTGTACGGACTGGGCCGGGCCGCGTTCCGCCGCCGGCTCGTCGTGTTGCTCGCCTGGCTCGCGGCTCTGGGGGTGCTCGCCGGGCTGGCGGGTGCGATCGGCACCAAGTTCGACGAGGAGTTCACCCTGCCGGGCACCGAGTCCCAGACCGCGTTGGAGAGCCTGGACCGCAACTTCCCGCAGGCGGCAGGCGTGACCGCCCAGGTGATCGTGGTCGCACCCGCCGGCAGCACCGTCCGGACCGCCGCGGTCAAGGACGCGATCGTGGCCGGCACGGCGGCCTACGGCCGGATCCCGAACGTCGAGGACGCGACGTCGCCCTTCGGCCGCTACGCCAAGGGCACCATCGCCCCGAGGTCCTCGGCCGCCATCATCTCGCTGCGCCTGGCGCCGGTGGACGGCAAGGTGCCGGCGGAGACGTTCGATGCCCTGAACGACCGCACGACGCGCCTCCAGCAGCGGATCCCGGGCTCCACGGTGTCGATCGGCGGCGAGGCCTACAACAACAACACGCCGGGCTTCAGTCTGGTCGAGATGCTGGGCGTGGTGATCGCGCTGGTGGTGCTGCTGCTCACCCTCGGCTCGCTCCGGGCGGCCGGAATGCCGCTGCTGACCGCCCTGCTCGGCGTCGCACTCACCGTGCTGCTGATCGTCGCCGCCACAGGCCTGACCACCGTCTCCTCCACCACGCCGATGCTGGCCGTGATGCTGGGGCTGGCGGTGGGCATCGACTACGCCCTGTTCATCACCTCCCGACACCGCGACCAGCTGGCCACCGGGATGGAGCCGGAGGAGTCCGCCGCTCGCGCGGTGGCCACGGCGGGCTCGGCGGTCGTGTTCGCCGGACTGACGGTGATGATCGCGCTCTGCGGGCTGGCGGTGGCCGGGATCCCGTTCCTGACCACCATGGGCGTGGCCGCCGCCGTCGGGGTCGCCATCGCGGTGATGATCGCCCTCACCCTCTTGCCGGCGCTGCTGGGCTTCGCCGGAGAGCGGCTGCGGCCCCGGCCGAGCCGGGTCCGGCGCCCGGTGGCCCGTCCCGCGACGACCCGGGTGGGCGGCCCGCGGCGGTGGGTGCGGATCGTCACGAAGTGGCCGGTGCTCACCGTCGTGATCGTCGTGGTGGCGCTGGGCGCGCTGGCCTACCCGGCCAAGGACCTGCGGATCGCGCTGCCCAACAACGGCCAGGCCGACCCGGGCACGCCGGCCCGGGTCACCTACGACCTGGTCAGCGAGCACTTCGGGGTCGGTTACACCGGACCGCTGGTGGTCTCGGCCACGATCGTGGGCTCCGACGACCCGTTGGGGGTGATGGACGGCATCGCCGACCGTCTCCGGGCTTTGCCCGGGGTGGCCAGCGTGCCGTTGGCCACCCCCAACCAGGACGCCTCGTTCGGCATCGTGCAGGTCATCCCCCGCACCGGTCCGGATGCCCAGGAGACCAAGGACCTGGTGCTACGGATCCGCGGCATGAAGCAGGAGCTCGCCGACGCGTACGACGTGCCGGTGGCCGTCACCGGCTACACCGCGGTGGCCATCGACGTGTCGAACCGGCTGGGCGCCGCGCTGCTGCCGTTCGGGGTCATCGTGGTCGGGCTGTCGCTGCTGCTGCTGGCCATGGTGTTCCGCTCCGTGGCGGTCCCGCTGAAGGCCACCGTCGGATACCTGCTCAGCGTCCTGGCCGCCTTCGGGGCTACCGCGCTGGTGTTCGAGTGGGGCTGGTTCGGCGAGGCGCTCAACGTGCACCAGACCGGCCCGGTGATCAGCTTCCTACCCATCCTGCTGATGGGCATCCTGTTCGGTCTGGCGATGGACTACGAGGTCTTCCTGGTGTCGCGGATCCGGGAGGACTACGTGCACGCCGCCGGCGACCGGGACGTCGCCGCCCGGGCCGCGATCGAGAACGGCTTCGCCGCCTCGGCCCGCGTCGTGGTCGCGGCGGCGGTGATCATGTTCGCGGTGTTCGCCGCCTTCGTCCCGGACGGTGAGGGCCCCATCAAGACCATCGCGTTCGGGCTTGCCGTCGGGGTGTTCGTGGACGCGTTCGTGGTCCGGATGACGCTGGTGCCGGCGGTGCTGGCGCTGCTGGGGCGGCGCGCCTGGTGGCTGCCGACCTGGATCGACCGACGGCTGCCATCCTTCGACGTCGAGGGAGAGGGCCTGGCCCACCAGGTGGGCTTGGCCGACTGGCCGGCCCCCGGGGACGACCACGTGGTCGCCGCCGAGGGTATCCGGCTCCGCGGCTCGGCCGATGCCATCGCCCTCGGACTGCGTCCCGGTGAGCTCCTGGTCGTCGAGGGGGCCGCCGAGACCGGGTCGACGGATCTGCTGCTGACCCTGGCGGGCCGGATGCGGGTCGAGACCGGTCGGCTGAAGGTCGCCGGGCTCGTCCTCCCGCAGCAGGCATCCTCCGTACGGGCCCGGGTGGCCGTGATCGACGCGGCCGCGGTCGCCGGCCTGCGGGCCGAGCTACGGGCCCTGGAGCGCCGCCGGCCGGCGCTGATCTGCGTCGACCACGCCGATCTGATCACCTCCGTCGACGACCGGGCCGCGTTGGCCAGCCTGCTCGACGAGATCGACACGTGCGCGGTGGTGCTGGCCACCCGGGACCGTGCCGCGCTCGCCGACCTGATCCGCCGGCCGTGCACGTACCTGACCCTGACCGGCGAGGCACCGGCCCTGAGCCGGACCAGCTGACCCTCCCGACCGACCTGTCTGACCTGACCCCACTCCCGTGAACCGAGGACCGTTTGATGATGCTCGAACGCGCCGCCGGCGCCCGCCGTGTCGGACTGATCTCGCTGGTCGGCCTGCTGCTCGTCCCGCTGCTGGTGGCCGGCGGCTTCCTGTGGGCCACGTGGAAGTCCGACAGCCGGCTGGACCGCGTGCAGGCGGCGATCGTGAACCTGGACGAGCCGGTGGAGCTCGAGGGGAGGACGGTGCCGCTCGGCCGCCAGCTCGCCGGTGGTCTGGTCACCGGCGGTGGCAGCACCGACGCCGACCAGAACTTCGCCTGGCTGCTGACCGACGCCGACGATGCCCGGGACGGGCTGTCCGGCGGCCGGTACGCGGCGGTGGTGACCATCCCGCAGGACTTCTCGGCGCGGGCCACGTCGTTCTCCAAGACCGACCCCGCCGACATCGCCCCGGCCGAGATCGACGTGCAGACCACCCAGATCGGCGGCATCGCCGATTCGGTGGTCGGCCAGTCCATCGCCCTGGCCGCCACCTCGGCGCTCAACACGGAGCTGACCGAGCAGTACCTGGACAACGTCTACGTCGGGTTCAACACCACCGGGAAGCAGTTCACGACGGTGGCCAAGGCGGCCGGCGAGCTCTCCGACGGCACCGGCCAGCTCGCCGACGGGATCGACCGGACCGCCACCGGTGCGTCGAAGCTGGCCGGCGGGCTGGAGCAGCTCGACACCGGCGCCCAGCAGCTGTCCGCCGGGACCACTCGGCTGTCCACCGGCGCGTCGAAGCTGGCCGACGGACTGGACGAGCTCGCTGACGGGACCGCGCAGCTGCCCCAGCAGACCCGGAAGCTGGCCGACGGAGCCGGCGCCAGTGCCGACGGGGCGAAGAAGCTGGCCACCGGCGCCGAGAAGCTGAGCAGCGGGATGTCGGACTTCGCCGACGGGACCGGGAGCGCCGCATCCGGGGCCAAGGACCTCAGCAAGGGTCTGACCGCCTACACCGGTGGGGTCGCGGGGCTGAGCAGCGGCCTCGACCAGTACGCGGCGCAGATGCAGCGGCTGGCGGACGGCCCTCCGGCGTCGGTGGTGGCCGAGCTGTGCCCCGCGGGTACCCCCGACCAGACGTGCGAGGCGCGCAAGCAGGGCTTCCAGGCCGGGGCCGGCGCGGCGGTGCGCGGCCTGAACCAGAAGCAGGACGGCGACAGCCTGCTGAGCGCAGCGTCGAAGCTGGCGGCCAGCGGCGAGAAGCTCGCGACCGGCGGACGGGGCCTGGCCACCGGCCTGCTCGAACTCGACGCGGGGGCGGACAGGCTGGCCACCGGGGTGCAGGGGTTGTCTGAGGCGACGGGTGAGTTCGCCACCGGCCTGCGCAAGCTCGCCAAGGGAACCGACCGGCTGGCGGACGGGTTGAAGCCGCTGGCGGCCGGGGTCCGCCAGACGGCGACCGGAGTCACCAAGCTGTCCACCGGGGTCACCCAGCTCAGCACCGGCACGGCCGGGCTGGCCGCCGGCACGAGTCAGTCCGCCACCGGGGCACGCAAGCTGGCCGGCGGGCTCGACACGCTGTCCGACGGCGGGACCAAGCTGGCGGGCGGCTCCGAGAAGCTGGCCGACGGGCTGAAGAAGGGCGCCGACCAGGTGCCCAGCTATGACAAGACCACCCGGACCAAGCTCGCCGAGGTCGTGGCCACCCCGGTGACCGCGGAACGTCCCGACTCGCTGTTCGCCGCCGTCGCCAACACCACGTTCCTCGCCGTGCTGGCGCTGTGGCTGGGCGGGCTGGCCACCTTCATCGTGCTCCGGGCCGTGCCCTCGGGAGTGCTCACCTCGATGAAGTCATCCGCGCGGCTGGCCGCGGAAGCCGCCCTGCCCGGTCTGGCCATCGCCGTCGTCCAGGCCGTCGCACTGACCGCCGCGCTGCAGGCCTTCCTCGACCTGTCGGCCGGCCAGGTGAGCGCCTTGCTGCCGTTCCTGACGCTCGCCGCTGCCGCGTACCTGGCCGTGAACCAGGCCCTGGTGGCGTGGCTCGGCGGGTTCGGTCGCTTCCTCGCGGTCCTGCTGGTCGTGCTGTCGGCGGCGGGTGCGATCACCTCGGCCGTGCCGGCGCCGCTGAGCGCACTCGTCCCGTTCCTGCCGATGACCCCGGGTCTGGAGGGGGCTCGCGCCATCGCCACCGACGGCACCGGCGCCTGGGGGGCGGCGGGGCTGTTGCTGGCCTGGCTGGTGGTCGGGGGCGCGGCGGCGGTGCTGACCGTGGCCCGACGGCGGATGGTGCCGGCCGGAGCGGCCGCCACTGTCAGCTGAACGCCCTGGGGTAGCGATCGAACGCTTCTTCGATTATTGTCAGTGCTGCCCGATACCGTCTGACCATGGCGATCACGATCGATCGAGCACCTGACGGTTCGTCCGTCGGGGATCCGATCGCGGCCCACCTGGCAGAGATGCTGGTCGCGTTGGGCCAGATGGCGGTCGGGGCGGGCCGGGTGGACGACGCCGTGCGGATCGACCGGATCGCGCTGCTGGAGCAGATCAAGGGCGCTGCCAGCGCGGCCCAGTCGGCCGAGATCGTGCAGTTCGCGCAGTCCCAGGTCCGGGCCCAGCGCGCGGCCGAGGTTCATCCCCGCGCCGTCGGTCGCGGGATCGCCGAGCAGATCGCGCTGGCCACCAAGGTCGGCGCCTGGCAGGGGGCCCGCCGGTTGGGTCTGGCCCGGGACCTGTGGTTCACCCTGCCCGCCACCTACGACCTGCTGGCCCGCGGCGAGGTCTCGGAGGACGTAGCCCAGCAGGTGGCCACCGAGACGAGTCATCTGGATGCGTCGACCCGGCAGCTGGTGGACAAGGAGCTGGTCGCGTCCGGGCTGGAGGCGATGGCCCCCCGCGAGGCCGCCCGGTGCGCCCGCCGGTTGTCCTACGAGGCCGATCCGGCCGGCAGCCTGCGTCGCGGGCGGACCGCGCGGGCGGACCGGTGCGTCACGCTCCGTCCCGCGCCCGACACCATGACCTACCTGACCGCGCTGCTCCCGGTCGAGCAGGGCGTGGCCTGCTGGGCCGCGCTCAGCAGGCACGGCGACGCGGCCCGTGCCGCCGGCGATCCGCGGCCGCGTCATCAGGTCGTGGCCGACACGCTGGTGGAGCGCATCACCGGACGGGCGACCGCAGCCGACGTGGCCGTCGAGGTGCAGATCATGATGCCGGTGGACGCGCTGCTCGATCCGGCGAGCCAGGTACCAGCGGAGGTGCCCGGCCACGGACCGCTTCCGGTCGGGCTGGCCGCAGAGATCCTGGACGACACCACCGGACCCGTGACCTGGCGGCGTCTGTTCACCGTCCCGGCCGGCGGGTGCGTCGCCGTGGTGGGCGGCGAGCGGCGGGCCCGCCGGTTCCCGGGCTGGCTGGCCGAGATGATCAAGCTCCGCGACCAGCACTGCCGCGAACCCTACTGTTCCGCGCCGATCCGGCACCTCGATCACGTGCACCGCCGCAGCGACGGTGGTGAGACGACCTACGCCAACGGGCGAGGACTGTGCGAGCGCCACAACTACGCCCGCGAAGGCCCCGGATGGCGCGTCGAGCTGGTGGCGGACCGCCCGCACACCACTCGGACCACGACCCCGACCGGCCACCAGTACCTGGGCCGCCCGCCGGCTCCCCCGTGACGTGGGCCTGCGCGGGAGATCGGGCGCTTGGGTAGTCTCCGCCGCGTGAACGGCCTCGGACGGGACGCGGTGGTGGCTCGCCTCCGTCGCGCGGGGTGCGTGTTCGCCGAGGAGGAGGCCGACCTGCTGATCGCCGAGACCACCGATCCGGCGCGGCTGGAGCGGCTGCTGTCCCGTCGCGAGGCCGGTGAGCCGCTGGAGCCGCTGCTCGGATGGGTCGACTTCTGCGGACTGCGGATCGTCGTCGAGCCCGGGGTGTTCGTGCCGCGGCAACGCAGCCGGCTGCTGGTCCGGCTCGCCGCCGACCGGGCTCGCTCGGGCTCGGCGTCGGGGTCGGGCACGGGCTCGGGCTCGGTGGTGGTGGACCTGTGCTGCGGGTCCGGTGCGGTCGGGGCGGCGGTCGCGGCGGCCGTCCCCTCGGCCGAGGTGTTCGCCGCCGACGTGGATCCCGTCGCCGTGCACTGCGCGACCCGCAACCTGCCGGCCGACCGCGTCTTCCGGGGCGACCTGTTCGCCGCCCTGCCGGCCTCGCTGCGGGGGCGGCTGGACGTGGTGGTGGCCAACGCCCCGTACGTCCCGACCGACGCCATCGACCTGATGCCCCCCGAGGCTCGGCTGCACGAGCCGGCCGTCGCCCTGGACGGCGGTCCCGACGGCACGGACGTTCACCGGCGGATCGCCACCGCGGCCCCGGACTGGCTGGCCCCCGGCGGCTGGCTGCTGGTCGAGACCGGCCTGGACCAGGCCCGGACCACCTCCGCCGCCTTCGCGGCTGCGGGCCTCACGGCCGACACGGTGCACTCCGACGAGCTGGACGCCACGGTTGTCCTGGGTCGTCTCGGCTGAGCTCCGGCCGACCGGCCTGCTTGGAGTTCTCTGCCACCCTTGGCGCATGAGGCTGATACTCCGGCTGCTGGCCAACGCCGCCGCCCTCGCCGTCGCGACCTGGCTGCTCAGCGGCATCACCCTGACCGCTCCGAGCACCCAAGACAAGATCATCACCCTGCTCCTGGTCGCGCTGGTGTTCGGGATCGTGAACGCCGTCGTCAAGCCGATCTTCAAGATCGTCACGATCCCGATCGTGCTGCTGTCGCTGGGACTCTTCCTGCTGGTGATCAACGCGCTGATGCTGCTGCTGACTTCGTGGCTGGCCGGGCAGTTCGGGATCGGCTGGCAGGTCGACGGGTTCTGGACGGCGCTGCTGGGCTCGATCGTGATCTCGGTGGTCAGCTTCCTGCTGAACGCCTTCGTCCCGGACAAGGACGAGGGGCGGCGGCGTGCCTGACCCGATCCGGGTGGTCTTCGTCTGCTGGGGCAACATCTGCCGCTCGCCGATGGCCGAGCGGGTGGCCGAACGGGTCGCGGAGTCCGAGGGCCTGGAGGGCGTGGTCTTCTCCAGCGCGGCGACCAGCAGCGAGGAGCTCGGCGCGCCCATCGACCGACGCGCCGCCGCGGTCCTGGAGCGGCACGGCTATCGGGCCGGCGGCCACCGCGCTCACCGGATCAGCGCCGAGGAGCTGGCCGGGGCCGATCTGGTGGTGGCCATGGAGGACATCCACGTCGAGCGGATGCGCGACCTCGACCCGTCGGCGGACGGCATCCGGCTGCTCACCGACTTCGATCCCGACGCCGAGCCGGGCTCAGGGGTGCCCGACCCCTGGTACGGCCCCGAGGCCGGCTTCGAACGCACCCTGGAGGCTGTCGAGGCCGCCGTCCCGGGCGTGCTGGATCGGGTCCGAGAGCTGCAGGCGGGTCGGAGCCGCTAGCCGACGGGCCGCTCAGCGGACGTTCTCGCGCTCCGCCCCGACCGTGGTGTCGTCCCCGTGTCCGGTCTTCACCACGGTCTCCGCTGGCAGCGTCAGCAGCCGCTGCCGGATGCTGGCCACGATCTGATCATGGTCGCTGAAGCTCCGACCGGTGGCTCCCGGCCCGCCGCTGAACAGGGTGTCCCCGGTGAAGACCACACCCATCGCCGGAACGAAGAAGCAGACCGCCCCGGGGGAGTGGCCCGGCGTGTGCAGCACCTCGACGGTGACGTCGGCCACCGGGATCTGCTGCCCGTCGGCCAGCGCCCCGTCCGGCGGGTCGGCGTGCGTCAACGCCCAGACGGGTCGGTCGGCAGGGTGCAGCAGCACCGGCGCACCCACGGCGGCGGCCAGCGCGGGCGCGACCCGGACGTGGTCGTCGTGGCCGTGGGTGCACGCGACGGCCAGCACCGTGCGGTTGCCGACCAGGGCGCGGATCGCGTCGGCGTCATGGGGTGCGTCGATCACCACGCACTCGCTGTCATCGCCCAGCACCCAGACGTTGTTGTCCACGTCGAAGGTCTGGCCGTCGAGGCTGAACGTGCCGGAGGTCACCGTGTGGTCGATCCGCGCCATCAGAGGACCACCACGCTCCGCAGCACGTCGCCGCCGTGCATCTTGTCGAAGGCCGCCTCGACGTCACCGATGCCGATCTCCTCGGTGACGAAGGCGTCCAGCGGGAGCCGGCCCTGTAGGTAGAGGTCGATCAGCATCGGGAAGTCGCGGTCCGGCAGGCAGTCGCCGTACCAGCTGGACTTCAGCGACCCGCCCCGCCCGAACACGTCCAGCAACGGCAGCTCCAGCGTCATCTCCGGCGTCGGCACGCCGACGAGCACCACCGTGCCGGCCAGGTCGCGACCGTAGAACGCCTGCCGGTACGTCTCCGGGCGGCCCACCGCCTCGATCACCACGTCCGCGCCGTGGCCGTCGGTGAGGGCCTGGATCCCCGCCACCACGTCACCCTGCCGCGCGTTGATGGTGTGGGTGGCCCCCAGCTGCCGGGCGGTGGCGAGCTTGCGGTCGTCGATGTCGATCGCGATGATCCTGGCCGCGCCGGCCAGCCGGGCGCCGGCGACCGCGGCCGCGCCGACCCCGCCGCAGCCGATCACCGCCACCGAGTCCCCCCGGCCGACCTGGCCGGTGTTGATCGCCGCGCCGAGCCCGGCCATCACCCCGCAGCCGAGCAGCCCGGCCACCGCCGGCCGCGCCGCCGGGTCGACCTTGGTGCACTGTCCCGCTGCCACCAGCGTCTTGTCGGCGAACGCGCCGATGCCCAACGCGGGGGAGAGCTCGGTGCCGTCGGTCAGGGTCATCTTCTGAGTCGCGTTGAAGGTGGCGAAGCAGTACCACGGCCGTCCCCGTCGGCAGGCCCGGCAGGTCCCACACACCGCCCGCCAGTTCAAGATCACGTAGTCGCCCGGTTCGAGCCCGCGGACCCCCTCGCCGACCTGCTCCACCACGCCCGCCGCCTCGTGACCCAGCAGGTACGGGTAGTCGTCGCCGATGCCGCCCTCGCGGTAGTGGAGGTCGGTGTGGCACACCCCGCAGGCCTGGATCGCGACGACCGCCTCACCCGGGCCCGGGTCGGGGACGGACACCGTGACCCTTTCCACCGGTGCCCCCTTGGCGCGGGCGATGACCCCCTGGACCTGCTGCGGCATGAGCTTCCTTCCCTGGTGTCCACTGGTGTCCGGCCTGACCGAGCCGAATTCTAGGCGCGCCGGCCTTCGCATCCGCGGGCCCGCCTCGGCGAGAACCACCTCCGGAACCTTCCCGTGACCCGAGGAGCACAGATGAGCGTCACCCAGAGCAACCGCACCGTCGAGCTGGACGCCGCCGACCAGAAGTCCTGGACCGAGCTCGGACAGGACCTGTGGTCCTACCTGACCGGCCGGGGCGCCGCGGTCAACTACAGCTTCGTCGACATGACCGTGGAGGTGCCGCGGGACACCGGGCCCGACGCGCCGCGCGCCACCTGGAAGCTGAACGGCACCCTCCGGGTGACCACCAGCGACGACGAGTTCAAGGGCTCCGACCCGCATCGGAGCTGACGGTGATCGCAATCGACGCCGATCTTCGGTTCTCCATCGAGCTGCCGCCGGCCGGCGGCGCCCCCGCCCGCCAGGTCAGCGGCACGGTGTCGGGCCAAGGCGCCGCCCTGGAGGTGACCCTGGACGAGCTGCCGGCGCTGGACCGGAGCACCGCCCCGTCGGCCGTCCGGCAGCTCGCCCGTCGGGCCGCGGACGCGGGGCTTCAGGTCTCGGTGCGCGGACCGCTCGGGCTGGTGGCCACCGTCGGCGCGGTCAGACCCCAGTGGCTGTCCCGGATCGTGCTGCGCTCACGGTTCGTGCGGCTCGGGTCGATCGGCACCGTCCTCGCCGCCCTCCGCGCGCGGGGGCGGCGGCCGGTGTCGGTGCAAGACCTGACGCCGCCGATCACCCTGCTGCCGCTGGCGCCGACCTTCGCCACCCTGCCCCGGCGCGTGACCACGACCCACGACCCCGACGGCGGGGGGCGACCGCGGTTCTTCTTCCCCGGTGAGGTGAACGGACTCCCGGGCCAGCGGACCCACGTGTTCTACCTGCGGGTGGGCCGGACCACCACCGTCGGCGGCGACCCGGGCGACGACCTGCAGCTGGACGGCCTCGAGCCGGTCCAGGCCGAGATCCGGCGGGACGAGTGGGACGAGTACTGGGTGGTCAGCACCGGGACCGAGCCCGTCCGGGTGAACGGCGCTCCGACCCGGCAGGCCCGGATGCGCACCGGGACCCGGGTCCAGATCGGCCGCTGGACGATGGTCTACTTCCGCGCTGAGTACGCCGACCACGGCCGCCCGTACGGCGGACGGATCGGCGGCGAGGCCGGGCACCAGATCCCGCAGCCGATGCCGACCTACCGCCGTCCGTCGGGCAGCCGTTGACCCCGGGGTCAGTCCGACAGCTCCGCCCAGATGGCCGCGTGGTCGGACGCGGCGTGCACGGCCGCGGTCAGCGTCGGGTACATGGTCCACGGGTTCGCGGTCTGCGGCCCGTGCCAGACCCCCTGGCGGAAGATGCCACCGGCGGTGACCCGGGCGAACAGGGCGGGGGACAGCAGCACGTAGTCGATCTTGTCGTTGAGGTTGCCGCCGCCGAAGGTGCCCAGCCGCTCGCCGGGGTCGAAGGACGGATGCTCGCTGATGTCGCTGAGGTCGGTGTCGGCCAGCAGCGGCTGCAGCGACTGGCTGCCGGGGGAGTCGTTCAGGTCGCCGAGCACGACCACCTGGTCGAGGCCCTCGCTGCGCAGCGAGCGATAGATCTCCGCTACCCGGTTGGCCTGACGGCGACGGCGCTGGCTGCCGATCGGGTCGCCGGGGGTGCTGAACCCCTTGGACTTCAGGTGGTTGACCAGCACCACCAGCCGGTCGCCGGCCGGGGTGGTGACGTGATACTCCGGGCAGTCGCGCGAGAAGATCACGCCCGCCGCGTCGGTGTCGAAGATGTGGGTGCGGATCTGCAGCACGGGGTAGCCGGACCGGGCCAGGAAGCCCACGTCGATGCCCCGCTCGTCGTTGCCGTCGACCAGCAGCACCTGCTCGTACGGTGTCCCGCCCACCTCGGTCAGCAGGGCCTCCGAGAACCTCTCCAGGGTCGGCCGGTTGTCGGCCTCGACCACCCCCAGCAGGTCGGCTCGGAGGTCACGGATGACCATCGCCGTGTGCTGCATCGCCAGCTCGTCCACCTGCTCGGTCTTCAGCTCCACCCACCCGATCCAGTCGGCTCGGCCCCCGGCCACCACCTCGACCGGACCGCTGCGCGGACGGCGCAGCAGCCGACCCCGGATCTTCCGCAGCCGGACGTAGGTGCTGTCGTCGCCCCGGGTCAGTCCGAGCTCCTCCAGCAGCGCCAGGATCCGTTGCTTGCGGCGCTCGGTGTAGGTCTTCTCGTTGAACAGGGCGTTGATCTCGGCGTGCGCCGCCAGGATCGGCCGGCCCTCGGCCCAGGTGTCCAGCGCCAGTGCCTTGGCGCGTTGAAACAGGTTCTCCACGTTGTAGGACGCGATCCGCACCATTGCCTCCTTCAGCCCGGGCCCGCCTGCTCAGAGTCCGACCCGGCCCGATCCGTACGTTACGGCGCGAATCCCGCCCCGGGCCGAGAGCCGGAATATCGATTGGCTATCAGGTGCTGCTGAGGTTTGATGAACAGGTCGGGGCGGCTCCGGGCGGCCCCGACCAGCGGGCCCTCGCGCGGGGGCCCGACCCCAACCGCTGAGGACTGCTGTCGAATGTCTGCCGACGTCTCGGGCCGTGGGCGGCGCGCCTCCACCTCGATGCTCCGGCTGCTGCCGTACCTGCGTCCCTACCGCACCCGGTTCGCGGCCATGATCGTGCTGGCCGCCCTCGGGGTGGGGGCGACGATCGTGGTGCCGCTGGTGACCAAGGCCGTGATCGACGGCCCGATCGCGGACTCGGACCACGTCGGGCTGTACGCGCTCGGCGCCCTCGCCATCACGCTCGGCGTGGTCGAGGCGGCGCTGATGTTCGGCCGCCGCTGGATCGTGACCAAGGGGACGATCGGGGTGGAGACCGGCATCCGCCGTGACCTGTACGCCCAGCTGCAGCGGCTGCCGATGAGCTTCCACGACCGCTGGCAGTCCGGCCAGCTGCTGTCCCGGATCATGAACGACCTCTCCACCATCCGACGCTTCCTCGGCTTCGGGGCGCTGTTCCTGATCATGAACGTGGTGCAGATCGCGGTGGTGGCGGCCCTGCTGGTCCGGATGTACTGGCCGCTGGGCCTGGTGGTGCTGGCCGCGACCGTGCCGATCACCCTGCTCTGCCTGCGCAACCAGCGGGAGTACACCCGGTTGTCCCGCACCATCCAGGACCAGGTCGGCGATGTCGCCTCCACCGTCGAGGAAGGCGCCTACGGGCTGCGGGTGATCAAGGCGTTCGGCCGGGCCCGGCACGTGTTCGGCACCTTCGACGCCCGCAGCCGGCAGCTCTACGACACCACCATGGAGCGCGTGCGGCTGAGCGCCCGCTTCTGGACCTTCCTCGACGTGATCCCCAACCTGACCGTGGTCGTGGTCCTCGGAGTCGGGGCGCTGGCCGCCGGCCAGGGACGCGTCACCCTCGGCACCCTGGTCGCCTTCATCACGCTGATGCTGTCCCTGGTCTGGCCGGTCTCCTCCCTCGGCTTCCTGCTCGCCATGGCCCAGGAGGCGATGACCGCCGCCGACCGGGTGTGCGAGATCTTCGACGCCGAGAACGACGTCGAGGACGGGCCCGACCGGCTGGTCGACCCGCAGGGGCGGGTGCGCTTCGAGGGCGCCGCGTTCCGGTTCCCGGGCGCCGACTCCGACGTCCTGCACGACCTCGACCTGGAGATCGCCCCCGGGGAGACGGTGGCCGTGGTCGGGGCCACCGGGTCGGGCAAGACGGTGCTGACCTCCCTGGTGCCGCGGCTGTACGACGTGACCGCCGGCGCTGTGCGTATCGACGGCGTCGACGTCCGCGACCTGTCGCTCCGGCAGCTGCGAACGGTCGTTGCCACCGCCTTCGAGGATCCGACCCTGTTCTCGATGTCGGCCCGGGAGAACCTGACCCTGGGTCGCCCGGACGCCTCCGACGCCGACATCGCCGAAGCGGTGGAGGTCGCCCAGGCCCAGTTCGTCTACGACCTGCCGTGGGGGCTGGACACCCGCATCGGTGAGCAGGGGATGAGCCTGTCCGGCGGCCAGCGGCAGCGGCTGGCGCTGGCTCGCGCCGTGCTGGCCCGGCCGAAGGTGCTGGTCCTCGACGACACCCTGTCCGCCCTCGACATCCACACCGAGGCCCTGGTCGAGGAGGCGCTGCGGCGCGTGCTGGCCGGAGTGACCGGCCTGGTCGTCGCACACCGAGCGTCCACGGTGCTGCTGGCCGACCGGGTGGCCGTGATCAGCGGCGGCACCATCCGCCACGTCGGCACCCACGCGGACCTGCTGGACCGGGTGCCGGAGTACCGCGCCCTGCTCTCGGCCGAGTACGAACCCGAGGTCGGCGTCCGGGTCCGACGCTCGGTCGGCGCAGGTGCGGACATGACCGCCGCGCCGACGGCCGCCGGCCGGTCCGGACCGCGAGGAGAGCCGCTGGCGCGGGGTGGCCGCCGAGCACCGCGACGACATCGGCGAGCGAGGCACCGTATTCCTGCGCGACCGCAGCCGCGCGCTGCTGGGCCACCTGCTGCACCCGTACCTGCGGACGGTCTGGCTGCTGGTCGCCGTCGTCGTGCTGGAGAACGGCGCCCGGCTGTCGGTTCCCTGGCTGGTCCAACGGGGCATCGACCTCGGCATCCCCCCGCTGGTCGCCGGCCAGGGCGGCACGGTCCTCTACCAGACCGTCGGGGTGATGCTGGGCGCCGTCGTGGTGCAGGCCGTCAGCCGGATGATCTTCCTGCGCACCTCCGGCCGGGTCGGACAGCAGGTGCTGCTCGAGCTCCGCCGCCGGCTGTTCACCCACTTCCAGCGGCTCGACGTCCGGTTCCACGACCGCTACACCACGGGCCGGGTGGTCTCGCGGCTGACCAGCGACATCGATGCCATCGCCGAGCTGCTGGTCGGCGGCTTCGACGGCCTGGTCAGTGCGGCGTTGACCATGGTCGGCGTCGGAGTGCTGCTGTTGACGCTGGACCTCGAGCTGGGTGCGGTCTGCCTGATCTGCTTCCCGGTGCTGGTGGTGCTGCTGCGCTGGTTCTCGCGAGCCTCGGCCGTCACCTACCGCCGGGTGCGGGAACGGTCGGCGCTGGTGATCGTGCAGTTCGTGGAGACCATGACCGGCATCCGGGCCGTCCAGGCCTACCGCCGGCAGGACCGCAACGCGGAGATCTTCGCCGACCTGTCCGGCCGCTACGCCGACGCCAACATCGACGCGTTCCGGCTGGTCGCCCTGTTCATGCCGGGGGTGCGGCTGATCGGGAACGTCACCATCGGCGTGGTGCTGCTCTACGGCGGGTACCGGGTAATCGAGGGTGACATGACGGTCGGCGTGCTCGCCGCGTTCCTGCTCTACCTGCGGATGTTCTTCGAGCCGATGCAGGAGATCAGCCAGTTCTACAACACCTTCCAGTCGGCCTCCGCCGCGCTGGAGAAGCTGTCCGGGGTGCTGGAGGAGCAGCCGACCGTCCAGGAGGCCACGGCACCCGTACCGCTCCCGGTGGCGCGCGGTCAGCTGGAGCTCGACCACGTCCGGTTCGGCTACGTCGACGACCGGCTGGTCCTGCCCGACCTCCACCTGGTCGTCCCGCAGGGCCAGACGGTCGCCCTGGTGGGGACCACCGGGGCCGGCAAGACCACCATCGCCAAGCTGATGGCCCGGTTCTACGACCCCACCGAGGGGTCCGTCCGCCTCGACGGCGTGGATCTGCGGGACCTGTCCGACGACGCGCTGCGCCGAGCGCTGGTGATGGTGACCCAGGAGAACTTCATGTTCGACGGCACCGTCGCCGACAACATCGCCTTCGGCCGCCCGGACGCCGACCGGGCCGACGTGATGGCGGCGGCCGCCGCGGTCGGCGCGGACGCGTTCATCCGTCACCTGCCCCAGGGCTACGACACCGACGTCGGCAAGCGCGGCGGCCGGCTGTCGGCCGGTCAGCGCCAGCTGGTCGCGTTCGCCCGGGCCTTCTTGGCCGACCCGGCGCTGCTGATCCTGGACGAGGCGACCTCCAGCCTGGACGTGCCGAGCGAGCGGCTCGTCCAGCGGGGCCTGCAGACCATCCTGGCCGAGCGCACGGCGGTGATCATCGCGCACCGCCTCAGCACCGTGGAGATCGCCGACCGGGTGCTGGTCCTGGAGCACGGCCGGGTGGTGGAGGACGGCTCACCGGCCGAGCTGGTCCGCCGCCCCGACGGCCACTACGCCGCCCTGCACCGGGCCTGGGCCGGCTCGCTGGCCTGAGGGCCGCGGGCCGATGGGGACGGCCTGGATTCGCACCCCAGCGCGGTACGGGTCACAGGATCGGCCGAGGTGCGGGCGGCACGATGGGACCGAGCCCACCGACAGCAGCTCCCACGGCAGCTCCCACCCGAGCACGCAGGCCGCGTGATGGTCGCCTCACGCCATACCCCTCCGGGTCAGCGGCCGGGTGCGGTGAAGATCGAGACCGCGGTGCGCAGCACGACCTTCAGGTCGAGCCACAACGACCAGTTCTCGATGTAGAAGTTGTCGAAATGGGCCCGCTCGGCGATCGAGGTGTCGCCCCGCAGACCGTGGATCTGCGCCCAGCCGGTGAGCCCGCACGGGACCCGGTGGCGGGCGCTGTAGTCGCCGTACAGCCGGTCGAACTCGGCCACGAAATGCGGCCGCTCCGGCCGCGGTCCGACCAGGCTCATCTCGCCACGGAGGATGTTGACCAGCTGCGGCAGCTCGTCCAGTGACAGCTTCCGCAGCAGCCGACCCACCGGGCCGACCCGTTGGTCGGTGGCGATGCTCCAGTTGGTGGCGGACTCGGCGGCGGTGCTCGGCCGCATCGACCGGAACTTCAGCAGATGGAACCGGCGGCCGTCCACCCCCACCCGCTCCTGACGGAAGATCACCCCGGGACCGCCCTCCAGCCGGACCGCGAGCGCGCAGGCCAGCAGCACCGGCGCGAGCAGCACGATGGCGAGGCCGGAGACGACCAGGTCCACCATCCGCTTGGCGCGCCAGGCCCAGCTGCGGTAGGCCGCCCGGCGGAGCCGCACCAGCGGCAGATGGCCGACGAAGTCCATGTCGTCGCCGACATGGGTGATCTCGTGCAGCCGCGGCAGCACGAAGAGCTCGCAGTGGTGCCGGTGGCAGGCCCGCACCATCCGCACCAGCTCAGGCTCCGACATCTGGCCGTCCGCGATCACCAGCACGCGGGGCTCGTGGTCCCGCAGCACGCTGGTGAGGTCGGCTGGTCCGCCCAGCAACGGCAGCGGCAACGGCGGCGGCGGGTCGGCGTCATCGCGGCTGTCCAGGAAGCCGATCGGAGCGAGGCCGCAGGATGTCTTGGCCTGCAGCTTGGTCACGATGTCGCGTCCCACCGCGCCCGATCCGACCACCACCGTGGGGTGCGTCACCAAGCCGGTGTGGCGGGTCAGCCGGACCACCCCGTAGGAGACCACCCGGAACGTCAGCGTCAATGCGCCCACCCCGGCCAGGAAGGGCAGCGACTGCTCGACACTCCCGTTCAGGCCGGTGAGCACGGTGAACACTGCGACCGTGATGAGCCAGGCCTGCACCAGCCGCGGCAGGTCGTCGAGCACCGAGAGGGCGAGCCGGGACCGGTACAGCCCGAAGCCGACGTGCACCGTCAGCAGGATCACCGCGACCGCAACCGCCACCGACGGGCTGGCCGCCGCGGCGAGGGCGGCCACCCCGCAGGCCGCCAGGTCCCCGGCCACGAACAGCGGGCGCGCCCCCAGCCGCAGCGGGCCCGTCCACCACGGGTGCGTCGACCGCTGCGGAAGCCAGCCGTGGCTCCGGTGCGGCGGCCTGAGCCGCCCCGCGGGCCCCGCCGGCGACGGGCGCCAGGGTCGGCGGTGCCTGCGGCGGTGTGCGGAGCAGGACCGGCGGGCTTGACGCGCGACGCCGGGAGCGCGACCGAAGAGGGTGGGACTGAATGGTGACCACGAGCGAACATCCCCCGATGCGCGAAGCTCCACGACCAGGTGGTCGCGTGACGAAGCCGACGCCGAGAGACCACCAACAGGAAAGCCGTCGCCTGTGGGCTCTGGCGCCGCACCTCCCCCCGGTGCGGCGCCGAACCCATCAGCCGACGGCTGTTCTGCGCTGTCGCGTCGTCCGGCTCCTTCATGTCCCGCCGACTGGAGCCGATCTCCGCTTGTCCCCCGACTTCTCCATTGGATCCGATCGGGCCGGCGACCACCAGTGGACCTTGGGTCTAGGACCCCCCTGCCGCGGACAGACCCCCGGGAACCGGTCTGGTCCTAGTACCAGGATCTGCGGTCCGGCCGCGGGCTGCCCCGGCCGCTGACTACCATCCGGGCATGCGCCTCGACCCGCGAGTGGACCTGGACCTCGGAGAGCAGCCGGTCTCGGTCCGCCGCCTGGTCCTGCAGTTCACGGTCGCCGGGCTGGCGGTGCTGGTGGTGCTGGCGGTGGCGATCGCGCTGCTCGCGCGGCAGGCCGGGACGGAGCAGGCTGAGGTGACGGCCCAGGAGGTGGCCTGGATCGCGGCCAAGGGCGTGGCCGAGCCGCGGCTCAGCGAGCCGGTGGTGGCCGGGGACCCCGGCGCGCTGGGCGAGTTCAACCAGGCCATCCGGGACCACGTCATCCAGGGGTCGCTGGTCCGGGTCAAGATCAGGGACGAGGCGGGCCGCGTGGTGTACTCCGACGAGCAGCGGTTGATCGGCCGTAGCTTCCCCCTGGAGGCCGCCGAGCGGGCCGCGCTCGAGCAGGGCACGACCCTGTCCCAGACCAGTGACCTCTCGCGCGCCGGTGTACGAGTTCGAACGCCCCTTCGGCAAGCTGCTCGAGGTGGACGTCGGCCTCCGGTCCGACTCCGGCCAGCCCGTGGTGATGGAGACCTTCTTCCGCTACGACGGCGTCGTCGCGGCGGGCCAGGCCACCTGGCAGCGGTTCGCCCCGGTGGCGCTGGGCGGGCTGCTGCTGCTGGAGCTGGTGCAGATTCCTTTCGCCTGGTCCCTGGCGCGGCGCCTCCAGCGCCAGCAGCAGGACCGGCAGCGGTTGCTGGGGCATGCCGTCGAGGCCTCCGACGTGGAGCGCCGCCGGATCGCCGGGGACCTGCACGACGGTGTGGTCCAGCAGCTGACCGGGCTGACCTACAGCCTGGAGGCGGCTCGGCTGCGACCCCGGGACCCGGTGGAGGACGCCAAGCTGATGTCGACGATGCTGGGCCAGCTGGTCGGCTCCATCAACGAGCTGCGCTCCCTGCTGGTCGACATCTACCCACCGAACCTGGCCGAGGAGGGGTTGCAGGCGTCGTTGGCCGAGCTCGCGGCCGGCCTGGAGCGGGCCGGCCTGATGGTGGACCTGGAGGTCGCCGACACCGCGGACTTCCCGCCGGCCACCTCGGCGGTCCTGTTCCGCTCGGCCCAGGAGGTGCTGCGCAACATCGTCACCCACAGCAGCGCGCACAAGGTCGACGTGTCCGCCACGGTCGGCGCCGGCCAGGCCACCCTGGTGGTCGACGACGACGGCCGGGGCTTCGGCTCCGACCAGCTGGCGGAGCGGCTCAACCAGGCCCACTTCGGGCTCCGGTCGCTGGGCGACCTGGTGGCCGACGCCGGCGGGCGACTCACCGTCGAGTCGGCTCCCGGGCAGGGCACCCGGGTCGAGATCGTCGTGCCGCTGCCATGATCCGGGTCCTGATCGTCGACGACCACGCGATCGTGCGGGGTGGGCTGAGCGCCCTGCTGGCCACCGCGGCCGACATCGAGGTGGTCGGGGAGGCCGCCGACGGGCACGAGGCGGTCCGGCTGGCAACCGAGCTGGGCCCCGACGTGGTGCTGATGGACCTGTCCATGCCCGGGCTGGATGGGGTGGCGGCCACTCGGGAGATCGTCTCGCGGAGTCTTGCCCGGAACGTCGTCGTGCTCACCTCCTACAGCGACCAGCACTGGATCAACGAGGCCCTGGAAGCCGGCGCGGAGGGCTACCTGCTCAAGCAGAGCGGCCCGGAGGTGATCGTCACCGGGATCCGGGAGGTGATGGCC
Organism: uncultured Actinomycetota bacterium; assembly: GCA_963832435.1. GTDB lineage: Bacteria > Actinomycetota > Actinomycetes > Propionibacteriales > Propionibacteriaceae > Microlunatus. The sequence continues at coordinate 85,743 of CAWHTY010000025.1, forward strand.
GGCGGTGCTCCCCTGGACCCCAAGGCGGCCCGCATCCTGCTCAGCAGCCGACGGGCGAGCAGTGGCCCGCGGGCCGTGCTCACCGACCGGGAGGGCGAGGTCCTGGACATGGTGCGCGACGGGCACTCCAACCGGATCATCGCCCGCCAGCTGGGGATCACCGAGCGCACCGTCAAGGCCCACCTGACGAACATCTACCAGCGGATCGGGGTCCGGGACCGGGTGCAGGCCACCCTGTGGGCGCAGCGCAACCGGCTGCCCCGCGCCGGGGAGCGGCACGACGGCACAGCCGGGCGGTGATGACCAGCGCTCGGGACGACCGGCGCGGCCCCCTGGCCAAGACCGGGTCGGCACGGCAGAATGCCTGACGTGGTGATGGAGGCACGCCGCCTCCCGCTCGGGGTAGCCACAGATCGCGGGCGTGCGCCCGTACCTGTCGACCTGCCCTCAGACGCGGAGTCGGCAGAATCAGCGGAGTCCGCGGCGCGGGCCGTCGTGTGGTCCGCGGGGACCCTGGTCGAGCGGATCGAGGACCGACCGGTACGGCGTCTGCTGTCCCGGGTCGGGTTCGTCGCCGGATCCGCGGTGGGCGCCGCGGCGCTGCTCGGCGTCGTCTCCACCTGGTCGATCGTGCATCCGGCCGGCGACGGTCCCCTCGCCCCGCTGTGGGCGACCAGCTCCGGGTTCCAAGGGGTGGGCTCGGCGGCGGGCCCGTTGGTGGCCGACCCGGCCGCGGCCGGCAGCCGATCCGGGGCGCCCCCCGGTCCCGGCCTGCCGCCCCGCCCGATCCCGTACGTCGCGCCGCGGGCCGTGCAGCAGCCGCCGCTGACCGACGCCGGCACGCTGCCGGATCCCCGCGGCGTCGAGCCGGGAACCGCCACCAAAGGGACCACGGGGCAGGCGGACGGCGGGCCAGCCACGGGCGCGGGGGTTTCCCCGGGCGGGCTCGGTCCCGTCCCGCCGACCCTTCCGGACCCCGGTGCGGGGGGCACCCCGCCTGTCCCGGCCCTCCCGGTGACGGGTGGCGCCCCGGGCCCGGCTGAGCCGGCGATCCCGTCCGAGCCGGGTGGTCAGGACGCCGGCACGCCGCCCCTCCCGCAGACACCCGGCGGCGGCTCGGCCGCCGAACCGGTCAAGGACAAGCTGGCCAAGGCGAAGGCCAAAGTCGCACAGACGAAGGCCCGGGTGGCCGCGGCCAAGGCTCGCGCGGCCCAGGCCAAGGCGAAGGTGAGCAAGGCCCAGAACAAGGTGAGCAAGGCTCAGGCCAAGGTGGCCAAGGCCCAGGAGAAGGTGGCCCAGGCCAAGGCCCACACGGCGGCCAGCGCGTCCGAGGCGAAGGCTGCGGCCAAGGCGAAGGTGGCCGAGGCGAAGTCGGCGGCCAAGGCCCGGGCGGAGGCCGCCCACGCGAAGGCGGCCAGGGCGGCGGCCGCGCGAGCTCAGGCCGCCGAGGCCCAGGCGGCCAAGGAGCGAGCCCAGCAGGCCAAGGCAGAGGCCAAGGCCAAGGTGAAGGCCAAGGCTGAAGGCGAAGCTCAAGAAGGCCGAGGACACCGAGACGGCGGGCACGCCCGAGCCCACGGCGCCGGACTCCACCGTGGCCGGCGGCTGACGCGCGTCTCGCGCGACCCGCTCGACAAAGCGTGACCGGCTCGATCATCGGGCCGCCGGCGGCCGGCCGGTGATGGTGGTGAGGACCTCGGCGATGGACGCCAGCACGGTCACCCCGGTCGGGGTCGGAGGTCTGCGGATGACGATCACCGCCACCCCCAGCCGCGCGGCGGCGTCCAGCTTGCCCACGGTGTGGGTCCCGCCGGAGTCCTTGGTGACCAGCAGGTCGGCTCCGTGCGCCCGCAGGGTGTGCTCCTCCGCGGCGAGGTCGTAGGGCCCCCGGGACCGCACCACCCGCCAGCGGTCCGGGATCACGAGAGCCGGCGGGTCCACCACCCGGGCCAGTACCGCCCGGTCGGCCCACGGCAGGAAGTCCGCGAGGGACTGCCGCCCCGTGGTCAGGAACGGCCGCCGGTGGAAGCGACCGACTGCCACCGCCTCGGCCGGGTCGGCCACCCAGCGCCAGGTTGCGGCCCGGGGGTGCCCGGACCACCCCGGACGCTGCAGCCGGACCAGCGGTGTGCCGGTCGTCGCCGCGGCCGCGGCCGCGTTCGCCGAGATCCGGGCCGCGAAGGGGTGCGTCGCGTCCACCACCCAGCCCACGGGGTGCTCCCGCAGGAAGCGGCTGAGTCCGTCGACCCCACCGAACCCGCCGACCCGGACCTCGCCGAGCGGCAGCGCCGGTGCCCGGACCGCGCCGGCGAGGGAGGTCAGCACCCGGAACCCGGCCGGGACGAGGACGCCCGCGAGCTCGCGGGCCTCGGCCGTTCCCCCCAGCAGCAGGATCGACCGGTCCCGATCGGCGGTCGTGCTCACCGGCGGGCCAGTCGGATCCCGACCGCGACGGCGAGCGCCGCGCTGCCGACGAGACCCGCGAGCCGGGTCGCCCGCCCGATGTCCGCCGGACCGGGACGCCGTCCCCGCCCCAGCCGCCCGCGGTCCTCGACCACCGACCCGTAGCGGTTCCGGCCCCCCAGCTGGACACCCAGCGCGCCGGCGAACGCCGCCTCCACCACCCCGGCGTTGGGGCTGGGGTGCTGCCGGGCGTCCCGCAGCACGGCCCGCGCCGCTGCGGTGGCGGAGCCGCCGACCTGCGAGGCGGCGACCAGGGTTAGCGCGACGGTGAGCCGGGCCGGCAGCCAGTTGGCCAGGTCGTCCAGCCGCGCGGCCGCCCAGCCGAAGCTCTCGTACCGCGGGCTGTGGTGCCCGACCATGGCGTCCAGCGTGTTCACCGCCCGGTACGCCAGCAGCCCTGGCACGCCCGCGATCGCCCCCCACAGCAGCGGGGCGACCACGGCGTCCGAGGTGTTCTCCGCCACCGACTCGACGCAGGCCCGGGACAGCTCGCCCGACCCGAGCCCGGAGGCCTCCCGCCCGACCAGGCTGCGGACCTGCGCCCGGGCGGCGGTGAGGTCGTCGGCGGCCAGGTGGTCGGCGAGCCGCTCGGCCTCCCGCGCCAACGACCGTCCGCCCAGCACCGTCCAGGTCGCCGCCGCCGTCACCGCGGCCCGGGCCAGCGGATGGCGGCGGGTGGCGTACTCACCGACCGCCCCCGCGACCGCGGCCGCCCCGACCAGCACCGCCGACGTAGCTGACGCCGGTCTCCCGCCGGTCGGCGTACCAGTGCCGCTCCAGCCCTTGCGCCAGTCGGCCGAAGCCGGCCACCGGGTGCCAGCGGCGCGGATCGCCCAGCCGCCGGTCCAGGGCGTAGCCGGCGGCCAGCCCGACGGCCGAGGCGGCCGCTGCGGATAGGGTCATCGCCGATGACCCCACGACGGATCCTGATCACCGGCGGCAGCGGCTCGGGCAAGTCGCAGTTCGCCGAGAGCCTGTTCGCCGACGTTCCGGCGGCGACCTACCTCGCCCCCGGCCTGCCGCCGGACCCGGCAGCCGACCCGGAGTGGGCGGCCCGGGTGACGGCCCACCGACTGCGCCGCGGCGTGCAGTGGGCCACGGTGGAGACAACCGACGTGCCCGGCGCGCTGCGGGCCGTACGCACCGCCGGTGCTGGTGGACTGCCTGGGCACCTGGCTGGCCGCGGGTCGTCGACGGGCTCGGCACCTGGGACATCCCGCTGCCCGCCTGGCGCGACCAGGTCGACACCGCCGTCGCCGACCTGGTCGACGCCTGGCGCTCGGTCGACGGGCTGGCTGTCGCGGTGACCAACGAGGTGGGTTGGGGGGTGGTCCCCGAGCACCGATCCGGCCGGATCTTCACCGAGCTGCTCGGCCGGGTGAACACCGCGGTGGCCGCAGCCAGCGACGAGCTGGTGCTGGTCGTCGCCGGCCGGCCGCTGCGGATCTGAGCCGCCGGGGCCGCGCAGCCCGCTCACCCTGCTCCTCCGGCTCACCCTGCTCATCCTGTTCCCACGGCCACCACCAACAGCAGCACGGTGAAGGCCACCTCGACGCCGGCACCGATCACGTCGCCGGTGATCCCACCGAACCGTCGCCGGCACCGGCTCAGCAGCAGCAGCACCGCGACCGCGGCGACCGGGCCGCCGAGGACCGCCACCGGCCCGGCGCCGGCGATGACCGCCGCCGCGGCCACGACCGCGCTGCCCAGCACCCAGCACAGCACCACCACCCACCGCGCCACGCTACCGGCCACCGCGGCCCCCAGCCCGTCCGGACGGGCCGCCGGCACCCCGCGCGCGCAGACCAGCGGGACCGCGCATCGAGAGACGCAGACCAGCAGCACCAGCAGCAGCGCGCCGGTCCAGCCGCGCGCCAGGGTGCCGATCAGGGCCGCCTGGCCGGTGAGCACGAGCACCAGCACCACCACCCCCATCGGTCCGATGTCGCCCCGCCGCATCACCTCCAGAGCGCGGGCCCGGTCCCAGCCGGCGCCGAGCCCGTCCGTCACGTCGGCCAGCCCGTCCAGGTGCAGGGCCCGGGTGCCCAGAGCCAGCACCGTGACGGTGAGCAGGCCGACCACCAGCGGCGGCAGCCGGGACTCCCCCCCGGCCCAGGCCACCACCCCGGCCACGACCGCGACGGGCAGCACGGCCAGCGGCGCGACGGCCATCGCCCGCGCCGCCACCGCCGGGGTGACCTCGACGCGGCCCGTCCGGAGCACGGTCAGGGTCCCCACGGCCAGCCGCAGCGCCGGGGTCACTCCGGAACGAGGTCGCTGAGCAGCGCCATCTCGGCGAGCAGCCGGGCGGCGGAGCGGACCAGCGGCACGGCGGCCACCGCCCCGCTGCCCTCACCGAGCCGCAGGCCGAGGTCGAGCAGCGGGAGCAGACCCAGCTTGTCCAGGGCCAGCTGCTGGGCCGGCTCGGTGGACCGGTGACCGGCCAGGCACCAGGCCGCGGTCCCGGGGGCCAGCTCGTCGGCCACCGCCAGCTCGGCGACCGAGACGATCCCGTCCAGCAGCACCGGCACGCCGGCCCGGGCGGCGGCGACCAGGAAGCCGACGCCGGCGGCCAGGTCGGCCGAACCCAGGGCGGTGAGCCGTTCCACCGGGTCCTCGACCCGCGACCCAGCGCGGTCCAGCGCCTGCTGGACGACCGCGGTCTTGGCGGCCAGGGCGATGTCGTCGACCCCGGTCCCGCGCCCGGTCACCTCCGTCGCGGACACGCCGAACGTGGCCGCGACCAGGGCCGCCGCGGGCGTGGTGTTGCCGATGCCCATGTCACCGACGACGAGCAGGTCGGCGCCGGCGGCGATCTCCTCCGCGGCGATGGCGGCGCCGGCGGCCAGCGATCTGTCGCACTCGCTGCGGGTCAGGGCGTCGACCTGGTGGATCGCCCCGCTGGAGCGCCGGACCTTGTACGCCCCCACGCCGGGCGGCAGGCCGGCCAGCTCGTCGTCCACGCCCAGGTCGAGGACCCGCAGCCGTACGTCGTGCTGCCGGGCCAGCACGCTGACCCCGGCCACCCCGGCCAGGAAGGCGCGGACCATGGCGGGCGTGACCGCCGCCGGGTACGCCGACACCCCGGCAGCGGTGACCCCGTGGTCACCGGCCAGCACGACCGCCCGGACGTGCTCGGGCGGCGGCGGCCGGGCAGGCACCCCGGCACGCCGACCACCAGATCGCCACGTCCTCCAGCCGACCGAGGGCGCCCAGTGGCTTGGCCAGCCCGTCGACCCGCTGCCGGGCTGCGGCCGCGGCTGCGGCGGACGGGGGCCGGACCGGCTCAGCGGCGAGCATCGACCGGATCGGCGGCGCGGTCCGCCGGGCGGCGGGTGGCCCGGTGCACCAGCTCGGCGAGGACCAGGCCCAGGACCAGCCACAGGGTCAGCTGGGTGCAGAAGCTGGCGGTCCGGAAGGAGTACAGCAGGCCGGCGGGGAAGTCGGCCGGCACCTCGTCGTAGCGGGGCATCAGGGCCATCGCCCCGAGCGTCAGCACCAGGTAGCCGGCCCCCGCCGCGAGCGCCGCGTACCACCCGCCCCAGCGCGACGGCTAGCCGTCGCCCGACCAGCACGGCCAGCGTCGCGGCGATGATCGAGACGGCCAGGAACACGAAGTACAGCGCGCTGCGGTAGCCGATGGTGTCCGCGCTGCCCACGGCGGGCGGGTTCGGGGGGTAGGCGACGAACGGCAGCACTGACCCGCTGACGAAGCCGACGCCGGTCACGGCCAGAGTGCTGGCCCGGGCGCCCAGCCCGGCGAACCGGCCCAGGGCGAGGGCGGCGAGCACGCCGACCAGACCACCGATGGTGCTGCCGGCCACCACCGTGCCGGTCAGCAGGCCGAGGGTCGACTGCAGCGACCGCGGCACCTCGGTCTCGCCCGCGGCCTGCTCGTGCCCGTCGGCCTGCTCGTGCCCGTCGGCCTGGCCATGCGTGTGGCCGCCGTCCTCGATGGCGATGGCCGCGTTCACGGACGGCTCGCCCACCACGTAGGCGACCCCGAAGGCGGCGAGACCGGCCAGCAGACCGGCCAGCAGCCCCCGCACCAGGAGATCGCGTGCGGTGATCACGGCCGCGGCCTCAGTGACAGGGGAAGCCGAGCAGGTGCCGGCTGTCGTGGACCCACTCGTGCACGGCGGTGCCCTGGAGCAGCGAGGTCGCCCCCTGCTCGGTGGAGACGAAGTACAGCGCAACCAGGGCCAGCAGGGCGGCGAACACCAGCCAGGGCAGCGACCTGGCGGACGGCGAGGGGCGGCAGAGCCACCGCGACCGGTTGGTCGTGGGCGGCTCCGGTGTGCGTGGCGCTGGTCATGTCTCCTCCTGGGGTTACGGCGACCCGTTGTCGTGGAGCTCGACGAGGGTGGGTCTGACTCGAGCCGGGGCTCTCACCCGGGGCTCACACAGTGGCGCGACCGTGCCGGATTCCCACCGACTTCCGATCCCTCGTACGAACCCGGGCAGCGTACCGCGCCGGGCAGGGCCACGATAGGGTCACCACGCGTGAGCAGCCCCGTCCAGCTGGCGAGGATGGTGGTCCGGCATCCCTCGGCGATCCTGCTCGCCGTCCAGCTGCTGGGTGTGGTCGTCTACCCGTTCACCGAGAGCACCGGGCTGGGTCGCGGCATCTTCGAGGCGTTCGGGGCGGTGGTGCTCGCCGTCGCCATCTGGTCGGTACGCGACTCCGCCGGGCCGACCTGGGTGGCGATCGCCCTGGGCCTGGCCGCCTCGGCGCTGTCGGTGGCCGACGCGGTTCAGCACACGCCGACGCTGCAGCTGGGCTCTGCGGTGCTGCACGCCGTCTTCTACTTCTGGGCGGCCGGGAACCTGATGACCTACATGCTGGCCGACAGCACCGTGACCAGCGACGAGCTGTTCGCCGTCGGGGCGACGTTCACCCTGGTGGCCTGGGCGTTCGCGTACGTGTTCAGTGCGCTGCAGCTGGTCCAGCCCGGCTGCTTCACCGCGGCCGTCGACCCGGCGGGCCAACGGACCTGGATGGAGCTGCTGTTCCTCAGCTTCACCAACCTGTCCAGCACGGGTCTGTCCGACGTGGTGCCCATCACCGCGCACGCCCGCTCCCTGGTCATGATCGAGCAGATCGCCGGGCTGGGGTACGTGGCGCTGTTCGTGTCCCGGCTGGTCGGTCTCACCCTGGGGCGCCGTCTGACCCGCTCGGAGTGAGATCCGGCTCGGCGCCGACGTCCAGTGCCGCCACGACCTCCCCGATCACGGTCACCGCCGGTGCCCGCAGACCGGCCCGCCGGGTCCGGTCCGCGATGTCGCCGAGCGTGCCACGGACCGACCGCTGGGTCGGCAACGCGCCGTCGGCCACGGTGACCGCCGGCGTACCGGCCGCCAGCCCGTGCCGAACCAGCTCGGCCGTGGTGGCCGGCAGGGTGGCGAGCCCCATCATGATCACCAGCGTGGTGCGGCTGCGGGCCAGTGCCGCCCAGTCCACGGTGCTGCCGTCCGCACCGGGCGGGAGGTGACCCGACACCACGCTGAAGCCCTGGACCAGGCTCCGGTGGGTGAGCGGCACCCCGGCCAGCGCGGGGGCGGCCACCGCGGAGGTCACACCGGGGATCACCGTGACCTCCACCCCGGCGGCGGCGCACGCCTGCCACTCCTCGCCGCCGCGGCCGAAGACGAAGCCGTCGCCGCCCTTCAGCCGGACCACCACCCGGCCGGCGGTCGCGTGCTGCACCAGCAGCCCGTTGATCCGCTCCTGGGGGGTGAACCGGCCGCGCGGGATCTTGGCCACGTCGATGATCTCGGCGTCGGCGCGGGCCTCGGCCAACGCGGCCAGCGGGGCGAGCCGGTCGCAGACGATGACGTCCGCGGCGCGGACCGCCTCCAGCCCGGCCACCGTCAGGAGCCCCGGGTCGCCGGGGCCGCCGCCGACCAGGACCACCCGACCCCGTCCGGAGCCAGCCGGCGGGGCGGTGACCGTGGCCCGCAGCACCAGCCGGTTGGCCGCGGTCGCCGCCTGCGCGATGGCGGCGTCGGAGTCCACCGAGCCGGTGGCGGCGACGACCAGCGCGGCGTCGGCCAGGTCGCGGGCGGCCAGGGCCCGCCGCTCGACCACCAGGGCGCCGCGGTCGGCCAGTCCCTGCAGGGTGGTGGCGAGCTCCTCGGCCACGATGGTGACCAGGGCGCCGCGATCCACCAGCCCGGCGACGGCGGCCAGCGCGGCCGGGGCGCCGCCGCAGACCAGCACCCGGCGGCCGGCGACCTCGAACAGGTCGTCGGCGGCGGGGGTCACCGGGACTCCCGGACCACCGCGAGCGCCTTGGCCAGGGCCCGGGTGGTGTCGTCGTCGCGGACGGCGATCCGGATCCAGTCCGCGCCCAGCCCCGGGAACGTCTCGCCGCGGCGGACCGCGAACCCCTGCCCCCGCAGCGCCTTCCGCACCCAGCCGGCGGGCTGTCCGGCCAGCCAGCCTGCGGTGTCCACCAGGACGAACGGGGCCCGCGCCGGCCCGACCGGCGGGAGGCCGAGCTCGGTCAGCGCCCGAACCAGGACGCCCCGGCGTGCGGCCGTCTCCCGCGCGGCCTCGACAACCAGGGCCTGGGCCGCCGGCTGCAGGCAGGCGACGATCACGGCCAGGGCGGGGGTCGACACCGACCACGGAGGCTGCTGTCGGCGCAGCTCGGCCAGCACGTCGGCCTCGCCCACCGCGTAGCCGGCGCGGAGCCCGGCCAGTCCCCAGGTCTTGGTCAGCGAGCGGAGGACGACCAGACCCGGCAGCCGGTGCGCCGCCAGCGACTCCGGCTCACCGGGCACGGCGTCCATGAACGCCTCGTCGACACACAGCACCCGTCCCGGGCGGGCCAGCCGGGCCAGGACGTCCGCCGGGTGCAGCACGCTCGTCGGGTTGGTGGGGTTCCCCACCACCACCAGGTCGGCGTCGGCGGGCACCCGGCTCGGGTCGAGCACGAAGCCGTCCGGCCGGATCGAGGATGATCCGGTCGACGGGGCAGCCCGCGGCCCGCAGCGCCGCTTCGGGCTCGGTGAACTGGGGGTGCACCACGACCGCCCGGCGCCAGGTGCGGGCCCGGGCCAGCAGGGTGAACGCCTCGGCGCCGCCGGCCGTGGGCAGGCACGCGGCCGGCTCCCGCTCGTGCGCCGCGGCGATGGCCGCGACGGCCGGGTCCGTACGGGGGTAGGCCGCCAGCCGCTCGGTGGCCCCGTTGACGACCTCGGCCAGCCAGCCCGGCGGCCGGGGCAGCCGGACGTTGACGGCGAGGTCGACCAGGCCGTCCGCGACGTCGGCGTCACCGTGGTGGTGCAGGTCGGGTCCGCTGCTCAGCGGCACCGGCACCGGCACCGCCACCGCCGCCACCAACCCCGCCGGGCGCCGGGCCGCGTAGCCGTGCACCGCGTCGGCGAACGCCTGCGCCACGCCGGGGTGACCGGCCCAGTGCACGTGCAGGTAGCGAGGCGTGCACGGTCGGGCGGCCGGTGCCCGCCGGGTCGAGCGCGAAGCCGTCCGGCACCCCGTCGACCAGCCAGGCCCCGGACCCCGCCGCGGGCGGGTCCGCCGTGGTCCGGTGGAACTCGTGGCCGGTCACCCGGCGCCCGGCCGGGCCGAGCAGCTGGTCGGTGTCGGCGACCGCGGTCCGGTAGCCGAGGGTGAGCCGGGGCGTCATGGCTGCGGTCGCCGCCACCGCGCCGACCATCGGCTGCCCGTCGACCTCCGCGCACAGGTAGAGCAGCCCGGCGCACTCGGCGACGGTCGGGGTGCCGGCCGCGATCGCGTCGCGGACCAGCCCGCGCAGCACGGCGTTGGCGGTCAGGTCGACCGCGTGCACCTGCGGGAAGCCGCCCCCCAGGTACAGCCCGGCCGTCCCCGCGGGCAGCGCGTCGTCGACCAGCGGGTCGAAGACGACCGGCCGGCAACCGGCGGCCCGGAGCAGCTCCTCGGTCTCGGCGTACCGGAAGGTGAACGCGCGGCCGCCGGCCACCGCGACCACCGGCCGCTGCGGCCGAGGACGGGTGGACCTCCCGCTCCGGTTCCCAGGGCCGGCCGCGCAGCGACGGCGCCTGGTGCGCGACCGCCAGCAGCCCGGTCAGGTCCAGGTGCTCGGCGACCTGGTCGGCCAGCCGGGCCAGGGTGGCCTCGGCGTCGGCCCGCTCGGCCACCGGCACCAGCCCGAGGTGCCGCGACGGCGCCTCGACGCCCGCGTCGCGGGGCAGCACCCCCAGCACCGCGGTGCCGGTGGACTCCAGGGCCGACCGGACCTCCCGCGCGTGCCGCTCCGACCCGGCCTTGTTGAGGATCACCCCGGAGATCCGCAGGCCCGGCTCGAAGGTGCTCAGCCCGTGCACCAGCGCGGCGGCGGTGCGGGAGAGGTGCGAGATGTCCAGCACGAGCACCACCGGGGCCTCCACCAGCCGCGCGACGTGCGCGGTGGAGGCGAACCCCTCGCCGCCCATCCGGCCGTCGAACAGGCCCATCACGCCCTCGATCACCGCGACGTCGGCCGGGGTGGGGACGGCCGCCCCGTGCAGCAGCAGCGGGACGAGCTGGTCGGGCCGGCACAGGTGCGGGTCGAGGTTGCGGCCGGGCCGCCCGGTGGCCAGCGCGTGGTAGCCGGGGTCGATGTAGTCCGGCCCGACCTTGAAGCCGGCCACCTCCAGGCCCTGGCGGCGCAGCGCGCCCATCAGCCCGCTGGCCACGGTCGTCTTGCCGTGCCCGGAGCCGGGGGCGGCGATCACCAGCCGGGGCAGCGGGGTGCCCGAGCCGGTCGGCGGTCACCATTCGATGCCCCGCTGACCCTTCTGCCCGTCGTCGAACGGGTGCTTGACCTTGGTCATCTCGGTGACCAGCTGGGCGGCCTCGATGAGCTTGGGGTCGGCCCGCCGGCCGGTGATGATCACGTGCTGCTGGCCGGGCCGGTCCCGCAGCGTGGTCACCACGTCGTCGACGTCCACCCAGCCCCAGGCGATCGGGTAGGTGAACTCGTCCAGCACGTACAGCCGGTGGGTCTCCGCGGCCAGCCGGCGCTTGATCTCCTGCCAGCCCTCCGCCGCCGCCGCGGCGTGGTCGTCCTCGCTGCCGGGCTTGCGGCTCCAGGACCAGCCCGACCCCATCTTGTGCCACTCGACCGGCCCGCCGGCGCCGGTCGCGGCGTGCAGCTCGCCGAGGGTCTCCAGCGCGGTCTGCTCACCGATCCGCCACTTGGCCGACTTGACGAACTGGAAGACCCCGATCGACCAGCCCTGGTTCCAGCCCCGCAGGGCCAGGCCGAACGCGGCCGTCGACTTGCCCTTGCCGTCGCCGGTGTGCACGATCAGCAGCGGCCGGTTCCGGCGCTGCCGGGTGGTCAGCCCGTCCTGCCGGCACCCGCTCGGGCTGCCCCTCGGGCATCAGGCGGCCCTCGTGCTCGGTCGGCGGGTGCGCCGCGCCGCGGGCCACGCTCGGTCAGGGCGGTCGCGTCGACCTCACCGATCGGCAGGCACTCGGCGCCGAGCCGGACGGCCAGCCGCTGGGCCAGGCCGAAGCTGACCCGGCCCGTCTCGCAGTCGATCACCACCGCGGCCACCCCGCTGCGCCGCAGGTGGTCGGCGGCGCGCTGCGAGCGGCGCACCGCGTCGGCGCCGGCGGTGGCCCGGCCGTCGGTGACCAGCACCAGCAGCGGCCGCCGGCGGGGGTCCCGGATCCGCTCCAGGCGCAGGGTCTCCGCCGCGCACAGCAGACCCTCGGCCAGCGGGGTCCGGCCCCCGCTGGGCAGCTCGGCCAGCCGGCGGGCGGCCACCTCGACCGACGAGGTCGGCGGCAGGGCGAGGTCGGCGCGGTCACCGCGGAAGGTGACCAGCCCGACCTTGTCCCGGCGCTGGTAGGCGTCCAGGAGCAGCGACAGGACGGCGGTCTTGACCTCCTCCATCCGGCGCCGGGCGGCCATCGACCCGGAGGCGTCGACGCAGAACAGCACCAGGTTGGACTCCCGGCCCTCGGTGACGGCCAGCCGCAGGTCGTCCCGCTCGAACCGCAGCCGCCCGGAGGTACGCCCCCGGGGGACCTGGTGCGCGGCGGCGGCCCGGATGGTGGCGGGCAGGTGCATCCGCGACCCGTCGCCGGAGGCGGTCGCCCCGACCGACCGGCCCACGGTGGTGATCGGCCCGGCTGCGTCGCCCGGCGGTCCCGGCGCCGGCCCCCCGGGCGGTGAACAGCCGGGTCCGGTACGGGTCGCCCGGCTGCGGCGACGCGGACCGGGAGCGGCTCCGCCGAGCCGCCGGCCGGGGCGTCGCCCGGCTCGGCCGCGGCCTCGGCCTGCTGCGGGGCCGGCTCGGCTGCGCGGCGTCGGCTCGGCCGCCCGCTCGGGGTCGGACGAGCTGCGGCTCGGGGTCCCCGTCGGACGGGACGTCCTCGGGCCCGGTCTCCTGCTCATCCGGCTCCGGTTCCGGCTCCTCGTCGTCGCCGAGCAGCCGGTCGAGCAGGTCCTCGTCCAGGCCGGGCGCGTCGAACGGGTTGCGGCGGCGGCGGTGCGGCAGCGCGAGCCGGGCGGCGGCGCGGATGTCGGCGCGGGTGACGTCGGTGCGGCCGTGCCAGGCCGCGTGGGCCACGGCGGCGCGGGCGGTGACGATGTCGGCCCGCATCCCGTCGACCTCGAACGCGGCGCACACGCTCGCGATCTTGGTCAGCGCCCAGTCGGACAGCACGACCTCGCCCAGCAGCGCCTGGGCGGCGGCGATCCGGGCGCGCAGGGCGGTCTCGTCGGCGGCGAAGCGGGCCAGCAGCGCGGCCGGGTCGGCGTCGTAGGCGATCCGGCGGCGCACCACCTCGGCCCGCAGCGCCGGCTCGCGCGGCGCGGCGATCTGCACGGTCAGGCCGAACCGGTCCAGCAGCTGCGGCCGGAGCTCGCCCTCCTCGGGGTTCATCGTGCCGACCAGCACCAGCCGGGCGGCGTGGGCCACCGACACCCCCTCGCGCTCGACGGTCGAGCGGCCCATGGCCGCCGCGTCCAGCAGCAGGTCGACCAGGTGGTCGTGCAGCAGGTTGACCTCGTCGACGTAGAGGATCCCGCGGTGGGCGGCGGCCAGCAGGCCCGGCTCGTAGCTGACCGTGCCGGCGCCCAGCGCCTCGTGCAGGTCGAGCGAGCCGATCACCCGGTCCTCGGTGGCGCCGACCGGCAGCTCGACCAGCCGGGCCGGCCGGGTGGTCGCGACGGCGCCGTCGTGGGGCCCGTCGGGGCAGGCCGGGTCGGGGTCGGCGGGGTCGCAGCCGAAGCGGCACCCGTCGACCACCTGCTGCTCCGGCAGCACGGCGGCCAGCGCCCGCACCATGGTGGACTTCGCGGTGCCCTTCTCCCCGCGGACCAGGACCCCGCCGACCTCCGGCGACACCGTGGTCAGCAGCAGGGCCAGCGCCATGTCGTCGGAGCCGACGACGGCCGAGAAGGGGAAGGTGCGCACCGCGGGCCTCCTGCGGGTGTCCGCGCCCGCGTCGCTGGTCGGCGTCCCCGGGCGGAGCCGCAGGACGGGCGACGGTGACGTTCTGGCTGCCCGGCCCCATCGGCCGGTCACAGTGGCGGGACCGCTCCAGATGTGCGCTGGATTCCTCACCTGTCGCCGCCGCCGATCATCCCACGCGCTGGTCTGACCTAGGGTTCGGAGGGTGCCGGGAATCGACGTCGTGGGGGTCACCGCCCGGGGCTGGGTGGACCTGCCGGAGCCGGAGCGTCGGCTGATCGCCGAGGCGGACGTGCTGATCGGCGGCCGCCGGCACCTGGCCGCGGTCGAGGAGCGGCTGGGCCAGCAGCGGCTGAACTGGCCGAGCCCGCTGCGCGCCGGGCTGCCCGACCTGCTGTCCCGGCTGAACGGCCGTCGGGTGGTCGCGCTGGCCAGCGGCGACCCGACGCTGTCCGGGATCGGCACCACCCTGGTCGATCTGCTGGGCAGCGACGCAGGTGCGGATCCACCCGGCCGTCTCCTCCGCCGCCCTGGCCCGCTCCCGGCTCGGCTGGTCGACCGAGAACTCCGACGTCGTCACCGTGGTCGGCCGGGACCTGGACCAGGTGCGCCGCCGGCTGGCCCCCGGCGCTCGGCTGGTCGTGCTGTCCTCCGACGCCGAGACCCCGCCGGCGCTGGCCTCGCTGCTGGTGGACGCCGGGTACGCCGACACCAGGATGGTGGTGCTCAGCGACCTCGGCGGCGACCAGGAGCAGCGCCTCGAGGGTCGGGCCGCCAGCTGGTCCGGGTCGAGCGGCGCGTTGAACGTCGCCGCCCTGGAGTGCGTGGTCAGCGAGCCGGCCAAGGTGCTCGGCTGGTCGGGTGGACTGCCGGACGACGCGTACGAGCACGACGGCCAGCTGACCAAGCGCGACCTGCGCGCCTCGGCGCTGGCCCGGCTCGAGCCGCTGCCCGGGCAGCTGCTCTGGGACCTGGGCGCCGGGGCCGGGTCGGTCGCCGTCGAGTGGGCCCGCACCGACCCCCGGTGCCGCGCGATCGCCGTCGAGCAGAGCCCGGAACGGGCCCAGCGGATCGGCCGCAACGCCGCCCGGCTCGGGGTCCCGCAGGTCCAGGTCGTCGCCACCACCAGCGCGGACGCCCTGGACTGGCTGCCCGAGCCGGACGCGGTCTTCGTCGGCGGCGGCGCGGACGACGACCTGGTCCGCCGCTGCTGGCAGCTGCTGCGGCCGGGCGGTCGGATCGTCGTGCACGCGGTGACGCTGGAGACCGAGGCGGTGGCCGCCACGGCCTGGCGGGTCTGCGGCGGGGACCTGACCCGGATCAGCGTCGAGCGGGCGGCCCCGCTCGGCCGGTCGACCGGGTGGGAGCCCGCCCGGGCCGTCGTGCAGTGGAGCGCCCGGAAGCCGTACGCGTGACCGTCCACTTCATCGGCGCCGGCCCCGGTGCGGCCGACCTGCTGACCGTCCGGGCCGCCCGGCTGATCGCCGCCGCGCCGGTCTGCGTGTACGCCGGCACCTACCTGGACGCCGACGTGCTGGCGCACTGCCCGCCCGGCGCCGAGCTGGTGGACAGCTCCGGCCTGCACCTGGACGACATCACGGCGGTGCTGGTCCGGGCCCACGCCGCCGGCCGGGACGTGGCCCGGCTGTGCTCGGGGGACCCGTCGCTGTACTCGGCGGTGGCCGAGCAGGCCCGGCGGCTGGACCGGGCCGGGGTGCCGTGGGACATCACCCCCGGCGTCCCGGCCTACGCGGCGGCCGCGGCCCGGCTCGGCCGGGAGCTGACGGTGCCCGAGGTCGCCCAGACCGTGGTGCTGACCCGCGCCCAGGCGGCGTCGACGGCGATGCCGGAGTCGGAGGACGCTGGAGCGACTGGCCGCCATCGGCGCGCACGCTGGTCCTGCACCTGGCCATCCGGCAGACCCGGTCGGCTGGCCGAGCGAGCTCGGCCCCGCCTACGGGTGCGGACTGCCCGGCCGCCGTGGTGGCCGACGCCTCCCGCCGCACGAGGTGGTGCTGCGCGGGACCCTGGCCGACCTCGCCGACCAGGTGGAGGCGGCGGGGCTGCGCCAGGCGGCCGTGATCCTGGTCGGGCCGGCGCTGGCCGCGGCCGGTTTCGCCGACTCGCACCTCTACGGCACCCGGGTCCGCCCGGGCGGCCCGCCGACACCGTGAACGGTTCGGTCGCGAACACCCGGCGGGATCGTTCACGATCATGACGTTGCCTCGTCTGACTGCTGCCGCATGGTGGAAATGCTCTTCCACGACGATCTGGCGCCTGTCACAACAGGTGGGTTAGCGTGCCCCATGAGCCCGCAGAGCCCGGGGAGCCCGGCGATCCTCGTCAACGGTCGGCTCCGGCCGGTCGGTGACGTCGGCGGGCACGTCACCCTGCTGGAGTGGCTGCGCGCCGACGGCCTGACCGGCAGCAAGGAGGGATGCGCCGAGGGGGAGTGCGGCGCCTGCTCGGTGCTGGTGCTGCGGCCCGACGGCGAACCGCAGCCGCTGGACCGCGCTGAACGCCTGCCTGGTCCCGGCGGCCGCGCTGGACGGCCAGGAGGTGGTCACCGCCGAGGGGCTCGGCCGCGCCGGACGCCCTGCACCCGGTGCAGCGGGAGATGGCCGACCGCGGGGGCTCGCAGTGCGGCTACTGCACCCCGGGCTTCGTCTGCTCGATGGCGGCGGAGTTCTACCGCGCCGACCGCCGCCCGCCGGCCGACCGACGCCCACCGCACGGCGAGCACCCGGCCGACCACGAGCACGGACCCAACGGGTTCGACCTGCACGCCCTGAGCGGGAACCTCTGCCGGTGCACCGGCTACCGGCCGATCCGCGACGCCGCCTACGCCTTGGACGGCCCGGCCGAGGACGACGCCCTCGCCGCGCGGCTCGCGCACCCCGCCCCGCCCGCGCCGGCGCACCCACGTCGCCGGCCCCCAGGGCGACCTCGTCCGGCCGGGCACGCTGGCGGAGGTGCTGGTGCTGCTGGCCGAACGGCCCGACGCCCGGCTGCTCGCCGGCTCGACCGACTGGGGGGTGGAGCTGAACCTCCGGCACGCCCGCGCCGGGCTGACCGTGGCCGTCGACCGGCTGCCGGAGCTCCGGGTGCTGCGAGGTCGGCCGCGACACCGGCAGCATCGAGATCGGCGCCGCCCTCAGCCTGTCCGAGATCGAGCGCGGGCTGGCCGGCCGGGTCCCCCTGCTGGCCGAGCTGTTCCCCCAGTTCGCCTCCCGGCTGATCCGGAACGGGGCCACTCTCGGCGGCAACCTGGGCACCGGCTCCCCGATCGGCGACAGCCCGCCGGCGCTGCTCGCGCTGCGGGCCCGGGTGGTGCTGGCCTCCGTCCGGGGTGAGCGCGAGGTCGAGCTGGCCGACTACTTCACCGGGTACCGGCAGTCGGTCCGTCGACCCGACGAGGTGATCACGCCTCGTCCGGATCCCGCTGCCGCTTGCCCCGGTGAGCGCCTTCCACAAGATCGCCAAGCGGCGCTTCGACGACATCTCCAGCGTGGCGGTGGCCTTCGCCCTCCGGCTGGACGGCGCCGCGGTGCGGGAGATCAGCATCGGCCTCGGCGGGGTCGCGGCCACCCCGGTCCGTGCCGCCGCCACCGAGCAGGCCCTGACCGGCCGCCGCTGGGACCGCGACGCGGTCCGGGCCGCGGCCGAGGTGATGGCTGGGGAGGGCACCCCGATGAACGACCACCGGGCCTCGGCGGCGTATCGGTCCGCCATGCTGCGGCAGGCCCTGCTGAAGTTCTGGACCCAGAACCCCGCGCCCCGCCAGGCGGTCCCGGCGTGAGCACCCTGGCCGACCGCCCCGTCAACCCCAAGGTCGGGCTGGAGATCCCGCATGAGAGCGCCCCGCTGCACGTCACCGGCGCCGCGCTCTACACCGACGACCTGGTGCTCCGCACCGCGCACGCCCTGCACGCCTGGCCGGTGCAGGCGCCGCACGCCCACGCCGAGGTCACCGCCCTCGACGTGCAGCCGGCGCTACGCGCTGCCCGGCGTGGTCCGGGTGCTGACCGCGGCGGACGTCCCCGGGGTGAACGACGCCGGCATCAAGCACGACGAGCCGCTGTTCCCGTCGGAGGTGATGTTCTACGGCCACGCGGTCTGCTGGGTGCTGGGGGAGACCCAGGAGGCCGCCCGGCAGGGCGCCGAGGCCGTCCGGGTGAGGTACCGGCCGCTGCCGGCGATCATCAGCCTGACCGAGGCGATCGAGGCCGGGAGCTTCCAGGGCCATCAGCGGACGGTGTCGCGGGGGGACGCCCGGGCAGCGCTGGCCGCCGCCGCGCACCGGTTCGCCGGCACCTTCGAGTTCGGCGGCCAGGAGCACTTCTACCTGGAGACCCACGCGTCGCTGGCCCTGGTCGACGAGAACGGGCAGGTCTTCGTCCAGTCCAGCACCCAGCACCCCTCGGAGACGCAGGAGATCGTCGCCCACGTGCTCGGGCTGTCCAGCCACGCCGTCACCGTGCAGTGCCTGCGGATGGGCGGCGGGTTCGGGGGCAAGGAGATGCAGCCGCACGGCTTCGCCGCGGTCGCCGCGCTCGGCGCCACCCTGACCGGGCGCCCGGTGCGGCTGCGGCTGAACCGGACCCAGGACCTCACCCTGTCCGGCAAGCGGCACCCGTACCGGGCCGGCTGGGAGGCCGGTTTCGACGACGAACACAAGATCACCGCCCTGGTCGCCACCCTGACCAGCGACGGAGGCTGGAGCCTGGACCTGTCCGAACCGGTGCTGGCCCGGTCGCTGTGCCACATCGACAACGCCTACTGGATCCCCCACATCGAGGTGCACGGCCGGATCGCGAAGACCAACAAGACCTCCCAGACCGCGTTCCGCGGCTTCGGCGGACCGCAGGGCATGATCGTGATCGAGGACATCCTGGGCCGGGTGGCCCCGCAGCTGGGGGTGGCCCCCGAGCAGCTGCGGCGGGACAACTTCTACGCCCCCGGTCAGGCCACCCCGTACGGTCAGCCGGTCCGGCACGCCGAACGGCTGGAGCACATCTGGCAGCGGCTGCTGGAGCGCGGCGACCACGCGCGGCGGACGGCCGAGGTGGAGGCATTCAACCGGGACCACGCCGACCGCAAGCGCGGGCTGGCGATCACGCCGGTCAAGTTCGGCATCTCGTTCAACCTGACCGCGTTCAACCAGGCCGGGGCGCTGGTGCACGTGTACAAGGACGGGTCGGTGCTGATCAACCACGGCGGCACCGAGATGGGCCAGGGCCTGCACACCAAGATGATCCAGGTGGCGGCCACCGCGCTCGGGGTGCCGCTGGCGGCGGTCCGGCTGGCCCCGACCCGCACCGACAAGGTGCCCAACACCTCGGCCACCGCGGCCAGCTCCGGCGCCGACCTGAACGGCGGAGCGATCAAGAACGCCTGCGAGCAGATCCGCGGCCGGCTGGCCGAGGTCGCGGGCCGGATCCTCGGCCTCCACCCGGCCGACGTCCGGTTCGTGGACGGGCAGGTCACCGGGATCGGCTTCGGCGACCGGCAGCTGAGCTTCGCGGAGCTGGCCAACGCGGCCTACCACCAGCGGGTCTCGCTGTGGGCGGCCGGCTTCTACCGCACCGAGGGCCTGCACTGGGACTCCGAGCGGATGCAGGGCGAGCCGTTCAAGTACTTCGCCTACGGGGCGTCGCTGTCCGAGGTCGAGGTGGACGGGTTCACCGGCGCGTACCGGCTGCGGCGGACCGACATCGTGCACGACGTCGGCGACAGCCTGTCGCCGCTGGTCGACATCGGCCAGATCGAGGGCGGCTTCGTCCAGGGTGCCGGCTGGCTGACCCTGGAGGAGCTCCGCTGGGACACCACCGACGGTTCGCACCGGGGGCGGCTGAGCACCCAGGCGGCCAGCACCTACAAGCTGCCGAGCTTCTCGGAGATGCCGGCGGAGTTCACCGTGCACCTGTTCGAGGAGGCCACCGAGTCCGGGGTGGTCTACGGGTCGAAGGCGGTGGGGGAGCCGCCGCTGATGCTGGCCTTCAGCGTCCGCGAGGCCCTGCGTCAGGCGGTGGCGGCGTTCGGACCCGGTGGCCTCGAGGTCGACCTGGGCAGCCCGGCCACCCCGGAGGCGGTGTTCTGGGCCGTCGAGGCCGCCCGGGCCGGCCGTCCCGAGCCGGCGCTGGCGGAGTCGGCGGCCTCGGAGGCCTACGCCGCCGGGCCGGCGTCGGGCGCCGACCCCAGCGCGGACCGGGTCAGCGAGCCCGCCCAGCCGCCCTCCCCCTCCCTCGCCCAGGCCTGACGTGGACTGGCTGAGCGCGGTCCAGCAGCTGCGCCGAGACGGCGTGCCCGGGGTGCTGGTCACCGTGGTCGAGGTGCGCGGACACGCGCCCCGGGACGCGGGGGCGAAGATGGTGGTCGGCCCGGACCGCACCTGGGGCAGCGTGGGCGGCGGCAACCTGGAGCAGACGGCCGTGGACCTGGCCCGGGCCATGCTGCGCGAGGGGGTGCGAAGCCCGCAGACCTCGGAGTCGCGGCTCACCGCGCACGAGCGCACCGAGCACGGTCGGCAGTGCTGCGGGGGGGTGGTCCGGCTGCTGCTGGAGCCGCTGCCGGTCCGGCCCGCGGTGGCCGTCTTCGGGATCGGCCACGTGGGCTACGAGCTGGCCCGGATCCTGTCCCGGCTGGAGCTGCAGCTGCACCTGGTGGACTCCCGCGCCGAGCAGCTCGACCCGTTGCGGCTCGCGGACGTGACCGACGGGCCGGCGGACGTCGTCGTGCACCGGGAGCTGATCGGCGAGGTCGTCCTGGAGCGGCTGCCCCGCGGGGCCGAGGTGTTGATCATGACCCACGACCACGCCGAGGACTTCGCGCTGTGCGACGCCGCGCTGCGCAGCGAGCGGCTGGGCCGGATCGGGCTGATCGGCTCACGGGCGAAGTGGACCCGGTTCCGGGCCCGGCTGGCCGACGCCGGGCACGACCCGGCGAGCATCGCGCGGGTCGCCTCGCCGATCGGCCTGCCCGAGATCACCGGTAAGGACCCCGCGGTGATCGCCATCAGCGTCGCCGCCGACCTGCTCAGCCGGCTCACGCTGACCTCGGCCGCGCCTCGGGCCGCCCCCTGGGAGGTCCGCTCGTGACGCTGTTCCGCGCCACCGTGCTGGACACCCCCGGGGACCCGTTCCACGAGGCACCGCTGGACGCCCTCCGCAGCGACACCGACGCCGGCCTGGTGGTGGCCGCCGACGGCACGATCACCGCCCGCGGCCCGTACCCCGTGGTCCGGGCCGCCCATCCCGACCACGAGGTGGTGGAGCTGGGGGCCGGCGTGCTGCTGCCGGGGCTGGTCGACACCCACGTGCACTACCCGCAGGTCCGGGTCATCGGCGGGCTGGGCATGCCGCTGCTGGACTGGCTCGACCGGTGCGCCCTGCCCGAGGAGATCAAGCTCGGCGAGCAGGCGTACGCCGAGGCCGTGGCGGCCGAGTTCGTCGCCGCCCTGGTCAGCGCGGGGACGACCACCGCGCTGGTCTTCGGCTCGCACTTCTCCGCCGCGATGGACGCCCTGTTCACCGCCGCCGCGCCGACCGGGATCCGGGTGACCGCCGGCCAGGTGGTCAGTGACCGGGTGCTGCCCGCCGAGCTGCTGACCACCCCCGACCGGGCCCGGACCGACGGGGCGGCCCTGATCGACCGCTGGCACGGCCACGGCCACCTCCGCTACGCCGTCACCCCCCGCTTCTCCCTGTCGGCGTCGGAGCCGATGCTCGACGCCTGCGCGGAGCTGATGGGCGCGGACGGGGTCTGGTTCACCACCCACATCAACGAGAACGGGGCCGAGGTGGACCAGGTCGCGTCGTTCTTCCCCGCCCGGGAGCACTACCTGGACACCTACCACCACCACGGGCTGATCACCGAGCGGAGCGTGCTTGCCCACAACGTGCACGCCACCGACTACGAGCTGCAGCTGATGGCCACCCAGGGCGCGTTCGCCGCGCACTGCCCGACCAGCAACGCCGCGCTCGGCAGCGGGCTGTTCCCGATGCGGCGGCACGTCCAGCACGGGGTCGGGGTCGCGCTCGGGTCCGACGTCGGGGCCGGCACCGGCTTCTCGATGCTCAAGGAGGGCCTGCAGGCGTACTTCATGCAGCAGCTGCTCGGACCGATCGGGCTGCCGCTGACCCCGGTGCACCTGCTCCACCTGGCCACCCGCGCCGGCGCCCGCGCACTCGGCCTCGCCGACCGGGTCGGCGACCTCGGGGTGGGTCGGCAGTTCGACGCGGTCTGGCTCTCGCCGGACCCCGGCAGCACGTTCGATGTCGTCCTCCGCAACGCCGCGGACGAGGTCGACGCCCTGGCCAAGATCTTCGCCCTGGGGACGTCGGCCGACGTCGCCGGGGTGTGGGTCGGCGGTCGACGGCTCAAACCTCGCAGTGCCATCGGCGACGTTTCACCCCACCCCCATCCCAAGGAGGCGGCATGACCCAGACCCAGGTACGACCCGGGACGACGCGCGGCTCGACGTCGTTCGTCGACCGCTACTTCCAGATCAGTGCTCAGGGCTCGACCATCCCCCGCGAGCTGCGGGCCGGGTTCACCACCTGGCTGACCATGAGCTACATCCTGTTCGTCAACCCGCAGGTGCTGTCCAGCGCGATCCAGGTGCCCAACGCGTTCGTCCAGCTGCTGATGACCACCTGTCTGGCGGCGTGCTTCGGCTCTCTGGCCATGGGTCTGGTGGCCCGCTACCCGTTCGCCCAGGCGCCGGGGATGGGTCTGAACGCCTTCTTCGCGTTCACCGTGGTCGGCGCGCTCGGCTACCCGTGGCAGACCGCGCTGGGCGCGGTGTTCGTCTCCGGGGTGCTGTTCGTGATCTTGAGCCTGGTCGGCGCCCGGCAGGCCATCGTCAAGGCCATCCCGTTGGGCCTGAAGTTCGCCATCACTGCCGGTATCGGGTGCTTCCTGGCCTTCCTCGGCCTGCGCAGCGCCGGCATCGTGGTCAGCAACGAGGCGACCATGATCGGCCTCGGTCCGCTGTCCAACCCCAGCGCCTGGCTGGCCATCATCGGCCTGCTGATCACCGCGGTGCTGATGTACCGGAAGGTGAAGGGCGCCATCCTGTTCGGCATCCTGATCACCTCGGTGCTGGCGATCATCACCCGAGTGCCGGTCTACGCCGGACCGGACGGGACCATGGTGGCCTTCTCCGGGTTCCCGAACGGGATCGTCGGCCTCCCGGTCTGGCCGGCGGACCTGGTCCTTCAGCTGGACATCGGGGCCGCCCTCGGGCTGGGCCTGCTCAGCGTGGTCTTCACCTTCTTCTTCGTGGACTTCTTCGACGCCACCGGCACGTTGACCGGCCTGGCCCAGCGGGCCGGCTACCTGGACGCCAACGGCGACATGCCGCGGGCCCGGCTCACGTTCTCGATGGACGGACTGGCCGCCATGTTCGGCGCCCTGGTGGGGACCTCGACCACCACCGCGTACGTGGAGAGCGCGTCGGGTATCGAGGAGGGCGGCCGGACCGGCCTGACCGCGACCTTCGTCGGCTTCCTGTTCGCCGCCTCGATGTTCATCTGGCCGCTGGCCGGGGCGGTACCGGGGGCGGCCACCGCTCCGGCGCTGATCCTGGTCGGCGCCTTGATGATCGAGGGCGTCGCCCACGTGGAGTGGGGCGACATCTCCGAGGCGGTGCCGGCCTTCCTGACCGTCATCGCCATGCCGCTGACCTTCTCGATCGCCAACGGGGTGAGCTTCGGCGTGATCAGCTACTGCGTGATCAAGCTGCTCAGCGGCAAGGGCAGGCAGGTGCACCCGATCCTCTACGTGGTCGCCCTGCTGCTGGTCGCGCGGTACGTGTTCCTGGCCGAGGGCTGACTCACCGGTCAGGGATGGGGGGCGCTGTAGGGGCTTCCCGGCCAGTAGGCCCACTCCTCGAACTCGCTGACCCGTCCGTCGTCGGCGAACCGGAGCAGCCAGAGGTCAAGGTACTCCTGGGGGCGTGTGGTGTAGACGACCCGGGCCCGCACGACGGCCCGGTCGTCCTGGACCGCGACCGGCTCGGCGGCGAACGTGAAGTCCTCCCCCTCGTCCGCCCGCCAGAATCCCTTGATGGCCGCGTGGCCGGTCTGGGTCGGTTCGTAGGGGGAGAAGCGGTACTCGGCCTGCTCGGTGAAGAGCTGCTCCACCGCGTCCAGGTCGCCGGAGCGCCAGGCCCGCTCGTACCCGGCGACCCACGCCATCACCTCAGAGGTCTGCACTCGGCCATCCTGCCCGTCGGCGGCTCGCGCGTCTCAGCGCGGGGGCACGGAGCGGGCGGTCCACACCCCGGCGGGGCCGACCCGGGTTCGGCTGCTGCCGATGATCAGCAGGCAACCCATGTCGATGGTGTCCGGGTCGAGGTCGCCCAGGGTGGTGACCGCGACCGACTCCCCGACGCGGCCGACGTCGCGGCCGACGACGACCGGGGTGTCGGCCGGCCGGTGTCCCAGCAGGATCTCCTTGGCCTCCTTCACCTGGGTGCTCCGGGTCCGGGACGCCGGGTTGTAGAGGGCGAGCACAAGATCGGCGGCGCCCAGGGCGTGCAGGCGGTGCTCGATCACCGGCCACGGCTTCAGCCGGTCCGACAGGGACAGCACGGCGAAGTCGCCGCCGAGCGGGGCGCCGGCCCGGGCCGCGACCGCCTGGGCCGCGGTGACCCCGGGGAGCACGGTCACGGTGACCCCGGCGTAGGCCGCGTCCTCCGCGGCCTCGTGGACCGCGGCCGCCATCCCGAACACCCCGGCGTCGCCGCCGGACACCACCGCCACCCGCTCACCCGCACGGGCCAGGTCCAGGGCGAGCCGGGCCCGGTCGAGCTCGACGGTGTTGCCGGAGGGGTGCCGCTGGAGGCCGGCCCGGGCCGGCACCCGGTCCAGGTACGGCCCGTAGCCGACCAGGTGGTCCACCCGGGCCAGGGCGGCGGTGACCTCCGGGGTGACCCAGCCGGCCGGCCCGGGCCCGAGGCCGACCACCAGCAGCTCGGCGGTGGGATGCGGCGCCCCCGCCCGCCCCGTCAGCTCCCCCGGCCCCGCCCGGCCGGCGCGGTCCGCCCGCCGGTCCCGACCGGCGACCATGATCATCGAGAAGTAGGGCACGGTGCCGGGGTCCACCGCGGCCACCGGGTGGACCCGCTCCTCCCCGGTGCTGGCGCGCTCGACGTAGACGGCCTCGGCCAGCCGCCCCGACTGCTCCAGCGCCTCGACCACGCCGCCGAAGGTGCGGCCCAGCTTCATGATCACCGCGGCGTCGGTTGAGGCCAGGCGCCGGGCGAGCTCGGGGACCGGCAGCGTACCGGGGAGCACCGTGAGCACGTCCTCGTGCCGGGTCAGCGGGGTGGAGGCCGCCGCCGCGGTGGCGCTGACCGAGGTCACGCCGGGCACGATCTCGCAGCGGTAGCGGGCGGCCAGCCGGTCGTGGAGATAGGCGTACGAGCTGTAGAACGTCGGGTCGCCCTCGGCCAGCACGACCACCGTTCGCCCGGTCGCGAGGTGCCCGGCCAGGCGCTCGGCCGAGGCGTCGTAGAAGGCGGCGATGGCCCCGTAGTAACCCAGCGGGTGGTCCACCGCACCCACCGTCACCGGGTAGGCGAGCAGCTCCTCCACGGTGCCCGCGGTGACCAGGTGGGCGACGGTCCGCCGCGCGATGGAGTCACCCCGGGTCCCCGAGTGGTAGGCGAGCACATCGGCCGCGGCGACCAGCCGGGCCGCCTTGACCGTGAGCAGCTCCGGGTCGCCGGGGCCGACGCCGACCGCGTACAGCCGTCCGGTCACCAGATCTCCTCCTCGCGGGCCAGGGCGTTGACGGCGGCGGCGCACAGCGCGGAGCCGCCGCGCCGCCCGTGCACCACCAGGTACGGCAGGTCCCACGGGTTGTCGGCCAGCGCGACCTTGGACTCCGCCGAGCCGACGAAGCCGACCGGGATGCCGACCACCGCGGCCGGGCGCGGACCACCGTCGGCGACCAGCTCCAGCAGGTGGAACAGCGCGGTCGGTGCGTTGCCCACCGCCACCACCGCCCCGGCCAGGTCGTCGCCCCACAAGGAGACCGCGGCGGCCGCCCGGGTCGTCGACCAGCGGCGAGCCAGGTCCGGCACCCGCGGGTCGTTGAGCAGGCAGCGGACCTCGTTGCCGGCCGGCAGCCGGCGTCGGGTGACCCCCGAGGCGGTCATCTCGGCGTCGGTGAAGACCGGCGCACCGGCCTCCAGGGCGCCACGGGCGGCGGCCACCAGCCCGGGGTGGACCGCCAGCATCGCCGGCAGGTCGGCGTCACCGCAGGCGTGCACCATCCGGACCGCCACGCTGCGCGCGTCCGCGGGGCAGGGCGGTCAGGTCGGCCTCGGCCCGGATGGTGGCGAACGACTCGCGGTAGATCTCGGCCCCGTCGCTCACGTAGGCGTACCGCCGGGGCGGGGCCGACAGCAGCTGGTCGGTCATGCCGCCCCGACCAGATCCAGGTGCGGGGTGGTCGGTGCCCCGCACCGGCGTGGGCAGCCGCTGACGTGGGTTGGCTCGGACACCCCGCCGCGGACCAGGCTGGTGGCGACGGCCCGGGTGTCGACCGTGGTGCGGGCGCAGTACGGGGCGCCGACGCAGGCGCTGATCCGGGCCCAGCCGGAGTCGGGGTCGGCGACCAGACCGGCGGCGACCAGGTCGTCGAGGTACTGGGCCCCCTGCGGCAGCACCAGCCCGCGCCAGGGGGTCAGGACCACCAGCTCGGGAGCAAGGGCGGCCACCGTCCGGACCTGCGCCGGGGTCAGCTGCCCCAACGGCACCCGGACCGAGGCGGCGTCCCCGATCCGGCCGAGGGGGATCTCGGAGGCCGCCAGGGGCGGGGCGGTGACCGTCGCAGCCGACTCCGGCCGCCCAGCCCGGCAGCTCCCGCACGTGCCAGCCGCGCCCGCCGGCCCGGGCTCGGGCCCGGAGGAATCCGTGCGCCAGCTCGACCAGCACCGCCACCGACTCGGACCGGGAGACGGGCAGCGCGCGGCCCGGGCCGCCCACCAGCACCTCGCCGTGCTCGGCGGAGCTCGCCCGGTAGCCGAGGTCGAACGGTAGGCCGGCGACGTCGCCCCGCCCGTCGTCCAGGACGAACAGGAACCGCCCCGGCAGCTCGGCCAGGTCCGGCGCGGCAACCAGGGCGCGGTCCAGCTCGGCCGGCATCGTGCGCAGATCGGCCACGCCGCCGGAGATCCCGGTCAGGGGGGAGCACAGCACGTTGCGGACCCGGTCGTGGGCGGGCGAGGGCAGCAGCCCGAGCGCGGCGACGGCGGCCAGCACCGGGGCGGGCACGGGGTCGCTCAGCCCGCGGACCTGCAGCCCTCCGCGTGAGGTCAGCTGCAGCTCGTCGTGCCCGTACGCGGCGGCGACCTCGGCCAACCTGGCCAGCGCGCGCCCGCTGCTGCGTCCGCCGGGCAGCCGAAGTCGGATCATCAGGCCGTCCTCGGCCGGATGCGGTCGCAGGACGCCCGGGCAGCGGTCCGCGGCGTTCACCGGGTCATCGTAGGCGAGCGCGTGCCCCGCGGATCGGTCTTCTCGGGCCGGGGGTACCGTCGAGCCGACCAGTCGGCAGAGGAGGGGGCGCGAGCACCATGCGCAGTTCCGCAGCCCGGATCGCCGTGGTGGTCGTCGGCGCGATCGCCCTGCTGGTCGGCGGGGTGTGGATCGGCCAGGGGCTGAACCTGATCCCCGGCAGCTTCATGACCGGCAGCCGGCGCTGGTTCTGGATCGGCCTGGTGGTCGTGGTCCTCGGGCTCGTGCTGGTCGTTCTCGGCGGTCGCCGCCGGCCGCCGTTCGGTCGCTGACCTCAGAACCGCAGCAGCACCTTCGACGACACCGAGGCGTCCCGGGCGGTGCTGAACGCGGCCAGCGCCTCCGCCACCGGGTACTCGTGGGTGATCACGGGCTCGACCACCAGGCTGCCGTCGGCCAGCGCGGCGATCACCTGGTCGATCTCGTCGTTGAACCGGAAGGCGCCGACCAGCTCGAGCTCGCGGCTGATGGCCAGGGAGATCGGCACCGGCTGGTCGCCGGTGGGCAGGATGCCGACCATCACGACCCGGCCGCCCCGGGCGGTCCCGCGGATCGCACTGCCCAGCCCCGCGGCGCTGCCGCTCGACTCCAGGGTCACGTCGGCCTGGACGGCCGCGATCGCGTCGCTCTCGGTGGCGGGCAGGGTGCGGGTCGCACCGAGGCGGCGGGCGTTGTCCAGCGGGAACTCGTGCAGGTCGACCGCGACGATCTCGGCGGCCCCGGCCCGGCGCAGCACCGCGATGATCAAGGCCCCGATCGGTCCGGCGCCGATCACCAGCACGGTCCGACCGGCGACGTCCCCGGCTCGGGCCACCGCGTGCCAGGCCACCGAGGCCGGCTCGACCAGGGCTGCCGTGCGCAGGTCCAGGTGCCCGGGCAGCTCGCGCAGCATCCGGCCGGGCAGGGTCACGTACCGCACGAACGCCCCGTCGGTGTGCGGCACCCGGGCCGCGCTGCCGAGGTAGCTGCACAGCGGCGACAGGTTGGGCCGGTCCGGCGGGTACCGGGTCACCCCGTCGTCGGCCGGCGAGGCGGGGTGCACGGCGACCCGGGTGCCGGCGGGGACCCCGGACCCGTCCGCTGCGGCGGTGACCACCGTGCCGACCACCTCGTGGCCCAGCACCATCGGCGCCCGCAGGATCGACTCCCCGGCCGCACCGCGCAGCCAGTAGTGCAGGTCGGATCCGCACACCCCGCCGTAGGCGACCTGGACGACCGCCTCGTCCGGCCCGGGGGACCGCAGCGCCACCGGCTCCACCCGCAGGTCGTCGGCGGCGTGGGCGACCACCCCGGGGGAGCTGTCGGGCGGGCTTGCGCTACGGACGGCGCGGGGTGGTCATGGTGCGTGCCTCCAGGACTCAGACGACCGGGTTGGTGAGGGTGCCGAGCCCGCCGAGGGTGATCTCCACCAGGTCGCCGGGCTCGTACGGGGGTGAACGTGTGCGGGGCGCCGGTCATGATCACGTCACCGGGCCCCAGCGGCACCCAGGTGGCGACGTAGACGATGCTCTCGGCGACGGTGGACGGCAGGTTGAACGTGCCGGAGTCGCAGCGCCGCTCGCCGTTGACCGACACGGTGATGGGCACCCGCTCGGGATCGGCGAGGTCGGTCTCGATCCACGGCCCGAGCGGGGTGTAGCCGTACCCGCCCTTGCCCTGGAACGTCTTGTCGTCGACGGCGTTGCGGTCGACGTTGGTGACGTCGTTCACCACGGTCCAGCCGAGCACGTAGTCGAAGGCGTTCTCGACGGTGATCCCCGCGGTGTCCCGGCCGATCACGGCCACCAGCTCGCCTTCGACGTTGACCGTGCCGGCGTCGCGCCGGGACCGGATCTCCTGCTGGGGCCCGACCACGGTGCGGGCCGACTTGAGCCAGGCCTGGATCGGCAGGGGGTGGTCGTTGTTGGTCTTGTTGTGGGCGATGCCGGCGACGACCCGCGGCTCGCAGGGCGCCAGCAGCGTGCTGTCGGGCGCGTACGTCACGCCGGTGGGCACGAGCGGGGTGCGCAGACCGTCGGCGACGCCCTGCCAGGCGCCGTCCCGCCAGATCGCCCAGCGCGGTCCGTCCTCGGTGGCGACCCGGGCGATCCGCACTCAGACCACCGCCGTCATGCCGCCGTCGACGTACAGCACCTGGCCGTTGACGAAGTCCGACGCCGCGGAGGCCAGGAACACCAGGCCGCCGACGAGGTCGGCCACCTCGCCCCACCGGCCGGCCGGGGTCCGGCCGCGCACCCAGGCGGTGAACGTCTCGTCCTCGACCAGCGCCCGGGTCAGCTCGGTGGCGAAGTAGCCGGGGGCCAGGGCGTTGGCCTGGATCCCGGACGGCCCGAGGTCGGCGCACATGCCCTTGGTGAGCATCACGATGCCCCCCTTGGTCGCGCTGTACGGGGCGATCCCCGGCCGCGCCAGCTGGCTCTGCACCGAGCCGATGTTGATGATCTTGCCGCTGCCCCGGGCCACCATCCCCCGGGCCACCCGCTGACCGACCAGGAACGCGCTGGTCAGGTTGGTGGCCACCAGGTCGTTCCAGTCGGCGACGGTGAAGTCGACGAACGGGGTGCGGCGCTGGATGCCGGCGTTGTTGACCAGCACGTCGGGGGTGCCCCAGCGTCGCTCGATCTCGGCCACGCCGGACTCGACCGCGGCCGGGTCGGTGATGTCGAAGGTGCTGACCGAGGTCTCACCCCCGGTCGTCTCGGCCAGCGCTGACGCCGTGGCCGCGGCCACCTCCGGGTTGCGACCGTGGACCACCACCCGGGCGCCGGCCTCCAGCAGACCCCGAGCCAGGGCCAGTCCGATGCCGCGGCTGGACCCGGTCACCAGGGCCGTCCGTCCGGTCAGGTCGAAGATGCTCACCGCTGGATCGCCACCCCGGCGCGCTCGTCGTCCAGCGCGTCCTCGAGCCGGGTCAGGTCCCGCTGCCGCGTCTCCGGCACGATGAACGTGGTGCCCAGGGTGATGGCGGCCAGGATGAACGCGTAGACGGCCAGCGGCAGCCAGGATCCGTCGAAGGCTTTGATCAGGATCGCCCCCAGCACGCCGGCCAGGCCGCCGGCGATCACCGCACTGAACTCGCGGGAGATGGCCACGCCGAGGTAGCGGTGCTTGTTGCCGAACAGCTCCGGCAGCATCGCGCACTGGGCGCCGAGCATGGTGTTGACGCCGAACCCGATCGCCACCGCGATGACCAGGATCACCAGGAGCGGGTTGCCGAGCGAGATCAGGTACCAGCCCGGGAAGGCCAGCGGCGAGCAGCACGACGGCGCCGAACCGGTAGACCGGAACCCGTCCGACCCGGTCGGAGATGTAGCCGGCCAGCGGAACCGAGACCATGCCGATCAGGGAGGCCACGGCCACGGCCACCGGGCCGATGGACTTGCTGACCATCACCGTGCCGGTGGCGTACGCCACGGCCAGGGAGTTGAACATGTACGAGCCGCCGTTCTCCGCCATCCGGAGCCCGATGCCGCGGAGCACGCTGCCGAAGGAGTGGCCGAAGATCTCCCGGGTCGGGTGCTGGGCGATCTGCTCGTGCTTCTCCAGCTCGACGAAGGTCGGGCTCTCCTTGAGCCGCAGCCGGATGAACAGGGCGATCAGGATGAGCACGATCGAGGAGAGGAAGGGAATCCGCCAGGCCCAGCCGAACAGGACCTCGTCGGGGAGACCGCCCAGCAGGGCGAACACCCCGGCCGCCAGCAGGGTGCCGGCCTGGATGCCGATGAAGGGCAGGGCGGCGAAGAAGCCGCGGCTCTTGACCGGGGAGTACTCCGCCATCAGCACGGTCGCCCCGGCCTGCTCGGCGCCGGCGCCGAAGCCCTGGCACAGCCGCAGGAAGACGAGCAGGATCGGGGCCCAGACGCCGATCGTCTGATACGTGGGCAGGGCGCCGACCAGGGTGGACGCCCCGCCCATCAGCACGATGGTGACGATCAGCACCCACTTCCGGCCGAGCCGGTCGCCGATGGTGCCGAAGAACAGGCCGCCGAGCGGCCGGGCCACGAAGCCGACCCCGAAGGTGGCGAAGCTGGCGATCAGCCCGGTGGCGGGGTCGAGGTTGCTGAAGAACAGCTTGGAGAAGATCAGCGCCGAGGCCAGGCCGTACAGCGCGAAGTCGAAGTACTCCAGCGCGCTGCCGGCGGTGCTGGCCAGCGTGGCGCGGCGGAGGTTGGCCGCGTACTCGGGGTCGTCAGCGCTGCTGATCGGCGGCTTGAGAGGTGCTTTCTGGGCCACGGAACGTCATCTCCCTTGATGAAGGTGACTCACCCGAGGGGCCGGGGAGTGGGCATACCGTACCAACATGCTGAACGGAGTACAACCAGTTGAACGAATTACTGCAGAGCGCGCCGGTACAACGGGTTGCTGAGCCTGTCCACCGCCTCGGTCAACTCGGCCACCACGGCGGCGACGAAGTCCTCGGTGGCGGTGCTGGCCATCAGGGACGTGCCGATGGCCAGCGGCTGGTCGCCGCTGGACCAGGGCGGCAGCACCAGAGCCACCCCGTAGATGCCGGGGTGCACCTCGTTGTCGTCGATCGCGTACCCGCGCTGCCGGGCGGCCCTGATCTTGGCCAGCAGGCCCGACAGGGTGCGCACGCTGCGGTCGGTCAGCAGCGGGAAGTGCTGCGGGCCGGCGAACCGGGCGGCGATCTCGCCGTCGCTGAGCGTGGTCAGCAGCGCGTTGCCGACGGCGGTCGGAGCGGCCGGGAAGCGGCTGCCGATGCTCGCGGTGAGCCGCATCGGCGCCCGTCCCTCGTGCCGGGCCAGGTAGACGGCCTCGGTGTCGTGCAGCATGGCGATCTGCACGACCTCGTGGCTCAGCAGCTCCGCCGTCTCGCAGAAGCGGTAGAACTCCCGCATCTGGTTGAACTGCGCGATGTAGGCGCCGCCGAGCTCCACGGTGCGGCGGCCGAGCAGGTACCCGCTCGGGGTCCGGGTGATCATGCCGCCCTCCTCCAGGGCCTGGCACAGGTTGGAGGTGGACGACTTGGCCGCGTCGATCCCCCGGGCGATGTCGCCCAGCGGCAGCGGGTCGCCAGCGGCCTGCTCCAGCAGGGTGAGGATCCGGAGGGCGCGCGACACCGCCGGCGCCGGCGCCCGCTCGGCGGACCCGGCGCCGGGATCAGTAGAAGTCAACGGTATCGACCCGGTTGCGGAGGTCATGGCCGTCGAGCAACCGGCTGGCGTTGGTGGCGAACAGCTCGGCGATCAGTCGGTCCTCGGCCCCGTTCAGGGCCGCCGTGTGCGGGCTGACCAGCACGTTCGGCTCGCCCCACAACGGACTGTCCGCCGGCAGGGGCTCGGTGGCGAAGACGTCCAGGGCGGCGAAGCCGACCCGCCCGTCCCGCAGCGCGGGCAGCAGGGCGTCCTCGTCCACCACCGTCCCGCGGCCCACGTTGACCAGGATGGTGCCCGGGCGGACGGCCGCCAGCACCTCGGCTCCGATCAGCTTCTCGGTCGCCGCCGTGCCCGGCAGGGTCAGCACGATGGCGTCCACCTCGGGCACCACGGCGGCGATCTGGTCGGTGCGGACCAGCCGGTCGACGTGCTCCACCGGCCGGTTGTGGCGGCTGGTGCCGATCACGGTGGCGCCCAGGGTGGCCAGGCGGCGGGCGACCTCGGCGCCGATGCCGCCGAGTCCCACCACCAGCACGGTCAGCTCGGACAGCTGCCGCATCTCCCAGCGGCCGGACCATACGCGGTCGCGCTGCTGGGCGAGCAGCCGGGACAAGTCCTTGGCCCCGGCGAGCACGCCGAACACGGCGAACTCGGCCAGCGGCCCGCCGTGCACCCCGGCGGAGGTGGTGAAGGTAATCCGCTTCAGCTGCTCGGGGCTGAGCCCGGCGGCCTTGACCTGCCCGCCGCCGCCGGCGGCCATGGTGTGCACCCAGCGCAGGCCGGGGTTGGCGTCCGCGGCCCGCTTCAGGGCCGCTGGGTCGACGTCCGGGATGCCGTAGAGGGCGTCCGCGGAGTCGATCAGCTGCTCGAAGGCCTGCTGCTGCTCGGGCGTGCGGCGGAAGTCCGGGTCTCCGCCGAAGTCAGCGGGGTGACGCATCGGCGGGTAGAGCGACTGGTCCCGGACCAGGTCGATCCGCGGCTCGCGCTGCTCGATCAACCGGCACAGCTCTTCGGACAGCGGGCTTGCCACGGCGACGCGCAGCCGCTCGACTTGGCTCGGGGCAGGGGTCGGCATCCTCATCCTCTCGACGTCCGGCGTCGGCGTCCGGACTCCGGGCAGTCTAGAGACCATTCACAGGGTTGAACAGTGTTCGCTCCGCTGTTCATCGGCTAGGCTGCGCCGCATGGTCGGTGTGGATGCCCAGCAGATCGGCTTCGTCGGGCTCGGCGCGATGGGCCTGCCGATGGCCCGCAACCTGGTCGCCGCCGGGGTGTCGGTGCATCTGACCGGCCGCACCCCCGCCAAGGCGGCCGCTCTGGTGGAGTCCGGGGCCCGCTGGCACGACAGCGCGCGGTCCATGGCGGCCGCAGCGGGCGTGATCATCGCGATGCTGCCGGACCTGCCCGAGGTGGAGACGCTGCTCCGCGGACCCGACGGGCTGCTGGCCGCCGAACCGGCCGACCTGGTCCTGGTGATCGCCTCGACGTCGTCGCCGGACGGCGTCCGCGCCCTGCACGCGCGGCTGGCCGCGGAGACCGGCGGGGCCGTCCGCGTAGTCGACGCTCCCGTCTCCGGAGGGACCGACGGGGCGTCGGCCGGCACCTTGTCGATCATGGTCGGCGGCGCGGAGGCCGACGTGCAGCGGGTGCTGCCGGTGCTGCGGGCCTGCGGCACACCGGTGCACCTGGGCCCGCTGGGGGCGGGCGAGGTGGCCAAGGCGTGCAACCAGATGATCGTGGCCTCGACCATCCTCGCCCTCGGTGAGGCCGCGGTGCTGGCCGAGCGCAGCGGGCTGGACCTGCGCACGCTGTTCGACCTGCTGGGCGGCGGGTACGCGGGCAGCCGCATCCTCGCCACCCGCGGGGAACGGGTGGTGAGCGAGGACTACAGCCCGTCGGGCATCGCCCGGTACATGGTCAAGGACCTGGATTTCGCCACCGCCGTGGCGGCGGAGACCGGTACCCACCCGGTCCTGCTGCCGGCCGTCCGGGCGGCGTTCACCGAGCTGGTGGAGCGAGGGCTGGGCGACTTCGACATCGCCGTCACCCGACGCTTCGTCGCCGAGCGCTGACCGGCCGCCCGTTCAGCCGGGGACCTGCGCGCACTCGCGCAGCACGCGCAGCGCCGTCCGGACCGGTGGCGTGTCCGCCACCGACGACGGGACCAGCGCGAAGATCGACCGCACCGGGGTCGGGGCCACCACCGGCACGGAGACGACGCCGTCGGGGAGCCGCAGCGCGCCCAGCCGCGGCAGCACGGTGAGGCCGATGCCGGCCCGGACGAAGGCGATGGCCGTGGGGTAGTCGTGCGCCTCCACGTGGAAGGGTGGACTGAACCCGGCCGCCCGGCAGGCCTCCACCAGGGTGCGCCGGCACCAGCCGCGGGCGAAGTCGTTGTCCACCCACCGCCGGTCGGCCAGTTCGGCCAGCCCGATCTCGCTGCGGGCGGCCAGCGGGTCGTCGGCGGCGAGCACGGCCACGTACGGGTCGTCGAGGAGGTGGTGCGCCGCGACCCCCGGGCGGTTCTCGGTGCCGTGCTGCTCGACGGCGATCTGCAGGTCTGGACACTGGACCGGGTCGGTCGGGACGTCCTCGCGGAGCGACAGGTCCAGCCGTACGTCCGGGAACTCGCTCAGCAGGGCTGACACCACCACCGGCATCCAGGCCGCACCGACCGAGGCGAAGTAGGCGAGCGACAACGACCCGGTCCGGCCCGCGCGGAGGTCGCCGACAATGGACTCCACCTCCCCGAGCCGGGACAGCACCCCGTCGATCTCGCCGGCCAGCGTGCGGCCCGCGGCGGTGGGGGTGATGCCGCGCCCCACCCGGCTCACCAGGGTGAGACCGGTCTCGCGCTGCAGGGCGCTCACATGCTGGCTGACCGCGGAGGGCGTGTAGCCCAGGTTGGTGGCCGCGGCCTGGATCGAACCGCTGGCCACCACGGAGCGGAACACGCGGAGTCGATGGACGTCGAGCACGCGGCAACACTACAGCGAGACTGAATGGTCGTGAAGGTGAATTTGCTTGTGCTTACGTCTTCGGTCGACCAGGCTGATGCCGTGACGACCCGCCTGGCTACCGACGCGCCGCTGCCCCTCGCCGAGCCCACCCGCCGGTGGCTGCCGCTCGCCGCGGCGGCCGTGACCATGGTGCTCTGGGCCTCGGCGTTCGTGGTCATCCGCGCGCTCGGCGGACACTTCGGGCCCGGGTCGCTGGCGCTCGGCCGGCTGCTGGTGGGGGCGGTCGTGCTCACCCTGATCGCGCTGCGGCACCCGATCAGGATCCCGCGCGGACGCGGGTTGGCGCTGGTCGCCGCCTACGGCGGGCTGTGGTTCGGCGTCTACACCATCGCGGTCAACGCGGCCGGGCGGTACCTGGACGCCGGGACCAGCGCCATGCTGGTCAACCTGGCGCCCCTCATCATCGCCGTGCTGGCGGGCCTGTTCCTGGGCGAGGGCTTCCCCCGCGGCCTCGTGGTCGGGCTGGCCATCGCTTTCGCCGGAGTGCTGACCATCTCGCTGGCCACCACCACCGGCCGGATCAACCCGCTCGGGGTGGCCCTGGCGCTGGCCGCCGCGGGGCTGTACTCCGTCGGGGTGCTGCTGCAGAAGCAGGCCCTGCGCACGGTGGACCCGGTGACGGTGACCTGGCTCGGCTGCCTGGCCGGCGTGCTGGTGTCGCTGCCCTTCGCGCCCGCCCTGGTCACCGAGCTGTCCGGCGCGCCGGCGGGGGCGGTGCTCGGCGTGGTCTACCTGGGGGTGTTCCCGACGGCAATCGCCTTCAGCCTGTGGACGTACGCGCTGGCCCACACCACCGCCGGGCGGATGAGCGCGTCCTCCTACGTGGTGCCCGGCATCGCCGTCCTGCTGTCCTGGCTGTTCCTCGCCGAGATCCCCGCGGCGCTGGCCCTCCTCGGGGGCGCGATCTCCCTGGTCGGGGTGGCCATCACCCGGCTCGTCCCGAACCGGGCCCACCCGCCGTGCGGGGAGCGGCGAGTTGACGGCGGGGCACCTTGACCACCGGTGAAGCCGCACCTGCGTCACACTCGCGGTTGTCCACAGGGGGCTGGCGGGCGTGACAGCTCTGCAGCTGCCGGCGTCGAGGTCGGGCCGCCGCTGCCGCTGCGGTTCTCCACCACGTCGACCTGGCAGACGCGTCGACCTGAGCTCCGGTTGTCCCGGGCCGCCGGGGTCTCCGAGTCGAGCACCGGTGAGTCGGATGCGGCCTGTGCTGCTCACGGTGATGAGCGGCTCGGCCTGGAATACACCCCGCTCGTGGCGGCGACCCGCGGATGCTCCGGCCACAGTTCGGCCGCATCAAGACACGCCCGAGCTGCGGTCAGCCTTGGGCCGGATGAGCCGGCGGGCCGGCAGGCGGCCGACCGGTACGCACCCGGGTCGACTCCCCGCAGGCGGCCCGACTTCGTGGAGCTGGTCCTCAGTGGGGCTGCCGGCGCCCGCCTGCAGAACTCCGCCGGTGGGGCCGGACCTGATGACCGGCACGTCGATCTGGGTTACCGCGCTGGTGGATGGTGGCATCGCGCACGAGGGCGACCACCCGGACTAGTCGCGAGGGCAGTGGATCTACGACAGCCCCCGTGCCCGGGGGCGCGTCGACCGGGCGTGCTGCGCGGTCCAGGGGTCCTTCGGCTGAGCCGCGGCTGCTGCGAACTGACGTCCGTGCGGGATCATGCCCAGCCAGCGTCGCGCCGTACGCCACACTCGCCGGGCGTCCGTACACTCGGGCCGGTGACGCGTATCGCCCTGCTCTCCACCTCCGACACCGACCTGCTGTCGGCGCGGGCCAGCGGCGCGGACTACCTGTGGGCCAACCCGGCCCGCTCCGCCCACACGGAGATGGCCGCGGTGCTGGAGGCCTGCGACCTGGTCGTCGTCCGGCTGCTGGGCTCCGCCCAGGACCTGTGCAGCGGGTTCGAGCGGTTCCGGGCGGCGGGAAAGCCGATGGTCGTGCTCGGTGGCGAGCAGGCTCCCGACGCGGCTCTGATGGAGCAGTCCAGCGTGCCGATCGGGGTGGCCGCCGAGGCCCACCGGTACCTGGCCCAGGGTGGGGCGGAGAACCTCCGGCAGCTGCACGGGTTCCTCTCCGACACCGTGCTGCTCACCGGGCTGGGCTTCGACGCCCCGGCCGACCAGCCGACCTGGGGTGAGCTGCCGCGCTCCTGTTCGGTCACCGGCCCGCGGGTCGGCATCCTCTTCTACCGGGCCCAGCACTCGGCCGGGAACACCGCGTACGTGGAGGCCCTGGCCGACGCGGTGGACGGCGCCGGGGGCGTGGCGGTGCCGACGTTCGCCACCTCGCTGCGCGGCGCCTCCGCCGACCTGCTCGCGCACCTGGGCAGCCTGGACGCGTTGATCACCACCGTGCTCGCGGCCGGTGGCACCACGCCGGCCACGGCCAGCGCCGGCGGGGCCGACGAGGCGTGGGACGTCCAGGCGCTCGCCGCGCTCGACATCCCCATCCTGCAGGGACTCTGCCTGACCTCGCCCCGGGAGCAGTGGGCCGCCTCGGAGCAGGGGATGAGCCCGCTGGACGTCGCCACCCAGGTGGCCGTGCCCGAGTTCGACGGCCGCATCATCACGGTGCCGTTCTCGTTCAAGGAGACCGACGCGGACGGGCTCCCGTACTACGCCCCCGATCAGGAACGGTGCCGACGGGTGGCCGAGATCGCGGTCAACCAGGCCCGGCTGCGGCACATCCCGCCCGCGGAGCGCAAGATCGCCGTGGTGCTGTCGGCCTACCCGACCAAGCACGCCCGGATCGGCAACGCGGTGGGCCTGGACACCCCGGTGTCGGTAGTCCGGCTGCTGCGGGCGATGCGGGAGCAGGGGTACCACCTCGGCGCCCCCGGCGACCTCCCGGGCACCGGACCGCTGCCACCGGTGGAGGGCGAGGAGCCCGACACCACGGCCGGCAACGCGCTCGTGCACGCCCTGATCGACGCCGGCGGGCAGGACCCGGAGTGGCTGACCCAGGCCCAGCTGACCGGTCAGCCGGTACGCATCCCGGCCGCCAGGTACCGGGACTGGCTGGCCGAGCTGCCGCGGGAGCTGACCGAAGCCGTCACCGCCACCTGGGGCGAGGCGCCCGGCGAGCTGTTCGTCGACCGCTCTCGCGATCCCGAGGGTGAGATCGTCGCGGCCACGCTGCAGGCCGGCAACGTGGTGATCATCGTCCAGCCGCCGCGCGGGTTCGGGGAGAACCCGATCGCCATCTACCACGATCCCGATCTTGCGCCCGACCCACCACTACCTGGCCGTCTACCGCTGGCTGGAACGGGAGTTCGGCGCACACGCGATCGTGCACATGGGCAAGCACGGCAACCTGGAGTGGCTGCCGGGCAAGACCCTCGGCATGTCCGCGGCCTGCGGCACCGACGCGGCCCTCGGCTCCGTCCCGCTGGTCTACCCGTTCCTGGTCAACGATCCCGGGGAGGGCACCCAGGCCAAGCGGCGCGCGCACGCGACGATCATCGACCATCTGGTGCCGCCGATGGCCCGCGCGGAGACCTACGGCGACATCGCCCGGCTGGAGCAGCTGCTCGACGAGTACGGGAACGTGGTCGTGATGGACCCGGCCAAGGCGCCGGCCCTGCGAGGGGAGATCTGGACGCTGATCCAGGCGGCGCAGCTGCACCAGGATCTGGGGCTCGAGCAGCGTCCCGACGACGACGCGTTCGACGAGTTCGTCCTGCACGTGGACGGCTGGCTGTGCGAGATCAAGGACGCGCAGATCCGCGACGGGCTGCACGTGCTCGGCCAGGCCCCCCAAGGGGAGGCGCTGGTCAACCTGGTGCTGGCCATCCTCCGGGCCGGCCAGGTGTTCGGCGGCCAGGTCAACCCGGTGCCGGGGCTGCGGGTCGCCCTGGGGCTGGCCGAGTCCCCGCCGGCTGGACCGCCCCGCCCCCTGGACGCATCCGCACCCGCTCGGAAGGGCGCGGAGGACGAGGAAGGGGTGCGGTTGCGCACCGACCAGGTGGAGGCGACGGCGCGGGCGCTGGTCGAGGGGGTGGCGGCCACGGGCTGGTCGGCGGCCGCCGTGGACGCGGTCGTCACCGACGTGCTGGGGGAGGCCAACCCCGGTGCGGCGGCATCACTGAGGTTCGCCTGCCAGCAGGTGGTGCCGAGGCTGGCGCGGACCGACCGCGAGATCGATGCCGTGCTGCACGCGCTGGACGGGGGCTACGTCCCGGCCGGACCCTCCGGCTCGCCGCTCCGTGGCTTGGTGAACGTGCTGCCGACCGGCCGCAACTTCTACTCCGTCGACCCCAAGGCCATCCCCTCCCGGTTGGCCTCCGCCACGGGCCAGGCGATGGCCGACTCGCTGCTGCAGCGCTACCTGGACGAGACGGGGGACTACCCGCCGTCGGTCGGGCTGTCGGTGTGGGGCACCTCGGCGATGCGGACCAGCGGCGACGACATCGCCGAGGTGCTGGCCCTGCTCGGCGTGCTGCCGGTCTGGGACGAGCAGTCCCGCCGGGTCGTCGGTCTGGATCCCGTACCGCTGGCCGAGCTCGGCCGCCCTCGGATCGACGTGACGGTGCGCATCTCCGGATTCTTCCGGGACGCCTTCCCGCACGTGGTCGCCATGATCGACGACGCCGTGCGGCTGGTGGTCGACCTCGACGAGCCGCTCGACCAGAACTTCCCGAGGGCCCATGCCCAGCGCGACCTGGCGGTCCACGGTGACCGGCGCCGAGCCACCACCCGCATCTTCGGGTCCAAGCCGGGGGCGTACGGGGCGGGCATCCTGCCGCTGATCGAGGCCGGGAACTGGCGCGACGACACCGACCTGGCCGAGGTGTACACGACCTGGGGCGGGTTCGCCTACGGCCGTGACCTCGACGGGCGCCCGGCGCGGGAGGACATGGAGACCAACTACCGGCGGATCACGGTCGCGGCCAAGAACATCGACACCCGTGAGCACGACATCGCCGACTCCGACGACTACTTCCAGTACCACGGCGGGATGGTGGCCACCGTCCGCTCCCTGACCGGCAACGAGCCCAAGGCCTACGTCGGGGACTCCACCACCCCCGACGCGGTGCGCACCCGCTCGCTGACCGAGGAGACTGCCCGGGTCTTCCGCGCCCGGGTGGTCAACCCGCGCTGGATCGCCGCCATGCAGCGGCACGGGTACAAGGGCGCGTTCGAGCTGGCGGCCACCGTCGACTACCTGTTCGGCTTCGACGCCACCGCGGGGGTGGTGCCGGACTGGATGTACGCGCAGCTGTCGCAGTCCTACGTGCTGGACAAGCAGAACTCCGACTTCATGAAGCACGCGAACCCGTGGGCGCTGCGGGGGATCATCGAGAAGCTCACCGAGGCCGCCGAGCGGGGGCTGTGGGCCGACCCGGACGCCGAGCTGATGGAGCAGCTGCAGCAGGTCTACCTCGACGTCGAGGGCGACCTCGAGGAGCGGCCCGGCGGATGACCCGGTTCGACCCTCAGCAGCTCCCCCCGGCGGTGATCGACTTCCTCACCGAGCGGCACCTGGCGACCCTGACCACCCTGCGGCGCGACGGCAGCCCGCACGTGGTGCCGGTCGGCTTCACCTACGACCCGACCAGCCGGCTGGCCCGGGTGATCACCAGCGGCGACTCGGTGAAGGCGCGCCACGCCGGCCGCGAGGGGGCGGTCGCCGCGCTGTGCTCGGTCGACCGGGCCCGCTGGCTGACGCTGACCGGACCGGTCCGGGTGGCGACCGACCGGGAGACCGTGGCCGACGCCGAGCAGCGCTACGCCGCGCGCTACCGCACCCCGCGGGAGAACCCGAAGCGGGTGGTGTTGATCATCGCCGTCGAGGCCGTCATCGGGTCCGTCACCTCGCCTCTGGTCAGAGGCTCAGCATCGATGCCCTAGACTTGGCCCCAGCGGTCAGAGCTTCTCGCCCTCGGCTGCGGTGACGTTGAGCAAAAGGCTCCTCCCCTCCCAGCTTCGTCCAGGCGCGGACCTCGGTCCCCAGCCGCTTCGAGCCCCACCGGCGAGAACGAACGAACAGTGACCCACGTGTCTTCTCAGTCCTTCCTCGAGCTCGGCGTGCCCGCAGACCTGGCCGCCGTGCTCGCCCGCTTCGACATCAGCACCCCCACCCCCATCCAGGCCGCCACGCTGCGCGACTCGCTCAGCGGTCGGGACGTCCTCGGCCGCGGCCGTACCGGCTCCGGCAAGACCTACGCGTTCCTGCTGCCGCTGGTGGCCCGGCTGACCGCCTCGACCAGCCGTCGCACCGCCCGCGGTCCGCGCGCGCTGATCTTGGCCCCGACCCGCGAGCTGGTCACCCAGATCGACGCGGCCCTGCAGCCGCTGGCCAAGACCGCGGGCCTGACCTCGGTGACCGTGTTCGGCGGTGTCGGAGCCAACCCGCAGATCCGCGCCCTCCGCTCCGGCGTCGACATCGTCGTCGCCTGTCCCGGCCGGCTCGAGGACCTGATCAAGCAGGGCGCCTGCCAGCTGGGCGGGGTCGAGATCACCGTGCTCGACGAGGCCGACCACATGGCCGACCTGGGGTTCCTGCCCGCCGTCACCCGGCTGTTGGCCCAGACCAGGCCGGGCGGGCAGCGGCTGCTGTTCTCGGCCACCCTGGATGCGGCGGTCAACAAGCTGGTCCAGCGCTTCATGACCAACCCGGTCCGCCACGAGGCCGACTCGGCGCTGTCCCCGGTGGGAACCATGACCCACCACGTGCTGCACGTCTCGCGCGACCAGCGGGTCGACGTGCTGGCCGACCTGACCAGCGCTCCCGGCCGGACACTGGTGTTCACCCGGACCAAGCACGGGGCCAAGGCCCTGGCCCGCCAGCTCAACGCCCGCGGCGTGCCGACCGTCGAGCTGCACGGCAACCTGGCCCAGAACGCCCGCACCCGCAACATGAACGCCTTCCACAGCGCCGAGGTGGAGACGCTGGTGGCGACCGACATCGCCGCCCGCGGCATCCACGTCGACGACGTCGGCCTGGTGGTCCACGCCGACCCGCCGGTCGAGCACAAGGCGTACCTGCACCGTT
This sequence comes from uncultured Actinomycetota bacterium, assembly GCA_963832435.1. Classification (GTDB taxonomy): domain Bacteria; phylum Actinomycetota; class Actinomycetes; order Propionibacteriales; family Propionibacteriaceae; genus Microlunatus. The sequence goes on from CAWHTY010000025.1 coordinate 128,284, forward strand.
CCGGGCGGACCGCCCGGGCCGGCAGCGCCGGCACCGTGGTGACCCTGATGACCGACGCGCAGGTCTCCGACGTACGGGCGCTGACCCGGGCGGCCGGCATCAAGGCCACCACCACCAGGGTGCAGAGCGCCGAGGACCCGATCCTGCAGCAGCTCGCCCCCGGCGAGCGGCGGCTGGTTCCGGTCACCGCGTCCGCCGTCGCGGTGCGGGCCGACCGCGGACCTGCCGCGGAGCGTCCGCGCCGGGGTCGCTCCGGCGGTGGCCCGCGCTCGCAGACCCGTCCGGAGTCCCGCGGCGGGGGTGGCCGTCGCGGCGGTGGCCGGCCGCGTCAGGGCGCCGGCGCCGGGGCCGCCTCGGGCGGGGGCGCTGCCGTCCACAGCGCAGCGTCGTTCAGTCGGCGCAGCCGCTCTCGCTGAGCCCAGCCCGGCGGGTGTCCGGTGGATGTCCGTGGAGGTCCGCCGCCCGGATGCCCGATAGTGGCGGCGGCGGCCCCATGGGGGGGCGCGGGCGGGGGTGAGCGATGACGGACGAACGCAAGGTGCTGCAACGGGCCTTTGACGAGACGACCGACTTCCTGGGCCGGCTGGACGATCGTCCGGTCCGGGCCCGGACCGACGTCGACGGCGTGGCCACGGCGCTCGGTGGACCGCTCCAGGACGATCCGATGGATGCCGTGGAGGTGCTGGAGGAGCTGATCGCCGGCGCCGAGCCCGGCGTGGTGGCGATGCCCTCCGGCCGGTTCTTCGGCTGGGTGATCGGCGGTGCCCTGCCGGTGGCCCTGGCCGCGGACTGGCTGACCTCGGCCTGGGACCAGAACGCCGGACTGCTGGTCTCCTCGCCGGCGGCCGCCGGGGTCGAGCGGGTCGCCGGCCGGTGGATCCTCGAGCTGCTCGGTCTGCCGTCCCACGCGGCCGTCGGTTTCGTGACCGGCGCCATGATGGCCAACTTCACCTGCCTGGCCGCCGCCCGGCACGCGGTGCTGCGACGGGCCGGCTGGGACGTGGACGGGCTCGGGTTGCAGGGTGGCGCCCCTGCGGTGACCGTGGTGGTCGGCGCGGAGCGACACGAGAGCATCGACCTCGCCCTCCGGTTCCTGGGGCTGGGCGAGCACCGGGCCCTGGTCGTGCCCGCCGACCCGGAGGGTCGCCTCGAGCTGTCGGCGCTGGCGGAGGTGCTGGAGCGCGCCGGTGACGGCCCGCTGATCGTCTGCCTGCAGGCCGGCAACGTGCACAGCGGCTCCTTCGACCCGCTGGCGGGCGCGATCGACCTGGCCCAGCGTCACGGCGCCTGGGTGCACGTGGACGGCGCGTTCGGCCTGTGGGCCGGGGCCTCGCCCACCTACCGGCACCTCGTCGCCGGCTACGAGCGGGCGGACTCCTGGACCACCGACGCCCACAAGACCCTCAACGTCCCGTACGACAGCGGTCTCGCCATCGTGGCCGACCCGGACGCGCTGTACGCCGCGATGGGCATGCACGCGGCGTACCTGATCCAAGACGAGCGCCCCGACCCGTTCGCCAGCACCCCGGAGTTCTCCCGGCGGGCCCGCGGGTTCACCGTGTGGGCGGCCCTGCGGTCCCTCGGGCGGACCGGCGTGGCCACCATGGTGGACCGGCTGTGCGGACACGCGCAGCGGTTCGCCGCCGGGCTGTCGGCGATCGAGGACGTGTCCGTGCTCAACGACGTGGTCTTCACCCAGGTCTGCGTCGCCTTCGGGTCCGACACCGAGACCCGGGAGGTCGCCCGCCGGCTGCTGGCCGACGGTACGGCCTGGATGACGCCCTCGACCTGGCGCGACCGCGCCATCCTGCGGATCTCGGTGTCGAACTGGCGGACCACCGACGCCGACGTCGACCGCACGCTGGAGGCAGTACGCCGGGTAGTGGCCGAGGTGCGGTCCGATCCCGCGAGACCCCCCGGTTGAAAGGGTTCACCGCAGTCCAGGGTTGACTGGGGGGATGACGACCACCGACTACACCGAACCCGCCGTCGCCCTTGGGTCGGCCCGGATGCCACTGCTCGGGTTCGGCACCTGGCAGATCGAAGACTCCGACGCCCCGGAGGCCACCACCAGCGCCCTGGAGATCGGCTACCGCCACATCGACACCGCGACCGGCTACGGCAACGAGGCCGGCATCGGTCGCGCCCTGGCCTCCGCCGGGCTGGCTCGCGACGCGATCTTCCTCACCACCAAGCTGCCGCCGGAGAACGTGGGCCGGGAGCGCGCGACCATCGAGCAGAGCCTGACCAAGCTCGGGGTCGACCACGTCGACCTGTGGCTGGTGCACTGGCCGCCGAACCACCAGGCTTCCCCGCGGGTGTGGGAGCAGGTCGTGCAGGCCCAGCAGGACGGCCTGACCACCTCGGTCGGGGTCAGCAACTACTCCCTCGACCAGATCGACGAGCTGACCCGGGCCACCGGGGTGACCCCGGCGGTGAACCAGATCCGCTGGAGCCCCGGGATCTACGACCCGTCGGTGGCCTCCGGGCTGGCCGAGCGCGGGGTGGTGCTCGAGGGGTACAGCCCCTTCAAGGCCAGCAACCTGAACGACCCGGTGCTGACCGGGGTCGCGGCGGCACACGACGCCACCACCGCGCAGGTGATCGTGGCCTGGCACGTCGCGCACGGGTTTGTGGTCATCCCGAAGTCGGTGCGCCGGGAGCGGATCGAGGCGAACGCGGCCGGCGCCCGGCTCCAGCTCAGCGACTCAGAGGTCGCCGCGATCGACGGGCTGGGAGGCTGACTCAGGCCGAGGCCACCGTCAGAGCTGGCTGAACCGCAGCACGGCCAGCACCAGCGCCATCACCAGCAGCACGGCGTTGGCCGGCAGCACCTTCGTCTCCATGCGGCGGGCGTGGGTGAGCATGGCGCCGACCTGCAGGGCGGCTAGTCCGAGAGCGGCGATCGGGGTCAGGAAGGGCAGGATGCCTGTGTACCAGGGCACGAACAGCCCGACCGCGCCCAACACCTCGGCCAGGCCGATGCCCTTGACGTTGCTGTCGGTGAAGTCCTGGGCCCAGGCGAAGCTCGGGGACTTCGCCAGCTCCGGCCGGCGGCGGATGATCTTGACCAGACCGGCGCCCAGGTAGGTCGCACCGAGGGCGAGGGACAGGATCAGGGCGAGGGTGGTCATGGCAGTCCTTCGTGCGGAAGCCGGCCGACGGCAGGCAACCGGGGGCCGCGCGGACAGACGTCGTCGGCTGGCCGAATTCTAGTCCCGCCGGCCGAGCCCAGGCCCTTGCCGAACCCGTCGGCACACCGATATACAGCCAGGTGGGCCACCCGCGCCCGCAGTTTCGCTGGAGAGGCTGATCCGTGCGCCGTCAATCGTTCCGCAGAGCCGCTGTCCTCGCCGCAACCGGCGCCCTTCTCGCCGGGCTGCTCCCGCTGGCCGGGCCCGCCGTCGCCGCCACCGGTCCCGTCCTCGACCCCGCCCTGGCCCGGTCGCCCGAGCTGTCGGAGACCCGGCGGCTGGCCGATCGTCGGACCGTGGTCACGGGCGACCGGGCCTGGGCGCTGGGTAGCGCCGACGGTCGGTTCCCGGCGGCGGGATTCCACACCCGGGGGGAGATGGGGGGCTTCTGGACGCCGGCGCTGAAGCTGCTGGACGGGATGTGGTTCGGGATCGATGGGCGCTGGATCGGCGCCGGCACCAAGACCACCACCGGCTGGGGGTACGTACGGACCGACCTGCCGGTCACCCAGGGGGTGGCCGCGAGCCGGACCGACATCGTCCCGGACGGCGCCGCCGGGGTCCTGGTCGGGCTGAGCCTGCGCTCCGACACCACCCAGACCGTCGTCCTGCAGGCCGACGCGCACTCGGAGTTGATGGGCTCCTACCCGTGGGGGGAGACGAACCCCAGCCAGACCGCCGTCAACCTCCCGGACCGGGTCACCCAGCAGGGTCGCCACCTGGTGTTCCGGGACCGCGGCACTCCGCCCGCGGGCGGCTTCCACGACTGGGCCGCTGCCTTCGGCTCCACGCTGCGCCCGGACGCGGTCGCCACCGGCCCGGACCACCGCGGCCCGCAGGACCCGGCGGTGATCTGCCCCGCCTCCGGTCCGAACGCCCCCGCGCAGCCGCGCCGCTGCGACGACACCGCGTACGGCCGGGGGGTGGGCGGGCAGCTGAGCTACCGGATCCGGCTGAAGGCCGGTGAGGTGCGGACCGTCTGGTTCGGGGTCGGCGGCTCCCGTCAGGGACCGCGGGCCGCCCGGGCCGAGCTGGACACCCTGCTGCAGGATCCAGTCGGCGAGGTCGCGGACAAGGTCGCCACCCGCAACCGGATCGACCGGCGGAGCGTGGTGGACCTGCCCGGCGACCCGCAGCTTGCCGCCAGCCTGCGCTGGTCCAAGCAGATGCTGGCCGCCTCGGACCAGCGCAGCGACGACGTCCAGCTGCGGGTGGTGAACGCCGGCCGGGCGTACCCGGACCCGGTGGCCACCCTCGACTCGATGCGGTGGCTGGGCGCCGGGTGGCCCGACTACACCTGGCTATTCGGCACCGACGGGGAGTACACCGCGTTCGCCGCGGTGGCCGCCGGCCAGTTCGCGCCGATCAAGGCCCACCTGCGCGCGCTTCGGGACGTCTCGCAGGCCGTGAACGGGGCCAGCGGCAAGATCGTGCACGAGGTGACCCCCGACGGTGCGGTGTACTTCGGCGCCAACGCCGACGAGGGCAACACCGACGAGTCGTCGAAGTACCCGTCCGCGGTGGCGCTGGTGTGGCGCTGGACCGGGGACGAGGCGTTCCTGCGTGACCTGTACCCGGCCAGCGTCAAGGCCATGCAGTATGTCGCGGATCTCGACGCCGACACTGACGGCTGGCCGGAGGGCCTCGGCAACGTCGAGCGCCCCGGCATGGGCGAGGAGAAGCTGGACAACGCCGTCTACGCGATCCGCGGCTACGCCGACCTGGCCGACCTGGCCCAGGCCCGGGGTGACCAGGACACGCGCCGCTGGGCCGTCGACAAGGCCCGCACCCTGCTCGCCGCCTTCGAGCAGAGCTGGTGGTACGGCGGCGACACCGCGTCCTACGCCGACTCCCTGGACGACCCCGGAGACGTCAAGGTGTTCCAGCGGCACTGGATCGGGCTGACCCCGACCGACGCCGTGCTGCCCGGGCTGCCGGGCCGCCCGAGCGGGCCACTGGCCTCACCGGAGCATGCCGAGGAGACCCTGACCCAGCACGAGCGGGACTGCTACAGCAGTCCGTTGGGGCTCTACCACACCGGCACCGGGCCGACCTCGGCTGCGGCGGGCAACCCGGGCCCCAGCTGTGACTCGGTGATCTCGACCGTGCCGAGCGAGCGCAGCGTCTTCACGCTCAACAGCGCCATCGCGGCGGTCAGCGAGGGCAACTACGGGCGGCTCGGTCGTGATCAACAGGGCCGCTACACCGCGGGCAACGCCGCGTCGCAGATGGACCAGTCGCTGTGGGAGATGCCGGGCATGATGCCGGAGATTGTTCCCGGCGGCGACTTCGGGGCCAACATCGACCGGCTGTTCACGGAACGGTCGATGGTGATGCAGGCCTGGGGTGCGTACGGGGTGCTCTGGCCGGTGGTCCACCAGTGGCTGGGCGTCTCCCCCGACATGGGCCGGGGTCGGGTGGCGGTGGTGCCGCAGGTGCCCGACGGGCAGACCCGGATCGCCGGCCGGGAGATCCGGGTCGGGTCCGGCAGCGTGGCCGTCGCCGCCCGCCACCAGGGATCCACCTACCTGACCAGCGTCCAGCGCAGCGAGCGGGTGCGGCTCAGCATCGGCGCCGTGCTGCCGGCCGGCTCGCAGGTGGCGGCTGCCACGCTGAACGGCGAGCGGGTGCGTCCCGAGCTGGTCGAGACGGCGCGCGGGCTCGAGGCGGTGGTCGACGCTGGGGCTGGTCGCGGCCTCGCGAAGCTGGTGATCAGCACGCGCTGATGCACGGCCGGCGCCGGGGCGACCCCGCCCGGACCTTCTACCTGCTCACCCTCGTCTCGGCGGCCTGCTACGCGCTGTCGTTCACGTTGAACATCGTCTACATGGCCACCACCGTCGGGCTGGATGCCTTCCAGCTTGTCCTGGTCGGCACCGTGCTCGAGCTGTCCTGCCTCGTCCTCGAGGTCCCGACGGGCATCGTCGCCGACCTGTACAGCCGGCGGCTCTCCATCCTGATCGGACTCACCCTCGTCGGTGGCGGGTTGCTCCTGCAAGGGGCCGTCCCGACCTTCCTCGCGATCCTGGCCGCGCAGGTGGTCTGGGGGGCGGGAGCCACGTTCACCTCTGGCGCGATCGAGGCCTGGGCCGCCGACGAGGTCGGCGCCGACCGGATGGCGCACACCTTCACCCGCGGGCAGCAGCTCCAGCTGACCGGATCGCTGGTGGGCATCGTCGGAGCCGGCGCGCTGGCTCTGGTGCACATCCAGCTGCCGATGATCATCTCGGGGCTCGGGTTCCTGCTGCTGGCCGGCGTGCTCTGGCGGATCATGCCGGAGCAGCACTTCGAGCCGGTGCCCCGGCAGGACCGGGAGACCTGGCGACGCTTGTGGGCGACGGCCCGAGCGGGCCTGGCGCTGGCCCGGCGACAGCGCGTGGTGCGCTCCCTGCTGCTGGTCAGCCTGTTCGTGGGCCTGTCGGCCGAAGCCTTCGACCGGCTGTGGCAGCTCCGGTTGCTGACCGGGTTCTCCGTGCCCGGGCTGTTCGGCGCCGGCCAGCCGTATGTGTGGTTCGCCGCCATCGAGCTGGTCGGGGTGACGCTGGCCCTGGCCTGCTCGGTGGCGGTCAACAAGCTCGGACTGGAGCGCCGGGCCGCAGCCCGTCCGCACCGCGTGCTGGCCGTCCTGGCGCTGCTTCAGGTGGGTGGTATCGCCGCGCTGGCCTGGGCCGGCTGGCTCGCGCTGGCCCTGGCAGGGGTGTGGCTCAAGGCGGCGGCCACCGCCCTGGCCGCGCCGGTCATCTCCGCCTGGATGAACCGGAACCTCGAGCCGGGTGCCCGGGCCACGGTGCTCTCGTTCCAGAGCCAGCTGGGCGCGCTGGGTGAGGTGGCCGGCGGCCCCCCGTTGGGGCTGCTCGGTCGCCGGACCTCGGTGTCGATCGCCCTGCTGGGGTCGGCGGTGTGCCTGCTGCCGACCGTGGTCGTCCTCGCCCGGCTGCGCCCGCGCCGCGGCGGCGAGCCGCCCCCGGTGGATCCGCTGGGCCTGATCGACCAGCGGCCGCACCGGTGGGACGGCTGACCTCGGATCAGAACGTGCCGGTCACGCCGTTCTGAAGGAACCGAGCCGGTCCCGTACGTCGAGGTGGTCTTCACTCGTAGTCGGCGTACACGGTGGTCCTGGTCTCGTTCCAGCAGTTGATGTAGTCCTCGTCGCAGACGTAGGCCTCGTAGCTGGACTCGTAATAGTAGCTGCGGGTCCCCGAGCCGCCGACGATGCTCCTCACCTCGGCGTAGGTCATGCGGTGGTGATCTGCTGTACCCCGCGGAGGTCATCACCGAGGCGCTCGTCGTCGACTTCTTGGTGACCTTGACGGTGCTCGTCTTGGCGTACGACTTCTTCTTCTTGCCGACCTTGTACTTGACCGTGGTCTTGACCTTGTAGGTGCCGGAGCCGACGCTGATCCGCTTGCCCGCCGTGCTGGTCTTGGTGACCGTCTTCTTGCCGGTGGTGACCGTGTAGGACTTGCTGGTGATCTTGGCCTTGCCGTAGTCGCTGACCTTCGGCGTGGTCAGCGAGCCGTTGCCGGTGGAGACCGCGCCGACCTTGACGCCGGACGAGGCGGCCTGGGCCGGCTCCACGAGCGTCACCGCTCCGGTGAGCGCCACCCCGAGAGCGATGACTCCGGCGACGAGAAGAAAGGTTTTGGCCTGGCGGGCTGCTTCGGCACTTCGAACCCTGCCCGGAGGGCCGAACACAACCCCGGGCAGCATCGTGCCCGTGCTGGCGCTGGAGGTCCGGGGTTGTAAGAATGCCTCGCTGAGGAGGTTTCAGGGCCAAGGCAGCCGGAGGGGACCCGGTCGGTCGGATGGAGCGCCTCGTCCGCCTACTCGTCTGCCGGTCCGACGGCCGCGCGACATCCGCCACCTGATCGACGGTGGCTGGGACATCGCGAACGAGGCCGAGGAGGGATCCGACGGCCGACCGTCGCGCACCACGGCTTCGACCCGGTGGACTGGGACGTCGACCCGCCCGGCGACGTCATCGTCGCCACCGATCCCGGGCACCTGACCGAGGTGCACCGCGTGCTGTCCGGGGCCGAGGTGATCGGCCGGCAGGGGGAGCAGCTGCTGCTCTCCCGGCGGGTCACGAACCGGGCCGCGTTCTGGAGCCGGCTCTACGAGCTGGGGGTCCGCGTCCGGGTGGTCGGGCCGCCCGCGCTGCGGGCCGAGGTCGTCGACGATCTTCGGTCGATCGCGACCGGATCGGGCTGATGGCCATCTACGCGCAGCGGGTCTCGGAGCTGCCGAGGCTGCTGGAGGCGCTCTGGTACCACCCGGAGGGCATGACGCTCACCGACCTGGCCGCCGAGGTCGGCCGCGCTCCGGAGCAGGTCCGGGAGACGCTCCGGGCCTACTACGTGGCGGACTTCGCCGAGTACGTCCCGGACCTCGTGTCGCGGCCGGAGGTGATCGAGTTCTTCGGCGGCTCCGAGGAGGCTGACGGCATCCAGCGGGCGCCGATGGTGCGCCTGGTGGCCAACCGGCCGGGCCGCGAGCTGGGGGTGGCGTACGCATCGGTGGCAGAGCTGGCGCGGTTGTACCGGGCCGGGCGCGACCGACTCGTGCTCGAACCGGACAACGAGGTGCTCGCCTCGGCGGTCGAGAAGCTGCGGGCGGGGCTGCTGCCCGGCTTCCAGACCGGCGGGTCGTCCGGTTGGCCGCCGCCCACCGACTTCAGCGCCGCCGTCCGTGACCACCGCCGGGTGCGGATCGTGTATGCGCGCGCCTGGCGCCCGGGCGTGGTGGAACGGGTGATCGAGCCGTACCGGTTGACCCGCAGCCGACGCGGGTGGGAGGTCGACGCCGCGGTGGCCGATGACCACCGGCAGATCCGCACGTTCCTGCTCAACGGGGTGCAGGACCACGAGCTGTTGGACGAGGCCTTCGTGCCGCCCGTCGACGTCGACGCCCTCGTCCGGCGTCAGCGACGTGCTCCGCCGGTGGCACCCGTGCTTCAGCCAGGAGGTCCGAGGTGATGATGACGGCCCCGCTCGTCGGCCGGGACACCGAGCTGACCGTCCTCGGTGACCTGGTCACGGCCGCGGTGGCGGGCCGAGGCCGGCTGGTGGTGATCACCGGCGAGGCCGGCATCGGCAAGACCCGGCTGCTCGAGGTCGTCGTCCAGAAGGCCCGGGAGCGTGGCCTCCCGGTGCTGGCCGGACGGGCGGTGGAGGGCGGGGGTGCGTTACGGCCCATCGCGGATGCCCTGCTGGGAGCGGTGCGGTCGGCGCGGATCGACGCTACGCCCCAGCTCTCAGCGTTCCGCGGGGCTCTCGGCCGGTTGCTGCCCGGCTGGGACGCCGCGGCGCCGTCGGAGACGGGGGTCGACCCTGTGCTGGTGCTCGGCGAGGGCGTGCTGCGTCTCCTGGACGTTGTCGCTCCTCAGGGCTGCGCCGTCGTGCTGGAGGATCTGCACTGGGCTGACGCCGACAGTCTCGCCCTGCTCGAGTACCTCGGCGGGGTGGTCACCGGAATGCCGATCCTGATCGCCGTCACCGCCCGGTCGTGGCCGCGGATCCCCACCCTGGAGAGGATTCAGCAGCTGCCGACCGTCCTGACCGTGCCGCTGCCTCGGCTGACCGCCGGCCAGGTCGACGAGCTGATGAGAACCGTCGGTGGGCGGTTGGACGCCGACGCCCGCCGGCTCGTCAGCGAACGGTCCGAGGGTCTGCCCTTCCTGGTCAGCGAGCTCGTCGGCGGCCTGCTGCGCGGGACGACCGAGGTCCCGCCCAGCTTCACCGCCCTGGTCGACCGGCGGCTCGCCGACCTCAGCGACGGGTCCCGGCGGCTGCTGGCCGCCGCTGCGGTCTGGGGCCTCGACCCCGACTGGGAGCTGGCGGCGACGCTCTCCGCACTGACCCCGGAGGAGACCGGGCCGGCCCTGCGGGAGGCCGTCCGTGCCGAGCTCCTGGTCAGCGGCCGTGATGACCTCGGATGGCGTCATGCGCTGACCCGAGAAGCGGTCCTGGCCACCCTGCTGGCGCCCGAGCGTCGACGCCTGAGCCTGCGGGCGGCCGACCTGCTGCTGGCCCAGGACCCCCCCGCCGGTGCAGCCCACGCGGCGGAGCTCCTGCTGGTCGGCGGGGCCGACGAGCGCGCCGTCGACGTGCTGGTGCGGCTGGCCGAGCAGGATCTGCGCACCGGCGCCCTCCGCAGCGCCGAGACCGTGCTGGCCCGCGCCGCCGGCACCGGGATCGCTGCAGCCCGGGTGACCGCAGTCTGGATCGACCTGCTGATGCTGTCGGGTCGGCTGGCGGAGGCGCTGGCGGCCGGCGACGCGACCATCGGAGAGGCTGTCGGGGACGAGCACGCTGAGCTGTGCCTGCGCCTGGCCCGGACCGCCATCGCGGCGGGCCAATGGACTCGGGCCGACGGCTACCTGGCCCGGGCGGGTCGGCCGCGCGACCCGCGCTCCCTGGTGCTCACCGCCGACGCCGCACACGGCGCAGGCGACGTGGACCGGGCCTGGGCCACAGCGGCGGACGCGGTTCAGCAGGCCGAGACGGCCGACCCGGCGGTGCTCTGCGAGGCCCTGTGCGTCCAGGCCCGGATCGGCCGGCTGAGCGATCCCGCCGCCGCGAAGGCGACCTTCGCCCGGGCGGCCCAGACGGCCGCGGAGCACGGCCTGCGGCCGTGGCGGGTGGAGGCGCTGCTCGGGCAGGGCACGGCCGAGCTGCTCGAGGACGAGTCGTCGGAGGCGATCATGGAGGCGCAGCGGCTGGCGGTGGACCTGGGTCTGATCCTCAAGGCGGCGGGCATGGAGCTCGTGCTGGCCGACCACGTGTTCCTGGTCGACGGGCCGCGGGCGCTGGCCGGGCCGGCCCGCCGACTCGGCGAGGCGGGGCGGATCCTGCGTGACCCCGCGCTGGCTTTGGTGGCCGAGACCCTGGCGGGAGTCCGCGAGGCCCTGGGCGGCGAGCGGGGGGCCGGCGGAGGACCGGCTGTCCGGGCTGGGCGCGGTCGACCCGCCGCCGGAGGTCGCCGTGCAGATCGCCGCGGTGCGGGCCTTCGCCGACCTCGCGGACCATGACCTCGCCGGGGCGGTCGGCCGACTCGAGGCCGACGTCCCGGCCCTGCTGAGCCACCCCTCGGTGGCGCCGCTGTTCCACTTCGGCCTGTGGGTGGTGCTGCGGGCGGTCACCGGTGACCGCGACGCCGAGGCCCGGGCCCAGCTCCGGGCCGCGCCGGCGGGGCTCCGACGGGCCAACCGCGGTGCCCTCGCCTACGCCGAGGCGGTCGCGGCCGGCCGGGCGGGGGACCTCGGCCACGGCCGCCGAGGCCTGGGACACGGCCGAGAGGCTGCTGGCCCCGGTGCCGTGGTGGCGGCGCTTCCTTCGGCTGCTGGCCCTGGAGGCGGCACTGCGGGACGGCTGGCGCGATCCCGTACCGCAGCTCCGGGCCGACCTCGCCGCCTTCGAGTCCGCCGGCGACGACCGGCTGGCCCGGACCTGCCGAGACCTGCTCCGCCAGGCGGGTGCCGCTACCCGCCGCGGCCGGGGTGACTCGATCGTGCCCCCCGAGCTGCGGGCCCTCGGGGTGACGTCGCGGGAGACGGACGTGCTGCGGCTGGTGGCCGCGGGTCGGACCAACGCCGAGATCGCCGCCCAGCTCGTCCTGTCCCGCCGGACCGTGGAGACCCATGTGGCCAACCTGCTCGGCAAGACCGGGCGCGCCCGCCGTACCGAGCTGGGCGCCTGGTGGCGGCGGCTAACTCAGTAGCGCGCACGGATCCCTACCGGGCTCGGTCGCCGCGAGGGTTGGACCCAGCAGACCGTCCACCCCCTCGAGGAGAGCTCCCGTGCACCGTACCGTCACCACCTGCGACGTCCTGGTCGTCGGCGCCGGCCCGTCCGGACTCACCACCGCCGCCGCGCTGGCCCGCGCCGCCGTCAACGTCCTGGTGATCGAGAAGCACCCGGGACTGTCGATCTTCCCCAAGGCCACCGGCCTGCGGCCCCGCACCATGGAGATCCTGCGCAGCTGGGGGCTGGAGGCGGAGGTCCTGCGCCGAGCCCACCCGACCCGGTTCGCGATGATGGTCTCGCCGGTCCTGGCCGTCGCCGGCCAGGAGGTCTCGATGGGGCTGCCCAGCCCGGCCGAGCTCGCCCCGCTCACCCCCTCCTCGCTGGGGATCTGCCCCCAGGACCAGCTCGAGCAGATCCTGCTGGCCCACGTCCGGCAGCGGGGGGGTCGGGTCCGGTTCGGCACCGAGCTGGTCGACCTGCAGGTCGACGACGACGGCTCGAGCTGGGCGATCGTGCAGGACCCGGGCGGGAGGACCACCTCCGCGATCCACGCGCGGTACGTGGTCGGCGCCGACGGCGGGCGGAGCCGGGTGCGAGAGCTGCTGGGGATCGGCCTGCAGCAGCTCGGCTCCGAGGGCAACCACCTGGCGGTGCTGTTCCGCGGGGACCTGTCGGCGGTGACGCCGGCGGAGCCGTACGCGCTGAGCATGGTCGTCGCACCGGGGCTGGAGGGGATGTTCGTGGCCACCGGGGAGCCCGGCCGCTGGATGTACGACATCGAGTGGCATCCCGAGCGGGGAGAGCGGCTGCAGGACTTCACGCCCGGGACGCTGGCCCGCCGGATCGCGGCCGCCGCCGGTCTGCCTGGACTGGTGCCGGAGATCATCGGCGCGTTTCCCTGGGACTTCGGCGCCGCGGTCGCCGACCGGCAGCAGCAGGGCGGGGTGTTCCTGGTCGGGGATGCGGCCCACCGCACCACCCCCCGCGGCGCCACCGGGATGAACACGGGGATCGCCGACGGGCACAACCTCGGCTGGAAGCTGGCGCAGGTCGTCACCGGCGGGGCCGATCCGGCCCTGCTGGACAGCTATCAGACGGAACGGGGACCGGTCGGGCGGCACAACGCAGAGGCGTCCCTGCAGACCATGATCGACAGCTCGGTCGAGCCGGTCCTGGCTCAGGACTTCGGCGTGGCGTACACCTCGGCGGCCATCGTGGCCGGCTCGTCCCTGGCCGGCCGCCGGGCGCCGCACGCCTGGGTGCAGCTGGGCGGCCGGACCTGCTCGACCATCGACCTGTTCGACGGGCGGTTCACGGTGCTGACGGGACCGGACAGCGCTGGCTGGCGCCAGGCTGCATCCGAACTGGGCGCCGCACCGGGTCCCACCGTGCTGAGCGTCGGCCGGGAGCTGGCCGACCCGACCGGGGAGCTGGTCCGTCGCTACGGGCTGACCGGCAGCGCGGCGGTCCTGGTCCGGCCGGACGGCTACGTTGCCTGGAGCGTCGAGGCGGCGGGACCCCGCCCGACCCAGGAGCTGCGGTCGGCGATGGCGGTGGCCACCGGGCGCCGAGCGCCCGCCCTGGTCGGCTGAGCGAGCACCGGCAGCCTCACAGCCAGCGGGCACCGTCGACGGCGGCCCGCTCCCACCAGGCCAGCTCGGCGTCGCCGCCGACGGCCTTCTCCCAGGCGAAGACGGCGGCCATGCCGACCAGGCTCAGGCCGAGCTGGCGGTCCCACCAGGCGCTGGTGTCGACGCCGTACGACTCCAGCCGCGCGCGGTAGTGCGCGATGGTGGCCTGCTTGGACTCCGGCATCCGAGCGGCGTTGATGGCGAGATACCAGGTGAGGTCCCAGCACGGCGCCGCCTCGCCCGGGTAGGCCCAGTCCAGCAGTACCGTACGGCCGTCGGCCCGGCGGCCGAGGTTGCCGAGCTTCCAGTCACCGGCCACGAACGTCTGCGGCGTGCTCCGGAGCGCCTCGACCAGGGCCTGGGGGTCGCGGTGCACGGAGCGGACCAGCTCGTGCAGCCGGGGGGAGCGGTCGGGCAGCATTCGCCAACCCTGGTCGGCCACCGCGATCGGGCCGGGCACCTGCTCCCGCCGGAGCTCGCCGGCGATGGTGTCGGGGGCGAAGAACAGGAAGCGCCGGACCGGATCCTGCAGCCCGATGTCGTCCTGCCAACCCAGGAAGGTGGCGTGCATCCGGGCCATGTGGTCGAGGAAGCCCCGATGGTGGGACTGGCGGGATGGGTGTGTCGCCGGGCGGGACGAGGTCGGCGGAGCGGTCGCGCATCAGGATCGCGAGCCGGGCCGACGCCCCGCTGCCCTCCAGCGACATGCCGACCACCGTGTGGTCGATCGGCGGAGGGCAGGCCGCGTAGATCCCCGCCCGCCACACCTGGAACTCCCAGTAGGTGGTGTTGCCGGTGACCCGCATGATCCAGTCGGCCTCGGCGGACAGCACCTTCAGGAAGTGCGGTCGGCCACCGATGACGAGGCGCTCGAACTCAGCACCGGACTTGGCGTCGACGGTACGGACCGCGGTGCGCTGGGTGGAGCCGGCCACCAGCTCGGCCAGGGAGCCGGCGACCCAGGGGGCCCCGGCGGGCTCACCGGACACGGGCATCCTCCCCCCGCCCGGTTGGAGGCGCGACCCGGAGCAGGTAGGTGTCCATCACCCAGCCCCGCTGGGCGCGCACCTCGGCGCGGACGGCGGTGATCTCGGCGATCACCTCGGCCAGCCGCCCCGCCACCAGCCGCTCGTCGGCCAGGCCGAGCTGGGCCCCCCAGAAGATCTCCAGGTCCGGGTGCAGCGGGACGAGATCGGCGCAGGCCAGGCCGCCGTCCAGCATGACCACGACGTCGCCCAGCTCGGCGGTGTACTCCGCCAGCAGCCGCCGCCCGGTGGTCACGTGCACCGACTGCCCGATCCGGTTCAACACGATCGCGTGCGCCGCGGCCAGCAGCTGGATGCTGCTGATCCCGGGCACCACCTGCAGGTCGGCCCCCAGCCCGGTGGCCAGCGAGGCGGCCACCCGGATGGTGCTGTCGTACAGGGACGGGTCGCCCCAGACCAGGAAGCCCACCGTGCCGCCGTCGGGGAGCTCGGCGGTGATCACGTTCCGGTACGCCTCGGCCCGCCGTCGGTGCCAGTCCCGCACCGCCCCGTCGTAGTCCTCGCCGTCCCGGTCCCGGGCCGGGTCGTCGACCTCCAGTACGCGGTAGCCGCTGCCGGAGATCACCGATCGGCAGAGCTCGCCCCGCAGTTCCGCCAGGTCGTGCTTGGTCTCCCCCTTGTCCGCGACCAGGAACAGGTCCACGGCGTTCATGGCCGCCACCGCCTGCCGGGTCAGATGGGCGGGGTCGCCGCTCCCGATGCCGATCACCTGCAGCGAGATGGTCATCGTGCTCCGTTCATGATCAGGTCGAGGTCCAGGTGCTGCTGCACAGCGTCCGCCAGCGTGTCGATCATGGTCTCCCGTCGGTCCGCGAAACCGGGGGCCCGGGGGTCGGGCCGCCAGCCCGGCGCGACCGCCGACAGCCAGGCCCGCCGGAACCTGTCGTTCTCGAAGGCCCCGTGCCACATGGTGCCCCACACCGACCCGGCCCGGCAGCCGTCCAGGAAGGGCTCCGCGCCGCCGGCCACCGTGGCGACGCCGTGGTGGATCTCGTACGCCCGTACGGGGTGGTCGCGCCAGGCGCCGGACGGCCGACCCAGCACCTTGGCGGCGCCGAACTCCACACCCACCGGCAGCAGGCCCAGCCCGGCCACCGCGCCGACCCCCGACTCCTGGTCGTCGATGATCTTCTCGGCCAGCATCTGGAAGCCGCCGCAGATGCCCAGCACCGCCGCCCCCCGGTCGGCCCGGTCGAGGAGAGCGCCGGCCAGGCCCCGCGCCCGGAGCCAACCGAGGTCGTCGACCGTGGACCGCGACCCGGGCAGCACCGCCAGGTCGGCGCCGGCGATCACGGACGGGTCGGTGGTCACCAGCACCTCGACCCCCGGCTCGGCGGCCAGCGCGTCCACGTCGGTCACGTTCGACACCCGTGGCAGCCGCACCACCGCCACCCGGACGGCTCCCTCGGATCCCGAGCCGCGGCGCCACCGGCCGACCTCCAGGGTGTCCTCGGCGTCCAGCCAGAGATCCGGCAGCCAGGGCAGGACCCCGGCGAACGGCACCCCGGTGCGCCGGGTGAGGTCGGCCAGTCCCGGCGCCAGCACGTCCGGGTCCCCGCGGAACTTGTTGATCACAAAGGCCCGCACCAGCGCACGGTCCGGCCGGTCGAGCAGCTCCACCGTCCCGTACAGCGCGGCGAAGACCCCGCCGCGGTCGATGTCGCCCACCACCACCACGGGCAGGCCCATCTCGCGGGCCAGGCCCAGGTTGACGTAGTCACCGGACCGCAGGTTGATCTCGGCGGGCGACCCCGCGCCCTCGCAGACCACCAGGTCGTACACCTCCGCCAGCTCCCGGTACGCCGCGAAGGCCGCCGCGGCGAGGTGCCGGCGCCCGGTCGCGTACTCGCCGGCCTCCAGCACCCCGTGCGGACGGCCGCGGAGCATGACGTGGGACCGCCGGTCCGATCCGGGCTTCAGCAGCACCGGGTTCATCGCCGACGTGGGCTCGACCCGGGCCGCCTGGGCCTGCAGCCACTGCGCCCGGCCGATCTCGGACCCGTCGGCGCAGACCATCGAGTTGTTGGACATGTTCTGAGCCTTGAACGGAGCCACCGCGACCCCGGCCCGGGCCAGCGCCCGGCACAGCCCGGTCACCACCAGCGACTTCCCGGCGTCGGAGGAGGTGCCGGCGATGAGTACTCCCTGGGCCGCGGGCACCCCAGGAGTCTAGGGACCTCAGACCTCGACGATCTCCGGCCGGGCTCAGCGCCGCTGGACCAGGGCGATCCCGGTGAGGACCAGGGCGCCGCCGGCCAGCTGGGTCAGGGTGGGCTGCTGGGCGAGCAGCAGGGCCGCGAACACGACGGCGAAGATCACCTCGGTGAGCGCGACGAACGACGCCGCGGATGCACCCAGCCGACGGACGGCCACGATCCCGGTCAGGTAGGCGAAGACGGCGCTGACCGCGACCAGGGCCAGCACGGGCACCCACCAGGCGACGGGCAGCCCGCCGAGCGTCGTGTCGCGGACCGTGACGGTCAAGGGGAGCACCCCGACGGCGCCGGCCGCCACGATGACCAGCGCCCCGACGGTGGTGCCGACCGCGGTCATCACCAGCGGCGGTGTCGCGTCGGCGCCGGTGGACCCGTCGGACAGCACGAAGTACGTGCACAGGCAGAGCGCTGCGCCCAGGCCCCAGAGCACCCCGACCCCGTCCAGCTGCAGTCCGGTCAGCAGGTCGAGGACCCCGACCATGCCCAGCATGGCCACGCCCGCCCCGACCAGCACCCCGCGGGTCGGCCGGACCCCGGAGCGCCACCAGTGCCAGAAGATCAGCAGCACGGGGGCCAGGTACTCCAGCAGCAGGGCGACGCCCACCGACAGGTGGGCCACCGCGTTGAAGTAGCAGAGCTGGGCCAACGCGATCGCCACGATGCCGTACGCCACCACGCGTCCGCTCTGCCGGGCCGAGGGCAGCCCCCGGCGACGGAGGAAGACCAGCAGCGGCACCAGGAGCACGACGGCCGCGCCGCCGACCCGGGCCAGGACCACGGCGCCCGGCGTCCATCCGGTCTCCAGCAGGGACTTGGCCAGCGGTCCCGAGAGCCCGAACGAGGCGGCCGAGACCAGGGCGAGGGTGAGGCCGACCCGGGTCGTCGTCCGTCGGGCCGTGCCGGCGGTGGTCGCCCCGGCCGGCTGCGTCGTCGTCACCATCCGTCGATCCCCTGTCATGGGCTAATATCTCTTACGGTCATGACACTACGAGAGGAGCTGTCAGGAGTCAAGATGCTTTTCACTCATGACACGGAGGTTTCTCTGGCGGAGACGGCGGCGCTGGTGAACACCTACGACAGCTACGACGAGCGCGACGATCTGGTCACGCCGGCGGACTTCGAGGCCTTCCTGGCGCGGAACCCCTACTCGGGGGAGATCCGCCGCACACCCGACGAGCTCGAGGCGGTCCGCGCCCTCCGCCCACGGCTGCGCGAGCTGTGGACCGCCGCCGACCGGGACCGGGCGGCGGGGCTGGTCAACGCCATGCTGGTGGAGACCGACGCCCACCCCTATCTGGCCAAGCACGACGAGTGGGACTGGCACCTGCACGTGACCCGGCCGGAGGCCCCGCTGGCCGACCGGATCGCCGCGGAGGCGGCCATGGCCCTTCTCGACCTGATCCGCGGGGACGCCCTGGACCGGCTCCGGATCTGCGCCGCCGACGACTGCCTGGACGTCTACGTCGACCTCTCTCGCAACCGGTCGAAGCGGTACTGCGACGTCACCTGCGGCAACCGGGCCAACGTGATCGCCTACCGCCAGCGGCAGCGGACCCGGTGATCGGCCCCAGCGACCGCTCGCAGGTGCCGCCGTTCGCCGTGATGACGGTCCTGCAGCAGGTGGCCGACCTGCGGGCCGCGGGTCGCGACGTCATCTCCCTGTGCGCCGGGGAGCCCTCCCAGGGGGCGCCGTCGGACGTCCGCCGCCGGGCAGCCGAGCTGATGAGCGACCGGACACCGCTGGGCTACAGCGAGACCTTCGGGATCCGGGCGCTCCGCGAGGAGCTGGCCGGCCACTACGCCCGCTGGTACGGCCTGCAGGTCGACCCGTCCCGGATCGCGCTGACCACCGGCTCGTCCGGCGCCTTCGTGTTGAGCTTCCTGGCCGCGTTCGCCGCCGGCGACCGGGTGGCACTGGCCCGGCCGGGCTACCCGGCGTACCGGAACATCCTCAGCTCACTCGGCTGTCGGGTGGTGGAGCTGGACTGCGGGCCGGAGGTCCGCTTCCAACCCACCGTGGCCCTGCTGGCCGCCGCTCACGCCGAGGAGCCGTTGGCCGGGGTGCTGGTCGCCTCGCCCGCCAACCCGACCGGCACCATGCTGGCCGCCGACCAGCTGGCCGACATCGCCGCCTGGTGCCGGTCGGCGGGGGTCCGGCTGATCAGCGACGAGATCTACCACGGGGTGACGTACACCCGCTCGGTCGGCGCCTGCGCCTGGACCGACGACCGGGACAGCGTGGTGATCTCCTCGTTCTCCAAGTTCTGGGGGATGACCGGCTGGCGGCTGGGCTGGTGCCTGCTGCCCGAGGACCTGGTCGCCGCGGTGGACGCGCTGGCCGGCAACTTCGCGCTCTGCCCGCCGGTGCCCGCCCAGCACGCGGCGGTGCAGGCGTTCACCGACCGCTCCTACGCGGAGGCGGCGTCCGCCGTGGCCGAGTTCGCCGACGCCCGCTCGCTGGTGCTGGACGCCGTGCCGGAGCTGGGCTGGACCAAGGTCGCCCCCGCCGACGGGGCGTTCTACGTCTACGCCGACATCGCCGACGTGCTCGGCGACCACTCCGACAGCGTGGCCTGGTGCGCGGCGCTGCTGGAGTCCGAGGGCGTCGCGCTCACGCCGGGGACCGATTTCGACGCCGTGCGCGGCGGGACCGCCGTCCGGCTGTCGCTGGCCGCCGGCCCCGAGGCGGTGGGCGCGGCGCTGCTGCGCATCCACCGCTTCCAGGCCTGAGCCCCGGACCACCGGCAGCGGACTACCAGGCGTAGGCCACCAGGTCACCCAGCAGATCCTCGGCGTCCACGGCCAGCCCGCGGGCGGCGAACCAGCCGGCGACGTTGCGGCAGTCCCGGGCCAGGAACTCCATCCCGTTGGGGTTGCCGACCACGTCGACGGCCTGCGGCAGGTCGATGATCACGATCCGCTCGCCGGTGGCCAGGATGTTGTACGGGGACAGGTCGCCGTGCGCCAGCCCCATCCCGGACAGCACCCGCAGGGCCGTGACCAGCTGCTCCCAGTACTCAACCAGGGTGGCCCGGTCCGGCCGGGTCTGCACCAGCCTGGGCGCGGGCGTCCCGTTCGGATCGACGACCAGCTCCATCAAGATCTCGGTGCCGTTCAGCTGCACCGGGTACGGCACCGGCAGGCCCGCGGACCACAGGTCGCCGAGGTAGCCGAACTCGGCCAGCGCCCACCGGCCAGCCTCGACCTGGCGGCCCCAGGTGGAGCCCTTGGCCGTGGCCCGGCGGTCGCGGCTGTTGCGCATCCTGCGACCCTCGACGTAGCCGGTGTCGCGGTGGAACAGCCTTCGCTCGGGGGAGCGGTACCGCTTGGCCGCCATCACCACGGCGGCCTCTGGGGTGGCGCGTTCGAGCAGGAAGACGTCGGCTTCCTTGCCGGTCTTGAGGATGCCGAGCTCGGTGTCGACCGCGCCGTCGGCGGTGATCACCCACTCGGGCCGGGGCTGCGGACCGCGGCCGGCGATGCTGAAGTCGCCCCAGGTCGACCACCGCTGGCCCGGGGCCAGCTCGGCGGGCGCGACGTAGTCCAGGGCGAGGTGATCGGGTGCGGGGTGATCGGGTGCGGGGTGATCGGGTGCGGGGTGATCGGGTGCGGGGTGATCGGGTGCGGGGTGATCGGGCGGGGTGGTCGGGTGCGGGGTGTGGTCAGTCGGTGACCAGGCGGGGTTCGTCATGACGGGTGGATGCTCCGAACGAGAGAGGGATCAGGGGCGGGTGGAGCCCCAGGACAGTGCTGGACACCTCATGCCTCCTCTGCTCTCGTCGGTGCCGTCCCGGCTGACGGCACGAACCGGGAATGACTTTCAGGCAAAGAGATAGGACATGCAAGTTGTTTTCTCATCGCCGCTGATCTGGCGGTACGTTGACTGCACCGTCAGCGCCGCCGCCCGGCCCACCGTCCGGCGCGGCCCGACGTGCGAGGCCCGGCACCACCCGCGACGCGGCGATCCCGCAGCGGGCCGATGGGGACGCGCCGACCGGCGTGTCCGGAGGAGAGGATGCAGTGCAGGTGAGCGATGCGAGCGGCTCAGTCGAGTTCACAGGTGCCGACAGTCCGGGCGCCGACATCGAGCTGGTCCAGCTGCTGACGCCGGAGGGAGAGCGGGTCACCCATCCCGAGTACGCCTTCACCGGCAGCGACGAGCAGATTCAGGGCTACTACCGCGACATGGTGCTGACCCGGCGGATCGACACCGAGGCCACCGCCCTGCAGCGGCAGGGTGAGCTCGGCATCTGGGCGTCCTGCCTCGGGCAGGAGGCGGCTCAGATCGGGTCCGGCCGGGCGCTGAACGGCCAGGACGTGGTGTTCCCCACCTACCGCGAGCACGGTGTCGCCTGGTGCCTGGGCGTCGACCCGCTCAAGCTGCTCGGGCTGTTCCGGGGCGTGGACCTCGGCTCCTGGGATCCCGCCGAGACCCGGTTCCAGCTGTACACGATCGTCATCGGGGCGCAGGCCCTGCACGCCACCGGGTACGCGATGGGTGTGGAACGGGACGGGTGCGTGGGCACCGGCGACCCCGACCGCGACGCCGCGGTAATCGGCTACTTCGGCGACGGGGCGACCAGCCAGGGCGATGTGAACGAGGCGTTCATCTTCGCCAGCTCCTACAACGCGCCGATCGTCTTCTTCTGCCAGAACAACCAGTGGGCGATCTCGGAGCCGATCGAGCGGCAGTCCCGCATTCCGCTGTACCGGCGGGCCTCGGGCTTCGGGTTCCCCGGTGTCCGGGTCGACGGGAACGACGTGCTGGCCGTGCAGGCGGTCACCGCGCACGCGCTGGAGCGGGCCCGCAGCGGCAACGGCCCGACCTTCATCGAGGCGTACACCTACCGGATGGGCGCCCACACCACCTCCGACGACCCGACCAAGTACCGGCTGGCCGACGAGCTGGAGCACTGGCGGCTGAAGGATCCGATCGAGCGGGTGCGGGCCTACCTGACCCGGCACGGGGCGGCCGACGCCGACTTCTTCGCCCTCGTCGAGGCCGAGTCCGACGAGCTGGCCAGCACCATCCGGCAAGGCTGTCTGAGCCTGCCCGAGCCGTCCATGGTCGACCTGTTCGACCAGGTGTACGCCGAGCAGACGCCGTACCTGGCCGAACAGCAGCAGCGCTACCGGGACTACGTGGCGTCCTTCGAGGGGGCCGGGGCATGACCAAGATGACCATGGCCAAGGCCCTCAACGCCGGCCTGCGCCGCGCCCTGGAAGCCGACCCCCAGGTCGTGCTGGCCGGTGAGGACATCGGCAAGCTGGGCGGCGTCTTCCGGGTCACCGAGGGGCTGCAGAAGGACTTCGGCGAGCACCGGGTGATCGACTCCCCGCTGGCCGAGTCCGGGATCATCGGCACCGCGGTCGGCATGGCGCTGCGCGGCTACCGGCCGGTCTGCGAGATCCAGTTCGACGGCTTCGTCTACCCCGCCTTCGACCAGATCGTCAGCCAGGTCGCCAAGATGCACTTCCGCTCGCGCGGGAAGCTGATCATGCCGCTGGTGATCAGGATCCCGTTCGGCGGAGGCATCGGAGCCGTCGAGCACCACAGCGAGTCCCCGGAGGCCTACTTCAGCCACACTCCCGGCCTCAAGGTGGTGGCCTGCGCGACGCCCACGGATGCGTACTGGATGATCCAGCAAGCGGTGGCCTCCGACGACCCGGTGGTGTTCTTCGAGCCGAAGCGCCGCTACCACGAGCGGGAGGAGGTCGACGAGACCGCGACGCCGATCCCGCTGCACACCGCCCGGGTGCTGCGCGACGGGACCGATGTGACCCTGCTGGCCTACGGTCCGATGGTCAAGGTCTGCCTGGACGCGGCCACCGCGGCGGCGGAGGACGGACTGACCCTGGAGGTGATCGACCTGCGCACGCTGTCGCCGATCGACATGGCGACGGTGGCTGCCTCGGTGCAGAAGACCGGACGTGCCGTCACCGTGCACGAGGCGCCACTCAACCTGGGCCTCGGCTCCGAGCTCTCGGCCCGGATCACCGAGCAGTGCTTCTACTCCCTGGAGGCGCCGGTGTTGCGGGTCGGCGGGTTCGACCTGCCCTACCCACCGAGCCGGGTGGAGGACGAGTTCCTGCCCGACCTGGACCGGGTGCTGGACATGGTCGACCGCTCGCTCGCGTACTGACCAGGAAAGGGTTCGATGACGAACAAGGAGTTCCGGCTGCCCGACCCGGGCGAGGGTCTGGTGGAGGCCGACATCGTCACCTGGCGGGTGGCGGTGGGGGACACGGTCAAGATCAACGACATCCTGCTCGAGGTCGAGACCAGCAAGTCGCTGGTCGAGCTGCCCAGCCCGTACGCCGGGACGGTGACGGCGCTGCTGGTCGAGGAGGGCGACACCGTCGACGTCGGCCGGCCGATCATCACCATCGACGACGGGGTGGGCGCGAGCGCAGTCACTGCGCCGGCATCGGGTACGCCGCAGGAGGATCTGGTGCCGGAGCTGCCCGCGGCCGCTGCCGACGGCGAGATCGAGGCCGGCACGATGGGCGGCAGCGCACCCGGCGGCCGGGTGGCGGTGCTGGTCGGGTACGGCCCCCGCACCACCGAGGCCAAACGCCGCCCCCGGAAGGGTGCCGCCCCCGACAGCCGGTCGGCCGAGACGCACGAGCAGGCGGCCCGGACGTTCTCGGTCGCCACTCCGGTGAGCCGCCGCGCCGACGACCGGGCTCCGCTGGAGCCGGCCCCCGCCGAGGCTGTCGGAGCACCGCTGCCCGGCCCCGGCACGACCAGCACCGAGGCCCGGCTGACCGGCGGCGGCGTGCTGGCCAAGCCGCCGGTTCGCAAGCTGGCCAAGGATCTCGGCGTCGACCTCACCGAGCTCACCGGCTCGGGTCCCGGCGGAGTGATCACCCGCGACGACGTGACCGCTGCTGCCGAGCCGCCCGGCGTCGAGGGCCCTGGCCCCCACGATCATCCCGGGGGACTGGACCTGCGGATCCCGATCAAGGGCGTCCGCAA
This sequence comes from uncultured Actinomycetota bacterium, assembly GCA_963832435.1. GTDB lineage: Bacteria > Actinomycetota > Actinomycetes > Propionibacteriales > Propionibacteriaceae > Microlunatus. The sequence goes on from CAWHTY010000025.1 coordinate 152,094, forward strand.
GGCCACCGCGCAGGCCATGGTGAGCTCGGCGTTCACCGCCCCGCACGTGAGTGAGTGGGTGACCTGCGACGTCAGCGCCACCATGGAGCTGGTCGACCGGCTCAAGCAGCGGCGCGAGTTCCGCGAGGTGCGGATCTCACCGCTGGTGATCATCGCCAAGGCCGTCTGCCTGGCACTGGCCCGGACTCCGGAGCTGAACTCGTCCTGGGACGAGGCGGCCCAGGAGATCGTGATCAGGTCGGCGGTCAACCTCGGCATCGCGGCGGCCACCCCGCGCGGGCTGGTCGTGCCCAACATCAAGGACGCCGGGTCGTTGGGGCTGGCCGAGCTGGCCGGAGCCCTGACCGACCTGGTGAGCACCGCCCGCGAAGGCCGGGCCCAGCCGTCCGACCTGGCCGCCGGTTCGTTCACCATCACCAACGTGGGCGTGTTCGGCGTCGACGCCGGCACCCCCATCCTCAACCCGGGCGAGGCGGGCATCCTCTGCGTCGGCCAGATCGCCCGCCGGCCGTGGGTGCTCGGCTCCGGCGCCGAGGAGCGCATCGAGCCCCGCTGGGTCACCACCCTGGCCGTCTCCTTCGACCACCGGCTGGCCGACGGCGAGCAGGGCTCCCGGTTCCTCACCGACGTCGCCGGGATCCTGTCCGACCCCGGCCTGGCGCTCCTGTTCTGAGGGTCGGCCCGTGGACGAGCGCCTGGACCGGGCCCGGAGTGCGATCCGCAGCCGGGAGTACTACTCCGCGTTCCCGGAGTCGCCGAGTCCCCGGGTGTACGGGGAGCACGCCGCGGCCGAGGGGCGGTCGGCATTCGAGGCGCTGCAGCACGCGGACTTCCCGCTGGACACCCCGGGCGCGACCGAGCGGGTCGCGGGCGAGCGGTCCCCGTACGGCTTCGACCTGGGGGTGGCCTATCCCCGGGTCCGCGCCGGCGGGGTGGACGACCTGCTCGCCGCGGCCCGGTCGGGGGCCCGGGCGTGGCGCGACGCCGGCCCGCCGACGCGGCTGGCGGTCTGCCTGGCGATCCTCGACGGTCTGCACGCGCGGGTGTTCGAGCTGGCCAACGCCGTGCAGCACACGTCGGGCCAGCCCTTCGTGATGGCCTTCCAGGCCGGTGGCACGCACGCCCTGGACCGTGCCCTGGAGACGCTGGCCTACGCCGCCGAGGCGATGGAGTTCCACGCCGGGGGCGCGCGGTGGACCAAGCCCGCTCGCGGCGGCGACCTGGTCATGGACAAGACCTTCACCGTGGTGCCGCGGGGCGTCGGGCTGGTGATCGGCTGCGTGACGTTCCCGACGTGGAACTCCTACCCCGGGCTGTTCGCCTCCCTGGCCACCGGCAACCCGGTGGTGGTCAAGCCGCACCCGCGGGCGGTGCTGCCGCTGGCCATCACGGTGCAGGTGGCCCAGCGGGTGCTCGCCGAGCACGGCTTCGACCCCCGCCTGGTGACCCTGGCCGCGGAGGACGACGGCGACCGGCTGGCCCAGGACCTGGCCATCCGCCCGGCGGTGCGGATCATCGACTACACCGGGGGTACGGCGTTCGGCAGCTGGCTGGAGGAGCACGCTCGGCAGGCCGTGGTGTTCACCGAGAAGGCCGGGGTCAACACGATCGTGATCGACAGCACCGACGACCTGGCCGGGTTGTGCGCCAACCTGGCCTTCACCCTCGCCCTCTACTCCGGTCAGATGTGCACGACCGCGCAGAACCTGCTGGTCCCCGCCGACGGGATCGACACCGACCAGGGCCATCGCTCCCCGGCCGAGCTGGCCGCCGGGATCGGGACCGCCCTGGACCGGCTGCTGGCCGAGGACTCCCGGGCCGTGGAGCTGCTGGGCGCCCTGACCAGCGAGGCCGTCCGGCGGCGGGTGGACGACGCGGCCGGGCTCGGCGAGGTGCTCGTCGCATCGCGGACCCTCACCCACCCGGAGTACCCGGACGCGGTGATCAGAACCCCGATGATCATCGGCGTCCCCGCGGCCGGCCGGGCCTACCGGTCAGAGTGCTTCGGTCCGGTCAGCTTCCTGGTCGAGACCGGCTCCACCGAGCAGTCGCTGACCATGCTGGGGAGCCTGACCACCGAGCACGGCGCGATGACCGCGGCCGTCTACAGCCGCCGTCCCGAGGTGCTGTCCGCGGCGCGCCAGATCGCCCTGCACGCCGGCGTCGCGCTGAGCGAGAACCTCACCGGCCAGGTCTACGTCAACCAGTCCGCCGCCTTCTCCGACTTCCACGGCACCGGGGCCAACCCGGCGGCCAATGCCAGCTACGTCGACCTGGCCTACGTGGCCAACCGGTTCCACGTGGTCCAGAGCCGCCGGCCGGCCTGAGGGTCTCGCCGAGTCCCAGCCATCCTCGGACGCGTCCAGGCTCCAGCCGCACCGCCGGACCAGCCGGTCGGCGACCTCGGCGGAGGTCAACGTCCACAGGCGTCCACAGGACGTCCACGGCGACCGTGCCCGACCGGACGGCGCCGGGTCCGAGCCGGCCCTCGATGGTGGTGACGATCCCGTCGTTGCCGGCCCGGCGCTCGCCGAGGCGCCGGCCGGAGAGCCCTAGAGGTCGCCGTGGACCAGCTCGTCCGCGGTGATCGGCCGGCCCGTGTCGACCAGGTCGGTGAGCGCGTCCCCGTCGTCCCACATGTTCACGTTCAGGGCCGCGGCGACCGCACCGTCGCGGGTCCAGAAGGCCGTGTACTCGCGGTCGGCCAGGCTGCCGCGGACGACCAGCGGGTCCGTGGCCGGATCGGCCAGGCCTCGGTACTCGCAGCCGAGGTCGTACTGGTCGGAGAAGAAGAACGGCCGCTTGGTGTAGGGCCGGTCCGCACCCAGCAGGTTGGCGGCGACGTGCTCGCCCTGGTCCTTGGCGTTCGCCCAGTGCTCCACCCGGACCCGCCCGGGGTAGGCGGGGTGGGCGTGCGCGGCGATGTCGCCCGCGGCGTAGACGCCGGGGGCTGAGGTGCGCAGGGTTGCGTCGACGGCCACTCCGCCGCCGGCCAGCTCCAAGCCGGCCGCGTCGGCCAGCGCCAGGTTGGGCACGGCGCCCACCCCGACCACCACGGCGTCGGCGGCGAGCGTCCCACCGCCGGCGAGCAGCACGCCCTCGAGGTGGCCATCGCCGACGAAGCCGACCACCCCGGAGGCCAGCCGCAGCTCGGTTCCGTGGTCGGTGTGCAGGGCGGCGAAGCTCGCCCCCACCTGCTCGCCCAGCACCCGGACCAGAGGTTGGGACTCGGGGGCCACCACGGTCACGGTCGCACCCCGGCTGCGGGCCGCCGCGGCCACCTCGCAGCCGATCCAGCCGGCCCCGACCACCACCAGCCGGGTCCCCGCCGTCAGCCGCCGTCGCAGCGCGAGGGCGTCGTCGAGCGTGCGCAGGTAGTGGACTCCGTCGAGGTCGCCGCCGGGCACGTCCAGCCGGCGCGGCGAGGATCCGGTGGCCAGCAGCAGCCGGTCGTACGGGAGGTCCTCTCCGCCCGCGGTCACCCGCTGCTCGCCGGGGCTGACCGCCGTCGCGGTCGTGCCGGTCAGCAGCGTGACGTCGTGGTCGGCGTAGTAGCCCGCCTCGCTCACCCAGTCCGGCTCGTCGGTGTCGCCGATCAGCAGCGCCTTCGACAGCGGCGGCCGCTCGTACGGCAGGTGGGGCTCCTCCCCGACCAGGGTGATCGAGCCGTCGAACCCCTGGTCCCGCAGGGTGACGGCCGCGGTGGCGCCGGCCAGTGAGGCGCCGATGATGACGATCCGGTCTGGTGCAGCCATGGGGGCATCGTCTCACCCGTCCGCCGTCGGTGGGGGCTCGTACGCTCGGGGCCATGCCGACGCCATCCGAGCGGCCCCCGCGGTCCGCGCTCGCCGACAGCCACGACATGATCCGGGTCGGGGGAGCGCGCGTGAACAACCTCCGCAACGTGTCGCTGCAGATCCCCAAGCGGCGGCTGACCGTTTTCACCGGAGTGTCCGGTTCCGGGAAGTCCTCGCTGGTCTTCGGCACCATCGCGGCCGAGTCGCAGCGGCTGATCAACGAGACCTATCCGGCCTTCCTGCAAGGCTTCATGGCCAGCCCGGCCCGGCCTGAGGTCGACCTGCTGGAGAACCTGAGCGCCGCCATCGTGGTCGACCAGGAGCGGATGGGGGCCAACGCCCGGTCCACGCTCGGCACGGCGACCGACGTCAACGCGATGCTGCGGATCGTCTTCAGCCGGCTCGGGCGGCCCTACGTCGGTCCCTCCTTCCACTTCAGCTTCAACCTCCCGCAGGGCATGTGCCCGACCTGCGAGGGCCTCGGACGCACCACCGACATCGACGTCGACCAGCTGGTCGACGCGTCAAAGTCCCTGGCCGAGGGGGCGATCACGGTCCCCGGCTACAGCCCGGACGGCTGGTACGTCCGCACCTTCACCGAGTCCGGCTTCGTTCCCGGCGATGTCAAGGTGGCCGACTTCACCGCCCAGCAGCGGCAGGACTTCCTCTACCACGAGCAGGTGAAGGTGTCGGTGAGCGGGCTGAACCTCACCTATGAGGGCCTGGTGCCCAAGGTGCAGAAGAGCATCCTGGCCAAGGACCGCGACTCGGTGCAGCCCCACATCCGGGCCTTCATGGACCGGGCGGTCACCTACGGGCCCTGCCCGGACTGCGGCGGCACCCGGCTGAACGCGGCGGCCCGCGGATCGCTGGTCCAGGGCCGCTCCATCGCCGACTGCTGCGCGATGGAGATCCGCGACCTGGCCGCGTTCGTGCGCGGGCTGACCGATCCCGAGGTCGCGCCCTTGATCACCAGTCTGCGCCAGACCCTGGACTCGCTGGTGGAGATCGGTCTGGGTTACCTGAGCCTGGAGCGCAGCTCGGGATCCCTTTCCGGCGGGGAGGCGCAGCGGGTCAAGATGGTGCGCCATCTCGGCTCGGCGCTGACCGACATCACCTACGTGTTCGACGAGCCGACCGTGGGCCTGCACCCCCACGACATCGACCGGATGAACGCCCTGCTGCAGCTGCTCCGGGACAAGGGGAACACCGTCCTGGTCGTGGAGCACAAGCCGGAAACCATCGTCATCGCCGACCACGTCGTCGACCTCGGCCCCGGGGCCGGCACCGACGGCGGCGCCGTGCAGTTCGAGGGCACCGTCGCCGAGCTGCGGGCCAGCGAGACCCTGACCGGGCGGCACCTCGACGACCGGGCCCGGCTGAAACCCGCGGTACGGGCCGCCCGCGGCGCGCTGCAGATCCGCGGTGCCGACACCCACAACCTGCAGCATGTCGACGTCGACGTTCCGCTCGGTGTGTTGAGCGTGGTGACCGGGGTGGCGGGCTCCGGCAAGAGCTCGCTGATCCACGGCTCGGTGCCGCGCGGGGCCGGCGTGGTGACGGTGGACCAGTCGGCCATCCGCGGCTCCCGGCGCAGCAACCCCGCCACCTACACGGGCCTGCTGGACCCCATCCGGACGGCCTTCGCCAAGGCCAACCAGGTCAAGCCCGGCCTGTTCAGTGCCAACTCCGACGGGGCCTGCCCGCACTGCAAGGGGGCGGGGGTGATCTACACCGACCTGGCCATGATGGCCGGGGTGGCGACGGTGTGCGAGCAGTGCCAGGGCAAGCGGTTCATGCCGGAGGTGCTGGAGTACAAGCTGCACGGCAAGGACATCAGCGAGGTGCTGGCCATGCCGGTGCTGGCGGCGCGGGACTTCTTCGGCCGCGGCCCGGCCCACGCCATCTTGGTGCGGATGGCCGATGTGGGTCTGGGCTACCTGGGTCTGGGACAGCCGCTGACCACGCTGTCCGGCGGGGAGCGTCAGCGACTCAAGCTCGCCATCCACATGGCCGAGAAGGGCGGCACGTACGTGCTGGACGAGCCGACCAGCGGGCTCCACCTCGCCGACGTCGAGCAGCTGCTGGCGCTGCTCGACCGGCTGGTGGACTCCGGCAAGACGGTGATCGTGATCGAGCACCACCAGGCGGTGATGGCCCACGCCGACTGGATCATCGACCTCGGGCCGGGGGCCGGCTCCGCCGGGGGCCGGGTCGTCTTCGAAGGCACCCCGCGGCAACTGGTCGAGTCCGGCGAGACCCTGACCGCGCAGCACCTGCGCGACTACGTGCAGGGCTGAGCCGGCCTCAGAACGCCTCCTCCGGCAGGTCCATGATCGACAGGTCGGTGGCCTCGGCGATCTTGCGCTCGGCGACCAGCCTGGGCAGTACGGTGCGGGCGAACCAGCGGGCTGAGGCCACCTTGCCCTCGTAGAAGTGCTGCTCGTCGGCGCGCAGTCCGGTGTTCAGCTTCTGCAGCGCGACCTCGGCCCCGCGCAGCAGCAGCCAGGCGCAGACCAGGTCGCCGAACGCCATCAGCAGGCGGGTGGTGTTCAGGCCCACCTTGTAGACGTTCCGCGGGTCACCGCCACCGGTCGGCGCGGCGGACTGCAGGTCCGCGACCATCAGCGCGACCATGGTGCCCGCCGCCTCCAGGCCCTTCTGCAGCAGCTCCCGCTCCTCCTTGAGCTGACCGTTGCCGGCCTCGGAGGCGACGAAGCGGCCGATCTCGGCCGAGATCGCACCCAGGGCCCGGCCCCGGTCCTTGACGATCTTGCGGAAGAACAGGTCCTGACCCTGGATGGCGGTGGTGCCCTCGTACAGGGTGTCGATCTTGGCGTCGCGGACGTACTGCTCGAGCGGGTAGTCGGCCAGGAAGCCGGAGCCGCCGAGGGTCTGCAGCGACTCGGTGCCCAGCAGCACCCACGAGCGCTCCGAGCCGTACCCCTTCACGATGGGCAGCAGCAGGTCGTTCAGCCGCTCGGCGGCCTCGTCGCGGCCGCCGGCCATCCGGGCCAGCCACACCTGGTCCTGGATGCTTGCGGTGTAGAGCACCAGCGAGCGCAGGCCTTCGGCGAACGACTTCTGGGTCATCAGCGATCGGCGGACGTCCGGGTGGTGGGTGATCGTCACCCGGGGCGCGGCCTTGTCCGCGGCGTGCGCCAGGTCGGGGCCCTGGACGCGGGTCTTGGCGTACTCCAGGGCGTTGAGGTAGCCGGTCGAGAGCGTGGCGATGGCCTTGGTGCCGACCATCATCCGGGCGTGCTCGATGACCTGGAACATCTGGGCGATGCCCTCGTGCACCTCCCCGAGGAGCCAGCCCCGGGCCGGGGCGCCGTTGCCGGTGGACGGGTCGCCGAACGTGAGCTCGCAGGTGGTGGAGACCTTGATCCCCATCTTTCTCTCGAGGTTGGTGGCGAAGACGCCGTTGCGCTCGCCGGTCAGCTCACCGGTCTGGTGGTCGAAGTGCCACTTGGGCACGATGAACATCGACAGCCCTTTGGTGCCCGGGCCACCGGCGCCTTCGACCCCGACCGGGCGGGCCAGCACGAGGTGCACGATGTTGTCGGTGAGGTCGTGCTCGCCCGAGGTGATGAACCGCTTGACGCCTTCCAGGTGCCACGACCCGTCGGGCTGCGGGATGGCCTTCGTCCGCCCGGCGCCGACGTCGGACCCGGCGTCCGGCTCGGTCAGCACCATGGTGGCGCCCCACAGCCGGTCGACCATGATCTCGGCGATCCGCCGGTCCCGCTCGGTGCCGTTCAGCCACAGCACGGTCGAGAACTTGGGTCCCGCCGCGTAGATGTACAGGGCCGGGTTCGCCCCGGTGATCAGCTCGTTGACCGCCCACTGCACCGACGGCGGGGTGGCCTGACCGCCCATCTCGGCGGGCAGCTCCAAGGCGTAGACGCCGGACGCCATCAGGTCGCGGAACGACTGCTTGAAGTCCTCGGGCAGGGTCACGGTGTGCTGCCCGGGGTCGAAGACCGGCGGGTTCCGGTCGGCGGTGGTGAAGCTGGCGGCCAGCTTGGTGCTCGCCAGGTGCTCCACCTCGGTCAGCACCGCCACCGCGGTGTCGTGGTCCATGTCCTCGTACGGCCCGTGGCCCAGGATCTCGTCGCGGCCGAGAACCTCGAACAGGTTGAAGAAGATGTCGCGCAGGTTGGACTTGTAGTGGCTCATGGCTGGCTCCCGGGGCGCAAGTTACTGCTCAGTAACATCAATGATGCTACTGACGAGTAACTTCGACAAGTGGTCCACGGTGTGACGGGTGGGAAAATCGTGATCCTGAGGGTCTTGTGGGCAAATCCTCAGGGGGCGCATAATCCGCCGTGGACGGCCGCTTCCCCTGATGCCGTCCGAGGAGGCTCCGATGACGCGTCTCGACGTCAACTGGTTCGACTACGGCATCCTGTTCGTCTATTTCGGGCTGGTGATCGCCATCGGCGTCATGGCCCGGCGGGCGATCGCCACCTCGGAGGACTTCCTGCTGTCGGGACGATCACTGCCCGCCTGGGTCACCGGACTCGCGTTCATCTCGGCCAACTTGGGTGCCATCGAGATTCTCGGCATGGCGGCCAACGGAGCCCAGTACGGCATCTCGACGGTGCACTTCTACTGGATCGGCGCCGTGCCGGCCATGGTCTTCCTCGGTCTGGTGATGATGCCGTTCTACTACGGCTCCAGGGTGCGCAGTGTGCCGGAGTACCTGCGGCGCCGGTTCAACCGACCGACGCATCTGTGGAACGCGCTGAGCTTCGCCGCCGCCAGTGTGCTGACCGCCGGCGTGAACCTCTACGCGCTGTCGCTGGTCATCCAGGTCATCCTCGGCTGGCCGCAGTGGCTCTCGATCGTGGTGTCCGCGGTCCTGGTCCTCGCCTACATCACCCTCGGCGGGCTGTCCGGGGCCATCTACAACGAGGTGCTGCAGTTCTTCGTGATCATCGCCGGACTGGTCCCGCTGGTGATCATCGGGCTCAAGGACGTGGGCGGCTGGTCCGGTCTGCAGGAGCGCGTGCTCGCCCAGCCGGGCACCGACGGCTTCTTCAGCACCTGGGGCGGCTCGCAGGTCGGGAACTGGAGCAACCCCCTCGGCGACTGGATCGGCATCGCGATGGGTCTCGGCTTCGTGCTGTCCTTCGGCTACTGGACCACGAACTTCACCGAGGTGCAGCGTGCGCTGTCGGCCAAGAACCTGTCCGCCGCCGAGCGAACGCCGCTGATCGGTGCCTTCCCGAAGATCTTCATCCCGGGGCTCACCATCATCCCCGGCCTGATCGCCGTGGCGATCCTGCCCGACATCGGCAAAGGCGATTTCAAGTACGACTACGCCATTCCGGCGTTGATGGGGCAGTACCTCCCCAACGGGACACTCGGCATCGCGGTCGCGGGTCTGCTGGCGGCGTTCATGGCCGGTATGGCGGCCAACGTGAGCTCGCTCAACACCGTCTTCACCTACGACATCTGGCAGACCTACGTCAAGAAGGACCAGCCGGACCACTACTACCTGAACGTGGGCCGGGTCGTCACCATCGCCGGCGTCATCATCGGCATCGGCACGGCGTTCATCGCGTCCCAGTTCAGCAACATCATGAACTACATCCAGGCGCTGTTCTCCTTCTTCAACGCTCCGGTGTTCGCCACGTTCATCATCGGCATGTTCTGGAAGCGGACGACGCCGTGGGCCGGCTTCTTCGGCCTGGTGTCCGGCTTCTTCGCCGCGCTGGCCTTCCGGTACCTGATCGGACCCAACGTCGCCTACTTCCACGCCGGCCAGACCATGGACGGTGCGCTCAACGAGCAGATGGTGAACTTCTACGGCGCCATGGCGGCCTTCGCCGTGGACGCCGTGGTGACCGTGGTGGTCACGCTGTTCACCACGCCCCGACCGGTCGAGGAGCTGAGGGGCCTCGTCTGGGGTGTGCCGGATCCGGACGCCGGTGACCCGCACGAGGGCTACGTCCGCAAGTGGTACGAGTCGCCGAAGCTGTTGGGCTTCACCGCGCTGGGTATCGTCCTCGTCCTGTCAATCCTCTTCATCTGAGGGAGGGAAGCACATGTCCAGCACCAACCGCACCACGAACCGACCTCCGATGAGCTGAGGCCGAAGGATGCCCCCACGTCAGCGACCTCGAAGCTGTTCGACCTGCGGATCCTGATCGGCGCCCTGTTCACCTTCTACGGCGTGGCCCTGGTCATCTACGGGTTCTTCACCGGGGACGACGAGATCGCCAAGTCGGCGGGAATCCACATCAACCTGTGGCTGGGCGCCGGGATGCTCGCCCTCGGCCTGCTGTTCCTGCTCTGGGCCAAGGTGGCACCGGTGGTGCACGAGGCGCCGCCGGAAGGGGTCTCGGACCGGCCCCCGATGCACTGAACGACTCACTCCTCGCGGACGTCGAGCCCGACGTGCCGGGCGAGCAGGGGGGCGAGCAGGGCGAGCTGGTCGGGGGTCACCGTGCAGCCGGCCAGGCCCGCCAGACCGTCGATGGTGTGCAGCTCGGCGGCGCGCAGGTCGACGTCGGCGAAGGTGGAGCCCGACAGGTGGAGGGTGCCGATCCGGCAGCCGGAGAAGGCGACCCGGGTCAGGGTCGCGCCGGCCAGGTCGAGCTCCTCGATCACGCAGCCGCGGAACACGACGTCGCGCCACCGGGCCCCGCGGGCGTTGACGTAGCCCAGCTTGGAGTCCTCCACCAGCACCGAGACCCACACCGACTCGTACCACTCGACCGAGCCGAGTCGGGACCGCTGGACGACCGCCGTCCGCAGCTCGGAGCGGGGCATGGTGACCACCGCCGCGTCCAGGTCGAGGACCGCCGACTCGACCAGATGCGCGCCGGTCAGATCGGTCCCGTCGAGCCGGCAGCGGAGGAGCTCGCACTCGCTCAACGTCACGTGCGTCAGGTCGCGACCCGACAGGTCAGCGGCGGTGAACCGCTCGCCGTCGCGGCGGTCGCCGTCGTACAGGTCGGAGGCGTCGCCGACCCGGAGCGCCGCCAGGCGTGGCGACCGCAGCCGCGGCGGTGCTGGGCGGTCGGGGTCGTCCATAGCCGGGCAGGCTATCGGACACCAGTCCCGACCCGCACAGCGGTCTGGTGCGCCGCCGACGTAGCGTGAGGGCAGCTGACCACCACGCCCAACGACAGGGAGCTGCGCATGGCCCGCCGACGCGACGATCCGGACGAGTCCGAGGTCCGCCGGGTCCGCGATCCGGACGACCACGCAGCCGGGGCCAAGGCGGTCGCCATCAGCCTGGCCCGGTCGGCCCGTCTGATGGGCCCCCGGCGGGCCGCGCGGGCGTTGCTGCAGCTGAACCAGGCCGAGGGCTTCGACTGCATGAGCTGCGCCTGGCCCGACCCGGAGGTCGGCCACCGGCACACGGCCGAGTTCTGCGAGAACGGCGCCAAGGCGGTCTCGGAGGAGGCCGACACGGCGCGGGTCACGCCGGCGTTCTTCGCGGCGCACAGCATCGCCGAGCTGGCCGCACAGACCGAGCACTGGTTGGGCCGGCAGGGGCGGATCACCCACCCGATGGTGAAACGGCCCGGTGGTACGCACTACGAGCCGATCAGCTGGGCGGACGCGTTCTCGCTGATCGCGGACCAGCTGAACGGATTGGACCATCCCGACCAGGCCATCTTCTACACCTCGGGCCGGACCTCGAACGAGGCGGCGTTCGCGTACCAGCTGATGGTCCGGGCGTACGGCACGAACAACCTGCCCGACTGCTCGAACATGTGCCACGAGTCGACCAGCATCGCCCTGGCCGAGTCGATCGGGATCGGCAAGGCCAGCGTGACGCTGGAGGACGTGCACAACGCGCAGCTGCTGGTGCTGGCCGGACAGAACCCGGGCACCAACCACCCGCGGATGCTGTCCGCCCTGGAGGAGGCCAAGAAGCGCGGGGCCAAGATCATCGCGATCAACCCGCTGCGCGAGGCGGGGCTGGTCAACTTCCGGAACCCGCAGAAGGTCCGGGGCTGGGTGGGACCGGGGACCGACCTGGCCGACCTGCACCTGCCGATCAGGGTCAACGGGGACCTGGCGCTGTTCCAGGCCCTCGGTGCGCTGCTGGTCGAGTGGGACGCCCTCGACCACGGTTTCCTGGACACCTACACGACCGGGTTCGAGGCGTGGCGGCGCAACCTGGCGGACCTGGACTGGCAGGTGGTTGCGGCGAGCACAGGGCTGAGCCGCGACCAGATCGCCGCCGCCGCGGAGCTGTTGCGTGACTCGTCGGCGACCGTGTTCTGCTGGGCGATGGGCCTGACCCAGCACCGGAACGCCGTGGCGACGATCAAGGAGATCGCCAACCTGGCCTTTGCCCAGGGCAACATCGGCAAGCCGGGGGCCGGGCTGCTGCCGGTGCGCGGTCACTCCAACGTGCAGGGCGACCGGACGATGGGCATCTGGGAGCGGGTCCCCGACCACTTCCTCGACGCGCTGCAGGCCGAGTTCGGGTTCGACCCGCCGCGGCAGCACGGGTACGACACCGTCGACGCGGTCCGGGCCCTGCGCGACGGCCAGGCCCAGGTGTTCTTCGGTCTGGGCGGCAACTTCGCCCAGGCGGCACCCGACACGGAGGTGACCGCCGAGGCGCTGCGCCGGGCCCGGCTGACCGCACACGTCTCGACCAAGCTCAACCGGTCGCATCTGGTCTGCGGTGACACCGCGCTGATCCTGCCCACCCTGGGACGCACCGAGCGCGACGTGCAGGTCTCCGGTGAGCAGTTCGTCTCCGTCGAGGACTCCACCTGCTCGGTGCACGCCTCCCGGGGCCCGCTCGCCCCGGCCAGCCCACTGCTCCGCTCCGAGGTGGCGATCGTCACCGGTCTGGCCGAACGGTTGCTCGGCCAGCGGCACGGCATCGACTGGCGGGCCATGCGGCAGGACTACCGGGTGATCCGGCAGCACATCGCCCGGGTCGTCCCCGGCTGCGAGACCTACGAGGTGAGCGTCGACCGGCCGGGCGGGTTCGTGCTGCCGCACCCGCCGCGGGACAGCCGGACGTTCCCGACCAGGTCGGGTCGGGCGGAGTTCGCAGTGTCGCCGATCGAGGTCCTGGAGCCGGGCCCGGGACGGCTGATCCTGCAGACGCTGCGCTCCCACGACCAGTTCAACACCACGATCTACGGCCTCGACGATCGTTACCGGGGCATCCTGGGCGGCCGGCGGGTGGTCTTCGTGCACCCCGACGACATCCGGGACCTGGGCCTGGTCTCCGGGCAGCAGGTCGACCTGGTCGGTCACTGGGCCGATGACGACCGCGACCGCCGGGCCGACGGCTTCCGGCTCGTCGCGTACCAGACGCCGCGGGGCTGCGCGGCCGCCTACTACCCCGAGACCAACCCGCTGGTGCCGCTCGACTCGACCGCGGACGGCAGCAACACGCCCACATCCAAGTCGGTGATCATCTCGGTGGTCCCGGCCGGCGCGGCCGCACCGGCCGGCGGCGGTGGGCAGGATCGCGTCGGCAGCGACGAGGGACACAAGCGGCGACCGGAGCCGACCCACCTGTCCTGACGCGGCTCAGCGCGGGGTTCGGCAGAACGCGACCACGGCCGGCAGGCTCGGCCGATAACCGTCGTCGGTGTCGACGTCCAGCGTCGGGACGTCGAGCGCGATCTCCTGGAACGGCGCCCGGGCCGCCAGGTGGTCGCCGTCGGCGTGTGCGGCCCGGGTGCCCTGCTCGGCCTGCCGCCGCTGCATTCGGGCCCACGCCTGCGCCGGGTAGGTCCGGCAGCGCACGATCCGGAGGTCCGCCAGGTCGCGCAGCGGGGTCAGCCCGCGCTGCCAGGCCGGGTGCTGGAAGGCGGCCTCGGCGACCAGGGTCACCTCGGCCTCGAGCAGCAGCCGGACGGTGCTGAAGAAGACGTCGTAGGTCCGGAGGGTGAGCGGGTCGCTGACGGTGGGGACGAAGCCGGGCTCGGCGGCGACCATGCCTTCCTTGATCTCGTCCCGGCACAGCGCCGGGCAGCCGATCGATCGGGCCAGCGCGTGGGCGAGGGTGGTCTTGCCCGAACCGGCCGGCCCGCTGACCACGACCAGCGTCGGACGTCCCACAGCCGCGAGGGTACAAGGCCGTCGCGAGGGACCTGGGCGAGGGACAGCGACGTTCGGTAGCGTCCGGGAGCATGAGCGACATCGAGGCGGCCCGGGGACTGCTGGCCGACGCCTTCGGGCGGATCCAGGAGGGGGTCGTGGCACTGACCGACGGTCTCAGTGACGAGGTGGCGTGGTACCGGCCCGATCCCAGGGCGAACTCGATCGCCTGGACCCTCTGGCACCTCGCCCGGGTGGTCGACGACCACGTCTCCGACGCCGCCGGCAGCGCGCCGGTGTGGCCCGGGTGGCGGGATCGGTTCGGGCTGCCGTTCGAGGACGACGCGACCGGGTACGGCCAGACGGCCGAGCAGGTGGGCCAGGTCCGGGTGCCGGCGGACCTGCTGGCCGGCTACTACGGGGACGTGCACCGGGCGGTGACCCGGTATCTCGACCAGGTCACCGCAGCCGAGCTGGCCCGGGTGGTCGACACCCGGTGGGACCCGCCGGTCACGGTGGCCGTCCGGCTGGTCAGCGTCGTCGATGACGCCACCAGGCACCTCGGTCAGGCCGAGTACGTGCGCGGGCTGGCCGAGCGTCGCGACGGCGCCTGGCACAGTCCCGCGGCGGCCGACCGGTGACGACGCCCTCGCCGATCGAGCACCGGTTCTACGGCGACCTCGCGCCGTGGTGGCCGCTGATCTCCCCGGCCGAGGAGTACGCCGAGGAGGCCGCCTTCGCCGCCGACCTGCTCGCCGAAGGCGGTACGCGGACCGTACTGGAGCTGGGCAGCGGCGGCGGGCATCTGGCCAGTCACCTGACCGGGCGGTTCGCGATGACTCTGGTCGACATCTCCGAGCCGATGCTGGCGGTGTCCCGCGAGCTCAATGCCGGCGTGCCGCACCACCAGGGCGACATGCGCACCGTACGGCTGGGGGAGACGTTCGACGCCGTCTTCATCCACGACGCCGTCGACTACATGGCCAGCGAGGAGGATCTGCGCCAGGCGGTGGGGACCGCGTTCGCCCATTGCCGGCCCGGCGGCATCGTGGTGATCGTGCCGGACGACGTCGCGGACGACTTCGAGTCGCGGACATCCCACAGTGGGTCGGACGCGCCGGACGGGCGCGGCGCCCGGTTGCTGGAGTGGTGCTGGGACCCCGATCCGTCGGACTCGTGGGTGGAGACCCACTACACCTTCGTGCTGCGGTCCGCCGACGGGGAGGTGGAGGTGACCCACGAACTGCATCGGATGGGTCTGTTCAGCCGCGACACGTGGCTCGAGGTGATGGGCGACGCCGGTCTCGACGCGCGGGCTCACCAGGAGATCGCGGCGGCCGGCGAGCACCCCCGGCTGTGGTTCGTGGGCCGACGCCCGCTCTGAGGTGGGGTCAGGCCGGCGGAGCCCATCCGGGGTCGCGACCGCTGAGTCCGATCGTCCGCTCCAGCAGTGACGCGTCCGCCGGGACGTCGACCACCGGTCCGAAGATGCCCTCTCGGCTGGCCGGGTGATCGGCGGACTCGGCCAGGAAGTCGTGGGACGCCTGCAGCACGGTCGGGTCGGGGCGGTACGGCTGCCCGGTGGCCACGGCCAGGTCCCAGCCGTGGATGACGAGCTCGTTGAGGGCGACCGCCCCGATGACGGTCGCCGGCCAGGTCACCCCTCCGGCCGTGGTCTCGCCCACCCAGGCGTCCGGCAGCTGCCACGCTCCGGCGAGCCCGGCCAGGGCGCTGGGCAGCTGGTCCGCCCAGTCGTCGGGGAGGTCGTCGGAGCGCACCGGCGGCGGCGGGCCGCCGCCGGCGCTGTTGGTCTTGGTGGCGGCCCGGGTGAACTCCAGGGACAGCCCACGGAGGTGCTCGAGCATCGCCGCGACGTCGGTGCGGGGGCACGGCGTGGGCAGCCGGAGCTGGTCGCCGGTCACGCCGGCGACGAGGGCGGTCACCTGCCGTGCGGCGGGTTCCAGATCGAGCACCCGATGTCTCCTCTCGACGGTGTCAGGCGTGAGGCGGCCCACGTTACCGACCTCCGAGGACACTCCGGGCCGACGAGATCGGCGAGCCAACGCGCGTCGCATCAGCATGACGCGACGACCTCGCTCCCGCTGTCCCACAGTCACGCGGCGGGGGTGAACGACTCCTGCTGGTCGGTCGGGCTGGTGTCGGTGTCGGTCGGGCTGGTGGGGGGTGCTGGCGGGCCAGACGGCGTGGGCCCAGGGGCTGGTGCCGAGAGTCTTGGCCCGGTGGTCAGCGCCTGGTCGCTGAGGTGCACGTACAGCGTGACCGGCGGGCGCAGCCGCCCCGGATCCACCCGGACCGGATTCACCAGTCGACGCCGCATCACCCGGCCGTCCGATATCGACCATGTGTACGAATCTGCCGCCGACCACCGACACTCCCGCCCCACCACGGACCGAGCTGTGGGCAACGCACCATCCAGGCCCAGCGGCCAGCGCCCGAGGCGTGGACCACCTCAGGTCGACGGTCCGACAGCCGCCCCACAGCCGCGACCTCAGGCCCCCAGCCCTTGCACTACGGTGGGACTCCGTACTCAATCAACACCACTCACAGGGCCAACTCGGAGAAGGAGTGCGGTGAACGACAGGGTCGAGGACAGCGACGACGAGGGCACCGTCAGCCACGAGGCACCTCCGGTCACCTACGACGAGCAGTTCTATCCCGCTCGCCCAAAGCGCCTCCGTCCGCGGGCCCGGCTCCGGCTCTTCCCGCGTCGCAAGAAGGAGCAGACCGGGAAGCCGGTGGGTGACAACCCCGACTACGTGGCATGGCTGGTCGACCAGTCGATGCTGGCCGACGCGACCGACTTCGCGAAGCAGTTCTCCGGCCAGGCCAACATGCTGCAGAACCCGTTCGCCAACCCCGACCCTCGCGCGGCGATCGAGAAGGCGTCGGTCTGGTTCACCGCGTACCCGATCTCCATGATCACCAAGCGCGGGAGCTCGTTCCTCGGCACGCTCGGTGACCCGGCGCTGTGGGACGCGTTCGCGCGGATCGGGATCGACGGCGTACACACCGGGCCGGTGAAGGACGCCGGCGGGCTCGACGGCTGGGATGCCACGCCGAGCGTGGACGGGCACTTCGACCGGATCAGCACCCGGATCGATGCCGCCTTCGGCACCGAGGACGAGTACCGCAGCATGTGCGAGGTGGCCGCCGGCCGCGGTGGAACCGTGATCGACGACATCGTCCCCGGCCACACCGGCAAGGGAGCGGACTTCCGGCTCGCCGAGATGAAGGTGGGCGACTACCCAGGGATCTACCACATGGTGGAGGTCCCCGAGTCCGACTGGCACATGCTGCCCAAGGTCCCCCGCGGCCGGGACTCGATCAACCTCGATGCCGAGGCGGAGGACCAGCTGCAGAAATCGGGCTACATCATCGGCCGCCTGCAGCGCGTGATCTTCTACGACCCGGGGATCAAGGACACGAACTGGAGCGTCACCCGGCCCGTGCTGGGTCCGGACGGCGTCGAGCGGCGCTGGGTCTACCTGCACTACTTCAAGGAGGGCCAGCCGTCGATCAACTGGCTGGACCCGACCTTCGCCGGCATGCGGCTGGTCATCGGCGATGCGCTGCACTCCCTGGGTGACCTCGGCAGCGGGGCACTCCGGCTCGACGCCAACGGCTTTCTCGGGGTGGAGAAGAACCAGGACGACAGCCCGGCGTGGTCGGAGGGCCACCCCCTGTCGGAGGCGGCCAACCAGCTGATCGCCAGCATGGTCCGTAAGGTCGGCGGGTTCACGTTCCAGGAGCTCAACCTGACCATCGACGACATCCGGAACGGGTCGTCGCGCGGGGCGGACCTGTCGTACGACTTCGTCAACCGGCCAGCATACCACCACGCCCTGGCCACCGCCGACACCGAGTTCCTGCGGCTGACCCTCAACCTGTCGCGGATGACCGGGGTCGAGCCGGTGTCGCTGGTGCACGCGCTGCAGAACCACGACGAGATGACCTATGAGCTGGTGCACTTCGCCACCGGACACGCGGACGACCTGTTCACCTTCCGCCGCCGGGCGATCACCGGGGCCGACCTGGCCGTCGCCGTGCGGCAGGACCTGATCGATCGGCTGACGGGGGAGAACGGCCCGTACAACCTGACCTTCACCACCAACGGCATCGCCTCGACCACGGCGACGATCATCGCTGCGGCTCTCGGCCTGACCGACGTGAGCGATCTGCGTGAGGATGAGATCGAGCAGATCAAGCGGGCCCATCTGCTGCTGGTGATGTTCAACGCGTGGCAGCCCGGCGTGTTCGCCCTCTCCGGGTGGGACCTGTGCGGGATGTTGACCTTGGACCGCAAGCAGGTTGCCCCGCTGCTGGCCTCGGGCGACACCCGATGGATCCACCGCGCCGCCTACGACCTGATGGACTACCGGCCCGACGCCACGGAGTCGCTGTCCAAGATGCCGCGGGGGATCAGCCTGTACGGGTCGCTGCCCGAACAGCTGGACGACCCCAGCTCCTTCGCGTCCCGGCTGAGCGAGATCCTGCAGATCCGCAAGCGCTACAAGATCGCCTCAGCCGAGCAGCTGCACGTCCCGCAGGTCTCCAACAAGGCGATGCTGGTCATGGTGCACCAGCTCGAGGAGATGCTGCAGGTCACGGTGCTGAACTTCTCCGCGGCCCCGATCGGCGGCAGCATCCTGTCGGAGTACCTGACTCCGGGTGCCACCGTGGTGGACATGATCACCGACCGCGAGGTCGGCGAGATCGACGACCTGCACAGCTTCTGGCTCAGCCTCGAGCCGCACCAGGGGCTGTCGTTGTTGGTCAACCCGCCCGACGACACCACCGGAGCGCTCTGACCACCGGGCATCGCGAGGGCAGCGCCCCGTCCTGATGCGCCGCCCGTGCGTCGACCGGTCGGTGACCATCCTCGCTCCGGACCCGAAACCCCGGGGCTGAACCGTCGCCGCGGAAGGACCGTTTGCGCACCCGGGGGCACGGCGGGCTAGGGTGGGTGTTCCCCAGTACCGCAGACCAGCTCTCGGGGAGCGAGGCGGCATCATGACGCATCCGCTCAACCAGCCCGGCGCCATGCGCGTCGTCGAGCACACGCTCGTCGACGTCTGTGACGCCATGAAAGCCGACAGCTTCTCCCTGGTCGAGGACCAGGTCACCTTCGTCCGACGTCCCCGGGGCGGTCGCGCGGGTCGCCGTTGGACCGCGGCCCTGGGCGACTGGTGCGTCCCGGACGGCACCGAGTGGCAGGTGGTCAGCGACGACGTGGAGCCTGTCGCGGCCCCCGCGCGGTCAGAAGCCGAAGCGCAGGTACATCCCCAGATGACGTAGGCCCGGCAGCGGGCGGGTCAGCGTCGCCACCAGCCGGGTCGGCCTGGGGAGCTCCTCGACACCCGGCGCGCTCAACGCGTCCTGGGCCTCCAACAGCCGGAGCCGTGCGTTCGCCCGTTCGATCTCACGCGGGTCGTCGACCCCCCAGCGTAGGGTGGCTCCGGCCGCCCGGACGGCAGGGTTGAAGCGGCCCCACCGGACCGCCAGCGAGCTGTGCGTGTCGAAGACCAGCTCGCCGCCACGGAAGTGGTCGGTGATCCGGCGGAACAGGGTGTGGCCCTCGTCAGGTTCCAGGTACATCGTCAGACCCTCCGCGACGACCAGCACCGGGGGGTCGGGGTCGATGTCAGGCAGCCAGCTGCCGTCCGCGGTGATCGCCGCCCCCAGCAGCCGGCAGCCGGCGCGCTCCGGCAGGAGCTGTCGGCGGAGCTCGATCACCTCAGGGAAGTCGACGTCGTACCAGCGGACGTCGGGGCCCGGGTCGACCCGCCAGAGCCGGGTGTCGAGCCCGGCCGCCAGGTGCAGCACCGTGGAGCCCGGATGGCGCTCGACGAAGTCTCGGGTCCAGTGGTCGAAGAACTTGGCCCGAGCCGCGATGGAGGCGGCGACGACCGGGGAGACACCGGCCCGCCCGAAGTCGTAGTCCAGGCGGTCGACCAGGTCGGCGGACATCGCGTCGCCGAGGATCGGGTGTGGGCTGGTGGCGTCGACCGCCCGCCCGTAGACGGTGGCGAGCAGGGTTTCCTTGGCCCCCGACAGCGAGACCGGCACCGGCGCCATCCGATCACTGTAGACCCGTCCGGGTGCCAGTTCCGGCCTCGGGCTGCACCCGGTTGACGCAGCGGGCATGATGGCGGAGGACCCGGAATCAAGGGAGATGACGGTGGTCGTGGTCACGGTTGTGCTCGGAGTGGTGTTCGCCCTCGGATCGTTCGCCCTGTTCTGGGCGGTCACCTGGTGGCTGGCCAGTGGCCGATGGGGGGAGCTCGCCCCGGTGCGGTGGAGCCAGCACCGACGGACGGCCCGGCGGGCGGTCACCGACCTCGACGCTGAGTACGCCCGGCTGGTCCGGGACTGGCGCGGCGGTGCGCACCCGCAGCGCGACTGAGTCCCCGCGAGGCACGATGGGCTCGTGACTGCGGAGCAGATCGCCCGGACCGCGGTGATCCGGCACCGGATCCACGCCCAGCAGCTCGACCGTGAGCCCGCCGCGCGTCCGGTGACCGACGTGGCCGTCCTCGACCTCGGGGTGCAGGACACCGGTCGGGATGCCGCCAGCTGGGCGCTGGCCAACCGTGGCGTGCCGCTGGCCGGCCCGTCACAGTTGGAGACCAGCGACGACGTCGCCCTGGTGTGGTCGCTGCGCGGCGCTCCGCACTACTACCGCCGAGCCGAGCTGACCGACGTCCTGGTCGCGGTGTCGCCGTTCTCCGAAGCCGACGCCGCGAAGCGGGTGTTCGACGCCAGCCGACCGCTGACTGCGGCCGGGATCAGCACTCTGGACGGGCTGGCCGAGATCGCCGGGGAGCTGCGCCGGACGGTGACCCGCCCGATGGGCAAGGGCGAGGTGTCGGCGGCGATCGCCCGGCGGCTCGACCCGCCCTACCTCCGCGAGTGCCGGGTGTGCCAGGCCGTGCACGCCTACGAGAACCCGTTCCGGCTGAGTGCCCTGTACGCCGGGCTCGAGCTGCAGCCGGGGACGTCTCCGCCGGTGTTGCAGCGGATCCCCGGCTGGCCACGCCGGCGGCCCGGTCCCGCTGCGGACCCGGCGCAGGCGCCACCCCACCTGCAGGTCATCCGCTGCTACCTGCAGCTGTTCGGGCCCAGCGCGGCGGCCGACGTCGCCGGCTTCCTCGACGCGCCGGTCAAGGTGGTCAAGCAGCACTGGCCGGATGACGCGGAGCCGGTCGAGGTCGGCGGCGCGTCGGCGGGTCGATTGGGCGGCCTCGCGGACGTCGCCCCGCGCGGCCTGGTGCGGCTGCTCGGCCCGTTCGACCTGTTCCTGCAGGGTCGTGATCGCACCCTGCTGGTACCGGAGGCGAAGCACCGCCAGGCGCTGTGGCCGGCGATCGGCCGGCCGGGGGCGGTGCTGGTGGCCGACGAGATCATCGGCACCTGGCGCCCCCGGGCCAGCGGCACGACGCTCACGGTGCTGGTCGAGCCGTGGCGGGAGCCGAGCCGCTCCGTGCGCTCGCGGATCATGGAGCAGGCCGAGCGGCTGGCCGCGCACCGCGGGGTCCGACTCAAGGCCGTGGACGGTGTGGGCTAGGCGCCGGCGTGCTCCCAGACGACGTCGTCGGGGCTCTTGTCCTCGCGGAGCCCCTTCCACACCGGATGTCTCAGCCGTCCGGGCCCGGTCAGCTCTCCGTACGTCACCTCCCCGACCAGGGCCGGTGTGACCCAGTGAGCGTCCCGGGCGTCCTCGCGGGGCACGCCGACGAGCGGGCTGGTCGAGCGGGCCAGCGGACCGAGCAACCGGTCGAGCTGGTCCAGCTGGCGGTCGTTCAGGCCTGACCCGACCCGGCCCACGTACCGCAGTCCGTCGTCGGTCGGCACGCCCATCAGCAGGGAGCCGATACCGCCGTCCCGCCGCCCCTGCCCGGGCCGCCAGCCCCCGATCACCACCTCCTGCGACTGGTGCAGCTTGATCTTCAGCCAGGTGCGGCCCCGGCGCCCCGCCTGGTAGACGGAGGTGCGCCGCTTGGCCACGACCCCCTCCAGCTGCAGGGCCCGGCTGGTCTCGATGGCCGCAGCGAGATCACCGTCGAAGATGGGCGGCACCTGGACCCGAGACCCGGCCGCGGACAGGTCCAGGCTCTCCAGCAGCTCGCGCCGGGCCTGGTACGGCTCCCGCACCAGCGACCGACCGTCCAGCTCCAGCAGGTCGAACAGCATCAGCTGGGCCGGCCAGGTCCGAGCGGCCCGCTCGATGTCCCCGGGGCGGGTCAGGTTGATCCGGTTCTGCAGCAGCCCGAAGCGTGGCCGCCCGGACTCGTCGGTGACGACGATCTCCCCGTCGAGGACAGCGGACCGCAGGTCCACCTTCTCCAGGGCGCGGCTGACGTCGACGTAACCCGCAGTGTCGTCGCGGCCCTTGCGGCTGAGCAGCCTGACCCGACCCTCGGCCAGGTAGGCGACCGTGCGGACGCCGTCCCACTTCATCTCGAACGCCCAGGTCTCCTCGTCGGTGATGTCGGCCGGCTCCGCCGGCGTGGCCAGCATCGGCGCGATCTCGTCGGGGAACTCCGCCGGCGCGCGGCCCGGCGAGGGCGCGGCGCGCAGGTCCGCCGGGTCGGTCTCCATCAGGTGCATCAGCCAGTTGCGTTCGGGTCGGGAAGATCCGCCGCCGGTGTGGATGAGGGCGAACTTGCGGGCACCGCCGCCCAACCCACCGTCCGGCTTCCCGTACAGGGTGACGATCACCTCCTTCCCGTCCCGCCACTTGTGCAGCTTGTAGGTGCCGGCGTCCCAGATCTTCACCGTGCCGCCGCCATACTCGCCGCGCGGGATGCCACCCTCGAACGACCCGTACTCCAGCGGATGGTCCTCGGTCTGCACGGCCAGGTTGTTCTTGCCGCCGTCGGTCGGCGGACCCTTCGGCACCGCCCAGCTGACCAGCACGCCGTCGTGCTCGAGCCGGAAGTCGTAGTGCAGGGCGCGCGCGTGGTGCTCCTGGATGACGAAGGTGAAACCCTCCTCGCGCTCGCCGGGCGGCTCCGCCGGCACCGGCTCCGGGGTCTTGCTCGCGTCCCGCATGCTGCGGTAGGTGGCCAGCCGGTCCGACCGGTGGACTGGGGTGGCGCCCACCGCACCCAGGTCGGCCATCGGGTCGCCCAGCTCGTTCAGGCGCCCAGCGAGCTCGTGGTACTCGAGCTGGCGCAGGTCCGGATCGTCCAGCTCCGCCCACGTCCGGGGGGCCGCCACGGTCGGTCGGTCCCGGCCGCGCAGCGAGTACGGGGAGACCGTCGTCTTGCTGCCGTTGTTCTGGCTCCAGTCGATGAAAACCTTGCCCGCGCGCTCGGTCTTCTTCATCACCGCGGTGACGGTGTCGCGGTGGTCGGCCTCGAGGGCCCGGGCCAGCTCGCGGGCCACCGTGCTGGCCTGGTCGCAGGTCAGCGACCCGTCCAGCGGGGCGTACAGGTGGATGCCCTTGCTGCCGCTGGTCACCGGCACGGGATCGTGACCGGGAACCTGCAGGTCCACCCGGTCGAACGTGTCGGCGAGGATCTCCCGGGCCCAGCGGGCGACCTCGGCGCAGTCGGTGAGGCTCACGCCGTCGCCGGGATCGAGGTCGAGCACCAGCCGGTCGGGGTGCTTCGGCTGACCGTTACGGCCGAACCGCCACTGCGGTACGTGGATCTCCAGCGCGGCCAGCTGGCCCAACCAGGTCAGGGTGGCCAGGTCGTTGACCACCGGGTAGAAGTTGTCATGGTCACGGTGGGCGATCTTGTGCCGCCCGACCCAGTCGGGGGTGCCGGCCGCCAGATCCTTGTTGAAGAACACCGTCGGTCGATGATCACCGGTGCCGACGCCGTCCGGCCAGCGTTTGCGGGTGGCCGGCCGTTCGAACAGGTGCGGCAGCATCACCCCGGCCACCGCCGCGTAGTAGGCGATCACGTCGGCCTTCGTCGTGCCGGTCTCGGGGTAGAGCACCTTGTCCAGGTTGGTCAGCTTGATCGGATGACCCTCGATGATCACCGTCTGGTTCTGGGCATCCCGACCCGCTGCCGCCATGGCCCCATCATGCCGTGACGGTGTGTACTGGGGTGGTGCGATCGATCTGGAAGGGTGCCATCTCCTTCGGTCTGGTCAACGTGCCGGTGAAGCTCTACAGCGCCACCGAAGACCACGACCTGAGCCTGCACCAGGTGCACGACGCCGACGGCGGCCGGATCCGCTACCAGCGCCGCTGCGAGGTCTGCGGCAAGGTTGTCGAGTACGCCGACATCGAGAAGGCCTACGACGACGGCTCGACCACGGTGGTGCTCACCGACGAAGATCTCAAGTCCCTGCCGGAGGAGCGCAGCCGGGAGATCGAGGTAGTCGAGTTCGTGCCGACGGAGCAGGTCGACCCGATCATGTTCGACCGCAGCTACTTCCTCGAGCCGGACAGGACCGCGGTCAAGGCCTACGCGTTGCTGCGGCGGACGCTGGAGGAGAGCGACCGCACCGCCATCGTGCAGTTCTCGCTCCGGCAGAAGACCCGGCTGGGCGCCCTGCGGGCCCGGGGCAAGGTGCTGATGCTGCAGTCGCTGCTGTGGGACGACGAGGTCCGCGAGGCCGACTTCCCCAGCCTGGACAGCGAGGTGCGGGTGTCGGCCCAGGAGCTGAAGATGTCATCCTCCCTGGTGGACAACCTGTCGGCGGACTTCGCGCCGGACAAGTTCTCCGACGACTACCAGCAGCAGCTGCGCGAGCTGGTGGCGGCCAAGCTGGAGCAGGGTGACGCCTTGGACACGGCGGCCACCTTCGGTCAGGCCGAGGACACCCAACCCGACCAGGGGCAGGTGATCGACCTGATGGAGGCGCTCCGCCGCAGCGTGGAGGAGAACCGGTCGAAGCGGACCGGTGGCTCGGCGAAGGCCCCCGCGCAGCACGCCCCGGCGAAGAAGACCGGGAGGAAGGCCCCCGCCAAGAAGGCGGCGGCCAAGAAGACCGCCGCCAAGAAGACCCCCGCAGCGCCAAGAAGACCCCCGCCAAGAAGACTCCCCGCCAAGAAGACCCCCGCCAAGAAGTCGGCGGCGAAGAAGACGGCTTGATGGAGGCCGGACCGGGGGAGGACGATCAGCGTGCCTTCGAGGACCAGCGGCCGCGCCTGATGGGCATCGCCTACCGGGTGCTCGGCTCGGTGGTCGACGCGGAGGACGTCCTGCAGGACGCCTGGCTGCGTTGGGACGCCACGGACCGGGAGGCCGTGGAGAACCGCGAAGCATTCCTCACCACCGTGGTGACGCGCCTCTCCCTGGACCGGCTGCGACGGGTCAAGGCCCGCCGCGAGGTGTACGCCGGGCCCTGGCTGCCGGAGCCGGTCACGGTGGCCGGGGACCCGCAGCTGGCCGTCGAGCTGGCCGACTCGCTGGCGATCGCGCTGCTGGTGGTCTTGGAGACGCTGTCCCCGCTGGAACGGGTCGCGTTCGTCCTGCGCGAGGTGTTCGGCGAGCCCTACCCGGTCGTGGCGGAGATCCTCGGCCGGGAGGAGCCGGCGGTCCGGCAGCTGGTCGGGCGAGCCCGCCGCCACGTCGAGCAGGGCAGCGCCCGGTATCGGGCGGACCGCGCGACGCACGCCGAGCTCGTCCAGCGGTTCGCCGCCGCCTGCCGGTCGGCGGACCTGGACGGCCTGCTCGCGGTGCTCGCCCCGGATGTGGTCGTGATCAGCGACGGCGGCGGGGTGGCGAAGGCGCCGCGGCGGCCAGTCCACGGCCAGCAGAAGGTGGCCCGGCTGATGCTGGGGATCGTGGCCAAGGCGCAGCCCGGGATCGAGTACACGCTCGAGACGTTCAACGGCCAGCTCGGCATCGTCGCCCGCCAGGACGGGCAGGCGGTGGGGGCCCTGGCGTTCGCGGTCAGCGGCCGGACGGTCCAGTCGGTGCACGTGATCGCCAACCCGGCCAAGCTGGGCGGTCTCGACCCGGGCGGTCGGATCACGCTGCGCTGACCCGTGGCCCGATGGCACCCCTAGCGGCGAAGCTGCCCCCGTTCACGCTGGGCCATCATCCGTTCCGCCAGGTCGCTCGAGGGTGCCGCCTTCCGGGCCGCCGGGTCCTGCAGCCCCGCGGGCTTGCTCGGGGTGTAGAGCCAGGTGTGGAAGAACGCGTCGAGCTCCTGCCCGGACGTCCGCTCGGCGAGGTCGATGAACTGGGGCAGGGTCGCGTTCCCCTGGGCGTAGCGGCTGTGCCAACCTCGCAGCAACCGGAAGAAGCTCTCGTCACCGATCTGCCGGCGGAGCGCGTGGACCGTCATCGCGCCGCGGTAGTAGACGGCGATGTCGAAGATGTTCGCTGCCCCCGGGTCGCCGATGCGTACCTGCCAGAAGGGATCCGCAGCCGGGATGGTCGCGACGCTGGCGAACAGCTCGTCGGCCGTCCCGCGGTCCTGGTGCTCCGACCACAGCCACTCCATGTAGGTGGCGAAGCCCTCGTTCAGCCAGATGTCCTGCCAGCGCGCCAGGGCCACGCTGTCCCCGAACCACTGGTGGGCCAGCTCGTGCACGACCACGGAGTCGTCGGTGCTGGGATCGCCGCCGACGAAGAACCGCTTGTCGTAGATCGGCCGGGTCTGGTTCTCCAGCGCGTAACCGATCTCCGGGTCGTTGTCCACGATCCCCCCGGCCTGGCCGAACGGATAGCGACCCAGCACCCCGCCGAGGAAGTCGAGCACCTCGGGCTGGGCCGCCAGGGCGGCCTCGGCCCGCGCACCGATCGTCGGGCTGCTCGGATCGCCCGCGATGGACGGGATCTGCTTCAGGGACGGGTCCACGGCGCTCAGGTAGGTGACGCCGCCCGCCCGCGACTGGCGGAGGTCGAACCGGCCGATGGCCATGATCGCCAGGTAGGAGGCCATCGGCTCGTCCATCACCCAGGTCCAGGTGGTCGACCCGTGCTGGCTCGTCAGCCGGCGGAGGGCTCCGTTGGAGATGACCTGAACCGCGCGCGGCGCGGTCACCTCGATCCGGTAGGTCGCCTTGTCCAGCGGGTGGTCGTTGGCCGGGAACCAGTTGTCGGCCACGTGCGGCTGACCGACCGCGATCGCGCCGTCGGTGGTGGGGATGACGCCGTTCTTGCCCAGCTCGCCCTCGTCGTAGAACGTGGGGATCCCGTGGTAGCGGACGGTGACCACGAAGTCGCGGTGCTTCCGCAGCGCCCGCTGCGGGGTGACGCTGAGCTCGTCCTCGCTGCGGGTCCACCGCGCGGGCGCGCCGTCGACCCGCACCGCGTCCACCGTCAACCCGTCGAGGTCGAGGTTGAAGCGGGACAGGGCCTGGGTGGCCCGGGCGCGCAGCGTGGCGGTCCCGGTCAGGACGTCGGTGGCGGGGGTGTACCCGATCCGCAGGTCGTAGTGGTCGACCAGATAGCCACCGTTCCCGTCCCCGGGGAAGTACGGGTCGCCGATCCCGGCGGCTCCCGGCCCGGGGACCGGCGGACCAGCCACCGCCGTCGCGACCGGGGTGAAGCCGACGACCAGCGCCGTCAGTACGGTGAGCACGGTCTTGCGCACGGCAGGTCCTCTCGACCTCGCCAACGTGGCACGGTCCACCGTTGCGGTCAATGCTTCGTCCGGCGTCCGATGCCGCCGCCCGACCAGACCGGCGCGATCGGCGCCCCGGTGCCGCCTCAGCGGGTAGTGTCCTCACCTGGTCGCCGACCCGGCGCACCACCCGAGGACCGAAAGTCGAGGAGCCATGCCGCGCGTCCACAACTTCAGCGCCGGACCGGCCACCCTGCCCGTCGAGGTGCTGGCCCAGGTCGCCGAGGAGATGCTGGACTGGCACGGATCGGGCCAGTCGGTGATGGAGATGAGCCACCGGGGCAAGGAGTTCATCTCGATCGCCGAGGCCGCGGAGGCGGACCTGCGGGAGCTGCTGGCGGTCCCCGACGACTACCGCGTGCTGTTCCTCCAGGGCGGCGCCTCGCTCCAGTTCGACATGGTGCCGATGAACGTGGGCGGTCGGCGGGCCGACTACGTCAACACCGGGCAGTGGTCGATCAAGGCCATCGCCGCGGCGCGCAAGCTGCTGGAGGTCAACGTGGCGGCCAGCAGCGAGGACCGGTCGTTCACCTACGTCCCCGCGCAGGACACCTGGCAGCTCGACCCGCGTGCCGCCTACCTGCACTACACCGCCAACGAGACCATCGGCGGCGTCGAGTTCGGCTGGGTGCCGGACACCGGCGACGTCCCCCTGGTCTGCGACATGTCCTCCACCATCCTGTCCCGCCCGATCGATGTCAGCCGCTACGGCCTGGTCTACGCCGGCGCGCAGAAGAACATCGGTCCCGCCGGGCTCACCATCGTGATCGTCCGGAACGACCTGCTCGGCATCAGCGACCCGACCCCCCCGGCGATGCTGGACTACGCGACCCACGCCAAGGCCGACTCGATGTACAACACGCCGCCGACCTTCGCCATCTACGTGGCGGGCCTGGTCTTCCGGCGGCTGCTGGAGTCCGGCGGGTTGACCGCCGCCGCGGACCGCAACACGGCCAAGGCGTCCCTGCTGTACGACGCGATCGACTCCTCGGGGCTCTACGCCAACCCGGTCGCCGTCAGGGACCGCTCGCTGATGAATGTCCCCTTCACCCTCGCCGACCCCGATCTGGACGCGGCGTTCCTGGCCGGAGCCAACGACCGGGGGCTGATCCAGCTCAAGGGCCACCGCTCGGTCGGTGGGATGCGGGCCTCGCTCTACAACGCGATGCCGATCGAGGGCGTGCAGGCGCTGGTTGACTATCTGGCTGACTTCGAGCGGACGAGGGGCTGAGCCGATGACCGGTCCCACCGGCGACAAGTTCCGCGTCCGGGTGCTGAACCACATTCAGGCCGTCGGCCTGGAACGGCTGCCGTGGGAGCGGTTCGCGGTCTCGGCCGACACCGACGACCCGCACGCCGTGCTGGTGCGTTCGGCCGACCTGCATGCGATGCCGATCCCGCCCTCGCTGCTTGCCGTGGGGCGCGCCGGCTCGGGGACGAACAACATCCCGGTGGCCGAGCTCTCCGGCCGCGGGATCCCGGTGTTCAACGCACCGGGTGCCAACGCCAACGCCGTCAAGGAGCTGGTGCTGGCCGGGCTGCTGCTGTCGGCGCGCAACCTGGCCGGAGCGCTCGGCTTCGTCGGTGGTCTGGACCCGGCCGACCCCGACCTCGAGTCCAAGGTCGAGGCCGGCAAGAAGCAGTACGCCGGGTACGAGCTCGCCGGCCACACCCTGGGGGTGGTCGGACTCGGCAAGATCGGCTGCCTGGTGGCCGACGCCGCCATCCGCCTCGGCATGCACGTGATCGGCTACGACCCAGAGATCACGGTCGAGTCGGCCTGGAGCCTGCCCGCCACGGTCCAGAAGGCGCACGACCTCAGCGAGGTGTTCAAGCAGAGCGACTTCCTGACCGTGCACGTGCCGCTGGTGGAGGCGACCCGCGGCATGGTCGATGCCGGCGGCCTGGCCCAGCTGCGGCACGGGGCGGTGGTGCTGAACTTCTCCCGCGGGGGCGTGGTGGACGAGTCCGCGGTACTGGAGGCGCTGGACGATGGCCAGCTCGGCGGTTACGTCTCGGACTTCCCTGAGCCGCGGCTGATCGGGCACCCGGGGGTGGTGCTGCTGCCGCACCTGGGCGCCTCGACCCGCGAGGCCGAGGAGAACTGTGCCGTGATGGTCGCCGAGCAGGTCCGGGACCACCTGATCGACGGAAGCATCCGGAACTCGGTGAACTTCCCCGACGTGGTGCTGCCGCGGGAGTCCCGGCACCGGGTGGCGATCGCCAACGCGAACGTGCCCAACATGGTCGGCGGCATCTCCCACGCCATGGCCGAGGCCGGGCTCAACATCGCCACCATGACCAACAAGTCGCGGCGCGAGCTCGCGTACACCCTGGTGGACGTGGACAGCGCCGTGCCGCCGGAGGTGATCGACGCCATCGCCGCGCTGGACGGGGTGCTGAAGGTGCGGTACCTCCCGGTGCGGGACTGACTCACCCCGGGAGCCGCTGCGCCTGCTCAGCCGGGGAAGATCAACGGCAGCAGGAAGAGCATGGTCAGGGACCAGGTCAGGTGCGTCAGGATCGGGGCCAGCACGCCGCCGCCGGCGCGCCGCTGCAGACCGCAGACGGTGCCCAGCACCGCGGCGGCGAAGACCAGCACCGGGTTGCCGCCGGCCACCGTGGCCAGCGCGTACAGGATGGTCGAGATCAGGACCGGGTGCCGGATCCCGATCGCGGCGAACAGCGCGCCGCGGAAGAACAGCTCCTCGGCGATGCCGTTCACCACGGTTATCACCGCGACCAGGACGATGTTGCCGAGCCGGGCGTAGCCCAGGACGTCCTCGGTGAAGCCGGCCAGGGCCGGGACCAGCCGGATCACGAACGCCCCGATCACGAACACGGCGGCGAGCAGCAGGCCGACCACGACCGGGGTGATGATCGGCCGGCGCAGCTTGTCGCGCAGCATGATGTGACCCAGGTGCAGCGGTCCGGATGCCAGGCTGCCGATGATCCACACCGCGGCCAGCCCGAAGGTCAGGGCGTAGAACCGGGGGTCCCCCTGCTCGGTGGAGAACGACAGCCCGAGCAGCGTGGCGCCCACCACCAAGGTCAGCCCGACCACGATCCGTCGCCGCAGGAACTGCTGGTCACTCTGCCGGTGGTCCCGCTCCACCTTGTCCACGAACACGGGCCGCACCACCCCCACAGCCCGACCGGCCCACCGCGCCCGCCGCCCGGTCTCGCTCATCCGGTCTCGCTCATCCGGGCTCGCTCGTCCGGGCCCGTGGATGCGACCGGCTCACCGCGAGGCCGTAGCGCGCTCGCGATCGGCGTAGGCCAGCTCCACGGCCTCGTCGTAGGAGATCGGCTCCCCGGGGACGATGTCGCGGATCGAGGTGTCGGTGGCGATCACCTCGTTGCTCATCGAGTCCACCAGGTTGCGGGCGGTCGCGGTGTCCACGTCGGTCACGAAGGACAGCCAGTGGGAGGACAGCCGGGGTGTGAGCAGCGGCACGATCAAGATCGGCAGCGGCCGGCCGAAGTGGTTGCGGGCGACCCGCTGCATCATCTCCGCGTAGGTCAGCACCTTCGGTCCGCCGATCTCGAACACCCGGCCTCGGGCTTCCACCGGCTCCAGGACCCCGACCAGGTAGCGGATCACGTCGGCCAGCGCGATGGGCTGCGTCTTGGTCATCACCCAGCGGGGCCCGACCATGGCCGGCAGGTGCTGGACCAGCTGGCGGGTGATCTCCCACGAGATGCCACCGTGGCCGATCACGATGGCGGCGCGGAGCACGGTCACCGGGACGCCGGGCGCGGCCAGCAACCCCTCGACCTCCCGCCGCGACCGCAGATGGGCCGACAGCGTCTCGTCGTCGTCCCGCCCCAGCCCGCCGAGGTAGACGATCCGCTCGAGTCCCGCCTCGGCGGCGGCGGCGCCGAACGCCCGCGCGGCGTCAGCGTCCTTCGCCTCGAAGTCGTCGTCCCCCAGGGAGTGCACCAGGTAGTACGCCGCGTCGACCTGTCGCAGGGCGGCCGACAGGCTGCCGGGGTCGCTGACGTCGCCGTACACTGCGCGGCCCGCCCCCTGGTAGTCGTCGGGGTGCCGGGTCATCGCCACCACCTCGTGGCCCTCGTCGACGAGGGCGGTGCAGAGGTGGGAGCCGATGAAGCCGGAAGCTCCGGTCACCAGGACGCGTGTCATCTGTCATCTCCCTTGCCGGTGTCTGCCCCGGAGTTCTGCGACTGTACCCGCAGCGGATGCGGTGCCGGCGCGGCGGGCGCCGCGCCGAGGGTCAGGAGTCGTCGCCGCCGGTGAGCTCGAGGCCGGCCAGCGCGACGTCGGTCAGTCGGTGGCGGCGGCCGTACGCCTGACGCTGCGTGTCCGCCCCCGTGCCCCGCCGGAGCACCCGGTCCAGCCCGGCGTCGACCAGCGCGGCGTCCGCGCTGGTGAGCGCGCCCGCCAGGTGCCGCCGCAGGTCCGCCAGCACGTCGGCGGCCGGCCGCGGCACCGTGGTGTAGGGGTCCAGCAGCTCCCCGGCCAGCCCCGACCGGCCGGCCCGCCAGGTCGCCAGCCGCACCAGGTCTGCGGGCACCTCCGGCGCGGCGTCCCCGGCGCGCCAGCCCTGAACCGCGGTGTCGACCAGCGCCCGCGCCAGGGCGGCCACCAGCACGGTGTCCGCGGCCCGCAGGCACACGTCGGCGATCCGGATCTCCACGGTGGGGTAGCGGTGCGACAGCCGGGCGTCGAAGTAGATCATCGCCCGGTCCAACACCACCCCGGTGCCGATCAGCCGCTCGACCCGCTCGGCGTAGGCCCGCGCTGAGCCGAACACCTCCGCAGGGCCGGCGGACGGGAAGCGGGTCCAGGCCTGGGACCGAAACGACGCGTAGCCGGTGTCGTGGCCCTGCCAGTACGGGGAGTTCGCCGACACGGCCAGCAGCACCGGCAGCCAGACCCGGATTCGGTCGAGCACGGCCACGCCTTCCTGGTCGGAGTCGACGCCGACGTGCACGTGGCACCCGCAGGTGAGCTGCTCAGTGGTGGTCAGCCCGAAGTGCTCCACCATCCGCAGGTAGCGCGCGCTCAGCGTGGTGGTCGGGGTGACCGGCAGCGGCGAGGTGGCCAGGGCGGCGATCCGGGCCCCCGCCCGCTCGGCCAGGCCGGCGGCGGTCCGCCGCCCGTGCTGTACCTGGTCGGCCAGGTCCGCCAGCGATGCGGTCGGGCTGGTCTCGATCTCGATCTGCTGCTGCTGGAGCTCGGCCTCCACCACGTCCCGCTGCCCGCTCGGCAGCCGGTCGGTCCCCGCCAGCACCGTTCCGGCCAGCGCGAGCGGGGCCCCGGTCCCGGGGTGCAGCAGCAGCAGCTCCTCCTCGACGCCGACGGTCCGTCCGGTCGGCATCAGCGGTGCTCGACGTCGCGTAGCTCGGTGGCGGCCGTCTCGGCGTCGGAGCGGGCCGCCTCGCGGGCCCGTTCGGCGTCGTCGAGCCGCTTCCGGGCCGCCCGCGCCGCGTGGCGGGCCGCCTGTTCGGCGGCCTCCGCCTCGGCCAGCTCGACCCGCAGGGCGTCCGCCCGGTCGGCCAGCGCATCGGCCTGCTGGGTGGCGGCGGCCGCCGCCCTCTCAGCCTCGGCGTGGCGCTCCTCGGCGGCCGCGTGCGCGGCGGCGGCGGTTCGGGCCCGGTCGCGGGCCTTCCGCAGGGCCGGACCGTCGTCGGGCCCGGTCGGGACGGGTGCCGGGCCGGGTGCCGGGCCGGGACCGCCCGCGGCCGCGGGGGCAAGGTCGAACGGCCCGAAGCCGCCGTACGTCCTGGCCTGGGTCAGCACGCCGCGCCGCACCTGGTCGGTCACCTCGCCGTCGGCCAGGGCGGCCTGCAGGGTCTGGCTCACCTCCTGGCGGACGGTGTCGGTGGCCTCGTAGCCCTGCTCCCGGCCGAGCTCGACCGCTCGGGCAGTGAGAGCGTCCACCGCGTGGCGGCGTTCGGCGGACAGCCGCCGCAGCTCGTCCCCCGCCCGGCTGCGCTGGGCCTCGGCCAGCGCACCGCCCAGGGCCAGCAGCCGTTCCAGGTCGTCTCCGGCGGAGCGGGCGAGCAGGTTGACCAGCCAGGCGGTACGGGTCGGCCGGCGCAACGCGCCGATCGCCGCCACCAGCGCCTTGTCCTTGGCGGCGCGGGCCTGCTGCACCGCCTCGGAACGCAAGGTGACGAACCGGTCCGGGGCGGCCGCGTACAGCCGTTCGGCCACCTCGTCGAGATCCACTGCGGCGTCGCCCCCCGCGCCGATCAGGAAGCGAACGTCAGGTCGGCGTTGTCGATCAGCCGGGTGGAGCCGACCGTGCCGGCGACGAGCAAGGTCGCCGGACCCGTGTGGCTGTCGGGAACCGGGGTCAGCGTCTCCGGATGCACCAGCACGCAGTAGTCCACCAGCAGCCCGGCCGCGGCGTCGAGCACGGCCCGCGCGCGGGCCAGCGACGCCGCGGGGGTGGGCTGACCCTGGGCCGCGCGCAACGCCGCGGATAGCGCCAGCGCGGTCTGCCGCTCACCGGCGTTGAGGTAGCGGTTGCGGCTGGACAGGGCCAGCCCGGTGGGTTCGCGGACGATGGGCGCGCCGACGATGTCGACGTCGAGGTCGAGGTCCAGTGCCATCCGCCGGATGCAGACCAGCTGCTGCGCGTCCTTGCGGCCGAAGACGGCGATGTCGGGCCGGACCAGGTTGAGCAGCTTGAGCACCACGGTCAGCACACCGTCGAAGTGGCCGGGGCGGGACGCACCCTCCAGGACCGCCCCGAGACCCCCGGCGCTCACCGTCACCTGCCGGCCGGGAGGGTAGAGGTCGGCCACCGACGGGACGAAGACAAGGTCGACACCGACGTCCTCACAGACGGCGAGGTCGGCCTCCAGCGGGCGCGGATAGCGGGCGTAGTCCTCGTCGGGCCCGAACTGCAGCGGGTTGACGAAGACGCTGACGGCCAGCACGTCGGAGATCCCGCGGGCCAGGTCCATCAGCGCCCGATGGCCGGCGTGCAGCGCACCCATGGTGGGCACCAGGCTGAGGCACGGCGGGGCCAGGCCGCCGGGGCGGGTGCCGAGCTCACGCCGGTACCGGTCCAGCTCGGCGATGCTCCGGGCGACCCTCACCAGCGGTTCACCCCAGGGGACCCCGGACCGGGGTGCTGCTGAAGGTGTGCTCGGCGGCCGGGAACGCCCCGCTCTGCACCTCGGCGACGTAGGTGGCGGTCGCCTCCGACACCACCTCGGCCAGCTGCGCGTACTGCTTGACGAACCGGCCCATCCGCCCCGTCCGCAGCCCGAGCATGTCCTGCCAGACCAGCACCTGCGCGTCGCAGTCCGGGCCGGCGCCGATGCCGATGGTGGGGATGGTGAGCTCCGCCGTCACCCGGGCCGCGACCTCACCGGGCACCATCTCCAGCACCACGGCGAACCCGCCCGCCTCCTGCACCGCCTGGGCGTCGGCGATCAGGTCGGCCGCGGCGTCGCCCCGCCCCTGGACCTTGTACCCGCCGAAGGCGTGCTCGCTCTGCGGCGTGAAGCCGATGTGACCCATCACCGGGATGCCGGCCGAGGTCAGCTTGGCGATCTGGTTCGCCGAGCGCACGCCGCCCTCCAGCTTGACGGCCTGGCACCCGCCCTCCTTCATGAAGCGGACGGCGGTGGCCAGAGCCTGGGAGGGGCCGTCCTCGTACGAGCCGAACGGCAGGTCGCCCACGACCAGGGCCCGGCGGGTCGAGCGGACGACGGCGCGGACCAGCGGCAGCAGCTCCCCGACTGTGACCGGGACGGTGGTGTCGTACCCGTAGACGTTGTTCGCGGCCGAGTCGCCGACCAGCAGCGCCGAGACACCCACGGCGTCGAACAGGCCGGCGGTGTACTGGTCGTAGCTGGTCAGCATGGCCCAGCGTTCCCCGCGCCGCTTGGCCAGCTGGAGGTCCGTGATCCGGATCCGCCGACCCGGGGTGGAGGTCTCAGCCACCCGTACCGCACCTCCCTGCGCCGGCCCGTCGGCCGCGAGCTGGAACTGCGGCGCCTCGACGACGAACCTAACGCATCCCCGGCCCGGCGGCGCGGCCGTCAGGGGGTGGGACGCAGCGCGTCGTAGGCGAGGAAGGAGCGGCGCCGGGCCACCACGACCGCGAGCAGCGCGACGCAGCTGAGGCCGCCCAGGAAGGCGGCCCACCCTTCGTGCAGCCAGGCCGACTGCGCTCCCAGCCACAGGTCGCCGAGGCGGGGGCCGCCGGCGACCACCACGATGAACACTCCCTGCAGCCGGCCCCGCATGGCGTCCGGGGTGGCTGACTGCAGGATGGTCTGCCGGAAGACGGCACTGATGGCGTCGGAGCCGCCACAGACGGCGAGGAACAGGCAGGCGGCCACCAGCGCTACGAGGAGGACCCCGGTTGGTGTCGTCCGGCCGACGCCCAGCAGCACGGCGCCGAAGCCGGCGACCGCCAGCCCGTACACGGCGATGGCGCCCACGATGATCCGGCCCTGGCGGCGGACCCGGACCAGGCCGCCGGAGAACACGCTGGCCAGGATGCCGCCGGCGGCGAACGCCGCGGTCAGGACCCCGGTGGTGGTCGCGCCCCCGCCCAGGAACATCACCCCGACCGCGGGCAGCAACACCCGGGGCATGGCGAAGACCATGGCGATCAGGTCGACGACGAACGTCATGGACACGTTGGGCCGGGTGGTCAGGAAGCGCAGGCCCTCCAGGACGGCGGCCAGGCCCAGCCGGGGTCGGCGCTCGCCGTCGGCGACCTCCGGCGGCAGCGGCGGCAGCCGCCACAACGCCCACAAGGAGGCCGTGAACAGCACCGCGTCCACGGCGTAGGCCTGGGCGAAGCCGAACCGGGCCACCAGCACCGCGCCCAGCAGGGGTCCCGCGGTCAGCGAGACGTTCATGGCGACGGTGGACAGCACGTTGGCCGCAGGCAGCAGGGCCCGGCCGATCAGCCGCGGGACGATCGCGCTCCGGGCCGGGTTGTTGACCGCGAACCCCGCCGACTGCAGCGCCACGATCGCGTACAGCAGCAGCACCGAGCCGACCCCGAGCCAGGCCTGCACAACCAGCACGACCACCATCACCCACAGTCCGAGGGAGGCGAGCAGCGCCACCCGGCGGCGGTCGAAGGCGTCCACCGCCGCTCCGCCGTACAAGCCCAGCACGACCAGCGGCACCAGGGCGCAGAGCCCGAGGATCCCCACCGACAGGGTCGAGCCGGTGATCGCGTAGACCTGCAGGCCGACGGCGAACACGCTCAGCTGGGTGCCGAGGTTGGAGATGCCCAGCCCCCACCAGAGCCGGCGGAACGGTGCGCTGACCCGGAGCGGGGTGAGATCCAGCAGCACGCCCATCCGCACCCGATGCCCGGTAACCCTCAGCGGGTCAGGGTGCCGGGGAGCGGGTGGTGGTGATGTGCTCGATGATCGCGGTGGTCGACACCGACGGTGTCCTCGGCAGGTACACCACCTCGCAGATGTCGCTCAGGAAGTCGAACTTGCCGGCCCAGTCGTCCCCCATCACCAGCACGTCGGCGGCGAAGCTCTGCACGTAGTCACGCTTGAGCTCGAGACTCTCCTCGACGAAGACCTGGTCCACCGCCTTGATGTTGGCGACGATCTCGATCCGCTCGTCCTCGGTGAAGACCGGGTTGCGACCCTTCTTAGCGAAGTTCAAGGCGTCGGAGGACACCCCCACGACCAGCCGGGTGCCGTGGGCGGCCGCCCGGTTCAGCACCCGGACGTGACCGACGTGCAGCACGTCGAAGGTGCCGAAGGTGATCACGGTCTTGTCGGGTGTGTGCTCAGCAGTCTTCTCGACAGCGTTCTCAGGTGCCTGGTCGGGCGCGGGTTCGGGCTGGGCGGACATCGTGGCCTCTCTGACGGGTGCGGCGGTCCTCACCCTACGAGGCCGGGTGCGGTCGGCCCGGCACCTGCAGCCGGCACGGGCCCAGAAACGTGGTGACCCACCTGCCCGGCGGGGACAGGTGGGCCACGTTCACGTCGACCGGCTCAGGCCGGTCGGCAGCTGGGCTGCGGCTCAGCGGGTGATGTCGTCGGCTGCTTGCCGGACGTCCTCGGCTGCCTGGCGCGTCTGGCCGGCGGCCTGGTCCTTGACACCCTCCGCCTGCATGCTGCGGTTGTCGGTGGCGTCGCCGATCTTCTCCTTGGCGTTGCCCTTCAGCTCTTCGGCCTTGCCGGCCAGCTTGTCCGAACCACTCATGGCGAACCTCCTTCGGTCCCGTCCCGGGTGGTCACCCGGGCGCCGCGGGACTGTGTTGTCGTCCCCGTCGATGGCGCCGCGAATGGCGCGCACAACGGGCCTGGTCCGATATGATCTCGTCGACGACAACAAGCCTTTACGGCGTAAGCAGAGACTAGAGCCTAGGGTTTATGTTGTAAATAGGTGTCACCTCCGCGCCGGCCGATGGCCTGGTTGCCGGGTGCGCCAAGAGGATGTGAGTCCGTGTCCGAGATCGAGAGCCTGTCCGAGGTGTCCGGCGACCCGCCGGCCGCGACGCCGCTGCCGACCGCGCGCATGCGCCAACCGCTGGACCAGATGCGCATCGTGAATGAGGCCATCGCCTTCATCGACGAGGCCGGCCTGCAACAGCTGACGATGCGCCGGCTCGGCCACCGGCTCGGCGTCGAGGCGATGGCGCTGTACCGGTACGTTCCCGGGCGCGAGCAGCTGCTGGACGGCGTGGTCGAGGTGTTGATGGACGAGCTGTACGCCAACACCTTCGCGGGGGACCCCGATCCCTCCAGCTGGCCCGACTATCTGCAGCACATGGCCCATGGCGTCCGCGACCTGGCCGCCGCCCACCCGCGGATCTTCCCGCTGGTGGCCACCCGGCCGCCGGCCGCCCCGTGGCTCCGGCCGC
This sequence comes from uncultured Actinomycetota bacterium, assembly GCA_963832435.1. Taxonomy (GTDB): domain Bacteria; phylum Actinomycetota; class Actinomycetes; order Propionibacteriales; family Propionibacteriaceae; genus Microlunatus. The sequence continues at coordinate 190,333 of CAWHTY010000025.1, forward strand.
CGCTGCGCAGCCTCCGCTGGGTCGAGTCCTTCCTCCAGGGGCTGCGGGGCTTCGGCTTCGGTCCGCTGGCCAGCGTCACCGTGTACCGGGCATTCGCCACGTTCCTGCTCGGACACCTGCTGCTGGAGAGCTCGGTGGCGGTGGAGAGCGGGGTGGCCGCGATGCCCGTGTCGGAGGACGTGGCGTTCATCGAGAGCAACGACCTGGCGGACTACCCGCTGGTCAGCGAGCTGGCCGAGCTGCTGACCGAGGACGCGTTCGGGGTGGAGTTCGAGGACTCCCTGGAGGACCTCATCAACCGGCTCACCCTGCTGCTCGAGTGACGCCGGCCGGACGGGGATCGGTGGTGGCATGACGGCGCGTACGGCCGGCGCGGGTCGCGACGTCGACCCGACCGACGGGCGGGACGAGACCCGCGCCGAGCGGATGGACCGCAACTGGATCGAGATCCTGCAGGAGCTCCGGGTCGTGCAGACCGGTACCCAGATCTTCACCGGGTTCCTGCTGGCCGTTGCCTTCCAGCCCCGCTTCGCTCAGCTCGACGTGTTCCAGCACGCGGTGTACCTGGCCCTGGTCACCACGGCCGCGCTCACCACCGCCGTGGGGCTGGCCCCGGTCACCCTGCACCGCATCCTGTTCCGGCGGCACGCGAAGCAGGAGCTGGTCAGCGCCGCGAACGTGATGCTGCTGGTGGTGATGCTCGGGGTCGGGCTGCTGCTGGTCGGGGTGATGCTGTTGATCTTCGACGTCACGCTCGGACGGACGGCCGGGCTGGTCGCCGCCGGGCTCACCGTCGCGATCATGCTCGGGATCGCTGCGTTCCCGCTGCTCGTCAGGCGCCGGCTCGAGCGTCGGCGCGCCCCCCGGGCGGGCCGGCGGGCACCCGGACGGTGAGCGCCTGCGGGACGATCTCGGCCACCATCGTGGAGAAGCTGCCGGCCACGTCACCGTCGAGCTCGTAGCTGTCGGGTTCCCGGAGCTGCACCTCGAGCCGTCGCGCCCGCCGGATCTCGATCGGGTCGTTGCGGTGCTGGCGACGGAACAGCAGCCGTCCCGCCACCTTGAACCAGTCCAGCACGGTGCGCGGGGAGGCGATCATCACGTCCAGGTGCCCGTCGTCGTACCGCGCCTCGGGCACCAGGTCTAGGCCGCGGATCCTGCCGACGTTGGCGATCAGGATCATCATCGCCTTTCGGCGGTGGAAGTGATGGTCGTCGATCTTGACCCGGGCCTTCATCGGCAGGCGCCCCAACGCCTTGCCCAGCGCCAGGAAGTAGGCCCCGGTGCCGATCTTGCTCTTCAGCTCGGGGTCCGTCTCGTCCATGATCATCGCGTCCAGGCCGGCCCCGGCCATCACCGCGAAGTGCTCGGGGCGGCCGTCGTCGACGGTCATCCTGACCAGGTCGATCCGCCGGTCCTCACCGGACAGTGCCACCGCCACCGCTTCCGGCTCCCCGGGCGGCAGGCCCAGGTTGTAGGCCAGCAGGTTGGCGGTGCCGGCCGGCACGATGCCCAGCGCGATCTGGGTCCCGGCCAGGCCGTCGGCGGCGATCCGGACGGTGCCGTCGCCGCCGGCCGCGATCACCAGGTCCACCCCGGCCGCGACCGCCTCGGCGATCATGCTCCGCCCCGGGTCGTCCTCGGTGGTCTCCAGCCAGAGCGGGTCGGTGCGACCGGCGTCGGCCAGCGCCCGCTCGGTGACGCTGCGAAACGCCTCGCTCACCTTCACCGGGTTGTAGATGACCGCACAGCGGCCCCGCTCGGTCGTCACTCTGGACATCCTGACATCCTGGGCCGACCGTCGGCGACCACGGCGTCCGGGGTGGACGCGAGAGGGCGGGGAGGTGGGACGTTGACTCCGGTACCCGGCAACCCGTTCGCACGGTGGAGCCTGGACGACCTGCGCGGCCGACGCAGTGCCAAGTGGGCCATGGTCGCCCCCGACGTGCTCGCGCTCTGGGTCGCCGAGATGGACACCGCTCCCGCCGACGCGGTGGTGGCGGCCGTCCAGCGGCTGCTGGCCAGCGGAGACACCGGGTACCCGACCAGCGCGGTGGAGTACGCCGAAGCCTTCGCCGGCTTCGCGCAGGCCCGCTGGGGGTGGTCGGTGGACGTGGGCGCCGTCCGGGGCGTCAACGACGTCCTGACCGGGGTCGGCGAGGTCCTCCGGCAGCTGACCGACCCTGGTGGGGCGGTGGTGATCACGCCGCCGGTCTACCCCCCGTTCCGGATGTACGTCGAGCACCTCGGCCGGACCGTCGTCAACGCCGAGCTGCGGGCCGACGGTCGGCTCGACCTGGCCACCCTGGAGGAGGCGTTCGACAAGAGCAGCTGGCGCGGCTCCCGGCCCGCCCTGCTGCTCGCCAGCCCGCACAACCCGACCGGGGTCGTGCACACCGCCGACGAGCTGGCACAGGTGGCCGCGCTGGCCGCCCGGTACGGGGTGCGGGTGGTGGTGGACGAGATCCACGCCGCCCTGACCTACCCCGGGGTGCGGTTCGTGCCGTACCTCAGCGTGCCGGGGAGCGACACCGCGGTGGTGGTGACCTCCGGCGCGAAGGCCTGGAACCTGGCCGGCATCAAGGCCGCCCTGATCATCCCGGGGGCGCAGGCCGCGACCGCACTCGCGGCGATGTCGATCGTGGTCGACCACAGCGTCGCCGCGGTCGGACTGACCGCGCACGCCGCTGCCTTCCGGGACGGCGTGGGCTGGCTGGACGAGCACCTGGCCGGGCTGACCGAGAACCGTGAGCAGCTGAGCCGGCTGGTCGCCGGGCTGCTGCCCGCGGCGCGCTACCGCCCGCCGGAGGGCACCTACCTGGCCTGGCTGGATCTCCGGGGGTACGGACTGGACGGCGACCCGGCCGAGCTGCTGTTGGACCGGGCCCGGGTGCGTCTCGGCCCGGGCCCCGAGTTCGGCCCCGGCGGGGACGGGTTCGTCCGCCTCAACTTCGCCACCGCGCCGAGCGTGCTGGACCAAGCGGTCCGGCGGATGGCGGCCGCGCTGCCGGCCGGCCCCTAGGGTGATCCCCATGAGGATCCTCGCGGGCCACATCCCGACCCCGGATGCCCTGGCGGCGTTGGGCTGTGCCATCGACCACGCGGCCGCGACCGGGGGCTCGCTGACCGTGCTGACCACGGGACAGAGCGGCGGCCTCGCCGACGGGATCAGCTACGACATCCGCCGGCCGACCGACGCCACCCCCGCGGCCGAGGCGATGATCACCCTCGCCGATGAGCCGCCGGCTGGCCCGATGGTGATCGGGCTGCGTCGCCGCTCCCCGGTGGGCCGGCTGATCTCCGGCAGGACTGCACCGGCCATCCTGCCGAGCGCCGACTGCCCGGTGGTGGGTGTCAAGCCGAGGCGGCACTGACCGCGTCGGCCGAGGTGGAGTCATGAGCATCCCGGGCCCGCCCCCCGAGCCCGGCCCGGAGCCGTCGTCGGAGGACCCGGCCCGCAGTGGCGACCCACGGCGGGGCGTTGCCTACGCGGTCGCGGTGCGGTCCGACTCCGACCCCAGGAACAGCGCGGGGACGCAGACGGTGCTCACCTTCCGGCTCCGCCGGATCGGGCCCGACGGTCGGCTGCTCCCGCCGGTCGCGGTGGAGATGCGCGGTTCGGTGCTCAGTGGGATGGTCGCCGACGGCGACCTGATCCAGCTGCCGGGCGCGGCGCCGCACGGCGGAGCGCTGCAGCTGAGCACCGTCAGCAACCTGACCACCCGCTCGGAGGTGGTCGCCCGTCGCCCCCGCGCGTCGACCACGGTGACGGTGATCGTCGGGGTGCTGATCATCGGCTTTGTGCTGATCGTGGTGGTCGGGCTGATCGCCGTCATGGTGCTGACGACGGGGTTCTGACCGGGGCTGCCGCCCGGGCCGGCCGGGGCAATAGTGTGACCCCATGACGGGATCCTCAGCACCAGTGCGGGTGCCGCGGCGCGTGGCCATCCTCGGGGCCGGGATGATCGGCGAGGTGCATCGCCGGGCGGCGGTGCTGGCCGGGGCGGATGTGGTGGGCGTGCTGGCCTCCACCCCGCAGCGCTCGGCCGAGGTGGCCGCCGCCTGGGGGGTCGAGCGCCCCTACGCGAGCATCGACGAGGTCGCGGCCAGCGACGTCGACGTGGTGCACATCTGCACCCCCAACGCCTCCCACGTGCCGTACGCAGTGCAGCTGATGGAGGCCGGCAAGCACGTGCTGTGCGAGAAGCCGCTGGGGGTCTCGATCGAGGACGCCCGGGAGGCGGCCGCTGTCGCGGAGCGGACCGGCGTGGTGAACACGATGCCGTTCGCGTACCGGTTCCACCCGATGGCCCGCGAGCTCCGGGCGCGGGTGCAGAGCGAGGCGTTCGGGGCCGTGAACCTGATGCACGGCAGCTACCTGCAGGACTGGCTGCTCGACCCGACCGCCACCTCCTGGCGGGTCGACCCCGCGGCCGGCGGGCCGTCTCGCGCGTTCGGCGACATCGGCTCGCACTGGTGCGACCTGACCGAGTGGGTGACCGGGGACCGGATCGCCGAGTTGGTCGCCACCACCTCGATCTCCATCCCGCAGCGCCCCGGGGGCAGTGTGGCCAGCTTCGGCGGCGCCGCCGGGCCGGAGCACGGGCCGCTGGTCGACGTCACCACCGAGGACAGCGCGCTGATCATGTTCCGCACCGTCAACGATGTCGCCGGCTCGGCCGTGATCAGCCAGCTCAGCGCCGGCCGCAAGAACCGGCTCTGGGTCGAGGTGGACGGCATGCACCAGAGTGCGGTCTTCGACCAGGAGCACCCCGAGGAGCTGTGGATCGGCGGCGAGGAAGGGGCCACCGTGCTGGTCCGCGACCCGAACCACGGCTCCCCGGAGCAGCGGCGACTGGCCACCCTGCCGGCCGGTCACGCCCAGGGGTACGCGCAGTGCTTCGAGGCCTACGTGGCCGACTCCTACGCCGCCGTGGACGCCCACGGCTCCGGAGCCGAGGTCCCGGTCGGCCTGCCGACCTTCGCCGACGGAGCCCGCGCGGCGGCCATCTGTGACGCCATGCTCCGCTCCGTCGACGCGAAGGGGTGGGTCTCGGTCAACGGCTGACCGGACCCGACACCGCCGATGGCCACCGTGATCACCGCCCCGACCAGCACCGCCCCGACCAACACCGCCCCGACCAGCACACCCCCCGCCACAATCCCGGCCTCGACCGCCCCCACCTACGTCCGCCCGCTCGCCGAGGCCGGCCGCGGTCGCCAGGAGGTGGGCGGCAAGGGCGAGTCGCTGGCCCGGATGGCGGCCGCCGGGCTGCCGGTCCCGGAGGGCTTCCACGTCACCACCGACGCGTACCGGGCGTTCGTCGGCAGCCAGAACCTGAACCGGGCGGTGCAGCGACGGCTGGCCGGCCTGGACGCCACCGACCCGGCGGCGGTGGAGCGGGCCTCGGCCGACATCGCCGGGTACTTCGACGGGGCCTACGTCCCGTCGGCGGTCGCGGTGGCGGTCCGGGACGCGTACGCCGCCCTGGGTTACGGCCGGGTCGCGGTCCGCTCGTCCGCGACCGCGGAGGACCTGCCGGGTCTGTCCTTCGCGGGCCAGCAGGACAGCTTCTTGGACATCGGCCACGCCGACGCGCTGCTCACCGCCCTGCGGCGGTGCTGGGCGTCGCTGTGGACCGCCCGGGCGATCGGCTACCGGGAACGGCAGGGGGTCGGGCACGACGTCAGCATGGCCGTCGTCGTGCAGCGTTTCGTCAACGCCGAGGCTTCCGGTGTGCTGTTCACCGCCGACCCGGTGACCGGCAAGGACCGGCACCTGACCATCAACTCCGCCTGGGGTCTGGGGGAGGCGGTGGTCGGGGGCGAGGTCAACCCCGACACGTTCACGGTCGGCCGGCGCAGCCTGCTGATCACCTCCCGCAAGATCGACCACAAGGCGGTGATGACGGTCCGGGCGGCCGGCGGCACCGCGCTCGAGCGGGTCCCCGACCATCTGCAGCTGGCTCCCTCGCTGGCCGACCGGCAGGTGGCCCGGCTGGCGGCCCTGGGCCTGCGGGTGTCGCGGCTGTTCGGCGCCCCGATGGACGTCGAGTGGTGCCGGACCGGCAACCGGCTGCTGCTGGTGCAGGCCCGGCCGATCACCTCGGCCGGCGACGTGGGCCGCGACCCGTGGAACGACAGCCGGGGCGGGACCTTCCTGTGGACCAACACCAACGTCGGCGAGGCCATCCCCGACGTGATGACCCCCGCGGCCTGGTCGATGATCCAGGTGTTCCTGCATGACGCGATGGCCACCGCGTCCATCCCCCCGTACGTCGGGTACGGCCGGATCGGCGGCCGGATCTATCTGAACGTCAGCGTGATGGCCGCCCTGAGCGGCGTGGTCGGGGTGAGCGAGCAGAACTTCCGGGATCTGACCGAGGAGGTGTTCGGTCGGCTGCCCGACGACGTGGAGATCCCACCCGTGCACGTTCCGCGGCTCAAGGTGATGGCGGCCGTGCTGCCGGTCGCCGCCCACGTGCTCTCCGAGGCGCGCCGGGAGATCCGCAACCTGGACGCCTACCTGGACACCCACCCCGCCCTGTGCCTGAAGCGCCGCCGGCAGATCGCCGAGATCGCCGCCGGCCCTCGGCTGGCCGCCATGTGGCGACGGGTGATCGAGCCGGAGTTCCACACCATCAGCAAGATGCTGTCCGCGGCCACCCGGAGCAGCGGGGCCTCGTTCGTGACCACCCGCAAGCGGCTGCAAAGTCTGGTCGGTGACGCGCACGCCAACGCGATCACCGCCGGGCTGGGCAGCCAGCGGGGTGATCTGGCCAGTCTCGGCCTGCTCGACGGGCTGGAGCAGCTCGCCGCCGGGGAGATCGACCGGGCCGCCTTCGCCACCCGGTACGGTCACCGGGGGCCGCACGAGTTCGAGATCTCCACCCCCCGCCCCGGTGAGGACGCGGCCTGGGTCGACCGGCAGCTGGCCGAGCGGGGCGGCCCGGCCGACGGCCACGACTACCGCGCCATGCTGCGCCGCCAGCAGCTGGCCCGGGACAAGGCCTGGCGGACCCTGGAGTACGACCACCCCCTCCAGGCCAAGGTGCTGCACTGGCAGATCGAGCGCTGGGGCAAGATCGCCCGGGACCGGGAACGGGCCCGGAGCGAGGTGATCCGGTACTTCTGGGTGCTGCGCAGCTACGTGCAGCAGGCCGGGCGGCTGACCGGGCTGCACGGCGACGTGTTCTTCCTCGACGCCGACGAGATCGTCGACGCCCTGGAGGGCGGCCCGATCGACCGGGCCGCCATCGCCGCCCGCAAGGAGGCCTACCGGCGCTACGTGGCGCTGCCGCCGTACCCGGCGTTGATCAGCGGCCGCTTCGACCCGTTCGCCTGGGCGGCCGACCCCGATCGGCGCACCGACCGGTACGGCGTCACCCGCCCCGGGCAGCGGCGCCGGGCGCTGACCCGTGGCGACAGCGTCGTCCGCGGGTTCCCCGGGTCGGCGGGGGTGGTGGAGGGCGTCGCCCGGGTGCTGACCACGGCCTCGGAGTCCGCCGCGCTGCAGCCGGGTGAGGTGCTCGTCACCACGGTGACCAACGTCGGCTGGACCCCGCTGTTCCCGCGGGCGGCGGCGGTGGTCACCGACGTCGGCGCCCCGCTGTCCCATGCGGCGATCGTGGCCCGCGAGCTGGGCATCCCTGCGGTGGTGGGCACGGGGACGGCCACCATGCAGATCAAGACCGGCGACCGGGTCCGCGTCGACGGCTCGGCCGGCACCGTCGACGTGCTGTCCGACTGATCGGCGCCGTCGAGCCCGTGCCCGGCCCGCCAGACCTCAGCGGCCCCGTCGAGGAGGTCGCCCCCCGGCTGCTCGGCGCGATCCTGCGCCACGGTGAGGTCGCGGTCCGCCTGGTCGAGGTGGAGGCCTACGACGGGGCCACCGATCCCGCGTCGCACGCCCATCGGGGCCGGACCGGCCGCAACGCGGTGATGTTCGGCCCGCCCGGCCACCTGTACGTGTACTTCACCTACGGCATGCACTGGGCGGCCAACGTGGTCTGCGGACCGGAGGGCACCGCGTCCGGCGTGCTGCTGCGGGCCGGGGAGGTGGTGGACGGCGTCGTCCACGCCCGCTCCCGGCGGGGTCGGGCCGCCGACCGGGACCTCGCCCGCGGGCCGGGCCGACTGACCCAGGCGCTGGGCCTGCACGCCGAGCACAAGGGGACCGGACTGTTCGACGGGGGGCCGGTGCAGCTGCGGCTGCCGGTCGAGCCGGTGGCGGGGGTGGCGGCCGGGCCGCGAGTCGGGGTCAGCCTGGCGGCGGACCGACCGTGGCGGTTCTGGGTGGCGGACAGCCCGTTCGTGTCCGCGTACCGGCGGCACCCGCGGGCCGGCTGAGCCGCGAGGTCAGCTGTGCGGGCTGCTGCCGTTGGTCTCGGGGTCACCGGGTTCCGGGCTGACCAGCTTGGCCTCGGCCAGCCGGAGCGTCGCCGGGTCGGAGACCTTGCCGCGGGCTGCGTTGCGACGGCTGAGCACCTTTGCGGCCTCCACCGAGGCGCTGCGGACGACCACGCGATCACTCATGGGTGTGCCTCCTGCCCGGCGCCGGCCGGCGTGTCCTGCTCCAAGACTACGACCTCCGCGTCGGGTCCGGCGCTCTGCACAGCGAGTCGGTCGGCGTACTGCGCGGCCTGCAGCGCCGCGTCGATCAGCTCCTGCTCCCCGGGCTGCAGTGACGGGTCGGCGCCCAACCGCTCCAGCTGCAGCACGCCCAGCCGGGCCTCCGCGTCGTCGGCGGACACGGCCAGCTCCGCCGCCCAGCGCAGGGTCCGCATCAGCTCCTCGTGGGTGGCCACCTGGTTGGTCTCGCGGGCGTTCTGCCGGGTGACGAGCACGGTGATGACCACCCCGATCAGGGCGCCGACGGGGATGGACAGCGTCAGCAGCCACACGGGCAGGTCGAACATGCGCTTACCGTAACGACGGCCCAGGACAGCTCGGCACCGGTCACCTGGGGCCCGTGACGGATGTCGGAACGGAAACCGGGCGGCTCAGTCCAGCGGTTGGAGGGAGCCGAGGATGGAGGGGATGAACTCGGCCATCGTGGGGTGGATGGGGAGCATGTCGCGGATGGCGGGGTAGCGCACCCCGGCCTGCATGGCCAGGCTGAGGATCTGCACCAGGTCGTCACCGTGCAGCCCGAGGATGGTGGCGCCCAGCACCTCCTCGCTGTCGGCGTCGACCAGGATCCGCATCACGCCGTCGGTCTCGCTCTCCAGCACGGCCCGGCTGACACTGGCCATCGGCACCTCGGCCTTGAGCACCCGACGGCCGGACTTCTTCGCCTCCGCGATGGTCATGCCGACCCGGCCCAGCGGTGGGTCGGTGAACATCGCGTACGTGGTGACGCGACCCTCCACCGTCCGGGACTCATCGAGCAGGATGGTGCTGTCCTGGTACGCGGTGTGGGTGAAGGCCCCGTGGCCGTTGACGTCGCCGAGCGCGTACACACCGGGCACGGAGGTCTCGAACCGGGGGCCGATGATGAAGAACCCCCGCTCGTCGGTCTGCAGGCCGTGCTCGCCGAGCAGGTCGGAGTTGGAGCGACGACCGGTGGCCACCAGCAGGTGGCTGCCGTGCACCGTCTCGCCGTTGTCCAGGCGCACCTCCACCCCGAGGCCGCGCGGCGCCACCCCCTGCGGCCGGGCCCGGATGATGTTGACGCCCTCCCCGGTCAGGAGGTCGGCCACCAGGGCCGAGACGTCCGGGTCTTCGCGGGTCGCCACCCCGCTGCCGACCGCCATCGTGACGTCGGCCCCGAACCGGCGGAACATCTGGCCGAACTCCAGGCCGATGTAACCGCCCCCGATGATCACCAGGTGCCGCGGCAGCTCGGTCAGCTGCAGCAGCTCCACCTCGGTCAGGTAGGAGACCGTGTCCAGCCCCGGGATGGCCGGTGCGCTGGCCCGCCCCCCGACGTTCAGGTGGACCTCCGGGGCGGTGAGGGTGCGGCCGTTGACGACGACCTGGTGTCGGCCGCCGGACGGATCGGTCCGCAGCTGGGCCGTGCCCTCGATCAGGTCGAGGTTCTCGGTGGAGGTGACCCAGGTGAACAGCGAGCGCCGCATCTGGTCGATCAGGTGGTGGACCCGGGCGATGGCCTGGCCGAAGTCGACCGTCACCTCGCCCGTGTGGACGCCGTACTCGAAGGAACGGCGCGCGGCGTGGGCCGCCGTGGCACTGGCCCGCAGCGCCTTGGTCGGCTTGCAGCCGTGGTTGAGGCAGGTGCCGCCCACCCGCTCCATCTCGATCAAGGCCACGCGTCTGCCCTCGCCGGCCCGGGCGCCGGCCACCCCTGGTCCCGCCTGTCCGGCGCCGATCACGATCACGTCGTAGTCCGTGGCTCCAGCCGTCATCCCGCCCACCGTCCTCGTCCTGTCCGCGCGGTCGGGGCCCGCAATCCTCGCCTCCGCGCGGACCCGTCGATGGTCAACCTACCGGCGGACGGATACCGTCGAGCAGGTCATGACGCACCCCAGCACCGGACCGGTCGCCACCGGTCGTGCCGCACCCGTCCCGGAGGTCCGTGCCGCCAAGCACGCGGTCAGCGCGGTCTTCATCGGCTCCGGGTTCGGCTTCGCCAGCTGGGCGTCGCGGATCCCGCAGATCCGCGACTCCTTGCAGGCCACCCCCTCGGTCCTCGGGCTGGTGCTGCTGTCGGTCGCGGTCGGGTCGCTGATCGCCATGCCGCTGGCCGGGATCGTGGTCACCCGGATCGGTGCCGCGCGCTCGGTGCTGCTGATGTCGCTGGTGCTGTCGGTCGGGCTGGCGGTGGTCGCGCTCGGCTATCCGTACGGGATCCCGCCGGTGGTGGCGGGGCTGTTCCTGGTCGGGTTCGGCAACGGCACCTGGGACGTCGGGATGAACGTGGAAGGTGCCGCCGTGGAGCAGCGTCTCGGGCGGGCGATCATGCCCAAGTTCCACGCCGGCTTCAGCATCGGCACGGTCGGCGGTGCGCTGGTCGGCGCGGCCATGGTGGCGCTCGGCGTGTCGGTCACGGCGCACCTGGTGGGGGTGGCCGCGGTCGTCGCGGTGACCATGCCGCTGGCCACCCGGCGCTTCCTGCCCGCCGCGCCGCACCCGGAGTCCGGGCTGGGCGGGGACGCTGCGCGGCCTCGCAGCCCGCTGCGGGCCTGGACGGAGCCGCGGACGCTGCTGATCGGCTGCTTCGTCCTGTGCCTGGCCTTCACCGAGGGCACCGGGAACGACTGGCTGGCCGTGGCCGTGATCGACGGATACGGGGCGCAGCCCGTGCTGGGGCCGCTGGCCCTGGCGGTGTTCCTGGCGGCGATGACCGTCGGACGGTGGTTCGGGCCCCCGGTGATCGACCGGTACGGGCGGGTGGCGGTGCTGCGGGCCACCGCGGCGACCGCCCTGGTGGGGCTGCTGCTGATCGTGTTCGGGTCGGTGCTGCCGGTGGCGGTGTTGGGCGCGGTGCTGTTGGGTCTCGGCGCCTCGCTCGGTTTCCCGGTCGGGATGAGCGCGGCGGCCGACGACCCGACCCTGTCGGCGGCGCGGGTCTCGGTGGTGGCCTCGATCGGCTACACCGCGTTCCTCGCCGGCCCGCCCCTGATCGGGTTCCTGGGCGACCACGTCGGCATTCTCCGTGCCCTCACCGTGACCGCCGGCGTGCTCGTCGCCGCTCTCTTCCTGGCGGGGGTCACGCGTCCGTTGCGGCCGGCCGGTCGATCCGGTGCGCCGGACCGCGACTGACCCACGATTTGTTATCCACCCCGGGTGTCTGCCTAGACTTCTGCCCGAATAGGTAACGGTTAGGTCTCGACACGTCGCAGACCTCGGGGATGGAGGACAGGTGGCGCGACCACGCCCACGACGGGCGCAGCGGCCCTCACCGACGGTACGGGTGGCCCGCGTGGCCGTACCCGCGGTGGCGGCCGGAGCCCTGATCGCCGGCATCGCGGTGACCGCCTGGCCGCAGTCGGCGTCCCTGCAGGCCGTACCCGCCGCGAACCCGAGCACGTCACTCGACGCGGCCCGCGCCGGCCAGGCCGACCGAGCCGACCGCGACCTCACCCGCACCCCGCTCGCACCGTCGGCGGGCCCGTCAGCATCGGAGACGTCGGCGGCCAACGAGAAGACCGCCGAGAAGAAGGCGGGCGAGAAAGACGCCGCCGAGAAGAAGGCGGGCGAGAAAGACGCCGCCAAGAAGGCGGACCGAGAAGAAGGCCGCAGAGAAGAAGGCCGCAGAGAAGAAAGCCGCTGAGAAGAAGGCCGCCGAGCTGGACGTGATCGGCACCCGTTACACCACCACCGACCTGAACGTGCGGACCCGGGCCAGCGGCTCCGACAAGGTCGTCGTCGAGACGCTGGACACCGGGAGCAAGGTCAAGGTCACCGACACGGTCGACGAGGGGTTCCGGCTGATCTCCGACGGCGGCAAGGCGCGCTGGGTCAAGAACGCCTACCTGGCGAAGAAGAAGCCCGACCCCGACGAGGGATCCGGCGGCGTCACCATGGCTCGCTGCGACCTCGGCTCGGGCATGGAGTCCGGTCTGACCAGAGACGCCATCCTGGTCCACCGCACCCTCTGCGCCCGGTACCCGCAGGTGAGCGCCTTCGGCGGCAGCCGGGGCGGCGGCGGGTTCCACTCCAGCGGTCGGGCGGTGGACTGCATGATCTCGAACTCGACCGTCGGCTGGCGGATGGCCAAGTTCCTGCGGGCCAATGCCGCCCGCCTGGGGGTGAGCGAGGTCATCTACGAGCAGCGGATCTGGACCGTGCAGCGCAGCGGCGAGGGGTGGCGGTCGATGTCGGACCGCGGCTCGGTCAGCGCCAACCACTACGACCACGTGCATGTGAGCGTCTACGGCAACCGCGCGTCGGGCTAGAACCGCCGGCCGGGCGCCGGCGACCCGCCCTCCTACCATGCGGTTCCGGGCGGGACAACCTCAGCGGGTTGTGATCGCTGCCGCAGCGACCTAGGGTTTGGCCATGGTCGACCCGTACCAGCTGGTGCTGGGGGTGATTGCGTTGAGCCTCGTCGTGCTCGCGCCGATCGGCTTCGTGCTGGCCTACGAGGCCATGGCCGGGCGGTGGGACCACGTGGTCGTCGGCTGGCGCCGCCGGTTCCGCGACGCCCGGGAGCACCGCCGCAACGTCCGAGCCCTCCGACGTCAGCACGGCGTGCCGCTGGAGCAGCTGGTGGCCGACCTGCGGCGGCTGCGGGCCGCGATCGGTGTCGACGAGAACCGCTCGGCGGCGCACCAGATGGGCAACCGACTCGCGTACGACCGGGTGCTGACCGACGTCTGCGGGATGCTCGGGGTGCATCACGAGCTCGACCACGACCTGTCCGCGATGGACCGCGACATCGAACGCTTCCGGATCGAAGCCGAGCTGGAGCGGGCGGGGGTCGTGCTGTCCGACGACCGGCGGTTCGGCCAGGCCGCCTGAAGAGCGCCCCCGGTGGGCCGGGTGCCCCCGGTCGGGCGGTGAGGCCGAGATCGTGGCCCGGGAATACCCGGCGGTGTGGTGGCGTTGGCTCAGATGAAGTTCGAAATCGAAGCTTTCGATGAAGAATAGTTTCATCTACCAGCACACTGAGCATGCACCACACGGAACGGACGTACCACCATGTCATTCGCCAAAGCCATTCGGGATCGCCGCGCGCGGAGCCGGAGCCGCCGCCAGCTGGAGGCCGCCATCGCCAACGCGGCCACGCCGGCCCTGCGCGACGAGCTGATCATCGTCGCCCAGCGGGAGATGTCCCGCCTCGGGCGCTGACCGCACGCCGCGGGTTCGGACCGGCACACCCAGGCCCTCGGTCTCCGGACCGAGGGCCTGGGTCGTCTGCGGGCTCACCGGCGGCCGGGGCCCGAGCCGAGATCGGCGACGAGCTCGGCCACCGACGGCAGCAGCACCGCCACGCCGATGGCCAGGCCGATCACGTTGGCCAGCAGGAAGCCGAGCAGCCACACCGTGCCGGGCGCGCGGGTGATCCGGGCGAGCTGGGCCACGTCGGAGTGCGGCGCTCGGCCGCGACCCCGCTGCCGGGCGAGCTCGAGCAGCGGCTTGGGTGCCGACAGCAGCAGCACCCAGGTCACCAGGTAGGCCAGCGCGCTCTGGCCGACCGCGGGCAGGTACCAGGTGGCCAGGCCGATCGCGGTCCCGCAGGCGACCAGCACCACGAAGCCGTACGGGTTGCGGATCTGCAGCAGCATCGCCACCAGCCAGCCGAGCAGCAGCCACAGCAGGCCCAGGGCGTGGCCGGCCGCCAGGAGCAGCGCGGCGCCGATCCCGGCCACGGCCGGCGCGAGGTAGCCGGCGGCGAGCATGACCACCATCCCGGGACCCGACGGACGTCCCCTGGACACGGTCAGCCCGGAGGTGTCGGAGTGCAGCCGGATGCCGACCAGCCGCCGGCCGGTGAGCAGGGCCCCGAGCGCGTGCCCGCCCTCGTGACTGATGGTGACCACCTGGCGGGTGACCCGCCACGGACCCGGCAGCAGCACCATCGCCAGCGCGACCAGCGCCAGCAGGGCGACCAGGCCCGGACCGGGGACCGGCTGGGCCGACAGCGCCCGCCGCCAGATCTCGCCGAGCACCTCCACCACCCCAGCATGCCCGGTCCCGCCGCCTCCGCGGCGGCATCGGTGCCCCGGCCGCCGGCACCCTGGTCGTCCATCGACGGCCGGCGGTGACCTCGGGGACGTCCGGTTTCGGCGCGTGCGGACCCTGGGGTCCGAGCCGGCCGCGTCCTGAGGCCGACCCCCCGTCCGCGGGCGGGTGGGCCTCAGAGGGCTCCGCTGGTCCACAGCAGCCCGCCGGCCGCGCTCAGCCGGTTGGCGAAGGCCACCGCCTGCTCGTCGGTGAGCGCCCCGACGAAGTCGACGATGCCGCGCCCGCGTCCCATCCGGGCCAGCTCGGCTTCCGACGTCCTCCCGTCCAACCGGTCCGGGCGCTCGGCGGCGACGTGCCGGTAACCGGCGGTCGCGGTGTCCACGAGATCGATCAGCCGCCGCGGGGCGCGGGCGGCGTCGGTGCGGTCGGACAGCCACTCGTCGAACCCGGTGACGAGCAGCCGCAGGGTCTCGGCCTGGCCGCGCTGGAACATGGCCAGGTCGGGCCGGTCCAGGATGAAGTACTGGTGAACGAACTTCAGCACCGACACCTGATGCCAGGCCTCGGGTGTGAGCGTGACGTAGGCCGAGCGGACGGGCGGGTCGCGGACCAGCTCCACGGCGCCGATCAGGTACTCGATCCAGCGGGACGTGAAGCCCGAGATGGCGCGGTCGGCCATCATCGACCCGTCGTACGGGGCGGCGAGGATGCCGTCCACGAACTCCTCGCCGACCAGCCGGACCGCTGCCCAGAACAGGTCCTCGTCGAAGACCCAGCCGTCCTTGGCGCGCAGCCGGCGCCGGAGCTGCTCCAGCCCCGAACCCGGCCAGCGGCCCATCGCCGCCAGCTCGTCGTCGGCCAGCTCGGCCAGCCGCTGCCGCTCGCCCTGCCAGGACCGGAACTCCCCGGACACCGGCGAGAACTGCAGCACACCGGAGCGGTGGAAGTCCTCCACGTCGTGCAGTGAGTACGCGATGTCGTCGGCCAGGTCCATCACTGAGCACTCCAGGGTCTGTCGGCCCGGCGGCAGGTCGCTGAAGGTGGCCAGCACGTCGGTCATCTCGGGCAGGTCCAGCACGTAGGCGGAGAACTTCGCCGCCCCGGGACCGTCCAGCCCGAAGCCGGCACCACGGGGCGGCTCCGCCCAGCCCGTGGGGTGCGGGTCGGGGACGTGGAACCGCCCCCACGGGTACTTGAGCACCCCGGCCCGCACCGCGGCGGTCAGGTTGAGACCCTGGTCGCCGGGCCCGTGCGCCTCCAGCTCGGTCAGGATGCGGAAGGTCTGCGCGTTGCCCTCGTAGCCGTCCGCGAGCCCGAACCGGTCCCGGGCCAGCCGGTCCAGTACCCGCTCGCCGTTGTGGCCGAACGGTGGGTGGCCGAGGTCGTGCGCCTGCGCGGCCGCCTGGACGACCACGTGGTCCAGGCCGCCCAGCTCCCGGAGCAGGTCGCGGTCGCTGGTGCGGAGCAGCCGGACCGCCACCGCCCTGGCCACGGCGGTGACCTTGATCGAGTGGGTCAGCCGGTTG
The DNA here is from genome assembly GCA_963832435.1 of uncultured Actinomycetota bacterium. GTDB lineage: Bacteria > Actinomycetota > Actinomycetes > Propionibacteriales > Propionibacteriaceae > Microlunatus. The sequence goes on from CAWHTY010000025.1 coordinate 206,451, forward strand.
TGCACCACACCGCTCGTGGCCCCGGCGGTGACCACCTGCGTCACCTCCGCCAGCCGCGCGAACGACTGGGAGAACCGGATCCGCTCCAGGTCGGTCCGGAACTCCGACTCACCACCGACCGGGAGGGTGCCCGGCTCGGTCTGCGCCCGGCGGAGACGGGGGTCCATGGTTCCAACCTACGGGCCGCGCCGTGAGACGGTGGGCACCCGTTCGGAGCATCGGTTGCGTGGAGGTGGCGGTGGTGGTGCGCGAATCCGCGCCCGTCGTGGTGGTGGGCGCCGGCCTGGCCGGCCTGGCGTGCGCCCAGCGGCTGCACCGGGCGGGCGTACCGGTCGTGGTGCTGGAGGCCGCCGACGGGGTCGGCGGCCGGGTGCGGACCGACGTGGTCGACGGGTTCCGCTGTGACCGCGGCTTCCAGCTGCTCAACCCCGCCTACCCGATCCTCGACCGGGTCCTCGACCTCGCCGCCCTGGACCTCCGGCGGTTCGCCGCCGGCGTGGTGGTGGCCACCGGCGACCGCCGATGGGTGCTGGCCGATCCGCGGCGCGAACCGGCGCAGCTGGTCCAGACCCTCCGCGCCCCCGTCGGCTCCCTCGCCGAGAAGGTACGGTTCGCCGCCTGGGCGGCCCGCTCGCTGCTGCCGGTCCGTCGGTTGCTGGCCCGACCCGACCGGACGCTGGCCGAGGATCTGGACGCGGCGGGGGTCGACGGCCGGCTGCGCCGCGGCGTGGTCGAGCCGTTCCTGGCCGGTGTGCTGGCCGAGGCCGCGGGCACCACGTCGGCCAACTTCGCGTCCCTGCTGATCCGTTCCTTCGTGCTGGGCACGCCAGGGGTGCCGTCGATGGGCATGTCCCGGCTGCCGGAGCTGCTGGCCGCGGGTCTGCCGGCCGGCACGGTCCGTCTCGGCGTACGGGTGACGGCGGTCGCCCCGGGGGCGGTACGGACGGCCGACGAGGAGATCCCCGCCGCGGGCGTCGTGGTCGCCGCGGACCCGCCGACCGCCGCGGCGCTGACCGGGCTGCCGGCGGTTCCGATGAAGGCGCTGACCACGTTCTGGTACACCTCCGCGGAGCCACCCACCCACCAGCCGCTGCTGCACGTCGACGCGGACCGCCGCGGGCCGGTGGTCAACGCCGCGGTCCTGACCTCGGTGGCCCCGACCTACGCCCCGGCCGGACGGCCGCTGCTGGCCGTCACCGTGCTCGGGGCCGCGGACGACGCCGACGCCGAACGGGCGGCGCGGGGTCACGCCGGCACGATCTTCGGCGTCGACCCCACCGGCTGGGACCTGGTCACCCGGCATCCGGTGGTCGCGGCCCTGCCCGAGCTGCCGCCGCCGTTGGTGGCCCGGCGCCCGGTGCAGACCCCGTCGGGGGTCCTGGTCGCCGGTGACCACCGCGACACCGCCTCCATCCAGGGGGCCCTGGTGTCGGGCCGCCGCGCCGCCACCGCGGCTCTGCGGCGCCTTGGCCGGCCGGTCTGAGGCGGATGCCGGCCGCGGAGACGGCGCCGGCGAACGCGGCAACCCTGCGGAGCGGCGCGGCGCGCTCTCAGTAGAGTGCCCCGGAGGCCTTGCCCGCGACCCAGGAGATGCCCGATGAGCGCACCGATCGACCCGACCAGCACCGCCGCCTGGGCGCGGCTCACCGAGCTGCGGGCCGGTCCCGCCCTCGACCTCCGGCGGGCGTTCGCCGACGACCCCGGGCGGGCCGAACGGCTGAGCTTCAGCGCCGCCGACCTGCACGTCGACCTGTCCAAGAACCTGCTGGACGACGACGTGCTGGCCGCCCTGGTCGAGCTCGGGGAGCAGGTGGGGCTGCCCGGGCGGCGCGACGCCATGTACGCCGGGGAGAAGATCAACATCACCGAGGGTCGCGCCGTCCTGCACACCGCCCTCCGCGACCCGGAGGGCACCCACGTCGAGGTGGACGGCGAGGACGTCGTGCCGTTGGTGCACGCCGAGCTGGCCAAGGTCTACGCCTTCGCCGAGAAGGTCCGCAGCGGCGCGTGGGTCGGCATCACCGGGAAGCGGATCGAGACCGTGGTGAACATCGGCATCGGGGGCTCCGATCTCGGACCGGTGATGGTGTACGAGGCGCTCCAGCCGTACGTCCAGCCGGGGCTGCAGGTGCGGTTCGTCTCCAACATCGACCCGACCGACGTGGCCGAGAAGACCAAGGGTCTCGACCCCACCACGACCCTGTTCATCGTCGCGTCCAAGACCTTCACCACCCTGGAGACCCTGACCAACGCACGGCTGGCGCGATCCTGGCTGCTGGCCGAGCTGAAGAAGGCCGGCGCCGTCGACGACAGCGACGAGCAGTCCGCCGAGGCCATCGCCAAGCACTTCGTGGCCGTGTCCACCGCGCTGGACAAGGTGGCGGCGTTCGGGATCGACCCCGAGAACGCGTTCGGCTTCTGGGACTGGGTGGGCGGTCGCTACTCGGTCGACTCCGCGATCGGCACCGCCGTCGTGGTGGCCATCGGCCCGGAGAGCTTCGCCGACTTCCTGGCCGGGTTCCACGCGATCGACAGCCACTTCGCCGAGGCGCCGCTGGCCGAGAACGTGCCGGCCCTGATGGGTCTGCTCAACGTCTGGTACGTGAACTTCTTCGGCTCCGCCACCCACGCGGTGCTGCCGTACGCGCAGTACCTGCACCGCTTCCCGGCGTACCTGCAGCAGCTGACCATGGAGTCCAACGGCAAGAGCGTCCGCTGGGACGGGTCCCCGGTGACCACCGACACCGGCGAGGTGTTCTGGGGCGAGCCGGGGACCAACGGGCAGCACGCCTTCTACCAGCTGATCCATCAGGGCACCCGTCTGATCCCCGCCGACTTCATCGCGGTGGCGACCCCGGCGAACCCGCTGGTCGACGGCGAGGCCGACGTGCACGAGCTGTTCCTGGCCAACTTCTTCGCCCAGACCGCCGCGCTGGCCTTCGGCAAGACCGCCGACGAGGTCCGGGCCGAGGGGACCCAGGAGGCGATCGTGCCGGCCCGGGTGTTCGCCGGGAACCGGCCGACGACCTCGATCATGGCGCCGTCGCTGACGCCGTCGGTGGTCGGCCAGCTGATCGCCCTGTACGAGCACATCACCTTCACCCAGGGCATCGTGTGGGGGATCGACAGCTTCGACCAGTGGGGGGTCGAGCTGGGCAAGCAGCTGGCTCAGCAGGTCACCCCCGCTGTCGGCGGCGACGAGGCCGCCCTGGCCCAGCAGGACCCCTCCACCCAGGCCCTGCTCCGCTACTACCGGGAGCACCGCGCCCGCTGAGGCCCCGCACGTCCCGTCCCGCACCTACACGCAAAACCTCCACCTGCACGCGAAACTTCGCGTGCAGGTGGAGGTTTTGCGTGTAGATGCGAGGGTCCGGGCTACCGGTCCCGCTCTCGCAGGGGCCGGAAGCCGGCGGTGAAGTTCGATCGGCGCTCGGCAGGTGTCGTCTTCGGGGCGTTCCCGAATGGCTGCACGTCGCCCACGCAGACGGTGCCCGCGGCCGGCAGGGCTCCGGCCAGCAGGTACCGGTCCACTGCGCCGGTCACGCAGGCCGACGAGCCGTACGCGGTGTGGCCCCAGCTGTTGCTGCGGACCAGCCGGCTGTTCGGCAACAGCTGCGCCGCCTGGACGGCTCCGGCGTAGCTGGTGGCCGGATCCCAGTCGTTCCCGACGATCAGGACCGGCGCCGAGGTCCGGCGGTTGAACGGCCCGCGATAGCTGTCCTCATCCTCGGCGGTCCAGGACGGGCTCGCACACCCCGCCAGGCTCCACAGCCACAGCCGGCCGAAGTACTTGGCGCGCTGGTCGGCGGCCTCGGCGTAGGTCGGGAAGGCGTCCAGGTCGGTGGCGTCCAGGGAGTCGGTGCAGGTGACCGATAGCAACGCGTCGAGGCTGTTGTCGTAGCGGATGGAGAAGTTGCTCCGCCGGAAGTTGCTGCGCCGCCAGTTGCTCCGCAGCTGCGCCTTGACCGCCGCCAGCGTGCCGGCCAGCTCCTTGAGCGCGGCGGCCGAGGGCGGGTCCGCGGTGGGGTCGGCCGGGTCCAACTCGGCCAGCCGCTGCAGCGCCCAGACCACGGTGGTGATGTCGCGGGAGCCGCGCGGAGAGTAGAGAGCGCCGAGGGTGAAGTCGACCAGCTCGGCGTAGCCGAAGACGAGCCGCTGCCCAGCTGCCCGGGACGACCCCGGCGATGGGATCGCTCTTCAGGTGCTCGGCGACCCGGTCGAAGTTGGCGGCAGCGCCACCGGCGGCAATCAGGCAGGCGTCCTCACCGGCCTGGTCGCAGCGTCGGAAGATCTCCTCGAGCGCCGCCGTGGCGCCGTCGGCGGCGCGTAGACGCTCGGCGACGGGCGTGGACCTGGTCGCCTCCGTACCCGACCAGGCCACCGGGTCGAGCACGCCGTCGATGGCCAGCGCGCGCACCCGGTCGGGGAACAGGTTGGCGTACACCTGTCCGAGGTAGCTGCCGTAGGAGAACCCCAGGTACGTCAGCTTCTTGTCCCCGACCGCGCGGCGGAGGACGTCCAGGTCGCGGGCCACCTCGGCGGTGGAGGCCGACGCCGACAGCGGCAGCCCAGTGGTCGAGCACGCCTGGCTGTGGGCCTGATAGGCACTCGCAACCGCGTCCTCCTCGACGGCGCCGTACGGGAACGGGCGGGCGTACAGCGCCTCGAGCGCCGGGTCGGCCGCGCCGACCGTGGGGTAGCACCAGATGCGGTCGCTGAAGTTGGTCCCCCGCGGGTCGACGCCCACGATGTCGAAGCGGTCCAGCACGCCCGGGCTCAGGAAGGTGGACGCGTGGTACGCGATCTCCGTCCCCGATCCGCCGGGCCCGCCCGGGTTGAGGAACAGGGTGCCCAGCTTGCGCTTCGGGTCCCGAGCCTTGACCCGCAGCAGGGCGATCTCGGTCTTGGGCCCGTTCGGCGCGTCGTAGTCCAGCGGCAGTCGTACCGTGGCGCACTCGACCTTGGTCAGGCATGCGGCCCACCCGATCTTCGGGGTCGGGACCGAGTCGACCCGCCGTTTCTCCAGCGCCGACGTGACATCGGGGGCCGCCGCGGAAGCCGGGGCGGGCAGGGCGAGGAGTCCGAGCAACAGCGTCAGGGACACGGCGGTGGCAGCCCACCGTTTGCCGGAAAGGACGAGCATGGTGGAACCCTTCATCTGCCGGTTCGGCCGCCATTACTGCGGACGCTGGACCAACGTAGCCCAAGACGCGCTCCGCTGCTGGCCACAACGGCAGGTCCGGACGCCGGCGAGACGTGGCTTCCGCCTGCCGTCCCCTTCTTGCACGCAAAACCTCCAGCTACACCCGAACATTCGCGTGTAGCTGGAGGTTTTGCGTGTAGGGGCGGGGCAGGGATCAGAGCTCGGGGCCTTCGGCGCGGAGCTTGTCCACTTCGGACATCGCCTCGCGCAGACCGGACAGCCAGCTCTCGGTGTGCTCACCGACCAGCTTCACCGCCCAGGCGAGTGCCTCGCTCCGGGACCGGGCCACGCCGGCGTCGACCAGGGTGTCGAGCACCTGCCGCTCGGGCTGCCGGAGCCGGGTCATCACCGGGATGGAGAGGTGGGTGAACAACGCCTCCACCTCGCCGATCCGGGCGCCCCAGGACACCTTCCGGCCGTAGCGGGCCTCCGCCTCGTCGGCGATCTGCATCCGCGTACCGCGCGTGTCGGCCCGGTGGCGGCTGATCCGCCCCTCGGCCGCGGCGGGGTCGGCGGCGTCATCGGCGAGCTCGCCGATCACGACGATCTCCTCCCGGTCCACCGAGACGGCGACCGAGCGGAACCAGTCGTCGGGCAGCCGCCCCTCGAACCAGGCCTGGGCGTCGTCGGCCGGCGGGAGGTCGAGGTTCTGCCAGCCGCCGGGCCGGCCGAAGTGGCGGCCGCCGCCGCGCGGGCCACCGCGACCACGGCGGCTGCGCTCACCATGCTCACCGTGCTCTTCGCCGGGTTCGCCATCGGGACGTCCGCGGCCGCGGCGACGCGGTCCGGCGTGGAGTTCGGGTCCCCGAGGTCCACCCTCGGATTCTGAGTGCCAGTTCATGCTGCACTCCCTTCGGTATCAGGCATACACGTCGTATGCACAGTTACAGTGTTACACACTTACACCGACTCGACAATCGTCAGGTTAGGCTCGCGGCCTGAGGGGTGACGTCGAGGAGAGTGGGTGCATGGGGTGGGCGTGACGGAGGACGCCGCAGCTGAGCGCCTGGAACGCGTGGCGACGCTGGCCGCACTGCGATGGCGGACCGAGCCGGTCCTGGTCCCCAGCCACTCCAACGACACCTGGCTGATCGACGAACCGAGCCGAGGGCCGGCGGTGCTGCGGGTGGCCTGGCGGGGAGACCCGGGTCGGCTGGTCACCGAGGCCAAGGTCGGCCGGGCGCTCCCGCCGGCGGTGGGGTACCCGGAGGTGCTCGGCTTCGGCTGGACCCGGGACGAGGCGGATCTGACCTGGGTGCTCACCCGCCGGCTGAGCGGGGTCACGCTGGCCGAGGCGTGGGACGGCTTGACCTCCGCCCAACGCGGCCAGGCCTGCGCCTCGGTCGCCGCCCGCGTGCAGGTGCTGCACCGGTGGCGGCCCTCCGCCGCGGTGTCGGACCGGCTGCTGGTGCACGACCCGCGCCCGGATCGGGCCGCCGTGATCGGCGCCACCCTGAACCCGCTGCCGCTGCACCGTCTGCGCGTCCTCGCCGAGCCGGCCCACCTCCCGACCGACCGCGCGGAGCTCGCCCGTCGGGCGTACGCCTGGTTGGTCCAGCACGCCGACCTGGCGCCGGCGCTGGACGAGCCGGGCCTGCCGGTCACCCACGGAGACCTCCACCTGGCCAACGTTTGGTGGGACGGCTCGGAGGTGGTGGCGTTGCTGGACCTGGAGTGGGTGCGCCGCGCCCCGGCCTGGGTCGAGCTCAGCCGGGTGCTGGACCAGCTCGACGACCCGGGACGCGCGGAGGCTCACCGCCAGCTGTTGGCGGCCCTAACCCCCGCGGTGAGCTCCGAGGTCGACCGGCTGGACGATCGGCTGCGCTACCACCGCATCGCCCACCAGGTGCGGCAGCTGCACCTCGAGCCGCCGGGGTCGGCGCGCCCCCGCGACCATCCCGTGGTGGTGCTCAGCCGTCTGCTCGGGTGAAGGACCGGACCGCGCGGTCGACGGCGTCGTCCGGCGGGTCGAGTACGGGTCGTCGTCGCGAGGCCACGTCGACGATCGTCTTCACGCAGGCCGGCCACTCCCGCACGACCCCGCGCCGCCAGGCGGGTGACCGGCGCGGCAGCGGCCCGTCGTCCACCCACTCCACTGTCCGGTCGCCGACGCCGACCGCCTCCAGGCCCACCATCCGGGCCGTGCCGACCGCCCGGGGCAGGTGGTAGGCCTGGCTGACCACGACCACCCGGTCGACCGCGAACACGCTCCGGGCCCGGACGCACGAGTCGTAGGTGTCGAACCCGGCCCGGTCCATCACCACCGCCGCCGCGGGCACGCCGTGCTCGATCAGGTACCGCCGCATGGCGGCCGGCTCGTCCCACTCCGGCGCCAGGCTGTCCCCGGACACCAGCACGGCGTGGACGCGCCCCGCCTCGTACAGCCGACGGGCGACGTCCAGGCGTCCGGCGAGGAAGCGGGACGGGCGACCAGTGGGGTAAACCAGGGCGCCGAGCACCAACGCGACCGGGGCGGGTGGGACGGCGTCCTCGGTGAAGATCCTCTCCCTGGCGGCGTGCCGGACCACCAGGACGCAGATCCCGACCGCGGCGGAGAGAAGTCCCGGCAGGGCCACGGCCGGCACCAGCCAGCGGGTCGGGGTCACGCTGCCAGGGTAGGAGGCCGCCCGGACTGTCGGCAGCGGATGCGACTCTGGCGAAATGGACAGCAGCGTGGGCCGGGCCCGGATCCCGCTCCGAGGCCCGTACGACCTGCGCGAGGTCGCCCTGATGGGGTACGGGCATCGGGACGAGACCGAGTTCGACGGCGTGATGCGGCTGGCGTTCTGCGTGGACGACGACTACGAGACGCAGGTCGGGGTGGAGGTCCGCCAGCAGGACGATGCGCTGGACCTCACCGTGCACCCTGCCGCGGGGGGTGCGCCGGACCTCCAGCGGGTGGCCGCCCAGGTGGCCCGGATGGTGTCGGCCGACCACGACGGAGAGGCCTACGCCCGCCTGTGCCGAGCGGATCCGGTGCTGGCGCCGGTGTTCGCGGTCGCCCCCGGGTTCCGGCCGTCGCTGTTCGCCTCCCCGTACGAGGCGGCGCTCTGGTCGGTCCTCAGCGCGCGCCGCGGACGCCCGCAGGGGATCCGGACCCGGGCCCGGTTGGCGGCCGACCACGGCGTCGTGTTCGAGCTGGCCGGCCGGAGCACGCCGGCCGTACCGACCCCCAGCGCGCTGGCCCGGGTGGACGCGATCCCCGGGCTGCCCGCCGACCGGATCCCCCGACTGCACGCGATCGCCGCCGCGGCCGGCCGGGGCGACCTCGAGGTCGGGCGGCTGCTGGCCCTGGGGCCCGACCAGGCCATGGTCGAGCTGCAGCGGCTGCCCGGGATCGGGCCGTTCTACGCCTCCTTGATCGTGGTCCGCGGGCTCGGGCTGGTCGACGCGCTGGCGGCCGAGCCGCAGGTCGTCGAGCTCGCCACCGCCGCGTACGGCCGGCCGCCGGCGACCGGGTCCGCGGTCGAGGACTACGCCGAGATCGCCGAGGGCTGGCGGCCGTACCGCACCTGGGTGGCGGTGATGCTGCGAGCGCTGAGCGGCCGGGCGGCCGCCGCCTGACAGGATGACGGGATGCCCGAGGGTGACACGGTCTGGCGGTCCTGCCGGCGGCTGCACGCCGCCCTGGCCGGGCAGCGGTTGACCCGGTGCGAGTTCCGCGTCCCGCAGCTGGCCACCACCGACCTGACCGGGCTGGACGTGCGGGAGGTGGTGTCCCGGGGCAAGCACCAGCTGTTCCGGTTCTCCGACGGCCAGACCCTGCACACGCACTTCCGGATGGAGGGCAGCTGGCGGACCTTCATCCACGGGCGCCGGTGGTCGGGCGGGCAGCCGCACCAGATCCGGGCCGTGCTGTCCACGGCCGGTCACGACGCCGTGGGGTACCGGCTGCCGGTGGTCGAGCTGCTGGCCACCGCCGAGGAGCACACCGTGGTCGGGCACCTGGGACCGGACCTGCTCGGGCCCGACTGGGACCTCGACGAGGCCGTCCGCCGGATCGGCGAACACCCGGACCGCACCATCGGCGAGGCCCTGCTCGACCAGCGCAACCTGGCGGGGATCGGCACCTTCTACCGCGCCGAGGTGCTGTTCCTGCAGGGGGTCCACCCCCGGCGCCCGGTGCGGGACGTGCCGGACGTCCCGCGGCTGGTGGACCGGGCGCAGCGGCTGCTGCTGGCCAACCGGGTCCGGGCCGAGCAGTCCACCACCGGCGACCTGCGGACGGGCCGCCGGGCGTGGGTGTTCGAGCGGGTCCACCAGGCCTGCCGCCGGTGCGGGACACCGATCCGCACCGAGGAGTTCGGCCCGGCCGGACAGGAGCGGCGCAGCTACTGGTGCCCGAACTGCCAGCCCGAGTGACCCGGGTCTCCGGGTCGTCCCGACGCGCCGGTTAGCGTGGCGCGATGACTGCCGCCCCGGCCCCCTCGCGTCCGGCTATCCGGCTCCGCAACGGCGAGCGCGGGTACGGGGTCGTGACCAAGGCCCTGCACTGGCTGACGGTGCTGGCCCTGATCGCCCAGTTCGTCGTCGGATACCTGATGGTCAACGCCGAGGACCTGTTCGGGATCGACGACTCCGGCCGGGGTCGCGGGCGCGGCGGCGAGGACGGCGGCCAGGGGAGGGGCCGGGGGCGGGGCGGTGGCGAGGACGTGCTGGTCGCTGCTGCCCGTCCATGTCGGACTCGGGCTGAGCATCGTGGGGCTGGCCGCGGTCCGGCTGGTCTGGCGGCTGACGGCCGGGCTGCCGCCGTGGGCGGAGACGCTGTCGGCCGTGGAGCGCACGATCGAGTCCACGGTCGAGAAGGTGCTCTACGCGCTGCTCTTCCTGATCCCGGCCAGCGGTCTCGGCCTGGTGCTGCTGTCCGGCGAGGACTGGGACCTGGGCGGCGGCCGGGAGTGGCAGGCTCCGCTGGAGGTGGTGGACGACGACGTCTGGCTCGGCCTGCACATCGCGACCCACGTGGCGTTCTTCCTCACCCTGGCCGTGCACCTCACGCTGGTGGCCAAGAACCGGCTGTTGCGCCGGATGCTCTGAGCACCGACCAGCCGCGGCCCGCGGAGCGCCCTGGTCGACCGCGTCGCCGGTGAACGTGCGCCCGGTCACGGCGAGCGGGGATACTTGGCTCTCGTGTCATCGCTTCCCGCCCAGCTGAGCTCCCGGATCGCGGCCGTCGCCGGGGTCGACCCCGAGCTGCGGCCCGCCACCAAGCCGCAGTTCGGCCATTTCCAGACCAACGTCGCCCTCCGCCTGGCCAAGAGCGAGGGGCAGCCGCCGCGCGCCGTGGCTCAGCGCATCGTGGCCGAGCTGCGCCTCGACGACCTGTGCGAGCCGCTGGAGATCGCCGGGCCCGGCTTCATCAACATCCGGCTGCGGACCGACGTGCTGGGGCGGGCGGTGACCGAGCAGCTGGCCGACCCCGATCACGGCATCCAGCGCACCGGCACGCCGCAGACGGTGGTGATCGACTACTCCGCGCCCAACGTGGCCAAGCAGATGCACGTCGGCCACCTGCGCTCCACCATCATCGGCGACTGCTTCAACCGCGTGCTGGCCGCGGTCGGGCACCGCGTCATCCCGCAGAACCACATCGGCGACTGGGGCACCCAGTTCGGCATGCTCGTCGAGCAGATCCTCGACGAGGGGATCGACCCGACGCGGCTGGACCTGGCGGCCGCCGAGCAGCTCTACGCACGGGCGTCGCAGCACTTCCGCGCCGACCCGGAGTTCGCCGCCGACGCCCGGGCCCGGGTGGTCAGGCTGCAGGCCGGTGACGCGCAGACGCTGTCCATCTGGCACGACCTGATCACCATCTCTCTGGCCGGGTTCAACGCCACCTACGACCGGCTGAACGTGAAGCTGATCGACGCCGACCTGGCCGGGGAGTCGACCTACAACGACGACCTGCCGGTGATCGCGGCGGAACTCGAGTCCAACGGCACCGCGGTGATCGACGCCGGCGCCCTGTGTGTGTTCGTCGACGGCTTCCAGGCCCCGATGATCGTCCGCAAGCGGGACGGTGGGTACGGGTACTCGGCGACCGACCTGGCCGCGATCCGGCGCCGCGTCCGCGAGCTCGCCGCCGACCGGCTGATCTATATCACCGACGTCCGGCAGGGGGACCACTTCGCCCAGGTGTTCGCGGTGGCCCGCAAGGCCGGCTATCTGCCGTCCGACGTCCGGGCCGAGCACGTCGGCTACGGCATGGTGCTGGGCACCGACGGCAAGCCGTTCAAGACCCGCGAGGGCAAGGCCATGCACCTGGCCACCCTGCTCGACATGGCCTCCGAGCAGGCCGCGCCGCCGATCGCGCTGGCGGCGTTGAAGTACGCCGACCTGTCCAACGGACTGAACAAGGACTACGTCTTCGACGCCGACCGGATGCTGCAGACCACCGGCAACACCGGACCGTACCTGCAGTACGCCCACGCCCGGCTGTGCCAGGTGCTGCGCCGAGCCGAGGCGGAGGGGCTGGCCGAGCAGGACACGGTGAGCGACCTCGCCGAACCCGCCGAGCAGGCCCTCGCCCTGCTGCTCACCCGGTTCGGGGAGGTGGTCGCCGAGGTCGCCGAGACCCTGGCGCCGCACAAGCTGTGCTCCTACCTGTACGACCTGGCCGGGGCCTTGTCGGTGTTCTACGAGCAGTGCCCGGTCCTGCGTTCGGAGGGGACCGTCCGCAACTCCCGCCTGGCGCTCTGCCGGACGACGCGCGTCGTCCTGGCCAGCGGCCTGGACCTGCTCGGCATCGAGGCCCTCGACCGGATGTGAGGACGGGGCCTCGGGGCGGCGTGTCGTCCGCCTGGAGCTGGGTAACGCCCCCGAGGACGGCGTACCGGCCGCTGGTCACGACGGGGCGCGCACCGCAGGCCTGCCCGCCCGGTCAGGTGGTCCGCCGGCGGCCCGTGACCACCATGATGACCAAGCAGACCAGCAGCAGCACCATGCTGACCCAGAGCAGCTCGCGCCCCACGTACCCCCGGTTGATCAGCGTCGGCACCGCGAAGATGGCGGCGGCGAGCACGACCGAGGCCACCTGGGACCAGCGGTGCAGGCGGCCCCGCAGCGCCGCCGGGCCCGCGGCCCGCTCGGGCGGCGGCTCGGCGCTCTCAGACGGCACGGACGGCGGCAGGGCGGCGGCTACTTGAGCGGGTCGGGGCGCTCGGTCCGGTCGTGGGCCAGCCACGCCGCGCCGACGATGCCGGCGGTGTTCAGCAGCTTGGCCGGGACGATCTCGGTCTTCAGCCGGAGCTTGGGCAGGAACTTCTCCGACTTCTTGCTCACCCCGCCGCCGACCACGATCAGGTCCGGCCAGAACAACGCCTCGACCACCTCGTAGTAGCGCTGCAGCCGCGGCACGTAGTCGCCGTAGGACAGGCCCAGCTTCTCCTTCACGCTGGCCGCGGCCTGCGTCTCGGCGTCGTGACCGTCGATCTCCAGGTGCCCGAGCTCGGAGTTGGGGATGAGCACCCCGCGGTAGACCAGGGCACTGCCGATGCCGGTCCCCAGCGTGGTCATCAGCACCAGGCCCGGATGGCCCTTGGCGGCGCCGAAGTGAACCTCCGCGACCCCGGCCGCGTCGGCGTCGTTCATCAGGTAGATGTCGCGGCCCAGGACGTCCTCGAAGATCTTCTCCGCCGGGGCGTCGATCCAGGACTTGTCGATGTTGGCCGCCGAGCGGGTCTGCCCGTGGGTGACCACGGCCGGGATGGTGACCCCGATCGGCCCCTCGCCGATGGTGTCGCCGAAGTGGTCGACGATCTCCTTCACCACCGCCGCCACGTTGCTGGGCGTCGACTTCGCCGGGGTGTCGATCCGCAGCCGCTCCGTGGTGAACAAGCCGGTGGCCAGGTCGACCGGCGCCCCCTTGATCCCGCTGCCGCCGATGTCGATCCCCAGCACAGGCCGTTCCGGAACGGATGTCTCGATCATGGGCTGAGCCTAGCGAGCGGTCTCCGTCTTGTCGCTAGGGCGCCGACCCCGCGTCCCCCGGTGCCGTTGCGACCCCGCAGGCAGACTGGCCGGGTGCCGACCCCCGACGTCATCGAGGCCAGCCGGGTCATCCGCGCCCCGGCCGCCGACATCTTCGAGCTGCTCGCCCGCCCCGCCCAGCACCCGGTCTTCGACGGCTCCGGCTCGGTCCAGGGGGTGCAGCCCGGGACTCCGGAGCGGCTGTCGGCGGGCGCGAAGTTCGGGATGGAGATGAGGATCGGCCTGCCGTACAAGATCCTCAACCACGTGGTCGAGTTCGAGGAGGGCCGTCGGATCGCGTGGCGGCACTTCGCCGGCCACGTCTGGCGGTACCTGCTGGAGCCCGTCGACGCCGACCGCACCCGGGTGACCGAGCAGTTCGACACCACCACCTCGCGCTCCCGGGCGGTGCTGTGGCTGATCCGGGCCCGGCCCCGCAACCGGGTGGCCATCGAGGCCACCCTGGGGCGGCTGGACGCCTGGGCGCAGGCCCGCGGGTAGCGGGCGGGCGGCTCCGCGCGCCCAACCACGCCGGATCAGCGCTGCTCGTTGATCCGGATCATGTTGCCGGCGGGGTCGCGCAGCGCGCAGTCGCGCACGCCGTACGGCTGGTCGATGGGCTCCTGGATGATCTCGGCGCCGCTCGCCTGCACCCGCTCGAAGGTGTCGTCGAGGTCGGCGGTGGCCAGCACGATGCCGCCGTAGGTGCCCTTGGCCATCATCTCGGTGATGGTGCGGCGCTCGTCGTCGGTGATCCCGGGGTCGGCAGCCGGCGGGTGCAGCACGATGGAGGTGCCGGGCTGGTCGGGCGGCCCGACCGTGATCCAGCGCATCCCTCGGTAGCCGACGTCGTTGCGGACCTCGAAGCCGAGCACGTCGCGGTAGAAGGCCAGGGCGGCGTCGGGGTCGTTGTGCGGCAGGAAGCTGGCGTGAATGGTGATGTCCATGAGCGTCAGGCTAGGTGCGGCTCGGCGACCGGTGCTTCTCGATTCCTGACCGGTCTGGTCACCTGTTTGGCGACGCAGGACGGCATGCCCGCGGTCGCGCGGGTCGCCTCCCGCCGGTAGGTGCTGGGTGGCACCCCGACCAGCTCGGTGAAGCGGGTGCTGAAGGTGCCCAGGGACGAGCAGCCGACGGCGAAGCAGACCTCGGTGACGCTGAGGTCGCCGCGACGCAGCAGCGCCATCGCACGCTCGACCCGCCGGGTCATCAGGTACCCGTACGGCGGCTCCCCGTACGCGCGCCGGAACTCGCGGCTGAGGTGCCCGGCGGACATGTTCACCCCGCGGGCCAGGGCCTCGACGTCCAGCGGCTGCGCGTACTCCCGGTCGATCCGGTCGCGGACGCTGCGCAGCCGGGCCAGGTCCCGCAGCTGCTGCTCGTCGGCGGCGCGGCTGGTCACCTTCGTGATCGTGCCACCTCGGGTCGGCGTTGCCCAGCGCTGACTCCCGCGGCGTGGCGGCCCACCCGCCTCAGCCGTGGTCCAGCTGGCGCAGGCACCAGCGGTACGTCTCCGGGTCGAAGGTGAACGTGGAGGAGAAGTAGAACCCGTAGTACACCCGGTACACCGCGATCCAGCGGGCCGCCTCGGGCCCGAGGCGCTCCACGGCCACCCCGGTCAGCCAGGCCGCGTCGGCACCCGCCTCCGGGTACGGCTCCAGCTCGACGAACGCGACGGCCCCGGCGACGTCCAGCAGCGGGTCGGCGGACAGGGTGTGCGGGCTGAAGTCGCCGACCCCGCTGACCACCGGTCGTCCCTGCGGGCCAACGCTGACGAAGGTGTTCGGCGGGCAGAAGTCGCCGTGCACGAGCCGCGGCAGGCACTCCCGCTCCTCCAGCGCGTCCTGCATCCGGTCCCAGACGGCGGCGACGTGTGGGACGTCGGCCTCCAGCCGGGCCCGGCTCCGCTCCAGCTGGCCGAGCAGCTGAGCGGTGAGCAGGTCGTCCAAGCCGTCGAAGCGCTGCGGCGCCCCGTCGCCGATCAGCCGCGCGAAGCCCGGCACGGGGGCCGGCAGCTGCTGTACGGCCAGGGCCGCGTCGAGGTAGCTGGCCAGGGCCGCCCGCCGGTCGTCCACCCCGGCCCGGGCCAGAAAGCCGGACAGGCTCTGCCCGGACATCCGGCGGTCGACCGACGACCAGCGGCCCGCGATCCAGCCCGCGTTCAGGATCCGGGGCACCTCGAAGCCGACCCGGGCGGCGGCCCAGCCGTCGTACAGGGCGCGCAGCTGGCGGGTCGTCTGCTCGGGTGCCTCGTGGGTGGGGCGGTACAGCCGCAGCACCCGGTCGGCGTCCAGCGCGAAGACCTCGGTCTCCCCGCCCGAGCCCAGCAGCGCCTCCCGGCCGATGCCGAAGGCCTGCAGGACCGCGTCGCCGCCCGGGTCGGCGACCGCCGCCGGCGCCTCCGCCGGGGCCACCCGGAGCCGGTCGGCGGCCCGCGCCGCCCGGGCCCGGTCGAGCTCGGTGAGGGCCAGCTCGCGGCCGGCCGCGGCGCCGACCTGGTGCGCGACGGCCGTCACCGGACCGCGGGTGATGTCCAGGTGGACGTCGGCCAGGCCAAGCCGGCGCTGCAGCGGACCCTGGGCGATCCGGACCGACTGAACCTTGGCGTGCGGGATGACGTTGCGGACGTGGGTCAGCCAGCCGTGCTCGGTGATCACCACCCGGTCGTCGACGCCGTAGCGCAGGGTCCAGGAGTCGAACCAGCGGAGCCAGCGGGCGGTCGGCGGCGACGGGTGCAGCGGCACGCCGTCCAGGGCGACCCCCGGCAGGACGCGGCTCAAGGCGTGCCGGATCTGCTCGGCGTCGGCCACCGGCAGCAGCACGCTGGTGGCGCTCTGCTCGTTGTCCTCGGAGTCGCCGTGGCCGACGCCGAGGACGTTGACGTCGACCCGGTACCAGCCGAAGCGGCGCCACAGGATCGGCTGGGTGATCCGGATCCCCTGCACCCGCCCGCTGGGAATGGACTGGCTGGTCAGGTTGGTCAGGCCGCGGGTCACCCGCAGCCCGCGGGGGGACTCGGCCAGGGTGAAGTTGAACGTGCTGATCACCCGGTTGCCGATCAGGGTGAACGCGCCGATCGCCATCGGGATGATGGCTGGCAGGGCGAACGGCATCACCCCGTAGATGCCGGTGACCACGAGCAGCACCAGCAGCAGGACGATGGAGACCAGCCACTCGCTGGAGATCAGGAAGCCGCCGATCAGCCGCTGCGGGGTGACGGTGACCAGCGGACGCTCGCGGGTGCTGAGGTCGGTGAAGGCGCTGGCGCCCGGCCCGGTCGGGGCGTCACCGACCCTGGCCGAGACCCCGTGCGCCCGGGTGATCAGGTAGTCCCGCAGCCGGTCGGCCTGCGCCCGCCCGAGGTAGCGCAGCCGGATGGCGCTGTCGCCGGCGCCGACCTCGAGGCGCAGCTCGGCCAGCCCGAAGATCCGGGCGGCCAGCGGCTGGATGATGTCGACCGACTGCAGGCGCTCGAACGGCACCTTGCGCGAGCGGCGGAACAGCCAGCCGGTCTCGATCCGCAGCTCGTCGTCGTCGATGACGAAGTGGGTGAAGTACCAGCTGACGAACCCGGCCGCGGCAGCCAGCAGCACCACCGCGGCGATGCCGAGCAGCATCAGCCGCAGTCCGAAGGTGCCCATCGGCTCGTTGGGTTCGCCGTCGGGGATCAGCTCCCGGCCGAAGCCGAACGCGATGGCCACCAGCACCAGCCAGCCGCGGATGAACGGAGTGAGCGGGTGCGGGCGCTCGGTCTGCTTCACCGGCGTCCGGGCGGGTAAGGCCGCGGAAGGGGGGGCGGAGGGCCCGGGCTGATCCGCGGTCATAGCCCGGACGCGCGGGCCTCGCCGAGCGTGGTCAGCTGGTCGCGGAGCCGGGCCGCCTCCGCCGGTTCCAGGCCGGGGATCGCGGCGTCGGTGCCGGGACTGGCGGTCTTGAGCGTGACGGTGGCGAGACCGAACCTGCGTTCCAGCGGCCCCGACTCCACCTCGACGAGCTGCATCCGTCCGTACGGGACCGCGGTCAGCGAGCGGAACCAGACCCCGTGGGTGACGTACAGGTCGTCCTCCCGCTCGACGTAGCCCCAGGAGCCGCAGCTGCGGGGGAGGAACCGCCAGCGCAGCACGACGATGACCGCGGCGGCAAGCCAGAGCAGGCCGGCCAGCCACCACAGCCCGCCGAGCAGGCCGACCAGCAGGGCCGGCACGGTGAACAGCACCGGCCAGACGATCAGGGTGACCACGCGGCGCAGGGTGAGGAACTTGGGTGACAGCCGCTTCCACGCGTACGCGGGCGGTGCGAAGAGCTCGTCCATGACAGGACTCAGGCTAGGGCTCAGTGCCAACGGCTGGGCTTCTTGGGTCCGCGCACCTTCACGTCGCCCAGCACGTTGGTGCCGCTGATCACCACGGTCGGCATCGACGGGTCGGGCTCCCCGACGTCCTTGATCGAGGTGCTGCCCAGCACCTTGGTCGTCTCGTCGCGGATGGTGGTGCCGGCCGGCACCCGGAGGAACAGCGTGCCGAGCATGGTCGTGCCGTTGACCTCGACCACCGACGCGTCGAAGGTGGCCTGAGTCAGGTCGAGGTGGATGGATCCCATCAGGTTGTTCGCGACGCTGTGCCGCCGCACCCGCCACGGGCCGTTGCGCTTGACCGTCGACATCACCGTGGACAGCTGGTCGGAGGCAGCCGAGGCCCCCTCGGTGCGGACCAGGTGCGGGGCCGGGGCGGGAGCCGGTGCGCTCGGCGGCACCGGCACCGGCACCGGCACCAGGTCCCCGGTCAACGCGGCCAGGTCGGCGAAGGTCCTGGCCCGAAGGGCGGCCTCGGTCCGCTCGGTGTGCTCGGTCAACGTGATCCGGCCCCCGACGTAGGCCGCCTGGAGCACGTCCACCACCTGGTTGCGGTCGGCGTCGGAGGCCCGGTAGCTGCCGCTGTCCATGGTCATCCCTTCCTGCCCCGGCCGGTTCATCAGCGTGCGGGTTTGTTGGCGGGCTTGGGTCCCCGAACCGACACCCCGCCGAACAGCGCGAGTCCCTTAATCACCAGCACCGGTGCCCCCGGCACCGGATCGCCGAGGTCCTTCACCTCCGAGCCGCCGAAGATCCCGACCGTCTGGTCACGGACCTCGAGGCCGGCCGGGACCTTGATGTCCAGTCCGCCGAAGCACCAGGCGCCGCGGATCTCCACCTCGGGGGCCTCGAAGACCGCGTTCCGCAGGTCCAGGTCGATGCCGCCGAACAGGGCGTACGCCTCGGTGTGCCGGCGGATCCGCCAGCGGCCGGACCGCGCCGACCCGCCGAAGATGGCCACCAGGTGCTCGGTCTCGGACTGCGCGTTCGCGGTGTCGATCTCGAACGGGGCGCCGTCGGCGGTGGCCGGCGGCTGCCCCGGCGGGGTGGTGGGGGCGAGCACCAGGTCGGCGGTGGTCGGCACCAGGTCGTCGAAGGTCCGGGCCCGCAGCACCTGGTCCAGCCGCTCCTCGTGCTCCTCGGCGGTGATCCGGCCCTCGGCGAAGGCCGTGCCCAACACGGCGGTGACCTTCTCCCGGTCGGCGTCGGAGGCGCGCAGGTTGCCGCCCGCGATCGGGCCGACGCCGGACGGCTCGGGGGTGCTCAACGACATGGCGCCCACGCTAATCCCGACCGTGCCCGGGATCGAGCCTGTGGTGTGACGTTCAGGGCCGCCCCGGGAGGATCCGGGGGACGTCCCTGACGTACCGGAGCGGCCTGGGCGGGACCATACGGCCGCTCAGTGCCGGGCGCCGATGTCGAACAGGTTGCCCTCCGGGTCGGCGAGCGTGGTCCACTTCGTGCCGTACTCCTCGTAGCCGGACTGCACCACCGCGCCCAGGGACTCCGCCCGGGCGACCTCGGCCTCCAGATCAGCCGCGACCAGGTCCAGGTGCCAGCGGTTCTTGGTCGTCTTCGGCTCGGGCACCTGGAGGAAGATGATGGCCGGAAACGTACCGTCCTCCGACGCCGGGACGCGGGCGTAGAACGCGCTGGCCCCGGGTTCGACGTCGCGGCCGACCAGTTGCGACCAGAAGCCGGCCAGCCGCCCGGCGTCCACGCAGTCGACCGCGACCTGACCGAAACCGAGTTCGCTGCTCATGCCCGTCCCTCCCGCAGGTTGTGGTCCGAGGTTAGCGTCGCTGGCCGGACCGGGCCCCCCAGGTGCGTTACACTCCACGTCGCGGCCTGCGCCGCCTGCGGATGTAGTTCAATGGCAGAACATCAGCTTCCCAAGCTGAACATGCGAGTTCGATTCTCGTCATCCGCTCCACCACGAAAGCCCTGGTCACACCCACATTCAGTGACAGGGCGGATTCGAAGATCATCCTCAACCGTCGCCGTGCCCCCAACGTGCCCCGAGCGAGTGCCGACTCGGTGTTCAGCGCCGCGATCATGGCGTCCATCGAGTCCGCGATGGCCCGGTCCGAGCCGCCGTCGGTGCTGGTAGATCAGCGCCGCGTTCACGCTGACGTGACCCATACGGCCCATCAGCTCGCGCGTCGACGCTCCGGTGATCGCGGCAGATGGTTCCCGGTGTGCCGTAGATCGTGCACATGGACACCGGCCAGCCCGGACTTCGCCAGCGCCGAGCCCAGATCGGGGAGAAGTTCGGACGCGCCGGGGTGACCCGCTCGGACCCACGAACACCCGGCCATCGTCGGCCTGCGCGGAGTAGGTCGAGAAATGCTTTTCGAGGTCGGGCAGGAGC
The DNA here is from genome assembly GCA_963832435.1 of uncultured Actinomycetota bacterium. GTDB lineage: Bacteria > Actinomycetota > Actinomycetes > Propionibacteriales > Propionibacteriaceae > Microlunatus. The sequence goes on from CAWHTY010000025.1 coordinate 226,344, forward strand.
CACATCGGGAGCGCGACGGTGCGTACACCGCCTCCGTCTTGGGCCGCTTGATCTTCTGCACCGAGCCGACAGCGACACCGCCCGCTCGATCTGGACAGGCCCAGGTCGAGGTCGAAGTCAGACCGACGCAGCCCCACAAGCTCGCCCCAGCGAAGCGAGCCGAACACCGCCAACAGGACGAACATCCGATAGCGAGGCTCGATAGCGTCGGCAAGCGTCATGACATCGGCGAGGGTCAAGACCGGCCGCTCGGCGGGGTGCTCGACCCGGCACCCTTGATCCGGCACGGGTTGCGCCGAATCAGCTCGTCATCGGCGGCGGTGTTCAGCACGCCCGCAGCAGCCGGTATGCCTTCGAGACCGTGCTCTCACCCAGGCCCGAGTCGAGCAGGCCCTGACGCCAAGTCCGCACGATCGCGGGTGTGATCTTGCGTAGGCCGATCTGACCAAGACGCGGTGAGACGTGCAGCCGAAGCAAACCCGCGTACAGCGCGACGGAACGCTCAGAGAGCCGGGCCGCTCAACAATCCACCTGGACGCGTACGAGGCGAGCCGCTCGCCGTCGGAGTCGTCACCGTCCCAACGACCGCGGGCAAGGTCGCTCTCCATCATGGACAACCAGCGCCGCGCCTCGGTCTTAGTCCCGAAGGTCATCGGTGCCTTGTGCCGAACGCCGTCCGGGCCGATATAGCGGACCTGAATGCGTCCAGACGGCAGGGTGCGCATCGACCCGAAAGGCCGCCCGCGCGTCACGAGTGCCGCCGAGTGTCATCGGCTCCACCGTCCCGGCCGCGATGAACTCAGCCAGCGAGGACTGTGGAATTCGGACATGACGACCGACGCGGACGAAGCGGATGCGCCGCTCAGAGATCAGCCGACGCGGGAACCGAACGCCAGTCCCCAGCAGCTGCGCCGCTTGCTCGACGGTGAGCAGAGAATCGTACATGATCATCTTCCGTTCTCCGGTGCTGGTCACCGGCCTACGTTCTGCCTGTGGGTTGCTCGGCCTCCCCCGAGTGGGAGGGTTTGGTCTCCGGCCCGGCCGTCAAGGGCGCCTGCGGCGTCCTGCGCGATTCGCTGCGCTCACCCTTGACCGCCACTCCTGCGACCAAGGGATCGGCTGGTTATCGGGGAGGCCGAGGTGTGGTCGGTCGCATGCACGCGGTCGGTCGGGTCACGGTGGCCGGTCCGGTTGCCGAAAGACTGTCCACAGGCTGCCGCGGCGGCCTTCGCGGCTTCGTACTGGGCTCGCCAGCGTTGCCGTTCGGCGATGGAGGCGAGGATGACCCGGGCGTAGATGCTGCGGGTCGGGTTTGGTGTCGGTCCACACGAACCGCGGCTGCCCGTCGGCGGCAGAGTGACGTCGGCGGCGAGCCGTTCGATCTCGGGGGCGACGATGCCGGCCTCGGCCAGGGCTTCGCGGACGACGGTGGCCCGGTCGGCGCGGTGCTCGGTCAGGGTCTTGCCGGACCATTGGCGGGAGACCAGGACGCGGCGGCCGCCGAGGCCGAGGTTCTCCCGGTCGTGGGCTTTCGAGCCGCACCAGCCGGGCCGCAGCCCGGGTCCGGCGTGGTCGGGTTGGATGCCGTAGCGGAGCCAGTTCGCACAGCCTGGCGAGCAGGGCAGGAACCGCAGCTCGTGCGTGCAGCCGGTCGATGTGCCGCTCAAGTAGGCCGGGTCCGGTGTCGGCGGTCGGCGTAGGTTTCGGCGACGGATTTGGTGAGGTACTTGACCAGGTAGCGGACGGCCCGGTCGGCGTCGGCGTGAGGGGGCGATGATGCCGCGCATGTCGAGTCTGCGTCCCGAACCGCATCACATGCGCCGGCCGCGCGTCCGGGTCGGCGTCGAGCTGGTCGAGCGCCTGCTCCCAGGTCGGCAGCACCTCGCCGGTGTCGCGGGTCGACGTAGTCTGTGCCGTCCCACACCGGGAAGCTGTCGGGTCGACGTAGACGGGCTGGTCGATGCGGCGGCCACCACACCTGGACGTAGGTGGCCTTGACGACCTGGCGGAGGGTGGCGCGGGGGATGGCGCCGCGGATCGCGGCGTGCAGGTGCGGGGCGAGGCGTTTCTGGGGTTCGACGGCGGCGAAGTACTGCACCCGGTAGCCGGCGCAGCGGCGCAGGTTCTGCCAGAACCGGTCGACCAGCTTCGGGAAGTGCAACGCATCCAGCGCCGCCCGCCGATAGTCATAGCGAGCCGGGATGGCCGGGGTGCCCGGTGCCGGGCATGATCGGCCCGTAGGACGGCAGGGTCAGGGTGAGGAACATCGACGGCCGATAGGTCGTGCCGTCCGGGGCGGTGAAGGTCCGCCCGACGGTCCGGTCCTCCAGCGGCACCCGCGGCAGGTCCGGGGCGTCCTGCCGGCGCCGGGTCGACCGCACCCGCCGATCCCTCATCCGGTCCGTCCTGGTCGTCGTCGTCGGCCTGGTCGTCGTCGTCGTCCTGGTCGTCGTCAGCGTCGTCGGGTCGGCGGTTCGGGTTCGTGGTCGCGGTGCCAGCCTTCGGCGCACTGCTGCATCCGCAGCACCCGGGCCTTCTCCGCGCAGCGGCGGGCAGCGCGCTTCGCGGGTCGACCCGCACGGCGATCGCCACCGTCGTGCTCGGTGCCGGTGTCGCGGTCGAGGACGCGGCGGATCACCGGCCGGACGCACACCCGCTGCGGCGACGGCCAGCTCCCGGGCCATGGTCGGCGGTGATCCGCGGCAGATCGTCGACCAGCACCGGGCTGCGTCATGCGGCCAGCTCCTCGACGTGAGTCGGCACCGGACGTGCAGCTGGCGCCGGCTCGACGGGCCGCAGCTGGGCGATGGTGTCGTCGGTGATGTGGGAGAACCGGACCCGGACCGGTTCGGCGATGCCGTCGACGGCGACATAGCCGACGCCGGGGAGCCGGTCGGAGATCTGGTCACACAACGCCCCCCGATTCCGGGCACCCGGCCCGAGCACCAGGTTGACCTGCTCGGCCTCGGACAGCCGCAAGCGCGATCCGGGTCGGGAACAGGTCCCGCACGGTCAGCACTTCTTTGCGCGGGTCCTGCACCGCCCCGACCACCACGACCCCGACCGCGCGGCCTTGGGAGAGCAGCAGGCCGAGGGCGGCGGCGATGCGGCGTTTCGCTTCCCGGTCGATGGTCCAGCGCGGTCAGGGCGGCGAGCTCGTCGACGACCAGCACGATCAACGGCTCAGCCATCGACGGTGTGTGCAGTCGGGTGACGCCGCGGAGCCGGTCCTGCCGCGCGCGCATCACCTGCGACGGCGTCCTCGAGGAGCACGGCGAAGCCGAGCTCGTAGCCGGCCTGGTCGGTGGTGTTGTCGCCGTAGCAGAACCGGTCGAACAGATGCCGGCCGAGCGGCGAGTTCCATGCCGCCTTTGGGGTCGACCGCCCACACCTTCACCAACCCGGCCCGGATCGGCTCGGCGAGGGCGGTGAGGATGCGACCAGATCACCGACCCTTTCCCGGCCCCGGTGGCGCCGACGACCAGCACGTGGGTGCCGAGCAGCTGCAACCGCCACATCGTGCCGTCCTCCGCCAACGCCACCGGCAACCCGTCGCTGAGCGGTTCCGGGTCGGCGGTCGGAACGGCGTCGACGATGCTCGGCGAGCGGGTCGGCGATCAGCAGCCACAGCTCCAGCTCATGCGACCCGGCGGGGCACCGAGCGGATGCGGCAGTCGAGGGTGCCGAAGGTCTGCCCCAGCCGGTCCGCCACGGCGGCGTAGTCGTCGAGGGTCTGGCCGGGCAGCATCCGCACCCGCACCCGATCCACCGTCGCCGTACAGGTGACCTCGCCGAGCTGCGGCAGCAGCTCGACGGTGTCGCGGTGGCGGCGAGGCCGGCGGTGGTCATCGCCGTCGACCAGCCGCCCCGATACGATCCCCCGCAGCCAGCCACGGACCCGGCACCGGACGTGCACCCGGAACCCGGCCGGCCACCGCAGCCGCCACAGCACCAGGCCGACGAGAGCCCCGCCAAGACGACGAGCACCAGGACCGGCCGGACGCCGGCCGAGCACGGTCAGCCCAACCAGCACGACCGTGGACAGAAACGCCGACCAGGACGAGAGGATCAACGCCAGCAGCCGGAACAGCCGGCGGGCCAGCCACGCGGCCAGCACCGCCCAGACCGAGACCCGCACCGACCCCGGCCGCGGTTACCGGTCCACGGTGCCCCGAGCGAGACTCATCTCACAGCTGCCCAGCTGCGCCAGCCAGGCCCCGAGCAAGGTCAGCCCGCGTTGACCTGTCCCCGATCGGCGTCGCCCCGAGCACCAGACCGAACAGCACCAGACGACCGCGACCGCGGGCCGGGCGATCTTCATCCGCAGCAGCATCACCACCAGCAGCCGAGGATCACCGCGGTTCCGAGAAGAATTATGGGGGAGAGGTGAGTGAGGGGAGGGATTGGGGAGAGAGATGGTGAGAGGTGTAATTGTGCTGATTTTGTAGTAGACTTATGTGAAGAGTGTGTGAGTAGTTGTGAGAGATTTTGTTGTTTGTGAGTTAGTAGTGTAGAGAGAGAGAATGATGGTTGTGAAAGGTGTGTTGTTGTGTTGTGGTATAATATGTAGTGAGATTGTGGATGTGTGAGGATGTGTGTGTGATGATGTAATGTATGTTGTTTTGTTATTTGTGAACTATGAATAAAGGAAATGTATTTGAATAGTATTAGGATTTGATTGAGTTAGTAGTTACATGATAGAATAGTTGTTAGTAGTAAGTGTTGTTGAGATAGTTAATTGTTATAATGTTGCCGCTACCCGAGCTGATGAAGCCTCACCGAGCGCTCGTCGACCAAGCCCTAGCCATAGTCGGCCAAAGCGCCGAACGATGCGTCTTCGTCGGAGACTCCCTCACCGACCTCGAAGCCGCCACGACCACCGCTCGATCATCGGCTACGGAAGAGCCGCGAAGGTCAGACGAACTCGAGCAGCGGAGCCGAAGCCGTCATCGAGCACTGGGAGACCTGGCCATCACTCTGCTCAACTGACGAATACGGCTCTAATGGGTCAAGGGCCGGGCGCAAGCGCCGCCCGGCGGCGCGTGTCCTCCCTACGGTCGGGCCGCGCCGCCTCCAGAATGGCGGGTCGACAGAGAGCAGCGACGACCAACCCATCCAGGAACCGCAGCGCCGCGATCGCCGCGCCCATGTTGTAGGAGTTCTAGGCTGTGGTCAGGATCGGTGATGAGAGGTGCGCGGACGTATGAAACGCCTAGCTGTGGCGATCCTCATCGCCACACTCTGCTTCGTCACGGGTTGCACGGCATCTAGGCCCGAAACCAGACAGACGCATCCCCTTCGGCCTCCGCGTCAGTAGTTGACCTTGAGCGGGCAGTTGAAGACCACATCGCAGCCGGATCGGTGGCACTTGGGACCATCAACTCCGTGGTGGTTGATGTCGACGGCACCAGACAGCTCGAGCTCTACCGCAACGGCGGCGGACCGGACCACTACAGCCATGTCTGGTCGGTCACGAAGTCGGTCGTGTCCACCTGGTCGGAATAGCGATAGCCGAAGGCAAGATCCGCTCCCTGGATGCGACGTTGCCGGAGCTCCTTCGCGACCACGCCGCCAAGATGTCAGCTGAGCAGCGTTCAATCACTCTGCGGCAACTGCTCACCATGTCCGCCGGGATCAGCGACGGTCATGGCACTCGCAGTCCCGCCGACGGCAAGGTCGCGTCTATCTTGAAGCTGCCGCTGCAGTCGACCCCCGGAACTCAGCACATCTACTCCGATCCGGGAGCGCAACTGGTGTCGGCGATTGTGGCGGAGGCTACAGGCATGACGACGTTGGACTATGCCCGGGCGAAGTTGTTCGGCCCGCTCGGGATCACCTCGACGCCGGCCTATACGAAAGTCGCGGCATGGCGTCGAGTCGATCCGGGTCCCTGGTCTAAAGGCTTTTGACGCGGCCAATTTTGCCTGGGCGGTCACCGAAGACGGCATCAACAATGGGTGCTGCCTGCTAAAGCTGACGCCGGCCGACATGGTGAAGATCGGCGGCTGTCTCGACCGCGGCCAGTGGGAGGGTCGGCAGATTCTGCCGGCCGAGTGGGTAGAACAGGCGACGACGCCGAGCGAGACCACAGCGACTACGGCATGTTCTGGTGGCTGGAACACTCGGCGCACATCGCGCCTTCGTCGCAGAGGGGCGGGGCGGACAACTGATCGCCGCGGTGCCAGAGACTCGGACGGTGATCACGGTCAGCACCACACCCACCGAGGGAGTCGAACTGGTACCCGACGACGTCATCTACATGATCAATACAGCGATCACTCCAGTACTGCGCTGACCCTCCTCGATCCGCCTGTCGCTGCGGCCCGACAGGATTCTCAACCGACAGCGGAGCACCCCATCCACTTGCCTGAGAACCAGGCGCGGGCGGAAGACCTCGGTCTCGATAGGCGTTGCAGCGGAGACATACCTGATAGGGCGCCTTTGTTTCCGGGTTCTCGCGCTCATCCCACTCATGCAGCCGGAGCCGACACCTCAACGACTTAGCCATGTTCGGATTATTGCCTGTCCAGCAGGTCTTGCGAACGCTTGCGGAGGACCTTGATAGACCCGGTGCGGCCACGTCCTGAGCGGGTCACTGACAGCTCCGGAAGAGCGAGGCAGCCAGCAGCCCCACACGGGTACCTTGCGGTTACCATCGCCGACGGCCAGCCGTCAGCAACGGCAACTGTCAACGCTCAACAACGCGCCGAACCACGGCGTCGAGGTTGCCCGGACGAAATCAGCGGGTTGGGGGTCGGGCCCGGGGTCGGGCGGAGTCTGGTGACATAGTCGAGTGACAACCGGACCGCCGAGCACGGGGCTGATCCGGACACCGAGGGACGCTCACCAGGCTCAGCCGGGTCCCCCCGGCTGGGGCGCTGGCCCGGCTGTCACGGAAGCAATCGGGGGGTAGGGTCATAGTCTTGTGCGCTTCACCTTGGTCTACGAAGGCCTGTTGCCGCCGACGCAGCGGGGAGTGTCGCCGACTAAGGCGCAGCTACGCCAGGTTTTTGATCCCCAGATAGAGGAACAGGTTCGCGGCCGGCTGGACACGTTCGAGTCCCTTGAGAGTCGGGTCGATGGACAGGAGTTTGTTTGCGTTGTAAACAACCGTCTTCGCACGGCCGCGGAACTCGATGTCCTTCTCCTGACGCCTCCCGCTCATGCACGTCCTGGCGATCTTGACAACCGACTCAAGACGCTTATCGACGGACTCACGAGACCGGCCAACGTGCAGCAACTTTCGCAGTCGTCCTCGACCCGGCAGCCAACGTTCTGCCTTCTTGAGAATGACGCGTTGGTCACGCGGCTGTCCATAGACTCGCGACCCTGGCTAGGGCGGCCCGCGGCGCGAACGAAGTCCTAGCCTTGGTGGGCGTCAACATCGTAACAATGGCGTACCAACTTTGGTGGGACGGCGGCAAGAACGTGGCTGGTAGAACACGGCAGCGCGTGCAGAACGTGCAGAGCATGGTGATGGCGGTAAGCGGTAGGCGAGTTGAATAGGAAAGGGATGAATTCCCAAGCTGAACATGCGAGTTCGATTCTCGTCATCCGCTCCATGAACGGGCCCGAGGTGCGGCCAGATTCGATCACTCCGTCGCCCGTCGCAGGGGCCGACACCCTTGCCAGCCGCGCTCAGTCTCCCCAGGGCGGCGTGTCGTCCATCTTCCGGTAGTACTTCGCCAGGTGGCTCTTGACCCGGTCGACGTCGTTGGAGGGGAGGTCGATCCCGCCCCGTCCGCCTTGCATGATCCCGCCGGCGGCCATCACGGCGCGGGGGACAGCGACGAGGTGGCCGTCGACGACGTCAGCGATCAGCAGCTTGTAGGCGGTGAAGTTGTCCTTCTTCTCCGCGTCGTACCAGACGTGGGCGTCGCGGTACTTCTCGTTGGGCTCGTCCTCGGCGTCCGCCCAGGTGCGGACCCGCTTCTCCGCGGCGTCGCCGTCCCAGCGCCGGTCCCGTTCAGCGAGGTCCAGATCTTGAAAGGCCGTGACCGCCATCAGCTCCTCCTTCTCGACTCGACCACCCCGAGTGGGTGCATCCGTGCTGGCAAGTTTACGACGTAAGCGCCCGTGACGGACGCGCTGAGCCGGGCCGTGGCGAACCGGGATGTCGCGCCGAGCGGACGACGGAGGTCGATGATGCTCAGCATGAGTCGCCGCTGGATCAAGGAGCATGGTCTCCTCCTCGCCAACCTGCTGCTGTTCGCGGCGTTCTTCGCCGGCATGATCATGACCGGCGTCCGGGTCTACAACGCCGAGCAGGTCGAGCACGGCCAGCCACCGGCGTCGTTGACGGGCTACCTGACTAGCGGTGACTTCGTCGAAGCGACGTTCGAGAACTGGGAGAGCGAGTTCCTGCAGATGGGCATGTACGTGGTGCTGACCGCTTACCTGTTTCAGAAGGGGTCGTCGGAGTCCAAGCCGATCGACCGGCCGTCGCCGCAGGATGAGGATCCGCGGAAGCATCAGGGCCGCCTGGATGCCCCCTGGCCGGTCCGGCACGGTGGCTGGGTCCTCACGCTTTACGAGAACTCCTTGGCCGGTCTGTTCTTCGTGCTGTTCCTGGGGTCGCTGCTGTTCCACGCCGCCGGCGGTGCGGCGGCGTACAGCGCTGATCAGGTCGTCCACGGCGGCGCGCCGGTCACCTTCTGGGAGTACCTCGGCACCAGCCAGTTCTGGTTCGAGTCGATGCAGAACTGGCAGAGCGAGTTCCTCGCCATCGCGGTCATGGTCGGGGCGTCGGTCTATCTGCGGCAACGCGGCTCGGCCGAGTCCAAGCCGGTCGCCGAACCGCATCACTCCACCGGCAGCTGAACCGTGCTCAGCTCGGGGCCTCACCGGGCACCACCACGGCCTTGAGCGAGTGCGGGTCCCGAGCGGCGAGGGTCAGGGCCTCCTCGGTCTGGTCGATGCCGAAGCGGTGGGTGATGATCGTGCCCACATCGACCGCTCCGGTCGCGATGAGACCGAGGGCGAGCGGGTAGGTGTTGGCGTAGCGGAACGTGCCGGTGATGCTGATCTCGCGGCCCTGGATCAGCGGCACGTCGATCTCCACGGTGTCGGCTCCCATCCCGACCAGCACGACCCGGCCGGCCGGGGCCACCGCCCGCATCCCCGACCGGAGCGCGGCCGGGGCGCCTGAGCACTCCAGCAGCACGTCGTACTCGGCGGTCAGTGGATCGGTGGCCGGCTGGCTGGACAGCCCGAGCCGGCTGGCCACCGAGAGTCGGTACGGGCTGAGGTCGGTGACCATCACCTCGACCGCCCCGAAGGCGCGAGCGACCTGCGCGGAGAACAGGCCGATCGGACCCGCCCCGGTGACCAGCACCCGGTCACCGGGGCTGATCTGGGCCTTGCGGGCCGCCCACACCCCGACCGAGACCGGCTCAGCCATCGCCGCCTGCTCCGCGCTGAGGTCGTTGGGTACGTCATGGGCGAAGCTCGACGCGATCGTCACGTAGGTGCTGATGGCCCCATCGACCGGGGGTGTGGCGAAGAACACCACATCGGGGCACAGGTTGTACCGGCCGGCCAGACACTGCACGCAGGCTCGGCACGGGACACCGGGTTCCAGGGCCACGCGCCTCCCGACCCGAGCCGGGTCGACCTCAGCCCCGACCGCCACGACCAGACCGGCCGCCTCGTGGCCGACGATCATGGGCTGCTCGACCACGTAGTCGCCGATGCGGCCGTGCTCGTAGTAATGGACGTCCGAGCCACAGATGCCGACCGCTCGAACCTCCACCAGCACCTGGTCAGGCCCCGGATCCGGTGCGGGTCTCTCCTCGATGCTGATGGCTCTCGTACCGGTCAGCACGGCGCTGCGGTTGATCATGGTCTTCTCCCGGTCGTCGACGAAGGGGGTGGTCCGGCCCCGAGCGTAGGTATCCGCGTGGGTGCGGGACTAGCCCTCATGCGGCCGCACCCTGATACTCTCTTGCCAGGTGTCCGGGTGATGTCTCAGGGGGTCGGTCGCATGGAAGCCTTAGAGGAACCGGCCTCGGTCACCAAGGCTCGCCAGCTGGCCGGGAGGCCGGCGGCCCGCGAAGTGGTGCCCAGCGACCCCAGCCAATCGGCCCGCTGGCATCAGCACGGGGTGCCGAGCCCGTACTCGCGGTGGAACTACCACCCCGAGTACGAGGTCCACCTGATCCGGTCGGGCACCGGACGCTACGTCGTCGGGGACCGGATCGACGTCTTCACCGCCGGCCAGCTGGTCCTGGTCGGCTCCAACCTGCCGCACCACTGGATCAGTGACCTGGAACCCGGTGAGTCGATCCCCGACCGCGACGTGGTGTTCCAGTTCCACCCCGACTGGATCGGTCGATGCCGCGCGATCCTGCCCGAGCTGGCCGGTCTCGAGCCGCTGCTCGCCGCCTCCGCACGCGGCATCGAGTTCACCGGACGATCAGCCGCCGCGGGTGCCGTGGAGCTCGAGGCGATCGGCACCACGACCGGTCCGGCCCGACTGCGTCACATCTTCGGTCTGTTCGACATCCTCAGCCACGCGGCCCCCGCCGAGCGTCACCCGCTGGCCAAGGCCTGGCTGCCTCCGGTCGACGACCCGGACGCGGCCGACATCATCGACCGGGCCTTCGGCTACATCTTCGACAACATCACCGGCAGCATCCGGCTCACCGAAGCGGCCCGCGCCGTGGCCATGTCTGAGTCGGCGTTCTCCCGGTTCTTCAAGCGGGTGAGCGGCCAGACCTTCAGCGACACCGTGCGCAAGCTCCGCCTCGCCCACGCCGGCAAGCTCCTCCGCGAGACGGCCCTCCCGGTCTCGGTCGTCTACCAACGGGTGGGGTACGCCAATCTGTCCAACTTCAACCGTCAGTTCCGCACGCAGCACGGCGTGACCCCCACCCAGTTCCGACGGGCAGTCACTCGCGGCGGCAGCAAAGTACCGGTTGTCGACCGCTGACGCGCTAGATCGGGTTCCGCACCCGTCCTAGGTTCGAGGCTCAAGGGCACGGCGATGGTGCCCCCACCTTCCGACAGCACGACCGGCAAACGAGGCGGAACACCGTGAACGGCAACGAAGCACTCGGCGATCTCAGCGACCCCGACCTCGCAACCCCGCCGATCGAGCGGGTAGCCACGACCGTCTTCTCCGTCCTTGTCGTCCTGCGGCCGACCGGAGCTCATGACGAGGTGGCGGCCGAGATCGGGGACCAGCTCCGCGACTTGCAGCTCAAGATCAGCCGCCACCAGAGCCTCACCGTGCTGCAGCTGACCGTGCCGGCCACCGACCTGTGGCTGGCCGTGCTGCACGCCATGGCGGCCGTCACCCGGCTCGGGTACACCGCACGCTCGGTGCAGGCCGCACCGGCGGCGCCTTGTTGACGGGTCGGGGTGCCCGCGCGCGGCGCATCGCGCGCCCGGCCCGGCGTACGCTCGACGACGCTGACCCGGACGGAGGGATCCGATGACGACGCTGACCGGCCGCCCGAGGACCGCTCTGCTGGTGCTGGACGTCCAGCTGGGCGCCCTGGCCGCCACGGTGCGGCGCCAGCAGGTGGTGACCAACATCCAGCTGGTGGTGGACCGGGCCCGCGCGCTCGGCGTGCCGGTGATCTGGACCCGGCACGGCGACCAGCATCTCCCGGCGGGTAGTGAGCAGTGGCAGCTCGTGGCCGAGCTTCGGCCGCTCGACTCCGAGGCGTTGCTCGACAAGGCCTACAGTGACGCCTTCGAGGAGTCGGAGCTGGAGAACGTCCTGACCCGGCTGCGGGTCGGCCGCCTGATCGTCGTCGGGGCGCAGACCGACGAATGCGTCCGCGCGACGCTGCACGGGGCGATCGTCCGCGGCTACGACGCGATCCTGGTCCGCGACGCCCACACCACGGAAGATCAACAGCAGTGGGGCGGCATCCCACCCGAGCAGGTCATCACCCACACCAACCTGTACTGGACCCACCACCTCGCCCCCGGCCGGACGGCGGGAACGGTCGAGACCGGGGCGGTCGACTTCAGCGACGCAGACGAGCCCGTGCACTCACCCTGATCCCATGATCAGCCGGTCCGGGCGAGCATGCTGCCCGCGGTGGTCAGGGCGCGCTGGGCGTCGGCCAGCAGGCGGGTGATGATCTCCGCCGCGGGGGCGACGTCGTGCACGAGCCCCGCGGACTGGCCCGTGAAAGGGATCAGCTCGTGGCCGCGGCCCTCGCGCAGCGCGGTGACCAGCCGCTGGCGGACCTCGGCCGGCTCGAGCGCATCCGGGTCGGTCCGGAGCTGGTCGACCAGCGGGGTTCTGAGACTCCGGGGTTGCGTCGGCCACGCGGGAAGGGTCGCCGGTGGTAGGACCAGGCTGCTGTGCTCCACTTTGACGGCGTCGGTGGCGTCGGCGCCCACGATCCGTCGTTTCCAGTCCTCCGCGATGCCCATCTCCGTCGCGGCGAGGAACCGCGTGCCCAGGCACACGCCCGCGGCCCCGAGAGCGAACGCGGCCGCCACGCCGCGCCCGTCCGCGATGCCCCCGGCCGCCACCACCGGAACCTCTCCGGCCACGTCGACGACCTGGGGCACCAGGACCAAGGTGCTGACCCAGCCACCGTTGCCGCCCGCCTCGCCCCCCTGGGCGATCACGACGTCAGCTCCGGCGGCCAGGGCGTCCTCAGCCTGCGCCCGTGACATCACCTGCTGGAGCCAGAGCACCCCGGCGTCGTGGGCGCGGGAGACCAGGTCGGCCGACACGCCGAGATGGAACGAGACCGCGGCCGGACCGACGGCGAGAGTCGCGGCGAAGGCCTCCTCGTCGAACGGTCGCACCGTGTGGTTGATGGCGAACGGTCGATCGGTGAGCTCACGCATCCGGGCCCACTGCCGCTTCAGGTCGGCCAGCGGGGTGAGGGCGGTGCCGAGCTGACCCAGACCGCCCGCCGTGCACACCGCGGCCGCCAGTTCGACCTGCTCCCACGGCCCGAACGGCGCCAGCAAGATCGGTATCTCGATCGCCAGGACGTCCCGCAGGGTCAGCCACCGGCGGAGCCTCCTTCCCGACCGGGCGAGCGCCCGGCCCGCAGAGAGCCGCAGTCCTCGAACCGCTCAGCCGGTCATCACGTCGGTTCCGTCGGAGAGCACCGACGAGATGAGCCCGAAGACGTTGCCGTCCGGGTCCAGCAGGTAGGCCAGCCGCCCGATGCCTTCCATGTCGGCCGGCGCGAGCGCCTCGCTGCCACCCAGATCCCGTCCCTTCTGGAACAGCTCGTCGACGCTGCCTTCCACGCCGACCACGATGTTGCAGCCGTTCACCGGGCTGCCGGGCTCCGGTGCCGGGCCCTGGCGTTGGGTCAGCCCGCCGTTGATGCCCGTACCGGGCGAGTTCATCCCGACGGCTCCCTCGCCGGTCTCGATCGACCAGTACGGCATGTCGCCGAACTGGGTGAACTTCCAACCCAGCAGGTCGGCGTAGAAGTCGATGAGCCGCTGCGGCTCGGACGCATGGATCTCGAAGTGCACGACGAGGTTCGCCATGATGCCTCCCTTGGCCGGTGCACCCGACGCTACGCCGACGCCGTGCTCGGCACCACCGTCTGCGGCCTCCGACCTGGCCCAGCCGATCGTGGGGGCCACCCCGCCGCGGTTCTGTCACGATGTCTGTCGTGGCGGAACGTGTGCGGTTCGAGAGTACGATCGGGCCGCGCCTGGCGGGCCTCATCGACCATCCGGAGGGAACCACCCGTGGGTGGGGCGTGTTCGCCCACGGGTTCACCCTCGGCAAGGACGCACCGGCGGCGAGTCGCATCTGCAAGCAGCTGGCCCGCGAGGGCATCGGGATGCTCCGCTTCGATAACTTGGGGCTCGGCGACTCCGAGGGCGACTGGGGGGACGGCTCGTTCTCGCACAAGGTGGACGACACCGCGCAGGCGGTCCGGTTCATGGAACGGTCCGGGTATCCCGTCCGGCTGCTCGTCGGGCACTCCTTCGGGGGTGCCGCCGTCATCGCCGCGGCGCACCAGGTCGACACGGTCCGGGCGGTGGCGAGCGTCGGTGCGCCGTACGAGCCGGCCCACGTCGAGCACAACTACGACGCGCTCGTCGAACGAGCCCTGGAGGAGGGCGAGGCGCCGTTCGCGATCGGCGGCAAGGCGCTGACCCTCCGGCGGCACTTCATCGAGGACGTCCGCGCGGCTGATCTCCGGGAGCGGATCCGCACGCTGCGCCGGGCACTGTTGGTCATGCACTCGCCCACCGACAACACCGTCGGCATCGCCAACGCCAGCCAGATCTTCCGGGCCGCGCGGCACCCGCGGAGCTTCGTCTCCCTCGAGGGGGCCGACCACCTCCTCACCGAGCGCAACCAGGCCCGGCGCGCGGCCCGGATCATCAGCGCCTGGGCCGACCCGTACCTGACCTAGAGTCGGCCGCCGCTTCTCCATCGCGCTCGGCGCCCCCACCAGTGTCGTGTGCTATAAGGAGTGGTGGCTCCCACCACGAGGGTCGCCGCGGTTCAGGCGGCTTACGTGCTGATGGACCAGCAGGCCACGGTGGCGAAGGTCACGGGTCTGCTGGCGGAAGCGGCCGCCGACGGCGCGAAGATCGTCGTGTTCCCCGAGGCGTTCATCCCGGGCACGCCGATCTGGTTCGACTCGGGACGGATCTGGCAAGGCGACGAGCAGTGGTACGCCCTGCTGGTCGACCAGGCCGTGGTCGTGCCCGGACCCGTCACCGAACAGCTCGGTTCGGCCGCCCGGGAGGCCGGCAGCTACCTGGTGATCGGCGTCGACGAGCGCGAACCGCGCGGCACCACGATCTACAACACGACGCTATACTTCGGGCCGGACGGCCGACTGCTGGCCAAGCACCGCAAGCTCGTCCCCACCGGCTCCGAGCGCACGGTGTGGGGGATGGGCGACGGGTCGACCCTCGGCGTCGTCGAGACCCCGCACGGCACGCTGGGGGGTCTGACCTGCTGGGAGAACTACATGCCGCTGGCCCGCTTCCACCAGTACGCGCAGGGGGTGGAGATCTGGGCGGCCCCGACACTCGCGGTCGGCGACGCCTGGGTGGCGACCATGCGGCACATCGCCCGCGAAGGCCGGTGCTACGTGATCGGCGTCAACCCGTGCGTGCACCTGGACCAGATCCCCACCGACTTCCCCGGCCGGGAGCGGGTCTGGCCGGTGGAGGACGGCGAGTGGGTCGAACCCGGGAACAGTGTGATCGTCAGCCCGGGCGGGGAGCTGATCGCCGGGCCGGTCCGGCACCAGGAGGCGATCCTGACCGCCGAGGTGGACCTCGCGGCCGTGCACTCGGCCCGCCGGTTCTTCGACGCCGTCGGGCACTACCACCGTCCCGACATCTTCCGCCTGTCGGTAGACACCGCGCCCCGGCCGGTGATCACCACCCACACCTCACCGCTGGGCCTGGGGCCGGGCTGACGTCGGGTACTCGCTGCCGCCGATCTGGCTCCAGGGCGGCCGGCCGTCGGTCACCGCTTCTCGCAGGCCACCCCGTCCCGGTCCCGGTCGAGATCGCGGTTGTACTCCACGCCGGCCGGTGTAGATCATTGGTGCTTTCGTGAACGTGGTGACCGGGCGGCCGTGCCCCGGACCCGGTCCCTGGCGCCGCTCTTCCCGACGCCGTGCTTGAAGTGCTTTGGCAGGGCGGTGCAGTTCTGGTAGCGGTATGAGGCGGCGTCAGCGCTTGGGGCGAGCGCCGCGGACACGGGGACGGCGAGGGCGAGCGTGGTCAGCAGTCCGACGGCGGCCGGGCGAAGGGGTCTGGTTGCGGGAGAGGCACGGGAGGCGACATTACGATGTAGACGGGGGCATCGTTGACGATTCAAACGACCGTCACCAGAAGGTGATCCGGCCCTCGCCCGGCCGCCGGGAGTACCGTCGGCTCTGACCCAAGAGTGGGCAGGAGAGCTGCATGTCGGTCGCCGAGATCATGATCGGGAAACCCGTCCGCAGCGGGCTCGGCGCGCTGTGCTCGTGACCCCGGCCCTCGCCCACCCGGCGAGACGGCGCAGCCCGACCGGCCGCGGGTCGCCGGGAACGTCGCCGCGGGGCGCGCGGAGCGCACTGGACGCCGTGCTGGACCTGCAGCGCGCGGCCGGCAACGCGGCCGTGGTACACGCCATCCAACGGCGGACCGAGCCGGGCGAGGGCCAGAGCCAGGGTGGCTATCTGCCAAGCCACGACATCCGGCCGGCGAAACCCGCCCCGACCCCGCCCGGAGTCGCCGAGCACCTGATGACCGAGGCCGAGCTCGCCGACCTGCCGGCGGTCGGAGACACCCCGGCGCTGATCGCGGAGTACAAGCAGATCCAGGCCTCGCTGGAGGCCCGGCAGGCCGCCGTCACGCAGGCCCAGAAGAGCGGACAGCCGGTCGACCCGGCGACGCAGCAGCTGATCAAGGACGAGCAGGCCCGGCTCGCGGAGGTCAACCGGAAGCTGACGGTGCGGACGAAGGGCGACGAGGAGGAGACGCTCAAGGCGAACGGGATCACCACGGGGCATCGGGCCTGGTTCGCGGAGGTCACGACGGTGAAGTTCCTGGGCCACGACATCGTCTGCCACCGGCTGCTCGCCGAGCGGCTGCAGAAGGCCGCGGACGCCCTCCAGGGCGAGACCCCACCGGCCCGAGGCTGGTTCACCAACGCCCATTCGCTCCGGAAGGTCGGTGAGAGCCTGCACTCGTTCGGCCTCGCGATCGACATCGACGGCGGCCGGAACCCCTACCTCGTCAACCCGGACGCGGCGAACGCGAGGTACGTCGAGTCGCCGGCCCGCAGCCGCGCGATCGCCGACATCATCAACCGGGCGATGCTGCTCGTCGAGGGGAAGACGCCGGCCGAGGCCGACCTGCAGTCACGCCCGACGGACGCCGACAAGGACGCCCGGGCGATGGCCAGCTACGACAAGCTGCAGACGGCCTCGAGCGCTCTCCAGCAGTACCTAAAGCTCGACCAGGCGGACCAGAAGGCGACCCTCGACGCACTCGTGCTGGGCCTGACCGGCAAGGACCCCCGGGACGCGAAGAAGTGGGTCACCCAGATCGCCGCGGACCGGACGAAGCTGCAGTCGCTGGCCCCCGGCAAGTCCTGGTCCGCACCCGAGACGGGGTTCCTGAATCTCGACCGCCGGCTGGTGAAGGCCCTGACCAGCAGCAGCGGCGGTGGGTTGACCTGGCTCGGCGACGACACCATCGGCTCCGGCCGCGACATCATGCACTTCGACATGCGTGGGCCGGGACCCATCCGCCGGATCGTGAAGACGCTGGAGGGCAAGACCGTCTCGCTCGGCAGTGGCTGAGCCCGCCTCGGCGCGGAGCGGTCAGGCCTGCGGCAGCTGGTCCAAGACGTCGTTCTCCAGCGCCGTCCAGCGTTCGACCCGCGTGCGGACCTTGGCGATGTCCTTCTCGGCGAGCTGGACCGCGCCGTCCGGTGTGATGCGGAAGACGTCGACCGGCCCGCCCACGCTCGGCGAGGTGATCTTGAGCGTGTCCAGGACCCGGACGGCGGCCAGCACGCCGTGGTCGACATCGCGGTCCGGCATGGAGAAGTGAGCCAGCAGGGCGGCCGCCTGCTGCGCCATCGCGAGAACCGCTGCCGACGGCGTGGAAGCCCACCTGCTCGTATCTGCCGATCAGCCCGTGCGGGTCGATGTCCACGATGAACGGCTCGCCGTCGGTGCCGTACCCGGCGGTCAGCACGTACGTGGCGGGCGTCGACCCGGACTGCTGCTCGCCGGGCACGTCGCCGATGAAGTTCGCGTAGTGGTGCTTCAGCAGCGGCAGCACGAGCTCTTGGACCGCCCGCCCGACGTTCTCGGACCCCAGCACGGCCGGCGCGCTGCTGTCGAAGATCGGCTCCAGCTCCAGCAGGACGGCCCGGGCGCCGCTGCCGCCCCAGGCCGCGGTGGCGCCGAACGGGTGCAGCTTCTGCGACGGGTAGCTCAACCCCCGCGCGCTGTCGGTGATCTGTGAGTCCGCGGCCAGCACGATCCCGTCCGCACACCTCAGGGCCAGCACGACCGTCATCTGCGCCTCCTCGCGCTCGGAGGTCTCATCCTCGCCGACCCCTCCGCGCGGGCCCGACCGGGGGGCGGGGCCGGGTCAGTGGGCGACGGTGAACCGCGTTCGGCGGTGCTGTGGCACCTCCAGCTCGTCCCACAGCGCCACCGCGTAGTCCTGGGTGGAGATCTCCGGCCCGACCAGCTCGTCGTCGCCGGTCCGGTACGCACCGGTGCGCTCGCCGGGGGCGATCACGACGGCGGGGGACAGGATCACCCAGTCCACCGCAGGGTCGGCGGTACGGAAGGTGTCCAGCACCTGGGCGGCCGAGCGTGCCTCGGGGGCGTAGGCGGCCGGGAAGTCCGGCGACTCCAGCAGCGGCGTGCCCTCGACCAGGGAGCTGCCGGCGCCGCCCACCATTACCAGCCGGGCGGGCAGCGGGGTGCGGGCCAGCCGGGCGTGCGCCTCGAGCCAGGGCTCGTGCGGTTCGCCGGTCCGGGGCGGTGGCACGCAGACGACGACCGCGTCCACCCCGGCGGCGATCCGCTGGACGTCCTCGGTGCGGGTGAGATCACCGACCACGTCGGCGGCTCCCGCGCGGCTGGACACCCTGACGACCTCGTGGCCGCGTCGGCGGCCCTCGTCGACGATGGCGGAGCCGACCATCCCGGTGGCTCCGAAGACAGCGACCTGCACGGGTACCTCCTAGGCGGGCTTGACCACCAGCACGGGGATGTCGGCGTCCAGGATGATGCTCTGCGTCACGCTGCCGAGCAGGAACTTGCCGACGGGGGAGCGCCGGCGGGCGCCGATCACCAACGTCTCGGCCGTCGGCCTGCTTCGCCAGCCCGAGGATGGCGTCGGCGACGTCCTTCTCTCCGGTGACGAGCCTGAGCTCCCACTTCACGTCGGCGACGCCGGACTTGGCCAGGACCGAGGCAACGGTGTCGGAGATCCCAGCCTTGGTCGCCTCGGCGATGTCCAGGTCGAGTGCCTCCATGACGTGCAGCACGTCCAGCTCGGTGTCCCGGCGGGCCGCCTCCCGGACCGCCTCCAGCAGGGCGCTCTCACCGGTGGGTGACACCTGGTACGCGACGGCGACGCTCACGTTGACCTCCTGATCGAACCGACGATGGCACCAACCTAGCGGTGCCGGACCACCCCGTCCGTCGCCCGGCGGCGGGCGAGACTCAGCGGGTCTTGCGGACGGTGTTGACCAGCTGGCTGAGCCGGTCGATCCGGTCCGTCCGCTTCAGCAGGGCTTTGTTGCCGGGGTCGTGGGTGTCGACGACCGGGTTCTCGACCTCCTTCGACCCTTGCAGGTAGAGCCCCTGGCTGGACACCAGCCGGTAGTACCTCGCGTCCTGGGTGAGCCGGGCGGCGTCGGCCGCGGTGATCTTGCGCCCGAGCCGCTTCATCTCGGCCCGGTACGCGGCCACCTCCTCGGCCTTGGAGCGCAGGAACCACACGGCGTAGCCCTGCGGCAGCTCCGCCTTCAACCGGGCCACCGAGGCCGCCGCACTGCTGTCGCCGCCGAGGAACTCCACCACCAGGCGCTCCCGGGAGGCGGACTTGACCGAGCCCTTCACCACCTGCGGCTCGATCACCAGCCCCACCATCGTCACCCGGTCGGAGCCCTCGCCCGTGATCGTGCGGGTGTGCACCACGTCTTGGACCCGGCCGACCGTGACGACGGAGGCGGCCGACGCCATCGCCTCGACGGTCGCGTACCGCTCGAGCTCGATGGCGCCCTCCAGCTTGAACCGGCCGAAGAAGGCGGCGTCGCCGGCGTGGTAGGCGTCCAGGGCACGGGCCTCGGGCAGTGCGTCGGCCGCCGGCGCGGCCGCGGCGGCGGCGCCGGGGGGCGGTGCCGCGGACGGAGTGGCCGAGCGCTGCGAGACGCCCACCCCCACGCCGACGGCGGCCACCGCGGCCACGCCGCCGGCCCCGATCAGCAGCGTGCGCCGGCTCACCCGGCCGCCCTCGGTAGCCGCGGCGGGCCGGCTGCGCTCGGGATCGGTCTGGGTCATGACGGGTACTCCTCGGTGGGTGCTGGCGTGCTCGCGGCTGGCTCGGTCACGGGTTGGTGGTCCCCGACTTCGGATCCTTCGGGTAGTAGGCGTTGATGTTGCGGATGTCGGTGACGCTCAACGTGGTCGAGAACCGGGCATCGTCGAAGGGACTGCGCATGCAGCTGGTGACGTCGGCGGTGTGCCGCAGGCCGACGGTGTGCCCGAGCTCGTGGCAGGACAGCGACAGCCGCTTGGCCGCCGTGTTGAACTGCTGGGGGTAGGACCCGTTCAGCCGCAGCTTCTGCCGGTCGCAGGTGCGGTTCGGGTCCTTGCCGTTGGTCTTCGAGCCCGGCCTGCACTCGACCCAGCCCAGGATCCCGGTCAGCCCGTAGTTGTAGTCGGTGACCTGGACGTCCAGGGTCTTGGACCGGGCCGACTTCGCCGTGGTCAGGTCGGTCTTCACCTCGTAGTCGTTCACGGCCGCCTGCATGGCCGCGGCGATGCCGGGGATCTGGTTTCCGAACTTCCCCTCCCAGTACCAGGTGTGCAGCGCGTTGTCGGCGATGTTCACGCAGTTGCGGGGGCTGCCGACGCACTTCGTGGAGCCGAAGGTGTTGGTGGTGGGGGCCGCCTCCGCGGACGGCACGACGGCCAGCCCCGCGAGAGCGCCCAACGTGGCCACCGTGAACACGGTGCGCAGCAGACGGGTGAGTCGTGGAGTACGAGACATCATCAGCTTCCGCGTCGGGGGGGAACGCCTCCGACGGGGAGTTCCAGGGACTGGAGAACGATAACTCTCCGTCCCGTCGATTCCTACCCGCGCGGCGGCTGACCCTGGATCGCAGCCGGACGGCGGGCCTCGCCGGGCCGGTGAGGGAGGGCGAAACGTGATCGGAATGCCGCCGACATTCCGCCGACGTGGGTGGTTGCCACGATGCTCCTGCGGGGGGCCCACCCTCATCAGGCAAGGAGCCACGCCATGAGCAGTGACATCTCGAACGAGGTGCACGAGCACCACGTCCTGGTGGGCCGCGAGGCCACCAAGGAGACGCTGGAGGACTACACCCTCCGTTTCGCCCCCCGCCACTACCGGCGCTGGTCGCCCGGCGTGGTGGCCATCTCGGCGCTGGGAGGGATCGCCTACCTGGCCGACTTCGCCATCGGCGCCAACATCGGGATCGCCTACGGCACCACCAACGCGCTGTGGGGCATCGCGGTGTTTGCCGTGGTGATCTTCCTGACGTCCTTCCCGCTCGCGTACTACGCCGCCCGGTACAACCTCGACCTGGACCTGATCACCCGCGGCAGCGGCTTCGGCTACTACGGGTCCGTGGTCACGAATGTGATCTTCGCGACGTTCACCTTCATCTTCTTCGCCCTCGAGGGCTCGATCATGGCCCAGGGCCTCAACCTCGGCCTCGGGATCCCGCTCTGGCTCGGCTACGCCGCGTCGACGATCATCATCTTCCCGCTGGTGATCTACGGCATGAAGGTGCTGTCCAAGCTGCAGCTGTGGACCACCCCGCTGTGGCTGGTCCTGATGGTGATCCCGTTCGCGTACCTGCTGATCAGCCACCCGGAGTCGATCGACGCCTTCTTCGCCTACGGCGGGGAGAACGGCGACGGGGCGACCAGCCTGGGCTCCATCATGCTGGCCGCCGGGGTCTGCCTGTCGCTGATCGCCCAGATCGCTGAGCAGATCGACTACCTGCGCTTCATGCCGGCCCGGACGCCGGAGAACGCCCGCCGCTGGTGGACCGCGATGGTGCTGGCCGGCCCGGGCTGGGTGATCTTCGGGGCGATCAAGCAGGTTATCGGGCTCTTCCTGGCCGTCTACATCATCGCCAGCCTGCCGGGCTCGGCCGAGATCGCCAACCAGCCGGTGCACCAGTTCCTGGAGATCTACTCCGACATCATGCCGGCACCGGTCGCGCTGGCCCTGGCCGTCATCCTGGTGGTGATCAGCCAGGTGAAGATCAACGTCACCAACGCGTACTCCGGATCCCTGGCCTGGACGAACTCCTTCACCCGGGTGACCAGGCACTACCCCGGCCGGATCGTCTTCCTGGGTGTGAACCTGCTGATCGCGCTGGTCCTGATGGAGGCGAACATGTTCGACTTCCTGAACACCATCCTGGGCTTCTACGCCAACTGCGGCATGTCGTGGATCGTGGTGGTGGCCTCCGACATCACGATCAACAAGTACCTGCTCAAGCTGTCCCCGAAGAAGCCGGAGTTCCGGCGGGGGATGCTGTACGCGATCAACCCGGTCGGCTTCGGGTCGATGCTGATCTCGGCCGGCGTGTCGATCCTGGTCTTCTTCGGCGCCCTCGGCTCCGCCGTCCAGCCGTACTCGCCGTTGGTGGCCATCGGCCTGGCCCTGGTGCTGCCGCCGATCCTGGCCATCGCCACCCAGGGCCGGTACTACCTGCGGCGCACCGACGACGGCATCGACCTGCCGTACCACGACGCGCTGGGTAACCCGTCGGACGCGCTGCTGACCTGCCACGTCTGCCAGCAGGACTTCGAGCGGCCCGACCTGACGGCCTGCGCCACCCACGGCTCCGTGGTCTGCTCGCTGTGTCTCAGCACCGACACGGTGCGGGACCACGTGCTGCCGGCCGAGCCGCCGATTCTCAGCGCGGGGTGATCCGGTAGATCCCGTCGTCGCTGCCGTTCGAGGTGGTGAAGTACAGGTTGCCGTCCGGTCCCTGGATCACGCTCCGGATCCGTCCGTAGCCGGTCAGGATCCGGCCGGCACCGCTCAGTCGGCGATTCGAGCTGACCGAGAACAGCTGGATCCCGTGGCCTTTCAGCACCGCCACCGCGAGCTTGCCGTTCCACGACCCCCACCGTGAGCCGCTGAGGAAGGTGGCCCCGCAGGTGGCGATGGTGGAGGACCCGGAGCGCCACTTGGCCGTCACCGCCCTCGGGTAGCGGCGCTTGTCGGTCATCGACCGCCGCTCGTTGTAGCCGGGCGTCGGCGAGTACCCGTAGTTGCCGCCCTTCTTGACCAGGTTCACCTCGTCGTCCCGGTCGGTGCCCTGCTCGACCGACCACACCTCGTTACGGCCCGGCCGCTTGGCCAGCCCCTGGACGTTGCGGTGACCGTAGCTCCAGACGTACCGGGCGTTGCCGCCGCGCCGGTAGAACGGGTTGCTCCGGTAGGCGTAACCGTCACTGCGGACGCGGAGGATCTTGCCGCCCAGGGACATGAGGTTCTGCGGATTCGTGCCCTGGACGGCGTCACCGGTACCGACGTAGAGACTGGCGGCGGACCGGAACAGCAGTCGGCAGCCGCTGTGCCGACCCGTGGTCACCGGCAGCCCGCGGACCAGCGTCGTCACCTTGACCGCCCGGGTGTCGCTGGTCAGCCGCCAGCTCCAAACCTGGACGTCGGCCCGCCGGCCCGGGGAGGCGGCCACCACCATGCACGTGTAGAAGCGCTTGTTCGACGCGGCCCGCGGGTCGGCGACCATTCCGAGCATCCCGCCCTCGCCGTTGGCCCAGATCCTCGGCATGCCGACCATCTCCACGGGCCGGACCGCAGCGTTCCCGCGCTTGGATGACACCCCGCCTGCCCGCTGGTCGAACAGCATCAGCCCGCCGACCCAGGTGACGTCCCACGGGATGGCGAGCCCACCCACGACGCGGGTCACGCTCACCGCCGGGGCCGCCGCGGCCGCGATCGGGGCCGGCCCGGCCACCGTGACCAGCGCACCCCCACTCAGCACCAGGGCGCCGCCGACCAGGACGGACATCAGGCCGCGAAGGCGACGCGACAACGACAGGAACGGGCGATCGGTCACGGCGGGCTCCGGGGATCGGGCGGACGGGAACGACTTCCCCCGAAGTCGCGGTCAGCGTAAGTCGGATCCGTCCGGTTGGCCAGCGTGTCCGGCGGATGTCCGCCGATGTCCGGCGATGTCCGGCGATTCCGGCGATGTCCGGCGATGTCCGGCGATGTCCGCCGGGCGCCTCAGGCGAACAGCGGCTCCAGCGCCCAGTGCTCCGCGAGCCGGCGCATGGTCGCCTCGTCCGGGCGGGTGGTGAACTTCTCGGCCGCCTCCAGCACGAGCGGCAGGAGGGTGATGTCCCCGACGGTGTTCAGGAAGATGCCCTCGCGGCCCAGCACCCAGGCCACCGCGGTGTCGATGGCCTCCGGGTCCCGCAACGGCTCGTACCAGGTGGCGGCGGTCTGCTCCTTGTCCCCCCACGGTGCGCGGGTGATGGACTTGATGGTCTGCACCGCCACCGACCGCTCCGCGCACAGCGACACCAGCGCGTCGAACTCCTCCAGGTAGCGGGTGTTACCGGCCATCGGGTAGTTGTACGGCAGCAGAACCGAGTCGAACTCGAACTCCTGCAGGGACCGCAGGTGCTGGGCGGCCACGGTCAGACCGTGCCCGGTGACCCCGATGTGGGCGACGAGCCCCTCGTCGCGGGCCCGCACCACCGCCTCCAGCGCCCCACCGGGGGCGTAGACGGTCTGCCACTCGTCCTCGTCGACCAGGTTGTGCAGCTGGATCAGGTCCACGTGATCGGTCTGCAGGCGCTCCAGCGAGCGGTTGATCTCGGCCCAGGCCGCCTCCCGGGTGCGCTCGCCCGTCTTGGTGGCCAGGAAGAACTCGTCGCGGTGCTCGACCATCCACGGGCCGATCCGCAGCTCCGCGTCGCCGTAGCTGGCGGCGGTGTCGATGTGGTTGACGCCGTGGCCGCGGATCAGGTCGATGGTGGCGTCTGCCTCGTCCTGGGTGACGGCACCGAGGGCGGCGGCCCCGAACAGGAGCCGCGTGCTGGAGTGGCCGGTTCGCCCGAAGGGCTGCTGGGAGATCATGGCGCCATTCTGCCTCCCGGGCCGGACCGGTCAGTCGTCGACCGCGTCCCGACCCCGCTGGACCAGCAGCGGGTCGGCGGGGTAGACCACCGCCGGGTCCTTGTCCTCGTACGCGAACTGGCTGAGGAAGAACCGCATGGCGTTGATCCGGGCCCGCTTCTTGTCGTTGCTCTTGATCGTCGTCCACGGCGCGAAGTCGGTGTCGGTCCGGAGGATCATCGCCTCCTTGGCCTCGGTGTAGCGGTCCCAGCGGTCCAGCGACTTGATGTCCATCGGCGACAGCTTCCACCGGCGCACCGGGTCGATCTGGCGGATCGCGAACCGGGTCCGCTGCTCGGCCTGGGTGACCGAGAACCACAGCTTGGTCACCGAGAACCCGCTGTCGACCAGCATCTCCTCGAACAGCGGCGCCTGATGCAGGAACTGCCGATACTCCTCGTCGGTGCAGAAGCCCATCACCCGCTCCACGCCGGCGCGGTTGTACCAGGACCGGTCGAAGAGCACGATCTCCCCCGAGGTCGGCAAGTTCGCCACGTACCGGTGGAAGTACCACTGGCCGCGCTCGGTCTCACTGGGCTTCGTGAGCGCGACGACCCGGGCCGACCGTGGGTTCAGGTGCTCCATGAACCGCTTGATGGTGCCGCCCTTGCCGGCCGCGTCCCGGCCCTCGAACAAGATGACGTGCTTGCGCCCGGTGTCCTGCGTCCAGTACTGGAACTTCAGCAGCTCGATCTGCAGCGCGTACTTCTCGGCCTCGTAGAGGTCGCGGTCCAACCGCTCGTCGTAGGGGTAGTCGTCCCGCCAGGTCTCGATCGGGTTGCCACCCGGGTCGATCAGGTCGGGGTCGGAGCCGTGCTCGTCGTGCAGGACGCTGAAGCCGTCCCGGATCAGCTCGTCCAGGTACTCACGGAAGTTCTCCCGGATCACGCGGGTGGTCATGCCTCGAGTGTGCTCAGTGCCCGGCCAGGTTGTCGAGGGCACGAGCGGCCAGCGGATTACGAAGCGGGAAACTCTTGGCGATCAGCGGTGGTGGCCGGCAGCCGCTCGCGGAGCCCGGCGGCGATGGCCGCCTCGGAGTCGTAGTAGGCCAGACCCCACTCCGCGACGAGCGTGGGGTACACGTAGTCGGGGTCGTCGGCGGGCAGCGAGTCGTGGACGGCCAGCAGCTCGGCGCGGCGCAGGGCCAGGTCGGCCACATACCGGTCGAGGAGGTCCCGGACCCGGTCGGGTCCGAGCAGCGAGCCCATCATCAGCCGCAGGGCGGTGGGGTGCTTGAGCGTCGGGAAGCCGGCCTCGGACCGGGCCAGCCAGTGGTCCACCGCGGCGAGGCCCGCCCCCGTGATCCGATAGCGCCGGGTCGTGCGACGGGCCTGGCGCTCCGCGGATCCCGCGACGAGGGCCGCGTCCTCGAGCCGGGTCAGCTCGGAGTAGACCTGGCTCATGGCCGGGGCGACCCAGTAGAAGCGCAGGGTCTTGTCCGCCCGCTGCTTCAGCTCGTAGCCGGTCAGGCCGTCGTCGGGATGGCCCAGGGCGAGCAGGCCCAGCAGCGCGTACGAGGTCGTGCTCAGCTCCGGAGGTAGGCGGAGGTCTTGACGCACGGCGCAGATCCTACTAACTATTCCTAAGAGGAACATCGAATCTCGGTCGACGACGACCGGTGGGGGGAGACCATGACGGAGACCGTGCTGCTGGTCGGCACCAAGAAGGGCCTGTGGATCGCGCGATCCGACGAAGAGCGCCACGACTGGACGTGGTCGGAGCCGCAGTTCCTGATGCAGGGCATCTACGCGACCTGCATCGACACCCGCGCCGACCCGCCGCGGATGTTCGTCGGCGGCACCAGCGAGCACTGGGGTCCGGGGGTGTTCTACTCCGACGACCTGGGGCAGACCTGGACCGAGACCCAGGGGGCTGCGGTGCGCTTCCCCGCCGACCTGGGCAGTAGCGTGGAGCGCGTCTGGCAGATCCAGCCCGGTCGACCCGACGAGCCGGGCGTGGTCTGGGCCGGCACCCAGCCGTCGGCGCTGTTCCGCTCCGAGGACCGCGGTGAGTCCTTCAGCCTCGTTCGCTCTCTCTGGGACCACCCGCACCGACCCGAGTGGGGGGCCGGCTTCGGCGGGCAGGCGATCCACACGATCGTGCCCCACCCCACCGACCGCGACCGCCTGACCGTGGCGATGTCGACCGGCGGGGTCTACCAGACGAGTGACGGCGGTGACAGCTGGTCCCCGACCAACACCGGCATCAAGGCCTACTTCTTCCCGGACCCGTGGCCGGAGTTCGGCCAGTGCGTGCACAAGGTGAGCGCCCACCCGTCGCGGCCGGACCAGCTGTTCGCCCAGAACCACCACGGCGTGTACCGCTCCGACGACGGGGGGCACACCTGGACCTCGATCGCCGACGGGCTGCCGGCCGACTTCGGGTTCCCGATCCTCGTGCACCCCCGCGACCCTGACACCGTCTTCGTCTTCCCGCTGGTGGCCGACGGGGAGCGGATCCCACCGCACGGTCAGGCCCGGGTCTGGCGTTCCTCGGACGCCGGCTCGACCTGGATGCCGTCCGCCCGGGGGCTGCCCGACCGGTTCTACGCCGCCGTCATGCGCGACGCGATGACCGCCGACGACGGCGAGCGGACCGGCCTGTACGTGGGCGCCCGGGACGGCAGCGTCTGGGGAAGCACCGACGACGGCGAGAGCTGGCTGGAGCTCGCCGACCACCTGCCGGACGTCCTCAGCGTGCGGGCGGCCGTGGTCTGACCGTGGCCCGAGGCGCCGCCCACTGTCGGTGCCCGGCGCCATGATGAGCGGTGTCCGTCGAGATCGGGAGGTCGCATGCCGGGGAACCCGCCACCTGTCCGCACCGAGGCCGAGGGCCTGCTGGCCTATCTGGGCCAGCAGCGTGACGGCTTGGTCTACGCCGCCTACGGGCTGACCGAGGAGCAGATCCGGCAGCGCCCGACTCGCAGCGCGCTCACCATCGGTGGGCTCCTCAAGCACGCCGCCGCCACCGAACGCGGGTGGGTGCAGCTGATGGTCGGGGGCCCCGCCACCGCTGACGAGCAGGCCTACGAGGACGACTTCCGGGTGGCTGACGCCGACACCGCCGACGGGCTGGTCGCCGGGCTCCGGGCCGTCGGGGAGGAGACCGCGTCCGCCGTGAACGGGCTCAACAGCCTGGAGGTGTCGGTGCGGCTGCCCGACGCGCCGTGGTACCCCGACGATCCGGCCGGCTACTCGGCCCGGTGGATCCTGCTGCACGTGCTGGAGGAGCTGGCTCGACATGCCGGGCACGCCGACATCCTGCGGGAGCACATCGACGGGGCGACCATGTACGAGCTGATGGCGGGCGCCGAGGGCTGGCCCGAGACGGACTGGGTCAAGCCGTGGAAGGCGCCGACCGGATAGCCCGGTGATGGACTCCGGCGCGGGCCGGCAGGTCCAGTTAGGCTATCCTTACTCCGTGCCAGAGCGTCGAGGTCGTCCCGTCCGTCGTGCGGTGGTGCGGCGCACCGAGTGGCTCACGCCGGGCATGGTGCGGGTGGTCTTCTGCGGGCGCGACGTGGCGGGCCTGCCGCCCCTGCAGTTCACCGACGCCTACATCAAGATCCTGTTCCCCCCGGCGGGAGCCGCGTACCGCTGGCCGTTCGATCCCGAGGAGCTGCGCCAGACCCAGCCGCGAGACTGGTGGCCGGTCACCCGGACGTACACCATCCGGTCGCTGGACCTCGCCGCCGGGGAGATGACGGTCGACTTCGTCGTGCACGGCGCGGAGGGCCTGGCCGGTCCGTGGGCCGCGGCGGCCCGGCCCGGGAACGAGATCGGCTTCCACGGTCCTGGCGGCGGGTTCGTCCCGGACGCGCAGCCGCGGCACCATCTGCTGGTCGGGGACGAGGCGGCGGCACCCGCCATCGCCGCGGCGCTGGAGCGGCTGCCGGTCGGCGCGTCCGCCGCGGTGTTCCTCGAGGTCGCCGACGCGGCCCACCGGCTCGCCTGGCCGGTTGCCGACGACGGCATCGCGGTCGAGCTGAACTGGGTGCACCGAGACGGCCGGGCCCACGGCGGCGAGCTGGTGGCCGCGGTGCGGGCGGCGGGACCACCCCCGGCGGGCACGCAGGTCTTCATCCACGGGAACGCCGAGATGGTGCGTGACCTGCGGCGGTTCCTGTTCGTCGAACACCGGCTCGCGCGGCAGGCGGCCTCCATCTCGGGCTACTGGCGGACCGGGTTCACCGAGGACCGCTGGCAGTCCACGAAGCGGGACTTCACCCAGCAGCTGGAATCCGAGGAGCGGGTCGGGGTGGGCTGAGGGCCACCGATCCGGCCCGTGGGCCTCACGCCCTCCGCGGCGCACCGGTGGTCTCGCCCGGGACCAGCTCGACCGCGAGGTGGGGGCGGACCGGCGGCTCGGTGCCGTCGAGGATGGAGATCAGCAGCTCGGCCGCCCGGACCCCCTGCTGGTAGGCGTGCTGGGTGACCGTGGTCAGCCCCCACCACTGCGACATCGGGTGCCCGTCGAACCCCGCCACCGAGATGTCGTCGGGGCAGCGGAGACCGGCGCGGCGGAGCGTGGCCAGCGCTCCGTAGGCCATCTCGTCGGTGTGGCAGAAGACAGCCGTCGGCAGCACGTCCCGCCGCAACAGGGTGGTGGTCCCCGCCGCGCCGTTGTCGGCCCAGCAGTTGGCGGTCATCACGATGTCAGGGGCGGGCAGTCCGCGCTCCACCACAGCGTGGCAGAAACCCTCGGTCCGCTGCTCCCAGATCCGGGTGTCCGCCCCGCCGGGCATCCGGCCGTCCAGCACCGCCATCTGGGTGTGACCGAGGTCGGCGAGGTGCTCGGCCACCAGGCGGGCCCCGGCCCCGTTGTCGACGAACACCCCGGCCACCTGGGTGAGTGAGGACCGGCTGACCGAGATCGACATGTGGGCCGTCCCGGCCTGCGCCTCCTCGCCATCCTCCGACACCGTGCCGGCGAACAGGATGGCGTCGCGGCCCCGGCCCGCCCCCAGCTCGGCGAACAGCCGCCGGACCTGGGCCGAGTCCACGTCCAGGAAGTCGGAGTCGGTGCCCAGGCTGACCAGCTCGACCCGGTAGCCGGCGGGGGCCAGCGCCGCGCTCGCGCCGGCGGCCACCTCGCTGAAGTACCAGGAGCGCAGCGTCGGGAGCACGATCCCGACCGTCTGCGAGGCACCGGTGGCGAGCACGGAGGCGATGTGGGAGGCCGAGAACTCCAACCGGTCCGCGGCCTCGAGGATGCGCTCCCTGGTCGACGGCCCCACCCCGGCCACCCCCCGCAGAGCCCGGGAGACGGTGCCCTTGTTGACGCCGGCCTCCCGGGCCACGTCGGCGATGGTGACCCGCTGGGGCGCGTCCCGCCGTGTCGCGACCAACCAGGTCTGCGTCAGGGTGGGCACAGGGCGATGCTACCGATCACCGGTCCGACCTGGCGCGTCCGAGACCGGCCTACGTCGGCGGGCTCGGGGTGCCGCGGACTCGGGCAGAATGTCCGACGGACCACATCCGGGCGAGAGGCGGACATGGCGAACGTGGTGACGCAGTGGCGGACGGGGTACACCCCCGGCGACTGGCTGGCCCTGGCCGGGCCGACGACCCTGGTCGTGCTCGACCCGGCCGGTGCGGAGCTGGGCGACGTCGAGATGCTGTGGGCCGACGTGGTGGCCGCGGCCACGGCCGGCGAGGTGGTGGCCCGAGTGGCCCGGCTCGACCGGGGACGGGCGCAGAGCCTGCTGGTGGTGTTCTGGGACTCCGACGGGCTCCGCACCCTGACCCGCGGTGACGTCACGCTGGTCGACACCGTGGACGGGCAGACCGTGGCCGGTGCGACGGATGAGCTGATCACCTGGCACGAGCAAGGCCTCGGTCGGGTGCGCGACGTCACGGTGCAGCTGGGTGGCCCGGCGGTGCCCGGGCCGGTGCTGCCGCTCGTCGTCGGAGCGGCCCGGGTGTCAGGACTGCGGCTGGACGCTCGGGCCGAGGCGGTGGTGACCTCTCCGCAGGGGGCACCCGGCATCTTCGGCGTGGTCGACGACCGGGCCGGATCGGCGCCCGCCCCCGCGGTGGAACCGGACGACGGGACGGCCCCTCTGCCGCCGGGGGTCCCGGATCCCGAGGCGCACAGCAGCGTCGACGGCGAGGAGACCGAGGACACCGGCCCGCTGGACCTGGACGCGCCTACCCTGCGGACCTCGCCGGACCTGGCTCGGGAGGAGATGGAGAACGGTGCCACCGAGCTGATGCCGGCCCAGGCCGAGGACGCGACGGCGCTGGCCCCGGCCCAGCCACCGGCCACCGGCCCGACGGTGCCGGCGGCGCTCTGCAGCGCCGGCCACCCCAACCCGCCGTATGCCGAAGGCTGCTGGGTGTGCGGCGCCGCGGTGCCGCCGCAGGAACCGCGCTCGGTGCCGCGCCCCGTGCTCGGCCGCCTCCGGGTGCCCGACGGCAGCGCGCTGGACCTGGACCGGCCCGTGGTGATCGGCCGCGCTCCGAGCGCGGCCGGGGTGCCGGGCGAGCAGCCCCGGCTGCTGGCCGTGCCCAGCCCGAGCCACGACATCAGCCGGACCCATGTCCTGGTCGCGCCCGAGGGCTGGCAGATCCTGGTCACCGACCTGGGCTCGACGAACGGGACCACGGTGGTCACCCCCGGTCCGGGGGTGGACCGGGTGGCGCTGCAGCCCGGGCAGGCCCTCTCGGTGGCCGTGGGCACCCTGGTGGAGCTGGGGGACGGAGTGGCCGTACTCATCGACGCGGCCCAGTAGAGTTCCTCAGCAACGAGTTCGAGCGTCAGGAGGGGGAGCGCGATGAGCACGACCACGGCCAGAGCGCCCAGCAATACGGGTCTGCCCCGTGGTGTCGAGGTCGGCCCGCTCGGGTCTCGGTTCCTCGGCTACGTGATCGATCACCTGTTCCCGTGGGTGGTCGGCGGCGTGGGGTCCTACCTGACGCTGGCGTTCACCGGCTCGGGCCGGATCGCCGCGACGGTGGTCAGCTTCGTGCTGATCGTCGCCTACGGCGTGCTGGTCTGGTGGATGTACGCGGTGCGCGCCGCCGGCCCCGGCATGATGGCCACGAAGCTGCAGCTGGTCGGTCTCAGTGACGGCCGGCCGATCGGCTGGGCCCGGTTCTTCCTGCGCTGGCTGGTGCTGGCGCTGCTGGCCACCACCGGCATCGGTCTGGTGATCATGCTGATCGTGATGCTGAACCAGCGCCGCCGCCAGGGCTGGCACGACCTCGCGGCGAACTCGGTGGTGATCAAGGCCCGCTCCCTCCCGCCGTCGCGGACCCGGGCTGCGGTCCCGAAGGCGGCACAGCCCGCGGTGGCTCCGGCCACCGCCGCCGGCTCCGCCGACCGCCCCGCCGCGCCCGCAGCCCGACGAGGCGTCCTCCGCGGCGTCCGACAAGATGCCGGTGTACGAGCGGGACGCCGCTCCGGAGCCGGCGGCCGGCGCCGCCGACAGCGAAGCGGGCCAGGAGACCGCGGTCCAGGAGACCGCGGTCCCGGCCGAGCCGGTGTCCGCCCCGCCCTCGGACTGGCAGGCCGTGCTGGACGACGGCCGCGAGATCGCGGTGTCCGGAGTGGTGCTGCTTGGTCGCAACCCGAGCGCCCGGCCCGGTGAAGAGGATGCGCAGCTGATCAAGATCGGCGACGAGTCACGGACGGTGTCCAAGACCCACCTGGCCGTCGGGGTCGACGAGAACGGGTTCTGGGTGATGGACCGCGGCTCCACGAACGGGTCGACGGTCACCTCCCCCGACGGGTTCTCCCGCAAGTGCGAGCCCGGCGACGTGGTCGCCGTGCCCGCCGACAGCATCGTGTCCTTCGGTGACCACTGGCTCCGGGTCCGGCACCTCGCCTCGATCAGCTGACGGTACGGTCGTCTGGTGCTGCTCTCCGACCGCGACATCAAGGCGGCCATCGCCGGCGGTCGGATCGGGCTCGAGCCGTACGCGGCGGAGATGGTCCAGCCCTCCAGCATCGACGTCCGGCTGGACCGCCACTTCCGGGTGTTCGAGAACCACCGGTACCCCCACATCGACCCGGCGGAGGACCAGCCCGAGCTGACCCGCGTCGTGGACCAGGCGCCGGACGAGCCGTTCATCCTGCACCCGGGCGAGTTCGCCCTGGGCTCGGTCTACGAGGTGGTCACCCTGCCCGACGACGTCGCGGCCCGGGTGGAGGGGAAGTCGTCGCTGGGCCGGCTCGGGCTGCTCACCCACGCCACGGCCGGGTTCATCGACCCCGGATTCTCGGGCCACGTCACGCTGGAGCTGTCCAACGTGGCCACCCTGCCGATCAAGCTCTGGCCGGGAATGAAGATCGGCCAGCTGTGCTTCTTCCGGCTCACCTCACCCGCCGACCACCCGTACGGCTCCCAGGTCTACGGCTCCCGCTACCAGGGCCAGCGCGGCCCGACGCCCAGCCGGTCGCACCTGAACTTCCACCGGACGCCGATCTGAGCCCCGCTCCGGTGCTCAGGCCCGGAAGACCGCGATCTCCCCCGACGCGGTCCGGGCCCTGACGCTGACGTACGGCTCGCCCGGCCCGGGTTCGGGGCCGGCGTCCAGGGCGATCCGGACCGTGCCGCTGACGGAGCTGAGGTCGAGCCATGCGGCCAGGCCGTCGGCCACCCCCACGGTCAGCGAGCCCGACGCCGAGCGCAGGTCCAGCGACCCCGTCGTCGACGGGACGGCGATGTCGCCCGATCCCGAGCTGGCCACCAGCTCGCTGCGGCGCAACGACCGGACGGTAATGTCCCCGGAGCCCGACTTGGCGCTCAGCCGGCTGTCCGCCTCGCCCACCGTGATGTCACCGGACCCGGTGGCCAAGCGGGCCGCCCGACCGACCAGCCGGTGCACGCCGATGCTGCCGGACCCGGTCGTGCAGTCCAGGTCAGCGGCCTGCTCGACCGAGACGTCTCCGGAACCGCTGGTGATCTTGGCCTGCCGCATCTCCGCCGAGATCGAGATGTCAGCGGACCCAGCCTTGATCACGTAGTCGAGCCCCGGGGGGACCGACATCCGCAGGTGGGCATTGCCGGACCGGAACAGATGCTGGGGGAGCACCACCCGCAGCTGCGCCCCGTCGTGGCGGACCACCACCGCCTCGAGCAGCACCGGGTCGGCGTTCAGCGACCCGTCCACCTGGTCCTCGGCGGCGCCCGGCTCGACCACGATCGACCCGGAGCCGAAGTTCTCCACCGAGACACCGCGGACGCCGGCGTAGCTGAAGTTCTTGAAGCTCATCGGGCCCAGCCCTGGACGTTGCCGCGGCGGCCCTGCGGACGGTCGGGCTCACGCTTGGCGTCGGTGGCCGACCCGAACACCCCGCCGGGTCCGAACGGGCCGTTGACCCCGAACACCCCGTGCGGTCCGAACGGGCCGTACGAGCCGAGGTACGGGGTGCCGGGCGGCTCCGGCGGGGTCGGGTGCGTCTCCCGACCGCGGCGGTCACCGAGGGCGTCCATGATCGCGCGCAGCAGCCAGGCGTTGGTGGAGATGCCGTCGCGGTCGGCCATCTCGTCCACCCGGGACTTCACCGACGCCGGCAGCCGCAGGCTGATGCGAGCCACCGGCTCGTCGTCGGGATCGGGCTCGGCCGGTTCCGCGGGGACCTCGCGCTCGGGCAGCAGCAAGGTGGGCTCGGCGCCCGCCGCCGGCACCCGGACGACGAACTCGGGGTCCGAGCCGGCCATCCTGAGCTCCACCGCGATCGGGGCGAGGTCGGCGCTGATCTCGCCCGCGGCATCCGACAGGGCGCGGATCAGGGCCAGCCGGGTGGCCGAGTCGATCGCACCGCCCAGCCGGTGCGCCACGTCCTGGGTGCGTTCGTCGGCCAGGGCGGCGGCATCGGTGACGCCGCCGCGCACCGAGTCGACGTACGTGTTGAGGTCCATGACGCCATCATGACATCAAATTGACGTCAGAACAAGCACACGGGAGAGCCGGGGTCCGATTTCCCTAGTTCGACGGGGGGCAATAGCCTGGCACGCCGACAGACCTCCCGGAGATGCCCGGGGTGGTGGTTAGGGTCGTGGGGACCGTCAGCGTCGCGGTCTCCGGGGCAGTGCATCCGGGACGATCCGGCAGGGCCAAGCCAGTGAGAGCTGCGCAGAGAAGTCGAGTGGGGTTCGCGTGATCAAGTTCGAGTCCGTGGGCAAGACCTACCGTGACGGCACCTCAGCCGTCGTCGACCTGGACCTGGTGGTCCCCTCGGGGCAGATCACCGTCATCGTTGGTCCCTCGGGCTGCGGGAAGACCACCACACTCCGGATGGTGAACCGGATGCTGGAGCCCAGCACCGGCCGGATCACCTGGGACGGCACGCCGATCAAGTCCCGCCGCAAGACCGCCCTCCGGCGCCAGATGGGCTACGTGATCCAGAGCGGCGGCCTGTTCCCGCACCGGACCGTGCTCGACAACATCGGCACCGTCCCCGGGCTGCTGCAGTGGGACCGGTCCAAGACCCACAACCGCTCGATCGAGCTGCTGGACTCGGTCGGGCTCGACCGCAAGCTCGCCGACCGGTACCCCGGGCAGCTCTCCGGCGGGCAGCAGCAGCGGGTCGGGGTCGCGCGGGCGCTGGCGGCCGATCCGCTGGTCCTGCTGATGGACGAGCCGTTCTCGGCGGTCGACCCGGTCGTCCGGAGCGAGCTGCACGAGTTCTTCCTCGACCTGCAACGGCAGCTCAGCAAGACGATCATCCTGATCACCCACGACATCGACGAGGCGATCAAGCTGGGGGACCAGGTCGCCATCCTCCGGGTGGGCGGGAGGCTGGCCCAGGCCGGGACCCCCCAGGAGCTGCTCGAGGAGCCGGCCGACGCGTTCGTGGAAGGGTTCGTGGGTCGCGACCGGGGCTACCGATCGCTGTCCTTCCTGCCGGCCGACGGCCTGGACCTCGACGTCGTGCAGGCCGTCCGCGATCCGTCCTCGGCCACCGGCGACGGGCCCGCCCTGGTGGTCGATGCCGGGGCCCAGCCGCAGGGCTGGGTCGACCGGACGCGGCCCGGCAAGATCACACCGCTCGGCTCGACCTTCGACCCGCAGCAGGACACGCTCCGGGCCGCGCTGGATGCGGCCCTGACGTCCCCGTACGGTCTGGCGGTCGCTGTCAGCCGGGAGACCGGGCGGTACGCCGGCGTGGTCGGGGCCGACACCATCCTCGGCACGTGACGCAGGCCCGGGCGTCGATCGCCGAGTCGATCGCGGTGCGTGCCCACGGTGCGGGCGAGTCGACCGGAACCGACCGCGACACCCCGGCGGGCGACACCCCGGCGGACGACACCCCCGCAGATGCCCCCCCCGCGGACGACACTCCGGCCGGCGACACCCGAGCCGGCGGCGGGCGCGCAGCCGGCGGCGCCACCGCGGCCCCGGCCGCCGCCCAGGCCGACCACGACGCCCACCCGACCGCCGCCCAGGCCGGACCAGCGGCGCGCAACCCGACCGCTGACGAGCCCCAGCCGCCCGAGGGGGCCGCCCTCGCCCCGGCCGAGGGCCAGCCGGAGGAGGCCCTGGCCGCCGAGCGCCGGTCCCCCACCGATCCTGCACAGCGCGATCCTGCACAGCTCGAACCGGTGGTGGAGCCCCGACCGGTGCCGGAATCCGACGCGGACCGGTCCCACGACGAGCCGGAGCGCCCGGTCCGATGAACCTGGACTGGGCCTGGATCCAGCGCAACCTCGCCATGATCGCCAACTTGCTCGGTCAGCACGCGGTGCTGTCGATCGTGCCGGTGGTCGCGGCCTTTCTCGTCGCCATCCCACTCGGCTTCCTGGTCTTCCGGACCGGAAGGGCCGCCAACATCATCCTGGCCGTCTTCGGAGTGATCTACTCGATCCCGTCGTTGGCTCTCTTCGTGGTGATGCCGGTGCTGCTCGGCACCAAGATCCTCGACCCCGTCAACATCGGGGTCGCGCTGGCCATCTACTCCGTCGCCCTGCTGGTGCGGAGCGTGGTCGACGGCCTGCGATCGGTGCCTGACAACGTGAAGCAGTCGGCATCGGCCGTGGGGTACGGCTGGTTCCGCCGGCTGGCTCGGGTCGAGCTGCCGCTGGCCATGCCGGTCATCTTCGCCGGCCTGCGGGTGGTCACCGTCTCCAACATCGCCCTGGTCAGCGTGGGTGCGGTGATCGGCGGGGGCGCACTCGGCCAGCTGTTCGACCGCGGCCTGAACAGCGCCTTCCTGACCCCGATCATCGTGGGCCTGGTGCTGACCCTGGTCCTGGCGTTGCTGGCCGACGGTCTGATCCTGCTCATCCAACGCGGGGCCCTCCCGTGGGCGCGCCAGCGGAGGACTGCATGAACCTCTTCTCCTACCTGCAGAACCCGGCGAACTGGGACGGCCCGGCAGGCATCACCGCCCTGGTCCTCCAGCATCTCGGCTACACGGCGCTGGCGGTGCTGATCGCCGCGGTGATCGGCATCCCGCTCGGCATCCTGATCGGTCACACCGGCAAAGGCTCGTTCTTCGTGATCGGGTTGAGCAACGCCGCCCGGGCCATCCCCAGCCTGGGCCTGCTCGTGCTGGTGGTCACGCTGCTGTCCTCCGGAATCGGCCCGATCGTCGGCGTGCTGGCCATCCTCGCCCTCCCATCGATCCTCACCGCCACCGCCGCGGGGGTCGCCGGTGCCGATCCGGGGGCCGTGCACGCGGCCCGGGCGCTCGGCATGACCGGTGGCCAGGTGGTCAGCAAGGTCGAGTGGCCCCTGGCCCTGCCGCTGGTCATCTCCGGCCTGCGCAGCGCGACGCTTCAGGTGGTGGCCACCGCGACCATCGCGGGCTACACCGCCGGTGGTGGGCTCGGGCGGCTGCTGATCAGCGGCCAGCGCAACGCCGACTACTCCCAGATGTTCGCCGGTGCCCTGCTGGTGGCCCTGCTGGCCATCGTGTTGGACATCGTCCTCGGCGGCATTGGCCTGCTGGCGGCCCGCCGGGCGCGTCCGCGCCGCAAGACGACCGCCGCCGCCGTTGCGGCGCCTGCATAACCTCTGACCACAGTCGGGAATCCAGACCGACGGACAAGGAACTGACATGAGACTCATCGGCAAGCTGGCCGCCGCGGGTGCGGCACTCTCCGTGATGACGCTCGCCGCCTGCGGCGGGGGTGGCAGCAACCCCCTGGCGGAGGGCTCGTCCGCGCCGGCCGCCAGCGGCGGGGGCGGCTCCGTGGTGGTCGGCTCGGCGAACTTCACCGAGAGCCAGGTGCTGGCCGAGCTCTACGCCCAGGCCATGAAAGCCAAGGGGGTCGACGCGACCACCAAGCTGAACATCGGGTCCCGCGAGGTCTACATCAAGGCCCTCAAGGACAACTCGATCGGACTCGTCCCCGAGTACAGCGGCAACCTGCTGATCCAGTTCGACAAGGACTCGACCGCCACCACCGAGGAGGAGATCGAGAAGGCGCTGCCGGACGCCATTGGCCCCGACCTCAAGATCGGCACGGCGTCGAAGGCCGCGGACCAGGACGTCTACGCCGTCACCAAGGCCTACTCCGAGCAGAACGGGATCACCTCGCTGGACGACCTGAAGAAGGTCTCGGGCACTGCGATCCTGGGCGGCCGGTCCGAGCTGGAGACCCGGGCGTACGGCGTGCCGGGGCTGGAGAAGATCTACGGAGCCAAGTTCAAGGAGTTCAAGCCCTACGACTCCCCGGCGGTCAAGATCAAGGACCTCAACGACAACAAGATCCAGGTCGGGGCCTTCTTCACCACCGACGCCGCGATCCCCGACAACGGCTACGTCACCCTCACCGACCCCCAGTCGATGATCCTGCCGCAGAACATCCTGCCGCTGATGCGCAGTGACGTGGCCGGCAACACCACCGCGGTCGGGGCCGTCGACGCCGTGCAGGCCGCCCTCACCACCGAGGAGCTGACCGCACTGAACAAGAAGGTGGACAGCGACAAGCAGGATCCCGACCAGGTGGCGGCCGAGTGGCTGAAGAGCAAGGGACTCGCCTGACCCCGCCGCCCGCCTGACCTCGCGCCGGCCCGACCTGTCGGCCCCGGTCCCTGGACGTTCACTCGTCCAGGTGGCCGGGGTCCTTGCCGTCGCGCTCGTCCCGGTCGGCCCACTCCAGCAGCGTGTCCAGGGGGTACGGGTGGTCGTCGATGTCGCCGTGCAGGTCACCGATCCGGGCGAACCGCTCGGGCACGGTGGCGATGCTGAAGTCCTGGGGGTCCGCCTCGCCGATCTCGTCCCAGCGCACCGGGGTCGAGACCAGCCCGAGCGGCGTGCCCCGCACGGAGTAGGCGCTGGCGATGGTGTGGTCGCGGGCGTTCTGGTTGTAGTCGACGAAGATCGACCCGGGGTCGCGGTCCTTGCGCCACCAGGTCAGGTCGACCAGACCGTCGGCGCGGCGCGCAACCTCGCGGGCGAACGCCCAGGCCGCGCGCCGGACGTCGGCGAAGCCGTGCGTCCGGCGGGATCCGGACGTAGACGTGCAGGCCCCTGCCGCCGGAGGTCTTGGGGTAGCCGACCGCGCCCAGCTCGTCCAGGACCTCGCGGACCACCGCGGCCACCCGCCGGACCTCGGCGTACCCGGCCAGGGGCATCGGGTCCAGGTCGATCCGCCACTCGTCGGGCCGCTCGGTGTCGTCGCGGCGCGAGTTCCAGGGGTGGAACTCCACCGTCGACATCTGCACCGCCCAGATCACGTCGGCCGGGTGGGCCACGCAGAGCTCGTCGGCGTGCCGGTTGTAGCGGGGGAAGGTGACCCGGACGGTCTCCAGCCAGGGCGGCGCCCCGTGCGGGACCCGCTTCTGATGCACCTTCTCACCGTCCACCCCGTCCGGGAACCGGTGCAGCATGCACGGCCGGTGGTACAGCGCGTTGACGATCCCGTCCGCCACCGCGAGGTAGTAGTGGGCCAGGTCGAGCTTCGTCTCACCCCGCGCGGAGAAGTACACCCGGTCGGGGTTGCTGATCTTCACGACCCGGTCCCCGACCTCGAGCTCGACCCGCTCCGCCATAGTGCGACCCTAGCGGCGGCTGGAGGCCTGCCGGGGTCAGGTCATCAACCGACGCAGCGCGAGGAAGCGGACGGCCGTGGCCACCAGGTTGGCCACCACCAGCAGGCTGACCTCGAGCAGGCGGGCCGGGCTGGGTGCGAGGGCATGCAGCAGCCACAGAGATCCGCTGGTCAGCGCCAGCGCGACCCCGAACGCGACCAGTCCGCCGATCTGGTGCTTGATCAGCTTCTGGCTGCCGGTCACCCCGAAGGTCAGTCGCCGGTTGGTCGCGGTGTTGGCCACCGCGGTGATCAACAGGGCGGCCAGGTTCGCGACCTGCGGACCGGTCAGCTCGCGCAGCCCGAGGTACAGCAGGAAGTACGCCAGGGTGCTGAGCACGCCGACCAGCCCGAACCGGACCAGCTGCCCGACCATCCCCCGGGGGACCCCCGGCACGGTGCTGGCCGCGTCGGATCCACCGGCCAGCTCGCGCCGCAGCCGGTCCACCGGGATGGACTGGGTGAGCAGCCCACGGGCCAGCCGCACCACCCCCGCCACGTCCTCCTTGACGGTGGCCACGATGTCGACCCGGCTGTCCGGGTCGTCGGTCCAGTCCACCGGGACCTCGTGGATCCGCAGCCCGCTGCGCTGGGCCAGCACCAAGAGCTCGGTGTCGAAGAACCAGTTGTTGTTCTCGACGAGCGGCAGCAGCCGCTCCACCGCCGACCGGCTGAGGGCCTTGAACCCGCACTGCGCGTCGGAGAACGACGCCGCCAGTGTCCCGCGCAGGACCAGGTTGTAGCCCCGGCTGATCAGCTCCCGCTTCGGACCCCGGACCACCCGGCTGGCGCGGGACAGCCGGGTACCGATGGCCACGTCGGAGTGCCCCGAGATGATCGGCGCGACCAGCGGGAGCAGGGCCCGCAGGTCGGTGGACAGGTCCACGTCCATGTAGGCCACCACCGGCGCACCGGACAGCGACCAGGCGGTCCGCAGCGCACGCCCCCGGCCCGAGGCCGCCAGTCGGATGGCCCGGACGTGCGGCAGCTCCTGGGCCAGCCGCGCCGCCACCGACCAGGTGCCGTCCCCGCTCGCGTTGTCGGCGATGGTGATCCGGTACGGGTAGCCGAAGCCGTCAGCGAGGAAGGACTCGAGCCGGGCCACGGTCTGCTCCAGAGCCCGCTCCTCGTTGTGGACCGGGATGACGATCTCGACCGAGGGCTCGGTCGGCGGCCGACGGTGGTCGGCGGTCTCGACGACCGTGACCCCGTCGACCGAGCCGAGGGCGCTGTCCAGGGCCCTCATGTCAGGAGGCCTGCGTCAGGTCGTACACGGTGACGCCCCCGACACTGGTCGCGGTGAAGGTGTCCGTGACCCAGGTGCTGATCGCCGACGCGGAGCGCTCGCTCTGACCGCCCGGTCTGGCGCCCCCGCGCTGGTCGCCGGCGAGGTAGTAGTGGATCTTCCCCTGGGCCACCAGGGCCTGGAACTCCGCGAGGGTCGGGGCGGGATCACCGCCGGTGAAGCCACCGACGGCCATCACCGGCTCCTCACTCGCCAGCTGGTAGGTCGCCGCCGTCTGCGAACCGGTCGTCGCGGCCGCCCAGCGATACGCCGAGGCGTCGATCTGCAGCAGCTGGGTGACCGCGGACACCGCCGTGCCGGCCCCCATCCCACCGCCCGTGCCGCCGCCCAGCCCGCCGCTCGTGCCGCCGACCTGCGGAGGCTGGCCGGTCGTCGTGCCCGGCGGGGACTGCGTCGTCTGACCCGGCGGGCGGGCGCCGGGACCGCCCTGTCCGCCATCGCGGCCGGCTCCGCCTCCCGGCCCGCCGCTGGCGCCGGTCACCGCGGGACCCGCGGTGACGATCGACCCCTGGTGTGCGGTGGTCACCGTCTGGGCGGTGTAGGCCGCCGGACCGGCCAGGGCGCCGACCAGCGCCAGCGAGCTCACCCCGAGGGCCAGCGCCGTGGGCAGCCGGTCGACGACCAGGAAGCCCAGGGCGGCGAGACCGCCGGCGACTCCGATCACCCACGCCACCGCGACGTACGGCTCGGTGGCCCGCAGAATCAGCGCCACCCCCCAGACGGCGGTCAGGGCGGTCGCCGCGGCCAGCCCGAGCCGACCGACCCACCGCTGCCGGGAATGCCACAGCACCGGGGCGGCGGTGCCGATCAAGCCGGCGACGGCCGGCGCCAGCGCCACCGTGTAGTAGTCGTGGTAGGTGCCCTCCATGAACGAGAAGACCAGGGCGGTGACGACCAGCCAGCTGCCCCACAACAGCACGCCGGCACGGGTCCGGTCGGTGCGCGGGGCCCGCCCGATGATCACCGCGGCCACCGCCCCGAGGACCAGCGCCGCCGGGACCAACCAGGCCACCATGCCGCCGGAGACACCGTCGAACAGCCGGGTGATGCCGGGGCTGCCCCACCTACCGCCGCCGCCCCCGCCGCCGAAGATGCGGTTCAGGCCGTTGTAGCCGAACACCAGGTCCAGGACCGAGTTGTTCTCCGACCCGCCGACGTAGGGTCGCCAGGAGGCGGGGACGAGCTCGACGATCGCCACCCACCAGCCCAGCGAGACGATCATGGTCGCCAAGGCGCCGAGCAGCTGCACCAGTCGGCGCCGGAGCGTGGTCGGCGCCGCGATCAGGTACACCACCACGAACGCGGGCAGCACCAGGAAGGCCTGCAGCATCTTGGTCAGGAACCCGAACCCCACCAGCACCCCGGCCAGGGCCAGCCAGCGGCCGCTGGCCACCTTCGTCGCCCGCAGGGTGGCGTAGCCGGCCAGGGCGAGCAGCAGGACGAGCAGGGCGTCCGGGTTGTTGAACCGGAACATCAGCGCTGCCACCGGGGTCAGCGCCAGCACGGCCCCGCCGAGCAGACCGGCCCCGTGGCCCGCGGTGCGCCGGACTGTGGCGTACACGACCCCCACGGTGGCCACCCCGAGCAGGGCCTGGGGCACCAGGATGCTCCAGGAGCTGAGCCCGAAGATCCGTACCGACAGGGCCATCAGCCACAGCGAGGCCGGCGGCTTGTCGACCGTGATCGCGTTGCCGGCGTCCAGGGAGCCGAAGAAGAAGGCCTTCCAGCTCTGGGATCCGGCCTGCACCGCGGCGGAGTAGAAGGAGTTGGCATAGCCGGAGGCGGCCAGGTCCCACAGGTAGAGACCCGCCGTCACGGCCAGCAGCGCCACAACGCTCAGCCGGCGGCCGAGGAGGCGCCGGCCGGCGGTCGGCCCGGCGTCGGTCGGTGCGGGTGGGGTCGGCGGGCGGGTCGGGTCCGGGGCGGAGGGGACCCGGACCGGCGAGTGCATCGAGAGGACCATGGTGGCAACGGTGGCCGGTCGGTCTATGCCGCCTGTGGGGCCGACCTGTGCAGCGGATGTGAGACCGCTAGCCTCGGCAACGTGGCTGCCGCACCGCCGAACCAGGCCGGGAACGACGCGAACCGCGAGTGGTGGCGGTCGGCCGTCGTGTACCAGATCTATCCGCGCAGCTTCGCCGACGCCAACGGTGACGGGATGGGCGACATCCCGGGCATCACCTCCCGGGTGGGCTACCTGGCGAAGCTGGGTGTGGACGCGGTCTGGCTGTGCCCGTTCTACCCCTCCCCACTGGCCGACGGCGGCTACGACGTCTCCGACTACCGGGACGTGGACCCCCGGCTGGGCACGCTGGCCGACTTCGATGCCATGGTGTCCGTCCTGCACGAGGCCGGGATCGGGGTGATCGTCGACGTGGTGCCCAACCACACCTCCGACCAGCACCCCTGGTTCGCCGAGGCGCTGGCTGCCGGGCGGGGCTCGGCCGCCCGCGAGCGCTACATCTTCCGCGACGGAGCGGGCCCCGACGGGTCCGAGCCACCCAACGACTGGCAGTCCGGGTTCGGCGGGTCGGCCTGGGAACCGGCCGGCGACGGGCAGTGGTACTTCCACTACTTCGCCCGGGAGCAGCCCGACCTGAACTGGGACCATCCCGACGTGCGGTCCGACTTCCGGACCACGCTGCGGTTCTGGGCGGACCGTGGCGTGGACGGCTTCCGGGTCGACGTCGCGCACGGCCTGGTCAAGGACCTCTCCGAGCCGTACAGCCCGTGGAGCGACATCTCGGAGATGATGCGGATCGACGGCTCGCACCCGCTCTGGGACCGTGACGACGTGCACGACG
This sequence comes from uncultured Actinomycetota bacterium, assembly GCA_963832435.1. Lineage (GTDB taxonomy): Bacteria > Actinomycetota > Actinomycetes > Propionibacteriales > Propionibacteriaceae > Microlunatus. The sequence continues at coordinate 270,295 of CAWHTY010000025.1, forward strand.
TATACCAGGACTGGCGGAGGATCTTCGACTCCTACGACCCGCCCCGGTTCGGCGTGGCCGAAGCATCGGTGCACCCCGTCCGGCGCGCCCGGTACGCGTCGTCGGACAGCCTGGGCCAGGCCTTCAACTTCGCCATGCAGGAGGCCGGGTGGCGTCCGGAGGAGTACCGCCGGGTGATCGAGGAGGGCCTGGCCGACATGCGGTCCAGTGGATCCACCACCACCTGGCTGCTGGGCTGCCACGACGGTCCGCGGGTGGCGTCCCGGTTCGGGCTGCCGTACGACCCCGACACCCCGTCGCAACGGGTGGTGCGGGACTGGGTACTGACCGACGGGGCGGCCCCGCCGATCGACGCCCGGCTGGGCGAGCGGCGGGCCCGAGCCGCCGTGATGATCTTGCTCGCCCTGCCCGGCTCCACCTACGTCTACTCCGGTGACGAGCTCGGGCTGCAAGAGGTCGCGGACCTGCCGCCGGAGGTACTGGAGGACCCGATGGCGACCCGCTCCGCCATCGACAAGGGTCGGGACGGCTGCCGGGTCCCGCTGCCCTGGACCGCCGAGGGTCCCTCGTTCGGGTTCGGCTCCGGCCCGGCCCGGCCGCCGCAGCCGCCCTGGTTCGCCGACTACGCGGTCAGCGTCCAGGAACAGGACCCGGACTCCACCCTGTCGCTGTACCGGGGTGTGCTCGCGGCCCGCCGTACCCTGCCGACCGAGCCCGAGCTCCGCTGGGTCGAGACCGGCGACGACCAGGTCGTGCACTTCGCCCGGGCCGGCGGCTGGCACTGTCTGGCCAACTTCGCCGGACCGCCGCACCCGCTGCCCACCGGTCAGGTGATCATCGCCAGCGGACCGCTGCCCGGCGGGCGGCTGCCGGCCGACACCACCGTCTGGGTGCGGGTGCCGGACTGATCGTCGCGATCCCAGCAGGCCAGGACGGCCAGCACCCGACGGTTGTCGGCCGCCACCTCCGGCAGGTCGATCTTGCTGAAGATGTTCGACACGTGCTTCTCCACCGCTCCACCGGTGATCACCAGCCGTTCGCCGATGGCGGCGTTGCTGCGCCCTTCCGCCATCAGGGCGAGCACCTCGCGCTCCCGCGGTGTGAGCCGGGCCAGCGGGTCGGCCCGGCGGGGGACCAGCAGCTGGGCGACCACCTCGGGGTCCAGCACGGTGCCGCCCGACCGGATGGTCCGCAGGGCGTCGGCCAGGACCTCCAACGAGCTGACCCGGTCCTTGAGCAGGTAGCCGACCCCGCCGCGCCGGTCGCGGACCAGCTCCTCGGCGTAGGACTGCTCGATGTAGGCCGACAGCATCAAGACCCCGAGCCCGGGGTGGTCGGCCCGGGCCCGGACCGCGGCCCGCAGCCCGTCGTCGGTCATCGACGGCGGCATCCGGACGTCGACGATCGCCACCTCCGGGCGGTGCTCGGCGACCGCGGCCAGCAGACTCGGGGCGTCGCCGACCGCGGCCAGCACCTCGCCGCCGATCTCCTCGAGCAGACGCACCAGACCCTCCCGCAGGAGCACGGAGTCGTCCGCCACGACCAGCTCAGCATCTGCGCACTCCTCCGCACGCGGCGCGGTCGCCGCCAGGGCTCAGCCTGTCAGGAGCCGCTGGGGGAGGGTGGCGGTGACCACGGTCGGGCCGCCGGCCGGTGAGGTCACGGTCAGCGTCCCGCCGACCCCGGTCAGCCGGTCCTGCAGGCCGGCGAGGCCGTGGCCCTTGGCGACGGAGGCGCCGCCCGCGCCGTCGTCGGTGACGATGATCACCGCACCGACCCCGACCGCCCGGACCTGCACCGAGCACCAGGTCGCCCCGCTGTGCTTCTCCATGTTGGCCAGCGCCTCGGCGACCACGAAGTAGGCGGTGGTCAGCGCGGCGTCGGCCGAGCGTCACCGGCCCGGCGTCGACGGACGTCGGCACGCTGTTGCGGGCGGCCAGCGCCCGGACGGCCGCCTCCAGGCCGCGCTCGGACAGGATCGGCGGGGCGATCCCCCGGGACAGGTTGCGGATCTCGGCCAGCGCATCCTGCGACTGCCGGAACGCCTCGTCCAGCAGCTCCGCCGCCTGGTCGGGATCGGAGGCCATCCGTCGCTGGGCCGCCGAGATGTCCATCCCCAGGGGGACCAGCCGCTGCTGGGGACTGTCGTGCAGGTCGCGCTCGAGCCGTGGCAGGGTCTGCAGCTCCGCGTCCCCGGCCGCGGCCCGGCTCTCGGTCAGGGAGCCGACCCGCTCCCGCAGCTCGGCGTTCTCGTCCACCAGCAGCCCGCGGGCGATGGCCGCGTGCAGGCGTGACCAGTCCGCGCAGCACCAGGGGGGTGAGGAGCAGCGCGATGGCCCCGACCACGGTGTTGAGCGCGGTCGTCGGCGATGTCGCCGCCCGGCAGCCCCAACAGGCTGGGCCAGACCCTGGTTGTCCGCGGGGAGGTACCGGCTCCAGAACCCGTAGGTCAGACCGCCCAGGGCGACTCGCCACCAGGGACACCCCGACGGAGAACGAGAACGTGCTGACCACGAACACGACCAGGACGTGCAGGAGGTCGCGCCAGCTCTGGCCGTGACCGCAGCCGCCGGAGCAGGCGCGGAGCCCGGTCCCGCCGGGAGCTCGGCGCCCGCCGCGAGGTCGCGGCCGGCGAACGACAGCAGCCGGCGCGGCACCCGGGTGACGCCGCCGGCGGTGACCAGGGCGGCGAACAGCACCGACAGGCCCACCGCGATCGGCAGGGTTCCCACGCCGAGGGAGAACAGCACCCTGAAGACGACGAGGGTGGCCACGGTCACGAAGGACGCCGCACAGACGAAGCCCAGGTCGCGCCGGGTCCCGGACGAATCCGCGTCAGCGGTTCGGGTTCGGCGGGGTAGCTCGCTGAGCCACTCATCTGCTCGGGTGTGGTGGTAGGCCTCCGGCCTCGCCCCTCCGCCTCCGCCGCGACCTGACGCCTTGACCTGATGTCGGCTGCAGGTTCTAGCGTTGAGGTTCATGAGCATGGAGATGGCCGCCTGGAACTCGCTGTACCACGCGATGACCGCCCAGCAGGACAAGCGCCCGTTCTCCTGGGCCACCGTGAAGCGGATCGCCACGTTCGCCCGCCCGCATCGCGCCCAGCTGGTGGGCTTCTTGATCCTCAGCGTCGTCGGGGCGTTCCTGGCCGTGGCGACTCCGCTGCTGGCCGGTCGGGTGGTGGACGCGATCGTCGGCTCGCGGGGGTTCGGCGAGGTGCTCCGGCTGGCGATCCTGATCGCGGTGATCGCGCTGGCCGAGGCGGGCCTCGGGTTGTGGCTGCGTTGGCTGTCCGCGCGAATCGGCGAGGGCCTCATCCTCGACCTCCGCCGGTCCGTCTTCGACCACGTGCTGAGGATGCCGATCGCCTTCTTCACCCGGACCCGGACCGGGGCTCTGGTCAGCCGTCTGAACAATGACGTGATCGGCGCCCAGCGGGCGTTCTCGGAGACGTTGTCCGGCGTGGTCAGCAACCTCGTCGCGCTGGTCCTCGCGCTCGGCTTCATGCTCGCCCTGTCGTGGCAGATCACCCTGCTGGCCTTGGTCATGCTGCCCGTGTTCGTGCTGCCGGCGCGGCGGATGGGCGCCCGGCTGGCCCGCCTCGAGCTCGAAGCCGCCGACCACAACGCGACCATGGGCAACCAGATGACCGAGCGCTTCTCCGCACCGGGTGCGACCCTGGTCAAGCTGTTCGCCCGCCCCGAGCGCGAGTCGTTCGAGTTCGCGGTGCGCGCCACCCGGGTGCGCGACATCGGGATCAGGACCGCGATGGTGCAGACCGTCTTCATCACCGCCCTGACCCTGGTCTCCGCCCTGGCGCTGGCCCTGGTGTACGGGCTTGGCGGCTGGTTCGCGCTGCAGGGGACGCTGGAGGCGGGCGCAGTGGTGTCCCTGGCCCTGCTGCTGACGCGGCTGTACGCACCGCTGACCTCCCTGGCCAGCGCCCGGGTCGAGGTGATGAGTGCGCTGGTCAGCTTCGACCGGGTCTTCGAGGTCCTCGACCTCGCGCCGCTGATCCAGGAGAAACCGAACCCCGTGGCCGTGCCGGTGGGTGGTGGCGTGGCCGTGGAGTTCGACCACGTCGACTTCGCGTACCCGTCGGCGGACAAGGTGTCCTTGGCGTCCCTGGAGGAGGTTGCGACCCTGGACACCCGCGGCGGACAGCAGGTCATCCACGACGTGTCGTTCCGGGTCGAGCCGGGCCAGATGGTGGCCCTGGTCGGATCCTCCGGCGCCGGCAAGTCCACCCTGGCCCAGCTGATGGCCCGGCTGTACGACGTCGACGACGGCGCCGTCCGCCTCGGCGGCATCGACGTCCGCGACCTGTCGTTCGCCTCCCTGCGCCACACCCTGGGCATGGTCACCCAGGACGGCCACCTGTTCCACGAGTCGGTCCGGGCCAACCTGCTGCTGGCCCGACCCGAGGCCACCGAGGACGACCTGTGGCAGTCGCTGCGCCGGGCCCGGCTGGACACCCTGATCGGCTCGCTCCCGGACGGCCTGGACACCGTGGTCGGGGAGCGGGGCTACCGGCTGTCGGGGGGCGAGCGTCAGCGGCTGACCATCGCCCGGCTGCTGCTGGCCCACCCGCGGGTGGTCATCCTTGACGAGGCGACGGCCCACCTCGACTCGACCTCCGAGGCGGCGGTGCAGGCCGCGCTCGGCGAGGCCCTGGTCGGACGGACCGCCGTGGTGATCGCGCACCGGCTGTCCACCATCCACGCCGCGGACCAGATCCTGGTGGTCGAGGCGGGCCGGATCGTCGAGCGGGGTCGGCACGACGACCTGCTGGCCGCGGGCGGCCGGTACGCCGAGCTGTACCGGACCCAGTTCGAGCGGCCGGGCCCGACCGTCCACGTGGGCTGAGTCCGGCCCAGCCGCCTACCTCAACCGCCCAGCCCAGCCGCCTACCCCAGCCGGCCCGCGGCGACCAGCCGTCGCAGGCGGCGCTGGCGGTGCGCGTAGAAGGTCTGGGCGAACAGCCACACCGGCAGCGTGAGCGCCCCGGCCCGGATGTCCAGCACGTCGGCGTAGCGGATGTTGCCGGCCTGCTCCTCGGTCAGCTCGATCCGGTGGTCCCAGCGGGTGATCAGGTCGCTGAACCCGGCGTCGTGCCACACCTGGGTCGCCGCGCCGGTGAGCGCCGCGGGGGAGGTCTCGAGCTGGACGACGTCGACGGTGTGCAGACCGATCGGCAGCCGGCCGCCGATCAGCAGCCGGAACCGGTGCTCACCGGGGGTCCAGACCGCCGGCAGTCGGCGCGGCTCCACCGGCTCGAAGACCACCATCGGCGCCGACAGCTGGCGGAGCAGCTCGGGTCGGGCGAGCGCGGCCAGCAACCGGTCCGCCGAGCAGTGCAGCAGGACCTCCTGACGGAACCTCACGGGTACCTCACGGGTCGGTCTGGTGGGTCGGGGTGCGGTCGGCCGCCGGACCGTCGGTCAGGGGGAGCCGGACGCTGAACCGGGTCCGGCCCGGCTCGCTGTCGACGGTCACGGTGCCCCGGTGCGCGTCCACCACCGCGGCGACGATGGCCAGGCCGAGGCCGGTGCTGCCGCCCGGGGCGGCCCCGGCGGTCCGTACCCGGCTGACCTCCGCCCGGGTGAACCGCTCGAACACCTGGGGCTGCAGCTCGGCCGGGATGCCCGGCCCGTTGTCGGTGACCTGGATGACGGCTGCGTCGCGGTCCAGGCGCAGCCCGGCCCGGACCTGGGTGCCCGGCGGGGTGTGGCTGCGCGCGTTGGCCAGCAGGTTGGCCACCACCTGGTACAGCCGGTGCCGGTCGGCCGGGGCGGTCACCGGCTCGTCGGGCAGGTCGAGCGACCAGGCATGTTCCGGACCAGCCGCCCGGGCGTCGCTCACCGCGTGGATCATCAGCTCGGTGAGGTCGGTCGGCCGGATGTCCAGCGCCGGGCCGGCGTCGAGCCGGGCCAGCAGCAGCAGGTCCTCGACCAGGTGCGACATCCGGCCCGCTTCGGACTCCACCCGGGAGATGGCGTACGCGGCGTCGGGGGGCACGGCCTCGCCGCTGCGTCTGGTCAGCTCGGCGTAGCCGCGGATGGCGGCCAGCGGGTTGCGCAGCTCGTGCGAGGCGTCGGCGACGAACTGGCGGACCTTCATCTCGCTGGCCTGCCGGGCGGCCAGCGCAGACTCGACGTTGTTGAGCATGTGGTTGATGGCCAGACCCACCTGGCCCACCTCCGAGCGCGGGTCGGTGTCCTCGGGTGGCACCCGGACCGCCAGCGCCACCTCACCGCGGTCGAGCTTGAGCTGGGACACCTGCTGGGCGGTGGTGGCCACCCGGTTCAACGGGCGCAGGCTGCGGTGGACGAGGGCGCGGGCCACGGCGACGGTGACCCCGATGGCGATGATGGAGAGCACGATCTCCAGCCCGATCAGAGCCCCCATCAGCCCGTCGACATCGCTCAGTGGAACCCCGACCACCAGGGTGCCGTCGATCTGCTGGCCGGCGGTGAGGATCTTCGCGTTGTACCCCGCCACCCGGTACCGGCCGAGGCCCGCCAGGCTCACCGTCTGCGGACGCCCGGTGATGGGCACCGCGCTGAGGTCGGCCACCACCTGGTCTTCGATGTCGGTCCGGCGTCGCTCCACCAGCTTGCCGCTCTCCACGGTCGCGCCCGAGCTGGTGAACGCCGCGTAGACGGTGCCGATCGGCTGGCCCGGTTGGACCAGCCCGCGGCTGGGTCCGCCGCCGGGTCCGGACCCGTCCCGCCGGAGCCGGCTGATCACGGTGTCCAGCTGCCCGTCGACCTGATGGGTGAGCAGCTGCCAGGTGCCGAGGGCGGTCGCGGTGCTGAGCAGGACAGCCACCAGGGCGACCAGGCTGGCGACGCGCAGGACGAGCCGGCGGGCCAGGGTGCCCGGACCCATGGCGGGTGCGGATGGAACCGACGGCGGGAGCTGCTCGGGCCGGCGGGCGCGGGGCGTCGGAGTGGCGGCCTCGGGCATCTAGCTCGCCGGGCGCAGCACGTACCCCGCGCCGCGCATGGTGTGGATCATGGGGGACCGGTCGGCGTCGATCTTCTTCCGCAGGTAGGAGATGTACAGCTCGACCACGTTGGCCTGGCCGCCGAAGTCGTAGTTCCAGACGCGGTCCAGGATCTGCGCCTTGCTGAGCACGCGGCGCGGGTTGCGCATCAGGTAGCGGAGCAGCTCGAACTCGGTCGCCGTCAGCTGGATGTCGTCGCCGGCCCGGGTGACCTCGTGGCTGTCCTCGTCCAGGGTCAGGTCGCCCACCACCAGCAGCGAGTCGTTCTTGGTCAGCGCCGCGCCGCTGCGCCGCAGCAGGGCCCGCAGCCGGGCGATGACCTCCTCCAGGCTGAACGGCTTGGTCACGTAGTCGTCGCCGCCCGCCGTCAGCCCGCCGATCCGGTCCGCGACGGCGTCCTTGGCGGTCAGGAAGATCACCGGGACGTCCGGGTCCTCGCTCCGGATCCGCCGCATCACCTCGAGGCCGTCGAAGTCGGGCAGCATCATGTCGAGCACGATCGCGTCCGGGCGGGTCTGCCGAGCCGCCTTCACGGCCTCGGTGCCCGAGGCGGCGGTGGCGACCTGCCACCCCTCGTAGCGCATGGCCAGCGAGAGCAGCTCGGTCAGGCTGGACTCGTCGTCGACGGCCAGCACCCGGATGGGGGTGCCGTCGGGCCGGGTCAGGGTGTCGGAGGGGTCGGTGCGGGCCATGGCCTCAGCGTGCACCGCGCACTCAGGCCGGGGCTGAGCCTCGGCTGTGAGATTCCTGTGAGTGAGACGGATCCAGGTCGGCGCCGGTCACACCTGGACGCGGGGACGCGTCACGGTGGGCGTGTCCGCGGCGGTGCCGTTGACCGAGCGGGGCGTGCCGTACGGGCGCCCGGTGGTCCCGGTGCTGCCCGTTCCGGTGCCCGGCCGCCCGGTCGCGGTCGAGGTGGTACTGGCCGTGCCGGCGCTGCCCGCGGTCGTGTCGTCGGTCTTGTCGCGCCGGAACAGCGCGTCGAGCGAGACCCGGCCGCCACCGAAGACCAGGAAGACCAGGCCGAGCAACCCCAGCGCCACCATGTACTCGAAGCCGCCGTTGTAGGTGCCGTCGGGGTTCAGCAGGTTCCAGCCCTTGTACCAGTTCGTGTAGGCGATCAGCAGCCCCTGCTCGACCACGACCAGCAACCCGATCAGGGGGGTGAGTGCGCCCACGACCAGGAACAGCCCGCCGACGAGCTCGACGCCGATCAGCACCCAGGCGGCGACCTCGGGATAGGGGACGGCGAACTGGCTCAGGTAGTCGATCTGACGCTGGACCCCTTGGTTGGGACCCACCCCCCCGGTCCAGCGGAACCACCCGTGCAGCAGGAGGATGCCACCGAGCCCGATCCGGGCGACGAGCAGGACGAAGCTGCGGGCGGCAGCGAGGACGGCGTTCATGAGGACTCCTGGGGACGGCGCTGCTGACACGCTACGCAGGCCGGGGCCCCGGCGCTGGGCACCACGCCGCAGCACCGGCGTCGGGGTGAGCGCCGTTCGGGCAGGGACCCGTGACGATCACCGGGGGGGCGCCGACGACCGGTTCCACGACGGGGACCAGAATGCCTACGCCTGCTCCAGCCGATGCGCGCGTCATGGGTTCCGGAGCGACAGGGACTGGGGCACACTGCTCCGCAACAGCAGTCACACCGATCTCGGCACACCAATCTCGGCACACCGATCTCGGCACACCGATCTCAGCACACCGATCTCAGGAGGCGTCGCACCATGGCGACTGCGGCACACGAAGCAGAGGCAAGTCCGCTACCGGTCGGCGAGGTGGCCTTCACGGCGGTCGGCGTGAAGAAGCACTATCCAGGGGTGAAGGCGCTGGACGGTGTCGACCTCGAGGGCTACGCCGGCAGCGTGCTCGGCGTCTGCGGCGCCAACGGCGCCGGCAAGTCCACCTTCGCCAAGCTGCTGGCCGGGGTCGAGACGCCGACCGACGGGGAGATCACGATCGCCGGGTACCCCCATCCGGTGCGCAACGCCGCCCAGGCCGAGCAGGCGGGGGTGCTGATGATGCACCAGGAGCCGCTGATCATCGACGACTTCACGGTCGGGGAGAACGTCTGGCTCTACAAGCTGCGGGAGGGCAAGGACATCCGGCCCTGGGCCCAGAAGGTCGACACCAACAGCGCGGAGACCCGCAAGGTCCTGGAGGGGGTGGGCCTGGGTCAGCTGTCGACCCGCCAGCTGGCCCGCGACCTGGGGCCGGGGCAGCGGCAGATGCTGTCGCTGAGCCGAGCGGCGGTGACGACGCACAAGATCATGATCTTGGACGAGACCACCGCGTCGACCAGCGAGGAGCACTTCAACGACATCCTGGAGCTGGTGGACCGGGAGAAGAAGTCGGGGACGTCGATCATCTTCGTCTCCCACCGCCTCAACGAGGTGTTCGCGATGTGCGACCGGATCGCGGTGCTGCGCAACGGCAAGCTGGTCAAGACGCTGAACGCGGCCGACAGCAACCCGGACGAGATCACCACGCTGATGATCGGTGAAGCCCTCAAGGCCCTGGCCCGGCCGGCGCCGGTGCAGAGCGGCGAGGGCAAGGACCCGGTGATGTCGGTCCGCGACCTGTACGGCGGCAAGGCGCAGCGGCGTCTCCTTCGACGTCAACCCGGGCGAGATCGTCGGCCTGTACGGGCTGGTGGGCAGCGGCCGCTCCTCGGTGGCCCGGACCATCACCGGCCAGCGGCCGGCCGTCAGCGGATCGATCCGGCTGCACGGTCAGGAGATCAGCCTGCCGAACCCCGGCTCCGGCGTGTCGAAGGGCATCGCCTACCTGACCGAGGACCGCCGCCTGGAGGGGTTCGTCAAGGACTTCGACAACGGCCAGAACATGAGCCTGGTCGTGCTGCCCAAGATGGCCAACGCCGGGGTGGTGAAGAGCGCGGTGGAGCGCAAGCGCGTCCGCGAGCTGATCGGGGAGTACCAGGTCAAGGGCGGCACCAAGACCTACACCCGGTCGTTGAGCGGCGGCAACCAGCAGAAGGTGGTGGTCGCCAAGTGGATGGAGACCGACCCGGAGTTCGTCGTCCTGGACGAGCCGACGAAGGGCATCGACGTCGGCGCCCGGGCCAACATCTACGAGATCATCCACGGCGTCGCCGCGCGCGGCAAGGGCGTGCTCGTCGTCTCCAGCGAGGCGGAGGAGCTGTTGTCGCTCTGTCACCGCATCCTGGTGATGCGCAACGGCGAGATCGTGGACGAGTTCGACCCGGAGCACGCCACGACCGACGACCTCATCCGCACCGCCCTGTCCCATCAAGACTGACCAGACCTCCCCCCAGCACACGAGAAAAGGACCTCCGATGGCAGCGACATCCACCCTCCCTCCCGTCCACCAGTACGAGGAGGACACGTCCCGCGGCAGCGCGATCGTCGGCTGGCTGAAGGGCCAGTACGCGCTCTACATCCTGGTGGCCCTGCTCCTGGTGGCCACCATCACCCGCGGGTCGATCTTCTGGGGTCGGTACCAACCTGACCAACCTGCTGCTGCAGATGTCGATCATCGGCGTGGTCGTGCTGGCCGAGCTGATCGTCGTGCTCACCGGCGGCATCGACATCAGCGTCGGCTCCGCCCTCGGCCTGGCCGCCGTCGTGGCCGCCGGTCTGTTCGGCGGACCCTCGGTGTTCCTCGCCCTGGTCGTCGGGCGTGGTCATCGGCGGCGTCGTCGGCGCGGTGAACGGGTGGCTGGTGGCCTTCCGCGGGCTGGAGCCGTTCATCGTCACCCTGGGCATGCTGGCCCTGGCCCGCGGCCTGGTGTACGCCTACGGCAACGGCATCCCGATCAACCCGACGGCCGCCGCGTCGTTCGCCAGCTTCGGCCAGTCCACCCTGCTCGGCATCCCGGTGCTGGCCATCATCTGGCTGGCCATGGTGGCGCTGATCGCCTTCCTGCTCTACCGCACCGTCTGGGGACGTCGGGTCTACGCCATCGGATCCAACGTCGAGGCGGCTCGCAGCTCCGGCATCCCGGTCAAGGCCACCCTGTGGTCGGTCTACATCCTGGCCGGCCTGCTGGTCGGCCTGGGGGGCTGGATGTTCCTGTGCCGGTTCGCCAGCGGCACCTCGACCGCCGGCAACCTGCTCGAGCTGGAGGCCATCGCCGCGGTCGTGATCGGCGGCGCCCGGTTGGCGGGCGGCTACGGCAAGGTGTTCGGGGCGGTCGTCGGCACCATCATCTTCGCGGTGATCGCGAACCTGCTCTCCCTGCTGAACGTCTCCACCTTCCTGCAGGACGCCTTCCGCGGCGCACTGATCCTGGTCGCGGTCACCTTGGCCACCGTGCAGTTCACCCGCGAGCCGGGCCAAGTCCACGACCCCGGCCGGACAAGTGACACGACCGACTCGACCGACTCGACGGAGAGAACAGTGAACACAGCTCACCAGGGGCGGCGCCGTCTCCCGCTGGCGGTGACGGCCGCGGCGGCCGCCATGATGCTCAGCGCCTGCGGCCAGATCTACCCCTCCCAGGAGCCCGCCCAGGGCCCGGCCCACGGGGTCAAGGCCAACGTCAACGAGGTCGTGGTCGGCTTCGCCCAGCAGCAGCTGCAGGCGCCGTACTTCGCGGCCATGCAGGTGCAGTCCCAGGAGATCGCGGACCAGCAGGGGTTCAAGCTGCTCTTCCAGGCCGCCAACAAGGACCCCGTCATCCAGATGAACCAGATGCAGGCCATGATCGCCCAGGGCGCGGACGTGCTGATCGTCAACGCCACCAGCGTGAAGGGCCAGAAGGAGATGATGACCCAGGTCGCCTCGACGATCCCGGTGACCTACATCGACACCAGCGTCCCGGGCACCGGCATGACCAGCGTCCAGTCCGACAACCTGACCATCGGCCGCGAGTCCGGCAAGATCACGGCCAAGCGGTTCCTCGACGCGGGCAAGAAGAGCATCAGCATGGTGATCCTGACCGGGCCGGCGACGGACGAGTTCGTCGGACCCAACCGGCGCCAGGGGTTCCTCGACGGGCTCAAGGAGGGTGGCCTGCCGTACGAGATCAAGGCCGAGCAGTCGGGGGACTACCAGCAGGACAAGGGACAGGTGGCGGCCGAGAACATGCTGGCCGGCAACCCCGACACCGACCTGATCCTGGGGCTGAACGACTCGATGGCCCTGGGTGCCTACAACGTCGTCAACGGCAAGGACCAGTACAAGAACGTGTACGTGGCCGCGTCGGCGGACGGGCAGAAGGAAGCGCTGGCCCTGATCAAGCAGGGCGGCTGCGACGGGCGGTACATCTCGACCGGTCTGAACTCCCCGTCACTGGCGGCGGAGCAGGCCCTGAAGATCTCCGTCGACGTCGCGACCGGCAAGACGAAGCCGAGCGACTACCCGAAGGAGTCGTTCACCAAGGCCGTCGGCATCGGCTGCGACAACATCGACGAGTACTACGACCCGAACAGCGTCTTCTGGCCGGTGCCGAACAGCCCGCGAGCGCGGGAGCAGGAAGGGGTTGACGGCGGTGGCGGGCTACGTCCTCGGCATCGACATCGGCACCGGCAGCAGCAAGGCCGTGCTGGCCGATCTCGACGGCCGCATCGTGGCGACGGCGACCCGCGCCCACGAGGTGAGCCTGCCCCGGCCCGGGTGGGTCGAGATGGACGCGGAGCGGGACTGGTGGTCGGAGGTGACCAGCCTGTCGCGGGAGCTGGCCGCCCGGGCCGCCGACGGCACCATCGTGGGGGTCTGCGTCTCGGGCCTGGGTCCGTGCCTGCTGGCCTGTGACGCGGACGCGCGCCCGCTGCGGCCCGCCATCCTGTACGGCATCGACATGCGAGCCGGCCGGGAGATCGCGGAGCTGACCGAGCGGCTCGGCGCCGCGGCGATCCTGCAGCGCTGCGGCAACGACCTGTCGACCCAGTCGGTCGGGCCCCAAGCTGGCCTGGCTCCGCCGCCACGAGCCGGAGACCTGGAGTCGGACCGAACGGGTCTACAGCGCCCATTCCTTCGTCGTGGCCCGGCTCACCGGTGAGTACGTGCTGGACCACCACACGGCGAGCCAGTACGACCCGCTGTACGACATCGACGCCCAGGACTGGGCGCAGGACTGGGCGGCCGACCTGCTCGGGTCGATCCCGCTGCCCCGGCTGGCCTGGCCGGGGGAGGTGGTCGGGCAGGTGTCCGCGGCGGCGGCGGAGGCGTGCGGGCTGCCGCCCGGCACCCCGGTCTGTGCCGGCACGGTGGACGCCTGGGCCGAGGCCTTCAGCGCCGGCGTGCGCCGGCCGGGCGACCTGATGCTGATGTACGGATCGACGATGTTCTTCGTCCAGGTCCTCGACCGGGTCGCCAAGCACCGCGGGCTGTGGACGACCTCCGGCATCGAGCCGGGGTCGCACACGCTGGCGGCCGGGATGGCGACGTCGGGCTCGCTGACGGCCTGGGTGCAGCGTCTCTGCGGCGGCGTGCCGTTCAGCCAGCTGGCCGAGGAGGCGGCCGGCGTCCCGGCCGGCAGCGACGGGCTGCTGATGCTGCCCTACTTCGCCGGCGAGCGGACACCGATCTTCGACCCGGACGCCCGCGGCGTGATCGCCGGTCTGACCCTGCGGCACCACCGGGGGCACGTGTTCCGGGCCGTGTACGAGGGGATCGCCTTCGGCATCCGCCAGATCCTCGCCCTCTACGACGCCACGGCCGGTCCGGCCGCGCGGATCCTGGCCGTCGGCGGCGGCACCCAGGGCGGCCTGTGGACCAGCATCGTCAGCGACGTGACCGGGCGGGCCCAGCTCATCCCGGAGCAGACCATCGGCGCCAGCCTGGGCGACGCCCTGCTGGCTGCGGTCGGCACGGGGCACGTCCCGCCCGGCACGGACTGGGCCGAGGTGGCGCGGACGATCGAGCCCGACCCGGCGAACCGGGAGCTGTACGACGGGCTGTTCGCCGACTACGAAGCCCTCTACCCGGCCACCCGGGACATCGTGCACCGGCTGGCCGCCCGCCAGGGCTGACCCTGAGTCGCGGGGGTTGAGTCTCTCAGGCTCATACCAGGGTTGGTCGGAATAGGGCCTCCGCCTGCATAGTTGAGCCTAGTGCGCTCAAGATGTAAGTTGAGTGGCACAGACTCAAGGAAACCACTTCCACCACACACGGAGGAACACAGACATGGCTCGTGCAGTCGGCATCGACCTCGGGACGACCAACTCGGTCGTCGCCGTGCTCGAGGGTGGAGAGCCCACCGTCATTCCCAACGCCGAGGGCGCCCGGACCACCCCGTCCGTCGTGGCGTTCGCCAAGGGTGGGGAGGTGCTCGTCGGCGAGGTCGCCAAGCGGCAGGCCGTCACCAACGTGGATCGCACCATCCGCTCGGTGAAGCGCCACATGGGCACGGACTGGTCGGTCACCCTCGACGACAAGAAGTACCGCCCCCAGCAGATCAGCGCGTTCGTGCTGCAGAAGCTCAAGCGCGACGCGGAGGCCTACCTGGGTGAGCAGGTCACCCACGCGGTGATCACCGTCCCGGCGTACTTCTCCGACGCCGAGCGGCAGGCCACCAAGGAGGCCGGTGAGATCGCCGGCCTGACCGTGGACCGGATCATCAACGAGCCGACTGCGGCGGCCCTGGCCTACGGCCTGGACAAGGGCGAGAAGGACCAGACCATCCTGGTCTTCGACCTCGGTGGTGGCACCTTCGACGTGTCGCTGCTGGAGATCGGCGACGGCGTCTTCGAGGTGAAGGCGACCAAGGGCGACAACCGCCTCGGCGGCGACGACTGGGACTCCCGGGTCGTCGACTGGCTGGTCAAGCAGTTCAAGAACAAGAACGGCACCGACCTGAGCCAGGACAAGATCGCCCGCCAGCGGCTGCAGGAGGCCGCAGAGAAGGCGAAGATCGAGCTCAGCTCCGCGAGCGAGACCTCGATCAACCTGCCCTACATCACCCTCGGTGAGTCGGGCCCGCTGCACCTGGAGGAGAAGCTCACCCGCTCGCAGTTCCAGCAGCTCACCTCCGACCTGCTGGACCGCTGCCGCACCCCGTTCAACGCGGTGATCGAGGACGCCAAGATCAGTGTCGGCGCGATCGACCACGTGATCCTCGTCGGTGGCTCCACCCGGATGCCGGCCGTCGTCGACCTGGTGCGCGAGCTGACCGGCGGCAAGGAGCCGAACAAGGGCGTGAACCCGGACGAGGTCGTCGCCCTCGGCGCCAGCCTGCAGGCCGGCGTGCTGAAGGGCGAGGTCAAGGACGTCCTGCTGCTCGACGTCACCCCGCTGAGCCTCGGCATCGAGACCAAGGGCGGCGTGATGACCAAGATCATCGAGCGGAACACCACCATCCCGACCAAGCGGTCCGAGGTGTTCACCACCGCCGACGACAACCAGCCGTCGGTGATGATCCAGGTCTACCAGGGCGAGCGGGACTTCGCGAAGGACAACAAGTCCCTGGGCAACTTCGAGCTGACCGGCCTGCCGCCGGCGCCGCGCGGGGTGCCGCAGATCGAGGTCGCGTTCGACATCGACGCCAACGGCATCGTGCACGTCCACGCCAAGGACCTGGCCACCTCCAAGGAGCAGTCCATGACGGTGACCGGCGGCTCGGCGCTCGGCAAGGACGAGATCAACACCATGGTCAAGGAGGCCGAGGCGCACGCCGAGGAGGACCGGAAGCGGCGCGAGGGCGTCGACCTCCGCAACGAGGCCGACAACCTGGTCTTCCGGACCGAGAAGCTGCTCAGCGAGAACGCCGACAAGATCGAGGAGAGCGTCAAGACCCCGGTCACCGAGGCGCTGGCCGAGCTGAAGACGGCCCTGGAGGGCACCGACAACGACGCGGTCAAGACCGCGCTGGACAAGGTGAACACCACCAGTGCCGCGCTGGGCCAGGCGATGTACGCCCAGGCTCAGGCTCAGCAGCAGGCCGAGGCTCCCGCGGACGCCGGCACGCCGAGTGACCACGCGGAGACCAATGGCAGCAGCCAGAGTGACGACGACGTGGTCGACGCCGAGATCGTCGACGACGACCAGGCGCAGAGCGGGACCAAGTGAGTGCAGATCGCGAGTCGGAGCAGACTGGGCCCGTGATCCGGGACAACCGCCGGATCGACCCGGAGACCTACCAGGTGCGGGAGCCGCAGTCCGCTGCGGCCCCCGCACCGGGGGCCCCGGCCCCCACCACCGCGGAGGAGGCGGACACCATCCCAGCCGACCCATCGGCGGCCGTGGCCATCGAGCTGAAGGCTCAGCTCGCGGAGCGGACGGCCGACCTGCAGCGGCTGCAGGCGGAGTACGTCAACTACAAGCGGCGGGTCGACCGGGACCGTGACGTCGTTCGACGGGGCACGGTCGAGAGCCTGCTCAAGGAGTTCCTGCCGGCCCTCGACGACGTCCGCTCGGCGCGCGAGCACGGTGACCTGACGGGCGCGTTCAAGTCCGTCGGCGAGGAGCTGGAGCGGGTGACCGGCCGGCACGGCCTGGTGGCGTACGGCGAGAAGGGCGACCCCTTCGACCCGCACATCCACGAGGCGCTGCTGCACTCGCACGCCGAGGGCATCGACGGCCCCACCTGCGTGGAGATCCTGCAGCCGGGCTACCGGGTGGGCGACCGCGTGCTGCGGCCGGCCCGGGTCGCGGTGGCCGAGCCGGATCCGAACGCGCCGGCCGAGCCGGAGATCGGGGTTCCGGTCGCCGTGGACCAGGAGGCGGCCGATGAGCCGCCCGCGGGCTCTGCCGAGCAGTGAGCACGTCGCGTACGCCGGGCCGGTCGAGGTGGCTGACCGCCCGTCAACCGGCTCACGGCGTGCGCCACACCAGGTTGTCCAGGGCATGATCATCGAGGGGAGGCGTCAGTGAGCACCAAAGACTGGATCGAGAAGGACTTCTACAAGGTCCTGGGAGTCTCCAAGGACGCCAAGCCCGAAGAGATCAAGAAGGCGTACCGCAAGCTGGCTCGGGAGAACCACCCCGATGCCAACCCGGGCAACCCGGAGGCCGAGAAGCGGTTCAAGGAGGTCTCCGAGGCGAACGACGTGCTGTCGAGCGAGTCCAAGCGCAAGGAGTACGACGAGGCCCGGCGCCTGTTCGGCGGTGGCGGTTTCCGCTTCCCCGGAGCCGGCCGTACCCCCGGGGCGGGCCCGTCGGTCGACGACCTGTTCCGCAACGCCGGCGGCAACGACGGTGGGCTGGGGGACCTCTTCGGCGGACTGTTCAACACCGGCGCCAGTCGGACCACCCGGTACTCCACCGCTCGGGGCCCCCGCCGGGGCAGCGACGTGGAGGGCGAGGTGACCGTCGACTTCACCGACGCCATCGAGGGCGTGACGGTGGGCATGCAGATGGTCTCCGACGCGGCCTGCGCCACCTGCCACGGCACCGGCGCCAAGGCCGGCACCGTGCCGCACGTCTGCCCGGTCTGTGAAGGCAGCGGCATGCAGACCTCCACCTCCGGTGGTGTCTTCGCAGTCACCGAGCCGTGCCGGGAGTGCCGGGGACGGGGCATGGTCGTGGACGACCCGTGCCCGATCTGCCACGGCTCCGGTCGCGGCAAGTCGACCAGGACCATGCAGGTCCGGATCCCCGCCGGCGTCACGGACGGGGCGCGGATCCGGCTCAAGGGCAAGGGGGGCGCCGGGGAGAACGGCGGCGCCGCCGGTGACCTGTACGTGATCGTGCACGTCCGGCCGCACCAGGTCTTCGGCCGCAAGGGCGACCACCTGACCCTGACCGCACCGGTCACCTTCAACGAGGCCGCGCTCGGCTCCGACATCGAGGTGCCCACCCTGGGTGGGCCGCCGGTGCGGCTCAAGATCCCGGCCGGCACCCCCAACGGCCGCACCTTCCGGGTGCGGGGCAAGGGTGTCGCCCGACGCGATGGCAGCAAAGGTGATCTGCTGGTCTCGGTCGAGGTCGTCGTCCCCGACCACCTCAGCGAGCAGGCTCGGGCCGCCCTCGACTCCTACGCCGAGGCCGTCGGGTCGGTGAACCCGCGGGCCAAGCTGTTCGCGGCCGGATCGTAAGGAGTCGGCGATGAGTGCGTCACTGCCCCAGCGGTTCGACTCCGACGCGCCCGTCTTCGTGATCTCCGTCGCCGCCCACCTGGCCGGCATGCATCCGCAGACGCTGCGTACCTACGACCGGATGGGCCTGGTCTCTCCCCGGCGGACGGCCAAGCGGGGTCGGCGCTACTCCGCTCGCGACATCGCCCGGCTGCGCCTCATCCAGCGCCTCAGCCAGGACGAGGGCATCAACCTGGAAGGGATCCGCCGGATCCTGACCATGCAGGACGAGATCGACGCCCTCAAGGCTCACGTGAGCGAGCTGGCGGAGCTGCTCGCCGCCGTGCGGGCCGCGCCACCGGGATCGCGGGTGTTCACCGCCGACCCGACCGGCGGCGTCCGCCTGGGGGGTCACCGCGGCTGGTCCGCTCCGCTGGCGATCACCTCCCGGTGACCCGGCACGTGCTGGTCGTCGACGGCGCCAACGTGGTCGGCTCGCGCCCCGACGGCTGGTGGCGGGACCGGGCCGGAGCCGCGGCCCGGCTGTCCGCAGCCCTGCACGAGGCCGCGCTGGAGGTCGACCGGGTCGTCCTGGTCCTGGAGGGCCGGGCTCGTGCGGGTGTCCCGGCGGGCATCGACAGATCGGTGCAGACCGTGCACGCCGAAGCCGACGGCGACAGCACCATCGTCCAGCTCACGGCTGACGCCCTGGCCGCAGGACTGGCCTGCGAGGTGGTGACCGCCGATCGCGCGCTGTCCGCCGAGGTCAAGCGTCTGGGTGCCGCCATCATCGGCCCCCGGACCCTGTGGCAGCGTCTGGACCGCTGACCTCGCCTGAGCCAGCTGCCCCGCGTCATCGGGCCTTTCAGTCCGGATCTGGTCGGAACGCCTGCGAGCGGACCCCCGCCGTGCTGTAGTTCTCCCTCCTGAAAGATTTCGAGGAGGATCGGCGATGAGACGGTTTGCAGGTGCCGTGGTGGCGGCGCTCGTGCTGGGCTTCGGCGGCCTGCTGTCCGGATGTGCGGTCGGCGGCACGGTCGTGGAGTGTGACGGCACGGCGTTCAAGGCCCAGAACGTCCACCAGTCGAACGGCAGACCGACCGACATCGTCGGAAAGGCCAACGGCAAGTGCACCGCCGCGGTCGGGTTGCGCGGGTACGTCGAGCTGCAGCGGCTCAACTCATCGGGTAAGTGGTACTCGTACAAGCGGACGCCCTTCACCTTCGTGTCGACCCCGGGAAAGTCCTTCACCCGGCAGGCGGCGACGCAGTGCGCGAAGGGAACCTTCCGGACGCACTTCTACGTCGTCGGCACCTACAAGGGCCAGAGCGAGACGCAGGAAAAGTGGTCGGGCAAGACCGTCAACCCCTGCCAGCGGTAGCCGCCCGGCGGGCGCCGGCCGCGGCCGCGCCGGTCGAGGCCCTCGCGCTGGCGGCCCTGGTCCCGCTGAGCCTGACACCGGTTCCCCTGTTGACTGTCCTGGCGGCGGGTTCGGCGGTGGTGATCCTCGTGCTGCGGCGTCGGCACGACCCAGCGGCGTACCTGGTCGGAGCGGCCTGCCTCGGCGGGGTGGCGAGCCTGCTGCTTGGTTGGGCGTGGCAGGTCGGTCCGGCTCTCGGGCTCGGGGGCGTGATGCTGGCGTGGGTCTGGCGGAACCGGGGCGCCGGCATCCTGAGTCGCCTCGGGCAGAGCTGGCGACCGGACCTGACGCTGCGGTCGGTGGCGGCGTCGACCGCGATCGTGACGGTGGCCAGCGGGTTCCTGCTGGTCTACTTCGATCGCCGCGGAACCTTCACCTTCACCGTGCTCCCGATGGCGCTGCTCGTCCTGATCCCGCTCGGGAACGCCGTGTTGGAGGAGGCGATCTGGCGCGGGGCTGTGCTGGGGGCGCTGGTCGCCGCCCGGCTCCCGGTCGCGGTCGTGCTCGCCGTCCAAGCGCTGTCGTTCGGCTTCGCGCACTGGACGAGTGGCTTCCCGTCGGGATGGTCGGGTGCCCTGGCCTCCGCCGTGTTCGGACTCAGCGTCGGCTGGATCGCGGTCGGCACGCGATCGCTGCTGGTTCCGATCGTGATTCACTGGATCATCGACATGGTGATCTTCTTCAGTCTGTTCCGATGACGTGCGGGGAAGGGTGACGGTGGACCTCGCGGCCATTCGCCAGCGCCAGCGTCCCAGCGGACGAGTGGACGGCCTCCTCGGCACCGGCTGGGCTCATCGCTACCGCGTCCTGCACCCGGCGTACCGCGCGCGGGGCTCGGGCTGGCAACCCGTCCCGTGGGCCGAGATCGCCGCCCGGACCGGCCGGAGGTTCGAGCCCGCGCACAGCAGCTGGCACGAGGTGTCGGGGCATCGGCTGCACCATCCGCGGCCGGAGCCGAGCTGGGGTGTCGAGCCGCAGGTCGGGCCGGTGCCGGAGGTGCTGGCCCCCGTACTGACCGCACTGGTCCCGGACCCCGCTTCCGACTCGACCAGGTCCGGGGCCCTGCTGTTCGCCGAGTGGGTCGGCTACGACGAGGAGATCGCCGGCCGCGAGCTCACCGGGGCCACGCTGGTCGAGACGGTGGTCGACACCGGTGACGGGTACACGGTCTGGTCGGCCACGGTGAGCGAGCTGCTCCGGCTGATCCGGGGGGCCGAGGGTCAGGGGGGCGACCCCGCGGACCGCGTGCTGGCCAACTTCACCTGGAGCCCCGCCGGCGACTGGCTGGTGGTTGCGGACCCGGACCTGGCCAGCACCTACGTCGGCACGCACACCCAGGTCGACGGCTGGGCCGATCTTGAGTGGGCCGAGGTGGGTCCGCACGCACCGCTGTCCTGAGACCGCTCGAGGATCGTCGCTGTCCGGGAGCCTCGTCGGGCCGGCCCATCCGTCCGCTCGTCCGGCCCAACCGAGGGCACCCAGGGTTGAGTGAGGACCGCTCAAGGCGGAATACCCGGCGTACGGCTAAAGTTGAGTCGGGTAGACTCAATGCATCTTCCGGACCAACGAAGGACCCTGGATGGACACCAACAAGCTCACCACCAAGAGCCGGGACGCGGTCTCGGCCGCTCTGCGCAACGCGCTGACGGCCGGCAACCCCACCGCCGAGCCGGTGCACCTGCTGCACGCGCTGCTGATGGTGCCGGGCAACACGGCGGCGCCGCTGGTCAGTGCCGTCGGTGCCGACCCGGCCGTGGTCGACGCCGCAGCCGAGGGGGCGATCAGGAAGCTCCCGTCCGCGAGTGGCAGCTCGGTCAGCCAGCCGCAGCTGTCGGGCGCCTTCGCCCGCGTGCTGGCTGAGGCGGAGACCCGGGCGGAGAAGCTCGGCGACCAGTACGTCGCGACCGAGCACCTCCTGATCGCGCTGGCCTCGGTGGCCTCCGACGCCCGCCGCATCCTCGGCCAGCTCAAGATCACCGCCGACAACCTCACCCAGGCGTTCAACGACGCCCGCGGCAGCAAGCGAGTGACCAGCCAGGAGTCCGAGGGCACCACCTCGGCGCTGGACCAGTACGGCGTGGACCTGACCGAGCTGGCCCGGGCCGGCAAGCTCGACCCGGTGATCGGCCGGGACACCGAGATCCGCCGCGTCGTGCAGGTGCTGGCCCGGCGCACCAAGAACAACCCGGTGTTGATCGGCGAACCCGGCGTGGGCAAGACCGCCGTCGTGGAGGGCCTGGCTCAGCGGCTGGTCGCCGGCGACGTCCCCGACTCCCTGAAGGGCCGTCGGCTGGTCTCCCTCGACCTGAGCGCCATGGTGGCCGGGGCCAAGTACCGCGGCGAGTTCGAGGAACGGCTGAAGGCGGTGCTGACCGAGATCCGCGACGCGGAGGGCCAGGTCATCACCTTCATCGACGAGCTGCACACCGTCGTCGGCGCCGGAGCCAGCGGTGACTCCTCGATGGACGCCGGCAACATGCTGAAGCCGATGCTGGCCCGGGGCGAGCTGCGGATGATCGGGGCGACCACCCTGGACGAGTACCGCGAGCGGATCGAGAAGGACCCGGCCCTGGAGCGCCGGTTCCAGCAGGTGTTCGTCGGCGAACCCAGCGTGGAGGACACCATCGCCATCCTGCGCGGCCTGCGGGAGCGGTACGAGGCGCACCACAAGGTGGCCATCACCGACGGGGCGCTGGTCGCGGCGGCCAGCCTGTCCAACCGCTACATCACCTCCCGCCAGCTGCCGGACAAGGCCATCGACCTGATCGACGAGTCGGCCTCGCGGCTGCGGATGGAGATCGACTCCTCCCCCGAGGAGATCGACCAGCTGCGCCGAACGGTGGACCGGATGCGGATGCAGCAGTTCGCGCTGGAGAAGGAGTCCGACACCGGGTCGGTCGAGCGGCTGTCCCGGCTGCAGGGCGAGCTGGCGGACGCGGAGGAGGAGCTGCGCAGCCTGGAGGCCCGCTGGGAGGCCGAGAAGTCCGGCCTGAACGAGGTCGGTGAGCTGAAGAAGCTGATCGACGAGCGGCGCACCGAAGCCGACCGGCTGCAGCGGGAGGGTGAGCTGGCCAGGGCCAGCGAGATCCTGTACGGCGAGATCCCCGCGCTGCAGCAGCAGATGGAGCGGGCCGACCAGGTCGAGCAGAACACCACACCGATGGTCTCCGAGCAGGTCACTGCCGCCGACGTCGCCGAGGTCGTGGCCAACTGGACCGGCATCCCGGTGGGTCGGCTGCTGCAGGGTGAGAGCGAGAAGCTGCTGGCCATGGAGGCCCGGATCGGGGAGCGGCTGATCGGTCAGCAGCCGGCCGTGAAGGCGGTCTCCGACGCCGTCCGCCGGTCCCGGGCCGGCATCTCCGACCCGAACCGGCCGACCGGCTCGTTCCTGTTCCTCGGCCCGACCGGCGTCGGCAAGACCGAGCTGGCCAAGTCGCTGGCGGACTTCCTGTTCGACGACGAGCAGGCCATGGTCCGGATCGACATGAGCGAGTACTCCGAGAAGCACTCGGTGGCCCGGCTGGTCGGGGCGCCGCCCGGTTACATCGGCTACGAGGAGGGCGGCCAGCTCACCGAGGCGGTCCGCCGCCGGCCGTACGCCGTCGTGTTGCTGGACGAGGTGGAGAAGGCGCACAGCGAGGTGTTCGACATCCTGCTGCAGGTGCTGGACGACGGGCGGCTCACCGACGGCCAGGGCCGGACCGTCGACTTCCGGAACGTGCTGCTGATCCTGACCTCCAACCTCGGGTCGCAGTACCTCGCCGACCAGACGCTCACCCCGGAGCTCAAGCGGAACGCCGTGATGGGTGTGGTCCGGGGCGCGTTCAAGCCGGAGTTCCTCAACCGGCTGGACGAGGTGGTGCTGTTCGACGCCCTCGGCACCGAGGAGCTGGCCCGGATCGTCGAGATCAACCTGCGGCGGCTGAACGCGCGGCTGGCCGACCGGCGGATCGTCGTCGAGGTGACCCCGTCGGCCAAGGACTGGCTCGCGTTCACCGGGTTCGACCCGGTTTACGGCGCGCGCCCGCTGCGCCGGCTGATCCAGACCAGCATCGAGGACCAGCTGGCCCGCAAGGTGCTGTCCGGAGAGATCGCCGACGGCGAACACGTCACCTTCGACGTTGACGACAACAGCGACGGACTGGTCATCACCCAGTCCGAGCCCGTCGCCGTCTGAGCCGGCCCGACCCGCGTCGGCATCCGCCGGAGGGCCGACGCGGGCGGCCCGCGGCTCAGCTGGAGACCGGTGTCCCCTCCGCCTCGGCGCCGCCCTGCCCCGAGATGTTGACCATCCAGGCGATCCCGTACCGGTCCACCAACTGGCCGAACGTGTCCCCCCAGGGAGCCGCCTCCAGCGGCATGGCCACCGTGCCGCCCTCCGCCAGCCCGTCCCAGTACCCCCGCAGCTCGGCCTCGTCGTCGCCGAACAGGGAGACGGTGATGTTGTTCCCCGGGCTCAGCTCCATGCTGCTGGGGGTGTCGGCGGCCATCAGGACCATCCCGCCGGGGGTCTCGAGCTGGCTGTGCATGATCTTGGTCGCCTCGTCCTCGCCGATGCCCGGCATCGGGAACTCGCCGAAGGTGCTCTGGGCCAGCTCCCCGCCGAACACGGACTGGTAGAACTCCATCGCCTCCTTGGCCTCGCCGCGGAAGCTGATGTACGGATTGAGCCTGGTCATGCGGTCCTCCTCCTGGACGCGGGGACGGCCCCCACCGGTCCGCCCTCCATGCCACCTCAGACCGGGCTTGGAGCGCAACCTCATCGGCCTGACAGGATCGGACCCGGCGGGGAACCCGCGCCGACAGCAGGGGAGGCAGATGGCCCTCGACGAGCTGGTGCTCCGGCCCGGGGTGGTGCTGGTGCCGGACGCCGCCTACTCGCGCGCCTACACGCTCCGGGTCGACGGCACCGACCAGTCCTACGTCGACCTCGACGACCCACGGCGGCTGGACTTCGACTACGTGCAGCACATCGCCGGCCTGGTCGACCTGCTGGCACCACCGGGGGAGCGGATGCGGGTCGTGCACGTCGGCGGGGCCGGCCTGACCCTGCCCCGCTACGTGGCGGCCAGCCGGCCTCGCTCGGCGCAGGTCGTACTGGAGCCGGATGCCGAGCTGACCGCGTTCGTCCGGCAGCACCTGCCGCTGCCCCGGCAGAGCGGCGTCAAGGTCCGGGCTGCGGACGGCCGCTCGGGGATCGCGGAGCTGCGCGACGGGTACGCCGACCTGGTCGTGCTGGACGCGTTCCTCGGGGCCCAGGTGCCGGCCGAGCTGACCACTGCCGGGTACCTGGGTGAGGTCGCCCGGGTGGTGGGTCCGGCCGGCACCCTGGTGCTGAACCTCACCGACCGGGGGCCGTCGGCGTACGGGCGGCGGGTGCTGGCCGGCGTGGTGGCCACCTTTCCGCACGCCGTGCTGAGCGCGGAACCCTCGACCCTCAAGGGGCGCCGGTTCGGCAACGTCCTCGTGGTCGGGTCCTGGTCGCCGCTGCCGGTGCTGGCGCTGGCCCAGCGGGCCGGCAGTGCGCCGTACCCGTACCGGGTCGTGCACGGCGCGCGGCTCCAGCAGCTGATCGGGGCCCACCGCCCGTTCACCGAGGCCGATGCGCAGGCCTCACCGCCCCCGCCGCAGGGTCGGACCCACTTCGGCTGAGCGCGACCCGCCTAGGCTGGGGCCATGTCGCAGCCGTACGTCCCGCCGGCTCCGCCGGGACCGCACGGCGCGCCGCAGTTCCGACCACCGGGCTACCCCCCGGCGCCCAGCCCGTACGGGTCGCCGCCGGCGCCCACCCCTTACCCCGCCTCCTACCCCGCCCCGTACACCGCCCAGCACCCGGCGCCGGCGATCCCGCGGCCGATGCCGCGCCCCGCCGTGGTGACACTGGCGGCGACCATGGCGGTGACCGCCTCCCTGCAGTGGATCTGCGCGCTGAGCTTCGCCTGGGTCGTGGCCACGGCCGGGGCGGCGAGCCTGGAGACCACCGAGGCCGACGTGGAGGGCAGCCTGTTCCACATCCTCAACCGCTTCCACTACCGGATGGTCGACGGCCTGGCCTGGCCGCTGTACCTGATCCCGCTGGTGTCGTTCTTCCTCGGCTTCGTGGTGCTCGCCCCGCGACCCTGGGCGCGCTGGGGGCTGACGCTGGTCGGCCTGGTCGCGCTCGGCTGGTCGGCCTGGTGGCTGCGGCACGACCTGATCTGGTGGCTGCCCGCCGCGCTGTACGTGATCGTCGCCTGCCTGGTGCTGTGGACCCCGGGGGCGACCGCCTGGTACCGGGCGCGCGGCCGCCCCGTCGGGTAGCCGACCCGCTCAGGAAGCCAGCTTCGCCAGCCGGCGCACCGCCTCGTCGAGCACCGCGTCCGACTTGCAGAACGCCCAGCGGACGTAGGGCCGGCCGGCCTCGACCCGGTCGTAGAAGACCTGGTGGGGGATGGCCACCACCCCGCAGCGACAGCGGCAGGTTCCGGCAGAACGCGACCCCGTCGGGGTAGCCGAGCGGGCGGACGTCGGTGGTCATGAAGTAGGTGCCCTGGGGGAGCACCGGGTCCAGGCCGACGGCGCGCAGCCCGGCCGCCAGCCGGTCCCGCTTGTCCTGCAGCTCCGCGCGCGCCTGGGCCACCCAGGCGTCGCCCTCGTCGAGCGCCCGCGCCACCGCCGGCTGGAACGGCGCCCCGGAGACGAAGGTCAGGAACTGCTTGACCGCCGTCACCTCGGTGATGAGCTCGGCCGGCCCCAGCGCCCAGCCGATCTTCCAGCCGGTCGCCGAGAAGGTCTTGCCCGAGGAGGAGATCCGTACCGTCCGCTCCCGCATGCCCGGGAAGGTGGCCAGCGGCACGTGCCGGCTGTCGTCGAAGACCAGGTGCTCGTACACCTCGTCGCAGATCACCAGCACGTCGTGCCGCACCGCCAGCTCGGCGATCCGGGCCAGCTCGCGGTCGGACAGCACCGTCCCGGTCGGGTTGTGCGGGGAGTTGATCAGCAGCACCTTGGTGCGCGGGCTGAAGGCGGCCTCCAGCTCGGCCAGGTCGAGGGCGAAGTCCGGTCCGAACAGGCCGACCCCCACCCGCCGGCCGCCGGCCAGCTCGATGGAGGCGGCGTAGGAGTCGTAGAAGGGCTCCAGGGCGATCACCTCCTCACCCGGGTCGACGAAGGCCAGGATGGCGGCGGCCAGCGCCTCGGTGGCCCCGGTGGTCACCAACACCTCGGTGTCCGGGTCGTAGCCCAGCCCGTAGTGGCGGGACGCGTGGGCGCAGATCGCCTGGCGGAGACCGGGGATGCCGCGACCGGGCGGGTACTGGTTCAGCCCGGCGCCGATGGCCCGCTGCGCCTCGGCCAGCATGAACGCCGGCCCGTCGTAGTCGGGGAACCCCTGGCCGAGGTTCACCGACCCGGTGCTGAGCGCCAGCGCCGACATCTCCGCGAAGACCGTGGCCGTCGTCGACCCCACCCGCTCGGCCTTCCACGCTGACGCCATGCCCGGAACCCTAACCGCCGGCGCGGCCGGGGCCCACCCAGCGGCGGGGCTAGGGTCGGTGGGCGTGACAGCAGCAGCGGAGCAGCAGGTCCTGGACAGCGTCGGCGACGGACTTTACGTCGGCGGGGTGTGGCGCGCGGCCGAGTCGGGCCGGACCTTCGACGTCACCGACCCAGCCACCGGTGCGGTGATCAAGACCGTCGCCGACGGGGGTGTCGCCGACGCCCGGGCGGCCCTGGACGCCGCGGTCGCGGCCGGTCCGGCGTGGGCCCGGACCGCGCCGCGGGATCGGGCCGAGCTGCTGCGGCGGACCTTCGAGCTGGTCCAGCAGCACCAGGACGAGATTGCACTGCTGATGACCCTGGAGATGGGCAAGCCCCTGGCTGAGTCGGCCGCCGAGGTGACCTACGGCGGGGAGTTCCTGCGCTGGTTCGGTGAGGAGGCAGTCCGGATCCACGGCCGGTACGGGACCAACCCCGAGGCCACGGGCCGGATGCTGGTCTCCCGTCACCCGGTCGGGCCGTGCTACCTGATCACGCCCTGGAACTTCCCGCTGGCCATGGCCACCCGCAAGATCGCCCCGGCGCTGGCCGCCGGCTGCACGGTGGTGGTCAAGCCGGCGGCCCTGACGCCGCTGACCACCCTGTACGTGGTCGGTCTGCTGGAGGCGGCCGGCCTGCCCGCCGGGGTGGTCAACGTGGTCACCACCACCCGCTCGGCGGAGGTGTCCGAGCCGGTCATCGCCGACCCCCGGCTGCGCAAGCTCAGCTTCACCGGCTCCACCGCGGTCGGGCGGACCCTGATCGCCCAGTCGGCGGACAACGTGCTGCGCACGTCGATGGAGCTGGGCGGCAACGCGCCGTTCCTGGTCTTCGACGACGCCGACCTCGACGCCGCGGTGACCGGGGCGATGGCCGCCAAGTTCCGCAACATCGGCCAGGCCTGCACCGCGGCCAACCGCTTCCTGGTGCAGGCCGAGGTGGCGGAGGAGTTCGTCTCCCGGGTCACCGAACGGGTCTCCGGCCTGGTGGTCGGCCGCGGCACCGAGGACGGGGTGCAGATCGGACCGCTGATCAACGCGGCCGCGGTCCGCACCTCGACCGACCTGCTGGCCGATGCCACCGGCCGGGGCGCGACCATCACCACGGGCGGGTCGGCCATCGCCGGGCCGGGCACCTTCCTGCAGCCGACGGTGGTGACCGGGGTGCCGGCGGGCAGCCGGATCCTCCGCCAGGAGATCTTCGGACCCGTGCTCAGCGTGACCACGTTCGAGGACGAGGCCGAGGCCGTGGCCCGGGCCAACGACACCGAGTACGGCCTGGTCGGCTACGCGTACACCCGGGACCTGGCCCGGGCGCAGCGGCTGGTGGAGTCGATGGAGACCGGGATGCTGGGCCTCAACGTCGGCGTGATCAGCAACGCGGCGGCCCCGTTCGGCGGGGTGAAGCAGTCCGGCACCGGCCGCGAGGGCGGCTTCGAGGGCATCGGGGAGTACCTGTCCACCAAGTACACGATGACGCCCGACCCGTACGCCTGAGTCCCTCCGCCCCCGGCCCCGCGGGGGTCGGTCCCTCAGGGGTCGACCTGCAGCTCGGCCAGGGCCCGCCGGGCCGGCGCGACGTACTGGGGGCCGTTCTCCGGGACGGAGGCCAGGAACAGGCCCGCGGTGCCGTCCCCGACGTCGACGATCACCACGATCAGCAGCTCGTGCTCGGCCACCAGGTTCGGCACCTCGAACCCCAGGTTGGTCTCCATGACCCAGCCCGGCCGGCCGTCGACGGTGATGGCCTGGCTGCGGCGGTCGTCGCGGGTCACCTCGGTGTCGCCGTAGAACGTCCCGGTCACGCAGCGGACGACGATGGCCGCACCGTCCTTCGGCGCGAAGAAGCCGTCCCCGGCGGCGAGCTCGCCGACCAGCACGTTCGCGCCCCAGCTGTCGAAGTCGAGGAACGGGCCGCGCTCGATCTCGACGTACTGCTCCCGGACGTCGCGGCCGAAGGGGACCCGGTGATCGGTCCGCGGGGCGGTCCAGGGCGCCCCGAGCTGCGGGTAGGACAGCGCGCCGCCGTGCACCCGGCCGTCCGCCGGGCGGGGCGGGGCCGTGCTGTCCTCCTCGTGCACCGGGCAGGCGTCGGCGGGCGGGTCGCCGATCGGATCCCGCGGGTCGAGGGCGCCGCCGGAGACCTGCCGCACGACCAGGACACCGACCACGATCAGCGCCACCAGCACGGCGAGGGCGCCGATGACCCAGCGCCACCGGGCCGGTGGCTGGGGTGGGGCGGGCGGGCGGATCGGGGCGTCGCTCGACCACCCACGGCCGTCCCAGTAGCGGAGGCGGCCGGGCTGTCCGCCGGGATCGGGATACCAGCCGGGCGGAGCGCTCACGCCGCGGAGTCTAGGTCGGCACCTGAGAGCGGACGGTCGGCCGAGGCGCCCGGGCACAATGACGGCGTGACCACGTCCGCGCTCGACCCGCTCGACCCGGCCCCCGGCGGGCGGCCGAGGCGCCGGCGCCGTCCGTCGGCGCTGGGCCTGGTCGCCGCCGTGCTGGTGGCCGGCGGGCTGGGTCTGCTGGCCTGGGTCGGGTTCCTGTACGTCGGGACCAACCTGATCGCCGATCGGGCGTTCCAGCAGGAGCGGACCGCGCTGCGGACCGCCTGGCGGCAGCAGGGCGCGTCGGGGACCACCGGGTCGGCGCCGGGCGAGGGTAGCCGGGCCACCCCGGGGGAGGCGATCGGGCTGCTGAGGATCCCGGCCCTGGGCCCCGACTACGAGGTGCCGATCCTGGCCGGCACCGACCTCGACGTGCTGGACCGCGGGGTCGGGCACTATCCGGGCACCGCGGACCCGGGGCAGGTCGGCAACTTCGCCCTGGCCGGCCATCGGGTCACCCACGGGCAGCCGTTCGCGAAGCTGCTCACCCTCGAGCGGGGCGACCGGATCGTGGTCGAGACCCGGGACGCCGTCCACACCTACCTGCTGGACGCGCCGCCGCGGTCGCTGACCGTGCAGGACACCGACCGCTGGGTGCTGGACCCGGTGCCCGGTGACCCCGGGGCCACGCCGACCCGGCGGCTGATCACCCTGACCACCGGTCAGGACCTGGTGTCCTCCCCGGACCGCTCGGTCGGGTT
Source organism: uncultured Actinomycetota bacterium (assembly GCA_963832435.1). Classification (GTDB taxonomy): domain Bacteria; phylum Actinomycetota; class Actinomycetes; order Propionibacteriales; family Propionibacteriaceae; genus Microlunatus. Next base: position 300,275 of record CAWHTY010000025.1, read on the forward strand.
CGGGCACCTGGAGAGCACCGAGAACAAGGGCTGAGGGGCTCCGCGGGCCCGCCCACTAGGCTGCTGGTCATGGCCGAGGCACCGGTGGTCGACGACGTCGCGCAGCTGATCCGGCTGGTCAGGGAGCTGGCCGTGGTGCACGGCGAGGTGCGGCTGTCGTCGGGTCGGACTGCCGACTACTACGTCGACCTGCGCCGCGTCACCCTGGACGGCGCAGCGGCGCCGATCGTGGGTCGGGTGATGCGCGATCTGGTCGCGGACTGGGACTTCGCCGCGGTCGGTGGCCTGACGCTCGGCGCGGATCCGGTGGCCACCGCGATGCTGCACGCCGCGGCCGCGGCGGGGGAGCGGCTGGACGCCTTCGTGGTCCGCAAGGCCGAGAAGGCCCACGGGCTGCAGCGGCGGATCGAGGGTTCCCCGGTGGAGGGGCGTCGGGTGCTGGCCGTGGAGGACACCAGCACCACCGGCGGCTCGGCGCTGACGGCTGTGGAGGCGCTGCGGGCAGCGGGCGCGGAGGTGGTCGGGGTGGCGGTGATCGTGGACCGCGACACCGGGGCGCGGCAGCGGATCGAGGCGGCCGGCCTCTCGTACCGGTTCGCGATCTCGGCCGCCGACCTCGGGCTCGGCTGACCGCCACCGCACCCGGTGAGCCTTTGCCCTCTAGGCTGAGCCTGGACGTCGGCGGTACCCGACCGACCCGAGCGGAGGAGCATCCCGGATGGGCACAGCCATCACCATCATCATCATCCTGCTGGTGATCGTCGGCATCATCGCGCTGGTCGCGGTGAGCGGCTACAACGGCTTCGTCAAGTCCCGCAACCAGATCCAGGAGTCCTGGCGGCAGGTCGACGTCGAGCTCAACCGACGGTACGAGCTGATCCCCAACCTGGTGGAGACGGTGCGGGCCTACGCCGCACACGAGCGCAACACCCTGGAGGACATCACCCGGCTGCGCAGCCAGGCCCAGCAGCTCTCCCAGCAGGAGGGGGGCTTGCCCAGTCAGCAGCGGTCGGACGTGGAGAGCGCCCTGTCCGGGGCGGTCCGCAACCTGATCGTGAGCGTCGAGGCGTACCCGGACCTGAAGAGCAACACCAACTTCTTGGAGCTGCAGCGGCAGCTGACCGAGACCGAGGACCGGATCGCAGCCGGCCGGCGGTTCTACAACGCCAATGTGCGCGTCTACAACACCAAAGTCGAGTCGGTGCCGACCAACATCATCGCCAACGCGTTCAAGTTCGAGAAGGCGACCTACTTCGAGGTCAACGAGCCCGCCGTCCGACAGGCCCCCGACGTCAGCTTCGGGGAGATCGCCTACCGCGGTGACCCGCCGCAGCAGCAGCTCCCGGGCCAGCAGCAGCCGGTGCCGTACCAGCAGCCGGGCGCCTCCGGCGACGCGCTGCCCAACCCGCAGTACGCCGACCCGCCGGCCTACGGCCCGCAGGGGGGCCAGGGCCAGCAGCCGCCGCCCGGCCCGGGTGGCTACTACCAGCCGCCGCAGGGGCAGCCCCCGGCCTGGCCGCCGCAGCAGGGCGGGGGCTACCAGCCGCCGAACAGCTCGCAGTCCTGACCCGGTCGAGTATGCAGTACCAGCAGCTCGGCCCGTCGGGGCTCACCGTGTCGGTCGTCGGTCTGGGCTGCAACAACTTCGGCGCCCGGATGGCTGACGAGGAGGTGCCGGAGGTCGTCGCGGCTGCCATCGAGGCCGGGATCACCCTGTTCGACACCGCCGACGTGTACGGCAACCGGGGCGGTTCGGAGACGCTGCTCGGCGCCGCCCTCGGCCGGCGGCGCGGTGACGTGGTGGTCGCCACCAAGTTCGGCGCCGACATGGGCGGGGCCAACGGACCCGACTGGGGCGTCCGGGGATCCCGGCGGTATGTCCGGCGGGCCGTGGAGGCCAGCCTCCGCCGGCTCGGCACCGACTGGATCGACCTCTACCAGCTCCACACGCCGGACCCGCACACCCCGATCGAGGAGACGCTGGCCGCCCTGTCGGAGCTGGTGGCCGAGGGCAAGGTCCGTTACCTCGGCTCCTCCAACCTGACCGGCTGGCAGGTGGTCGACGCCGACTGGACGGCGCGCACCTGCGGGTACGAGGCCTTCGTGTCGGCCCAGAACGAGTACTCCTGGCTGGACCGCAGCGCCGAGGCCGAGCTCGTGCCCGCGCTGGAGCACACCGGCCAGAGCCTGCTGCCGTACTTCCCGCTGGCCCGCGGCCTGCTGACCGGCAAGTACCGCCGCGGCGAGCCGGCGCCGACCGGGACCCGGCTGAGCGCCAACGCCGACGTCCTGGCCACCGCCGACTTCGACACCGTCGAGGCGGTCGAGGCCTTCGCCCGCGAGCACGACCTCAGCCTGCTCCAGGTGGCGATCGGTGGCCTGGCGGCGATGCCGACGGTGGGCTCGGTGATCGCCGGCGCCACCTCGGTCGAGCAGGTCCGGCTGAACGTGGCCGCCGGATCGTGGCAGCCCTCGGGGGAGGATCTGGTCGCCCTGATGGAGATCACCGGCGGCGGATCCCCCAAGCCGTAGGCATTCCCGCTGGCGGATGTCCTCCAGCAGGTGCAGCAGGCTCGCGGTGGCCTCAGGGGAGTCGGTGGCGGGGTGGACCCCGGTCACCGCGCCACCGGCGCCGAGCAGCAGCCCGTCCGGGGGTCGCCGCGGCGATCCCGCACGGGTCGTCGGGCGGGTGGTTGCTGCCGGCGGGTGGCCAGCCGGCCCGGCAGCCCGACCGTCGTCCGGAACGCGGAAGTCACCTCCGTCGCGCGGGCCACGGCCGCGCCGCGGTCTCCGTGCCCTACCGGGGTGTTACGGCCATCCGCTGGCGTCGCCGGGCCAGCAGGAACTCCACCAGCATCGGGATCACCGACACGAACACGATGAGGATGAGCACCGCTTCGATGTTGTCGTGGATGACCTGCACCCGGCCGAGGTAGAAGCCGAGGATGGTCACCCCACAGGCCCACAGCACGCCGCCGATCGCGGTGTAGGTGATGAACTTGCGGAAGTCCATCCGGCCGACACCGGCCACCAGGGTCACGAAGGTCCGCACGATGGGGACGAAGCGCGCCAGGATCAGGGCCCGGTTGCCGTACCGCTCGAAGAAGACATGGGTCCGGTCGACGTACTCCTGCTTGAAGATCCGACCCATCAGCCCCCGTCGCGGCCTGAACAGCGGCGGTCCGATCAGCCGACCCAGCCAGTAGCCGGTCACGTTGCCGAGCACCGCGGCCACGGTGAGCACCGCGCAGACGAACGCCAGGTGGTGGGGGATGATGGTCAGCGCGGTGAACAGGCCGACGGTGAACAGCAGCGAGTCGCCCGGCAGGATGGCGAACAGACCGCACTCGGCGAAGACGATGAAGGCCACCCCCCACAGCGCCCAGGGGCCGAGGCTGCTGATGATGACGTCGGGGTCCAGCCAGGACGGCAGCAGCAGCGGTGTCATCAGCACGGCGTCCAGGAGGGGCGTCACGGGGGACAACGGTACCCTCGCGGTCTGTGGATCACCTAAGTGACGATGCGCTCGCGACGGCCGCCTCGCCCGGGGTCGGCCCCCGCTCGCGGCCCTGGCCGGAGGACCCGCGGCTGGATCCGGAGCTGCTCGCGACCGGGGACCGGCGCAACGTGGCCGACCGGTACCGCTACTGGCGGGTCGAGGCCATCGTCGCCGACCTGGACACCCGGCGGCACCCGCTGCGGGTCGCCATCCAGAACTGGGAGCACGACTTCAACATCGGGTCGATGGTCCGGACGGCCAACGCGTTCAACGTGGCCGGGGTGCACATCCTGGGCCGCCGCCGCTGGAACCGGCGTGGGGCGATGGTGACCGACCGCTACCTGCACGTCCACCACCACCCGGACGTGTCCGACTTCGTCGCCGACCTCGGCGGGCGGGGCTACACCGTCGTCGGAGTGGACAACCTGCCCGGAGCCCGCCCGTTGGAGCAGAGCGAGCTGCCGGAGCGGGTCTGCCTGGTGTTCGGCTCGGAGGGTCCCGGCCTGACCGAGGAGCTCGCCGAGGCCTGCTCGTCGCTGGTGGCCATCAGCCAGTACGGCTCGACCCGGTCGTTGAACGCCGGCGCGGCCGCCGCCATCGCTATGTACCACTGGGCGCGGCGCTGGGCTTGAGGTCCGGCGCCTCGGGGCCTCAGTCGGTCTGGGTGACCTTCCTCAGGCCGCGGGGGGCGTCGGGGTCCAAGCCGAGGTGCCGGGCCAGTCGCTCGACCATCACCTGGGCCGGCAGGGTCAGCACCAGGGGCGCCAGCTTCTCCGACAGCCCCGGCCCGGGGAGGGCGACGTCGCAGGCGGCGCGGAACGCGGCGTCGCCGCCGATCCCCAGCACCGGGCTGCCCTTGCCGCGCACCGTCGCGGCCAGCTCGATCAGGCCCGGCAGGGTCGGGCCGCTCGGCCCGGCGACCAGCAGGGTCACCAGGTCGTGGTCCACGATGGCGATCGGCCCGTGCTTGAGGTCGGCGTAGGACAGTCCGCGGACGGGCCGCAGGCAGGTCTCCTCCAGCTTGAGGGCCACCTCCAGCGTGGTCCCGAAGGCCAGCCCGCGACCGCTGGTCAGCACCTCGTCCGTGCGGGCCAGCGCTGCCACCATGGCGTCCAGGTCGCCGGGGTCAGCCAGCAGCCGCCGGGCCTGGTCGGCGACCGCGGCGAACTCGGCGTCCAGGGTGCCGCGCCGGGGCGCCAGGGCGTCCACCACGACCGCCAGCGCCGCCACCTGGGTGGTGTAGCTCTTGGTCGCCGGCACGGCGCGTTCGGGCCCCGCCCGGGTGAGCAGGCCGATGTCGGCCGTCTCGGCCAGGGGCGAGCCGGCCACGTTGCTGATGCCGATGGTGGCCGAGCCGCAGCGGCGGGCCCACTCCAGGGTGTCCACGATCTCCTGCGTAGACCCGGACTGGCTGACCGCCACCGTGAGCACGTCGGTCAGGTCGAGCTGGGCGTCGTACAGGGTGGCGACGGACGGGGCGGCGAGGGCGGCCGGGAGGCCCGCATGCACCTCGGCCAGGTAGCGGGCGTAGATCGCGGCGTTGTCGCTGGAGCCGCGGGCGACCAGCAGCAGCCGCCGCCGGTTCCGGGCCAGGTCGCGGATCTGTGACTGCAGCGGCAGCAGCGCGGTCAGGGTGCGCTCCAGGGCGAGCGGCTGCTCGGCGATCTCCCGGGACATCTGGGTCCCGGCGTCGGCTGCCGGCGGGTGCACGGACACGCTCGCTCCTTCGATCAGGCCGGTGGTCGCCGCCGCCGGTCTTCCGCTGCCACTGGTCTCCCACTGGTCTGTCACACTGGTTTGTGCTGGTCTTACTATCAGATCCGCACGTCGGCGCAGATGAGGAGACCCCAGTGGTGCGCGACTTCAGCGGGGCCACCTACGGCGGCTACCGCGACCGCCCGACCGGCTCGGCGACCACCAAGCGCGCCCAGGTCCGGACGATCCTCGAGCAGCTGATCGACGACGAGCTGAGTCCGGGCGACGCCATCCCCTCCGAGCGGGCCCTCGTGGTGCGTCTCGGGGTGAGCCGGGTGACGGTCCGACAGGCCATCGCCGATCTGGTCGACGGTGGCGTGCTGGAGCGGGTGCACGGCAAGGGCACCTACGTCACCGGTCCTCAGGTGGACTCCCGGCTGCACCTCACGTCGTTCTCCCGGGAGATGCGGGACCGCGGGCTGGTGCCCGCCACGGTCGTGCTGTCGGCCGGCGAGGAGTCGGCCGACGACGACGTCTCCTACGCCCTGCGGATCCGACCCGGCCGGCCGGTGATCCGGGTCGAGCGGCTGCGGACGGCGGACGGCACCCCGATGGCGTACGAGGTGGGGCACTACCCCTCGGCGCTGTTCCCCGGTCTGCTGCAGCGGGAGCTGGGGGCGCTGTACGACGTGTTCGCCGCCGAGTACGGCGTGGTGGTGACCAGCGGCGAGCAGACCGTCCGGGCCGAGTCCGCGGACGCCCACCAGGCCCGCATCCTCGGCATCGCCAAGCGGGCTCCGCTGCTCGTCCAGGAGCGGGTGACCTGCGCCGGTGACCGGGTGATCGAGCTGTCGACCTCCTGGTACCGCGCCGACCGCTACCGGATCCACATGGCCATCACCCCCCGTGGAGCCCGGGAGAGCTGAGCCCTCCCCCAGCAGGTGCCGGCAGGGCCGGTCGCTGCGGCCCGACCAGGCAGAATCGTCTCGTGAGCAGTGGACCCATCGCCGAGCTGGCGGTTCCCTACGACGACGCAGGACCGATCGCCACGGTGACCAAGCGCCGGCGCGCCGTCCGAGGGCGGATCGTCAGCCTGGTGATCACCGCGGCGCTGGCCGTGGTGATCTACCTGTGGCAGCGCGCGGCGTTCGGGCCGGCCCTGTGGGTCTTCTACGGCGTCGCCCTCGCCATCTCGTCGGGCTGGCTGCTCGTCGCCTACCTGGCCTACCGGCAGGCGCGCACCGACCTGGACCGGATGGGTCAGGGGATCGCGGTGCGGATCGACCGGGTCGGGGTGACGGTCGCGGGGGTGTCCGCCCGATGGTCGGAGGTGACCGCCCTGACCACGGTGGCCGGCGGGCTGGGGCGGGGTCCGGCGCTACGGCTGGAGTGGACCGGCGGACCGCCGGGGCAGGTGCCCCTGGACCAGATCCCGACCTTCCCGGCCACCCTGGACACCACGGCGCGGGCCTACTCGGCCGGGCGCGTGGGGGTCGATCTGGGGGCGCTGGACAGCTGAGCGGTGGGGCCCCCGGCGGCTGGTCCACCAGGCGAGGGGGGTGCCCGGTCCGGGCCGAGGTTTGACAGACTGTCGCCCGTCCGGCCTGCCGCACACAGGTCCTTCGAGCAGAAAAGAGTCCCTCATGCCCGTCGCCACCCCCGAGGTCTACGCCGAGATGCTCGACAAGGCGAAGGCCGGGTCCTTCGCCTACCCGGCCATCAACGTGAGCTCGTCGCAGACCCTCAACGCCGCCCTGCAGGGCTTCGCGGAGGCGGGCTCGGACGGCATCGTCCAGGTCTCCACCGGCGGCGGCGAGTACGCCTCCGGGCCGACCATCAAGAACATGGTGACCGGCGCCGTCGCCCTGGCCGCCTACGCGCACGAGGTGGCCAAGAACTACCCGGTCAACGTGGCGCTGCACACCGACCACTGCCCCAAGGACAAGCTGGACGCGTTCGTCCGGCCGCTGATCGCCATCTCCACCGAGCGGGTGAAGAACGGCGGGCTGCCGCTGTTCCAGTCGCACATGTGGGACGGCTCGGCCGTACCGGTCGAGGAGAATCTGTCCATCGCCGACGAGCTGCTGGCCCTGACCAGCGCGGCCAACATCATCTTGGAGATCGAGGTCGGTGTGGTCGGCGGTGAGGAGGACGGAGTCAGCCACGAGATCAACGACAAGCTGTACACCACGGTGGAGGACGGGCTGCGGACCATCGAGGTCCTCGGCGCCGGCGAGAAGGGGCGCTACATCACCGCCTTGACCTTCGGCAACGTGCACGGGGTCTACAAGCCCGGCTCGGTCAAGCTGCGGCCCGAGGTGCTGAAGGACATCCAGCAGCAGGTCGGGGCCAAGATCGGCAAGGAGAACCCGTTCGACCTGGTGTTCCACGGCGGCTCGGGCTCGACGCTGGAGGAGATCCGGGCCGCGGTCGACTACGGCGTGATCAAGATGAACATCGACACCGACACCCAGTACGCGTTCAGCCGGCCGGCCGCCGGGCACTTCTTCACCAACTACGACGGGGTGCTGAAGGTCGACGGGGAGGTGGGCAACAAGAAGGCCTACGACCCGCGGGCCTGGGGCAAGCTGGCCGAGGCGGGCATGGCCCATCGGGTCGTCACGGCCTGCGAGGACCTGCGCAGTACGGGCACCTCGCTGAACGCCTGACCATTCGGGACCGGCCCGGGCCGCCGGGGCCCGGCGACGCCGAGGTCCTCGGCTACCTGGCCGGGGCGGTCGAGGACCTGCTCGGGGCCGACCTGGTCGACGCCCTCGACTGGTGGCTGGCCCGACCCACCCCCGACGGGAACCAGTTCGCCCCGGGACCGGCGGATGCGGTGCTCGGCGCCTGCCGGGCTCTGGTCCGGCATCGTGACGGGGTGTGGCTGGCCAAGGAGGCGGCCGGGCGCCGGGTGCTGGCCGCGGACCCGGGGGCCGATGTGGTGGCCCGCGCCCTGTCCACGCTCGCAGGGTCGACCCGTGGCCGAGGGCGGGTGCCCGGCGGTCCGGCGGCACGGGCCTTCCAGCGGCGGGTGCGGGACGAGATCGTGGCCGCCGGCGTGGCCCGCCCAGCGCCTCGGGCTGGTTCCGCCCCGGCTGAGTGGCTCAGCGGATGGTGTAGTGCATCCCCTGGTGCCGGGGGTCGAAGGCGGCGGCGCGCGCCAGCTTCCGGGTGAGCGGCCAGATCCGCTCGCCGTAGGCGCGGACGGCGGCCACCGTGGGCACGGCGACGAGCGCGGCCAGGAGGGTGAAAGCGATGACGTCCTTCATGGTGATGTGGGTCCTCTTCAGGTGTCGGGTGCAGCCTCGGGCCGCCGGTACGACAACGTTGTCACTGGTACGTACCAGACACTACCAGTGGCTCACGCCGGGGCGCCAACCTGGAGGGAATGTCCTTCGTCACACCGCGAGCCCGACCGACACCATGCTCGCCTGCTCGCTCACGGACCCTACGGACGCAGATCGGCCACACCCTGGCGAGGATTGGGGCCGTGCCGAGCCCGGCGGCGGACGCGGCGGGGGCACACTGGGCGGGTGAGCACATCGACCGCCGGCCCGGTGCCGTTGAGCCGGGTCTGGTCCGGGGACAAGGTCCTGGCCGAAGACGTGATCGGCGAGGACCTGGCCGACGTCCTCGACCTGCACGCCGGCGCCAACGCGTGGTGGGTGCTGGACCGGAACACCGACTACGCCCACGACGAGCTGCAGCGGCTGGCCACGGCGCTCGACCTGGATCACCTGGCGGTGGCCGACATGACCGCCACCGACCACCGCGCCAAGTTCGAGGAGCTCGGCGCGACCCGGCTGGTGGTCACCAACGCGGTGTCGCTGGACGCCGCCACGGTGCAGCTGCGGGTGCACCCGATCTCCCTGCTCGTCACCGACCGGGCGTTGGTCTGCCTGGCGGACCTCACCGGTGGCCTGGACCCGGCCCGGCTTCTGACCACCAAGGCCGACCGGCTGAGTCGCGGCGACCTGGAGGCCGCGCCGCAGGTCATCCTGCACGCGGTGGTCGACTCCTACGTCCAGGTCGTCGACTGGCTGGAGGACGCCAGCGACGAGCTGTCGGACGTGTTGTTCCAGGAGCGCCCGCTGACCCGCAGCGAGCAGCTCCGGGCGTTCCGGCTGCGCACCCTGCTGACCCAGCTGCGCCGGGTCACCGAGCCGATGCGGGTGGTGTTCGCCGACCTGGTCGACGAAGCGGGTGACCGCGGGCTGCCCGCCGCCCGCTTGTGGAGCGTGCTGCGCGAGAAGCACGAGCGGGTCGCCGACGCCGCGGGCAGCCTGAGGGAGGCCCTGGCCTCGGTGTTCGAGACCAGCCTGGCGCTGGCCGACGTGCAGCTCAACCTGATCATGAAGAAGTTGACCGGCTGGGCGGCGATCATCGCCGTGCCCACCCTGGTCACCAGCTTCGTCGGGATGAACGTCGGGTTCCCGCTGGTCGGGTCGGTGGCCGGGTTCTGGCTCTACTTCGCCCTGATGCTGGTCTCGGGCGCCGGGCTGTGGTGGATCTTCCGTCGCCGCGGCTGGTTGTGAGGGTGAGGATTACGGTGGACCGGTGAGCGAACCGACGACCCACCAGAACCTGCTGGCCGCCTCGACGGCCGGCCCCGCCCCGACCCTGCTCCCCGAGGACCCAGCGGTCGCCGCGCTGGCCGGCGCCGACCGGGACGGGTTCATCGCCGTCGTCGCGGCGCATCCGGCGTCCAGCCTGTGTTGGGCGCTGCTCGCCGAGGGCTCGCTGCGGATGGGTACCCCGGAGGGCGACGTGGCGGCGTACGCGTACGCGCGGACGGGATACCACCGCGGGCTGGACGCGCTGCGCCGGGCGGGCTGGAAGGGCACCGGCCCGGTCCCCTGGGAGCACGAACCCAACCGCGGCTTCCTCCGGGCGCTCTGGGCGCTGACCCGGGCCGCGGGGCAGATCGACGACCGGGTCGAGTACGAGCGGTGCGGCCAGCTGCTCCGGGACTCCTCGGAGACCGCCTACCGGGAGCTGGCGGGCCCCGCTGCCGCGGCGGGGGACGGCGCCGCCCGCATTGGGTAGGGTGAGGCGGCACGAGTCCCGGCCGGTGTTCGCCGCGGGGACTTCACTCTCGATACGACCATGACGGTCTGGACGGGGCGGCGATCACATGCCGGGCATTGTGGTGGTGGGGGCCCAGTGGGGCGACGAAGGCAAGGGCAAGGCGACCGACCAGCTCGGTGACCGGGTCGACTTCTGCGTCCGCTACTCGGGGGGCAACAACGCCGGGCACACCGTGGTGGTCAAGGGTGAGCGATACGCCCTCCACCTGCTGCCGTCCGGGATCCTCAACCCGAACTGCGTCCCGGTGATCGGCAACGGCGTGGTGGTCGACCTCGATGTGCTGTTCAGCGAGATCGACGGCCTGGCCGCCCGCGGGATCGACGCCTCCGGCCTGCTGGTGTCGGCGAACGCCCACATCATCGCCTCATACCACCAGACCATCGACAAGGTCACCGAGCGCTTCCTCGGCAAAGCCAAGATCGGCACCACCGGCCGCGGGGTGGGTCCGGCGTACTCCGACAAGGTGAACCGGATCGGGATCCGCATCCAGGACCTCTTCGACGCCTCCATCCTGCGGCAGAAGGTCGAGGCCTCGCTGGACCAGAAGAACCACCTGCTGGTCAAGGTGTACAACCGGCGCGCGCTGGACCCGGTCCAGGTCACCGAGCACCTGCTGTCCCACGCCGACCGGATCCGCCCGCACGTCGCCGACGTCAGCCGGGTCATCAACTCCGCCCTCGACGCCGAGAAGGTGGTGCTCTTCGAGGGCGCGCAGGCCCACCACCTCGACGTGGACCACGGAACCTACCCCTACGTCACGTCGTCCAACCCGATCGCCGCCGGGGCCTGCGTCGGTGCGGGGGTGGGACCGATGCGGATCGACCGGGTGGTGGGGATCGCGAAGGCCTACACGACCCGCGTCGGCGAAGGTCCGATGCCCACCGAGCTACTCGACGGCGACGGCGAGAAGCTGCGCGAGATCGGAGCCGAGTTCGGCACCACGACCGGCCGGAAACGGCGCTGCGGCTGGTTCGACGCCCTCGTGGTCGAGGCGGCCGCGGCCGCCAACGCGTTCACCGACATCTTCTTGACCAAGCTCGACGTGCTGACCGGTTGGGAGCAGATCCCGGTCTGCGTGGCCTACGACGTGAACGGGACGCGGCACGAGACGCTGCCCATCTCGCAGAGCGACTTCCACCACGCGGTGCCGGTGTACGAGCTGCTCGACGGCTGGGAGGAGGACATCTCCGACTGCCGGGACTTCGACGACCTGCCGAAGGCGACCCAGGCCTACGTCCAGCGCCTGGCAGAGCTCTGCCACGTCCGCATCTCCGGGATCGGGGTCGGGCCGGCGCGCGACCAGTCGATCGTCGTTCACGACCTGATCTGACCCCTGGGTGCGCCGCCGGCGTCGCCCTCGCGGTCAGCCGGCTCCGAAGCAGACGAACCCCGACCAGGCGTCCTCGACCAAGGCGGTGGCCAGGGCGGTCGCCGGGGGCCGGCCGGACAGCAGCGCCGCGTACAACGACGTCATCACCGCCATCGCCGCTTCGTCGCCGACCCGGGACACGCTGGCCACCACGGTGCGGGACCCGGTGGCCAGCAGCGCGCTGGCCATCCCGACCGACTCGCCGCCGGCCCGCACGTCGTGCAGACCCAGGTCGCAGGCCGACAGCACCACCATCGGCGGGGTTCGCTCCAACCGCTGCTGCAGGTCGTAGCCCAGCAGCGGACCGCCGGCGAGCGCGAGGCCGGAGAACAGCACGTTGTCGCTCTGATGGTCGCCGTGCGCGGCGAAGTGGGCCACGTCGGCGGACCGCAGCCGACGCACGGCGGCGTCCGGGGTCGCCTCGGCGCCCTGCAGGACCGCCGCGGCGATCCCGGCCGCAGTCAGCGCTTCGGCCAGCACGAGCGTCTCGGCCTGACCTCGGGCGATCCCCGGACCGGCGACCAGCAGCACCTGCCGCCGCCTGTCCAGGGCGGGCCGCTCGGCGCGGGCCCGGACCCAGACCGAGGCCGAGGGGGCCACCGAGACCGGCCGCCCCCGCGCCGCCGGCACGACGCCCCACGGGGTGGTCACCAGCGATCCGGTCGGGATGACGACCAGCTCGCGGTCACCCACCAGGGGCAGCAGCGGGTCCAGCAGCAGCGCACCTACCCGGGTGGCCTCCCCGCGCGCCGAGCCGAGCACGGCGGCGCGCAGCCGGGGCGGCATCTGCCGTCCGGCCATCGCGTCCAGATCGGCCCGGAGCCGCAGCAGTGCCGCCTCGGCGGCGGCCACCGGCCCGAGCGCCAGCACCCGCGCCCGGCGGGACGTGACGACCAGCGCCAGCAGCTCCCTGCGGTGCTGCAGGTAGACGACCGCCGCCGCCGACCCGAGACGCTCCCGGAGCCCGGTCATTCCCACCGGGTCCTCCGCGGTACCCGTGCCAGCCGTGAACCGGGCCTGCTCCGACACCGCCCGGCGCAGCTCCGCCCGCCGGGCGCGCAGTGCCGGCGAGGGTCCGCCCGCGAACTCGGCCTGACGGAAGGCCAGCTCCACGGCCCGCAGGTCCGACACCTGCGCGGCCACCTCCGGTGACGGCCTGGGTACCGGCCGGTGGGCCAGCAGGGCCTGCGCCCGGGTCAGCTCACCCCACCGGAAGATGTCCGCCGGATGGCCGCGGTCGACGGCCGCCGACAGCCCGGAGGCGGCCAGCTGACGGCCGAGGGCGCTGGTCCCGATCTGCAGATCCAGGGTGCCCAGTAGCCCGCGAGCCACGGTCAGGTCCGCGAGCCCCGCGACCAGGCGCCGGCTCGCGGCCCGGGGTCGCCCGCGCGCCATGGCCAGCTCCGCCGCGGCCAGGTGCGACAGCAGCCGGGTGTCCATCCGGTCACCGGGCCGGGCGACGGCCGGCCGCAGCCGGGCCTCGGCGCCGTCGACGTCACCGACCCGGAGCTCGGCGCGACCCGCCAGCAGGTCGGCCACCCGCCCGTCCTCGGCCAGGCCCAGCGCGCGCAGCCGCCCGGCCAGCTCCGCGGCCCGCTCGGGCAGGCCCGCCGGGCCGGCACCGCCGAGGTCCAGCTCGGCCCGGACCTCCAACAGCTCCGAGCGGGCCGTCCAGCGGGGGTTGTCGCGTCGGCGGAACAACCGGGCCGCGGCCCGCGCGAACCGGCGCCCGGCCCGCGGATCACCGGCCAGCAGCCCGGCCACGGCCCTTCCGAACACCGCCTCGGCCCGGTCCTGCTCGGCACCCTGGGCGCGGAACAGGGGCAGGCAGCGCGCCAGCTCGGCGTCCGCCTCGGCGTACAGCCCGGCGTCCAGCAGCACGCGGGCCCGATCGAGTCGCAGCTGAGCGACCATCCCCGGGGTGTGCCGGAGGTAGTAGGTCTCCGCCTCGGCGTAGCGGCGCAGGGCTTCCGGGAGCCGACCGGCGAGATGGTCGAGCTGGCCGAGGTTGTGCTCGGCCTTGACCGCGATCAGGTCGTTGGTGGTCAGCGCTCGGCAGGCGTCCAGATCCGCGCGCGCCTCCGGCAGCCGGACCTCGGCGAGGTGCAGCGCCGCCCGGTTCAGCAGCAGGCGGGCCCGGAGCTCGGGCTGGTCGGGGTGGTGACTGGCGCGGAAGGCCTCCGCGTACTCGCGCAGCGCGAGATCCTCCCGGCCGCTGCGCCGGAGCAGGACCGCGCGCTGCCCGTGCACGCGGGCCTGCTGGTCGGCGGGCAGCAGGGCCTGAGCCGACTCGAGCAGGTCGAGCCCGCGCTGCAGCTGACCGCGCTCGGACTCGGCGTAGGCCAGGCCGACCAGGACCGCACCGCGGACCGCCCCCTCCTGCGGACCGTCGCCCTCGGGTGCGCCGAGCAGGGACAGCGCCGCGCGGAACGTCCGGGCGGCCGCGGCGAACTCCAGGCTGTTGACCTGGGCCCGGCCCTCGGCGTCCAGCGCTGCGGCGCGCTCCAGCCGCCCCGGCGGGGCCGCGACCGCGTACCGCGGCCGCCGAGCTCACCAGTGGATCACCGGAGTCACCACGCTCACCCCGCCCGTCGACACCACGAGCTGGGCGTCCCCGCGGGGCATCCCGGTCAGCACGAACCGGCCGTCGGCGTCGGACGTCGTGGAGCTGGACCGACCGCCCGGGCGACGGACGGTGACGTCGGAGCGGCCCGGCGGGGCCAGCCAGCCGTCGACCCGGACCGCGTCCACGCCGGAGTCAACGATGGTCAGCAGGATGGTCACCGAGTCGGCCTCCAGGGTCACCGACCGGGTGCGGGCGCTGGTCCGGGCGGTGACGGCGAGCTCGTCGTCCACCAACCGGGCCAGCTCGCTGTCGGGGTCCAGCGCACCCAGGGAGAACAGGACCAGCTCGTCGAGGGCGGCCGGCGGGGGGTCCAGCCGCTGGTGGACGTCTCGCAGCTGGGCGAGGATGGCGGCGTCGAGGTCGTCGAGGTCACGGCCCTCCGCCCGACGTCGGCCCCCGGGGGCGGGACGTTCGCGTTCACGACGAGCTCCACTGGGGGTGCGCGACCAGCAGGGCGCGGAGCTTGGCGAGGCACCGGCCCCGGGTGGGTCCCAGGCTGCCGATCGGCATCTCGAGCGTCTCGGCCAGCTCGGTGTAGCTGGGGCGGTCGACCATCGCGACCACCCGGAGCAGCTGTTGGCAGCGTTCGGAGAGGCGGCGGAAGCACGCCCACAGGGCGCGGTCCCGTTCGGCCCGCAGCAGGCCGGCGTCCAGCTGCTCGTCGGCGGCGGCCCGCTCGGGCAGATCGGGGGTCTCGGTGCGCTGGCGGCGGCTGATTCGCCAGGCCTCCCGCTTGGTCACCGTCACCAGCCAGCCGGTCAGCGCCGCGGGCGAGCGGATGCCGTCCAGCTTGGCGACCAGCTCGAGCCAGGTGTTCTGCACCACGTCGGCGGCCTGGGTGGTGGTCAGGCCCTGCGCCCGAGCGACATGCCAGAGCAGCGGATTGAGCTCGCGGACGACCGGGTCCAGGGCGCTGAGGTCGCCGGCTCGGGCCCGGTCCAGGCTGGCCGCCAAGCGGTCCGACCGCTCGGTTCTCGGGTCGTCGACCTGCGCCATCATCCCTGCTCTCACCCCCGGCGGACCCGATCCGCTCTCGAGAAGATGGGGGCCGGCCGTCCCGCCAGATACACGCCCGACCGATAGCGGTCGCTGGCGTGCCGCCGCTCCGCCGCGCCACCCTCATTGTGGCCCGCCGGGGCGGGCCCTCGCCAGACCGGCGGCGTGGTTCAGCGCGCCAGGCGCCAGACCCGGGTGGTCTCCGGCGCGGCCGCCAGCTGCCAGCGGGTGCCGGCATCCGGGTAGGCGCGGGTGGTGGACGGTCCGGTCGGCGCGAACGCCTCGACCAGGCTGCCGTCGACCAGCACCCGCACCGGACCCTGCGCGGCCAGCACGAGCTCGTCCCGGCCGGCGTCGCCGACCAGGCGCAGCCGGACCGGGCCCTCGGCCTCGACCTCGAAGGCCGGTCCGGTGATGCCGGCCGTGGTGTCGAGCGACTCCTGCCGCAGCCCGACCAGCTCGCGGGCCGGCCGGCTCGCCAGCCGTCCGGCGGCGACGGTCAGCTCCCGCGGGAACGTCAGGACCCCGGCCCAGCCGGCCGCGATCACGGCCTCGGCGGTGCGCCCCGCGCCCTCCCAGGCCCACCCCCACAGCAGCACCCGATCGCCGTCCACCAGGACCTGCGGGGCGTAGAAGGTGGGTCCGTGGTCGACCAGCCCGCCGGACCGGGCCACGAACCGGAGGCCGACGCCGGGGCGCGGGACCAGGTCGCCGAGCAGGTAGCGGACCCCGGCCAGCCGGTCCTGGTGGCCGTCCCGCTGCCACAGGGAGAGTACCAGCACCCAGCCCTCCCCGGACGGGAACAGGTTGGGGCACTCCCAGATCTGGGCCGGGGCGACCTCGGCCGCGACCGGGTCGTCGGTGGTCAGCAGCGGGCCGAGGAAGCGCCAGTCGGTCAGGTCGTCGCAGCCCCAGAGCAGGAGCTGGGGCGGGCCCTGCGGCCCTCCCGCACCCTGGACCGCGTAGCGCCGGCCCTGGCGGGTGAACACGAACGGGTCCCGGACCTCGGCCACGCCGGCGTCCGGGGTCGCTGCCTGCCGGTGGTCGTCCTGCCGCCAGGTCCGCAGGCTCCGGTCGCTGCGGGCCAGCACCGCGCCGGCGTCCCAGGCCACCGTCCGCACGGCGGTGTAGACCGCCGTGGGGGTCCCGTGGTCGTCCACCACGCACCCGGACCAGCAGCCGCCGGCGTCGACCTGCCCGGGTCGGGGGTGCAGGGCGACCGGCTCCGGACGCCAGTCGAGCAGGTCGGTCGAGCTGACGTGTCCCCAGTGCACCGCCTCGTGCACCGGCGCGTTCGGGTTGTGCTGGAAGAACACGTGGTAGCGGCCGTCGATCCGACACGCCCCGTTGGGGTCGTTCAGCCAGCCTCGCCGGGGTCGGATGTGCAGCGACGGGAACGCGGGGTCGGCCGAGGGCACCGGGGAACCGTACCGAACGGGCCGTCCAGCGAGCGGACCCGACCGTTTCCACCGCGACCGACCGGGTCGGGGCTGCCCAGATCTCGCGGACCCGTCCGGCGGCGGGAGGGCACTAGGCTCGCGTGCGTGGTGGATGACTCCTCGCAGCACCCTGCCCTCGACGTCCTCGTGCTCGGCTCCGGTGGGCGGGAGCACGCCCTCGCGCTCGCCCTGGCCGCCGACCCGGGCGTCACCGCGGTGCACGCCGCGCCGGGAAACCCGGGCACGGCCGGCTGCGGCACCAACCACCCGGTGGACCCGCTCGACCCGGACGCGGTCGCCGCGCTGGCCACCGAGCTCGACGTCGATCTCGTCGTGGTCGGACCGGAGGCCCCGCTGGTCGCCGGGGTCGCCGATGCGGTCCGCGCCGCGGGGATCGCCTGCTTCGGCCCGTCGGCGGAGGCGGCCCGGATCGAGGGCAGCAAGTCCTTCGCCAAGGAGGTGATGGGCGCGGCCGCCGTCCCGACGGCCCGGGCCCGGTCCTGCGACACGCTGGAGGAGATGACCGCCGCGCTGGCCCTGTTCGGCCCGCCGTACGTGGTGAAGGACGACGGACTGGCCGCGGGCAAGGGCGTGGTGGTGACCGAGGACCGCGACGTCGCCCTGACCCACGCCGCCCGCTGCGGGCGGGTGGTGATCGAGGAGTACCTCGACGGCCCGGAGGTCAGCCTGTTCGCGATCACCGACGGGCGCACCGTACTGCCGCTGCAGCCCGCGCAGGACTTCAAACGCCGAGGTGACGGGGACACCGGTCCCAACACCGGCGGGATGGGCGCCTACACGCCGCTGCCGTGGGCTCCGGCGGGTCTGGTCGAGGAGGCCCTGCAGCGGGTGCTCCAGCCCACCGTGGACGAGCTGGCCGCGCGCGGCACACCCTTCTGCGGACTGCTGTACGCGGGTCTGGCCCTGACCGGGCGGGGGCTGCGGGTGGTGGAGTTCAACGCCCGCTTCGGCGACCCGGAGACCCAGGCCCTGCTGCCGCTGCTGCGGACCCCGCTGGGCGGACTGCTGCACGCGGCGGCGACCGGGACCCTGGCCGACCACCCGCCGCTGGAGTGGGTCGACGGTTCGGCGGTCACGGTGGTGCTGGCCGCGCCCGGCTACCCGGACGCCCCGACCACCGGTGGTGTGGTGACCGGCCTCGACCTGGCCCTCGCCGACGGCACGGTGGTGGTGCAGGCCGGCACCGCGCTGGACCCGCTGGGCAACGTGATCAGCACCGGCGGTCGGGTGCTGGGCGTGGTGGGGACCGGGGCTGACCTGACCGCCGCCCGGGCCGCCGCCTACGCCACCATCGCCCGGATCGACCTGGACGGATCGTTCTACCGGACCGACATCGCCCAGCAGGCCGCCGCGCGCCAGGCCGAGGGCCTGATCGAGTCCGCGCCATGACCGTGCCCAACGTGCTGGCCGACCGCTACGCCTCGCCGGAGCTGCGGGACGTCTGGTCCCCCGAGAGCAAGATCGTCGCCGAGCGCCGCCTGTGGCTGGCGGTGCTGGCCGCGCAGCGCGACCTGGGGGTCGACTTCGGTGGGGACGACCCCGACCGGGTGCTCGGCGCGTACGCGAGGGTGGTCGACCAGGTCGACCTGGCCGCCATCGCCGACCGCGAGAAGATCACCCGGCACGACGTCAAGGCTCGGATCGAGGAGTTCAACGCCCTCGCCGGCTACCAGCACGTGCACAAGGGGATGACCAGCCGAGACCTCACCGAGAACGTCGAGCAGCTGCAGATCATCTCCTCCCTCAAGATCATCCGCAGCCGGGTGGTCACCGACCTTGACCCAGCTGGCCCGGCTCGCGACGCAGTACGCCGAGCAGCCGATCGCCGGCCGCTCGCACAACGTCGCCGCGCAGATCACCACCCTGGGGAAACGGTTCGCCACCGCCGCCGACGAGCTGCTGGTCGCGTACGCCCGGGTCGACGAGCTGATAGCCCGGTACCCGCTGCGCGGGGTGAAGGGCCCGGTGGGCACCAGCCAGGACATGCTGGACCTGGTCGGGGGCGACGCGGAGCGGCTGGTCCGGCTGGAGCAGCAGGTGGCCGCGCACCTCGGCTTCGAGCGGATCATGATCAGCACCGGTCAGGTCTACCCGCGCTCGCTCGACTACGACGTCGTGACCGCCCTGGCCCAAGTGGTGGCGGCCCCCTCCAACCTGGCCACCAGCATCCGGTTGATGGCCGGTCACGAGCTGGTCACCGAGGGCTTCCGCCCCGGCCAGGTCGGCTCCAGCGCCATGCCGCACAAGATGAACACCCGGTCCTGCGAGCGGGTCAACGGCCTGGCCGTGGTCACCCGCGGCTACGTCTCGATGATCGGCGAGCTGGCCGGTGACCAGTGGAACGAGGGCGACGTCTCGTGCTCGGTGGTGCGCCGGGTCGCGCTGCCGGACGCCTTCTTCGCCGTCGACGGGCTGTTCCAGACGTTCCT
Organism: uncultured Actinomycetota bacterium; assembly: GCA_963832435.1. GTDB lineage: Bacteria > Actinomycetota > Actinomycetes > Propionibacteriales > Propionibacteriaceae > Microlunatus. The sequence goes on from CAWHTY010000025.1 coordinate 319,440, forward strand.
GTCGGTGCTGGAGGACTTCGGCGCGTTCCCCGCCGTGATCGAGGCCGAGCTGCAGCGCTACCTGCCGTTCCTGACCACCACCAAGGTGCTGATGGCCGCCGTCCGCCGCGGCGTGGGCCGGGAGGCGGCGCACGAGGCGATCAAGGAGCATGCGGTGGCGGTCGCGCTGGAGCTGCGGGAGACCGGCCGGTCCGACAACGACCTGCTCGACCGGCTGGCCGCCGACGCCCGGCTGGGGCTGGACCGGGCTGAGCTGGAGGCCCTGGTCACCGAGCCGCTGGAGCTGGCCGGGACGGCGGTCGCGCAGGTGGCGGCGATCGTCGCGGAGGTGGAGAAGGTGGCCGCCGCGCACCCCGAGGCCGTCGGCTACCAGCCCGGGCTGGTGCTCTAGAAGCCTGGCGGATACTGGCGTACGGGGGGTGGGCCGGATGAGCGCATCGATCGACGAGCGGGCTGTCCTGCAGCTGGCCCCGGTCTGGGTGCTCAGTGCGCTGACCGGCACCAGCAGCTACTTCACCCCGACCGACCGGGCGGTGTTCCGCGACGTGGTCGCCGAGGTCGTCCACCGCACGCCGCGGCCGACCCGGGAGGTCCTGGAGTCGGTGCTGGTGGCGGGGGAGGACCTGTTCTTGGACTTCGAGCTGGACGACCGGTCGGTGGTGACGGGTCTGCGGGACGCGGTGGCCGTGCTGGACCGGTCCGGTCCCGAGGAGGCTGCGCAGCACAAGCTCGCGCTGCTCCGGATCGGGGTGGGGATCGCCCGGGCCCGGGGACCGTACGGCCGGGTGGTCACTGCCGAGAGCGAACAGCAGCTGCAGCTGCTGGCCGAGCTGCTCGATCTGCGGAGCAGCACCGACGGGGCCCGCGCGGGCTGACGGCCCGCGGTGCTCGCGCGCGCTGTGTTCACGAGCGCCCCCGGCCCGAACGGCACCGGCCCCGGGCGGGATGCCCGGGGCCGGTGGTGCAGGTCGTGATGCCGATCAGTAGTCGTTCGGCATCAGGATCCAGGCCGCGACGTAGATCAGGATCTGCGGGCCGGGGAGCAGCATGCTGAGGACGAAGATCAGGCGGACCACGTTGGCGGAGATCCCGAACCGCCGTCCGATCCCGGAGCACACCCCCGCGATCATCCGGTCGTTCCTCGGTCGGGTCAGGCTGGCAGCCATGGGTGATGGTCCTCTCGGGTTGTCGTTCGGAGCTACTCGTCCCACCATCCTCCCCGCCGGGCGCTGACGGAAGGGCGTCCCTGGCCCCGTCCGGGACCCGTTCAGGGGCCGCCCCGGGCCGCCCCGGACGCGGTGCGGCGACGGCGCGCCCCCGCTGGCAGGATGGTCGCCGAGCTCACGCCCTGCGACATCGAGGACCGATGGACGACCACCTGCTGGACCTGCCGCTGCTGCACGCCGGCAAGGTGCGCCGCCTCTACGCGTACGGACCGGACCGGCTGCTGATGGTCGCGACCGACGCGATCTCGGCCTTCGACTTCGTCCTGGACACGCCGATCCCCGACAAGGGGGCAGTGCTCAACCAGCTGTCGCTGTGGTGGTTCGACCAGCTCGACTCCGTGCCGAACCACGTGCTGAGCCGCGACGTGCCCGAGGTGGTGCGCGGGCGGGCGGTGGTCTGCGAACGGCTGGAGATGATCCCGGTGGAGTGCGTGGCCCGGGGGTATCTGACCGGCTCGGGATGGCTGGAGTACCAGCAGAACCGCAGTGTCTGCGGCGTCCCGCTCCCCGGGGGCCTGGTGGACGGGTCCCGGCTGCCCGAGCCGATCTTCACCCCCGCCACCAAGGCGGCGCTCGGCGAGCATGACGAGAACGTGTCGTTCGCGGTGGTCGCGGACACGGTCGGCGCCGACCTGGCCGCCCAGATCCGCGACCTCACGCTCGCGGTCTACCGCCGGGCCGAGTCCATCGCCCGGGTGCGGGGGATCATCCTGGCCGACACCAAGCTCGAGTTCGGGCGCCGGCCCGACAGGACCGTGGTCTTGGCCGACGAGGTGCTGACGCCGGACTCCTCCCGGTTCTGGGACGCCGCGACCTGGGAGCCCGGCGGACGTCTGGACTCCTTCGACAAGCAGTACGTCCGCAACTGGCTGCTGGCCGAGTCGGGCTGGGACCGGACCTCGGGGGCGGCCCCCCCGCCCCTGCCCCCCGAGGTCGTCGCGGCCACCCGGTCGCGCTACATCGAGGCGTACGAACGGCTGACCGGGCAGCCGTTCACCGCCTGAGGCTCAGCCGCAGCGGACCGTGGTGCCGTTCACCTCGTGCACTCCGGGCCCGAGCTGGGCGCACTGGGCCGCGACTCCGCCGAGGACCGCGACGAGGACGATCGTCACGATGATGGCCACGGCGGTCGCGATGGCGCCGATAATGATGCCGATCAGCGCCGGCGTGTTCTTGTAGCCCGCCTTCTTGGACTGGCGGAAGGCCACGATGCTGATGACGAAGCCGATCAGCGTGGTGAAGAACGACAGCACCAGTCCGACGATGCCGAGGGTCTTGCCGGGGAAGTCGGTGCCCGGCGGTGCGGTGATCGGCCCCGACGGCTGCGCGGGCTGCTGGTACTGCGAGTACGGCTGCTGGTACGGCTGCTGGTACGGCTGCTGGTAGGGCTGCTGGTACGGCTGCGGGGGTGGGCCCTGAGCCGGGTCCGGTGGGGTGGGCGGCTGGTTCTCCGACATCGGTGCTCCCAGGGGGTGAGACGAGGGAAGGACATCGCTCATGCTGGCAGTCCTCCGGTGGGCCCAGCCCCCGGTCGGCGGTCGATCCCGGCATCGTGACGTTCTTGTGACGCGGCGGACCGCCGGTGTCCGTGCGGTGGCGGCACCGTGGTGCGGCCGGGCCCGATCGCTAGGATCGCGGCATGGCGCGTGTGGTGGTCGAGGTTATGCCCAAGCCGGAGATCCTGGACCCGCAGGGCAAGGCGGTCACCGGCGCTCTGGCGCGGCTCGGCTTCGGCGGTCTGGCGGTGCGCCAGGGAAAGCGGTTCGAGGTCGAGGTCGACGGGGAGCTGTCCGCCGCGCGCCTGGCCGACATCCACCGGGCCGCGGAGACCCTGCTGGCCAACACCGTCATCGAGACGTTCGCGGTCCGCGTCGAGCAGCCCGAGCCCGACGCCGCGGCAGCACCGGCGCCCGAGTCCGGGTCCTGATGGCGCCCAGGATCGGCGTCGTCACCTTCCCCGGCTCCCTGGACGACCACGACGCCCTGCGCGCCATCCGGTTGTGCGGCGCCGAGCCGGTCCCGGTGTGGCACGGCAGCGACGACCTGGGTGGCGTCGACGCGGTGATCCTGCCGGGCGGGTTCTCCTACGGCGACTACCTGCGCTGCGGGGCCATCGCGCGGTTCGCCCCGGTGATGAGCGAGGTGATCCGGGCGGCCGGGGCGGGGATGCCGGTGCTCGGGATCTGCAACGGGTTCCAGATCCTGTGCGAGGCGCACCTGCTGCCCGGGGCCCTGATCCGCAACGACGTCCGGACCTTCGTCTGCAAGGACCAACAGCTGCGGGTCGAGTCGACCGACACGGTCTGGACCTCGGCCTTCGCCGCCCGGCAGGAGATCAGCATCGTGCTGAAGAACGGTGAGGGCGGCTTCGTGGCCGACGAGGCAACCCTGGACCGGCTGGAGGGCGAGGGCCAGGTGGTCTTCCGGTACCGCAACGGCAACCCGAACGGGTCGTTCCGCGACATCGCCGGGATCGCCAACGCGCAGGGCAACGTGGTCGGCCTGATGCCGCACCCGGAGCACAACGTGGACCCGCTCACCGGGCCCAGCACCGACGGTCGGACGTTCTTCGCCAGCGTGCTCGGGTCCCTGTCCGCCACCGTCTGAGGGCGTCCGCCGGGAACCGCTCGGCCGGGGCGCCGGCGGGGGCCCGGTAGCGTTTCCGCGTGGTCGACACCGTCGCGAACGCAGCCAACGCGCCCGACATCACCCAGCCGTGGGCCGAGCTGGGGCTGAAGGCTGACGAGTACGGCCGGATCCGGGAGATCCTCGGCCGCCGACCGTCGGCCGCCGAGCTGGCCATGTACTCGGTGATGTGGTCCGAGCACTGCTCCTACAAGTCCTCCAAGGTGCACCTGCGACGCTTCGGCACCCTCACCCAGGAGACCCCGGTCGGGAAGCTGCTGGCCGGGATCGGGGAGAACGCCGGCGTGATCGACGTCGGTCAGGGCTACGCCGTCACGTTCAAGATCGAGTCCCACAACCACCCGAGCTACGTCGAGCCGTACCAGGGCGCCGCCACCGGGGTCGGGGGGATCGTGCGGGACATCCTGGCCATGGGTGCGCGGCCGATCGGGGTAATGGACCCGCTGCGCTTCGGCCCCCTGGAGGCCCCGGACACGGCCCGGGTGCTGCCCGGGGTGGTGGCCGGGATCGGCGGGTACGGCAACTGCCTGGGCCTGCCGAACATCGGCGGCGAGGTGGTCTTCGACCCGACCTACGCGGGCAACCCGCTGGTCAACGCCCTGTGCGTCGGCGTCCTGCGGCACGAGGACCTGCACCTGGCCCGGGCCACCGGTACCGGCAACAAGGTGATCCTGTACGGCGCCGCGACCGGGGGGGACGGGATCGGCGGCGCGTCGATCCTGGCCTCGGAGTCGTTCGACGCGACGAAGCCGTCCAAGCGGCCGAGTGTGCAGGTCGGGGACCCGTTCATGGAGAAGCTGCTGATCGAGTGCACGCTGGAGCTGTTCGCCGCGAAGCTGATCAACGGCCTGCAGGACTTCGGGGCCGCCGGGATCTCCTGTGCGACGTCGGAGCTGGCGGCCGCGGGCGACGGCGGCATGCACGTCGACCTGGACGCCGTACCGCTCCGCGACCCCTCCCTGGCGCCGGAGGAGATCTTGATGAGCGAGTCGCAGGAGCGGATGATGGCGGTCGTCGCGCCGGCCGACGTCGACGCGTTCCTGGAGATCTGCCGCCGGTGGGACGTGCAGGCCACGGTGGTCGGCGAGGTCACGGCGGGCGACCGGCTGATCATCGACTGGCACGGCGACACCATCGTCGACGTCGACCCCCGGACGGTGGCCCACGATGGCCCGGTCTACGAGCGTCCCCTGGCCCGCCCGGACTGGCTGGACCAGGTCCAGGGCAACGGCACGGCCTCGCTCCCGCGACCAACCAGCGGCGACGAGCTGGCCGACACCCTGCTGCGGCTGGTGGGCTCGCCGAACCTGTGCGACCGGTCCTGGGTCACCGACCAGTTCGACCGGTACGTCCGGGGCGCGTCCGTGCTGGCCCAGCCCGAGGACGCGGGCATGCTGCGGCTGGACGAGCAGACCAACCTCGGGGTTGCCCTGGCCACTGACTGCAACGGCCGGTTCGCCTTCCTCGACCCGTACGCCGGGGCGCAGCTGGCCCTGGCCGAGGCATACCGCAACGTGGCCGTGACCGGCGCCACCCCGCTCGCCGTCTCCGACTGCCTCAACTTCGGCTCGCCCGAGGACCCGGCGGTGATGTGGCAGTTCAGCCGGGCGGTCGACGGCCTGGTCGACGGCTGCCGCGCCCTCGGCACCCCGGTGACCGGCGGCAACGTCAGCTTCTACAACCAGACCGGCAGTACCGCCATCCTGCCCACACCGGTGGTCGGCGTGCTGGGCGTGATCGACGACGTCACCACCCGGGTGCCGATGGGGTTCGCCCGGGTGGGGGAGGAGCTGCACCTGCTCGGCGAGACCCGGGACGAGCTCGACGGGTCGGCCTGGGCCGACGTGCTGCACGGCCACCTCGGTGGTCACCCGCCGGTACTCGACCTGGCCCACGAGCAGCGGCTCGCCGAGCTGCTCGTCCACGGCGGGCGGCGGGGGCTGTTCAGCAGTGCGCACGACCTGTCCGAGGGAGGCCTGGCCCAGGCCGTGGTCGAGTCGGCCCTGCGCCGATCGGTGGGCGCCCGGATCGACCTGCCGCCCGGCGCCGACCCGTTCGTGGCGCTGTTCTCGGAGAGCGCCGGTCGCGTCCTGGTCTCGGTCCGCGCCGAGCACGCCGAGGAGCTGGCCCTGCTGTGCGCCCAGCACGGGATCGTGCGGACCCGGATCGGGGTCACCCGGGGGCAGGGCGAGGACGCCACGCTGGAGGTGGCGGGCCAGTTCGTCCGGCCGCTGGCGGAGATCCGCCGCGTGTGGCGGGCCCCGATCCGGGACGCCCTCGGCGTCGCCTGAAGCCCCTGTGGGTGGCGGGTCAAGGGCCGGCGGCCCGGACCCGGTCGGCGTAGCGGGCCCGGAGCCGCTCGTTGTGCTGGTCGCCGCCGGGGATGTTGGCCGAGATCAGGATCGGCACCTCGGCGCCGGCTTCCAGCAGCAGGCCGCAGACCTCGGTGACCAGCATCTGCGCGATCAGCGCGCTGGTGACGGTCGAGGTCGCCGCGATGGCGCCACGGCTGTGCCCATCGGCGGTCGGCGGCAGCTCCAGCGCGGCATCGCCGAACACCCCGCCGTTGTCGATGACCACGTCGGCGAGCTCGAACAGCCGCTTGCCGCTCGGGTGTCGGGAGGTGATCTGGGTGGTGTGCTGCAGGGAGGTGACCGCGACCAGCGGGTGGCCGTGCTCCTTGGCCAACCGGGCCAGCTCCACCGTCGAGCCGTTGCCGCCGGAGTTGGAGCAGATGACGAAGACGTCCGCCGGTCGGAGGGTGTGCACCGCGAGCAGCTTCGCGGCCAGGCTCTGGTCCCGCTCCAGATAGGGGTCCATCACGTCCTCCGGCGGCAGGTCACCGAAGAACACCAGGTCGGAGATGGCCAGCTTGTTGGCCGGGACCAGGCCACCGGCCCGGCCCGCGATCTCCATCGCGAAGCTGCGGGAGTGTCCGGTGCCGAACACCTGGATGACGCCGTCGGCCAGCAGGGCGTCCGCCACCAACCGGGCCGCGGCGGCGATCGCCTCCTGCTGGGTGTCGACGACGTGCTGGACGGCGGTCTGCAGCAGGTCGGCGGCGGCGCGCTGGTTGATGGTGGGGTGACTCATGGTGGTCTCGATTCTCGTGCGCCCGGGGTCGGCTCACGCCGTCACCCGGGTAAGTCTTTGCCATCGCGGACGGCCTCCGGGTCAGGATGTTACTCAAATCCGGCCCGGCGGGCCCGATCGGGAGGACCGGGTCAGAGCTCGTCCAGGAACGGAGCCCCGATCCGGGCCCGGATCTGGTCGATCACGGCCATCGTCGCGCGGGAGTCCTCCGGCGGCCGGATCGAGGAGGTGATCCGGCCGTCGGCGACGCACCGGGCCACCTCGGCGGCTTCGAAGGCCAGCCCGTCGTACCCGCGGGCCGGCTCCCGGTAGCCGAGCGAGGCGCCGCCCCGAGCGGTGAGGGTGAAGCCGCCCGGCCGGTAGAACGGGCCGGGGAGGTGGAGCGTCCCCGAGCTGCCGGCGACGGTGGCCGTCGTCGGGGTGTTGCTGAACAAGGTGGTGTGCACGACCGCCTGGGACCTGTCGGGGTAGTCCAGCAGAGCCGACGCCTGGCCGTTCACCCCGCTCGGCGCCGGTTGCCCGATGGCGGACACCTCGGCCGGCGAGCCCAGCACCCAGGTGGCGAACGACACCGGGTACGTCCCCAGGTCCAGCAGCGGCCCCCCGGCCAGCTCCGGGGAGAAGATCCGGTGCTCCGGCGGGAAGGACTCACCGTGGTCGGCCAGCACGGTGTGCACCTCACCCAGCACCTTGTCGGCCAGCAGCTGGCGGATCACGTCGAACTTGGGCAGGAAGAGGGTCCACAGCGCTTCCACGCACAGCACGCCGCGCGCGGCCGCCAGCGCCGCGAGCTCGGCGGCCTGCGCGGCGTTGATCGCGAGCGGCTTCTCGACCAGCACCGGCCGGTCGGCCTCCAGCGCGAGCCGGGCGTGGTCCCGGTGAGCGTTGTGCGGGGTCGCGACGTAGACCACGTCCACCCGCGGGTCGGCGACCAGGGACGCGTACGACGGGTGGGCGCGCTCGATGCCGAACCGGGCCGCGAATCCCTCGGCCCGCTCGGACCCGCGCGAGCCAACCGCGACCACCCGCTGCCGGGTGAGGCGATGCAGGGCGGCGACGAACCGTTCGGCGATCCAGCCGGTACCGATCACCCCCCAGCGCAACGGCGGGGCCTCGGCCGGGTCGGGGACCCGGGAGACCGGTAGCGCCGAGGGAAGGGCACCGGTCACGGCGAGACCTCCGGGACCGAGACCGCGGTCCACCGGCCGCCGTGGCGCGCGGAAGCGATGACCGCATCGGCCACCGCGCTGGCCACCAGCCCGTCCCGCACGGTGGCCAGCTCCCCGCGAGGAGCGCGCTGACCCACGTGGTCCACCCAGGCCTGCAGCTCCAGCCGGTACGCCTCCGCGAACCGCGGTCGCCAGTCGGCGGCGTACCCGGTCGAGCGTCGGAGCTCGCCGTCGGTGACGACCCGCAGCGGCTCGGCCAGGCTGGCCGTGCCGTGCTCGCCGACGACCTCGCAGCGGATGTCGTAGCCGTACCGGGCGTTGAGGAACGTCTCCACCGAGGTCAGCACACCGTTCGCCGTCCGCAGCCACACCAGGGTGGGATCGTCGAACCCGTCGGCGGCCGCGGCCCGCCGGCCCGCCTGCCACGCCACCTCGGTGACCGGGGAGCCCAGCAGCCAGGGCATCGTGTCCAGGTCGTGCACCATCGAGTTCGTCACGGCCGAGGCGGTGGTGCTGCCGGGGGCCGAGGCCACCCCGCGCCCGATGCTGTACGCCAGCACCGGCGGACCGAACTCCGCGGCGTCGATGCTGGCCTTCAGCGCGGTGTACCCGGGGTCGAAGCGCCGCATGAAGCCCAGCGACACCAGCGCCTCACCGGCGGTCCCGATCTCGGTGACCAGCGCGGTGGAGTCGATCAGCGACGGCGTCAACGGCTTCTCGCACAGCGTCGGCTTGCCGGCCCGGACGCAGGCCCGGATCAGGTCGCCGTGGGTGGTGTCGGAGGAGGCGATGACCACGGCGTCCACCCCCGGGTCCTCGACCAGGCCCAGCGGGTCGGTGGTGGTCCGCGCCCCGACGGCCTCGGCGGCCGCCGCGGCGCGCGTCGCGTCCAGGTCGGCGACCAAGGCGACCTCGGCCCCGGAGACCCAGCGGTGCAACGTGGTGGCGTGGTCCGCGCCCATGATGCCTGCTCCGACGACCCCAACCCGTATCACCATCGCCGACCTCGCTGTCTGCTCCCAGGGCCCGGCGACCACCGAGGGCCTCCGGGATTTGTCCGAACAAACTCTGGCCAGGTTCGGCGCGGGCGTCAAGCCGGGCCGGCGGGTCTCAGTCGGCGGTGGCCCGCACCAGCCGGCGGTGGTACTCCGGGATGGTGGCCAGGAACCGGGCCATCATGGCCTCCCGGACCGCGGTCGGCACGCGCCCGAAGCACCGGAGCCGGGTCAGCCCGCCGTCGGGGTACACATCGAGACGCAGATGGGTGGCGGCCCGGCGGTCAGCGACCAGGAACCGGTGCCGGGTGTCCACCAGCACCAGGGTCCGCGGCACCAGGTCCCACCAGGCGGCTGGATCCTCCGGCGGCGTGCCGTCGCCGACGTCGGTGGCGCTGACCCGCACGGCGCCGGGCGCGTTGCCGATGAAGTACGACGTGTCCACCTCCACCTGGACCGGCTCCCCCCGCACCCCGAGCTGGAACACCGCCCAGTCGTTGCCGGGCCCGCGTCGGCGGGCGTTCTCCCACCCCTCGCCCATCAGCCGCGCCCGGCTGGGCAGGATGAGGTTCGACGGGGAGGAGTAGAACGCATCCGAGGTGTCGACCAGCCAGCCGCCGTTCTCCAGCGCGAGCAGGTCGACGGAGTCGAGCAGGTACCGGGGATCGAGCACCACCTCGCCGTGCACCCGGAAGCGGGCCACCCCGCCGTCGGGGTAGATGGTCAGCCGCAGGTGGGTCCAGCGGCCCGGGTGGTCGACCGGGTAGTAGTTCTCGGTGTCCCCGCGGGCCGGGCTCTTGGCCACGATCGTCTCCCACACCTGCTCCTCCAAGCCGTCGGCCTCGGCGTAGCCCTCCACCGAGGTGGCCTCCACCGACACCTGCGGGGGGTAGTTGCCCTTGAAGAACGCGGTGTCGACCACCACGCCGTGCACGATGCCGGGCGCCCCGAGCCGGATGACCGCCCAGTCGCAACCGGGCTCGCGCCGCCGCCGGGTCTCCCACCCGTCGTACACCTTGCCGGTGTGACCGAAGGCGTCGACGTGGTGCACGGCGGGACCCGGGATGATCAGGTTCTGCCGCGGGGCGAAGAGCTCGTCGTTCGCGCTGACCACGCTGCCGGCCAGGTCACGGGAGGCCAGGTCGGGGTACCGGGTGAACGCGGGCATGGCCTCATTCTGCCGTCCGGGCACCCTCCCTTGTCGCTGCGCGTGGGTCAGTGACAGCATCTACGCGTGCCCGACAACGCGCAGACGATCGCCTACCCGGCTCTGGGAGCGAGGCCGCGACGTGACAGCGACCCCATCCCCCCTCACGTCATCGTGCTCTTCGGAGCCACCGGTGACCTGGCCCGACGCAAGCTGCTGCCCGGCATGGCGCACCTGGCGCTGTCCGCCCTGACCCCCGACATCCAGGTGATCGGCACCTCGTTGGAGCAGATGGACGAGACCGAGTTCCGGGCATTCGCGCGGCAGGCGGTGAAGGAGTTCAGCCATCATCCGCTCACCGACGACCAGTGGGCCGCGTTCGAGCAGCGGTTGACCTACATCCCCCAGGGCGCCGGCCCGCGCGGCCTGGCCGAAGCCGTCAAGGCCGCCGAGGACCGCAACGGCGGCCCCTGCCCCAAGCTGCACTACCTCAGCGTGCCGCCGGTGGCCGCCCCGGCGGTGATCACCATGATCAGGGAGGCGGGACTGGTCGCCGACGCCCGGGTGATCATGGAGAAGCCGTTCGGCACCGACCTGCAGAGTGCCGTCGAGCTGAACAACAACCTGCACCAGACCTTCCGTGAGCGGCAGATCTTCCGGATCGACCACTTCCTGGGGAAGGAGGCGGCGCAGAACATCCTGGCCTTCCGGTTCGGCAACGGACTGTTCGAGCCGATCTGGAACCGGCAGTTCATCGACCACATCCAGATCGACATCCCCGAGACGCTGGGTCTGGACCGGCGCGCCAACTTCTACGAGTCGACCGGGGCGTACAAGGACATGGTGGTGACCCACCTGTTCCAGGTGCTGGCCTTCGTGGCCATGGAGCCGCCGACGGCTCTGGAACCCCGGGCCATCAGCGAGGAGAAGAACAAGGTGTTCCGCTCCATGCTGCCGATCGACACCCGGAACGTGGTGCGGGGCCAGTACGCGGGCTACCGCAACGAGGAGGGGGTTCCGCGCGACTCCGACACCGAGACCTTCATCGCGTTGCGTGCCGAGATCGACAACTGGCGCTGGGCCGGGATCCCGTTCTACTGCCGGACCGGCAAGCGGATGGCCGAGGGTCAGCGGATCATCTCGATCGCCTTCAAGGAGGCGCCGCGGAGCATGTTCCCGGCCGGCTCCGGGGTCGGGTCGCAGGGCCCGGACCATCTCACCTTCGACCTGGCCGACGAGTCCAAGGTGTCGCTGTCGTTCTACGGCAAGCGTCCCGGTCCGGGCATGAAGCTCGACAAGCTCAGCATGCAGTTCTCCACCCAGGAGACCGAACGGGCCGGGGACGTGCTCGAGGCGTACGAGCGGTTGATCATGGACGCGATGCGGGACGACCACACGCTGTTCACCACCGCCGACGGCATCGAGAGCCTGTGGGAGCGGTCCACCGCCCTGCTGGAGGACCCGCCGCCGGTGAAGTCCTACCCACAGGGCACCTGGGGCCCGAACGCCATCCATCAGCTGGTCGCCCCGCACGCCTGGCGGCTCCCGTTCGAGCGCGGCTGGCGGGAGAAGAAGTAGCGTCGCCCGGGCGTCAGCGCAGCGAGGCCTCCCGGCCGGCGACGATGTCACCGGCCACCCGGAGGAACTCCTTCGGCGCCTCGGCGCCCAGGTGCTCGCCCAGGCAGTAGGTCCGGTAGGCCCGGCGGGGCTCCGCCAGCGGGTCGCCGGCGGGGTCCGCGGCGTGCAGGTGGTCCAGCACCGCGTCCAGGGTGCTGAGGTCGAACTCGATCAGGTAGGCGACCCGCGACATCGGGAACTCGTTGCGGAACGCGTCGCCGCCGGCCGTCACCGCCACCATGGCGAACGGCTTGCCGGAGGCCAGGTAGTCGGAGGCGATCGAGGACACGTCGGTGACCAGCGCGTCGGAGGCGTTGAAGCAGGCGGCGACGTCCCAGGTCGTCTCGGCCTTGCGTCCCCACACATGCGGGCGCCCGTGGGCCCGCTGGTCCTCCTGCAGCCGGGCGTGGATGGCGCGGATCCGGGCGGCGTCGGCCTTGTCGTTGTAGCTGAGCGGGTGCGGCCGGAAGATCACGGTGGACCCCCGGGCCAGCAGGGCGGTGACGATGGCCTCGCCGACCGGCAGCGAGGAGTAGTTGGTGCTGGGCCGACCCCCCTTCCAGGTCGGCGCGTACAGCACGGTGCGGGGCGCACCCGCCGGGAGCAGCTGGTCGCGGACCTGGATGGACTCGATCTGCGGCCGGCCGACGATCGCGAACTTCTCCGGTGCGACCTCGATGCCGTGGGCGGCGTACCGGTCGACACCCTGCTGGCCCGACACGAACAGCTTGTCGTAGCTGGCGTGGCGGGGGTGGAAGTTCGCCTGCTTGTCGGAGTCGCCGTGGTTGAGCCAGACGTGGGTCAGCCGGTGGTAGCGCTGGAACGTCTGGTTGCCGGGGCTGCCCTGGACGTAGAACGCCGCTCTCATCGAGGGCACCACCATGGCGTCCAGCCGGGCCGACATCTCGCGGCCGGGCTTGGGCACGACCACCGGGGCCGAGGTGAGCTTGGCGATGGTCGGCACCGTCTGCGGGCTGCGGGTGATGACCACGAACGGCCGGTTGAGCCGCTCGAGGTAGGGCAGCCACATGCCCAGCTGGTACTGGGCCCCGGTCACCGCGGCGTAGTAGACGGCGAACTCCGGCTGCAGCCGCTCCAGGGCCGGCTGGATGCCGCGGTCGGCCCGCTTGCTGGCCAGGGTCCGGCGGATGGCGCTGGCCAGCACGGCGGCGGAGACCGGTGCGCCGGCCAGGGCCACCACCAGCAGCAGCCAGCCCGGCAGACCGGCGGTGGCGATCACCGCCCCGAGCGCGATGGTGGCCATGTTGATCACTCCGACCCAGCTGGGGGCCAGGGACAGCGGGGGGATCTTGGCCACTCCCGGTACATGGGCGAACGCGACCTTGGGGGTCTTGAGCACCACCGCGACCAGCGGCTCGCAGACCACCAGGGCCAGCGCGACGCCGACCCCGGCCCAGAGCCAGCCGGAGCCCACGCCCCGGGTGTCGGCCACGCCGCCGACCGCGATCAGCAGCAGCGCCCGCGCGGTGACGAAGTAGCCCAGCAGGCCGCTGCCGGCCGGCCGGGTGATCTGCTTCCAGCGTCGCGACACCAGCGCGACCAGGCTGGCCGCACCGGCGGCGGCCCCGACCAGCTTGACGGGCCAGGGGGCGGGCGAGAGCAGAGTGCAGACGGCGAGCACCGCCCCGAGACCGATCAGGGCCCGGGAGGTCAGCCCACCGAGCTCGGTCTGCACGATCTGCAGGGCCCGGCGCGGGCGACTCGGCAGTCGGGGGCTGCTGGTCGGCATGGGGTGAACCCTAGCCATCCGGTGCGCGGTCCGGCGGCGGATCCGGCCGTGTCCGACCCGTTACGATGAGGCAGTGGCACGAGCAGACGGTCGGCTGAACCACGATCTCGACCCGCAGGAGAAGGGACCGCAGGATGCCTGCGGTGTCTTCGGCGTATGGGCTCCCGGCGAGGAAGTCGCGAAGCTCACCTACTTCGGTCTCTACGCCCTCCAGCACCGCGGCCAGGAGTCCGCGGGCATCGCGGTCAGCAACGGCTCCCAGATCATGGTGTTCAAGGACATGGGTCTGGTCTCGCAGGTGTTCGACGAGTCCACCCTGAGTTCGCTGCGCGGCCATCTGGCCGTGGGCCACGCCCGCTACTCCACCACCGGGGCCAGCGTGTGGAAGAACGCGCAGCCCACCTTCCGGCCCACCGCCACCGGCGGCATCGCCCTCGGGCACAACGGCAACCTGACCAACACCCTCGAGCTGCAGACCTGGTTGGCCGAGCGGGACGCTCCCGGCGACTCGCTCGTCCCCGGGGCGCTGGCCAACGAGGCCACCAACGACACCTCGCTGGTCACCGCCCTGCTGGCCACCTATCCCGGGCTGACCATCGAGCAGGCCGCCATCGAGGTGCTGCCGCACCTGCGGGGAGCCTTCAGCCTGGTGTTCATGGACGAGGAGACGCTGTACGCGGCGCGTGACCCGCAAGGGGTCCGCCCGCTGGTGCTGGGCCGGCTGGAGCGCGGCTGGGTGGTGGCCAGCGAGACCGCGGCGCTGGACATCGTGGGCGCCTCGTTCATCCGTGAGGTCGCCCCCGGGGAGCTGATCGCCGTCGACGCGGGCGGGCTGCGGAGCACCACCTTCGCCCCGCCCGACCCGAAGGGCTGCCTGTTCGAGTACGTCTATCTCGCCCGCCCGGACACCATGATCTCCGGACGGCGGCTGCACTCGGTGCGGGTCGAGGTCGGCCGGACGCTGGCCCGGGAGTTCCCCACCCAGGCCGATCTGGTCATCCCGGTCCCCGAGTCGGGTACCCCCGCGGCGATCGGGTACGCCGAGCAGGCCGGCATCCCGTACGGGCAGGGACTGGTCAAGAACTCCTACGTGGGTCGCACCTTCATCCAGCCCAGCCAGACCATCCGGCAGCTGGGCATCCGGCTGAAGCTGAACCCGCTACGCGACGTGATCGCCGGCAAGCGGCTGGTCGTGGTCGACGACTCGATCGTCCGCGGGAACACCCAGCGGGCGCTGGTCCGGATGCTCCGGGAGGCGGGTGCCCTGGAGGTGCACGTCCGGATCTCCTCCCCGCCGGTCAAGTGGCCGTGCTTCTACGGCATTGACTTCGCAAGCCGGGCGGAGCTGATCGCCACCGGGCTCACCAACGACGAGATCTGTCGCTCGATCGGGGCCGACTCGCTCGGGTACGTGAGCCTGGAGGGCCTGGTCGCGGCCACCGACCTGCATGCCGACCAGCTGTGCCGGGCCTGCTTCGACGGGGTCTACCCGATCGAGCTGCCGCTCGCCGAGCGCCTCGGAAAGCATGTCCTGGAGGACTCCGCCGCCCCGCGGACCGATGTGGACGGGCTGGCCGCCTCGGTCGCGGGCGTCGGGGCCGCCGACGCCCTGTCCCGTCCCTGACTGTCCCGTCCCTGACCGAGCTGTCCGAATCCGGAGCGTCATGACCAGCACCCCTCCAGAGCCGTCGGCCTACGCGGCCGCCGGCGTCGACATCAAGGCCGGAGACCGGGCCGTCGACCTGATGAAGGAGTGGGTCGGCAAGACCCGCCGGGCCGAGGTCCTCGGCGGGCTGGGCGGCTTCGCCGGCCTGTTCGACGCCTCGGTGCTGGGCCGGATGATGCACCCGGTGCTGGCCACCTCGACCGACGGGATCGGCACCAAGGTGGCCATCGCCCAGGCCATGGACGTGCACGACACGATCGGCTTCGACCTGGTCGGGATGGTGGTGGACGATCTGGTGGTGTGCGGTGCCGAGCCACTGTTCATGACCGACTACATCGCCTGCGGGCGGGTGGTTCCCGAGCGGGTCGCCGCCATCGTCAAGGGCATCGCGGAGGCCTGTGTGGCGGCCGGGTGCGCTCTGCTGGGCGGGGAGACCGCGGAGCATCCCGGTCTGCTCGACCCCGGCGAGTACGACGTCGCCGGTGCCGCCACGGGCGTCGTCGAGCGGGACGCGATCCTCGGAGCGGACCGGGTCCGGCCGGGTGACGTCGCGGTGGCCATCGGGTCCTCGGGTCTGCACTCCAACGGGTACTCCCTGGTCCGCCGAGTCGTGCTGCACCAGGCCGGGTGGACGCTGGACCGGCACGTCGACGAGCTCGGCCGGACCCTGGGGGAGGAGCTGCTCGAACCCACCCACGTCTACAGCAAGGCCTGTCTGGCGCTGATCGACGCGACCGAGGTGCACGCGATGGCCCACGTCACCGGCGGCGGGCTGGCCCACAACCTGGCCCGGGTGGTGCCGACCTCGGCCAGCGTGCGGATCGACCGGGCCAGCTGGGCGCCGGCCCCGGTGTTCGACCTGGTGCAGCAGCTGGGGGGCATCGCCCGGCCGGACCTGGAGGCCACCCTGAACCTCGGGGTGGGCATGGTGGCACTGCTGCACGCCGACGACGTCGACGACGCGCTCCGGCTGCTGGAGCGCTACGAGTTCCGCGGCTGGGTGTGCGGCGAGGTGCACGGCGCCGAGCCCGGTGCTGACCGGGTGACCCTGGTCGGGGACCACCCCCGCGGCTGAACGGCCCCGACGTGGCCGGGGACTCGGCTGGAACCTTTCACAGACGCGCGCCGGGACTGGGACGAAACACCGGCTCATTCGACAGGCCCGGGCTTGCAGCATTGAGGTCATTGGGTAGCCTTTCCCTCACGACATCATTCATCTGAGCCGCGGCTAGCCCGCCGGCAGCGACAAGTGCGAGGGGGTCGACCCGACATGGGGCGCGGCCGTGCAAAGGCAAAGCAGACCAAGGTGGCCCGGGAGTTGAAATACCGCTCCGTGAACACCGACTTCTCCTCTCTCGAAGCTGAGCTCAGGAGCGGCTCGGAGGGGCAGGAGATCCCTCCGACCTACGCCGATCTCGCCGAGGTCGACACCGAGGACGACGACGAACCCCGGTACGAGGACCTCCGCAAGTCGGGTTGATGCTTCCCGCGAACCGGCGTGGGCAATAGCCTGGGGCGCATGAGTCAGAACCCTCGCGAGCCCGGTGCCCCCACCCCTGGTGACGGCACCTCCGACCCGCTGCCACCTGCCGACCCCTCGTCGGGTTCCACCGGCGGGTCGAGCGGGGCGACGGCCGCGGGCGAACCGGGCTCGGGCTACCCGCCGCCCTCGGCGCCGGGCGGCTACCCGCCACCCTCGGAGCAGGGCTACTCGCCCCCGGCTTCGGGCACCTCCGCGCCCGAGGCGTACCACCCTCCGTCGACGGCCGCCAGTGGACCGTCAGCCTCGGAGCCGAACCCCTACGGGCAGGGCGGTCAGTACGGCCAGGGCGGGTACGCCCCGCCGTCCAGCGCCGCCTCGGCGCCACCGCCGTACGGCGGCGACCCGTACGCGCAGGGTGGGTACCAGGCGCCGCAGCAGGGGTACGGGCAGCAGCCGCCGGACCCCTATGGCCAGCAGCAGCCGGGCTCTGGGCAGCAGCAGGGATACGGCCAGCCGCCCCCGTACGGCCAGCAGCCCGGGTACCCGCCGCAGGGTGGCTACCCTCCGCAGGGCGGCTACGACCCGAACCAGCCGTCCTACCCGCCCGCGCCCTACGGGCAGCAGGGCTACGGCCAGCAGCCGGGGTACGGGCCGCAACCCGGTTACCCGCCCGGCCAGGCGCCGCTGTCGCCGAGTGACGAGCGGCTGTGGTCCACCCTCGCGCACATCTCCATCCCGTTCATCGGGGTGATCGGTCCGCTGATCGCCTACCTGGTGTTCAAGGACCGCAGCGCCTGGCTGAAGGAGAGCGTGACCGAGGCCCTGAACTTCTCGATCCTGTACACGATCGCCCAGGTCGTCAGCGCGATCCTGACCGCGGTGGTGATCGGAGTCATCCTGCTGCCGATCATCGCGATCGGCGGTCTCGTGCTGTGCATCCTCGCCGCCATCGCGTCCAACAAGGGTGAGCAGTACAAGTACCCGGTGAACTGGCGCATCATCAAGTAGCGCACCAGGAGCCGTCGCCGGGCCGCACCGAAGGTCTGTCACCCTGGACGGGTGAGCTGGGCGCCCGACATTCTCGACGGCTACGAGTCGCTCGACCTGCCGCTGGACGTGCCCCGGGCCGCCGGCGAGCCGGACGACGTGACCATGGTGGCGACGCTGGTTCGCCGGTCGCCGACCCGGTCCCGGGCGGCCGTGCTCTACCTGCACGGGTGGAACGACTACTTTTTCCAGACCCACCTGGCCGACGTGCTGGCCGATCTCGGCTACGACTTCTACGCCCTCGATCTGCGCCGGTACGGCCGGAGCCTGCGGCGTGGTCACCTGCCCGGCTTCATCACCGACCTGGACGACTACGCGGTCGAGATCGACCAGGCGGTCGCGATGATCGAGGCGGACCACGACCGGCTGGTCCTGATGGGCCACTCGACCGGTGGGCTGATCGCCCCCCTGTGGGCGGCGCGGAACCCGGACCGGGTGGACGCGCTGGTGCTGAACTCGCCCTGGCTGGACCTGCAGGGGTCGGCCATGGTCCGGACCCTCGGCACGCCGGTGATCGAGGCCATCGGCCAGAACCTCCCGACCAGCGTGCTCCGGCTGCCCGACGTCGGGTTCTACGCCCGCAGCATCAACGCGGCGCTGGAGGGGGAGTGGGACTACGACGCGGAGCTCAAGCTCAGTCCTGGGCCACCGATCCGGGTCGGGTGGCTGCGCGCCATCCGTCAGGGCCACCAGCGGGTGGCCGCCGGGCTCGGTCTGACCTGCCCCGTGCTGGTGATGGCCTCGACGCGGACCGACTTCACCCGCAAGTGGCACGAGGGGCTGCGGACGGTGGACACGGTGCTGGACGTGGAGCAGATCGCGCGTCGCGCGGTCCGGCTCGGCCGGCTGGTGACTGTGCTGCGGGTCGACCAGGCGTTGCACGACGTGCTGCTGTCGGCGCTCGATGTCCGCACGATGGCCCTGGAGGAGATGAGCCGCTGGCTGACGGCCTACGCTCCGGTTCCGCGTGAGGGCGGTGTCCCGCCCGATCCGGGGGGCTTTCCGGCCGGCAACCGGCACTGATTGAATGCTCTCGTGACCCAGATGCCGCATGTCGTCGTCGTCGGTGCCGGCTTCGCCGGCCTCTCCGCCACCACTGAGCTGGCCAAGGAGGGATTCCGCGTCACGCTGATCGACCGCCATCCGTACAACACGTTCCAACCGCTGCTGTACCAGGTGGCCACCGGCGGCCTGAACGCAGGCGACGTCACCTACGCCCTGCGGTACTTCAGCGCACGGCATAACGGTGTGCGGTTCCGCCGGGCGACGGTCACCGGGATCGACCACGAGAAGCACGTGGTGCACTGCGACGACGACGTCGACATCGAGTTCGACTACCTGATCGTCGGCAACGGCATCACGACCAACCACTTCGGCATCCCCGGGGCGGCCGAGTACACGATGTCGATGTACACCCGGGCGGAGGCCCTGCGGGTGCGGGACACGATCTTCGGCGGGCTGGAGCTGATCGCCAGCAAGTCCGACCAGAACACCGGCGGATTCACCGTGGTGGTGGTCGGCGGCGGTGCCACCGGGGTGGAGATGGCCGGCCAGCTGGCCGAGCTGAAGACCAAGGCCATCCCCACCGTCTACCCGGAGCTCAACCCGGCGCGGGTGCACGTCGTGCTGGTCGAGATGGGTCCCCACCTGCTGGCCCCGTTCGACGACTCCCTGCGCCAGTACACCCTGCGTGAGCTGGTCAAGCGCGGGGTGGACGTCCGGCTGAAGACGGCCATCTCCGAGGTGCACGCCGACAAGGTGGACTTCAAGGACGGCACGTCGATGCCGGTCGACCTGGTCATCTGGGCCGCCGGCGTGTCCGGCAACCCGAGGCTCAAGGACTGGGGCCTGCCGCTCGGCCGCGGCGGCCGGATCGAGGTCAACACCGATCTGACCGTCAGGGGCCACGAGAACATCTACGCGGTGGGCGACTCCAGCCTGATCGTGGAGAACCCACTGCCGCAGCTCGCCCAGCCCGCGCTGCAGATGGGCAAGCACGCCGCACAGCAGATCGCCCGACGGTACCGCGGTCTGGACTCGGTGCCGTTCTCGTACTACGACAAGGGCACCATGGCCACCATCGGCCGCGGCGACGCCGTGCTGCAGATGCCGAACGGGATCAAGATGACGGGCGTCCCGGCCTGGCTGGGCTGGATCGCCTTGCACATCGTCTTCCTGCTCGGCGGCCGGAACCGGGTGCAGACCTTGATCAACCTGGGCTCCCGCTACCTCGGCCCGCGCCGCTCGGGGGCCATCGTCGGCGACGTGCTGGAGACGCCGAAGCTGAAGGCGATCAAGAAGGTCTGACCGCCGGGCTCACCGGGCGTAGCGGCGGGCCACCCGGTCGGCCTCGGCCCCGTACGAGGCCCCGTGGGTGACGGCGTGCACCAGCAGCGGGTGCAGCTGGTGCAGGCCGATCAGGTCGCGCCAGTCCGCCCGCGGGTCCGCCTCCTCGACGTACGCGGACTCGACGGCGGCGAGCTCGGGGGCGCCGAACAGCTCCAGCATGGCCAGGTCGGTGAGGCCGTGCCCCCCGTGCGCCGCCGGGTCGATCAGCACCACCCCCTCGGCGGTGAAGATCACGTTTCCCGACCAGAGGTCACCGTGGATCCGGGCGGGTGGCCGGTCGTCGTCGTAGTCCCCGGCGTGCAGCCGCGCGCAGATCCGGTCGATGCGGCGCCGGGCGTCGGTGGTCAGGGTGCCGCGCCGCTGGGCGGCGGCGGCGTAGGGCACGAGCCGCTGCTCGGCGTAGAACTGACCCCACCGTGCGGCCGGCCGCAGGCTGAGCGGCTGGGTGCCGATGAAGCCGCCGCCCCGCCAGCCGTCGGGCGGCTGGCCGAATGCCTCGGCTCCGCCGGCGTGAGTGCGGGCCAGGGCCCGGCCGAAGTCGGCTGCGGCCGAGTCGGTGGGCCGGGCCGGCGTGAGCCGGGCCAGCGTCAGGGAGGTGTCCGAGACGGCGAGCACCTCGACGATCCGGGCAGAGCCGGGGCCGGCCGCGGCCAGCCAGCGCAGGCCGGCCGCTTCGGCGGGATAGCTCCGAGGGGAGGTCGGTCGGGACTTGGTGAACGCGGCGGTCGAGGCGGCGCCCGGCACGCTACTGCTCCAGCGGGCCGCGGACGATCGAGTTGCCGGAGTGCGCCTGGTTGAGGTCACCCGAGGGCTCCTCGGACACGTCGACCAGGTCGAACCGGCTGACGTCCAGCGACGGCGGCAGCGTCCAGAAGCCGCTCTCGCCGGCCCCGAGATAGCCCAGCGGCACCATCCGGTCGTTCTGCTGACTGTCGATCAGCCACACCTGCTGGTCACCGGTGAACGGCTTGGGCGACGTGATCGTCACCCGCATGATCCGGTCGCCGTTGGCGGCCCGCTCGAGCCGGGCCCGGCCGGAAGCTCCCGACCACGCCGGCAGCGCCTCGAGCTGGGCCTGCCCGACGACGGTGCCCTGCTCGCCCTGCCGTTGGATCGCGACACCCAGTCCGATGCCGGCGACCAGCGCCAGCACCGCGGCCAACGCAACGGTCAGGATCCGGCGACCGGTCCGCGGTCGCTCGGCCGGCCGTGCGGGTGGTGGAGAGGGAGAGGCCGGGGGTATGGCAGTGGCGGGCGACGACGGCACGGTGGACCCGTTGAGCGGGGCCGGGTCGGAGACCGGGCGGGCCGCGAAGCCCAGCTCCGCGGTAATCCGGCTCCAGACCTCCGGGCTCGGTGCGACCAGGGCCGAGGTTCCGCCGGCACTGCGGCCCACCCCTGCGAGGTGGGCCAGCTCGGCGACCTCCTGCTGGCAGGCGACGCACTCGGCGACGTGCATCCGCTCGGCGTCGCTGGCGGCGTCATCCTCACCCAGGGCGAGCAGAGCAAGGACCTCAGGATCCGTATGCATCGGGGAGGACCTCCATTCTGCGTCGGATCTTGATCAGGCTGCGGCGGATGTGGCTCTTGACGGTTCCCGGCGGCAGCTGCAGCCGTTCGGCGATCTGGGCGTGGGTGAGGTCCTCGTAGAACGCGAGCCGCAGCACCTGCTGCGGGACGGCATCCAACCGGGACAGCTCGTCGGCGACCAGCAGCCGCTCGGCCACGTCCATCGGCTCGCTGGTGGCCGGCTCGGCGTTGGCGGCCACCTCGGTCTGGATCCGGCGCTCCCGGGCCCGGCGGGCGTGCGTGTCGACGATCTTGTTGCGCGCAATCCCCATCAGCCAGGTGGCGACGCGGGCCCGCTCCGGCTTGTACGTGTGCCGCCCGGTCCAGGCCGCCACGAACACCTTCTGGGTCACGTCCTCGGCTTCGGTGACGTCACCCAGCGATCGCAGCGCGACGCTGTAGACGAGCGCGGAGTAGCGCTTGTAGATCTCGGCCAAGGCATCCTCGCCACCGGCGACGAACTCCGCGACGACCCGGTCGAGGTCGTCGTCCTTCGAGATGGTCACGTGAGTAGTGGCCCCCTCGGTGGAAGTTCGTCGCCTCAGCTCTCTGGTTCCGCGGTGACGATGACGTTGTCACGGTACCCGCTCTCCTGATCGTACGCGCCCCCACAGGTGATGATGGCCACCCGTGGTTCTCCTGCGCGGTCGAAGACATGATCAAGAGCGACCTTGCTCTTGGCCACACGCTGAACGCTGGTCACCCGGAAGCGGGTGGTGTCGCCGCGGGCATCGGTGACGGCGACCACCGAGCCCTTGGACGTCCAGCGCAGCTTGGCGAACGGGCCCAGACCCTCGTCGACGGAATCCACGTGTGCGGCGAGCACCGTGGTTCCCCGGCGATCGGCAGGGCGCGGACCGAACCGGTACCACCCGACCGTGTCGACGCTGTCGGGCAGCTGCATGGCCCGGTCGTCGGTCACCCCCACCGGCACCACCGGCAGGTCGATATCGACCCCGGCGACCTCGAGCCGCCGCGGTTGGGTGCCTGCCCCGGCCCGGTGCGGCCGCAGACCCGCGTCGACCACCGGCACGGCGGGGAGCGACCCGGCCCGGACCGTCCGCGCCCGGACCGCCGGCGACCGGCGGACCGGGGCCGTCTGGGCTTGCCCGGCGGTGTTGTTCGCTCCGGGCGCGGAGGGTGCTGGGGTCGCGAGGGAGGCGCGGAGCGCCGATGGGTCGGTGGGGGGCGGACCCACCGACGCTCCGCTGGCGGAGACGGCGGAGCCGAGGAGCACGGCGAGGAGGGCCAGCGGCGCCAGCCGCCGGACCACCCCGTCGATGCTCATCGGACTCCTGCCGTCGCTGGTTCAGCTGCGCGCGCGGGCGCGAGCCGGTCGGGTGGCCCTGAACAACACGAACCCCACAGCGGCCAGCAGGCCCACCCCCGCAGTGATCGTCACCGGGCTCGGCTCGGCGGCCAGGCCGACCTGTCCGGCGCCGACGTTGCCCGGGCTGGAGTCCATCCCGGAAATCGTCTGCACCGCCAGCTTGAGGTTGTCGTCCTCCAGCGAACCCCAGGCGTACACGATGGTCAGCGTTCCGTCAGAGATCGTGACGGGCGCCGGTCCGATCACGGGGTCGGTGGTCCCGGCGGCCGCGACCGAGGCACGGACCGTGCCCGCGTCGAGGTCGAGCGACTTCTCCTTCGGGTTCTTCAGGTCCTCGATCACCGCGTCGCCGCCGGCGAGCACGTCGACCGCCGGGGCGGCGGCGGTGTGCCGGACGGTCAGGCGACCCATGCCGGCGTCCATGCTGGAGGTGTCGTTGGTGAACAGGGTGGCGGTCGGATCCCCACCCTCGTCGAGATGCGCGACGGCGGTGTAGTTGCCGCCGCCCTTCAGCTTCAGGTCGACCGGGCCGATAGCCGGGTCGGAGTCGTCGTCGGCGTCCGCGGCGGTGATCGCGACCGAGTACGTGCCGGCGTCGAGGCTGAGCGGACCGGCGAGCGTGCCGGGCTTGAAGTTGTTGATCGTCAGCTTGCCGTCGACGTAGACGTCGACCGTCAGGCCGGGCACACCGTGCAGCACGGACAGCTTCGCACCGTCGGCGGCATGGGCGGCGGGCATGATCATCGTGGACATCGCCACCACCCCGGCAGCTGACAGGGCGAGCAATCGGACAGGTCTCAAACGCATTGCGGCCTCCGCGGAGAGTGAATTAGGACACTCTGTGTTCCCGGCGGTAGCCCTTCCCGGATGCGGGTGCAGCGGCACTACGGTGGCCAGGGCCGGGGTCGAACCGGCGACCTTTCACTTTTCAGGCGAACGCTGCTACCAGCTGAGCTACCTGGCCGTGCCCGGAGTGGTCTCCAGACGTCGAGGCGGTGATGACGCCGGTGGCGTGATCACCGCTTCCGCGACCCCGACGGGACTCGAACCCGCGACCTCCGCCGTGACAGGGCGGCGCGCTAACCAACTGCGCTACGGGGCCTGGTGGGCCCTGACCGACACCTCGCGGTGCCCGCGAAACTATAGCGTAGGACGGCCCGCGCGCCGAAATGCCGGGTTGGCTCCAGGACCGTGTGCCGGTGCGAGTCGGGAGGTCGTCGCCCGGCCCGTGGCCTGATCCTTTCCGGACTGCCACACACCATCCGCACCCGCGGTCAGCCAGTCGCCGACGACGTCGGGTTGCCGGGCACCGCCTGACTCGCGACTGGTCACCAGCCCGTGGTGTGTCCTCTCGAGTTCCTCATCGAACGGCGGCAGCCGCGACAGATCAGCGCGCGGCGACGCTCGCCGCCGGGATCGGCATGGTCTGGACGGCGATCACGTCGAGGTGGTGCTCCTGCGGCAGCGGCGGTTCGGCCATCCCCGATCGCGCGAAGACCCTCGCCACCGCCGGTCGCACGACCTCGTCGCGGAACCGCTCCCAGTCCTGCCGGGTAACCCAGACCCCGTAGTGGCGAAGCCCACCGTCATGGCGCACGACGAGGTGGGTGATCAAGCCGCTCGGCTGGACGTCGCCCATCTCGGCGGTGACGGCGCGGTGCATCTCCGGCGTGGACGGAACGTCGTAGTAGTAGGCGTGTGTCATCTCCGACTCCCCTCGCGCTATTTCGATACAATGGCATGTATCGATTACAAGGAGTATGTATTCAATGTTCGGACGACGTCAAGGGCCCCGCTCGTACGACTCCCGTGGCCGCCGGGACCGGGCCCAACGCACCCGCGCCGATGTCCTTGAGCGCGCCCGAGCCCTGTTCCTCCAGCAGGGCTACGCCGGCACCACGATGGCTGCCGTCGCACGTCAGGCCGGTGTCTCGGTCGAGACGATCTACAAGGCGGTCGGCAACAAGCCGGCCCTGCTCAAGGCCGCCCTGGACGTCGCCATCGCCGGAGATGACGCTCCCGTGCCGATGCTCGAACGCCCGCTGGTCGCGCGGCTCCGGGCGGAGCGCGATCCCCACCGGTTGCTCGCGCTCTACGGTCAGCACGTCGTGGAGTCGTGGCCCCGGCAGGTGCCGATCCAACTCATCGCGCGAGCTGCCGCCGCCGTGGACCTCGAGGCCCGGAACCTCTGGCAGGCCATCCAGGACGAACGGCTGGCCGGCATGACCGCCTTCGCTCGAGAACTGGCCGGGCGGGGGTTCCTTCGTCCGCAGCTCGGCGTCGAGGAGGCTCGAGACATCTTGTGGGCGCTGACCGCCCCGGAACAGTACGAGATCCTCGTCCTCCAGCGCGCCTGGCCGATGGAACGGGTAGGACAGTTCGTCGTCGACGCCATGACGGGAACCCTGCTGCCCCGCGGCTGACCGACCCGCCGATCAGGCCGTGGGCAGCCAGATCCGCATCGCCCCGGGACCGCGGTTGCCCCAGGTGAAGTAGGGCACCGCGGTCAGCGTGAGCGCGTCCCCGGTCGCGGTCGAGGGCGGGGCCGCCGGATCCACCGTGCGGTACGGCCACCACGTCCCGGCGGGCCGGGGCCGGAGGTGCCCGGCGGCCCGGAGGCGGACGATCGGGCCCAGCTCGCCCTGGTCGCGGCACGGCCTCCGGCGCGATGGTGAGGTCGACCGTCACGTCGTCCAGCCGGTGGCCGGGATGGTCGACGGCCTCGACGCAGTAGACCAGCGGCCCGCGCTCCAGGGCCACTGTGCCCGGGCGGCGTCCAGCCGGGGATCGGCGGCGGTGAAGCGGGAGGTCAGGGGCAGCGTGAGCCGGAGCGTGTCGCCGGCCGCCCAGGCCCGGTCCACGACCCACCAGCCGTCCACGGGTCCGTCTGGGGCGGGACCCCCCGTCGACGCTGAGCTCGGCGCCCTCCGCCCAGGCCGGGACCCGCAGCATCACCGCGCACCGACCCGCCGGCGCGGCCTCGACGGTGACGCTCACCGCGCCGTCCCACGGGTAGTCGGTCTGCACCCGCAGGGTGACCGGGCCGGCCGCTGTGTCGGCGGTGTAGCGCCCGGTCAGGTACTGGTGCAGGACGACGCGCCGGTCGCCGCCGAGCAGCACATAGTGCTCCAGCGACGCCAGGATCCGCATCACGTTGGGCGGGCAGCAGGCACACCGGAACCAGGGCTCCCGCTGGTAGTCCGCGTCGGTGCCGCGCGCCAGGTGGCCCTCGCGGACCTGCAGCGGGTTCGCGTAGATGTAGCGCTGGCCGTCCAGGGACAACCCCGCCAGGAAGCCGTTGTAGAGCGTGCGTTCCAGCAGGTCGGCGTACGGGGCCTCGCCGGTGATCATCAGCATCCGCCAGCAGAACATGATCGAGGCGATGGCCGCGCAGGTCTCGCAGTAGCTGCGCTCGTTGGGCAGCTCGTAGGAGTCGCCGAAGGCCTCGTCGCTGTGGTGCGCGCCGATCCCACCGGTCAGGTAGGTCTTGGTGGCGACCATCTCGCTCCACAGCCGCTCCGCCGCGGCCCGGAGCGTGCGTCGCCGGTCTCCACGGCGACGTCGGCGATCCCGGCCAGCAGGTACAGCTGGCGGACCGCATGGCCCTGCACCGACGGCGCGTCCCGGACCGGGAGGTGGTCCTGCCAGTAGGCGGGCCGAAGCGGCCCTCGCCGAGCAGGCCGTGACCCCGGCGGTCGATGAAGTATCGGGCCCGCCCCAGGTAGGACGCCTCGCCGGTCTCGCGGTAGAGCTCGACCAGCGCGGACTCGATCTCGGGGTGACCGCACACCCCGTCGACCCGGCCGGGCTCGGTGCCGAAGGAGGTGACGACCAGGTCGGCGACTCGACGGGCGACCTCGAGCAGTCCCTCCTGCCCGGTGGTCCGGTGCAGCGCCACCGCGGCCTGGATCAGGTGCCCGGCGCAGTACAGCTCGTGGCCCCAGGCCAGCTGTTCGAACCGCTCCCCCGGGAACCGGACCGAGAAGTGGGAGTCGAGGTAGCCGTCCGGCTCCTGCGCCCGGCGGAGCAGCCGCTCAGTCTCCCCGAGCTGGCGCCGGAGCCGGTCCGCCCGGATCTCGTCGAGCTCGGGGTCCGCGAGGGCCCAGGAGACCGCCTCCACCCACTTGTAGACGTCACTGTCCAGGAACGGCAGGTCGCTGACGTACGGGCCGTCGACCTGGCCGGCCGCGAGCTGGAGGTTGTGGAAGTTGCCCGCCTCGTGCAGCCGGTCCCACCCGGACGGGATGCTGACCTCCCGGTTGACCCGGCGCCGTTCCGCCCACAGACCACCCGTCACCTCCGCGGCGGAGGCCGGCCGCAGCACGGCGCGGCTGCCCCGGCCGAGGTGGACCGGTCCGCGGCCGGTGAGTCCCGAGCCGTCGTCGACCTGCACCCGCATCGCCTCGTCCACCTCCGCTTTCTCGTCCCGCAGCGCGCTCGGCACGTAAGCCGAGTCCATGGTCACCCCACCCGCCTGGGCCACAGACCAGCGGGGTCGGTCGGGGGCGGAGCGGGGACGGCGTTGCTGGTGATCGGCTTCTCGCTGAGCACGTGCTTGCCGGCCCGGAGGGCGGCGATGTTCCACCGGGCGTGCAGCGAGTTGACCAGCGTGTTGAGACGACCTCGACCTCGGGTCCTTCTCGTCGGTGATCCGGGCCGCGCCGAGGATCCCGATCCGCAGGGGAGCGGACACCGGTCTATCCGGCGACCGGGACGGCGGACCCGGTCGTGGCCGCCTGGACGACCGCCTCCTCGACCCGCAGGTTGTGCAGCCCGTCGGCGAAGGTGGCGCACCGGGGCAGCCGGTCCAGTCCGGCGATCTCGTCCAGGAAGGCTCGGGCCTGGTAGGTGAAGCTGTCCTGGCCACCGACGCCCACCCCGGCGAACGGCATGGACTGGGCGGCGGCGATGTAGGGGTGCTCCGGTCCGACCATGACCTGTCGCCAGCCGTTGGTGGCCGAGGGCGGGACCGTGTCGACGAAGCCGAACTCCGACGGGCGGTGCCAGTCGAACGACGCGGCGCCGCGGCTGCCGAACAGCTGGAACTGCAGGGCGTTCGCGAACCCGACGGCGACCCGGGAGACCGAGAACGTGCCCACGGCCCCGCTCGCGTACGTGACCACGAAGGTGGCCACGTCGTCGTTGGTCACCGGCTTGCGCTCGTCGCTGAGCTCGACCCCGCCGGCGTGCCCGAGGGCGGCGCCCAGCGGCACCGGCCGGTCCTTGATCAGGATCGGCAGCTCGGCCCCGCGGACCTCCACGATCGGTCCGCAGAGGTACTCGCTGAGGTCGAGGATGTGGCTGCCGATGTCGGCGAGGGCACCCGGAGCCGAGCGGGCCCTGGTAGCGCCAGCTGATCGGGCCCTGCGGGTCGGCCGCGTAGTCGCACCAGTACTGCCCGTTGAAGTGCAGCACGTCCCCGATGGCCCCGGCCTGGACCTGGTCGCGGACGGCGCTGGCCGCTGGGGAGCGCCGGAAGGTGAAGCCGGTCGCGGCGATCTTCCCGGCCTGCTCGGCCGCGGCGACCATGGCTTCCGCGTCCTCCACGCTGGAGGCCAGCGGCTTCTCACACAGCACATGCTTGCCGGCGGCCAGCAGGGCTTCGGCGATCGGGCGGTGCAGGTGGTTGGCCACCACGATGCTGACGGCGTCGATGTCGTCGGCCTCGGCGACGGCCTGCCAGCTGGTCTCGTACCGCTCGAATCCGTACCGCTCCGCCTGGCTTCGCGCGAACTGCTCGTTCAGGTCGGCGACGGCGGCCAGGCGGACCGGGGGCGCGTCGGTGCCGAAGACGGTCTGGGCCGTGCGGTAGGCGTGCATGTGGGAACGGCCGGCCATACCGGCACCGATGACAGCCACGGAGATGGGCTCGGTCATGATCGTCGTCTCTCTCTCGGGGTCAGCGGCCTGCGGCCTTGAGCAGCGTGTCGGCGGCGGAGCGGAGGCCCTCGAGCTGGTCCAGCTCCTGGTCCTCGTGCTCGATATTGACCGCCATCTCGGGGTCGATCGCCTCGAGGGCGGACAGGAACCCGGTCCACCAGTTCAGGTCGTGGCCGCGGCCGACGGCGACGAAGTCCCACGAGGCGTTCTGCGGCCACTGGCTCAGCGTGTACCGCCCGCCGAGGCTGAGGGCGCTCGGGTCGTCCTGCGGGACCCGGGTGAAGCGGTCGTCCAGCACGCCGTTGATCTTGGCCGCCTCGTTGATCCGGGTGTCCTTGGCGGCCGCGTTGTAGACCAGGTCGCCGAGGGACCGGGTGGCCAGGGTTGGGTCGATGCCCTGCCAGAACAAGTGGCTGGGGTCCATCTCGGCGCCGATGTGGGTGGCGTTGACCTCGCTGGCCAGCCGCTCCATGGTGGCCGGGTTGAACACGAGGTTGTGCGGGTGCATCTCGATGCAGACCTTGACGTCGGCGTCGGCGGCCACCTGCTGGATCCTCGTCCAGAAGGGGATGGCCACCTCGTTCCACTGGTAGTCCCGCACGTCCAGGTACGCACTGTGCCACGGCTGGACGTTCCAGGTCGGTCGGGTGGCGGACGCCTCGGCGCCGGGTGCGCCGGACATCGTGACGACCCGCTTCACCCCGAGCTGAGCGGCCAGCTCGATGGAGTCGACGATGTCCTGCGCGTGCTGCCGGCCGACCGGGTCGGGGTCGAGCGGGTTGCCGTTGCAGTTCAGCGCCGTCAGCGTCACACCGGCCGCGGCGAACTGGGCGAGGTACTCCGAGCGCGCCGTCTCGCTGGCCTGCAGCTGCGCGACCGGCAGGTGCGGGGTGCCGATGAAGCCGCCCGAGTTGATCTCGGCGCTGTCCAGGCCGAGGTCGGCCAACGTCTTCAGCGCCGCCGGGAGCGGCAGGTCGTGGAGGCAGGCGGTGTAGGCACCGAGCTTCATCGCGGGGGTTTCCTTCCGGGTCCGGAGCAGACTAGACCGGACTAGTAGACCGGTATAGAGTACGATTCACCCCACCGGGCAGCCGTGTCAAGTCCGTCCGGCACAGTCCGTCGGAGCAGGAGGTGCAGACGATGAGCCGAGCGCCGGCGACCGGGCACCGGCCCACCATGCGTGACGTGGCCGAGGCGGCCGGGGTGTCCAAGGCGCTGGTCTCCATCGTCTTCCGTCGGGCTCCCGGGGCCAGCGAGGAGACCCGGGCGCGAATCTTCCAGGTCGCCGAGGACCTGGGCTACCGCACGAACCGGACGGCCAGCCTGCTGGCCTCCAGCCGGACCAAGCATCTCGGTGTCACCATGCGGGTGCGGAACGCGTTCCACGCCGAGCTGGTGGAGGAGATCCAGGCGGCGGCGGACCGGGCCGGCTACGAGATCGTGCTGAGCGCGGTGACCGGTGGCCACGACGACCGCCGGGCGGCGGAGACGCTGCTGGAGTTCCGGTGCGAGGCGCTCATCCTGCTCGGACCCGACCTGGACCACGACGCGCTGGACGGGCTGGCCGGCTCGGTGCCGGTGGTGGTGGTGGGCCGACGGTCAGGCACCGCCTCGGTCGACGTCGTGCGTACCTCGGACGACCGCGGCCAAGCGGTGCTGGTCCAGCACCTGGCCGACCTGGGGCATCGGCGGATCGCCCACGTCGACGGCGGGCCCGGTCGGATCGCCGCGGATCGCCGGCGGGGCTACCGGGCCGCGATGCGTCACCACGGGCTGCAGGCGGGTGCTGTGACCGTCGTAGGTGGGGCGAGTGAGGCCGACGGCTGGCGGGCGGGCGGCGAACTGGTCGCGCTGGAGCCCCGGCCGACCGCGGTGACGGTGTTCAACGACCACTGTGCCCTGGGGGTGATGAGTCGGTTGGCCGCCCTGGGAGTCCAGGTGCCGGAGGAGATGTCGGTGGCCGGGTACGACAACGCCCCGATCGCTCAGTTCAGCGCGGTCGACCTGACCACCGTCAGCCAGGAGCCTGCGGCGCAGGCCGACCAGGCGGTGCGGGCGGTGGTGGACCGGTTGGAGGGCCAGCGGCAGGAGCCCCGGGAGACGGTGCTCCGGCCCCGGCTGGTGGTGCGCGGCACCACCGCCCGGGCGCAGAACCCGGCCCCGGAGCGGAGCGTGTCGTGAGCGAGATCGCCGACGAGGACGAGGTCGACTTCCGGACCCGCAAGTGGATTCGGCCCGAGGACCTGAACGCCAACGGGACGCTGTTCGGTGGCAGCCTGCTGAAGTGGATCGATGAGGAGGCGACCATCTTCACGATCATGCAGTTGGGCAACGGGCGGGTGGTGACGAAGTTCATCTCGGAGATCAACTTCGTCAGCTCCGCCCGGCAGGGTGATCTCGTGGAGATGGGCCTGCGTGCCGTCGAGTTCGGACGGTCCTCGATCACAATGCGCGCCGAGGTGCGCAACATGATCACCCGGGCCAGCATCCTGACCATCGAGCGGATCGTCTTCGTCGGTCTCGACGAACACGGCAGACCCATCCCCCACGGAGTCAGCACCACCACACACGGGCGGGACCGGATCCGGGGCGAGACGTTGACCTGAGGTCAGGACGGCATCTCCGCGTAGGAGTCCAGGCTGACCTTGCTGGTCACCTTCTCCAGAGTGTTGATGCTGACGTGCGGCCACTTGATCCGGCCGGGGCCGCCGTCGAACCGGGCGAAGAAGTCCAGCTGGACGACCTGCACGTACTGCATCCGCAGCTTGGCGTGACCGTCCTCGTCCTTCTCGGCCAGCTCCTGGATGAAGAAGGTCGCCTTCATCTCCGAGGCGTTGGCCTGCTTGACCACGAACGGGATGTTGGAGATCCCCCCGGTCTCCAGGGTGGTGTCGAACTCGAGCACGGTGGTGCGCTCGATGTCGACGCCCTGGTTGGCGGCCGTCAGCAGGGCGGTCGGATCCGTCGGATCGAACAGTCCCTTGAACAGGTTCTCGTGGAACGTCTTGTACGGCAGCAGGTACGGGTTGACGTTGAAGTCCTGGTTCACTCCGATCGGCAAGGCGTTGACCGTTGGGATGTTCGGCATCCCGTCGACCAGGCGCGAGCGCCCCAGGGCCAGCGCGGCGTCGCCGTGCGGAACGGTGGCCAGCCGCGCGATGTCGGGACCGTCGCCGATCTGGTTGGTCATGTTGAGGAACAGGCCCGGCTCGTGGTGGATCGGCAGGTCGGGGTTGCCGGCGAGTCCGCTGACCGGGAAGTCCTCGGCGGCGATCTGGGCGATGGCCTGCTCGTAGTCGAGGGTGACCACGACCTGGTCGGTGTTGCTGGGAACGCTGGCGTCGATGCCCCGGTTCGGCACGGCCTTGTCGACCAGCTGGAACTTGAGCTCCTCGTTGAACTGGTTGAGCAGCAGCCGGTACGGCGGGCGGAACGTGCTCCCCGCCGGCTGTGCGAACGGCAACGCGATCATGTTCCAGCCGCGCCCCGGCAGGCCGGGCTTGTTGGCCCAGGTTCCGGGGAGGAGCTTGAACGGACCGAGGTCCTCGTCCCCGGTACGGCCGGGCTCGAGGTGACGGCCCTGGCTCTCGAGTCTCTCGACGTTGGCAGTGTTGGTCATGCTGTGCCCCCTGGCGGTCGGTTTTGCCGGTCAGAGCCCGGGGGCGGGGGCCTGATACGACGGGCGCAGGAAATCAGTAGGCGCGGCGGCCCGGTGGCACGCAGGGACAGCAGAACGTCCCGATCGGGCAACCCTCGACCCGGACCTGAGACCCGACCGCGGAGTCCCCCGCAGTCCGGGCCGGAATGCAGAGCCCGGCACGGCTTCCTTGTGGGCGTGACCCGCGCGTGGGAGTCTGAGGCGTACTCCACTAGGGATCGTCGGGCACGTACCTGCCCGTGGAAAGGAAGTGTGGCGTGGCCACAGTCAGTTTCAAGGACGCGACTCGCGTCTATCCGGGGGCAGATCACCCCTCCGTCGACAAGCTGAACCTGGACATCGGTGACGGTGAGTTCATGGTTCTGGTCGGACCGTCCGGTTGCGGCAAGTCCACCTCGCTCCGCATGCTCGCGGGCCTGGAGGAGGTCAACGCCGGCAGCATCTACATCGGGGACCGTGATGTCACCGACCTGCCGCCCAAGGACCGTGACATCGCCATGGTCTTCCAGAACTACGCCCTGTACCCGCACATGACGGTGGGCGACAACATGGGCTTCGCGCTGAAGATGGCCGGGGTGGCCAAGCCGGAGCGTCAGCAGCGGGTGCAGGAGGCGGCGCACCTGCTGGGCCTGGAGGACTTCCTCAACCGCAAGCCGAAGGCGCTGTCCGGCGGCCAGCGGCAGCGGGTGGCGATGGGTCGGGCGATCGTCCGGTCGCCGCAGGTGTTCTTGATGGACGAGCCGCTGTCCAACCTGGACGCCAAGCTGCGGGTGTCCACCCGCACCCAGATCGCGGCCCTGCAGACCCGACTGGGGGTCACCACCGTGTACGTGACCCACGACCAGGTCGAGGCCATGACCATGGGCGACCGGGTCGCGGTGCTGAAGGACGGGCTGCTGCAGCAGTGCGACACCCCGCTCAACCTGTACGACAG
Organism: uncultured Actinomycetota bacterium; assembly: GCA_963832435.1. Taxonomy (GTDB): domain Bacteria; phylum Actinomycetota; class Actinomycetes; order Propionibacteriales; family Propionibacteriaceae; genus Microlunatus. Next base: position 352,999 of record CAWHTY010000025.1, read on the forward strand.
CCCTAAGAACCTGTTCGTCGCCGGCTTCATCGGTTCGCCGGCTATGAACCTGATCGAGGGTGACGTCGCCGAGGACGGGATCCACATCGGCGACTACGTGGTGCCGGTGCCCAGGGACATCCTGGCCAGGGCGTCGAAGGAGAAGCGGCTCACGCTCGGGATCAGGCCGGAGAACTTCACCTTGGGTGAGGGCAGCGACGGCATCGGCATCGACGTGGCCGTGGTCGAGGAGCTGGGCGCCGACGCGTTCCTGTACGGGACGGTGACCGGGCTGAGCGAGGACGACAAGATCACCGCGCAGCAGGTGACCGCCCGGATCTCCTCCCGGGAACCACCCCAGCGCGGGACGACGGTGCGGCTCATGATCGACCCGGAGCACGTGCACGTCTTCTCCGAAGCCGACGGGCGGCGGATCTCGGGCGCCGACACGGGCGAAGCCTGATCGGAGGGTCCTCCG
>CAWHTY010000026.1:0-275364 GCA_963832435.1 uncultured Actinomycetota bacterium
CCTAGACCTCGCGCTCGGGGAACTTCCCCTCCTGGCGGATCCGCGTGTTGAGCTCGGCCAGGTAGGCGTCCTGGTCGAAGTCCAGGGAGACCTCCTGACCCTGCCAGCTGGACAGGTGGATGGCGTTGGCCAGGCGCACCCCGTTGATGCCGTCGGACCCGGGCGCCAGCAGCGGGGTGCCGTCCAGGATGTTCGCCGCGAAGTTCTCCAGCACGCCCGAGTGCTGCGCGCCCCAGGCCGACTCGAACTCGATCGTCTCCTGGCTGTACATCGTGGCCGTGTCCAGCTCACCGGTGAACAGCTTGCGGACCTCGTCCATCCCCATCGAGTCGGAGAGCTCACGCTCGTCCTTGACCAGGCGGGTGACGGTCGCGGTCTTGGAGCCGTCGACGACGATCTTGCCCCGGTCGCCGAGGATCTCGAACCGGTCGGTGCCGACCAGGTCGTGGACGGCGGTGACGAACGTCCCGGTCGCGCCGTTCCCGTAGTCGACCACGGCGGTCACCTCGTCCTCCACCGCGATGTCACGACGGAACCCGTAGGCGACCTTGGCGTACACCGACTTCGGGACCCCACAGATCCACTGCCACAGGTCCAGCTGGTGCGGCGCCTGGTTGACCAGCACCCCGCCGCCCTCGCCGCCCCAGGTGGCGCGCCAGGCGGACTGCTCGTAGTACCCCTGCGGCCGCCACCAGGTGGTGATGATCCAGCTGGTCCGGCGGATGGCCCCGATCTCGCCGGCGTCGACGATCTCCTTGATCCGCTGGTACAGCGGGTTGTTGCGCTGGTTGAACATGATCCCGAAGGTGAGCTCGGGATGGCTCGCGGCGTACTCGTTGAGCTTCTGGACCTGCTGGGTGTAGACCCCGGCCGGCTTCTCCACCAATGCGTGGATACCCGCCTCGAGCGCGGCGATGCCGATCTCGGGGTGCAGGTAGTGGGGCACGGTGGTGACCACGGCGTCCACCTCGCCGCCGGCCAGCAGCGACCGGTAGTCGGCGTAGACCGGGACGCCGTACTCCTCGGCGGCCTGCTCCCGCTCGGTCCGCGTGGGTGTCCGCGATGGCACCGATGACCATGTTGGGCACCAGGCCGTCCTGGATGAACTTGGCGTACATGGATCCCTGGGCGCCGAGCCCGATGATGCCGAGGCGGACCTTGTCAGACATGCGGTGGTTCTCCGATCGTCGTGGGTGGGGGAGGACGCGTGCGGCCGGGTCGGCCGAGGGACGGAGGTCGCGGCCGGCCGGTGACGGACCGCCGCCGTCAGGCACCTGCGCTCCCGTCGAGCCTGTGGGGTCGATCGTGCCCCAGGTCGGCCCGGATCGCCCGCTGATTGCCAGAAGTTGCCGGACCGGGTCGGTCGCGCCAGCGTCGACCGGGCCTACGCAACAACTGGCAACCCGTTGGCCGGGGCGATGGGTGGCCGTCCAGACTGGGCCCATCAGTCGCCACCGCGAACCCCGTTCGAGCTTCGAGGAGCACAGCCCGCCATGTGGACCCTTTCCGGATTCTCCGACGAGATCTCCCCGGACCTCGCGCAGCAGTGCGCTCTGGTCTCCGAGCTGGGCATGTCCTATCTCGAGTTCCGCAGCGCCTGGGGCACCAACGTCCTCGACCTCGACAGCGACCAGCTCGCCGAGGCCAAGCGCATCCTGGACCACCACGGGCTGCAGGTCTCCAGCATCGGGTCGCCGATCGGCAAGATCGGCATCCATGAGGACTTCGACGCCCACCTCGTCCGGGCCCGGCACGCCGTCGACGTCGCCCACCATTTCGACGCCCCCTACATCCGGATCTTCTCCTTCTTCATCCCCGAGGGCGACAACCCCGACGACCACCGCGACGAGGTCCTGCGCAGGATGCGCGCGTTGGCCGAGGTGGCCGAAGCCGGTGAGGTGATCATGCTGCACGAGAACGAGAAGGAGATCTACGGCGACATTCCGCGTCGGTGCGTCGACCTCCTGGAGGCCGTGGACTCGCCGAACCTGCGGGCGGCGTGGGACGCCGCCAACTTCGTCCAGGTCGGGGTCCGCCCCTTCAGCGAGGGCTTCGCCGCCCTCCGCCCGTACCTGGAGTACGTCCAGATCAAGGACGCCCTGCTGGCCACCGGGGAGGTCGTGCCGGCGGGTCGTGGCGACGGCGAGGTGGTCGAGACCATCGCGGCCCTGCAGGCCGACGGCTACGACGGCTTCTTCTCCCTCGAGCCGCACCTGTCCCAGACCCACAGCCTCGGCGGTTTCTCGGGCCCTGAGCTGTTCACCGAGGCCTGGCAGGCCTTCACCGAGCTGCTCACGTCGGCCGGCATCGCGTACCGATGAGCATCACCGGCATCCCCTCGACAGCACCTGCAACCGACATCCGACACCACTCCAACGAAGGAGCTTCCATGCCCACGATCGGCGTCCAGATGATGATGCTGAAGGACCAGGTCACCGAGCTCGGTCCGTACGAGGTGCTGCGGCGCCTCGACGACACCGGGTTCTCAGCCGTCGAGGTCTCCCAGATCCCCATGACAGCGGAGAACGTGGCCGAGATGCGTCGCGCCAAGGACGAGCTCGGCATCGACTTCGGCGCCCTGTCCGCCGGCGTCGGCGGGGACCAGAACGACTCGCTGGTCACCGACTACGCCAAGATCGTGGACGATGCCCGGACGCTCGGCGCCTCTCGCCTACGGATCGGCATGATGCCCCTGACGGCGATGGCCTCACACGAGGCGCTGCTGGGCTTCTGCCGGCAGGCCGAGGAGGTGTCGGCGCGCCTCGCCGACGACGAGATCACGCTCTACTACCACAACCACCACCTCGAGTTCGCGAGGCGCGGGGGCAGCACGATCCTGGACATCATTCGGGCCGAGGCCCCCACCATGCGGCTGGAGATCGACGTGCACTGGGTGCAGCGCGGCGGCAAGGATCCCGTCCGCACCCTGCAGAAGTACGCCGGGCTGGTGGATCTGGTCCACCTCAAGGACTACCGCGTCGGTGAGCTGCCGCCCGAGGCCTTCGAGGCCCTGCAGAGCGGCGACTACGCCGGGTTCATGCAGGCCTTCACCGGCGTCGTCCAGTTCGCCGAGATCGGCGAGGGGAGCCTGGAGTGGACCGAGGTCATCGCCCAGGCCCTGGCCTCGGGTGCGGAGTACCTGTTCATCGAGCAGGACCAGCAGTACGGCCGGGACCCCCTCGACTGCCTGCGGACCTCGCGGGACAACCTGCTCGCGTTGGGCTTCGAGAAGCTGTTCTGAGTCTCGAACGGTGCGGGCCGGCTCGGCGTCAGGCGTACCGCAGGCCGTGCCCGAGCCGGTACCGGTTCCCGTCGGCGTCGACGTAGACGTACCGCCGACCGTCCATGTAGGACTCCTTGTCGTAGCCCGGCACGTCGTTGGGCGAGGCGCACACGCCGTCGGCGTCGACAGCGATCGCGTCGTTGTCGGCCGGGAAGGTGAGCGGCAGCTGCCCAGTGGGCGCGAACGCCCCCACGATCACGTCGAACAGCGCCTCCGTACGGGTGTCGAAGCCGGCCAGCAGTGCGTCCGCCAGCGGCTCCACGTTGCCGAGCAGCCAGGGCAGGATGACGTTGACCCCCACAACGACCTGGGGCACCGCCTCCCGGATCCGGCGGACCTTGGCCAAGTCGACGTTGGTCGCCTCGTGGATGTCGAGGTCCAAGAGCCCGGTGGCGTGGAAGTAGTCGCCGGTGAAGGGGTTGAGGAACAGCACGGCCAGGTCGGCGCCGTGGAAGTCGGTGGTAAAGGTGATGTCCGGGTGCTCGGCCGCCAGGCCGGCGCGCAGCCCGTCGAGCTTGGCGACGCGGAGGTCGGCTTCGAACAGCTCGACGTACACCTTCCGCCCCGCCAGCCGGTCGACCGGCAGCGGCAGTGTCCCGGCGGAGTTCTTCAGCAGGACGACCGACTTCAGGTGGGCCTGCCGGGCCGCCGCGACGAACTCGGCGTTGGCCACCACCGCATCGGCGCGCTCCGGGTCGACGTAGGGGTTGTCGAACAGACCGAGGGCGAACAGCTCCTCCGTCAGCCGTCGGGCCGCCTCGTCCAGCCGCTCCGAGCTGAACAGACCCTGCAGGAAGGCCGTCCGGATCGAGCCCACGTCGTTGGTGTCGGCGATGATGTCGGTGCCCGCGGTCACCGCCCGGCCCACCCGCTCGGGCACGCTGAGCTCCTCCACGCCCCAGGCCATCTTGGACAGGATGCCGGAGTCGGAGTTGATGTAGCCCCGGTGGCCCATGCCCCGGAGCAGGTCCAGGAATCCGCGGTTGTAGGCGAAGCCGACCTGCTCGAAGGACGACAGCGGCGGCTGCGGCATCGCCGACTTCTCATCGGAGGGGATCGCGTAGTAGGGCATCACGCTGGACGCGCCGGCGTCGATGGCGGCCTGGAACGGGGGCAGGTGGTAGGTGGCCAACGATCCGGGCGTCGGATAGACGTTGTACTTGCCCTCCGCGTAGTGCGGGTCGAACCCGTTCTCGCGTGCTCCCCCGCCCGGGAAGTGCTTGACGGTCAACGCAACCCCGTCGCGCTCGACCCCCGCACCGCCCTGGAAGCCGCGAACCACCGCGGCGATCACCGTCGCGTTGAAGGCCGGATCCTCACCGAAGGTGCCGTTGGAGCGGAACCACCGGGGGTCGGTCACCGTGTCGGCCATGTACATGTAGCCCTTACGGAGGCCGGAGGCCACCCACTCGGCGCGCGACTTCGCGGCGAAGTCGCTGATCAGGTCGAGGTCGCGGGTCGCGGCCAGGCCCATCGTCCCCGGCCACTGGGTGAAGTCCTGGTCGTGGGCGGTGGCACCCATCTTGAACCCGCCAAGCTCGTTCTTGGAGTTGGCCGCCACGATCACCGGGATGCCCAGCCGGGTGCCCTCGGCGACCTCGTTCATCGCGTTCACCCAGGTGGCGATCACCGACCCGGGCGGCGTCTCCCGCATGATGAAGTGCCGCATGTGCAGCTCGGTGATCTGCTGGGTGGTGCCCTCGTACGGCAGTCCCGCGGTGTTGTGCGGGTCGTTCTTGATCCGGTGGTACTGCTCGTCCAGGGCCCCGTCGTGACTGGTCAGCTGCGGGTCCGGCTGGGAGATGCCCATGGTCCGGGCGTTGATCACCATCAGGCCGACCTTCTCCTCCGGCGTCATCCGGGAGACCAGGTCCCGGGCACGCTCGGCCGGGCTCAGCCGCCAGTCCTCGTACGGGTCCAACACCCCGTTCGCATTGAGGTCTCGGAAGCGCAGGCCCTCCACCTCGAGGACGGGCTTCACCCGGACGCCGATCTCCACCTGACTGGTCACTTCGCGCTCCTTCCCCGGTCAGCGTAGAGGACGCCGACTCGCGCCGGTCGGTGGCACCTGCCCGCGCCCAGTCCCCCGAAAGGACTGTGGGCGGACCGGCAGCGGTGGCGTACCCACCGCTGCCGTCCGCCCGCAGGTTTCCCGAGGGATCCAGGGCTAGATCTTGTGGTCGGGGGTGATGAAGTCCTCCGGGTTCTCGTGGTGGGCCTCGATCGCGGCCAGCTTGCGGGCCTCGGTCTCGTCCCGGATCTGCTTGAAGCGGGTGTCGTTCAGGGGGTACTTGATGAAGATCAGCATCGCGATCAGCGCGGCCAGGGCGGGCAGCAGCCCGATGGTGGCCTTGATCGCGATGATCGCCGACTCAGGCTGGACCGGGCTGGGGTTCACCGCGCTCGCTGCGATGTAGCCCCCCACGGCCAGCGCCCAGGCGCCCACCGCGCCGCCGATGGACTGCGTCACCTTACGGGTGAACGAGAACAGCGCGTACGTGGCGCCCTCGCTGCGCCGCCCGGTCTTCCACTCGCCGTACTCCACGGTGTCGGCCTCCAGGCCGAACATCACCGTGTTGATCAGGCTGGCGCCGATGCCCTTGATGGCCAGCGTCAGCAGCACCAGCCAGAACATGTTGGCCGGGGCGAAGAACAGCCCGACCCCGCCCACGATGGTGAACACCCCGCAGTACTGGAAGACGTTCTTCTTCCCGAACCGGTCGATGATCTTGGGGATGAACGGGGTGATCAGCAGGGTGATGCCGGTGTTGACCAGCGTGATGATGCCGACCAGGCCGATGTTGCCGAGCACGTACTGGGCATAGAAGGCGGTCGTGCCCCCCACCGCGAACAGCCCGATCAGGTAGAAGAAGCTCGACCCGCACAGGTAGGCCAGCGGCTTGTTGGTCCGCAGCGTGGCCACCGTCTCCTTGATGGTGATGCTCGGCTGGCTGCGCAGGACCTGCTCCCGGCACGCCCACGCCGTGAACCAGAAGGCCAGCGACCCGACCACGATGAAGGCCAGCGTCACCTTGGTGAAGACCCCCTGGACCGCGGCCTGATAGGCGATCAGGTCCTCCGGGCCCTTGATCAGGGCCTTCTGGCCGCGCAGGTCGCTGATGAAGCCCCCGACGACGAAGGTCAGGATGACGCCGCCGATACCCGAGCCGAACGCCCGGGCCGCCACCAGCTTGGCCCGCTCGTGCACCGACTGGGTGACCGCCGAGGCCAGCGAGCCGTAGGGGATGTTGACCAGCGAGTAGACCAGCCCGAGGATGGCGTACGTGGCGTAGGCGTAGATCAGCTTCATCCCCGCGTCGAAGCTGGCCGGGACGTGGAAGACCAGGTAGCTCATGAACAGCAGCGGCACCGCACCGAACATGATGAACGGCCGGAACTTGCCCCACCGCGTCATCGTCCGGTCCACCAGCCGCCCGGCCAGCAGGTCGGCGAAGGCGTCCCACAGCCGAACCACCAAGAACATGGTGCCGACGGCAGCGGCGGAGATGCCGGCCACGTCGGTGTAGTAGTACAACAGGAACGACGTGCTCAAGCTGAAGGCCAGGTTGAACGCGAAGTCACCCGCGCCGTAGCCGGCGACGGTCTTGAAGGGCAGGCGGCCGAGGGACTTCAGCTGCGGGGCCTCCGCGGTGGCAGGGTTCGTCATTGAGATCTCCTGTGGTGTGATCGGCCGGCCCGGCGGGCTGGGGGCGTGCGATGATTCAAGCGCTGCGCCGGGATCCCGGTCCAAGACTTGCCACTAGTTGCCAACATCCCACAGATCAGGACCGGCGCGCCGTTCCGACGGGATGATTCGGCGGGCGGGAGGGTCACAGCTTGAACGCCCGTACCGGGTTCGTGCTGACGAGGTCCCGCACGATGGCGACCGCCTCGTCCTCGTCGAGTCGGTGCTCGGCGACCAGGGTGGCCACGAACCCCGCGTCCAGCCGGCGCGACATGTCGTGGCGTGCGGGGATGGAGCAGAACGCGCGGGTGTCGTCGATGAACCCCGAGGTCTTGGTGAACCCCGCGGACTCGGTCACCGCCGAGCGGTAGCGCCGGATGGCCTCCGGCGCGTCGATGAACCACCAGGGCGCGCCCGCGTAGACCGACGGGTAGAAACCGGCCAGTGGCCCGATCTGGGTGGAGAAGGTCGTCTCGTCCAGCGTGAACACGACCAGCTGGAAGTTCGGGTGCGTTCCGTAGCGGTTCAGCAGAGGCCGGAGCGCGTCGGTGAACTCCACCCGGAGAGGGATGTCGCAGCCGACGTCGGCACCGTAGGCGGTGAACGTCTCGGTGTGGTGGTTGCGCCGTACGCCGGGGTGGATGGTCATCACCAGGCCGTCGTCGCACGCCATCCGGGCCATCTCCGAGACCAGGTGACGGCGCAGCGCGGTGGCCTCCTCGGGTGTCGCCTCCCCGCGCCGGGCCGAGGCGAAGATCCGGCTCGCCTCGGTCGGCTCGAGGCTGTCGGTGCGGGCGTCGACGTGGCTGTGGTCGCTGGAGACCGCGCCGTGGTCCTTGAAGTGGCGCCGGCGCGACTCCAGGGCCTCGATGAATCCCGCGTAGTCGCCGATCTCCCGATCGGAGGCGCGGGCCAGGCGGTCGACGTCGGCGTTCCAGCCCGGCGCCGCCGGCTCGAGGTAGCGGTCCGGGCGGAAGGTGGGGATGACCCGGCCGGACCAGCTCGGGTCGTCCCGGAGCCGCTGGTGGGCGGCCAGGTCGTCGCAGGGGTCGTCGGTGGTGGCCAGCAGCTCGATGCCGAAGCGGTCGTACAGGGCTCGCGGTCGGAACTCCGGCGAGGCCAGCCGGTCCGCGATCTGGTCGTAGATCCGGTCGGCGGTCTCCGCGCTGGGGCGGACGTCGACGCCGAAGATGTCGCCCAGCTGCGCGTCGAACCACAGCCGGACCGGGGTTCCGCCGTAGACCCCCCAGTGCCCACAGACGGTCCGGAACGCCTCCCGGGAACGTTCCTCGTCGAGGTCTCCCTGGCCGACACCGAGGGCCGACAGCGGAACGCCCTGGGCGTGCAACAGGCGGTTGACGTAGTGGTCGGGGGTGATCAGCAGCGAGGTCGGGTCGGTGAAGGGTGTGTCCTCGGCCAGCCACTGGGCGGGCACGTGCCCGTGCGGGGAGATGATCGGCAGCTCGGCCACCGCCTCGTACAGCCGGCGGGCGATGGCCCGCACCCCCGGATCGGGTGGCAGCAGGCGGTCGGGGTGCAAGGTGAGCGGCATGATCGACATGGAGGTCATCTTGCGCAGGCAAACGACCGCCCGACTACCCCCTTGCCGGAAGTTGCCGTGATCGCTGGGTCGCCGGCCGCTCGGGCGGACGCGGATCGCCCCGCCGATGGCCGGTGGGTGGGGCGGCGGCCGCGAAGGGGCCGCCCCCACCGGACGGGCCTGGTCAGGCAAGCCCGTGCCGCACCTGCGGCGGTGGCCGCAGCAGTCCGAGCTCGCTCGCCGAGCGCAGCTCCCCCGGCGGTGCCAGCTCCTCGGTGAACGGCTGCACGTCCCCCCGGCAGGTCGTGCCGGCCGCCGGCACCCGGCCGGCCAGCAGGTAGGCCTCCACCGCGTTGTTGACGCAGGCCGAGCTGCCGTAGGCCGTGTGCCCCCACGAGTTGCTGCTCAGCAACCGGCTGTTGGGGAGCAGCTGCGCGACCTTCTGGGCGCCGGCGTAGCTGGTGGCCGGATCCCAGTAGTTCCCGACCACCAGGACCGGGTTGGCGGTCCGTCGGGTGAACGGGCCGCGGTAGGCGTCCTCGTCCTTGGCCGTCCAGTTCTTGGCGGAGCAGCTGCCCAGGGACCACAGCCAGAGCCGGCCGAAGTACTTGGCCCGCCGGTCCGCTGCGGTGGCGATCGAACCGAACTTCTTGAGGTTCCTGCTGTTCAGGGAGTCGGTGCAGCTGATCGACATCAACGTGTCCAGGGAGTTGTCATAGGGGAACCCCAGATGCGCGCGGGCGAAGCTGCTCTGCTGGCGCTTCTCGATCTGCTGCAGGCGTGTGGTCAGCCGTTCGAGGCTGGCGGGTCGCCGCGCCGGCTGGGCCGCCGCGGAGCGGGCCGCCGCCGGCCCGAGACGCTCCAGCAGGTCGGTCAGGATGAAGTCGACGTCAGCCCAGCCGTACGGCGAGTACAGCGAGCCGAGCACCGCGCCGACCAGCTCCGAATAGCCGATCACGTAGCGATCACCGGTCTCGGCGTCGACCTCGACGAGCGGGCTGCGCTTCAGCCGTTCGGCCACCAGGTCGAAGTTGGTAACCGGGTTGCCGTGGGCGGCGGCGGAGCACCGGGTGGCTCCGGCCCGCTGGCACCGGAGCAGGATCTCGCGGAGGGCCTTGGTCGCGCCGTCCGCGGAGCGCAGCCGGTCCGCGATCGGGTCGGACTTGGTGCCTCGGGTGCCCGCCCACTGGCGCGGGTTCAGCACCCCGTCGATCACCACCGAGCGGACCCGGTCCGGAAACATGTTGGCGTAGACCTGACCCAGGTAGCTGCCGTAGGAGAATCCGAAGTAGCTGAGTCGCCGGTCACCGACCGCCCGTCGCAGCACGTCCAGGTCCCGGGCGACCTCGGCGGTGGAGACGGCCCTGCTCAGGGGCTTGCCTCGTGTGGAGCAGGCCCGTGCCTGCTTGTCGTAGGCCGCGATGAACGTGGCCTCCTCCGACCTGCCGTAGGGGAAGGGCCGGGAGGCGAGCCGCCTGGCCACCGGGAGCTGGGTGCGCTCGCTGGAGAAGCACTTCACCTGGCTGCTGTAGTTCGTCCCCCGCGGGTCGAAGCCCACCATGTCGAAGCGGTCCAGCACGCGCGCACCGAACAGCTCCTCGGCGAAGTAGGCGAGCTCGACCCCTGACCCGCCCGGGCCGCCGGGGTTGAGGAACAGGGTGCCGATCTTCCGCTTGGCGTCCCGGGCGGGCCGCTTGAGGAGCGCGATCTCGACGGTCGCGCCCTTCGGCTTGTCGTAGTCGCGTGGTAGACGGGTGGTGGCACACCTTGCCGTCCCGTAGCAGGTGTACCAGCGCAGCTTCGGCGTCTTGACCCGGTCCACGCGGCGGCGTTCCTTGGCCGAGGTTCTGTCACTGCGCTGGGCCGCCGGAGCGGCCGCGGCCGTCGGGGGCTCGGTCGGCGTCGCCGCCGCCGGGGTCAGGGCCGTCACCGGTCCCAGCACCCCCACGGTCAGCGCGGTGGTCACCAAGCCGGCCACCCATCGTCCTGCAGGCACCATTGCTCGTCCTCCCTCTCTCGGTCCGCCCCCAGTGGTACGGCCGGCACAGCAACTCAGAAGAGAGGCACGACTATCCAGATGCACCCCCAGGTCACGCGTCTCACCCTGTGGCAGGTCCGACCCTGTCTCCCGGGGCCCCCGCCGGCCCCGCGGCAGCCTCGAACGGGAACGTCGGTGCGACGTCCCAGGGCCCGACCAGGGTGAGGGTGCCGCGCAGGCTGCCGGTGACCGGTCCGTCGGCGGCGGTCGTCTCGTCGATGATCACGGTGCAGGCGCCGTTGCTGCCGGGCTCGATCCGGGCCGGCTGGTAGAGGCCGTCGAGCAGGGTCCCGTCGCCTCTTACCAGCCCCAGCCGCGGCGGCGGAAGCAGCTCGGCCATCCCGGCGACGGTGAGCACAAGGGTGCTCGGATCGAGCGACAGCGACACCGGCTCGCTGCCGACCGAGGCGATGCTGAAGCCGGCCACGCGCTGCCCGGTCGGTGCGGTCGCCACCAGCATGCTGAGCCGGGCGGCTGCGAGCGGGTGTCGCCGGACCAGCGGCAGCAGGCGCTCAGTGACCGCCGTGACGCGGGCCGCCGCGTCACCGGACAACGGCAGCCACGCGGACGCCGCACCGGATCCGACCCGGAGCCCGAGCTCGCCGGCGGGCCCGGTGGGCGTCCCCGCCAGCGTCTCGACCTGGGCGGCGACCTCGCTCACCGCGGTCCAGTCGTCACCGGCCAGCTCGCCGCGGAACGACCCGACCAGATCCGAGCCCGGCCCGATGGTGGCCAGGGCCCAGAACCAGGCGGTCCGGTCGTCGTAGACGGCCAGCACCTGGTGGGTGCCGATCGCCTGCCAGGTCACCGAGAGCCGGGCGCCGGAGAGGTCGAGCTCGCTCACCGAGCGCCCATCTCGATGTGGAAGTCGCCCTCACGGTCGCGCTTCAGACCCGCGGTGCCGTTGAACAGAGTGGCCAGGTGGGTGAACTCGTCGGGTCGGAAGATGTCGGTGTTGTCGCTCATCATGTTCACGGTCGAGTACGTCACCTGCTGAGCCGGGGCAGTAACCCCGGGGTTGACCGCGGTCGACCCGGGGGCTGCGGCCTGGGCGGCCTGCGCCGCCGCGACCTGCGTCTGCAGCTGGGTCTGCATGGTGCTGGCCAGCGAGGCGATCGCCGGATCGCGCGGCGAGGTGAGGGCGAGCTGGTTGGCCGGGGTCCCCATGATGCGGGTCACCTCGTCGCCGATCGCGGCCATCAGCGCGGTCGTGCTGTTCCGCATCACCGGCTGCAGCTCGGCGTTGAGGAAGGCCCGGACCCCGTTGGTCGCCGCGGTCTGGGCCGCGGCCCGGACCGTCGCGTAGGCCGCCTGGACCAGGGCCCGCCGCCGGGCGATCGGGGTTGGCGCGGGTGCGGCAGAGGTCACCCGGGCCACCCAGGCGCTCAGCATCGCCGAGTTGATGTCGGCGATCAGGGTGCCACCGGCCAGAGACGCCGGGGCAGCGGCGGGCAGCCCCGCCCATGCCGCGGGCAGGGTCGACAGCTCCCGGAGCACCGACCCGGAGGCGCGGACCGGCGGCACCCGACCGGTGCGGAGGGTGCCCGCAGCGCGGTCCACGGCGGCGCTGATGTCAGCGGCGGGGGCGCCGCCGCCGGCCCACAGCCCGGTCGGCGCGGCGGTCACGTTGCCGCTGGCGTCGATGCCGGCGCTGCCCTCGACGTTGATCGACATGTTGATGCCACCGAGGTCGACCGACCCCGACGCCGCCTGGCTCAGGGCCTGGAAGTACAGCCGCCGGACCAGCGCGCCCATCGGCCCGGCGCCGAACTCCGCCGACACCACGCGCGAGGCCAGGGTCCGGGTGTCGGTGTCGGCGACGGCCGCGTTGATCATGCCCGGCACCTGGGGCGCCAGCGCAGCCGAGGCCGGCGGCACGTTGAGCCCGAGCATGGACTTCACCGTGGCGTCCCGCAGGGCCGTCCGCAGACTGGTGGCCAGCGCAGTCACCACCGGGGCCTTGCCGGCCCCGAAGGCCCGGGCGATCTCGTTGGTGGAGGCGGTCACCCGGTCCATCAGCGGCCGGGTCAGCGCGGCGAGCACCATCTTGCGGACCGACTCGCGGTCCATGGTCTTGCCCCGTTCGCTGGCCGTGCCGGGGTCGATGCCGTGCAGCAGGGCGTGCATCTGCGGGTTGGAGTGCGAGTACTCGTCCGACAGGCCGAGCAGGTGTCCGTACTCGTGCGCGTAGATGGCCTCCTGGTTCATCCCGGCGTAGGTCCCGGGGTTCATGTAGTAGTGCCGGGCGTCGATCGGATGCGTGGCGCCGCCCGCCGCCTGGGCCTGGGGGAACAGCCGGATCTCCTTGTCCGCCGGTACCGGCGCGAGGTCGTAGACCGGCACGGCGCGGAACTTCAGCGGCAGCCGGACGGGACCCCCGGCGTCGGAGTTCCACAGCGACGCCAGTCCGCTGGTTGCCGCGCGGGTGCCGACCAGGACGGCCCGACCGGTCCAGTGGGTCGGGGCGGTGTCGCAGATGTTCTGCGCGAACGGCCGCCGGGCGTCCCCCGGCGGGATGGCGGTGATCGGACCGGTGTCGGTCGGCCGCTGGTTCCCGGCCGGACCGGTCAGCGTCCGACCCTGCTGGATGAAGCGGATCCGCACGGTGACCGTGACCGCGTCCGGCGTGCCGCCGCGGGACATGTCGAACGTCTGTCCGGCGCTGCTGCCGAACACCGCAGCCCCGGCCTGACCGGAGGTCGGACGCTGGTTGAACAACGTCTCCTGCCGCGTCGGGGTCGTCACGGCGACGCGCTGCACACCGGGCGGTCCGCTCGCGGCGCTCCCCCGGTCGGCGCCCGCCGTGCGGGCCATCGCCCCGGCGACCGCCTGGTTGCCGGCACGGCGCTGCAGGTCGAGGATCGGCGAGGCCTCAGGGGCCGGCTCGCGGCCGCGTCGGGCTGCCGGCTCTGGGCTCCGGGCCGGCGCGGGTCGCGGCCCGCGCCGCGGCTCCGCCTTGCGTGCGGTCACCCCCTCAGCATGACGGCCCACCGGCCGCGCACCGAGGAACTCGCCCTTTCGGGCAGCAACCTCGGCCCTTTCACCCCCGACCGCGGCAGGCGGTGAACTCAGGTTCGGTAGATCTGCGCACCCATCTCCGTACCGGCTACGGATCACCCGGCCGGGCCGGACGGACAGGCTGGCCCGCATGCGCATCGCTATCATCGGGGCCGGGCCCACCGGTCTGTTTCTCGGCACCGCGTTGGCGCGCCGGGGCCACCTGGTCGAGGTGGTCGATCGCGACCCGGGGCCGGCGGCCGACGGGAGCTGGGCCCGCCGCGGGGTGATGCAGTTCCACCACGCCCACGCCTTCCGGAGACACGTGACCGACGCCCTGCTGGCCGAGATGCCCGAGGCGTACGAGCGCTGGCGGAACCTCGGGGCCGAGCCCGTGTCCATGACGTTGCCGGACGGGAGCTCGGTCAGCGCCGGGACACGCTCGCGCCGGGTGGTGTTCGAGCGCGCGCTGCGCGAGACCGCCACCGCCGAGCCCTTGCTGCACCTGCGCCGAGGGCACGTGGACGCGGTGGGGGTCACCGACGGTCGGGCCGGCGGGTTGGTGGTGGACGGCAGACCGCTGCCGGCCGACCTGGTCATCGACGCCTCCGGACGCTCGGGTCGGGCGACTCGGTCGCTCGGTTCCCGCCGGAGCATGGGCGGCTCCTGCGGGCTGGCCTACGTCGACCGGGTCTACCAGCTGCGCGATCCGGAGGACCCGGGACCGCTGGTGAACCCGCTGGCCTGGCAGGCCGACTTCGACGGGTACCAGATCCAGCTGTTCCTCCACGATCACGGCTTCTTCTCGGTGGTGGTGGTGCGGCCCAGCGCCGACCGGGAGCTGCTCGTGCTGCGGGAGGAGGCGGCCTTCGACGCCGCCTGCCGGGCCATCCCCGGCCTGTCGACCTGGACCGACCCCGCGCGAGCACGGCCGACCACCGAGGTCCTTGTCGGCGGCAACCTGACCAATCACTACCGAGCCCAGACCGGAGCCGACGGTCGGCTGATCCTGCCGGGCCTGGTCTTCGTCGGGGACAGCGTATGCACCACCACCCCCACCTTCGGTCGCGGCGTCGCCACCTCCCTGCTGCAGGCCCGCGAGCTGCTGCGGTCGCTGGACTCCGGATCCGGCTCCGCCGATCTCGGGGACGCCTTCGACCGCTGGTGCCACCGGGAGATGCGACCGTGGGTGGTCGACCACATGATCATGGACGAGGCGCTGCGACGGCGCTGGCTCGGCCAGGACGTCGATCTGACGGCGAAGCTCCCGTCGGACCTGGTCATGAAGGCCGGCGCCGTCGACCCGACGATCCAGCCCGCCGCCTGGCAGTTCCTGTCGATGTCGGCCGGACCCGAGTGCCTGGACGCCGTCGAGGACCGGGCGCGGGCCGTCTACGCCTCGGGGTGGCGCCCGCCGGTGGCCGACGGGCCCGACCGAGACGCGCTGGTGGCGATCATCCGGCACGCGACTCCCATGGCCGCCTGAGCTGCCGGCCTGCCGCGCGAGGCGAGGCCCCCATAGCCATCCTGCGGTCGCGAGTATCTGGTCGCCCGACGTGGTGAGGGCAGCGGCTAGCCTGCTGCCGGGCGCGCCATCCGTGCCCTACCAACCGTTCCCGGACCGGAAGTCGTGACCATGATGACCTTCGACGGCCGCACCGTCCTCGTCACTGGAGCCAGCGGAGGTATCGGGGGCGCCACGGTCCGGCACCTCGTCGCCGCCGGCGCCGACGTCATCGCCGGCGGACGGTCGGCGGACAGGCTGGCGGCGCTGGAGGCCGACACCGGCGCGCGCCTCCTGACGTTCGACCTCGGCTCCGAGGACAGCGTCCGTGACGCACTCGACGGTCTCGACGTGTGGGGGGTGGTGAACTGCGGCGGGTACGGCGGCGAGATCGCGACCCCGATGGACACCGACATCGCCGTCTTCGACGAGGTGATCACCGTGAACGCCCGCGGCGCCCTGCTCGTCACGAAGTACACGTCACGGTCCATGATCCGGCTCGGCCGGGGCGGGTCCATCGTCAACGTCTCCAGCCAGGCCGGTCTCGTCGCCCTCGCCGGCCACATCTCCTACGGGTCGTCCAAGGCAGCGCTGGACAACATCACCCGGGTCTCGGCCCTCGAGCTGGGCAGGTACGACATCCGCGTCAACAGCGTGAACCCAACGGTCGTGATGACGCCCATGTCCGCCTGGTACTGGGGCCGCGACGACATCCAAGGGCCGTTCCTCGAGGCCATGCCGCTCGGACGCTGGGCGACCGAGGACGAGATCGCCGCGCCGATCACCTTCCTGCTCAGCGACGCCGCATCGATGATCACCGGGGTCTCGCTCCCGATCGACGGTGGGTACACCTGCCGGTGACGCAGCCGCCGTTGATCCCGCCGACAGCCCACGAGGCGGACCGAAAGCGACCGTGCCCGGCTCAGGGGGCGGGGACCGGTGGACCCGCTGGAGACCCCACCGAGAACGACCGCAGCGCCTTCCCGTAGTGCATCCCTTGGATGTCGGCGGGAGCGTGCAGGATCACCGGGGTCTTCGTCATCCCCCCGCCCAGCTTGCTGGAGAACGTCAGCCGGTCGAACGCGACGTCGGCGCGGCGGGCGGCGTGCAGGATCGACTGGGGGCTGTCGCCGTAGAGCACGAGGGCGGCCTCGGGGTCCAGCCCGTCGGTGCTGCGACCGAAGCCGTGCGAGGCGGCGAGGAAGCGGGTCCAGCCGTCGAGGTCGTGACTGTATCCGGCCTGACGCAATGTCTCGTACGTCACCAGGCCCGACGTGGAGCGCAGCGCCCAGGCGAAGCAGTTGTAGCCGTCCTCGGGTGGGCGCAAGATCCGGAACTCCACGTCGGGGAAGTAGTCGCCCCACTCGGCCCGCTCCTGGCGGGTGGGCTCCCGGCCCGTGGCCGGCCCAACGGGCGGTACCGCGGTCGGCGCGGGCTCAGCCCGCTGGAGATGCGGCCGCTCCTGCAGCACCCGAGCGACGGCCCGGTTGCCCACCAGACGCTGGACCGAGCTGACCCAACCGTCGATGCGCATCAGGTCGGTTCTCGCCGTCGCCCGCCAGACCTGCGGCCGATCACCCGTGCCGGGGTCGGTCCGTGCGCCGCAGACCGACTCCGCGCCCGCCGTCAGCCGTGCCCGCATCCCACCACCCCAGACCTCACCCACCCTGCCGGAATGGCCGCGACGCGTCTGTGTCGTCCGGGCCCAGCGCGGGGGCGGCCCGCCCTGCCCGATCGGGCAGTCCGTCCGCGTGAGACCCCGAGAACGGCCGGCGGCGTGGAAGTGTGGAGTCGGCCCGACAACCGGCAGGGGGACGAGATGTACGACGCGATCGTCGTCGGCGCGCGGTGCGCGGGGTCGCCCACGGCCATGCTGCTGGCCCGTCAGGGTCACCGCGTCCTTCTGGTCGAACGGGTGGCCTTCCCCAAGGACACCATCCACAACCACTTCATCCAGCACGCCGGGGTCGTCCAGCTGCACCGCTGGGGAGTCCTCCCGGCGGTGGTGGCGTCGAACTGCCCGGCGATCAGGAGCTTCATCACCGACTTCGGGGACTTTCCCCTGCGCGAGCCGGTCGAGCAGGGTGACGGGGTGGACGCGGCCTACGCGCCCCGTCGGATCGTGCTGGACGCGATCCTGGCCGAGGCCGCCGTGGGGGCGGGCGCCGAACTGCGCGAACGCTTCAGCGTGCATGAGCTGATCTGGGACGGTGACCGCGTCGTCGGGGTGCGCGGGCGGTCCCGTGGTGGCGCCATGGTCAGCGAGCACGCCACCATTGTTATCGGGGCCGACGGTGCGCGCTCGATCGTCGCCCAGGAGGTGCAGGCCCCGCGCTACTCCGAGCAGCCGGCGTACACCTACGCCTACTGCTCCTACTTCAGTGACCTGGCGATGGGCGGGATCGAGGTCTGGATCCGTCCCGGCCGGGCCTATATCAGCTTCCCGACCAACGACGGCCTGACCTGTGTCGCGATGCAGGCGCCGATCACCGGGTTCCGAGCCTTTCGCTCCGACATCGAGGGCAACTTCTTCCGGGCCCTCGATCAGGTGCCCGAGTGGGCGGAACGCGTCCGAGCGGGGCGGCGAGCCGAACGGTGGTACGGCACGGCCGACCTGGAGAACTTCTTCCGCCGGCCGTACGGTCCCGGCTGGGCCCTGGTCGGCGACGCCGGCTACCACAAGGATCCGATCCTTGCCCAGGGGATCAGCGACGCCTTCCGGGACGCCGAGCTGCTCGCCGACGCGGTGGACGCCGGGCTCACCGGCCGCCTGGGCATGGCGGTCGCTCTGCGCGACTACGAGCAGCGCCGCAACGAGATCGCCGCGCCCGCCTACGAGCAGAACTGCGCCGCCGCCGGTCTCCGCCCCCTACCCCCGCAGCTGCTGGCGGAGCGGGCCGCGAGACGCGCCGGTCCAGTGGTGGCCTGACCCTGCAGCTTTCCGTGGTGACGATCGACCCGGCGGTCGTGGCCTTGGTGCCAGGGTGCCTCCGAGACCGGCTCGACGCCGGAGCGATGGCCGTCTCGGCCGGGACATACCGCGTCATCCATGTCGAGCCGAACGACACGCCGCGCCGGCCGGCTGCCGCCCGACGACCCCCCGCTCGCTCCCACCCCGGTACCCGTACCGCAGGCTCCTTTCGACGCTCTCACGAGGTAGCGACGCGGCTCAGTCTGCTGTGACGCGACCCGAGAGGTCTCGACCCGGCCGGAGGACCCTCGCCGAAGCGAGGTCAGGACCTTGGCCCCCCTCCGTCGTCGGCCGGCACCCCGTAGTGTCGAGGCGACAGATCCGAGCCGATGATCGAGGGGAACAGCCCGCCATGGGAACGTTGAGCGGAACGGTGGCGCTGGTGACCGGCGGGGCGCGGGGTCTGGGCGACGCGCAGGTCCGTGCCCTGGCCGGTGCCGGTGCGTCGGTGGTCTTCGGTGACGTGCTGGACGAGGAGGGCAAGGCGCTGGCCGGTGAGCTCGGGGGCCGCACTACCTACCGGCACCTGGATGTCACCGACGCCGACGACTGGGGGGCCGCGATCGGTGACGCCGATGAGCTCGGCGGCGTCGACATCCTGGTGAACAACGCCGGCATCGCCACCTTCGGCGGCATCGAGCAGATCACTCCCGCCGAGTTCCGGACGATCATCGAGGTGAACCTGACCAGCGTCTACCTCGGCATGCACTTGATCATCCCAGGCATGCGCGAGCGCCGCCGCGGAGGGTCCGTGATCAACATCTCGTCCACCGCCGGCATGATGGGGTACGCCGGACTGGCCGGGTACGTGGCCTCAAAGTGGGGGGTCCGGGGCCTCACCAAGGCCACTGCGCTGGATGTCGCCGGCACCGGCATCCGCGTCAACTCCATCCACCCCGGCCCGATCCGTACGCCGATGACGGCCGGCCTCCCAGACAGCCTGTACGCCGACCAGGTGCTGCCGCGGATCGGTGAGCCGGAGGAGGTGGCGAAGGCGGTCCTGTACCTCGCGACCGACGCCACGTACACCACCGGCAGCGAGCTGGTGGTCGACGGTGGGGCGCTGCTGGGGCCGGTGCAGCACCTCCAGTGACCCCGGCCCGGACCGGCCCGCGACCGCCCGCTGCGGCGCACGTGCTGGTCGCCTACGCGTCCCGGACGGGAGCCACGGCCGAGATCGCCGAACGGATCGCTGCCGAGCTGAGAGCCGACGGACACCGGGTCACCGTCCTGCCCTGCTCGGAGGTGGAGTCGGTGGACCAGTTCGACGCCGTCATCGTGGGCAGCGCGATCTACTTCCGCCAGTGGATGAGCGCGGCCGGGCAGTTCCTGCGCCGGCATCGACGGGAGCTGGCTGTGCGCCCCGTCTGGTTGTTCCAGAGCGGGCCGTGCGCCGCAGGCGACGACCCCGCGTACGACACCGATCTCCCCTCGGCGGTCCGGCGCCTGGCGGCGCAGGTCGCCGCGGGTCGGCACGCGACGTTCGGCGGTCGCCTGGACGCCGCGCACGCCGACGGGCCGCTGGCCCGCTGGATGGCGCACACCCGGCTGGCCGGCGACTACCGGGACTGGGACCGTGTCTGCGGCTGGGCGCGGGCGGTGTCCCGGGTGATCACCGAGCACGCTGAGGCCGCCCGCGAGCGGTGAGGCGACTGACACCTCGTTGAGCCACCTCGGATAAAACGACTTCGGGTCGCTCCGGTGGTTCGCGCGCACATCTGTCTGTTCTTGTGAAAGCCTTCTGAGACTGTTGAGGTCAATGTGACCTCTGTGGTCCATGGTCCCTGATCGCCTCGGGCGAGGGAGCACGGGCCCCGTCGTCTGAGTCGGATGGAGCAACGCGCGTGACCAGAAGGGTCATCGGACTGATCGTCGCTGTGGTGCTGACGCTGTTCGGCAGCGCCGCGCTGCCGCTGTCCCCCGCCACGGCGACCCCGAAGAAGCCGGCGGCCCCGCAGAGCGCCCCCAAGGCCAACGCGAGCGCCGCGGCGAAGGCCGCGGCTCAGGCCAAGGCCAAGGCCGCGGCTCAGGCCAAGGCCAAGGCCGCAGCTCAGGCCAAGGCGGCCGCCCAGGCGCGCGCCCGGGCGATCAAGGCCCGCGACGACTACATCGCTTTGTCCGGTCCTCGGGCCGCGGCCGCCGCTCGGGCTGCGACGACCGCGCGAGCCCGGGCAGCTGCGGCCGCCCGAGCCGCGGCGCAGAGCCGGGCCGCGGCCGTTGCCGCCCAGGCCGTCGCCGCCGGTAAGGCCCGCGCTGCCGCCAGCCCCGCCGCAAAGACGCCCGAGCTGCGGAAGCGAGCGGCCGGAGAGGCGAAGAAGGCCGCTGCGGCCTCGGCCAAGGCGACCGCCCTGCAGCAGTCCACCGCAGCCGCCGCGACCAACGCCGCCGCCGTCGCCTCGGCCCAGGCCATGGCGGCCACCGAGGCGCGAGCGGTGTACGTGGCCCTGGCCGGACCCAGGGCGGTGCTCGCCGCCCGACAGGCCGCCGCCGCGAGCAAGCGGGCGAGCACGGCAGCGAAGGCGGTGGCACCGGCGCGCTCACGTGCCGCCGCTGCCGCCACCGCGGCTGCCGCTGTGCGGGCGTCCTCCGCAGCCGTGGCGAAGAGCAAGGCTTCGGCCAAGGACAAGAAGCGGGCCGCGGCGGCGGCGGCGGCCGCCCTGCGGGCGGCGCAGGTGGCGAATGCCCACGTCCAGGCTCTCGTCGCGTCCGCGGCCCGGGCGTCGTCCGCGGCCCGGGCCTTGAAGACGGCCGCGGCGAAGGCGAAGAAGGCCGCCGGCCCGAACGCGCTCTGGCGACCGCGCGAGAACGTGCTGTTCAACTACCCGCGCAGCTCGAAGAAGAAGAAGTACACCCTGATCACCCAGCTGAACCGGGCCATCGACGCGACGCCGGCGGGTGGCCAGATCCGGATGGCGATGTACCTGTTCGACATCGACAGCGTGGCCGACAAGCTGATCGCGGCCCACCGTCGCGGCGTCAACGTGCAGATCCTGCTTGACGACAACACGATGAACCGCGACATCCGCCGAGTGAAGCGGGTGCTGGGCACGAACAAGCGGGCCCGCAGTTTCTTCGCGGTCTGCGATCACAGCTGCATGTCGAACGGGACCTCGACGATCCATTCGAAGTTCTACCTGTTCTCCTCAGCGGGCGCGTCCCGGTACGTCTCGTTGATCAGCTCGGGGAACCCCTACAGCGGGAACACCTCCAAGAGCTGGAACAACACCCACACGATCGTCAACAACCGGACGATCTACAGCTCGCTGTCGAAGTACTTCACCGACATGCTCCCGGACAAGAACCGGCTGAACTACTACCGGACGACGACCAGCGGGAAGTACACCGTCTACTACTACCCGCAGAAGATCCGGAAGGCTGACGACCTGATCTGGATGAACACGCTCAACCGGGTCTCGTGCACGAACACGGCGGCGGGCTACGGCACCAAGAAGAAGCGGACGCTGATCCGGGTCGCGAACTGGGGCTGGACGAGCTCGCGGATCGATGTGGCCAAGCGGCTGTGGAAGCTGCATGACTCGGGCTGCTCGGTGCAGGTGATGGTCAACAGCGGCCGGATCAGCCGGAGCGTGCTGAAGGTGCTGCTCAAGCGCAGCAAGAAGTACGGCAAGATGCCGGTCTACAACGCCTGGCGCGACTGGCGGAAGAAGGCGGTCGCCGGGCTCTACGTGCACCACAAGTTCACCACCATTAACGGAGTGCTCGGCGGCAAGAACGTGAAGCTGACCTTGACCGGGTCGCAGAACTTCACCGCCCTCGGCACCACAGCCAATAACGACTTGGTGCTCCGGGTCGTCGACGCCGCCATGACCCGGCAGTACAACGACAACTTCAGCTACATCCGCGGTCACTACACCCGCCGGATGCACAGCGTGCCTCTCATCACCCGCGTCGCCAACCGTGTCGGGGGGGTCTGAGCACGCTCCCGGCGGGCGGGTCGACCCTGCGCCAGGTCGTAGGTGGGTTGCGCAGCTTCACGGCGCGGTCGGCGTGGCCCCGATCAGGTAGCTGAACTGGTCTCCGACGTCGGCGACCACGTCATACCCGGTGCCGGACTTGTCCTCGACGGTGGTGCGGGTGCCGTCCGCAGGTTGTGCCGGCGAACCTCAGACGGCGGGCCGCGCTGACCAACCTGACCCTGGTGAAGTCGGTCGGCGTGCACAAGGGTCATGTGCCGCCACCCCTGTTGTCGGGGTGGCGGCACAGACGTCACCGGGCCAGTACACCCGTCGGCCCGCTCGCGGCTCCGGCCTCAGAGGGCACGGCGTTGGGCGACGAGCGGGCAGAGGAACGGGTCCTTGCCCTTGAGCCCCACGGTGTTCAGGTAGCCGATGATGCTCCGGTAGGCGGACCAGAGGCTGGTCTGGGTGTACGGCACGCCCTGGTCGGCGCAGTAGGCGGCGACCAGGGGCTGAATCTTGCGGAGGTGCGGTCGGGCCATGGACGGGAACAGGTGGTGCTCGACCTGGAAGTTGAGGCCGCCCATGAACACCGACATCAGCGGTCCCCCGGTGATGTTGCGCGACATCAGGACCTGGCGCCGGAGGAAGTCGAGCTTGAGCTTCGGCGACACCAGCGGCATGCCGATGTGGTTCGGGGCGAACGAGAACCCCATGTAGAAGCCGAAGACCGCGAGCTGTACGGCGAGGAAGGCGATCGCCTTCCCCGGCGAGAGCACCCAGAAGGCCAGCCCCACCACACTCGCGAACCGCAGGCCCAGGAAGCTGATCTCCACCCAGCGCCGTTCCACTCTCCCGCGGCCCAGCACCCGTCGCACGCCGTCCCAGTGCAGAGCCGCTCCCTCCAGCATCAGCATGGGGAAGAAGTACCAGCCCTGGTGGGCGACCAGCCACCGCAGCAGCCGGTTCGTGTGCCGGTTGGCGCGCTCAGGGGTGAATGCGACGAACGCCGCCTCGATGTCGGGGTCGGCCCCGTCCTTGTTGGGGTTGGCGTGGTGCCGGGTGTGCTTGTTCCGCCACCATCCGTAGCTGATGCCGACCAGCAGGTTCGCGATCACCAGGCTGACCCAGTCGTTCCACCGGCCGGAGGTGAAGATCTGGCGGTGAGCGGCGTCGTGGCCCAGGAAGGCGATCTGGGTCATGATCACGGCCAGCACACCGGCCGAGATCAGCTGCCACCAGCTGTCGCCGATCAGGACGAAGACCGTGGCCCAGGTGGCCACCACCACCACCGCGCCGATCATCTTGGTCCAGTAGTAGCCGTACCGGCGGCGCATCATGCCCAGCTCATGGACCCGACGCGTCAGCTGGGTGAAGCTGCTGCCCGGCGAGCGGGGTCGAGAGTGAATCCCGGTCTCGGCATCAGCCAGGACCGCGACGGGGACGGCACCGACAGCCGGCACTGCAGGGGAGAGAACAGACATGGAAAGCCGATCGGGGACGACGGTCCCGGATGTGCCTGGGCGGGAGCAGATGCTCGAGAAGACGCGGTGCGCAAGACGGCGACTCCGGCCCCAAGCCGACTGCAGGCTGCAGTCCTGCGAGTTTACAGCACCGGTGTGCGCCGACCGACGCCGGAGACCATCGCCGCAAGGTCGCGCGGGCCCGTATTCCGCCGCCCAGCACTAGGCTTGGGTACAGACGTCGCGACGGACCTCGAGGGCGAGGCGGCAAGGAGTGGGACATGAGTGCTGAGGGGTCGGACCCCGGCGAGGCAGCACGGCAGCGCGCAGCGGACGACGGCGACCTCCGTGAGAGCCTGGCGGGTCTCGCACGCCTGGGATCGTTCCGCCTCGGCCTGGAGGCTCTGCTGACGCGGGTGGCCACCTACGCCGTACAGGCGATCCCGGGCGCCGACGGGGCCGGGTTGACGCTGCTGGAGCAGGACCGGTCGGACACCATCGTGGCCACGGCGCCCTTTGTGACCGAGATCGACGACGTGCAGTACGGGATCGGGCAGGGCCCCTGCATCACCGCCGCCGCCGCCGGGCGGACCGTGATGTCCGGATCGCTGGGCGCCGACCCACGCTGGCCACAGTTCGGAGGTCGGGTGGCGCGGATGGGGGTGCACAGCGTGGTGTCGTTGCCGCTGATCACGCCGGAGGGGGTTGTCGGCGCGATGAACGTGTACGCCCGGCAGAAGGACGCCTTCGACCCGCACGCCGCCGAGCTCGGGGAGGTCTTCGCGGCCCCGGCGGCGATCGCGGTACAGAACGCTCAGATCCTGGCCCAAGCCCAGCGGCTCGCCACCCGGCTGCAGACCGCACTGGAGACCCGCGGTGTGATCGACCGCGCCGTCGGGATCATGATGAGCCGGAGCGGCGGGACCGAGGACCAGGCCATGGCCCGGCTGCGGGCGCTGAGCCAGCACGAGCACCAGAGGTTGGCCGAGGTGGCCCAGCAGCTCGTCGACGAAGCCGTTCGCCGGGCCGGTTCGCGACCCAGGGGCCAGGCCTGAGGATCGCCGCTCGCCCGCACGGCGTACAGTCGGATGCGACGCGGCCCCACCATCCTGGTCCGTAACGGCCGCATCCTTGGGCCAGCGCCCTGCTGGCCCAACCATGGGAAAGTTGACCGGCGCGCGGACCCGCTTTCTCGGAGCGCGCTCGGTGGGTATCTCCACGGCTGTGTTGGCGCACCTGCGGACCCTCACGATCAGCATCGGACCCGCCGACGACGTGCTGCAGAACGGCCTGGCCGATCTGGTCGGCCATCTGCACGCCACGATCCCCTCCTACTGTGGGCTGGAGCTAACCCTTCTCGACCATGGTTGGCCGGTCACGCTCACCGACTTCAGTGAACTCGACCACCAGCCCCTCTCGACGTCCCTCACCCTCAGCCTGGGGCTGATCATCGGCGGCGCAGGTCCCGGCAGCCGGGTGACGTTCTACGCCTCCGCGCCCGGATCCTTGGTCGACCTGGCCGCCGACCTGGCCCACGCACTGGGCGTGCCGGTGACGGCCCGCTCCCCGGTCGACGGCGACCCGGCCGCCGATGGGAGGCACCCGGCGGGCATCAGCCTCGACACCGCTCTCCCCCCGCGGACCCTGGAATCCGGGATGGTCGGGCTGGAGGAGCTGTCCACGATCAACCGCGCCGTGGGGTTCCTGATCGACCAGGGTCATCGCCCGATCGAGGCGCACGACACCATCCGCCGCGGCGCCGTCGCTGCCGGGTTGGCGCCCCACCTGTTCGCCCGTCGCCTCCTGGAAGCCGGTCCCGACTGATCGGCACGCCGGGGTCTCGCAGACGCGCCCGCGTCGCGGTATCTGGGCCGGCCGTACGGCGTCCTAGCCTGCATGACGTACGCGACGGGCAGCATCGGGGCGGACCTGCGGCAGCACCTGCGCGGCGACGTGTGGCAGGCCGGCGACGACGGGTACGACGGCGCACGAGCCGTGTGGAACGGCGCCGTCGACCACCGCCCGGCCGTCGTCGCCCGCTGCGCGGACACCCGGGACGTGCGGACCGCGATACTCGCGGCGCGGAGCCACGGTCTCGGTGTCTCGGTCCGGGGTGGCGGCCACGACTGGGCCGGGAGGGCGATCCGCCCGGGCGGCGTCGTGCTCGACCTGTCGGGTATGCGCGGGGTGCGGATCGATCCCCATCCGCGCCGAAGCGAGGCGGAAACCGATCAGGCGGAGCCAGCCCAGGAGGGTGTCGCCGAGGCGCAGGGCGGGGCCCGCGCGTCGGACCTGCTGGACCCGGCGGCGGCGCACGGCCTGGCCACCGCCGCCGGCGCGGTCCGGGACGTGGGGATGGCCGGGCTGGCGATGGCCGGGGGGTACGGCGGACTGGTCGGCCGCTTCGGCCTGGCCCTGGACAATCTGGTGTCCGCCAAGGTCGTGCTCGCGGACGGGTCGACCGTCCACGCCGGACCGCACGGCGACCTGGAGCTGCTCTGGGCGCTGCGCGGTGGCGGCGGCAACTTCGGCGTGGTGACGGCCACCCGGTTCCGGCTGCATCGGCTGGGCCCGGTGCTGGGCGGGATGGTCATGTATCCGGTGGAGCAGGCCGAGCAGGTGCTGTGCGGCTACCGTGAGCAGCTCGCCGCGGCCCCGGACGAGCTGACCGTGATGGCGGGACTCCTCACGGGGCCGGGCGGTGCCCCGGTGGTGTTTCTCGCGCCGACGTGGAGCGGTGACCTCGCGGCCGGTGAGACCGCCCTGGCCCCACTGACCCGGCTCGGCACCCCGCTGATGACCGGGCTCGCGCCGACACCGTACCCCGAGCTGCTGCGCATGTTCGAAGCCGGCTCCGCCGCCGGGAACGGGTACGCGCTGGGGACCCGGTGGCTGCCGGAGCTGACCGACGGGGCCATCGCCGCCCTGATCGAGGCGGCGATCGCCCGCCCGTCTCCGGGGTCGCTGCTGGCCTTGCACCACTTCCACGGCGCCGCGGCGCGGATCGCCCCCGACGCCACCGCCTTCGCCCTCCGCCGAGAGCACCTGCTCGCCGAGGTGATCGCGGCCTGGACCCCCGGTGAGGCCGCGGCGCCGCAGCTCACCTGGGTCGAGCAGGCCACGGCCGCGCTCGCACCGGGCGCCCTGCCCGGCGGCTACCCGAACATCCTCGGCCCCGGCGACACCGACCGGACCCGGCTCGCCTACGCCGGCAACCTCGACCGGCTGCTCGCCGCCAAACGCCGCTACGACCCTGACGGCCTCTTCTCCGCCGTCGGCGCCCTCACCCCGGGGTCCGGGGCGGGCCCGAGCCCCGACCCGGAGTGACGACGCCGACCCGCTGGGGCCGAGCACGGCACGCAGAACCGGGCCTCCGGTCGCGCCCGGAGGCGGCCCGCGGGTATCGGTTGCCCGCATCCTTGGCAGCGGCCGTAGGAGTCGTCGGCCAGTCGGCACTGCGCCGCCCTCAGCTCGGCCAGGGTGTGCTCGACCCGGGTCAGCAACGCCACCTCACGGGCCTGGTCCAGTGACACCGTCGAGCCCTCGGGGTCGTGCTCGTCGTCGGCCACGCTCAGCCTGCGGGCCGCCCGGACCGCCTCGACCGTCGTCACCAGGTCGGCGCTTTGGCGCTCAGCGTGGGCCACCCGCTGCTGCAGCAGGGCGGCGTAGGTCGGGTCCGGCACCCGGCCAGTCTCGCCGGCCGACCCACGCCCCTCGCCGTCCCGCGGCCAACGGGTCCCAGTCATGGCATTCCCTCCCGACCGGAACTGGCGAATACTGGCCGGGAGCCGAGCGGCGGCGGCTCGAAGGAGGCGCCCGTGTCGGAGTCCGAGACCGAGGCCGGCCGCGTCGACCCGGCCTCCGACAGCCATGCCGCGCCCCGCACCTGGATGTTGTGGGCCGTCGCCATCACGAGTCTGGCGGTGGCGACCGCCGGCATGGTCCTGGCGCTGGCCGAGGCTCGGCTGGATCGGCCGGCGCTGCGCGCTTTCCTGATCGGCTGGATCGTGGTCCCGTATGCCGTCGGGGGCATCCTCGCCTGGTGGCGCCGGCCGGACAGCCGCCTCGGGCCGTTGATGCTGGCCACCAGCCTGGCGATGGCGATGACCCCGCTGCAGTGGTCGGCGACCCCGCTGGTGCACAGCGTCGGTCATCTGTTGGACATGGTGCCGGCGGCGTTGTTCGCGCACGTCTTCCTGAGCTTCCCCACCGGTCGGCTGCCGGCCCGCGCGGAGCGGACCGTGGTGATCGCCTGCTACCTGACCACCCTGGGTCTCCAGCTGCTCAAGGTCGCGCTCGGGGTCAACCCGGACAGTGTGTTCGCCGTGTGGCCGCGGCCGGCTCTGGCCGACCTGGTCGAGGGGGTCCAGCTCAGTGGGCTCGCCGCGCTGCTGCTCGCCGGCGCGGTGCTGCTGTACCTGCGTCGGTGGCGGGCGGGCCGGCCCGCCCGCCGCCCATCCGCCCTGGTGGTCGACGCCTTCGGGCTCGCGCTGGTCATGTTGGCTTTGCTCTACCTCGCCGGCCTGGGGTCCTGGCCCGGCATCGAGGTCATCCGCAACCTGACCTTCGCAGCCCTCGGGCTGGCGCCGGTCGCCTTCTTGTTCGCGCTGCTCGACGCCCGGCTGGCCCGCGGTGCCGTGGCCGGCCTGCTCGTGGACCTGCAGCGGCAGCCGACCGCCGACCTGCAGGCCCCACTGGCCCGGGCGCTCCGCGATCCCTCGCTCGAACTCGTCTACTGGCTGCCGGAGCTCGGCAGCTGGGCCGACCAGCACGGTACGCCCCGGCCCGCCCCCCGGCCCGACGCGCACCGCGCAGTCCGCACGATCGCCCGGGACGGCGAACCCCTTGCCGCGGTGGTCGTCGACCGATCCTCCGAGGACGAGCCGGAGCTGCTCGACGCGGTGGCCGCCGCCGCGAGCATCGCCCTGGAGAACGGCCGGCTCCGGGCGGAGCTGCGGGCGCGCCTGCAGGAGCTGGAGGGGTCGCGGATCCGGATCGTCGAGGCGGGGCGGCAGGAGCGGCAGCGACTGGAGCGCAACCTGCACGACGGGGCCCAGCAGCGACTCGTGGCGCTGTCGGTCGACCTCGCCGTGCTCGGCCAGAGCGCGGCCGGCAGCCCGGAGCTGCACCGTCGCCTCGCCCGGGCCAAGGAGGAGGTGTCCGCGTCCTTGGCGGAGCTCCGGGACGTGGCCCGCGGGATCTATCCGGCGGTGCTCAGCAACCACGGCCTCGGCGTCGCTCTGGAGTCTGTGGTGGCGCGGGCCACCGTCCCGGTGAGCCTGCAGGTGGACAGCCTCCAACGGCTGCCCGAACAGGTGGAGGCGGCCGCGTACTACGTCGTCAGCGAGGCGCTGACCAACATCGACAAGCACGCCGGGGCCCGCTCCGCGACCGTCCGGGTGGCCACCGCCGCAGACCTGGTGGTGGTGGAGGTGACCGACGACGGGGTGGGGGGCGCCGACCCGCGGGGCGGCTCAGGCCTGCGCGGGCTGACCGACCGGGCCGAGGCGGGGGGCGGGCGGCTGATCCTCACCTCCCCCGCCGGCTCGGGAACCCGGCTGCGGGCGGAGATCCCGTGGCGCTGACTCCGCTCACCGTGGCCGTCGCCGAGGACAGCATGCTCCTGCGGGAGGGGCTGACCGGCATCCTGCGCGGGGCCGGCCACGAGGTGGTGGCCGCCTACGACAACGCCGACGAGCTGCTCACCCGGGTGGCCGGCCCGGGACCACCCGACCTCGTCATCGTCGACATCCGGCTGCCGCCCACGCACACCGACGAGGGCATGCGGGCCGCGCTGCAGATCCGCCAGCAGCATCCCGACGTCGGGGTGCTGGTGCTCTCCCAGTACGTCGAGGTGGGCCTCGCCATGCAGCTGCTGTCCGACTCGGCCGAGGGCGTGGGGTACCTGCTGAAGGACCGGGTCAGCGATCTCGCCGAGTTCCTGGACGCCGTCCGGCGAGTCGCCTCCGGCGGATCGGTGATCGACCCGACCATCGTGTCCACCCTGCTGCGTCGCCGTCGCACCGACGACCCGGTGGACCGGCTGACCCCCCGCGAGCGCGAGGTATTGACGCTGATGGCCTCCGGGACCTCTAACCAGGGCATCGCCGACCGAATGGTGATCACCGTGCGCGCCGCTGAGAAGTACGTCTCCAGCGTGTTCGACAAACTCGGCATCCCGTCCACCCGGCAGGACTCCCGCCGCGTGCTGGCCGTCCTGCTCTACCTACGGACCTGACCGAAGGCGCCGGGTGGGCCGCCGGGCCCCGGCGGCCCGACCGCCCCCTCACGCGGTGAGCAGGCGCTCCAGCTCCTCACCGGCCTCCTCGCAGCCGGCGTCGGAGAGCCGCTGCAGCTCGCGGAGGTCACCGGCCGTGACCGCCCGCCGGGTGAGCAGGTCACCCGCTCGCTCACAGCCCTCGTCCAGCAGGTCGCTCAGCTCCTCGAGGTCATCCCGGGCATCGGCCAGGTCCGCCAAGCGGTCCAGCGCGGTCTCGTTGCCGGCGTCGGCCAGCTCGCGCAACGTCTCCCTGTCCAGGGGCGGATTCACCATGGACCCCATCCTGCCGCCCTGCCCCAAGGTCAAGGTCAAGCTGCGGGAACCTGGAAGGGTGATCACCATCGGTCAGCTCGCGCGGTACGGCGGTGTGTCCGTCAAGACGATCCGGGTCTACCACGCCAAGGGACTCCTGGCGGAGCCACCCCGCGACCGCTCGGGGTACCGCCGCTACACGGCTCGCCATATCGTCGACCTGATCAAGATCCGCACGCTGGCCGAGTCCGGGGTGCCGCTGGCCCGGATCCGGGAGCTCCAGGCCGCCCCGGCCGCCGAGCTGCAACGAGCCCTCCGCCAGATCGACGCCGACCTGGACGCCCGCATCCGTCGACTCCGAGCCGCCCGGATCCGGCTCCGTGAGCTGGCCGAGGGCCGGCTCCAGCTGCTGCCTGTCGAGGTCAGCGACCATCTCGACGCCCTGCCGGCGCTCGGCTTCACGCCCCGCTGGATCGCCATGGAGACCGACCTGTGGCTGCTGATCTTCGCGACCCATCCCGAAACCGCCCGCGAGCTCTTCCACGACCAGACCGCGGCCCTGGGCGACCCCTCCTTGCGGGAGATCTACCTCGCCTACGACCGAGCCCACGACCTCGACCCCCGCGACCCCGTCATCGACGACCTGGCCCGCAGCATCGTCACGGCCACCCGAGCCCGTTACGGCGCCGGCGACCTCCCCGGGCAGATTCCCGACTCCGAGATCCCCGGGCTCGTCCAGAGCGCGGTCAACGCCTCGTCTCCGGCCTGGCAGCGCCTCGACCATCTGATCCGTCGACAGCTGGGTGCCTGAGGCGCAGCCCGGCTCGGGCGTGACATTTCCGGGTCACCGTGCGTGGGAATGTGGTGAACAGCGCGTTCCCCCGGATACTGAGCAGCTGGGACGGCGGCGCCAGCCGCCGCGCCCGGCTCTACGCAACAGACGGGCCGACCCCCGGAGCGGGGCCCCGACCGATCGAAGGAGAAGTCCATGGCGGGCAAGACGGTGGCGGCGCAGGCCGAACCCGACCCGATGCCGGTGGCCGGGCAGCGCCCCGGACCGCCGTTCTTCGCCGTGCTGGTCGTGGCCGGGCTGATCGTGATCGGAGCCGGTGTCCGGTCGACGTCGAGCATCGTCGCCCCGATCTTCCTGGTGATCACCTTGGTCATCACGGTGGCTCCGCTGCGGAGTGTGCTGATCCGGCGTCGCTGGCCGTCGTGGCTGGCCAGCGTGATCTCGCTGCTGGCGATCTACGCGCTGCTGGTCCTGATCCTCGGATCGGTGGTGTTCGCGGTGGTGCGGCTGGTGGAGACCCTCCCCCAGTACGCCGACGCCTTCAACCAGATCTTCACCCAGCTGCTCGCCCTGGCCGACCGGCTCGGGTACGGGCAGGCCCAGATCGAGCAGCTGGCGTCCTCGGTGCAGCTGAGCAGCCTGACCGGCCCCGCGCAGGCCCTGCTGAGCGGCATCAGCGGCGGCCTGTCACTGCTGGTGCTGATCGCCACCGTGGTGATCTTCCTCGCTTTCGATGCCGGCAGCCTGCCCGAGCGACTGGCCGTCATCCGGGAGACCCGGCCGCACATCGCCGAAGGGCTGGTGAACTTCGGTCAGCGGGTACGGAAGTACTGGATCGTCACCACGGTCTTCGGCTTCATCGTCGCCGTGCTCGACGTCATCGGCCTGCTGATCATCGGCGTCCCGCTCTACCTGACTTGGGGCGTGCTGGCCTTCGTCACCAACTACATCCCCAACATCGGGTTCGTGCTCGGCGTCATCCCACCCGCCCTCATCGCGCTGCTCGACGGGGGAGTCGGTAGCGCCATCGCCGTGGTGGTCCTCTACACCGTGATCAACATCGTGGTGCAGACCATCATCCAACCGCGCTTCACCGGCGACGCGGTGGGGATCAGCGCGCCGGTGGCCTTCATCTCGCTGATCTTCTGGGCGTTCCTGCTCGGCACCCTCGGTGCCCTGCTCGCCATCCCGGCCACCTTGTTCATCAAGTCGGTCCTGCTGGACAACTCGGTCCCGGCCAGCTGGGTGAACGCCATGATCAGCTCCTCACCCCGTCGGGAGCAACCGCGCGCCGTCCGCCGCAGCGGCCGCACGCCGGCACGGAAGCCCGACCGCTGAGGGGGCGGGCCTGACCGCCCCGCGGCCTCTGGCGGTGTCAGCCGGCGCGGCCGACCGGCTCCGGGTCGGGGCTGCTCAGTAGGGGCCGTCCAACACTCATCCTGCGGTGGTGCTCGGTGGCTGCGGCAACCACGGCATCCAGACTCCGCCGCTCCGCCGCGATGGGCCGCGACCCGTGACGCCAGGCCACCGACGCGCTGATCTCCTCGACGATCTGCAGGATCATCTCGGCCCGGACCGCCGGGTCCCCCGGTGCGGCGACCGCATCGGTGATGGCGTCGGCGAGGTCGGTCTTGAGCTTGCGTAGAACCACGGCTTCCCCTCGATCTCCGGTCGGATGGGACCGTCGCGTCCCACGGCCACGCGGCGCGATGTCTGTGTCGCGACGCTCAGGAGTGAAGACGCGTCCGGGTCGTCGCCATGACGTGGGCTGCGCCACGGGCCGGGGCCCGGCTCAGCTCCACCCCTCCGCCGAGGTGGTGACCGTGGCGTCGGCGTCGGCGGAGGCCTCGATGGCCAGCGCCACCTGGTGGTCCTGCGCCCCCTCAGCCAGCGGATAGGGCTCGGGCCCGTCGCCCCGGGCCCACGCCGCCGTGCGCTCCAGCAGGGTCGCCATGGCGATCTCCTCGTCCATCCAGCGGCGACCGGGGTAGGGGTTGCGGTACAGCACCTCCGAGCCCAGGCTGATGTGCTCGGTGTCGTACCCGATCAGGTCGAGATCGTGTCCGGTCTGCCGACGCACCAGCGGGCTCTGGACGAGCTCGCGCGGGCCCGTCATCCGGACCACCTGGTCGTCGTGCAGCTCCCCCGCCGACCCGCGGACCAGGATCCTCCGGAAGCGCAGCTGGTTGCGGGTCTGCTGCTCGGTGAAGTCGTAGACGCCCGACCGCCCGTCTCCGAAGTCGAGCGTCGCGATCGTCGTGGTCGTCGGGTGCGGCTCGTCGTCGTCGGTCCAGCCGGCGCGGCCGAGCGGGCTGACCAGCGGGGCGGTGAACCGGGACGCCCGGACTGAGACCGGGCCGCGGCCCGCGCCCAGCAACCCCCGGATCAGCGCTACCGCGTGGTACTGCTGGGTGGAGGAGACCTGCACCTGGGTCGGCCTGCCGATCAGCCCGCGGGCCACCACGGCCGCGCGGGCGGCGTGCGCGGGCATCATCAGGTACTGCTCCGCGACCTGGACCAGGCCCGAGTCGCCGACAGCCGACCAGAGCGCCCGCAGGCCGTCCAGGTCGGGGGCCGGCGGCGTCTCGGCCAGCACCGGGAGCGCTCGGTCGACGGCCTCGACGATGAACCCGGCCGTCGCTGTCCACGGGGTGGCGGTGAGCACGAAGTCCGGACGCACCTCGCGCAGACACGCATCCAGGGACGTGAAGGCCGGCAGCTCGAGACGACGCGGGCTGCGCACCACCACGCCGGCGCAGCGCACGGTGCCCAGCGCCCGGGCCACGTCGAGGAACATCCGGGCCCGCCACCCGCTACCGATCAGCACGAAGGTGGCCACGACCGAACTGTAGGCGGGGCTCCGCGCGCCGACCGGTGCCCTCCCCCGGCCCACCGACCCCGGGCTCAGGGGGTTCGGCCGGCCACCTCGTCGCCGGCGTCCCGCGGCAACCGGAGGGCGTCCACCAGCGGGTACAGCATCATGACGGCGAGGACGAGGAAGGCCAGGGTGTACGACCCGGTCCCGGAGGCCGGACCCAGCGCGGCGTCACCCACCCGCAGCACGACGGCGCCGACGGCGATCCCCAGTCCGACCGCGACCTGCTGCAGCGTGGAGGCCAAGGTGTTGGCGTCGGTCACGGCCGCGCCGTCGATGTCGGCGAACTGCAGGGAGTTGTAGACGCTGAAGCCCACGGACCGGAACACCCCGCTGAGCACGAGCACGGCGATGATCACCGGGAAGGGGGTGTCCACGCGGAGTAGGGCGATCGCCCCGAACGCCACGGCCCCGCCGAGGATGGCGACCACCAGGACCGCCCGGAACCCGAACCGGCGGATCAACGGGCTGGTGGCCGGCTTGACGGCCACGTTGCCCACGAAGAGCATCAGGACCAACGTGCCGGCCAGCACCGGGCTCCAGCCGAAGCCGACCTGGAACAGCAGCGGCAGCAGGAACGGTGCGGCGCTGATCACCAACCGGTACACCCCCCCGCTGACGTTGCCCACCCGGAACGACCGCCGGCGCAGCGCCCCGAACCGCAGCAGCGGGTGCCGGCTGCGGCGGAACCAGGCCGCCGCCAGCACGGCCAGCGCGGCCGTGACCGCCAACCCGGCGACGAGCAGCACCGGGGACCCGCCGGTGGGGTCGACCACCTCGAGCGAGGACAGCAGGCCCGCGAGGACGGCCGCGACCAGCACGAAGCCCACCCAGTCCAGCGGGCGGACCTCCGCGGGTCGGTCCGCGGGGACCAGCCGGCCGGCGGCCACCCAGGCCAGCACGCCGAGCGGGACGTTGATCACGAAGATCCAGTGCCAGCCGGCCACCGTGGTGATCCAGCCGCCGAGAGCGGGGGCGATCACGGGGGCCAGCAGGGCGGGCCAGGTCAGGTAGGCCACGGCATCCAGCAGGTCGCGCTTGGCCGTCGCCCGCAGCACCACCAGCCGCCCGACGGGGACCATCAACGCCCCGCCCAGCCCCTGGAGGATGCGGCTGGCGACCAGCATCGGCAGGCTGACGCTGGCCGCGCAGAGCACCGAGGCGACGGTGAAGACGGCTACTGCGGCCATGAACACCCGCCGGCCGCCGAACCGATCGGTGAGCCAGCCACTGATGGGGATGCCCGCGGCGATGGTCACCAGATAGGCGGTCATGGCCAGGTTGATGTCGACCGGCTGCACCCCCAGGTCGGCGGCGATCGCCGGTGCCGCCGTGGCGATGATCGTGCCGTCGAGGTTCTCCATGAAGAACGCGCCCGCCACCAGCAGCGCGAGCGGCCGGTTCAACGTCCGGGAGCGTGGGGACCCCTCTCCGAGGGTCGTCCGCCGCTCGGCCACCCGCACAGGGTAGGCGACCCGCCGCCGGGCTCTAGCCAGCCGCCCATCCCGGGAGACAGGATGGGGGCGGAATCTCCGAGAGGTGGAGCAATGGTCAAGCGAGTCGTCGTCCTGCTCAGCTCGGTCCTCGGCCTCGCGCTGGCGGCCTTCCTGCTCGTCGGGTCCCCCGCGGACGCCCACAACGCCGAGTTCCGGACCAAGCTCCGCGATCCCGACGGCCGGGTCGTCGGCACGGTGGAGTTCCGGATCAGCCGGCACGCGACGAGGGTCACCGCCGAGCTGCGGCCCAACCCCAACGTCGAGGCCGGCGCCTTCCACGGGTTCCACGTCCACGCCAACGACGTCCCCAGCAACGGGGACGGCTGCAGGGCCGATCCAAGCCTCGGCCGCGACACGTGGTTCGTCTCCGCCGACGGGCATCTCCCCTCCCTCGCCCCCGGTACGACCCACGGCGCGCACGCGGGCGACCTGCCCAGCCCTCTCGTCCTGGCCGACGGGACGGCCCGGCTCGAGTTCACCACCGACCGGATCTCCCCCAAGCGGCTCCGCAACACCGCGGTGGTCCTGCACGCCCGGCCCGACAACTTCGGCAACGTACCGGTGGGGAGTCTCCCCAACCAGTACTCCGCCAACGGTGCGGCCGCCGGCGACCTGACCAGCCGCACGGGCAACGCCGGCGACCGGGTCGCCTGCGGGGTCCTCCGGCGCACCCGCTGACCGGCCCCGCCCGCTTCCCGCCGGGCCGGTCCGGCCTGCGCGATCGGACCCGTATCTGGGGACCGGGGAGCAGCCTCTGAGCGATCGGCGGCGGCCGCACCCGGTCGCGGCCCAGGGTGCGCTCACCGGCGGCATCCGCTGAGACCGGCGCCAGGAGGTTCAGGTGGGAACGCCCAGCCCGATCGCGCGGCCCGCCCGCCTCGACGTGTCCGAGCTCGTCCGACCCCTCGACGAGGCGGCCCTGACCGCCTTCGTGTCCGAGTCCAAGGCCACCGGCCAGCCGTGGCGGCAGCTGACGACCGGGCTCCCCCGGCCGGGGGTGGGCGAGGTCGTCGGCCAGCTGATGCCGGTCGT
Organism: uncultured Actinomycetota bacterium; assembly: GCA_963832435.1. Taxonomy (GTDB): domain Bacteria; phylum Actinomycetota; class Actinomycetes; order Propionibacteriales; family Propionibacteriaceae; genus Microlunatus. Next base: position 36,127 of record CAWHTY010000026.1, read on the forward strand.
GATCCCCCTGGTGGGTCTCCTGTTCCTGCTGTCGGCGGGGGGCCTGTCGCTGGTGGAGGCGGTCTGGCGTTTCACCCTCGAGGCGCCCTTCCCGCTCAACCTGACCGTGGTCGGGGTGTTCATGCTGGTCCTGGGCGGTGTGGTCGCGGCAGCCCTCCGGGTGGTGGCGCTGATCCGCACCATGATCATCCCCCGCTGGTGGTGGGCGGCCGCCTACCGGATCACCCGGTTCGCGGCCGCCAACGGCCTGCGCTACGGCCACGACGAGGCCTGTGCCCATCCCGGGGTCATCTTCGGCACCGGGGTCGACCGCACCGTCGAGCGCCGGCTCACCACCACCGCCGGGCGCCCGGTCGAGATCGGGAACTACCGCTACACCGTCCCCGGTGAGAACCGGGACAGCTCCACGGTGTACGGCTGGGGCTACGTCGCGATCACCCTCGACCGCCGGCTGCCGCACCTGCTCCTCGACGCGACGGCCAACAACCGCAGCGTGTTCGGCATCCGCACCTCAAACCTCCCGGTGGATCTCGCTCCCGACCAGCGGCTGTCACTCGGCGGGGAGTTCGACGAGCGGTTCACCCTGTACGCACCCAGCGACTACGGGCGCGACGCGTTCGCCGTCTTCACCACCGACCTGATGGCGCTGTTCGTGGACCGCCTCGGCGCGTTCGACGTGGAGATCGTCGACGACACGTTGTTCGTGTACGGCCACCGGTTCGACCTGCTCGACCCCGGCACGTACGACTGGCTGCAGGAGGTCGTCGACACCGTGGTGGCCCGCACGGTGCGCCGGACCGAGCGCTACCGGGACGACTTCGCGCTACTGGAGAGCGACCCGGCCGGACGCGGTTCCGGCGCCGCGCCGGTCTTCGACCTGAGCGGGGACGGACCCCCGGTGACGGTGGCGAACACCGTCGCGGCGCGCGGGCGACGTCTCCGCCACCGGCGTTGGGGCCTCTGGTCGATCGTCGGGCTGCTGCTCGTTGGGCTCTGGGTCTACAACGAGGTCGTGGCCCCCCTCCTGGGGCTGCCCACCCTCGACCGGTAGGGCACCGGAGGAGGCCGGTTCGGCGAGGCCCACGACCTGCGCGCGCCGTTCCGGCCAGAGAGCGCATCGCCACAAAGGCCCGAACCGGCGTAATATCGACCCGGAAAAGAACGCCACCGCCGTGAGCCGTTTCTCTCTCAGGAGCCCATCATCGTCGAGGTCTTACCGCCCCGCACGCAGCAGAGCTACCGTCACGAGGCGTACCTGTGGCACAACGAGGCCGACTTCACCGCCGGACTCGTGCCCTTCGTCGAGGAGGGGCTGGACGTCGGCGAACCGGTGATGGTCGCCGTCATCCCCGAGCACACCGGATGGCTGCGTGACGCGCTGGGTACCCGGGCCGACGACGTCTCCTTCGTGGACATGGTCCAGCTGGGCCGCAACCCGGCGAGGATCATTCCGGCCTGGCAGGAGTTCCTGGACCGCAACGACGGCAGCCGACGGCCGGTCCGCGGCATCGGTGAGCCGATCTGGCCGGGGCGGCGCCCCGAGGAGCTGCAGGAGTGCCAGCTGCACGAGGCCCTGCTCAACGTCGCCATCGACCCCGTCACCCCGTTCTGGCTGATCTGCCCGTACGACGCCGAGCAGCTCGGGCCCGAGGTGGTGGCGGAGGCTCACCACAGCCACCCGGTGATCGTCGAGGCCGACTCCTTCCACGGCAGTCCGCGCTACGGCGGGCGGGCCCACGTCGACACGATGTTCTCGGCAGAGCTGGCCGAGATCGACCACCCGCCGCTCGTCGCTCCCTTCACCGCCCACGACGTGCGCCGGCTGTTCACGTACGTGAAGCTGGAAAGTCATGTGTCCGGCCTGTCCGACAGCGCGGCCGCCGACCTGGCCGCTGCCACCGAGCGGCTGGCCCTCAGCAGTCTCGCCCGGGGGGCGACCCACGGCGAGATCCGGGTCTGGACGCTTCGACACGCAGTGATCTGCGAGGTGGCCGACGGCACCGTGGTCGACGACCTGCTGGCCGGCCGCCGGGTCCCCTACGGCTCCGAGCACGACGGGCTGTGGGTGGCCAACCAGCTCTGCGACCTGGTCCAGCTGCGCTCGACCGAGACCGGCACCACCGTCCGCCTGCACGCCTGGAAGTGACGCCGGACGCACCCGGGCCCGCTGAGGACCGGAGCGCGCTCAGCCGGCCGGGGTCCGGCCCGCCCTTCCGGCACCGCCGGAGCCCAGCGGTGACCAGCCCGCCCGACCCCAGCAGCGCGATCCCCGCGACCTCGGCGGTGAGACCGACCACCGAAGCTGTCCGAAGGGCGTCCTCGAAGGTCACCACCGCGATCACCGGGAGGCCACCGCACGGCGAAGCGCGACCGGCGGTTGGGGCCAGGAGCTGCCCACGCGCCACCCCGACCAGCTCACGCGTCGGGTCCGTGCCGGCGACCGGACGTGCTCCGGGAGGATGACGGCATGACCTTCGCCTCGCTGTACGCCCACGGGTTCGCCCGGGTCGCAGCCTGCACCGCCGATGTCTTCGTCGCCGATCCCGGCCGCAACGCGCGCAGCGTCGCCGACGTCAGCCGGCGGCTGTCCTCCGCGGGGGTGGCGGTGGCGGTCTTCCCCGAGCTGGCGCTCACCGGGTACGCCGTGGACGACCTGCTGGGTCAGGACGCCGTGCTGGACGCCGTGCACGAGGGTCTGGACACCCTCGTCCAGGCCAGCGCGGACCTGCTGCCGGTGATCATCGTCGGCGCTCCACTGCGGCACCGGGCGTGCCTGTTCAACACCGCGGTGGTGATCCACCGCGGCCGCGTCCTGGGGGTGGTCCCCAAGGTGCACCTGCCGAACTACCGCGAGTTCTACGAGCGGCGTCAGTTCGCCTCCGGCCGGGGCGTGGTCGGCCTCGAGATCGCCGTCGGCGGCCAGCGGGCGCCGTTCGGGACCGACCTGCTGTTCGAGGCCGCCGACCTGCCGGGCCTGACCATCGGCGTCGAGATCTGCGAGGACATGTTCGTGCCGGTGCCGCCCTCCAGCGGGCTGGCGCTGGCCGGGGCCACCGTGCTGGCCAACCTGTCCGGCAGCCCGATCACCATCGGTCGCGCCGACACCCGCAGCGTGCTGTGCCGCACCCAGTCGATGCGCTGCCTCTCCGCCTACCTGTACGCGGCGGCCGGGCAGGGCGAGTCCACCACCGACCTGTCCTGGGACGGGCAGACCACCATCTTCGAGAACGGGAGCCAGCTCGGCCACGGGGCCCGCTTCGAGGAGGATCCGCAGCTCACGATGGCCGACGTCGACCTCGACCTGCTGCGGCAGGAGCGGGCCCGGCAGGGCACCTTCGAGGACAACCGCCGGGTGGCCGCCCCCGACGCCCGCTACCGGCGGATCGTGTTCACCCTCGACCCGCCGGGTGGTGATCTCGGGTTGCTGCGCACGGTGGAACGCTTTCCGTTCGTGCCGGCCGACCCGGACCGGCTCGCTCAGGACTGCTACGAGGCGTACAACATCCAGGTCGACGGCCTGGCGCAACGGCTGCGGGCCATCTCCACCGAGAAGGTGGTGATCGGGGTGTCCGGAGGGCTGGACTCCACCCACGCCCTGATCGTGGCAGCTCGCGCGATGGACCTCCTGGGCCTCCCGCGGACCAACGTCCTCGGCTACACGCTGCCCGGGTTCGCCACCGGCAGCGCCACCAAGGCCAACGCGTGGCAGCTGATGGAGGCCCTCGGCGTCACCGGGGCCGAGCTGGACATCCGGCCCGCCGCCCGCCAGATGCTGGCCGACCTGGACCACCCGTTCGCCCGCGGGAAGGAGGTGTACGACGTGACCTTCGAGAACGTGCAGGCCGGGCTGCGCACCGACTACCTGTTCCGTCTCGCCAACCAGCAGCACGGGATCGTGCTCGGGACCGGGGACCTGTCCGAGCTCGCCCTGGGCTGGAGCACGTACGGCGTCGGGGACCAGATGTCGCACTACAACGTCAACGCGGGTGTGCCGAAGACCCTGATCCAGCACCTGATCCGCTGGGTCAGCGGGCTCGACGACTTCTCCGACCAGGTCGACGACATCCTGCTCTCCATCCTCAACACGGAGATCTCGCCGGAGCTGATCCCGGTCAAGGAGGGCGAGGTGCCGCAGAGCACCGAGAAGTCCATCGGTCCGTACGAGCTGCAGGACTTCAACCTGTTCTACACGCTGCGCTTCGGCTTCCGGCCCTCCAAGATCGCCTTCCTGGCCCGCCACGCCTGGTCCGACGTCGAGCGGGGGATCTGGCCGGTCGCGTTCCCCCCGAGCGCCGCCGGGCCTACGACCTGCCGGCCATCCGTCAGTGGCTGGTGGTCTTCGTCCGGCGGTTCTTCGGGTTCGCGCAGTTCAAGCGTTCCGCGATGCCGAACGGCCCCAAGGTCTCTCACGGCGGGTCGCTGAGCCCCCGCGGGGACTGGCGGGCACCTTCCGACGGCAACGCCGAGGTCTGGCTCGCCGACATCGAACGCAACGTGCCGGCGGGCTGAGCTCCCTGCCCAACCGGTTCTGGCCGGCCCTGGCCGCCGGAGACGGCTGCGGCTGCGGCTGACGACCTACGTACATGTGCGGATTCCGCTCCCGATCGGCTGCGCTGGGCGGCTGCCTCGGCCTAGCCTGAGACGGTGCGAAGGGCGGCCCGCCGGTGGGCGGCTGCGACGCTGGCGGGGGCGACGGTGGTCGCCGCGTGCTCCGTCGGTGGGCCGCCCTCGCCGCCCCCCAGAGTCCCTCAACCGGCGCGTCGAGGATTGCGGCGCCCGGATGGCCGGCGCTGGACGTCACCCGCTACGGCCACCATCGACCGGTGCGGGGCGTCCCGGACACCGTGCCGCCGGGTGTGGTCGACCCGCCACCGGGACGAGGTCTCCGCCGCTACACCGACCAGCGGCTGGTCTGGGCTGGCTGCCCGAGGACCACGATCCGTCGGCTCGCCGGGCGGTCCGGCCTGACCCCGGGGGTTGTTACCGTCCCAGGACTCGTACCCCCGACGAAAGGGCCCATGATCGTGCCTCATCTCAGGCGACTCCTGCTCGCTCTCCCGCTCGCCCTGCTGATGGCGGTCGCGCTGATCACGCCGGCGTCGGCGGCCACCAGCTGGGATGCCCCGTTCGACACCGACAGCGTGGCCAGAAGCACCCCCTCCAACCGGGCCTACCTCACCGGGTCGTTCAGCTGGCAGTGGCAGGACACCAGCCGCGCGAACCGGGACGAGCGAGCGAGCTTCTCCACCCGGCTGCATCTGCAGGGGCCCCGCAACTCCTGCGCGCGCCTGCGAATCACCACCTACGTCGGCGATCGTTGGCGCAACCAGGGCTCGCAGGTCGAGAAGCGGTTCCCGTCCAGCGGCTTCTCCACCTACTGCCAGTCCGACGGCCGCGGTTCCGTGGCGCTGTCCGGAGCGGACGCCCAGGACCGGTCGATCTGGGACATCGGAGCCTTCAAGAGCGCGCGGATCAACGTGTGCTGGACCCGTAACTCGGCGACACCCCCGAGCGGGGACTGCTACAACTTCAGCGTCCACCCGGGCGACTGAGCGCGCACTGCGTACAGGCTGAGCATCGCGCGCGCCCCGACCACGGCACCGACCCCGCGGGAGGGCCCCGATGATCATCATCTCGGGCGGCTGGGCGGGCACCGCCCGGCGGCGGGAGGATGAAACGGCGTGCCGGGCCGGCGGCGGTCGTGGGACCATCACTTCAGCCACGACCAGCCGAGAGGACCCGCATGACCCCCAGCAGCCCCGAGCCCACCCCGGAGACCGGCACCGCCCGGGTAAAGCGCGGCATGGCCGAGATGCTGAAGGGCGGTGTCATCATGGACGTCGTCACCGCCGACCAGGCCAAGATCGCCGAGGATGCCGGAGCGGTCGCGGTGATGGCGCTGGAGCGGGTACCCGCCGACATCCGCGCCCAAGGTGGCGTGGCCCGGATGAGCGACCCGGACCTGGTCGACCAGATCATCGCTGCGGTGTCCATCCCGGTGATGGCGAAGGCCCGGATCGGTCACTTCGTCGAGGCCCAGGTGCTGCAGTCCCTGGGGGTCGACTACATCGACGAGTCGGAGGTGCTGACCCCCGCCGACTACGCGCACCACATCGACAAGTGGGCGTTCACGGTCCCGTTCGTCTGCGGGGCGACCAACCTGGGCGAAGCCCTGCGGCGGATCGGTGAGGGCGCGGCGATGATCCGCTCCAAGGGTGAGGCCGGCACCGGCGACGTGTCGAACGCCACCACCCACATGCGTCAGATCCGCGCCGAGATCCGGCGGCTGGGCTCGCTGCCGCCGGACGAGCTGTACCTCGCCGCCAAGGAGCTGCAGGCTCCCTACCCCCTGGTGGCCGAGGTCGCTGCGGCCGGGAAGCTGCCCGTCGTGCTGTTCACTGCCGGCGGCATCGCCACCCCGGCCGACGCGGCGATGATGATGCAGCTCGGCGCGGAGGGCGTCTTCGTGGGGTCGGGGATCTTCAAGGCGGGCAACCCCGCGGAGCGGGCGGCCGCGATCGTCCAGGCCACCACCTTCTACGACGACCCCGATGTGATCGCCAAGGTCTCCCGTGGTCTGGGTGAGGCGATGGTGGGCATCAACGTGGCCGACCTGCCTGAGCCGCATCGGCTGGCCGAGCGCGGTTGGTGAGCGCCGCTCCGATCGGTGTCCTCGCGCTCCAGGGTGATGTCCGCGAGCATGCCGACGCCCTCGCTGCCTGCGGCGCGGCGCCGCGTCTCGTCCGCCGGCCCCAGGACCTACCGGGTCTGGCCGGCCTCGTGCTCCCTGGCGGGGAGTCCACGACGATCGGCACGATGGCCCGGATCTTCGACCTGTGGGACCCGCTGGTGGACACCATCCGCTCCGGGTTGCCGGTGTTCGGATCGTGCGCCGGGATGATCATGCTGGCCGATCGGCTGCTGGACGGCGCCGCCGGCCAGGCGACGTTCGGCGGGTTGGACGTCACGGTCCGTCGCAACGCCTTCGGCCGTCAGGTCGCCTCGTTCGAGACCGACCTCGAGGTGCACGGGGTTGCCGGCCGGGTTCACGCGGTGTTCATCCGCGCCCCCTGGATCGAGGAGGCCAGCCCCGCGGTCTCGGTACTCAGCACTGTCGAGGTCCCGGGGCACGGAGCGAAGATCGTGGCGGTCCGACAGGGCGCCCTGCTGGCCACCGCGTTCCATCCCGAGGTCACCGGCGACCGGCGGCTGCATCGGTTGTTCCTCGCCACCGTCGCGGCTAGCTGAACCCCCCTGAAGCCCCCGGGCGCCGCCTCAGCCGCGTCGACCGGTGGACGCGCCGGCCCCGGTCCGGTGGGCCGCCCGGTCGGGAACGCTGAGCGTCTCCGTCGGCCGGTACGAGATGTTCTCTCGCTCGCCGAGGGGCTGACGGATCGCGGCGAGCTGCTCGGCGAGCCGGCAGGCCGCCCGGACCAGCAGGATGCCGAGGCTCAGCAGCGCGACACCCAGGATCAGCAGCGTCCCCACCACCCACCGGCCCTCACGCACCAGGCCGAAGGCCGGGAGGACCAGCGCAACCGCGACGAGCACCACCGCGATGCCGGGCAGCCGACGGCTGCGGTCCCCGGCGACGGCGAGCGCACCGACGAGCACGGCCGCCCCGAGCAGCAGGAAGGTGATGTCCAGGGTGTAGCGGCGGTCGAAGCGCACGCTCAGCCACAGCAGGCCGAGTCCCACGGCGAACAGCCCGGTCGCGACCGTCAGGCGACGGGCACCCATCAGGAGCCCCGGCCCTGGCGGCAGCGGGGCCGGCGGCGCGCACAATGGACTCCGGTGCGGCGCATGAGGGCCTCCTGGTGGTCGACTCCCCCGATCCCCCTGGGGTGATCCTACGCCTGCCGACCTTTGTCCCGTCCAACCCGGGATCCGGAACGCCCGACGATCCGGGTGGGGACCTTCGACCCGCTGTTTGATGGGCCTTTTGCTCTCGGCGCGTCGCGTCCGCTGGGTGAAGACTGGAGTCGTCGACGACTGGAGGTGGGGAATGAGCGTCTCCCAGACGTGCGGTCCGTCACCCGGGCGACGCAGGCTCGACGACGACGAGTGCCGCGACTGGCTGGCCCGGCACGAAGAAGGCCGGCTGGGCTGCCGGACAGGCCGCGGTTGGCGCTCGGTGCTGGTCCGGTACGTGCCGGCGGAGGGCGAGCTGTTGGTGCAGCTGCCCGACTACAACGACATCGTCCGGTACGCGCCCGGTCGACCGATCGTGTTCGAGGTGTCGGGTCGTCAGCGGGACGGCCTGCAGGAGACCGTGGCGGTGCTCTGCGAGCCGTACGTGGTCGACTCCGAGCACATACCAGCCGACCGGCCGTTCGACGAGCACTGGCCCGACGACCTGGCGGTGTCGATCATCGCCCTGCCGACCGATCGGCTGGTCGGTAGTGTTCCCACCTGAGATCTGGAGACTGCGATGACCCTCCCTCGTGCCCACTTCTGGCAGCATCGACGCGGCCACCTGCAAGACCTCGCCACCGACGAGTGTCTGGAGCTGCTCAGCTCCCGACAGGTCGGACGGGCGGCCTTCACCACACCCGGCGGTCCGCGGATCGTGCCGATGAACTACGCGTTGGACGAGGCGTCGAGCTCCATCTACCTGACCACGGGCGCGGACAGCGAGCTGGCCCGCTTCGGGTTGGTCGACGCCGCACCGGACTCCCTGGTCGCCTTCGAGGTCGACACCATCGACGACTTCCTGGAGGCCGGCTGGAGTGTGCTCGCGGTCGGGCCGCTGCGCCGCCACCACGGGTCGCTGAGTCCGCTGACCACGCACCTGCCGGACGCCTGGGCCGAGGGGGCCCAGGAGCAGCTTCTGGTGCTGACCTGGCAGCAGCTGACCGGGCGGCGGCTGCACTCCACCTGAGCGCCCACCTGGCCCGCCGTGGGACCCACCAGCCACGCCGGCAGCGGCTGGTGACGAAGGTCCCGGGGGTCCACGACCAACGGCCGGTGCCGGTCGGGCGGGCGTTCCGCGACGATCGACACCGAGCCACCCACCCGAAGATCGACAACCGGAGAACCAGGATCCGAGCGAGAGAGCCGCGGACGTGCCGGACGGCCGCCGCCGGAAGGGACATCATGAGTACCGTCCTCGTCACCCATGCTTCGCGGATGGGATCGACCCGGGAGATCGCCGAGGTCGTCGCCACGGATCTGCGGCGGGCCGGCCACCAGGTCGTCTCGACGCCGTGCGACGGCGCTCCCCCTGCCCGCGAGTTCGATGCGGTGGTGATCGGCAGCGCCCTCTATGTGCAGCGCTGGCTGGGAGACGCCGTGCAGTACCTCCGGGAGAACGGGCGCGACCTCTCCGCACGCCCCACCTGGCTGTTCCAGAGCGGGCCCTGCGGGGAGTCCGGTGGCGACACCAGCCACACCCGCACTCCCCGCAGCGTGCATCGCCTGGTACGCGCGTACGGCCTCGAGGGCCCGGTGACCTTCGGCGGACGGCTGGACGCCGCCCGGACGCAGACCCGGCTGGAGCGTTGGGTCGCGACCGGAACGCCGGCCGGCGACTACCGCGACTGGGACGCCATCCACGCCTGGGCCGGGATGATCGACGAGCGGCTGCGGTCGATGGACCACCGGCCGGCGGAGGAACCGGACGATCCCGAGCCCGACCCGGCCGGCGGCGGCTCCGACCTGCTCACCGAGAGGCCATGACCATGCGGTACGTTTCGGGCCGGCTCGTCCGGCGACCCCGGTGAGAGGGCTCGACGTGTCCACCCCTCGAGGGCCCGCCGGCATCCCGGGCGACGGCGCCGGGGCGCCACCGAGCCTCGCGCTCGACGACCTCAGCTCCGAACGCTGCCGCGAGCTGCTGGCGGACCACGACGTCGGCCGGATCGCGTGGAACGCGGCCCACGGACCCCAGCTCTACCCGATCAGCTACGCCTGGAACGACGGCATGGTCGTCTTCCGGACTTCCCCGTACGGGACCTTGTCCGAGCTCATCCGCGCGACCGACGTGGTCTTCGAGGTCGACGACCTGGACGTCAAGCGCCGGACGGGCTGGAGCGTGATCGTGCGCGGCGTGGCCTCCGGGGTCGCCTCACCCGCGGAGCTGACGCGGCTGTGGACGATCGACGGCGCCGTCCCCTGGTCCGGCGGGATCCGCAACGTCTTCATCGGGATCGTCCCCCGTCACATCACCGGCCGAAGCTTCGCCACGGTCGGCGGCCGCTGACCGGGTCCGCCGGTGATCATCGAGGCCCTCCAGGTCGGCCACCTCCCGGACCCGCCGGGTACCCGTACGCTGTCGCTGTGCCACCGTCGCCGGGCAGCGGGACCGGTCCCACCGAGCCGCTGCCAATCGAGGAGCTGATGGGACAGCTCGTCGCCCGGGCGTCGGAGGTGATCACGGCCCAGGACCGGCTCCGCAGCCTGCTCGCGGCCAACCGGTCGATCGTCTCCGAGCTGTCCTTGGCTGCAGTCCTGCGGCGCATCGTCGAGGCGGCCCGCGAGGTCGCCCAGGCACGCTACGCCGCCCTCGGGGTGATCGGAGCCGACGGCCTGCTGGAGGAGTTCGTGCACAGTGGTCTGGACGCGGGGACGGTGGCGGCGATCGGCGACCTGCCCACCGGTCGCGGTGTTCTGGGGGCCCTGATCGAGGACCCGGAACCCATCCGGCTGCACGCGATCAGTGACCACCCCCGGTCGGCCGGCTTCCCGCCCCATCATCCGCCGATGACCTCGTTCCTGGGTGTCCCCGTCCAGTCCCGCGGCGCCGTGTTCGGCAACCTCTACCTGACCGAGCGGGTCGGTGGCACCGACTTCACCGCCGAGGACGAGGACCTTTTGCTGGCCCTCGCAGCGACGGCGAGCGTGGCGATCGAGAACGCCCGGCTCTACGAGGAGTCACGCCGACGCCAGGAGTGGCTGCGCGCCTCGGCCGAGATCAGCCGGGATCTGCTGCAGCCCGACCAGGACGGCCAGGTGCTGGTCCGGATCGCCGACAGTGTCTTGCGGTTGGCGGACGCCGACGTGGTGACGATCGTGTTCCCCGGCCCCGCTGCCGACCAGCTGAGGGTCCGGGTGGCCCGGGGACGACCAGCCGAAGAGCTGCGAGGCTTCGTCTACCCGGCCGCCGGGTCGCTGGCCGGGGCCGCGATCCGGGACGGACGGGCGATGCTCATCGACCCGGACACACCCGGCGACGCCTACTTCGTGCATCTGCACTCGGCGTTCGACGTCGGCCCGGTGATGGCCTGCCCGCTGGTCGGGAACGCGAGCGTGCGGGGTGCCGTCGTGGTCGGTCGCCGCGAGGGGCGGCGGGCGTTCACCAGCACCGACCTGGGGATGGCCGAGGCCTTCGCCGGGTACGCCGCGGTCGCCCTCGAGCTGGCGGACGGCCGGGCCGACCAGCAACGGCTGGTCGTCCTCGAAGACCGGGACCGGATCGCCCGCGACCTGCACGACCACGTGATCCAGCGCCTCTTCGCCACCGGGCTCGGCGTCCAGGCCACGGCCTCCAGCAGCACGGACCAGCGGACGCGGGACCGGCTGGCGCAGACCGTCGACGACCTGGACGAGACCATCCGGCAGATCCGCGCGACGATCTTCGAGCTCCAGGACCGCACCGGATCCGCCGGCACCACGGCGCGGGCGAGCCTGCTGGACATCGCGGCGGAGACCGAGGCGGTGCTGGGTTTCGTACCGGACGTGGTGTTCGAAGGCCCCGTGGACACCGTGCTGGACCCGACGCTGCTGATCGACGTCGGGGCCGTCGTCCGGGAGGGGCTAACCAACGCGGCCAAGCACGCCCACGCCACCCGCGCCGCGGCCCGCGTGTCGGTCTCGCCCACGCAGGTGGTGGTCGAGGTCACCAACGACGGCGCGTGCGAGCCGTCCAGGACCCGACGCAGCGGTCTGGCCAACCTCGAGTCCCGGGCCCGCAAACGCCACGGCCGGCTCACCCTGACCCACGACTCCGGAGAAACGAGGCTGCGATGGACCGCACGACTGACCCAGCACCCGGCCTGATCACCGTCTTCATCCTCGACGATCACGAGATCGTGCGGCGGGGACTGATCGACCTGCTGGAAGCCCACCCGCGGATCACCGTGGTCGGCGAGGCGGGCACCGCCGCGGACGCGCTGCACCGGATCCCCGCCGTGCGTCCGACGGTGGCTCTGCTCGACGCCCGGCTGCCCGACGGGAGCGGGATCGACGTCTGCCGGGAGGTCCGGTCGGTCTCCCCCGACACCAGGTGCCTCATCCTGACCTCCTACGACGACGACGAGGCCCTGTTCGCCGCGGTGATGGCGGGTGCCTCCGGGTATCTGCTGAAGCAGATCCGTGGCGCGTCGCTGACCGACGCCGTCGAGCAGGTGGCTGAGGGCCGGTCACTGATCGACCCGTCGCTGACCGGGCGCCTGCTCGAGCGGCTGCGGGAGCCGGCGCCGGCCGAGGATCGACCCGACCTCACCCCGCGGGAGCAGGAGATCCTGGGGCTGATCGCGGACGGGTTGACCAACCGGCAGATCGGGGAGCGGCTGTTCCTGGCGGAGAAGACCGTCAAGAACTATGTCTCCGGTCTGTTGGCCAAGCTCGGCATGCAGCGCCGTACGCAGGCGGCCGTCTACGGGTCCCGGCTCCGGCACGACCCCCGACCCCCGACCCGCTAGCCGGGCCTCAGGCTGCCGCGGCGGAGCCGTACTCCACCACCGACGTCGAGCCATCCGCCCACACCACCAGACCGCCGTGGTCGCGGGCGGCGAGCCAGCGTGCCGCAGCCGGCCCGTGGGCGTACGCGGCGGTGGCGTCGATGTCGACCCAGGTCAGACAGCGGCCGACCACCGTCACCGAGGCGACCCCCTCGGCGGGGTGGCCGGTGCGGCCGTCGACCAGATGCCGGCCGCGGTGGGCTGACCCGGAGGTCGCGACCGCACCGGTGCGGACACCGACGGTGGCGATCAGGGTGCTCGGATCGTGCGGGTCCTCGATCCCGATCCGCCACCCGGGCCGATCCGGGTCGCTCGTTCGGCAGACCAGGTCGCCGCCGGCCGCGAGGCAGAAGTCGGTGTCGTCGAGGTCGGCCAGCAGACCGGCCGCGCGATCCACGGCCCAGCCCTTCACCACCCCGCTCGGGTCGAGCCGGCGCCGCCCGTCCGGGCCGGGCCGGCGGGCCGCGAACGCGCCGAGGGACTGCTCCTCGGCGGCCCGGGCGAGGGCCAGCACCTCCGAGACCTCGGGCGGGCAGTCGGGCTCGGCCAGCTCTCCTCGGTCCAGCCGGCTGATCACCGAGTCGGCGCGGTAGGTGCTGAACACCTCGTCGACGTGCCTCAGCTCCTCGACCACATCCCGCCAGGCGTACCCGCCGGCACGGGAGTCGGCGTGCCGGCCGCGCAGGGCGACGCTGATCGGCATCCCCATCACCTGCTCGACATGCCGCCGCAGCGCGGGCCGGGGGCCACCGGGCGGGGCGGGGCGCGTCCGGCCGCCTAGCTCCCACGCGCTGACGTCCGGCGGGCTCATCCGCCGGCCTGATCCAGTGCGGACTGCAACGACTCGATGTACCCGTCGCTGGTCACGGTGGCGCCGCTGACCATGTCGATGTCCGCGCTCTGGGCCTGCAAGGTGCCCTTGATCAGGACCGGGAGGGCGTACGCGTTGATCTCGACGTCCTTCGGGTTCCCCTCGGGCTGCTGCAGCACCTCAACCGCGGTGACGGTGCCGTCCTCGACGGTGATCGCGACCTGCACCGGCCCCCATCGGGTCTCCGCGACCGATCCGGTGTAGGTCTGCCCGACCGGCTTCTCGCTCGAGCTGCTGGACGCTCTCGCGCTAGGCGACGTACTGGGCTCGACCGGGACTGCGCTCGGCCCGGTGGTCGGCGAACCACCGGCCGTCGAGGACGGGCTGGACGCCGCCGGCACCGCCGCGGTCGGGGTCTTGTCGGTCGAGGTGTGGTAGCCGAACAACAGCACCACGATGGTGACCGTCGAGGCCAGCCACAGCACGATCCTTCTCATCACACTCTCCTTCTCCTCGCTGCGCTCACCAGCCGAATCTCTCGGTGTGGATGCGGTCCGGCGGCACGCCCGCGGCGACCAGGAGCCGTGCGAAGCCGGCGGTCCAGGGGACCGGGCCGCAGAGGAAGGCGTCGCGGTCGGCCACGTCGGGCACCCAGTACCGCAGGGCGGTGAGCTCGTCGGCGCCGCCCGCGGCCGGGCCGAGGACCGACGTCGGGCGCCGTCCGCGCTCCCGGCAGGTAGAGGACCTGCACACCCCGCTCTGCGGCCAGCACCTCCAGCTCGGCGGTGAACAGCGGCTCGGTGGTGAACCGCTGCAGGAGGACGGCGTCGCCCGGGCCGTAGGCAAGGCCCTCGGCCAAGGCCCGCAGGGGGGTGATGCCGACCCCAGCCCCGGCCAGCAGGACCCCCGACCGGGTGCGGACCCGGCTGCTCAGCCGCCCGTACGGACCCTCGAACAGCACCCGGGTCCCCGGGCGCACCCGGGCCAGCCGCGCGCTGCCGTCGCCGAGCGCCCGCGCCGTGATCCGCAGACTCCGCCCGTCGGGGGCGGCGGACAGGGAGAACGGGTTCGACCGGGTCCAGCCGGGGCCGTCCAGGAACCGCACGTTGAGGAACTGCCCGGCCCGCACCGGGAGCCGGTCCAGGCGGCGCCCGGTGAGGTGGACCGACACCACATCGCTGGACTCCCGGACCACCGACGTCACCCGCAGCCGGTGGCGGACGCTGCGCACCAGCGGCAGCACCACCCGCCACCCGAGGATCGCGCCGGCAGCGGCAGGCCCACAGCGTCCACCAGTACCCGGTGGCCGCCGGGGAGAGCAGGAACTCCTGCCCGGTCCAGAGCTGGTGCGGCAGGGCCAGACCGACGCCCAGGTATGCGTACAGGTGCAGCAGGTGCCACGACTCGTACCGCAGCCGCCGTCGGGCCGCCCGGATGCTGGTCGTCGCGACCATGATCAGGCAGACGGTCCCGGCCACCGCCAGCAGCACACCGCCGTAGTCGGTCACCAGCGCCCAGCTGGTCGCCAGCACGGCGCTCCACCGACCCGAGGCGTACCCGCCGAGGATCAACCCGATGTGCAGCAGCATCAGGGCGAACGACACGAAGCCGATCACCCGGTGGATCCGCACCAGCCGGTCACGGCCGTACGCGTGCTCGAGGACCGGCAGCCTGGACATCAGCAGGACCTGCACCAAGAGAAGGTCGGCGGACCACAGACCGGCGATCCGGCCGGTCGCAGAGAGCCCGCCGGCCCAGGTCGTCAGATCGGTCAGGCCGCCGTCGCGGACCCACCAGTACGTCACCACCAGCAACCCCAGCCACAGGCCGAGGCCGCCGGCCAGCCGGACGATCCGGTCCCGCCTCGCCTCGGTGTCGAGCCTCACCGCCGGGTCGATCGTCGGGTTCGGGGACGGATCGGGTGGCGGCATCCGGGATGAGGGGGCCGCAGTGGCCAGCGGGGTCATCAGCCACCCACCCCCGGCTGACCGTCGCGTTCAACGCGGCCGGCTCGGGTGAGCGATGCGCTGGGGGGCGAGGGGGCCGGCCATACCTCGGGAGCAGGCAGCGGGTCCCAGCGGGACCCGCTGGGCCTCGGGGTGGTGGTGTCGTAGCTCATCGGCGGTGGCGATCCTCTCGTCGGACAGGCGGTTCATCCGAGAAGATCGTGGCGCTCCGACATGGTGGCGAGGCGTGAGAGGGCTGTGCCCGCCCTGTGAGGCCGGGTGGGGCCGGGAGGACGCGCTACGGCCGGGAGGTGCGGCCGCGGGGTCTGCTCAGCGCCCGGGTCGCCCGTTGCCGGGCCCGCTGTTCTCCCCCGGCCGGCTGTTCTGCCCCGGCCCGCGGTTCTCGCCCGGCCCGGTGCCGCCGGGCCCGTCAAGTCCGCGGTCGGCCGGTGCCCGGGTGAGCGAGGCGGGGGCCGGCTCGAACGGCGTGGGGGGTTGGCCCCGCAGGTAGCTCTGCATGGCCGGGCGCCAGAGCTCCTGCCCGGCGTCACCGCTGCCCGAGCCCTCCAGCAGGACCCGGGTGGACGGGACCGGGTACCCCTTGACGCCGCTCCGGCGGAAGCCGGGCTTCGACTTCACGAACGGCGCGCGGGTGTTGTCGATGCTGATCATGGCCACCCCCGCCACCTCGGGGGTGTAGCCCGCGAACCAGACCGCCTCGTTGCTGTCGATGGTGCCGGTCTTCCCCGCCTGCGGCCGACCGTCGGGAATGGCGGCCCGGGCGCCGGTCCCCTGGGTGATCACGGTGCCCAGCAGGTCGTTCACCGCGTTCGCGACGTCGGCGGAGATCACCCGCTCGCAGCCGGCGTCGGGCGCCTCGCGCGAGGCGCCGCTGGCGTCGGTGATCTCGTCGACGATGATCGGGTTGCAGTGGATGCCGCCGCTGGCGAACGTCGCGTACGCCTCGGCGACCGACAGTGGGCTGACCTCGACGGTGCCGAGGGTGAAGGACGGCTTGTCGTCGTAGGAGCTGATCGGCGCGGAGCCGGTGCTGCTCTCGACGCCCAGCTTCTCGGCCATCTCGGTCACGTCGCACATGCCGACGTCGAGGGCGAGCTGGACGAAGTAGGTGTTCACCGACCGCTGGGTGGCCCGGTACATGTCCATCACACCGTTCGTCCCGGTGGAGTTGCTGACCCGCCAGTCCCCCGCGACCCGCGTCTGGCCCTCGCAGCTCTCGAAGGCCGCCCCGGAGAAGTCCATCGTCCGGCGGGCGTCGTAGCGGCGGGTCAGCGGGATGCCCTCCGCCAGCGCCGCGGCCGCCGTGATCGCCTTGAACGTCGAGCCGGCTTGGAAGCCCTGGGCCCCACCGAGAGCCGGCGAAACCGAGTAGTTCCAGTAGGTCTGCCCGTCCCTACGAGCCGATCCCATCACCGGCCGGCTCTGGGCCATGGCCACGATCAGCCCGGTTCCCGGCTCGATCATGTCCATCACCGAGACCAACGGGTCGGTGGCGCCGACGACGCGGCTGACCGCCTTCTGGGTGGCGTCCTGGGTTTCGGGGTCGATCGCGGTCGTCACGGTCAGACCGCCGCGCTTGACGGTGTTCTCCCGCTGCTTGGCGTCGGCCCCCAGACTGGGGGCCTGCAGCAGCGACTTGTAGACGAAGTCGCACAGGAACGGGTAGGCGGTGCCGACACACCCGTTCCGGGTGCTGGTGACCTTCTTCGGGTCGAACCCGACTTTCTTGGCCTGGCCCACGACCGCGGCCGAGACCAGCCCCAGCTCCGACATCCGGTTGAGCACCACGTTGCGGCGGTTCAGGGCTGCGTCCTCGTCGGCCACCGGGTTCAGCGCCGTCGGGTTCTGCACCAGGCCCGCCAGCAGCGCGGCCTGCGGCAGGGTGAGCTTGGCGGCGGGCACCCCGAAGTAGTGCTGGGACGCCACCTGGATCCCGTAGGCCCCGTCGCCGAAGTAGGCGATGTTCAGGTAGCGCTCGAGGATCTCGTCCTTGCTGAGGCTGCGCTCGACCGAAATGGCGTACCGCAGCTCGGCGATCTTGCGGGCGTACGTGCTCGCCTGCGCGGCCCGGACGGCCGCCTCGTCGCCGCGCTTCTGCGCCTCCTCGACCTGGACCAGCTTGACGTACTGCTGGGTGATGGTGGAGCCGCCCTGGGTGACCCCGCCCGCGGTCTGGTTGCGGAGGAAGGCCCGGATCGTGCCGGTCAGGTCCAGCGGCCCGTGCTCGTAGAAGCGGTGGTCCTCGATCGCCACGATCGCCTGCCCCATCACCGGTGCGATGGCGTCCAGCCCCACGTAGACGCGGTTCTCGGCGTAGAAGTAGGCGAGCACGTCGCCGTTGGCGTCCAGTACCTTGCTGCGCTGGGACTGGGCCGGGGCGTCGAACTCGACGGGCAGCCGGTCGAGCTCACCCGCGGCGCCCTTGCCGACGGCGGTGGCCGCCCCGACGGCGGGCAGCACCAGCACCGCCATCAGCACCCCGGCAAGCGCGCTGACCACCACGAACAGCACCGCCGACGAGGCGAGGTTCCACAGGCGTCGGGACGGGGGCACCCGTCGAGCGTAGGAGACCGAGCCCCCGGATCGAAGCACCTGAGGGTCTGATCACAGCAGGAACTTCGGTCACAGCGTGATCGTTCCGTACCTGGCGGGTTAGCGATCGGTCCGGCCCGCCCCCCGACACCCCTCCCCGCTCCAGGCTGCCGCCGGCCGGCCTCAGCCGCCGGGCTCGTCGTTCGGCAGCTCGACGGTGTAGGAGGTGATCATGACGATCCTGTCGTCGGCGTCGAAGTCGTACAGGTCGCACGAGCCGACCACCGTGGTCGTGCCGTCAGGCTCCCGGTAGGCGGCGGTCGAGTCGACCACCACGGTCAGGTCGCAGACGACGGTGCGGAACTTCGTGAAGGTGGTGCTGGTCCCGGCCAGCTCGTGCACCGTGTTCTCGCAGGCCTCGACCAGGGCCTGCCGACCCTCCAGGGTCGGGCCGCCGACCAGGAACCACTCGACGTGGTCGGCGATCTGCGGGTACGTCTCGGCGAAGCGGTGGCCAGAGAACGCCTCGGCCAGGGCGGTGGGGGTGAGACCCATGACCGCATCCTCCCCGACCGACCCGGCTCAGTCCGCGGGCAGGTCGGCGACCTCGTCGGGCTGCACCCCGGCCCCTTCCCAGCTGGGGCCTCCGTCGGGCGCGACGACGGTGCCTTCGGGCACCAGCGCGTGCACGTCGTGGGTGACCTGCAGCGGCAGCACGTGGTCGGCTGCGCCGCGCGTCGGTCCGCCCAGCAGCCTGCCCAGGCCGTCGCGCTGCAGCACCCACGCCAGCGCCTCGGCCGAGCTGTAGGTACCCGGCCCGATCAGCACGTGCACGGGGGCCGTCGGCGGCGCGGCCGGGACGACGCCGGACGTCCACCACTGCCGGACGTGGTCGCGGTACCGGACGTCGAAGAGGTGACGCGGCTCGGGTCCGGTCAGCCACCCGACGAGGTAGGCCAGCGTCGCCGGATCGCCGCCGCCGTTGCGGCGCAGGTCGAGGACGACCCGGGAGGCCCCGCGGGCCACCGCGAAGACCCCGGCGAGGACGTCGGCGGCCGCTGGCAGCGGGGCGAGCTCGTCGAGCCTGATCACGGCGGAACCGTCGGTCGCCCGACGCACGCTCACCAGCCCGGCACCGGCCCGCAGGACCGCTGCCGGGTCGACCGGTGGCCAGCCCGGGCTGCGCTCCGCGGGTGGGCCGGATGAGAGCCGGAGGTCCAGGTGCCGGAAGACCGTCTTGCCGGCCGCCTCGAGCGTGCGCAGCCGGTGGGGGTCGACCGGGTGCCGGTCGTCGGCGTACCCGGCGAGCGCCGCGCCGAGCGCCTCCACCCGGTCCGCCGGCCCGTAGTG
Organism: uncultured Actinomycetota bacterium; assembly: GCA_963832435.1. Taxonomy (GTDB): domain Bacteria; phylum Actinomycetota; class Actinomycetes; order Propionibacteriales; family Propionibacteriaceae; genus Microlunatus. The sequence continues at coordinate 55,467 of CAWHTY010000026.1, forward strand.
CCGCTCGACCGCGGCGACCAGGCGCCGGACGAGATCCGCGACGGTGGTCGGCGGTACGGGATGGTCGTCCATACCCGAACGCTAGGGCCCCCGGTCCGTATCGGTGGGTGCCGCTCCGGCGGGGTGCGGCTGATCGCTGCCCGGGTCCGCGGCGGACTGGTCGAGGCGGTCGCGGAGCAGCTCGTTGTCGTCCTGCAGGTCAAGCACCATCGAGATGCCGGCCAGGTTCAGGCCGCGCGCCAACAGCGACTGGACGCGGCGGAGCCGGGCGACGTCGTCGGGGCTGTACAGCCGGGTCCCCCCGGCGGTGCGGGACGGGTCGACCAGTCCGGCACGCTCGTACGCCCGGAGGTTCTGCACCCCGGTCCCGACCAGGTCCGAAGCGACGGTGATGCCGTAGACACCCTGTGAGCTCGGCGGTCCCCCATCGGAGGCGGGGTCCTCGGCCGGCGGGTCGGAGCCCGGCGGGCGCGGCGCGGGGTCGTGCCGGGCCATCTCGCCCCCTCTCTGGGTCGACTGGTGAATCGAGCTCGATCGCTTGACTTCATGTGGTGACGATGCTATATCAGATCTATAGTAGTCACCATAGATAGTGACTACGGATTCGCATCACACTTCTGGCTATTCGATCACAGGAGGTGACTCATGGTGTTGATGCGCACTGATCCGTTCCGTGAGCTGGATCGGCTGAGTCAGCAGGTCTTCGGGACGACGGCCCGGCCCGCCTTCATGCCGATGGACGCCTGGCGGGACGGCGACAGGTTCCTGGTCGAGTTCGACCTGCCCGGCGTGGAGAGCGACTCCATCGATCTCGATGTCGAGCGGAACGTGCTGACCGTCCGGGCCGAACGCCCGATGCGCGAGGGAACCAGTGAGCTGGTCGCGGCCGAGCGGCCCCGCGGGGTGTTCAGCCGTCAGCTGATCCTGGGCGACAACCTCGACCTCGAGCAGATCTCGGCCTCGTACCGGGATGGCGTGCTGCACCTCACGATCCCGGTCGCGGAACGGGCGAAGCCGCGGAAGATCGCCGTCGCCGTCGACGACTCCTCGACCACCATCGAGGGCGAGTCGCAACGGCAGGCCGTCACGCGGTGACCACCCTCGGCTGACAGTCGAGTCGCAGGGCCCCGGTCCATCGCAGGGTGGCCGGGGCCCTGCTCCCCCAGGGTCAGGCGGCGAGCCGCTCCGACCGCTCCTGCACGACGGCCCAGCCCGGCACGTCCACCCGCAGGGGAAGGGTCTGCCGCTCGGTGATCGGGTTGTTGTGCTCGTCGCGGCGCAGCTCCGGGAAGTCCGGATCGCCGGGCTCGCTGGCCGTCACGAGCCGGTCCACCGTCACCGTCCGGGCGTCCTGGTCGACCCAGAGCTCGTCGCCCACCTCGACGGTGAGGAACCCGTTGGCGAAGCACCAGGAGCGGTAGGCGGGTCGCCGGTCGAGGGGCTGGTCGCTGGTCCGCAGGAGGAGAGTCATCGTGGTCATCCAAGGGTGTCGATGCGGGATGGGTCGAGGGGTCGTGCCGTCACCGGCGCCGACCGTGACGCGGTGATGCTTACTCCTTGATACGTGACACCGCCTACCACAGCTCTGCGTCACGGCGGGACACACCGATCCGTAACACAAGTGTTCGAAAGGGTCCGTGGTCGCTGGACGGCGGTCGTCCTCAGGCCCGTACATCCCCGCAGCGGCAGCCCTAGGCTGAGGGCCATGACGAGCGGGGCGACCCACGCCGGCGAGCCGGACCTGCACCAGGGGTCGGTCGCCGAGCGCCTGAACTGGCTGCGGGCCGGAGTGCTCGGCGCCAACGACGGCATCGTCTCGATCGCCGGACTGGTCATCGGGGTCGCCGCGGCGACCGATGATCGGGGCGTGCTGCTCACGGCCGGGTTGGCGGGCCTCGCCGCGGGTGCGCTGTCCATGGGCGCCGGGGAGTTCGTCTCGGTGAGCACCCAGCGCGACACCCAGCAGGCCCTGCTGGACAAGGAGCAGCGGGAGCTGATCGAACTGCCCGCCGAGGAGCTGGACGAGCTCACCGAGATCTACGTCAGCAAGGGTCTGTCGCAGGCGCTGGCCCGTACGGTGGCCGAGCAGCTGACGGCCCACGACGCCCTGGCGGCTCACGCCGAGGTGGAGCTGGGGGTCGACCCGGCGGAGGTGGTCCGCCCCTGGCAGGCGGCCTGGGCATCGATGCTGGCGTTCACCGTTGGTGCCCTGCTGCCGCTGCTGGCCATTCTGCTCCCGCCGCCCCCGGTGCGCATCCCACTGTGCTTCGTCGCCGTTCTGGTGGCGCTGGCCGTCACCGGGACCACCAGTGCCCGGCTCGGCGAGGCACCGCCGGTGCGCGCCACCCTGCGGACCGTGGCGGGCGGAGCCCTGGCGATGGCCGTGACCTACGGCATCGGTGCCGCGGTCGGCGTCTCCGTCTAGACTGCGTCCATCCGGGCTGAGCCTCAGGTGGAGAGTCAGGTCAAGCCTCAGGCGGCCCGAGTGGTCCCAGCCTGCACCCGCTCGAGCGCGGCACGCTGCGCCGGGCTGCGACTGAGGTGGTCGGGCAGCAGCAACGCCGTGCGGCGTACCGCCCGACCGGCCAGGCTGGCCGCGAGGTCGGTGGTGGGCAGCCCGGGGAGGCGGTACAGGCGGCGGGCCCAGGGCGGGAGCATTCCGGCGGCGATCGCCACCAGGGTCGCCCAGGCCGGCCGCGCGGGTGTCCCCCACGCCACCCAGGGCGGCATCGGCGGCGCAAAGCCCCACAGGACGTTCCGCCGCGCCACCGTCGTCACCCGGAGCTCGGGTCGCACGGCCCGGTAGTACGCCGCGATCTCGACCTCGGTGGCCGGCACCTCCGACGGGTCCAGACCGACCAGCGCGGCGCTGGCCCGCATCTCGTCGACGTAGCGATCACCGTCGCCGCGGGCGAGGTGGCCGCCGCAGCGGCGGTAGGTGGACAGGAACGACTCGACCTCGGTGACGTGCACCCACCGCAGCAGGTCCGGGTCGTCGACCCGGTACGGACGCCCGCTCTCCGGCTCGACCCCCGGCCGGAGCCGGGCGTGGACCATCCGCAGTCTCTGCCCCGCGGCCTGAGCCTGGGGGGTGGTGCCGTAGGTGACCGCGGCGATCCACTCCCCCGTTCGTCGCAGCCGCCCCCACGGATCGCTCCGGAAGAACGAGTTGTCGTCGAACCCGGCCATCACCAGCGGATGCACGGCCTGGAGGAGCAGGGCGCGGAAGCCGGCCAGCACCATCGCGGGGTCCCCGTGCACCCGCCAGGTGACGGAGCCGGGTCCGAACAGGCCGGGGTCGCCGGGTGCGCTGGGTCGATGAGGGGTCACAGCGAAGGTTCCCGCCGCCACCCCGGTCTGGATGCCCGGGGCCGGACGACAGGTACCCGGGACCACCCACCGCAGCCGCCGGAGCGCCCGGTCCGAACCGCCGCCGTGACCAACGGATGGACCCCGAACTAAGTCGGTCGCCGCGCGGTGGGGGCTGCGGTAGCCTCACCACACGTCCTCGCACGGCGTCACGCCGGCCTGCCCGGCCGGCCGAGGAGAAGGACACGGCGGATGGCTCAGGCCGAGGTATCGAGCGCGGTCTCGGTGGGGGCCGAGCCGACCCTCTCGCCTTGTCCCTCGGGCCCCCCGGGTGCTCTGCAGGTCCGGGCGCGGGCCGTCTACGACGCCGTCGTCGCTGATCCGGCCGCGAACGGTCTCGCTGCGGAGGCCGTCACCGCACAGGCCCGCAGCGCCCACGATCCCGCCGCACTCGTCACCGGGCTGCGGGCGCTGGGCTGGGTCGAGCGCTCCCGGATGCAGAACTCCGCGGCAAAGGAGCTGCTCGACGAGGCTGTCAGGATCGCTCGCAAGGCCAGCCTCCGGGCGGAGCTGCGCGAGGCCCTGATCACGAGGGCGGCCGTGAACCACGAGCTCGGGCGGCTGCCGGCCGCCCAGCGGGACCTCGATGCCGCGGAACAGATCAGCTCGGATCGCGGCGCCCCGGACCTGGCCCTGCAGCAGGCCGTTCTGCACCACAGCCTGGGAGAGCTCCGTCGGGCCGGTGCCGGCTACCGCAAGATCATCGACGACCCTGACGCCACGACCATGGTGCGCGCCAAGGCGATCAACAACCTCGCCATCATCCAGACCCTGCTCGGTCGGCCGGAGGAGGCGCTGCGCAGTGTCGTCACGGGGTCCTCGATACCTGGGCTCGGGCCGCACCTCAGCGCAGTGCTGTCGTCGACCAAGGCCTGGGTGACGACCCAGACCGGTCGGCTGACCGACGGGCTGGCGGAGTTCGCCCGAGCGGCCCAGCTGCATGAGGAGGCCGGCCTCCCCCTCGCGGAGCACTACCTCGAGTACGTCGATGCGCTCACCGATCTCCGGCTGCTTCCGGAGGCCTACGAGCTCGCCGTCCAGGCCTCCCGGGAGCTCGAGCGTTCCCACGTTGACCTGATGACCGGCGAGGGTCTGCTCCGCGTCGCCCGGCTGGCCGCCCTGCTCGGCGACACCGAGGACGCGACCCGAGCCGCATCCCGTGCGCGGGAGCTGTTCGACCGACAGCATCGGACGCCGTGGCGGGCCCGCACCGACGTGATCATCGGTGAGATCGCGTACACCTCCGGATCGGCGACGGTGCGGACGCTCGGCATGGTCAGGCGTGCGGCGACGACGCTCGAGCGGGTGCGACTGCCGTCCTACGCGGTGGAGGCTCACCTCACCGCCGGCCGCATCGCCCTGGCGCTGGGACGGCGAGCCACGGCGCTGACCAACCTGGAAAGGGCGGCGGCCCTGGGCCGCCGAGCTCCGGTGCTGTTGCGTCTCAAGGCGCACCTGGCGAGCTCGTTGGCCTCGGAGGCGCCGGACCAGACCCGCCTCAGGCACTGTCGGGCCGGCCTCGACGACCTCGCCGCCCACCGCGCCGCGTTCGCGTCCCTGGAGCTGCGGGTGCGTGCGTCTGGTCACGGGGCCGAGCTCGGGCAGCTCGGTCTGGAGGTCCTGCTGCGCCACGGCACTCCGGCGCAGGTGCTGGCGTGGATGGAGCGGACGCGGGCCGCGGCCCTGGTCGCGGTGGAGCCGTCCACCGATCTGGGGATCGACGACGAGCTGGCCGCCCTACGGTCGGTGGACGGCGAGCTGAGCGAGGCCCAACAGGGCGGCGGGGCCGATGTCTGGAGCCTGCTCGCCCGACAGCGGAACATCGAGGAACAGATCCGCCGGAGGACCTGGCGGAGCCCAGGTGCCGCGGACGGGGCGGGGCAGGCCCTGAGCACATCAGAGCTCAGGCAGCAGCTCGGCGAGATGACCTTGGTCGAGTACGCGGTGCAGGACGACCAGGTGGTGGCTGTGGTGATGGACGGTCGACGCACCCGCTTGGCTCGCCTCGGGTCGGCTGCCGACGTGCGTCACTACACCGACGTGCTCCTGTTCGGCCTCCGTCGGATGACCCGGTCCGCGCGGTCAGAGCGGGCCGCCGCGATGGCCCGCGCAAGCGTCCACCACGCCCTGAGGTTCTTGGACGAGCTGCTGCTGGCACCGCTGGGACTGGATGAGGACCAACCACTCGTCGTCAGCCCGACCGCAGCCCTGCGGCGGATCCCTTGGTCGGCCCTGCGGAGGGCGCCGATCTGTGTGGTGCCGGCGGCCGCCTTCTGGAATCGGACCTCCCGGCCCCGACCGCGTACCGATGAGGTGCTGCTGGTGGCGGGACCCGAGCTTCCGGGGGCGGTCGAGGAAGTGGCCCAGCTCCGCGACCTGTACGCAGCTCCCACCGTGCTCGCTCCCCCCGATTCGACCATCGAGGCGGTCGTCCCGCACCTGGCCACCGCGGACCTCGCCCACGTGGCGTGCCACGGGCGGCTGCGGGCCGACAACCCGGCCTTCTCGGGCCTTCAGCTGAACGACGGGCTGCTCACGCTGCACGAGATGGACATCCGCGGCGTAGCCCCGTACCGGATGATCCTGGCGGCGTGTGACTCCGCCGTCGACGCGGTCTACGAAGGCAACGAAGTGCTCGGGTTCGTCGGAGCGCTGATGGCGCGCGGCACCTGCGGACTGGTGGCCAGCGTCGTGGTGGTCCCGGACGCCGCCTCCGTGCCGCTGATGCGGAGCCTGCACCAGGACGTCCAACGCGGGCACACTCTGGGCCAGGCGCTGTTCCGCGCCCGGTCCGAGGTGGACACCGAGGACGACCAGGAGTTCGTGAACTGGTGCGCCTTCAACGCCTACGGGGCCGCCTGAGCGAGCCCGCCACCCCTGCACGGAACTCACCCGTACTTCCCGACACCTGTCGGACTCTGTACCCACAAAGAGCACCGCCGGCTCGGGCCGGCCCCCTGACGAAAGGACCACAACCATGGCAGAGCTGCCGTACGTGCCGATCGAGGGCGCCGGAGGGCCGCAGTACCCGGCCCCGACGCCAGCCGAGCTCGCGAACGCCGCCGACCGTGCCGTCCGGATCCGCCGGGATCGCCGGCAGGTCGGAAGCCTCGTGACGTCGCGGAACAGCAGCCTGATCACGCGGCAGGGGAACCGCCGACGCACCCCGCGGGTGAGTGAGACGCGGGGGCGGCTGGCGGAGTTCGTCGATCAGGCCAACCAGCGCCTGCTCACCAGTACCGACATCGTGGTACGGACCGCGCAGCTGAACGGCCCGCCGGCGACCCCCCAGGGGGAGACGATGCGCGCCATCCTGGCCGGGGCGCCGGTGCCGCTGCAGGAGAACGCCGTCGTGGGCCTGGATTCCAGGGTGACCCTGCTGTCCACCCAGGACACGGCCCGGGTGCAGGCCCTCGCCGCCCTGGTGGAACGGCTGCAGGCGGCCGGGTACGACGCCTCCATGAACCAGGTCGCGCCGTGCGGGTACGTGACGAAGGCGGATCCCGGCGGCCTGGGGCCGGAAGAGACCGAGCGCAAGGTCGTTCCGCGACCCGTCGACCCGAACCGGCAGCCGATCAAGGTGGCCGTGATCGACACCGGGATCAGCAACCAGCGGCGTCCGGACGCGTGGCTGCAGCCGATCCCCACCAGCACCGACAACATCGACCCGTTGTACGAGATCACCCCGCCCCTGCCGATCCCGGCCAACCAGCGCCGGGAGCCCTTCGGCGTGCTGGACTTCTGCGCGGGGCACGGGACCTTCGTCTCCGGGGTGGTGCGCCAGGTCGCGCCCGACGCCGACGTCGTGGTCCGCCGGGCCCTCGGTGCGGACGGCATCGGGTTCGATGTCGACGTGGCCATCGCCATCGTCCGGGCCTACCGGGAAGACCAGGCCGACGTGATCAACCTGTCGCTCGGGACGGAGACCCCCGGGGACAGGCCCCCGCTGGCCAGCCAGGTGGCTCTGGAGCTGATCGCCGAAGCCCAGCAGGCGGGGGGCAAGGACGTGGTCCTGGTCGCGGCCGCCGGCAACAACGCCAACCAGACTCCGGTGTTCCCGGCTGCCTTCGACGGGAACGCGCTGGGGGTCACCGTCGTGTCCGTGGCCGCCCTGGACGCCAAGGGGGCTGCAGCCGACTTCTCCTCGCGCGGCGGCTGGGTCCGGTGTTCGACGATCGGCGAGTGCGTGCTGTCGACGTTCGTCAAGGGCATCGAGTTCAACCCTGCGGATCCAGACCCCGACCGGTGGCCCCAGAACAAGGACAACCCGTGGGCGACCTGGACGGGGACGTCGTTCGCGGCGCCGCAGATCAGCGGTGCCATCGCCTACTGGTGCCAGCACCATCCCGGCGTCACACCGTCGCAGGCGATCACCGATCTGCTCGCCGGTGCGCCGAGCATCCCCAACTACGGGCAGATCGTCGAGATCCTGCCCGGGAGCGTCTCCCGGCCGTGACCGCCGCCGGTATCGTCGCGCCGACGGGGCGGCGGGCGATGCCGCCGGGGCCCAGGCGCCCTCGCTGAACCCTGGCCTACGCTCGGTCCGTGCCCGCGGACGCTCCGACCATCCTGGCGACGTCCGGCGGCATCGTCCCGGGTCGCCGAACCCGGGTGGAGTTCTCGGCCCTGACCGACTTCGCGATCGAGCTGTCCGGCGTGTCCGGTCGTGCCCCCAGGGTCTGCTTCCTTGCGACCGCGTCCGGGGACGACCCGACCGCGCTGACCGCGCTGTACGCGGCGGCGACGCTGTGCGGCTTCCACGCCTCGCACCTCACCTGCTTCGAGATGCCGAACGTTCCGGACCCGGCCGCGCACCTGCTCGACCAGGACGTGGTCTGGGTGCTCGGGGGCAGTGTGGCCGGACTGCTGGCCATGTGGCGCCTGCACGCCTACGACGTGGCGCTGCGGGCCGCGTGGCAGGCGGGGGTGGTGCTGACCGGCATCTCCGCCGGCTCCATCTGCTGGCACGTCGGCGGGACCACCGACTCCTTCGGCCCGGACCTGCGGCCGGTCACCGACGGGCTGGCGTTCCTCCCCTACGCCAACGGGGTGCACTACGACTCCGAGGATCAGCGACGTCCGCTGTTCCAGTCGCTGGTGGCGGCCGGCACCCTGCCGAGCGGCTACGCCACCGACGACGGGGTCGGTCTGTGGTACCGCGGCACCGAGCTGGTCGAGGCGGTCAGCGAAACGACCCCCGACAAGGCGGCGTACCACGTCGCGGCCGGCCCCGACGGCGGTGCGATCGAGACCCGGCTGCCGGTCCGGCGCCTGCTCGGGTGACACGTTTTCGTACGTATGTTTGAATAGATCCGTGCGCTGGGCCGGGCAGGAGGTCACCGGGGACGCCGCTGAGGACGCCGCCCCGCTGCCGGGTCTGGCCCGGGCCGAGGTGGTCCGGTCGGTGACGACGCCGGAGTTCGGCGGTATCACCTTCCACGAGGTGCTGGCCCGGTCGGCTCTCAACCGGGTGCCCGGTGCCTCCCGGGTCCCGTTCCGCTGGACCGTCAACCCGTACCGGGGCTGCAGCCACGCCTGCGTCTACTGCTTCGCCCGCCATACCCACACCTACCTCGACCTGGACAGCGGCCACGACTTCGACCGGCAGATCATCGTCAAGATCAACGTGGTGGACGTCCTCCGCCGCGAGCTCCGTCGGGCGAGCTGGGCCCGGGAGGCGGTGGCTCTCGGCACGAACACCGATCCGTACCAGCGGGCCGAGGGCCGGTACCGCCTGATGCCCGGCATCATCGGGGCCCTGGCCGACTCCGGGACGCCGTTCTCCGTCCTGACCAAAGGCACCACCGCCCGCCGCGACCTCGGTCTGTTGGAGGCGGCGTCGCGGTCCGTGCCGGTGGGCCTGGCGGTCTCCATCGCCCTCGCCGACGAGACGGTCCACCGTGCACTGGAGCCCGGTGCGCCCACCCCGCGCGGACGGCTCCAGCTGGTCCGGTCGATCGCCGCGGCCGGACTCCCCTGCCAGGTCCTGGTGGCTCCGGTGCTGCCGATGATCACCGACCGCCAGGACGACCTGGACCGGGTGCTGGGTGAGGTCGCGGCGGCCGGCGCGACCGGCGCCACCGTGTTCGCGCTGCACCTGCGGCCGGGCGCTCGGGAGTGGTACTTCCGGTACCTGGCCGAGCAGCACCCGCAGCTCGTCGGCCCGTACCAGGAGCTCTACCGGGGCGGCAGCTACGTCGCCCGCTCGTACGCGTCCGACCTGGCGCGCCGAGCCGCGGTGCTGCTGCACCGGCACCAGCTGGACCACCCGGTCGGTTTCCGAGCACCCCCCGTCGCCGAGCCGGTCGCGGTGCGACCGACAGCGGCGCCGCCGCCCGCGCTGTTCTGATCGGTCACGCGGGAGGATCCCCGGTAGCCTCGCGAGGTGCGGCTCGCGACCTTCAACGCCCAGCACGCGTGGTCGGGCGCGGACCGCGCGGTCAGCGTCGCCGGGTTCCGCGACGCCGTGGTCAGCCTGGACGCGGACGTGCTGGCGCTGCAGGAGTTGGACCACCGACAGCCGCGCACCGGTGAGCTGGACCTGGCCGCGGTGGCGGCCGAGGCGATGGCCGCCGTGCACCACCGCTACGTCCCGGCCCTCATCGGCACCCCCGGACGGACCTGGCGGATCGCCGCGGACACCGAGCCGGAGCACCTGCCGTCCTACGGGGTCGGGCTGCTGTCGCGCTTCCCGGTGACGGAGTGGGAGGTGGTGCGGCTGCCCCGCATCCACCCCTGGTTCCCCATCTGGCTGCCGCGGCCGAGGGGGCAGGTGATGGTCCGCGACGAGCCCCGGGTGGCCCTCCTCGCCCACCTGCGGACGCCCTCCGGACCGGTCGTGGTGGCCGGCACCCACCTGACGTTCGTCCCCGGCTGGTCCCGCCTCCAGCTGCGGGCTCTGGCGCAGGCCCTGGCCGCGCACCCCGACCCCGTCCTGATCATGGGCGACCTGAACCTGCTGCCGGACACCGCGGCCCGTACCAGCGGGTACCGCCCGATCGCGACCCACGCCACCTACCCGGCGTCGCGGCCGGTGCGGCAGCTGGACCACATCCTGCTGCGCGGCGACCTCGGCGCCGTGTCGGACAGCGGCGCCCGACGGTTGCCGCTGTCGGACCATCGGGCGCTGTGGGTCGACCTCGTGGACGGCCGTGGTTGATCACCCGGGTCATCACCCCGGGTCGAGCGGTGTCCTACATCAGCGACGACGTGAGCCGCATCAGGTTGTCGAACACCTTCTCGGCCCGAGGCCGCCGCAGCCACTCCTCCAGGGTCAGCAGCCGGCTCTGCGCGCGGTAGTCGTCCTCGACCCGCCGGAGGGCGTCGACCGCCTCCCGGCCGTGGATGAGGACCATCAGCTCCATATGCAGGCTCAGGGACCGGATGTCGAGGTTGCTCGACCCGATGATCGCGACGTCGTCGTCGATGCTCAGGTGCTTGGCGTGCAGCACCGTGGGCGCCCCGTACAGATAGATCCTGACCCCCGCACGCAGCAGCTGCTCGTAGTAGGAGCGCTGGGCGTGGAAGACCATGAACTGGTCGCTGATCTCGGACACGAACAGCTCGACGTCCAGCCCGCGCGACCCCGCCGTGAGCAGGGCCATCTGGATACTCTCGTCCGGCACGAAGTACGGGCTGGTCACGCTGACCCGGTGGCGCGCGTTCTGGATCACGGCCGCGAACAGTTTGAGGTTGTTGTCGTTCTCGAAGCTGGGACCACTGGGGACGACCTGGGCGTCGAACTGCCCGGGCTGGTCGGCGAGGTCGACCGGCGAGTAGTCCAGGGGGAGCAGATCCTGGGTCTCGCTGTACCAGTCGGTGACGAAGACCGCGTCCAGCTCCCGGACGACCGGACCCTCGAACCGCGCCATCAGCTCGTGCCAGTGCAGCCCTCGCTCGATGTTCTTCTTCTTGTGGTAGTGGTCCATGATCAGGTTCTGCGACCCCGCGTGCCCGATCCTGCCGTCCACCACGACCAGCTTGCGATGGTTCCGGAGGTCGGGCCGTCGCCAGTGGCCCCGGAACGGCTGCAGGGGAAGCATCGGCCGGTACTCGGCCCCCATCTCGGCCAGGATCCGCAGGGTATCCCGGCGATACGGGTAGCTGAACTGCGCGAGGTGGTCGGAGAGGACCCGAACCTCGACCCCGCGGGCGCAGGCCCGGCGCATGGCCTCGAAGATCGGCGCGGTCGTGTCGTCGTGCACGAGGATGAAGAACTCGACATGGACAAAGCTCTCGGCCCGGTCGATGTCCTCGGCGACGGCGGCGACGGAGCCCCGGTAGTCGTCGATCAGCTGGGCGGTGTTGCCGCCGACCATGGGCAGCGCGCCCAGGTTGCGGTTGAGCACGGTGATCGACGGCAGCCACTCGGGCCAGTCCTCGCGGTGGCTCACGATGTCGAGGCCACCCTCGGTGCGGGTCATGATCGACGTGCTGACGAACGCCTGCTTCTCGCGGCGGTGCTTGGGCAGACGTCCCGCCCCGACCAGCAGGAAGAACAGGATCCCGAGCAGCGGGATGAAGATCACCGCCATCACCCAGGCGATGGCGGACTCGGGCTTGCGGTTGGCCGACACGAACACGGCGGCCACCAGGGCCAGACACACGTGGGCGATCAGCAGGATCCCCGCGACCCAGTCGATGTCGCTCATGTCGGCGCTCCTTCGCGACGGTGGGTGCCGGCCTCCTCGTCGCCGTCCGTGACGGGTTCGACCTCCGGCGGGGGTCTCCGGGCGTCGCGCCGGGTGCGGCCTGGTGTCCTCGCCGTGGGTGCCGATCTCGGGCCGGAGCCGACGATGGCCCGGGCCCACCCGGCCGCCGGGTCGCTGTCGATCAGCACCGCCTTCACCAGCAGGGTCAACGGCACGGCCAGGATGGCCCCCAGGGGTCCCAACACCCAACCCCACAGGACCAGGCCCAGGAAGGTCACGGTCACCGACACCCCCACCGCGTCGCCGATGAAGTAGGGCGCCAGCACCGAGGTGAACAACGCGTTCAGCAGCACGTACGCCACGATCACCACCAGCATCAGGGGCCAGCCGCCTTCGAGCAGCGCGAGCAGGGCGGGCGGCACGACCCCGATCACGAACCCCACGTAGGGGATGTAGTTGCAGATCGCCGCCAGCAGGCCCCACAGCACGGCGAGCGGGATTCCGAGCGCGAGCAGCAGCAGGGTGTCCGCGAGCCCGGTGAGCAGACCGAAGACCGTGGTCACAGCCAGGAACCGTCGGGTGTTCCGGGCGTAGTCGACCAGCGCGGCGGCCAGACCCGGCCGGCTCGCCGCGACGGCGTCCAGGCGGCCCCGCACGCCGGTCGACTCGATGCCCATGAACAGCAGCAGGCTGAACAGGAAGACCACGTTGGCCGCAAACCCCGCCACCCGGCCCAGCAACGCCGTGATCGCCGCAACGCCCCGCGACAGGTCCAGGTCCTGGAGCCCGGCGCGGATCTGTGGGGCGCCGACGCCGAGCCGGCGGAGCTCCGCTGCGAGCTGGGTGAGGACCGCATCGGCTCGACCGACGTAGCCGGGCAGCAGCCCGGCCAGGCGGGCGGCGGACAGGGTCACGATCGCGGCGACGACCAGGATCACACCGTACGAGCACCCGAGCAGCAGCAGCAGGGCCAGTGGGGTCGGCAGTCCTCGCCGGATGAGCCAGCCGTGAACGGGATGCACCAGGATCACGATGACCAGAGCGAGCACGACCGGGCCGATGAACCAGCCCAGCTGACGCGAGCCCAGGGTGATCCCCACCGCCGCCGCCGCCCCGACGAGGACCACGAGGGCTCGCGGCAGTACCGGTGCAGCAGCCGCGCCGGCGGCCGGCGGCGGCTCCGGGTCCGGAGCGCCGGTCAGCGGACGCCCCACCGCGCGGCCTGCGGGTGGAAGGAACCTGGCTGGGACATGAAGGAACCTGGCTGGGACATGGACGAGAGCCTCTCGGGGCGGTCGGCATCGGCCGCCTGGTCACACTGTCCTCCGGTGGTCACCGGTTCGTCATCCCCCGGGGCACCCCGTCGCGGGGCTCAGTCGCTGCGGCAGGCGCCGACGATCGTCCGCGAGATGGCCCGGTCGAGCAGGTCGAGCACGTCCTCCCTGCGCCGCTGCGGGTCGTCGTTCCAGGCCGTCAGCTCCCGCAGCCGCAGCCGACGCTCCGCGGCCGGGTAGGCCCGTCCGGGCGGCATCGAGGTGTGACCCAGCTGCTCGTGCACGGCCTCGTACAGCTCGTCGACACAGCGCCACGCGTCACCCAGCGTGCCCGGACGGTCAGGGTCCTCCGCCAGTCGTACCAGCGTCCCGACCAGGCAGGCGTTCACCACGGGTCGGGACGGGTCGCGGAGGGGCAGGGCGTCGGCTCCGCTCACCAGTCGGGCGCCACCGGACGGCGTGGCGACCGCGAACCAGGCGCCGCGGGTGAACCCGTCCGTGGCGATCACCGCCCGGGCCAGCTCCAGCAGCGCCCGGGTCCGCTGCAGCTGACGGAGCCAGACGGCACGGGGATCGGTCGGCGGGCCCGAGACGTCGTCGGGCACCCGCGGCGGCCAGAGCGCGACCCGGACGCGCTCCAGCAGGTGACCGAGGTGCTCCGGCGTGGCGAACCGGGAGCGGGTGGCGGCCATGGACCCTCCTTCGACGGACCCGTGATCCAGGATGCGACGAGAACCGGCCCGCGTACAGCCCCGCCGGCGCCCGAGGGCGCAGGGTCAGGGGCGCTGGACGTCCCCGTCGATCAAGCTCGACGCTCCCGCCGCACGCAGGGTCACCTCGGACAGGTGCTCGGTCATCCCCTCGATCAGCTCACAGTCCCCCAACGGCACGGCGGCATGCAGGTGCCGGGCGTCGTGGGCGAGCAGGTGGTCGTGGACCTTGTCGGCCATGGTGTGCCGGGTGCCGGGCGGGAGGTCCCCCGGCTCCACGTGCACCTGAGCCTTGACCTGGCCCTCGGGATCGACGTCGGACAGCCTGGCCTCGGCCAGCAGATGTCCGTCCTCCTCGAGGACGATCCGGTTCTTCTCCGTCATGTCGGACTCCTGGCCCCCTCCGGTCGCGCGGCCGCGACCCAGTCATCGTGACACCGGCACCAGCGTCGGTCCAGGTCCCGTCGGCGGGTCGCGGGCGGGAGTGTCGTGGCGTGTGCGGTCGGCCGATGGGCTGTCGGCCGCGGCCCGTCAACGCGGGTGCTGTCCTGCTCGGGCGGAGAGACACTCCGCGACCAGCTCGCAGGTCCGGGACCAGCCCGCGACGTGGTGGCGGCGGCGGCGAGCCGTCCGCCGCCAGGCGGTGCGCACCGGCTCCTCGGTCAGCCACCGGCCCAGCGTCGTCGCCAGCGCCGGCGCATCACCGGGCGGAAACGCGGCGCCCGGCTGCTCCAGATCGCCGGGCCGGCCCCCGGTGGCCTGGGCCTCGACGGCACCGGTGCCCAACGGGACCACACTCGGCACCCCCCGGGCCAACGCCTCGACCACGACCAGGCCGAAAGACTCGGTCCGCGACGTCAGGACGAGGAGGTCGGTGGCTCGCCACTCCCGTTCGAGCGCGGGGCCGGTCCGGGGGCCGGTGACCCGGACCCGCTCCGCGATCCCCGCCCGGCAGATGGCGTCGACCACGGCCGCGGTGTAATCCGGTTCGACGTCGTCACCTCCGACGAGCCGACAGCTCCAGGGGTGGTCGCGCAGCTCGGACAGCGCGCGGACCAGGGTGAGCTGGTCCTTGGTCGCGGTCAGGGTGGCCAGGCAGAGCAGGCGCGGGGGATGGCCGGTCCCGCGGGCCGGCGGGGCCGGGTCGGCTCCGGGCGGGGCGACCACGACATCCCGTCGCCCGTACCGGTCGGCGACCCGGTCGGCCGTCCACCGGCTGGTGGCGATCACCGCGGTCGCCGACCGGAGCGCCGGGCGCTCCCGGGCGGCGACCTCGGCGCGTTCGCCGTCGGAAAGGCCGACCTCGTCGACGAGCAGCATGTGCACGACGACGACGACCCGGCGACCCTCGGCGACCGCCTGCTGGATCACCTCCGGCGCAGCACCGGCCACGATCCCGTCCACCAGCCAGGTCGGCTCCCGGGCGAGGGTCTCGGCCAGGCGCTGCCGGTCGCCGACGCCGACCCGAGGCCACGGTCCGGTCATCCGGTGCTCGCGGACGTCGGTCCCCAGCCGGCGCAGGCCGGCGGTGAGCTCCTGGTCGTACCGGTTGCCGCCGGTGGGCGCGTGGCTCACCCACGTCGCGAACCCGATCCGGCCGATCATGGTCGGTGGCGGCCGGAGCCGACGCGCACGAGGCCCTCCTGTCGCCTGAGCAGCCAGGCTCTGACTATGGACCGCGGGCGGGACCGGCGCAAGACGAGAGTCGCCGGGCCGCACGGCTACCCGCCGGCCCGGATCCGTGCTCAGATGAGCAGATGAGCAGGGTCCTTGTCACCGGCGCCACCGGCACGCTCGGGCGGGCCCTGGTCGCGCAGCTGCGGTCCGCGGGCGCCACCGTGCGGACCTTCAGCCGCCGGACCCCCACCGCCCCGGCCGATCCAGCCGAGGGCTCGCCTCCGGAGACGTACCAGGGAGACCTGCTGTCGACCCGTGGTCTGGCGTCGGCGGTCGCCGGCGTGGACGTGATCGTGCACTGCGCGACCGCCAACGGCGCGAAGGACGTGCCGGCCACGGCCAACCTGGTCAACGCCGCCGCCGAGGCCGGGAGACCCCGCCTGGTCTACGTGTCGATCGTCGGCGTCGATGAGATCCCGCTGCCCTACTACCGAGCCAAGCGGGCCGGCGAGGAGGTGGTCACGCGCTCGGCGCTGCCGAGCACGATCCTCCGGGCGACCCAGTTCCACAATTTGGTGGCTGCCCTGTTCTCGAGCCAGCGGCGACTCCCGGTCACCCTGGTGCCGGCGGGGTTCCGGTTCCAGCCCGTGTCCGTCGACGACGTCGCGGCGCGGCTCGTCTCGGCCGTTCGCGGCGACGAGGACGGTCGCCTGCGTGATCTCGGCGGTCCCGAGGTCCGGAACGTGACCGACCTCGCCGGGGCGTACCTGCGGGCCGTCGGCCGGCCCCGGCGGATCGTCGGCCTGCCCATCCCCGGTGCGATCGCCGCCGGATACCGCTCGGGCGCCAACCTCGCCGCCGACGGTGATCGCGGCGCCGGGACCTTCGAGCAGTTCCTGGCCGGCTGAACCCGACCCGGGGGCGGCGACTTGCCGCCGTCACGGCCGATCCGGAAGGGTGGCGGGGTGCTGGCGGTCGCGTTGGCCGGTCTGTCCGGCCTGGTCTGGGGAGTCGGCGACTTCGCCGGCGGCAAAGCGTCCCAGCGGGCCGCGGCGCCGGCGGTGGCGTGGCTGTCCAAGCTGCTCAGCCTCCCGCTGCTGGCCGCCTACCTCGTGCTGCTCGCGGCGCCCCTCTACCCGGCCGCGCTCGCCTGGGGTGCGGCCGCCGGCGTCTTCGGGATGGCCGGGATGATGCTCTTCTACCGCGCCCTCTCCACCGGGGCGATGACCATCGTCGCGCCGGTCACCGCCGTCACCTCGGCGGTGATCCCGGTGGTCGTGGGTCTGGCGGCGGGCGAACGGCCGCCGGCGCCGCAGCTGGCCGGGGTGCTGTGCGCGCTGGTCGCCATCGCGCTGGTCAGTCTCGCTCCCTCCCGGCCCGGGGAGCGGGCGGCGGCGACGCCGTCCCTGCTGGGCCTGGCGGTCGCGTCCGGGGTCGGGTTCGCGCTGTTCTTCGTGCTGGTCGCCCGCGCCGGGGCGGTACCGGGTGGAGAGGCCGGGCTGTGGCCCATCCTGGGATCGCAGGCCAGCGCGCTGCTGGTGGGCGGCCTGTTCCTGCTGGTGACCCGGGCGGCGGCCTGGCCGCAGCGGGCGGGACTGGGTTGGGTGGTCGTGGCCGGGGTGTTCGACATGACCGCCAACGCGCTGTATCTGCTGGCGACCCGCTCCGGTGAGCTGAGCCTGGTCGCCCCGCTGGCCGCGCTCTACCCGGTGAGCACGGTGGTGCTGGCGCTGATCATCGACCGCGAGCGCCTCCGGCGGCTGCAGGTCGCCGGTCTCGTGCTGGCGGTGGCCGCGCTGGTCCTGGTCAGCGGATGACCAGCCCTGCCCGGTGTGCCGTCCCGGCGGTCAACCGACCACCATCGCGTTCAGCACCCGCGGACGCTGCACGCCGTCGATGAGCACCAGCTACGGGCTGATCCTCACCGGCGATCGCCCGGCGGGTAGCACCGCAGCGACACAGAGGTCCGGAGCACGCCTCGGATGGCTTCGAGGTCTCCATCGAGGCGTCCCGCGGCCCTGGCCTGAACCGCGAGGTTGCCCCAGGCCGTAGCCTCCACCGGCCCGGCCTCCACCGGCCGGTCGGCCAGGTCGGCGGTCAGCTGGCAGAGGAGCTCGTTCTGCGAGCCCCCGCCGACCACGTGCACGACCTCCACCGGGTGGTCGGCGAGCCGCTCCGCGTCCGCCACCGTCCGGGCGTACGCCGTGGCCAGCGAGTCCAGGATGCAGCGCACCGTGGCCTCAGGGCTCTCCGGCGGGCTCTGTCCCGCGGCCCGGCAGGCGTCGGCGATCCGCCGCGGCATGTCTCCTGGGGGGATGAGGTCGACGTCGTCCACGTCGACGCGGGGGCCGCCCGCCGGGAGTCGAGCGGCGGCCGCGAGCAGCTCGTCCTGGTCCGGGTCGGCGCCCTGCTCGGCCCACGTCCGCAGCGACTCCTGCAGCAGCCACAGCCCGCCCATGTTCCGCAGGTAGCGGATCCTGCCGTCCACCCCGCCCTCGTTGGTGAAGTTCGCCGCCCGCGAGGGCTCCGACAGCACCGGCTCGTCGACCTCGACCCCGACCAGCGACCAGGTTCCCGACGACACGTAGGCGAACCGCCGGTCGACGGCGGGGACCCCGACCACGGCGGAGGCGGTGTCGTGGGAGCCGACGGCAATCACCGGGGTGGTGGCGGTGAGTCCGGTGCGGGCCGCCACCGACGGCCGTAGGGCGCCCACGGTCTCGCCGGGGGCGATCAGCGGGGGCAGCAGATCGGGCGGGAGGTCGAGGCGCTTCAGCAGATCGGTGGACCATTCACCGGTCCGGGCGTCCAGCAGTCCGGTGGTGGACGCGTTGGTCCGCTCGGTGCGCTGCTGCCCGGTGAGCCAGTACGTGATCAGGTCCGGCAGCAGGAGCAGGCGCCGCGCTCGGGGCCACAGCGCCCCCCGCTGCTCGGCAGCCAGCTGGTAGAGCGTGGTGAAGGGCAGGAACTGTAGACCGTTGATCGCGTAGAGCTCGGCGGGCGTGACCTGATCATGAACCCGGTCGAGCACGGTGTCGGTGCGGCTGTCCCGGTAGGCGATCGGCTCGGCGAGCAGCTGCCCGTCCTGGCCCAGCAGGCCGTAGTCCACCGCCCACGTGTCGACTCCGATGCTCTGCACCGCGCCGTAGCGCCGGCCGACCGCGGCCAGCCCGATCAGGACCTGCTCGAACAGCCCGGTCAGGTCCCAGCGCAGGTGCCCGTCCACCTCCGCGGCGCCGTTGGGGAATCGGTGGACGATCTCGAGACCGGCCGCGCTGACGGTGTGGGCCCCGATCCGACCGGCGACCACCCGGCCGCTGGAGGCGCCGATGTCGACCGCGACGAAGACGGGCTCCGAGTCATGGTCCGAGCGCTCCGCGTCGGGCCGAGCATCCTCGGCCGGGCTCATCGCAGGAACGCGGCCGCAACGCCGGCGTCGACCGGGATGTGCAGGCCGGTGGTGTGGCTGAGGTCGGCGGAGCACAGCACGAAGACGGCGTTGGCGACGTGTTCGGGCAGCACCTCGCGCTTGAGCAGGGTGCGCTGGGCGTAGTAGGCACCCAGCTCCTCCTCCGGTACGCCGTACACGGCGGCCCGCTTGGCGCCCCAGCCACCGGCGAAGATGCCCGACCCGCGGACCACCCCGTCGGGGTTGATCCCGTTGACCTTGACGCCGTGCTCGCCCAGCTCGGCGGCCAGCAGGCGGACCTGGTGGGCCTGGTCGGCCTTGGTCGCCGAGTAGGCGATGTTGTTCGGTCCGGCGAAGATCGAGTTCTTGCTGGAGATGTAGACGATGTCCCCGCCCAGCTGCTGGTCGATCAGCACCCTGGCCGCCGCCTTGGACACCAGGAAGGACCCGCGCGCCATCACGTTGTGCTGCAGATCCCAGTCCGCGCTGGTGGTGTCCAACAACGCCTTGGACAGCGACAGCCCGGCGTTGTTGACCACCAGGTCGAGACCACCGAAGGCCAGCACCGCGGCGTCGATACCTGCCTGCACGGCCGCCTCGTCGGTGACGTCGGCGACGATGCCCACGGCGACATCCGTCGAGCCGATCTCGGCGGCCGCGGCCTGGGCCTTGGCCAGGTCGAGGTCGCCGATGACCACGCACGCCCCCTCGGCGGCCAGCCGGGTGGCGATGGCCTTCCCGATCCCCGACGCCGCCCCGGTGACCAGCGCGATCCGTGAGGCCAGCGGCTTCGGCTCCGGCATCCGGGCCAGCTTGGCCTCCTCCAGGGCCCAGTACTCGATCCGGAACTTCTCGCCCTCCTCGATCGGGGCGTAGGAGGAGATCCCCTCGGCCCCGCGCATCACGTTGATCGCGTTGAGGTAGAACTCCCCGGCCACCCGGGCGGTCTGCTTGTCCTTGCCGTAGGAGAACATCCCCACCCCCGGGATGAGGATGATCAACGGGTCGGCACCGCGGATGGCCGGGCTGTCCGGGGTGGCGTGCCGGTCGTAGTAGGCCTGGTAGTCGGCCCGGTATGTCTCGTGCAGCTCCCGGAGCCGGGTGATCGACTCGGCCACCGGGGCGCTCGCCGGCAGGTCCAGGACCAAGGGTTTGACCTTGGTCCGCAGAAAGTGGTCCGGGCACGAGGTGCCGAGCTCGGCCAGCCGCGGGTGCTCGGCCGCGGCCAGGAACTCCAGCACGACCGGGGAGTCGATGAAGTGCCCGACCATCGGCCGGTCGTACGAGGCGAGGGAGCGAAGGGTCGGGCCCAGCGCGGCCGCCTTCGCCTTCCGCTCGGCCTCGGTCAACGGCGCGTACCCGTCGAGCTCCGGACCGAACGGCTGGGCCGGGCTGTGCTCGGCGATGTAGGCCGCGGCGGTATCGATGATCCAGCGGGAGCCCTGCTCCGCCTCGGCGGAGGTGTCGCCCCAGGCGGTGATCCCGTGCCCACCGAGGATGCAGCCCCGGGCCTGCGGATTCTTGCTCTTGATCTTGGCGATGTCCAGCCCGAGCTGGAAGCCGGGCCGGCGCCACGGCACCCACACCACCTGGTCGCCGAAGATCTCCTTGGTCAGCTGCTCCCCCTCGGCCGCGGTCGCGATGGCGATGCCGGAGTCCGGGTGCAGGTGGTCCACGTGTGCCGCGTCGACCAGACCGTGCATCGCGGTGTCGATGCTCGGGGCGGCTCCACCCTTGCCGTGCAGGCAGTAGTCGAAGGCCGCCACCATCTCGTCCTCGCGATCCACCCCCGGGTAGCGCTCGACCAGGGCGCGCATCCGGTCCAGCCGCAGCACGGCCAGCCCCGAGGCGGTCAGGGTGCCCAGGTCACCGCCGGACCCCTTGACCCACAGCAGCTCGACCTCCTCCCCGGTCACCGGGTCGGTCTCGCTGCCCTTGGCGGAGGTGTTGCCCCCGGCGTAGTTGGTGTTCTTCGGGTCGGCGCCGAGCCGGTTGGACCGCTCGATCAGATCGGCGACTGTCTGGTTCACGTGCTCTCCTCGGGAAACTGTGGCTGGACGGCGGTTGCTGGGTTTCGGAAGCTGCGGTCGGCCCACGGTTTCCGAAGGGGCGCGGGCCGGGGTCAGGCGCCCCAGCCGGCTTGGGTACCGCCGACCCGCTCGGCCTCGATCGTCTGCTGGTACCCCGAGGCCGCGTAGGCGGCCACCGGGTCGGCCGGCAGGCCGCGGCTCTCCCGCCAGGCCGCCAGACCGGGACGGACGTCGGTGTAGAAGGCGTCCATCAGGATCGCATTGGCCCCGAGCACGTCACCGACAGCCTGAGCGTGGGCCAGGGCATCGGTGTCGACCAGCAGCGCCCGCGCCGTCATCTCCTGCACGTTCAGCACGGACCGGATCTGCCCGGGCACCTTGTCCTCCACGTTGTGGCACTGGTCGAGCATGAAGGCCACGTCGGAGTCGGCGCCGTACCCGCCGCCGCGGATCACCTCGTACAGGATCCTGAACAGCTGGAACGGGTCGGCGGCCCCGACGATCAGGTCGTCGTCGGCGTAGAACCGGGAGTTGAAGTCGAACGAGCCGAGCTTGCCGAGCCGCAGCAGCTGAGCGACGATGAACTCGATGTTGGTGCCCGGTGCGTGGTGGCCGGTGTCCAGGCACACCTTGGCCCGCTCCCCCAGGGCGCTGACCTGGGCGTAGGAGGTGCCCCAGTCGGGCACGTCGGTGTGGTAGAACGCCGGCTCGAAGAACTTGTACTCCAACATCAGGCGCTGATCACCGCTCAGCCGGTCGTAGATCTGCGCCAGGCTCTCGGCCAACCGGTCCTGCCGGCCGCGGATGTCCCCCTGGCCCGGGTAGTTGGTGCCGTCGGCCAGCCAGATCTTCAGGTCGCGGGAGCCTGTCTGACCCATGATGTCGATGCACTCGTAGTGGTGGTCGATCGCCTTCTGCCGCACCGCGGCGTCGACGTGGGTCAGGGACCCGAACTTGTAGATGTCGTCCTGGAACGTGTTGGAGTTCACGGTCCCGAGGCGGAGACCCAGATCCTCCGCGTACGCCTTCAGGGCGGCGTAGTCGTCGACCTTGTCCCACGGGATGTGCAGCGCGACCGCGGGGGCCAGGGCGGTCAGCTCGTGCACGGTGGCGGCGTCGGCGATCTTCTCCTGCACCGTGCGGGGGGTGCCCGGGGTGGCGAACACCTTGAACCGGGTGCCCGAGTTCCCGAACGCCCACGATGGGAGCTCGATGGCCTGCTCGGCCAGCTTCGCCGCGATCTGTGCGGTGATCACACTGCTGCTCATGACTCTCTCCTCGAGGTGGTGCCGGCGGACAGCCGCCCGGAGCTGATGCTGTGATGGCCGCCGGTCACGGTGACCGGCTCGGGACGGCCGGGCAGGACGACCTCGGCCGGCACGCCGTCGGGCAGGTCGACCTCGACCCGGAGCTCGCCGTCGGTGATCTCCCAGTGGACACCGACCCGGCCGTGAGGTGTCTCCAGCGCGGTGGTGGCCCAGGTGAGGTCGCCGCCGGGCTGCGGCGCGACCCGCACCTGCGCGTAGCCGGGGGCCGCGGCACTGAGACCGCCGATGACCCGGTGCATCCAGTCGGCCACCGCACCCAACGCGTAGTGGTTGAAGCTGGTCATCTCCCCCGGGTTGATGCTGCCGTCCGGCAGCATCGAGTCCCACCGCTCCCAGATCGTCGTCGCCCCCATCGTGACCGGGTACAGCCAGGAGGGGCATTCGCGCTCGAGCAGCAGCCGGTAGGCCTCCGGGAGGTGGCCCGTCTCGGTGAGGGCGTCGCAGACGTACGGGGTGCCGGCGAACCCGGTGCTGATCCGGTAGCCGTTCGCGGCGGACTGCTGAGCGAGCCGGTCGCCGGCGAAGCTGCGTTGCGGCTCGTCCAGCAGGTCGAAGACGACGGCCAGGGCGTAGACGGTCGGGCAGTCGCTGACCACCACGCCGTCGGGGTCGACGTAGCGGCGCTGGAAGGCCGTCCGCGTCCGCGCGGCCAGGGCGCCGAAGTGGTGCGCGTCGTCCTCGCGGCCGAGCAGCCGGGCGCACTCGGCCACCAGCGTGCTGCTGCGGTACAGGCAGGCCGTGGCCACCACGCCCGTGTCGGCCTTGGCCTGGCCCGGCCTGTCCGGCGGCGCGTCGGGGTCGAGCCAGTCACCGAACTGGAAGCCGGCGTCCCACACCCCGTCGGGCGACAGCAACGTCTCCACCCGCCGGACGTGCGCCGCCATGGACGGATACGCGTCCGCCAGGACGTCCGCGTCGCCGTAGGCCTGCCACAGTGCCCAGGTGACCCAGACGGCAGCGTCGCTCCAGACCGCCGTCGTGTCGGGTTCGCCGAAGTCCCGGTGGGGCTCGATGTACTTCAGGGCGTCCGGCACGACGAACGGGACGAGGCCGTCGGCAGCCGCCTGCTCGGCGTCGAGGTCGGCGAGCCAGTCGCGGAGGAAGCCCTTGACGTCGAACAGGAACGCCGCGGTCGGGGCGAAGACGGCGATGTCACCGGTCCAGCCCAGCCGCTCGTCGCGCTGCGGGCAGTCGGTCGGCACGTCCACGAAGTTGCCCCGCTGGCCCCAGACGATGTTGCGGTGCAGCTGGTTCAGCCCCGGGTCCGAGCAGGCGAACTCGCCGGTCCGGCGCAGGTCGGACGACACCACCACCGCGCGGATCGCGGTCGGGTCCTGCTGCAGGGCGGCCAGCCCGCCCGGCCAGCCGTCCACCTCGACGTAGCGGAAGCCGTGGAAGGTGAAGGTCGGCTCGAACACGTCCGCTGCGCCGCTCAGGATGAACCGGTCGGTGGCCCGCGCGGTACGCAGCGGCCGGACACCGAGCTCGCCGTGCTCGAGCACCTCGGCGTGCCGCAGGGTGAGGGTCCCACCGGCCGCGCCTCGCACGTGGAGCTTCACCCAGCCGACGAGGTTCTGGCCGAAGTCGACCAGGGTCCTGCCCGACGGCGAAGCCGACACCTCCACCGGTGCCAGCTCCTCGTGCCGGACGACCGGCGGTCCCAGGTAGGGCACCAGCCTCGCGGTGTCGAAGGCCAGGCCGCGGACCCCCGTCCAGGACGGGTCGCCGAACCCGGGGCGCAGCCAGTCGGTCGAGACCAACCGGCCGTCGATCGTCTGACCGGCGTACAGGTCGTTCGCGAGCACGGCGGACGGCCCGGCCGCCCACGACTCGTCGGTGATCACCAGCTGGCGGTGGCCGTCGGCGAAGCTGATCTCCAGCTCGGCGATGGCACCGAGGTCCTGGCCGTACATCTGGTCGACCTGCTTCCAGGTGAGGTGTCCGCGGTACCACCCGTTGCCGAGGGCCAGGCCCAGCACAACCGGTCCGGTCGCCGCGCTCAGCCGGGTCGCGACGTCGTACTCGCGGTAGCGGATCCGCCACTCGTAGCTCGACCAGCCGGGGCTCAGCACGTCGTCGCTGACCGGCGCGCCGTCGAGGTACGCCTCGAAGACGCCGAGGGCGCTCACCAGCCACCGGGCGGAAAGGACGGGACCGTGACCCTCATCGAGGCGGAACTCGGTGCGCAGCAGTGGCGCCGCGTGCTCGAGCTCCGGCGTGATCAGGGAAGCGGACCAGGGGTGGGGCATGATCTCCTGTTCGAGTCCGGGGTTGGCCGCCACCGCGCCGGCCCGATGAGCTGACCGCGCCGAGCTCGCGCGCGCCCACCCAGCTTAGAGTCGCGGCCACCGGTGCCGGCGGGTATCGCCAACGTGGATTGAAACGGTTCAGAACACCGACAATAGAATGTCTCCGCCGCATCGTCAACCCTGAAGGGGAGAAATCCGTCTCGGGTGTCGCCGCGCGAGCACCGTGCTGGCGAGGTCTGTAACGTTTCAACGCGCGCTTATCCGACCCGGCCCAGGCGAGCGCACCTGTTCCGCAGGCACCCGTCGATAGGATCCCACCCATGCCGCGCAGGGACCAGGTGAGCATCAAGGACGTCGCCGAACGGGCCGGCGTCGCGCTCGGCACGGTCTCGAACGTCCTCAACCGCCCCGACAAGGTGGCCGAGGGCACCCGGCAGCGGGTCCAGGCCGTCATCGACGAGCTCGGCTTCGTCCGCAACGACGCCGCGCGGCAGCTCAAGACCGGCACCAGCCGCTCCCTCGGGTTGATCATCCTCGACGCGGGCAACCCGTTCTTCACCGATCTCGCGCGCGGGGCCGAACGGGAGGCCCAGAAGCTCGGGCTTGCCGTGCTGCTGGCCAGCAGCTACGACGACCCCACGCGGGAGGCGACCTACCTGGACCTGTTCGAGCAGCAGCGGGTGCAGGGCGTTCTCGTCACCCCGGTCGGCGAGGACATCGCGCACTTGGAGCGCCTGAGCCGGCGCGGACTCGCCACCGTGTTGGTCGACCGGGCCGGCGAGCCCCGCCGGTCGTTGTCCTCGGTCTCGGTCGACGACGTCGCCGGGGGGCGGCTGGCCGTCGACCACCTGATCGAGCAGGGCTGCCGCCGGATCGCGTTCGTGGGCGGCCCGCTGACCATCCGCCAGGTGACCGATCGCCTGCGCGGCGCCCACGAGGCCGCGGCGGCCCACCCGGACGTCCAGATCGAGGTCGTGCTGCAGGACGGTCTCACGGTGCCAGCCGGACGGGCGGCCGGGGACACCATCGTCCAGCGGTCCGCCGCCAGCCGGCCGGACGGGATCTTCTGCGCCAACGACCTGCTTGCGGTGGGCGTCCTGCAGTCGGTCGCGATGCTGGCCCGGCTGTCCGTGCCCGGGGACCTGGCCCTGGTGGGCTACGACGACATCGCGTTCGCCGCTGCCACCGTGGTCCCGCTGACCTCGGTCCGGCAACCCGCCGAGCTGCTGGGCGCCACCGCCGTCCGACTGCTGGCCGAGGCCGTCGGCGCGGACGGCTTGGGGGCGGCGCCGCAGCACGTCGTGTTCCAGCCCGAGCTGGTGGTCCGGGCCTCCAGCCTGCGGTCGGGTTCCTAGCGCCGCCGCCGTGCGCCGAGGGCGTAGGTTGGCCGCCCATGAGCGCCCACTCCCTGGTCATCGGCGCGGGTCCGGCCGGCCTGGCGGTGGCGGCGCTGTTGGGGCAGCGGGGTGTGCCGTACCGGATCGTGGACCGCGCGCCGACGGTGGGCGACAGCTGGCGCGGTCGCTACGACAGCCTGCGGCTGCACACGGCGCGCCGGTTGTCCGGGCTGCCCGGGGCCCCCATTCCCCGCCGGTACGGACAGTGGGTGGCCCGGGACGACCTGGTGGCCTACCTGGAGGACTACGTCCGGCGGTTCGGCATCCGGCCCGAGCTCGAGACCGAGGTCACCGGTCTGCATCGGGGCGGGGATGGGTGGCTGGTGCAGACCTCCCGGGGGGAAGTGCCCGCGCGCTCGGTGGTGATCGCCACCGGGCAGGCCCGGACGCCGTACGTGCCGCCCTGGCCCGGCCGGGACAGCTACCCGGGTGACCTTCGGCACTCGTCGGCGTACCGCGAGCCCACCGCGTTCCGGAACCAGCGGGTGCTGGTGGTCGGCGGCGGCAACTCAGCCGCCGAGATCGCCGTCGACCTGGTCGGCCACGCGACCGCGGTGTGGCTGTCGGTCCGCTCCGCCCCCGGCATCGTCCGGCGGGACACGCTGGGAGTCCCCACCCAGTTCGTCGCCCTCGTCCTCCGCGGCTTCCCGGCGGCCCTGCTGAACCCGGTCAGCGACCTGCTGCGGCGGGTGACCGTGCCGGACCTGGAGCCGTACGGCCTGCCGGCCCCCCGCGACAGCTTCACCCGATTCCTCCGCTCCCAGACCATCCCCATCCTCGACCACGGGTTCGTCGACGCGGTCCGCGCCCGGCGGATCCGCGTGGTCGGGGAGGTCACCGCGTTCGCGGGGGCTGAGGTCCAGCTCGTCGACCAGACCACGCTGACCCCTGATGCGGTCGTCGCGGCGACCGGCTTCCGCCCCGACCTCGGCGAGATGGTGCGCGGTCTGGATCTGCTCGACCCGGCCGGGGTGCCCCGTGTGCGCGGCGCTCAGACCACCCCCCGAGCCCCCGACCTCTACCTGGTCGGGATCACCGTCGAGCTCTCGGGCCTGCTCCGCGAGATCACCCGGGAGGCCACCGCCGTCGCGGACGCCATCGCTGCCCGGCGGTGATCACGACGACTCGACTCAGACCGGTCCATCCCGACGAGTCGATCATGCCGGCTGGTCGTGTCCGGACTTGCCGGCCGGCGTGACCCCGCGAGTCGATCTTCTGCCCGACAACCGGTTGCGGCTGCCGCGCTCAGCGGTATGAGGAGCTCCAGTCGCCCGAACGGATAACCCGGCCAGGGAAGACGGATGACGTCCCCGCCTCCTTCGGTCTTACGAGCTTCGTCGAGAGACTGGAGCCCCAGTGCTCCCCATCATAGTGGGCGGGGTCAGGACCGCCTCGGCCAAGTCCCTTTGCGGAGAAGGGTTTCCGTCGCCGATGATCACCACGCACCGGGTGAAGCGTGTCAATCGCGGCGCTCACCGCCCTGGTGGGCAATCGCCCGACGACGGCTCGATCGGGCCGGCGGTGCGGTAGTGCAGGTGCACGGTGCCGCCGGCGAACCGCTGCTCGTCGAGCAGCTCCAGCGGCCAGTGCACACCCCGCGGCCAGACGCTGGTGCCCCCGCCGACGAGCACCGGGACGATCAGCAGGTGCACCTCGTCCACCAGGCCGGCCCGGACGGCGGCGGCGGCCAGGGTGGGACCGGCGACGCCCAGGTCGGTCGCCAGCCCCGCCTTCAGCCTGCGGACGGCCTCCGGGTCGAAGCGTCGTTCGAGTCGGGTCCGGCGGGTGGTCGGGGCGGCCAGGGTCGAGGAGTAGACGATCTTGTCGGCCGACCGCCAGACCTGAGCGAACTCGCGGACCACGGCCGGCTCATCCTCGAGCGGCATGGTGTCCCAGACCGTCATCACCTCATAGGTGCGACGCCCGTACAGGTGGGTGCCGATGGCCCGGACCAGCTCGTTGGCGAACGCGTGCACCTCCTCGTCGGGAGCGGCCCAGTCGAACTCGCCCCGCGCGTCCGCGATGTAGCCGTCGAGCGAGGCGATGCTGGTGTAGATCAGGCGTCCCATCCGCAGGTTCCTCCCGGCTGTCCCGCCCGCCCGCGACCCGGCCCGTCCGCTGGTGGACTCCGGGTCCAGTATGGACGCCACCGAGACGGGCAGGCGGCAGCCAGCGGGACCCCCGGTCAGCGCGACCGGCCAGGATGCCGTCCGGCAGCGCAGTCACTGCCGGCCAGCACGACCCAACGGGCCCGCTGCTGGGGCGGATCGGTTGGTGGTCGCCGCCGGCACGCTGATCGCGCAGGCGGATCGCTGCCGTTCCTCGCCCGTCGGCTGGGGCCGACGGGCGCGGGCCTGGCCGACCCGGAGAGGTGGGCGGCACCGCGCGCCGAGCTGGGCGCGGCGGCGGGCCGACGGCTCAGGAGACCCGAGCTGCGCCGCGACGGGTGACCGGTTCAGTCGACCACGTCACTGCGAGCCAGCCTGATCCAGCGATACCCGAAGCCGTTCAGGTGCACCGAGCGCAGGTCTGTGGCGGGAGCCGGGTAGGGACCGTCGACCAGCAGGTCGTACGGCGCTCCGACCATCCCCGGCAACGCTCCGATGTCGACGGTCACCGCAGCGTCGGCCAGGTTGTGCAGCATGAGGATGGCGCCCGAGGGGGCGTCGAACCGGTGGGCGAGCACCGATCGGGGCAGCGGCACGTCGACCACGGCGCAGCTGCCGGTCCCGATCTCGGGCGCGCTGCGCAGGGTGTGCACCAGGTTCTCGAACCAGCGCAGCAGCGACGTCGGGTCTCGCTGCTGCGCCCGGACGTTCACCGCCGTGCTGCCGTACGCGCCCCGGGTGGCTCACCGGTCGGACGAGCTGGTCCGGCCGGCGCCGTGGAGAACCCGCCGTTGCGGGTCTCGTCCCACTGCATCGGGGTCCGGATCGCCTCGCGCCCGTCCAGCCGCAGGTCCTCCCCCATCCCGATCTCCTCGCCGTACCGCACGACCGGGGTGCCGGGCAGCGAGAACTGCAGGGCGTAGGCCAGCTCGATGTGCCGGAGGTTCCCGCCCAGCATCGGAGGCGAGCCGCCGGCGGATACCGCGCCCGTACAGCCGCATGTCCTGGCGGGGGGCGAAGGCGCGGAACACGTCGCTGTCGCTGCTCGTCGGTGAGGCGGCTCAGGTCCAGCTCGTCGTGGTTGCGGAGGAAGGTGACCCACTGCGCACCGGGTGCCAGCAGCCGACCGCGCTGGTCAGCGCCTCGATCAGCGGCTCGGCGTCCCGACGGGCCAGCGCCAGCCAGATCTTGGGGTTGAGCAGGAAGTCGAACATCAGCTGGGCCCGGTCGGTCGGGCCGTCGGGGCGGCTGCCGGTGAACTTCGCCACCTCGGCCGGCGCCACGTTGGCCTCGCAGAGCAGCACCGAGTCACCGACCTGCCACTGCGTCTCCTGCCGCCAGGAGTCCAGGATCGAGAAGTCCTGGGGACCCGGGTCGACCCCGGGGGTGGTCTGCTCGATCACGAACGGTGCCGCGTCGATCCGGAAGCCGACGACCCCCAGCTGCAGCCAGAACTCCATGACCCGGCGGATCTCGGCGCGGACCGACGGGTTGCTCCAGTTCAGGTCGGGCTGGAACTCGTAGAAGCGGTGGAAGTACCACGCGCCGGCCTGGTCGTCGAAGGTCCAGGTCTCGGTCTGCTCCCCCGGGAAGACCAGGCCCTGGCGTCGGTTGGGGGGCTCGGCGTCGGACCACACGTACCAGTCCCGGTACGGGGAGTCGCGGCTGCTGCGGGCCGCCTGGAACCAGGGGTGCTCGTCGGAGGTGTGGTTGACCACCAGGTCCACCACGATGCGGATCCCCCGGCTGCGGGCCCGCCGGGTCAGCTCCGCGAAGTCTCCGAGGGTGCCGAGCCGGGGATGGATGCCGTAGTAGTCGCTGACGTCGTACCCGTTGTCCCGGCCCGGGCTGGGGTGGATCGGGTTGAGCCACAGGCAGGTGACCCCCAGCCGCGCCAGGTAGTCGAGCCGGCTGATCAGCCCGCGGAGGTCGCCGCAGCCGTCGCCGTCGGAGTCCTGGAACGACGCGACCTCGACGCAGTAGACGACGCGCGTTCTGATACCACCTGATCATGGCCATCCCCTCGCTCCGCGGCGACTCGTTCCTACCAGAGCGGACCGTCGTCAACGTGTGCAGGGTGGCGGCGACCGGCGCGCGAGGGCGGCGACCCAACCGGTCAGCGCCTAGTGCGGCGCGGCCTCGACCACAGCCAGCCCGACCGGTGAGGTCGTGGGGAGGATCCGCCGCACGGAGAACCCGGCCTGGTCGAGCAGCGCCGTCACCCGGCCAGCCGTCCGCTCGGCGGACCCGAACAGGACCAGCATGTGCAGGTCCATCCGGATCGCGCCGGGCGACTCGCGGGCACGTTCGGGGAGCAGCGCGTCGACCACGAGAAGCCGTGCGCCGGGGCGCATCGCGGCCCGGCACCGCCGGAGGATCCTCAGCGCCGCGGCGTCGTCCCAGTCGTGCAGGATCCGGGCCACCAGGTAGAGGTCGCCGCCCGCGGGCACCTCCTCGAAGAAGTCGCCGGCCACCAGCCGTACCCGCTCAGCCAGCCCGGCCTCCGCCAGGTGGGCTCGGGCGGCGCGGATGGCGGGCGGCCGGTCGAGCAGGATCCCCGCCGCCTCGGGGACCGACTCCAACACCGCGCCGAGCAGGACCCCGCGCCCACCGCCGACATCGACGACGGTGCGGTAGGGGCCGAAGTCGTAGGCAGCGACCAGGTCCCGCGCCTCGGCCACCGCCCGCCCCGCCATGGAGGCCTCGAACGCGGCCTCCGCGCTCCGATCAGCGTCGAGCTCGGCGAAGAAGGGTCGGCCGTAGACCGTGTCGAAGGCGGTCGCGCCGGTGCGGAGCGCGTCGAGCAGTCCACCGGCGGCCCGGTAGTAGAGGCCGCCACGCACCCGCAGCGGCCCAGCCAGCCCGGCCAGGGCCTCACCCAGCGGGGTCAGCGTGAACCTCCCGTCGCCCGGCTCGGCCGCCCTGTCCTCGATCGCCCTGTCCTCGATCGCCCTGTCCTCGATCACCCTGTCCTCGATCACCCTGTCCTCGATCGCGCTGTCCTCGATCGCGCTGTCCTCGATCACCACGTCCTCGATCACCACGTCCTCGATCACCACGTCCTCGATCACCAGGCCGCGCAGCACCCGGGCCAGCGGGCCCGGCTCGACCCCCACTGACCGCGCCAGTTCGGCGGCGGTCTGCGGCCGAGCAGCCAGGCGTCCCAGCACTCCCAGCTCGCTGGCCGCGTACAGCAGCTGGGTGGTGAGGTAGCCGTCCATCACCTGCTGCAGGCGCTGCGCGAGCGGGGTCGCCTCCGTCATCGGCGCGCCCGGGGTCGCGGGGCGGCCGACCGCGCGCCCCGGTCCAGCAGATCGTGCACCCTCCGATCCTGCCACCCGAAGACGGTCAGCGGCGGATGTCCAGCACCCGGTTGAACGGGGTCTCGGCCGCCGAGCGGACGTGCTGGAACCCGGCCTCGGCGACCACGCGTCGGATCCGTTCCGGACCCGCCTGGGTGCCCAGTGCCATCGCCCCGGGCTGCGACAGCGAGGCCGGGGTGCAGAGCAGGGTCGAGAAGCCGTAGTAGGCCCGGCCGATCGGGTTGAGGTTGTCCTCGACCTGGTCACCGGCCATCGGCTCCACCACCATCCACACCCCGTCCGGGGCGAGGGCGGCGGCCACCCGCCGGGCCGCGGCGACCGGGTCGCCCAGGTCGTGCAGCGCGTCGAAGGTCGTGACCAGGTCGAACCCGGTGCCGGAGAACGCGTCGGCGCCGGCCACCTCGAAGCTGACCCGATCGGTGACCGCAGCGTCGGCCGCCCGCTGCCGGGCGATCCGGATGGACTCGGGGTGGTAGTCGGAGCCGACGAAACTGCTCCTCGGGTACGCCTGCGCCATCAGGATCGTGGACGCGCCGTACCCGCATCCCACGTCGGCGATCCGAGCGCCGGCCTCGAGTCGGTCCGCAACCCCCACCGCAGGCAGCCAGCTGCTCACCAAATTGGCGGCGTAGCCGGGCCGGAAGAACCGCTCGCACCCGTCACGGACATCCACGTTGTGCTCGTGCCAGCCGACCCCGGTCGTGCTGCGGGCCGCCGCGGCCACCCGGGCGGTGTCGGCCACCGTGCCCAGGGCGATCTGGAACAGCCCGCCGACGAAGGCCGGGCTGTCCTCGTCCACCAGGGCCGCCGCGTGCTCGGCCGGCAGCCGGTACCGGCCGTCGGCGTACTCGACGAACCCGCCGGCGGCCTGACCGGCCAGCCACTCCCGCGCGTACGGCTCGGCGATGCCCGCCCGGTCGGCCAGCTCCGCCGCCGCGATCGGTGCGCCGTCGGCCATCGCCGCGTACAGGCCGAGCTTGTCGCCCAGCACGACCAGTCCGGCGTTCAGGGTGGCGCCGACCTCGTCGACGGCGCGGAACACGAACTTCATCAGCTTGTCCTCGTCGAGGCTGGCGGTGGGCTTCTCCGTGACGGTCATGGCGGGCTCGTCCTTTCCTGGGTTCGGGTTCCGGCCGACGTCGGCCGGTGGTTCGCCGGGAACGGTAGGACCGGAGGTCATTAGGCAACAGTCGTCGGACTACAGTTCCATTAGTGGAACTCATACGATCTCTGGTCAGCCTCCGGGCGCTGATCGCGGTCCAGGAGGCCGGCTCGTTCGCCGGCGCCGCCGCCGGCCTCGGGGTCACCCAGTCCGCAATCAGCCAGCATGTGGCCGCGCTGGAGCGGTCGGCCGGCCTGCGGCTGGTGGAACCGCGGCTGCGGCCGGTCGAGCTCACGCCGGCCGGCTTGGTGCTGGCCGCGCACGGCCGGGCGATCGCCGAACGCCTCACCGCCGCCGAGCACGACCTGAGCGAGCTGAAGGACGCCCGGAGCACGCGCATCCGGCTGGGCGGCTTCCCCAGCGCGCTGGCCACCTTCCTGCCGGAGGCCATCGCCCGCCTCCGGCGCACCGAGGCCGGGCTCTCCCTCACCGTGGTCGATGATCACATGCAACGGCTCTGGCCCCGGTTGGACCGGCGCGAGCTCGATGTCGCGATCGTCTTCGACCTCGGCGCACCCGACCCGGCCCTGCCGGACGGGTTCGACCTGACCCCGCTGTTCACCGACCACTACCGGCTGCTGCTGCCGCCGGGCCATCGGCTGCTCGGCCGACCCGGGGTGCCCGCCGTTCGCGACCTGGCCGGCGAGACCTGGATCGGCGGCGCCCCGGCCAGCACCTGGTTCCGGGCCGTCCGCGACGCCTGCGCCGCCGCTGGGTTCGTACCGAGAGTCAGCCTGATCTCCGACGACTACCTGGCGGTCCAGGCCTTCGTCCGGGCCGGCCTGGGGATCGCCGTGGTGCCCGGGCTGGCCGCCGTCCGGCGGCTGCCCGGGACCGAGTCCCTGGCCCTGCGCGGAGCCGCGCCGCAGCGCCGGATCTCGGTGGCGCACGTCGCAGGCCCGTACGTGCCACGTGCCGTCACGACGTTCGTCGACCTGCTGCCCGGTGTCGTCCGGGGCTGGGTCCGGGACTGAGGGACCTTCGGCCCTGTCGCGGCCTCCGGCTGGCTGGCTAGCGTCCGGCTGTGCCCCGTTCCCCCCGCGCAGGCGTCGACGGTCCGGCTTCTGATGCCCTGCTCGGTCTGGGTCGGTTCTTCTCCCGGTGGGAGGAGTCGGAGGACAAGCGGGTGGCGTTCCTCAAAGGCGGCCGGGCCGGGGACGTGTTCTACCGGGACCGCTGGAGCCACGACAAGGTGGTGCGCTCCACGCACGGGGTGAACTGCACGGGGTCCTGCTCGTGGAAGGTGTACGTCAAGGACGGCATCATCACCTGGGAGGCGCAACAGACCGACTATCCCTCCGTCGGCCCCGACCGGCCCGAGTACGAGCCGCGCGGCTGCCCACGGGGGGCTGCATTCTCCTGGTACACGTACTCGCCGACCCGGGTCCGCTACCCCTATGTCCGGGGCGTCCTGCAGGAGATG
Source organism: uncultured Actinomycetota bacterium (assembly GCA_963832435.1). Lineage (GTDB taxonomy): Bacteria > Actinomycetota > Actinomycetes > Propionibacteriales > Propionibacteriaceae > Microlunatus. Next base: position 89,517 of record CAWHTY010000026.1, read on the forward strand.
TACCGGGAGGCCCGGCAGCGGCTGGGCGACCCGGTGCTGGCCTGGGCCGAGATCACCACCGACCCGGAGCGGCGCCGCCGCTACCAGTCCGCGCGCGGGAAGGGAGGCCTGGTCCGGTCGTCCTGGGGCGAGGCCGTGGAGATGATCGCGGCCGCATACGTGCACACGATCAAGACCTACGGACCCGACCGGGTGGCGGGGTTCTCCCCCATCCCGGCCATGTCGATGGTGTCGCACTGCATCGGCACCCGGTTCACCCAGCTGCTCGGCGGGGTGATGACCTCGTTCTACGACTGGTATGCGGACCTGCCGGTGGCCAGTCCGCAGGTGTTCGGCGACCAGACCGACGTGCCGGAGTCCGGCGACTGGTGGGACGCCAGCTACCTGATGATGTGGGGGTCGAACGTGCCGGTCACCCGCACGCCCGACGCCCACTGGATGACCGAGGTCCGCTACCGGGGCACCAAGGTGGTCAGCGTCAGCCCGGACTACGCCGACAACACGAAGTTCGCCGACGAATGGCTTCCGGCCCAGGCCGGCACCGACGCCGCCCTGGCCATGGCCATGGGTCAGGTGATCTTGACGGAGTTCTTCGTCGACCGGCGGGTGCCGTTCTTCGTGGACTATGTGCGGCGGTTCACCGACCTGCCCTTCCTGGTGACCCTGACCGAGAACGCCGAGCACGGCGGCCTGGTGGCCGGCAAGTTCCTCACCGAGTCCGATCTCGGCGGGCAGGACAAGGAGTCGGCCTGGAAGACCGTGCTGCTCGACGCCTCCACGGGGCGGACGGCGGTCCCCAACGGGTCGATGGGCTTCCGCTACGGCGAGGGCGGCGTGGGCCGCTGGAACCTCGACCTCGGCGCTATCGTCCCGGCGCTGTCGCTGCGCGACGCCAAGGTCTCCCCCGTCGACGTCGAGGTGCTACTGCCGTACTTCGACCGGCCCGACGGCACCGGGGACGTGCTGCGCCGCGGCGTGCCCGCCATCCGCGTCGGCGGCCATCTGGTCACCACGGTCTACGACCTGATGCTGGCGCACTACGGCGTGGTCCGGCCGGGGCTGCCCGGCGAGTGGCCCACCGGCTATGACGACCCCACCCGCCCCTTCACGCCGGCCTGGCAGGCCGGGATCACCTCCGTCCCGGCCGAGGCCTGCATCCGGATCGCCCGCGAGTTCGCCACCAACGCTGTCGAGTCGGGCGGCCGGTCCATGATCATCATGGGCGCGGGCATCTGCCAGTGGTTCCACGGCGACGCCACCTACCGGGCGGTGCTGGCCATGCTGATGCTGACCGGTTGCCTCGGCCGCAACGGCGGCGGCTGGGCGCACTACGTCGGCCAGGAGAAGTGCCGGCCGATCACCGGCTGGCTCAACCTGGCCAACGGGCTGGACTGGTCCCGGCCGCCGCGGACCATGATCGGCACCGCGTACTGGTACATGCACACCGACCAGTACCGGTTCGACGGCTACGCCGCCGATGTCCTCGCTTCACCGCTGGCCGAGGGCAACCTGACCGGGATGCACACCGCCGACACCATCGCCCAGGCCGCCCGGCTGGGCTGGATGCCGTTCTATCCCCAGTTCGACGCCAATCCGCTCGACCTCGCCGACCAGGCCGGCGCCGCGGTCGCCGCCGGGCAGGCCGCCGACGCCGGAGGCTGGGTCGCCGACGCGGTCACCGCCGGCCGGTTGCGCTTCTCCGTCGAGGATGTCGACGCACCGCAGAACTGGCCGCGGGTCCTGACCCTGTGGCGCTCCAACCTGCTGGGCTCCTCGGCCAAGGGCAACGAGTACTTCCTGAAGTACCTGCTCGGCACCCACTCCAACCTGATGGCCACCGAGGGGGAGGTCCGACCGCACGACCTCACCTGGCGCGAGGAGCCACCGGAGGGGAAGCTGGACCTGCTGCTGTCTGCCGACTTCCGGATGACCTCGACCACGCTGTTGTCCGACATCGTGCTCCCGGCAGCCACCTGGTACGAGAAGTACGACCTGTCCTCGACTGACATGCACCCGTTCGTGCACGCCTTCACCCCGGCCATCGACCCGCCGTGGGAGACCAAGAGCGACTTCGAGCTCTTCACCTTGATCGCCCGGGAGCTGTCCCGGCAGGCTGCCACCCACCTGGGCGTCCGCCGGGATCTCGTGGTCGTCCCGATGCAGCACGACACGCCCGGCGAGATGTCCCAGCCCGGCGGCGTGGTCCGCGACTGGAAGCGGGGTGACGTGCCGGCCGTGCCCGGCCAGACCATGCCGATCGTGCAGGTGGTCGAGCGGGACTACACCGCCATCGCCGACAAGCTCGCCGCCATCGGGCCGCTGGCCGACCGGCTCGGCTTCACCACCAAGAACGTCACGTTCGACCTCGAGCACCCCCTCGCCCAGCTCGCCGGGCACGGTGGTGTGATGCTCGGCGGCGCGGCCGACGGCCGGCCGGCCATCGACACCGACGCCAAGATGGCCGAGGCCATCCTCGCCCTCTCCGGCACCACCAACGGCGAGCTCGCCGTGCAGGGCTGGCGGCAGGCCGAGCGGCAGGTCGGTCGCCCGCTGGCCGACCTCGCCGAGGGGTCGGAGGAGAAGCGGATCACCTTCGCCCAGACCCAGCAGGCGCCGGTGCCGGTGATCACCTCACCGGAGTGGTCCGGGTCGGAGACCGGGGGGCGGCGGTACGCCCCGTTCACCGTCAACATCGAACGGGGCATGCCGTTCCGGACCCTCACCGGTCGGATGCACTTCTTCCTCGACCACGACTGGATGCGCGACGTGGGCGAGGCGCTGCCGCAGTACCGTCCGCCGCTGGACATGCATCGCCTGTTCGGCGACCCGGTCCTGGGGCGCGACGGGTCGCGGCAGATCACCGTCCGCTACCTGACCCCGCACAACAAGTGGTCGATCCACTCCGAGTACCAGGACAACCTGTTCATGCTGTCCCTGGGCCGCGGCGGTACCGCGGTCTGGATGAGCCCCGGCGACGCGGCCAGCATCGAGGTGTCCGACAACGACTGGGTGGAGTGCGTGAACGCCAACGGCGTGCTGGTCGGCCGGGCCATCGTCAGCCACCGGATGCCGGCCGGGGTCGTCTACGTCCACCATGCTCAGGAGCGGATCATCGACGTCCCCAAGTCGGAGGCCACCGGTCGACGGGGCGGCATCCACAACTCGGTCACGCGGCTGCTGGTCAAGCCGACGCACCTGATCGGCGGGTACGCCCAGCTGTCGTACGCGTTCAACTACCTCGGCCCCACCGGGAACCAGCGCGACATGGTCTCCACAGTCCGCAAGCGCTCCCAGGAGGTGAGGTACTGATGCGGGTCATGGCCCAGATGGGCATGGTGATGAACCTCGACAAGTGCATCGGGTGCCACACCTGCTCGGTGACCTGCAAGCAGGCCTGGACCAACCGCTCCGGCACCGAGTACGTCTGGTTCAACAACGTCGAGACCCGGCCCGGGCAGGGCTACCCGCGCCGCTACGAGGACCAGGAGACCTGGAAGGGCGGGTGGGAGCTCAACCGACGCGGCCGGCTCAAGCTCAAGGCGGGCGGTCGGCTGAAGAAGCTGTTCGGGATCTTCGCCTCGCCGATCCAACCCAAGCTGGCCGACTACTACGAGCCGTGGACCTACGACTACGCGAACCTGATCGACGCGCCGCTCGGCGATGACTTCCCGGTGGCCCGGCCCAAGTCGTTGATCACCGGTGAGGACACCAAGATCACCTGGTCGGCCAACTGGGACGACAACCTGGGGGGTGCGCCCGAGCTGGGCCACCTGGACCCGATCGTCGAGCAGGTGCGGAAGCAGGCCGAAGGCACGATCCGGTTCGAGTTCGAGCGCACGTTCATGTTCTACCTGCCGCGGATCTGCGAGCACTGCCTGAACCCGTCCTGCATGGCGTCCTGCCCGTCCGGCGCGATCTACAAGCGGACCGAGGACGGCATCGTGCTGGTCGACCAGGACCGGTGCCGCGGCTGGCGTCAGTGCATGACCGGCTGCCCGTACAAGAAGATCTACTTCAACCACAAGACGGGCAAGGCCGAGAAGTGCACCTTCTGCTACCCGCGGGTGGAGGTGGGGCTGCCCACGGTGTGCGCGGAGACCTGCGTCGGTCGGCTGCGCTACCTGGGCCTGTTCCTCTACGACGCGGACCGGGTGACGGCCGCCGCCGCCACGCCCGACCCGCGGGACCTCTACCAGGCGCACCTGGACGTGATCTTGGACCCGCACGACCCGGCGGTGCTGCAGGCCGCCCGCCGGCAGGGCATCCCCCACGACTGGCTGGAGGCGGCGCAGCGGTCGCCGGTCTACGCGCTGGCCAAGGTGTACCGGGTGGCGCTGCCGCTGCACCCGGAGTACCGCACCATGCCGATGGTCTGGTACGTCCCGCCGTTGTCGCCGATCGTGGACCTGCTGCGCGACCAGGGCCACGACGCGGAGAGCGACGCCGTGCTGTTCGGGGCGATCGAGGCCCTCCGGATCCCGGTGGAGTACCTGGCCGAGCTGCTCACCGCCGGCGACACCGCGGTGATCACCGACGTGTTGCGCAAGCTCGCGGCCATGCGCTCCTACCTCCGCGACCTCAACCTCGGCCGCTCGGCCCAGGAGTCGAAGGCCCAGGCGGTGGGCATGACCGGTGACCAGGTCTACGCGATGTACCGGCTGCTGGCGATCGCGAAGTACGAGGACCGCTACGTGATCCCCCGCGCCCACTACGAGCAGGCGCACGACCTGGAGGAGCTGGGCTGCTCCCTGGACTTCGACGGTGGACCCGACGGCTGGGAGAACGAGTCCGGGCCGTTCGGCGAAGCCAGCGGGCGTCCCACCCCGGTGGCGGTCGAGACGTTCCACGCCTTGCGGGAACGGCAGTCCTCCGGCGGTCTGGCCGACACCGGCGAGCTGCGCGGCCGGGTCAACCTGCTCAACTGGGACGGTAAGGGCACTCCGTCAGGGCTGTTCCCGGAGCAGCGGCCATGAGGGCCGCACGCCGGGCCGACCCCGCGCGGATCGTCTGGCAGGCGGCCTCGATCTGTCTGAGCTACCCGCACGCCGAGGTGCTGGGCCGGGCACCGGTCGTGGCGGAGGCGCTGGCGGAGGCGGCCCCGGCCGCACTCGACTGCTTCGCAGAGATCCTCCGGGCCTGGCAGCACACCCCGGTCCCGGAGCTGCAGCAGGACTACGTGGCGACCTTCGACCTGTCCCGCAAGCACGCGCTGTACCTGTCGTACTGGACCGACGGCGACACCCGGCGCCGAGGGCAGGTGCTGGCGGACTTCAAGGCTCGGTACCGGGCCAGCGGCTTCCTGGTCAACACCCACGGCGAGCTGCCGGACTTCGTGCCCCTGGTCCTGGAGTACGCCGCCGTCGCCGACCCGACCGACGGCGCGGCGCTGCTCCAGGACTACCGCGCCAGCCTGGAGCTGTTGCGGCTGGCCCTCCTGGACCGGCGGTCGCCGTACGCGGGAGTGGTGACCGCGGTCTGCGACACTCTGCCCGGAGCCTCACCGGCCGACCGGCGTGAGGTGCTGGCCCGGGCCAGGACCGGACCGCCCACCGAGACGGTGGGCCTGGACCCGTACGACCCCCGGTTGCTGCCGCTGCACGAGCTTCGCGCGGGCGGGCCGCCCCTGACCCGATCCGGGAGGGCGTGAGCCGTGGACATCGTGCTGTGGGGGATCCTCCCCTACCTCGCCATCGCCCTGTTGGTCGGCGGCCTGATCTGGCGGTATCGCTACGACCAGTTCGGCTGGACCACCCGGTCCTCGCAGCTCTACGAGTCCCGGCTGCTGCGGATCGGCTCGCCCTTGTTCCACTTCGGCATCCTCGTGGTGGTCGTTGGGCACGTCGCCGGGCTGCTCATCCCGAAGTCGTGGACCGAGGCGGTCGGGGTGAGTGAGGGGCTGTACCACCTGAATGCGCTGGCGCTGGGCTCGGTCGCCGGGCTCTGCACGCTGGTCGGCCTGGTGATCTTGATCTACCGGCGCCGGACCACCGGGCCGGTGTTCATGGCCACCACCAAGAACGACAAGGCCATGTACGTGGTGCTGGTCGCCGCCATCGTGGCCGGCCTCGCCACCACGGTGCTGAGCGTCTTCGGTCCGCACCACGAGCTGACCTACCGGGACACCGTGTCACCGTGGTTCCGGTCCCTGTTCTGGTTCTCACCGCGCATCGAGGCGATGGCGGCCGCCCCGCTGTCCTTCCAGGTGCACGCCCTGATCGGGTTGCTGCTCTTCGCGGTCTGGCCGTTCACCCGGTTGGTGCACGCCTTCACCGCACCGGTGCATTACCTGTTCCGGCCCTACATCGTATACCGCAGTCGGGACACCGGCGCCCGGCCGGGTCCGGCCCGCACACGCCGTGGCTGGGCGCCCGTCGGCACCCCCGACCGCGACACCCGTACCTGATCGGGAGGCAGACCGTGACCTCGACCACCCCCGAAGCCAGCGCCCGGCGCGCCGGCCAGGGCCGGAACCTCGGCCTCGCCCTGCTGGCCTTCGGGGTCACGTTCTGGGCCTGGAACCTGATCGCCCCGCTCGGGGTGCGCTACACCGAGCAGCTGTCGCTGTCGGCCGGGCAGAAGGCGCTGCTCGTTGCCACCCCCGTGCTGGTCGGATCCCTGGGCCGCATCGTCACCGGTGCTCTCACGGACCGGTTCGGCGGTCGGCTGATGTTCACGGTGCTGACCGCCGTCTCGGTGGTGCCGGTCCTGTTGGTGGCCTTCGCCGGCACGGTCGGCTCGTACCCGTTCCTGCTGGTCTGCGCCCTGCTGCTGGGGGTCGCGGGCACGACCTTCGCCATCGGGATCCCGTTCGTCAACGCCTGGTACGAGCCCGCCCGGCGCGGCTTCGCGACGGGCCTCTTCGGAGCGGGCATGGGCGGCACCGCGCTGTCGGCGTTCTTCACCCCCCGTTTCGTCCGCTGGTTCGGCTACGTCCCGACTCACCTGATCATGGCGGGGATGCTGATCATCACCGCGGCCGTGGTCTGGTTCGCCATGCGGGACGCGCCGGCCTGGCGGCGCAACCCCGATCCGGTCGTGCCGAAGCTGGCGGCCGCCCTCAAGCTCCCGGTCACCTGGCAGATGGCGTTCCTCTACGCGGTCACGTTCGGCGGGTTTGTGGCCTTCTCCACCTACCTGCCGACCTACCTGAAGGATGTCTACGACTTCGACCTGACCGCGGCCGGGACGCGCACCGCCGGCTTCGCCATCGCCGCAGTGGTGGCGCGGCCGGTCGGCGGCGTGCTGTCGGACCGGATCGGAGCGCCGCGCGTGGTGACCATCTCGCTGGCGGGCGCCGCGGTGCTGGCCGTGGTGGTGGCGCTCCAGCCGCCGCCCGAGCTGGCGGCCGGGAGCGCCTTCGTGGCCATGGCACTGGCCCTGGGCCTGGGCACCGGCGGCGTCTTCGCCTGGGTGGCGAAACGGGCCCCGGCGGAACGGGTGGGCAGCGTGACCGGCATCGTCGGCGCGGCCGGCGGGCTGGGCGGCTACTTCCCGCCGCTGGTGATGGGTGCCACCTACGACGCGGACGCGCACAGCTACGGCATCGGTCTGGTGCTGCTGTGCGCCACCGCCGTGGCCGCGCTGGTCTTCACCGTGGTCCTGTCGCGGCGGGACCAACGCGGCTCCCCCGTTCGATCGGCCGAGGCGACCCGATGAGTGGCACGGGCGGGCCGATGAGTGGCACGGGCGGGCCGACCGGCCGACCCCGGAGCCAGGAGCTGGGGGCTGAGGCGTGCGAGGCGTACCTGGAATCCTGCCACGTGGCCCGGGTCGCCTGGCACAGCACCGACGGGCTGCAGCTGCTCCCGGTCAGCTACGCCTGGCACGAGCGCAGCCTGGTGTTCCGGACCTCGGCGTACGGTCGGCTGTCCGACCTGGTCCGGCCCACGGAGGTGGTGGTCGAGGTCGACGAGCTGAACGCGGACCTGTCCGGCGGCTGGAGCGTCGTGGTGCACGGGACCGCCACCGGGGTTGCCGATGCGGCCGACCTGGTCCGGCTCTGGACCGTGGCGGGTCTGACGCCGTGGGCCGAGGGGCTCCGCACGGCGTTCATCCGGGTCCGTCCCACCGACATCACCGGCCGTCGCTTCGATCGCTGACCCGGTCATTCCTTCGGACGGTGACCGTCCGGGTCGAGCCCGGGCAGCACCTCTTCGGCCAGCCGGGTCAGCTGGTCGGCCTCGTCGCCGATCGGCCAGACGTGCACCCGGTGGCAGCCCGCGGCCGCGTAGCGCGACAGCAGGTCGAGACCTCGGGCCGCGGAACCGACGCACACCCGGTCGCGGAGGTCGGCCGGCGCGCGGCCCAGTGTCCGCGCCAGCCGGTCGATCACCCGGTCCGCCTCGCGCTGGTCGTCATCCAGCCACAGCCACAGGGTGACCAGGGCGTGCGGGAAGCCCTCCGGAGTGCGCTCACGACGGCCGAGCTCGTCACCCAGCCGCAACAGCTGGTCGGCGAACTGGCGGGGGGAGGCGTTGTAAGCCGAGGCGACCCAGCCGTCGCCGAGCCGCGCCACCCGCCGCAGGCCGGACGGTGACCCCCAGCTGGCCACCCACACCGGGATCGGCGTTGGGGCGACCGCAACGCTTGCGGGAACCCGGCATCCCTGGTCCAGCAGCGCCCGCAGCTGGCGCGTCGCCTGGTCGAAAGACGGCCAGCGGTCGGCGAACGACTGCCCGACCAGGGCATGGTCGGCTGCCGACGAGCCAGGTCCGACCCCGGCCACCACCGGACCACCGGCCAGCCGGGCCAACGCGGCCAGGGCGGCCGCCAGGGGGGCCGGACGCCGGATCGACGGCAGGGCGACCGAGGTCATCAGCTCCAGCGGACCGGACACGGCGCTGGCCCGGGCGAGCGCGGTCAGCCCGTCCAGCCACGGCTCGGCGAAGTCGAGGTGGTCGTTGGCCGACACGGCGACGTAGCCCAGGTCTCGAGCCGCGGCCGCCGTGGCGGTCAGCCGCCGGGCCGACAGGCCCGATCCGTCCAGATCGAGCTGCGGCAGATGCACTCCCACCCGCATCGCTCCACTGTCGCAGGTGGACTCGAGCCCCAGCCCGGTGTATCAGCCCCTGCCCGACCGGATCTTCCTTCCAACCCACGACGGAGGTCGTGGTCCACATCCGTCCTGATCCGAGGGGAAGATCATGTCCGTTGTCGCCAAGGGGTCCATCGCCCCACCCGGTCGTCGTGTCGTCGACCTCGTCGTCCAGCTGGAGGCGCGGGCGGTCGCTGCCGCCCGCGTGGTCAGCCTGCCGCTGCTGCGGGTGTCGCTCGGTGTCGTCTTCGTCTGGTTCGGGGCGCTCAAGGTGGCCAACGCCACCCCCGTCGGGGACCTGGTCGCCGGCACCATCCCGTGGCTGGACCGGACCTGGTTCGTGCCGACCCTGGGCGGCGTCGAGGTCCTGCTCGGTCTCGGTCTGCTCGTCGGCCGGTACCTGACGGTCGTCTGCGCGGTGCTGGCCGGCCACCTCTGCGGCACGTTCCTGGTGCTGGTGATGGAGCCTGAGCTGGCCTTCCAGAACGGCAACCCGCTGCTGCTCACCACCATCGGCGAGTTCGTGATCAAGAATGTGGTGCTGATCTCCGCCGCCCTGGTCCTCGCGTCCCGGCTGCGTGAGGCGGCCAAGCACTCCGCGTGAACCGACCGCCCCCGCCCTCATGGGTCGGGGGCGGCGCCGTGTTCACCCGCTGAGCGCGGTGACCTGGTAGAGAACGACCTGCTCGGGATCCACCAGCGGTGCCATCAGACCCACCCGGGCCAGCACCCGGCCGGTCTGGACCGTGCCCGGCTCCCCGCGGGTCACCAGGGTAGGACGGTGCTGGTGGCCGTAGTCGGGCTCGTCGGGCCCCTGGAGCTGGACGCCCCACCACTGTGGCGGGACCAGCCCGCGCGGGCCCGACCCGACGAGGACGGGCTCGACCCGGTACCGGCGGGTTGCGTCCAGGCCAGGTAGCCGGAGCCGCAGGGGTGAGGTCACGGCCGGCCGCGCCAGCAGGGCGAGGGCGTAGATCGCGCGACTCCGGTCGGGGGTGACGACGCCGTGGACCGACCACGCCGGGTCCGGGAAGTCAGCCCGTACGAGGTCTCCGGTCAGCAGCGTCTCGCGGTGCTCCCGGTAGAACGCGATCCAGGTCCGCAGCTCCGCCAGCTCGGCCTCCGACGCCGCGGCCAGGTCCCACTCGATGCCCAGGTGCCCGAAGACCGCGGTGCCGGCGCGGAAGCCGAGGTCGTGGATCCGGCCGGTGGTGTGCGAGCGGCCGGAGGCGATGTGGGCGCCCATCATCTCCGGCGGGATCAGCTGGCCGGTCCAGCGATGCATCTGCTGGCGCTCCAGCGGGTCGATGCAGTCCGACACCCACACCCGCTGGGTGTGCTGCAGGATGCCCAGATCGACCCGGGCGCCTCCGCTGGCGCACGACTCGATCTCCAGCTGCGGGTGCCGCGCCCTCAGCTCGGCGAGCATCCGGTACAGCGCCTCGGTCTGCCGGTGTACGCCCGGCCGCCCGTCCGGCTGGGTGCCGGCGTCGATCAGGTCCCGGTTGTGGTCCCACTTGACGTAGCCGATCGCGTACTCGTCGAGGACCGCCGAGATGGCCTCGCGGATGTGCTGGTAGCACTCCGGGATCCCCAGGTTCAGCACCTGCTGGTGCCGGGACTCGATCGGCAGCCGCCCCACGGGCGCCATGATCCAGTCCGGGTGCGCGCGGGCCAGGTCGGAGTCCTCGTTGACCATCTCCGGCTCGAACCACAGCCCGAACTCCATCCCCAGCTCGGTGACCCGGTCGACCAGGGGGTGCAGCCCGTCCGGCCAGGCCTGTTGGGAGACCGTCCAGTCACCGAGCCCGACGAAGTCGTTGCGACGCGACCCGAACCAGCCGTCGTCGAGGACGTACCGCTCCACGCCCAGCGCGGCGGCCCGCTCCGCCAGATCCAGCAGCCGATCCAGGTCATGGTCGAAGTACACCGCCTCCCACACGTTCAAGGTCACCGGCCGCCGGGCGTCCGGATGCCCCGGCCGCGAGCGCAGGTATCGGTGGAACCGCCGCGCCACCTCGTCCAGCCCGACCCCGTAGCTCGCGTACACCCACGGCGTCGTGTACTCGGCGTCCTGCTCCAGCCGGATCTCCCCCGGTAGCAGCAGCTCACCGCCGCCGACGACCTGCGCCCCGGTGAAGACCCGCTCGGCGTAGTGGGTGTGGTTCCCGCTCCACCCGGTGTGCACCGCCCACACCTCGCCGTCGGCGAACCCGAACCCGGGCACCCCGACGTGCAGCACGGTGGCAGCGTCCGCGCCGGTGCGACCCTTGCGTCCCTCGCGGAGGTGGGCGCCGACGGTCAGCTCCCGGCGCTGCGGGGCGCGTTCCTTGCCCCAGCGCCCGGCGAGGTCCAAGATCTCGCTGGCCACCGTCGGCACCGGGAAGGCCAGCACCAGGTCGTCGACCTGGTACGCCGCGCCCGCCCGGTTTCTCACCCGCGCCCGGGCCCGCAGCAGCCCGCCCGCGAACAGCTCGATCTGCAGCCGGAGCTCCAGCTGCGCCGCCTGGTCGACGGCGTCCACCTCCACCACACCGGGCCCCATGGTGTGGAACGACGGCCCGGGCCCGGCGGCGGCCGCCTGGCCGTCGATCCTCAACGCCACGCTGGTGAACCTGGGTGTCCACGCGGCGCCGGCCCGGGACCCGGCCAGCCCCGGCCGCCCCGTCCAGCCCGTCCAGTGCTCGGGCAGCACCGCGACCCGGATCGGGTCGTCCACCTCGTTCGGCCCGACGTGCGGGACCGCCGAGCGGATCAGCTCGCTCGCCTCGCCGGTGGTCAGCTCCCCCAGGTCGGCACCCCAGTGCCGGACCGCGGGCAGCTGGCCGTCGGTGACGTCCAGCAGGAGGCTCACCCCGCCGGACCGGAGCAGGAGGGTGGCGTTCACTGAGGGGGACATGATGCCTTTCTGTCTTCGCGACGGGGTGACCGTACCCGGTCCGAACGCGGCGCCGGTCGGGCTCTGGTCGAGCCCGACCGGCGTCACCATGCGGTGAGGCGTGCCTCAGCGACCTAGCCGAACAGGGCGTTCACCTGGTTGTTGGCCTCGGTCAGCGACGACACGTCCGCCTTGCCCGCCAGCACCGACGTCCATCGCCGGCTGCATGATGCCCTCGATCTGCGAGGCGTGGTCGGTGATCGGGAACAGGAACGTGGTCTTGTCGCTCACCTGCATGGTGAACGGCTTCACGTCGATGCCCTTGGCCTTCCAGGCGGCCTCGGCCTTCTCGGTGCCCGAGGGGATGGCCGGGAACACCACCGCCTGCTCGCCGACGATGTTCTGGCAGTCCGGCGAGCCGAGGAACTCGACCCACTTGGCCGCCGCCGGCTTGTTCTTCGAGCCCACCCAGATGGAGTCGGCCAGCCCGTTGTACATGCTGGCCCGCTTGCCCGTCGGGCCGACCGGCGTCGGCGCCAGCCCCGTCTCGATGCCCTTGGTGCCGAACATGCTGTTGGTCATCCACGAGCCGTTGGTGATCATGGCGTACTTGCCGGCCGCGTAGATGTCGGATGGCGCCCTGGCCGGTCACCGCCGCGACGCTGGGCATGTAGCCCTTCTCGATCAGCGAGGCGAACCACTTGATGGTCTCCTGGAACTGCGGCTGGTCGTAGTTGTAGTGCGTGCCCCACGGGTTCTTGTCGGTGTGGGTCCAGTTGTTGGAGCCGGTGTACATGCTCCACTGGGTCTGGCCGTTGCCGGCTACCGGAGCCGCCGTCCAGACCCAGCCCGTAGACCGCCACCTTGGACTTGTCGAAGCCGGCCTCGTCACCCCGCTTGCCGTTCTTGTCGACGGTCAGGTGGGCGATGGTCTTCTCGTAGGTACCCCCGTCGGTCGGGTTCCAGGTCAGGGTCTGCAGGTCGGCCTCCTTCACTCCGCCGTCGGCCACCAGCTTCTTGTTGTAGAAGAGCGCGATGGTGTCGAAGTCCTTGGGCAGCCCGTACCGCTTGCCGTCCTCGCCCTTCCACAGGTCCGCCAGCCCCGGCTGGTACTGGTCGACGTTGAAGCCGTCCTTGGCCAGGGTCTCGTCGAGCGGAGACCAGCTGCTCCTGGCTGACGAACTCCGGGTACTTCGAGAGGTGGTCGGTGAAGACGTCGGGCGCGTCACCGGCCACGAAGCCGTTGGTCAGCTTGCTCCAGTAGTCGTCCCAGCCGAACTGGCTGATCTTGACGTTGACGTTCGGGTTCGCCTGCTTGAACTTGTCGGCGCAGGACTTGTACGCGGGGAGCTGGTTGGCGTCCCACAGCCAGTAGTTCACGTCCCCGGAGGCGGTGCTGGTGTCGATCGCACCACCGTCGGAACCGGCGTCGCCCCTCCGCGTCGCCCCCGCCGCCGCAGGCGGTGAGGGACAGGCTCAGGGCGGCGACTCCGACGAGCACGGCGCCGAGCTTCTTACGCAGCTTTGCCATCGTTGGCAGATCCTTTCGGTGTGTACCCGGTGGGAGTCACGGGTGGTTGGATGGAAGCGGGACGGAGGCCGGCAGTCACTTCATGCCGGAGAACCCGATGGAGTTGACGATGCGCTTGGCGAAGGCGAAGAAGACGATCAGCAGGGGCAGGGCCGCCACCAGCACCGCCGCCATCAAGCCGGCCCAGTCCGGGCTGCCCTGTGGTGTCTGGGACCGGAAGACCCCCAGGGCCACGGTCAGCACCCGGGTCTCGTCGCCGGTGGCCACCAGCAGCGGCCACAGGTACTCGTTCCACATGTTGATGAACGCCAGGATCGAGAGGGTGATGATCGGCGCCGAGCTCATCGGCAGGATGATCTGGAAGAAGATCCGCCAGTGGCCGGCGCCGTCCAGCTTGGCCGCCTCCTCGATCTCGCGCGTTGATCCCCAGGAAGAACTGGCGCAGGAAGAAGATCGCGAACGGCGTCATGAAGAAGAAGGGCAGGATCAGGCCCGGGAAGGAGTTCAGGAGGCCCAGGTTCTTCATCAGGATGAAGTTCGGCAGGGCCGTGAAGATCGGCGGCACCATCAGCGCGGTGAGGAAGCAGAAGAACACCACGTTGCGGCCGGGCCACTTGAGCCGGGCGAACGCGTACGCCGCCAGGGCGCTGAAGAACACCTGACCCGCCGTGGCCAGCGCGGCGAAGATGATCGAGTTGCGCAGGTAGACGAAGAAGTTGACCGATGCCCCGGACCCACCCTCGGCGACGGCCTGCTCGGGCGACGACAAGCCCAGCACCCGGCCGAACGCACCCCAGGTGAAGTCCACCGGCAGCAGCGAACCCGGGTCGCTGAACAAGGACTTGGAGGTCGACAACGCGGTACGCAGCATCCAGTAGAACGGGAACAGGGTGACCAGGATGATGATGATCATCGCCGCCCAGGCGGCGACGCGCCCGGGGTTGATCCTCTTGTGGCGCTTCGCGGGCTGGCCGGCGCCGCCGACGGTCGTCGGCCGGTCTGCGGTGGTGGTGGCCATGTCAGTTCCTCTCAGGCCAGGTCGGAGTCGCCGGCGCGGAGCACGCGGAGCTGGACCAGGGCCACGATCGCGAGGATGACGAACAGGACGACGGAGATGGCGCTCGCGTAGCCGAACTCACCTTGGGCGAAGCCCTTCTGGACGATGTAGTACTGCAGCACCCGGCTGGCGTTGCCCGGACCGCCTCGGGTGGTGACGGCGACGGTGTCGAACACCTGGAACGACCCGGTCACGGTGATCACCAGCACCAGGGCCAGGATCGGCCGCAGCAAGCGGGAGGGTGATCCGCCAGAACGAGCTCCACTCCGTGCTGCCGTCCACCGAGGCCGCCTCGTACACGTAGGCCGGGATGGTCTGCAGTCCGGCGAACACCAGCAGCGCCGTGTAGCCCATGTGGCGCCAGACGTTCACCACGGCGATGGTCGGGATGGCCCACGCCTGGTCGCCGAAGAACGGGATCCGGTTCAACCCGATCGCCGAGATGAACTCGTTGACCAGGCCGATCTGGTAGTCGAGCAGCCAGAACCACAGCAGCGCCGCGATCACGTTGGAGATGAGGAAGGGGAGCAGGATCAGGCCGCGGATCACAGTCGACTTGGTCAGCCGGTGCATCAGGACAGCGATGCCGACGGCCAGCACGGTCTGCAGCACGATGTTGATCAACACGTACTGCACGGTGACCAGCAGGGCGTTCCAGAACAGCTGGTCACCGAGCAGCCGGGTGTAGTTGTCGATGCCGATGAAGCGTGGCCGGCCCAGCAGGTTGTAGCGGGTCAGCGAGAAGTAGAACCCCCGGATGCTCGGGTACAGGTAGAAGGTGACGAAGCCGATGGCCGCCGGGATGATGAAGACGAGCGCCATCAGCAGGTCGTTCCCCCCGCCCACGTTGCGCTCCCGCTTGGACGCCCGCACCGCCGGCGTCTTCACCGTCCCCACCGGGACTTCGATGGACTCTGTGCTCACGGGCTGATCCCCTCTGATCGGGTGCGATGTGGTGTGGTCCAGGCGCCGCGGGTCCGGCCGGTCCCGCGGACAGCACGGCCGAGGCACCCGGCGGACGGGCGGGCGGACCGGGGGCGCTGGGCCACGTTCACGTCATCCACCTCGTTCCGACCTCGGTGTCAGCCCTCAGACAGTGACCGACCCAGGCCGTCTGCCGGGGCCCACGCCCGTCCTAGTGACGCGGGTAGATGGATATTGACACGGGTAGATGCGCGGATGCAAGGTGTCGGGCAGAGTTTCTTTCCGATGTGAGTCGGTCGTCGAGGCCCCGAGCACTCCGAGGGGAGGTCGGGCCGTGAACCAAGTCCGCCCCGTCACGACCAGCCGAGCCACGCCGTCACCCGCAACGACGTGGCGCGGGAAGCCGGCGTCAGCTCGGCGGTGGTCAGCTACGTGATGAACAACGGGCCGCGTCGGGTCGCCCCGGAGACCGAGCAGAAGGTGCGGCAGGCGGTCGAGTTGCTCGGCTACCGGCCCAACCTGACAGCGCGTTCGCTCTCCCGGGGCTCCACCCAGCTGCTGGGCCTGGTGCTGATCGACCTGCTCAACCCGTTCTTCGCCGAGCTCGCCGAGGCGGTGGAAGGGGCGGCCGCCCAGCGCGACCACACGATCATGATGGCCCACTCACACAGCGACGCCGCCGTCGAGCGACGGCGCGTCGCCGAGCTGGAGACGCGTGGGGTAGACGGGCTGATCGTGGCCTCCCTGCTCCACCATCCCGACGTCGTCGCCTGGGCCCGGGAGCGGCGCCGCCACCGCACTCCGCCGACGGTGCTGCTCAACCAGGACCGGTCCGCGCCCGGGCTGCTCAGCATCGGCCCGACCTTCGAGACCGGGTCCCGGGAGGCCGTCAACCACCTGATCCAGCACGGGCACCGGCGGATCGCCCTGCTCGGGGGCGTGCCGCCGAACCGGCGACCGCGGACGCCGCCGGGCCCTCGTGAGATCGGCTGGCGGGCCGCGTTGACGGACGCCGGTCTGGCCCCGGGGCCGGTCGGTCACGGCCTGTACACCCGCGAGGGCGGCTACCTAGCCACCCGGCGGCTGCTCACGGCCCGACCAGCGCCGACGGCGCTGTTCGCGGTCTCGGATCTGCTCGGCATCGGGGCGCTGCGGGCCGCCCACGAGCTGGGGCTCACCGTGCCCGACGACCTCGCCGTCATCAGCTTCGACGGAACCAGCGAGTCCGCCTACTCCTGGCCGGCGATGACCTCGGTGCGCCAGCCGCTGCAGGAGATGGCCGAGGCCGCCGTCGCGCACGTGCTGCAACCGGACGAGGACTCCTACGGCAGCCACCGCCTGTTCGAGACGACGCTGATCCGGCGTCGATCCTGCGGCTGCCCAGCCCCGGCCGGCTCCCCGGGCCGGACTCCCGACGGCGCGGCTCGTCCGGTCAGCCGTCGGTGAGCTCCTGCAGCCGGCCAGCGAGACCATCGACCACGGCGGCGCGGGCCGCGGCGCCGTCCGGGTCGCCGTAGGTCCAGGTGAGCGTGTTGCCGAACCGGCGGACGTAGAAGTCGTAGCGCCGGTCGGCGACCAGGCTGTAGGTCACCCGGTCGCGATGCAGGCCCGACCACGCCGGAGCCTGAACGACGAACTCCTGCGGAGGGCGGTCGAACGGCGGGAACGTCAGCCGCGCCGACCGGCACGAGCGGAGGGTGGATCGCTTGCCCGCGAGGGCTGACCGCGCCGCGGCCGCGTCGACGAGCCGTACCGTCAGGATCCGCACCGGCTGGACCGGTGAGCCGTGCACGCCGGTCCAGGACGCCGCCCCCACCAGGTCGTCCGAGGCCAGCACGGCCAGGGCGGAGCAGCCCGGCGGGTCGGCCCGGACCAGGCCGTTCGGGTCGAGGTCGGCCAGCGCAACCGGGCTCGCCTGTCCCCGATGGTCGGCCGGGCGGAACGTCTGCAGGGCGACGGCCAGGCGCTGCTCGCTGACCAGTCGCCGGGCGTCGCTGACCCGCAGCCATCCGATCCCGGCCAGCAGGCCGAGCCAGCCCGTCATCAGGCCGGCCGAGACCACCACGGCGACCGGTCGGGCGAGCCCAAGGGCCGGCGAACGTGCGGGGGCACCCACCCCCGCATGGTAAGAGCGACGGCGGGGGCACGCGTGCGGCTCAGGCCTCCCGCGTCTTGGGCGAGGACTCCAGCGTGCGTGCCGGGTCGCGCTCGACCACGGGATCCAGCAGCTCGTCGATCGTGCGGAGCACCTCGTCCGGCAGGCTCACCCCGGCCGCCTGCACGTTGTCGTGCACCTGCTCCGGGCGCGACGCCCCGATGATCGCGGTGGCCACGTTGTCGTTCTGCAGCACCCAGGCGACCGCCAGCTGGGCCATCGAGAGACCCAGGTCCGCGGCAACGGGCGTCAGCGACTGCACCCGCTCCAGGACGTCGTCGCGCATCCAGCGCGCGATCATCTGGGCGCCGCCCTTGTCGTCGGTGGCCCGCGATCCCGCCGGCCGCTCGGCTCCGGGCGCGTACTTGCCGGTCAGCACACCCTGGGCGATCGGCGACCAGACGATCTGGGAGATGCCCAGCTCGCGGGAGGTCGGCACCACCTCGCCCTCGATCACCCGCCACAGCATCGAGTACTGCGGCTGGTTGGAGATCAGCTGGAACCCGAGCTGCCGGGCCAGGGCGTGTCCCGCCCGGAGCTGCTCGGCGGTCCACTCCGAGACCCCGACGTAGAGCACCTTGCCGGCCCGGACCAGGTCGGCGAACGCCTGCATGGTCTCCTCGAGCGGCGTCTCGACGTCGTAGCGGTGAGCCTGGTACAGGTCGATGTAGTCGGTCTGCAGCCGGCGCAGCGAGGCGTCCGCCGACTCCATGATGTGCTTGCGGGACAGCCCGACGTCGTTGTGGCCCTTGGGCCCGGTCGGGCCGAACACCTTCGTGAAGATCTCCAACGACTCCCTGCGCTGCCCCTGCAGCGCCTCGCCGAGGACGGTCTCGGCCTTGGTGTTGGCGTACACGTCGGCGGTGTCGAAGGTGGTGATCCCGGCGTCGAGGGCGGCCGTCACGCAGGCGTGGGCCTGCTCGTTCTCGACCTGCGACCCGTGGGTCAGCCAGTTGCCGTACGTGATCTCGGAGATCTTGAGGCCGGAGTTGCCCAGGTAGCGAAAGTGCATCGTTGTAATCTACGGCGCCCCGGGCCGGCGCCGACCGCCGGGGGCCAGACCTGGCGCTGCCCGTCGGACGAGCGGACCACCGTCAGCGGCGCGTTCGGCGCACTGCGCGGACGACCGCGACCACCACCGCGACGACCGCCGCCGACGTGAGAACGGCCAGGGTCATCCGGCGGGCGGGCGGCCCCCCGGTGGTCACCTTCAGCGGCGGGTCCGTGTCATGGTCGGCGGCCGAGTCGGCTGGAGGGCCGGCTGCGGGTTCACCGTCCGTGCCGAGCAGCGTGACCGTACCGGCGTCGCCGTCCACCACGATCTGCTGGCCGTCGACGATCCTGCGCGTCGCGACCCCGGTGCCGAGGACGGCCGGGATCTGGTACTCGCGGGCGACGATCGAGCTGTGGCTGAGTGGTCCGCCGACGTCGGTGACCACCCCGGCCGCCATCGCGAAGAGGGTGGTCCAGGCCGGGGTGGTGATGCCCGCCACCAGCACGTCTCCGGGGCGCATCCGTCCGAAGTCGGCGGGTCCGGCCAGCACCCGGGCCGGACCGGTCACCCGGCCCGGGCTCGCGCCGATGCCGGTGAGGGTGTCCCCGGTCTGGTCGTGCGAGCCTTCCGGCATCAGCGGTGCGAACCGTCGGCTCCAGAACCCGACCGGCAGCATCGGCGGTGGGCTTGCGCGGCGCTGACCGCGCCAGATGGTCCGCCGTTCGGCGACCCGCGCCGACAGGTCGTCGGTTCCGCCCGGCGAGAGCGGTCTCGATCTCGCCGGCGGTCGAGCCAGAACACGTCGGCGGGCTCGGCCACCGTGCCGGCCGAACCGTGAGCCGGTCGCCGAGCTCCCGCAGCAGCTGGCGCAGCACCGGCCAGGCCAGCCCGACGTCGGCCAGCGCGTCCTCCCGGGCCGGCCCGACGGCCTGGGCCCAGGCCAGCAACCGGTCGAAGCCGCGGCGCCGTAGGCCACCCAGGCGATTCCGGACCCGCGCGGTGGCCCGCTCGCGCTCGGCGATCAGCCGGCCCTGCCGCCGGTACGGGTCGGTGGCGGCGTCCCCGAGGTAGAAGCGCAGCGTCTCGATCACCGGCTCCGGCTCGTCGGCCGGCACCGGGTTGGCGAAGTCGAGGTTGTAGACCGCGTGGCCGAACTCGTCCAGGTGGGACTGAAACCGGTCGCACCATGCGGTCCACTGTTCCGGGCTGACCCCCGGCGGTGTCAACCGCCGCCGGAACGCGGCCACGATCTGCCCGGCCGGCTCGGCCCGCAGCCACCCGGCGAGTCGACGGTCGGCACCGGCCCAGCTGGCCAGACCCCAGAGGGACTTCTCCGCCTGGATCGGCGTGCTGTCGAAGCCGAGCAGGAACGTCGCCGCCGACGGGTCCCCGTCACGGCGGACCAGGCGGTCGTAGTACCGGGTGAAGATCATCTCGCTGGACGCCGCCTGGGGGATGATCGTCTGCACCGCGGTGTAGTACTCGGTACCGGCGTCCAGCAGCTCCACGACACCGTCCAGCAGCGCGGTCGACGACAGCTCGGCCGGCGGCCGGGTGCGCCAGCGCGCGACCACGGCTCGGTAGCCCGGCCGGGCGACGTCCTGCCAGCGGGACAGCCCGCTCTGCCGGCCCGAGGTGGCCAGCACCGGTAGCGCCCGAGGGGTCTGCAGGGTGGCCCTGATCATTCCCGCCCGGGAGTAGCGGTAGTAGGCGTAGCCATGGATCGTGGGCAGGGACACGTCCCCGTCCCGGACCGCGTTCGGGCCCAGCAGCTCGCCCATCAGACGGCGCAGCGAGCGGGTGACCGAGCCGTTGACCAGGTCGGCGAACAACGGGGTCAGGGGATCCGGCAGCTGCTCGACGATGCTGGCCCGGAAGTACCAGGAGCCGTCGCGGGGGACGCTCCAGTCGGTCGGCACCGGCCCCACCGGGGCGGGCAGGCTGGTCACCGGCCGGGACTGGACCAGCAGCAGGTGACCGTCCTTCCGAACCCACTCGATGTCCTGCGGAGCGCCGAAGTGCTCCTCCACCCGTGCCCCCAGCCGGGCCAGGTCGAGGGCCTCGGCGTCGGTCAGCACCGCCCGGAGCGCCTGCTCGGCCGGTACTGGTCGTTCCGCCGTACCCCGGTCGGTGAGCACCGTCATCACGGCCTTGTCGGCGGTGTGCCGCGAGCGCAGCGTTCCGGCGGCGGTGTCGACCACGAGGTCGTCGGTGTCCACTCCGCCGCCCACCACGGACTCCCCCAGGCCCCAGGCGGCGGAGATCACGGTCTCCTCCCGGCGGCCGTTCGCCGGGTTCGCGGTGAACATCACCCCCGCGGCGTCACCGTCGACCAGCTGCTGGACCACCACCGCCAGGGCCAGCGCGCTCTCGTCCACGCCCTGGCGACGCCGGTAGGCCATCGCGCGGTCGGTCCACAGCGACGCCCAGCAGTCACGGACCGCCTCCAGCAGGTGCTCGGGCCCGCGGACGTTCAGGAACGTCTCCTGCTGGCCCGCGAAGCTGGCGTCGGCCAGGTCCTCCGACGTCGCCGACGAGCGGACGGCCACCGGGCCGGCGTCCCCGGCCAGCGACCGGTAGGCGTCGACCAGGGTGTCCCGCAGCGAGCCGTCCACAGCGCGGTTCTGGAAGAGCTCCGCGATCCGCTCGGCGGCCGTCGGGTCGCTCTCGGACCGCAGCCGGGTGATGTCGTCGGCGATGCCGTGCCGGCTCACGAAGTCCTTGTACGCGTCGGTGGTCACCACGAACCCGGGCGGAACCCCGAAGCCGGCCCGGACCAGCTCCCCCAGGTTGGCGGCCTTCCCGCCGACGGCGGCCAGGTCGGCTCGGCCGACCCCAGCCAGCGGCACAATCATCCGTGCGTCCACGATTCATGATATTCACAAATTTGTGAATGTTGTGAAGCGAATGTGACGGAGGGAACACGATGGGCGGCGTCCCGCTCCCCGGCCCGTGGCTGGCGCCCGCTCCGCTCGTGAACTGCATCCGCTCCCGGCCCATCGGACTGAGACGGCGCCCGGCCCCTCGGCGGCCGGACGCCCAGCGGCCCGGACTGCTCGTCCTCGGCGCCGACTAGGCTCGCGCCCATGACGATCCGCAAGGGAACCCCGGTCAGCTGGAACACCTCGCAGGGCACGACGTCGGGCAAGGCCGTGGAGCAGCGGGTCGAGGAGTTCACCTTCGAGGGCCAGAAGTTCAAGCCGACCGCCGACGACCCGTACTGGATCGTCGAGTCCGACAAGACCGGGGCCCGCGCAGCCCACAAGGCCTCCAGCCTGCGCACCTGAGATGAGCAGCACGATCACCTCGGCCGAGGTGATCATCACCAGCCCGAGCCGGAACTTCGTCACCCTCAAGGTCGCCACCGGTGACGGCGTGGTCGGCTGGGGTGACGCGACGCTCAACGGGCGGGAGCTGGCTGTCGCCGCCTACCTCCGCGACCACGTCGCGCCGCTGCTCGTCGGCCGTGACGCCGACCGCATCGAGGACACCTGGCAGTACCTGTACCGCGGCGCCTACTGGCGGCGCGGCCCGGTGACCATGGCTGCTGTCGGCGCCGTCGACCTCGCCCTCTGGGACATCAAGGGCAAGATCACGAACCTGCCCGTCTACCAGCTCCTCGGCGGCGCGGTCCGCGACCGCGTGCTGACCTACACCCACGCCATGGGGTGGGACCTCTCGGCACTGCTGGACTCCGTGGATGCCCAGCTGGCACGAGGATTCCGGGCTGTCCGCGCGCAGTCGGGGGTGCCCGGTCTCGACACCGTGTACGGCGTCGATCAGCCGGGTGCGATCGCCGCGCCGGGTTACGAACCCGCCGGCCGAGGCGCGCGGCCGGTCGAGGAGACCTGGGACACCGAGGCGTACCTGCGGCACGTGCCCGAGGTGCTCGCGGGGGTGCGCGACCATGTCGGAGCGGCGGTCAAGCTGGTACACGACGCGCATCACCGGCTCCGGCCGATCCAGGCCGCCCGGTTGGCCAAGGCGGTTGAGTCGGTCGACCTGTTCTGGCTCGAGGACGTCACCCCCGCCGAGAACCAGGAGATGCTCAAGATCGTCCGGCAGCACTCGACCACCCCGCTGGCGATCGGTGAGGTGTTCAACACCATCTGGGACTGCAAGGACCTGATCACCGGGCAGTACCTCGACTACCTCCGCACCTGCGTCTCGCACGCCGGCGGCATCTCGCACACCCGCCGCATCTTCGACTTCGCCGCCCTGTACCAGGTCGGCGCGGCACCCCACGGCCCCTCCGATGTCTCGCCGATCACCCTGGCCGCCTCCCTGCACCTGGGCCTGGCCACGCCGAACTTCGCCATCCAAGAGTTCATGGGGTATGAGCCGCTCGTGGAGGAGGTGTTCCGCTGCGCGTACCGCTACAGCGACGGCTACCTGCACCCCGGCGACGCCCCCGGGCTCGGGGTCGAGGTGGACGAGCAGGCGGCCGCGCGCTTCCCCTACGTCCCCGCCTACCTGCCGGTGGCCCGCACCGTCGACGGCGCCGTGACGGACTGGTGACCCGGGGCGGGCCCGTCCCGGCCACCCCGGGGAGAACCGACGGGTCAGCTCCCCCAGACGGCGCGGGCCACCTGGTTGAGGGTGTCGAAGTCGTTGCTGACCACGTTCTTGGTCAGGGCGAAGGCGATCCCCGTCGCCGGGTCGGCGCCGGCCCAGCTGCCGCCGGCGCCCGCCATCCCGAAGGTCGTCTCGCTGTCCTCCGACCATGGCGCAGCGACCGCATAGCCGAGACCCCAGCGCGCCTCGTTCCCGTAGACCTGGTCGGGGCCCTGCTCCGCCACGCGCGCGGCGTCGCGCAGCCGCTCCGGACTGATCAAGCGCACCCCGTCCACCTCGCCCAGCAGTGCGGCGTACATCTTCGCGATCACCCGGGCGGAGGTCTTGGCGCCGGCCGGGATGTCGGCCCCGATCACCCGTTCGTCATTGCCCAGGATCGCGGTCGGGAACAGCTCCAGCGGAACGGCCTTGAACAGCGGCAGCTCCGGCGGAAAGTCGGCCGTCCAGTCGCCGCCGTCGCTCGGCGCGTCGACCAGGGTCGCCAATCGGTGCCGCTGGTCGGCCGGCATCCCGAAGAACAGCTCGTCGGGGTACCCGAGCGGCCCGCTGATCCGCTCCCGCAGCAGGTCGGCCAGCGGCTGCCCGGAGCTGCGCCGCACGATCTCGCCGGCCAAGTACCCGAAGGTGTAGGCGTGGTAGCCGTTGCGGGTACCGGGTTCCCACCAGGGGTCGGCCTCTTCCAGGGCCGTGATCATGGTCGGCCAGCTGCACACGTCCGCCACCGTGACGCCCGCCGGGAGGCCCGGCACCCCGGCGGTGTGGGTGAGCACGTGGCGCACGGTGATGTTCTCCTTGCCGTGCGCACCGAACTCCGGCCACAGCTCGACCACCGGCGTCTCGTAGCCGATGGCGCCACGGTCGACCTCGGTGTGGACGAGGGTGGCCGTCGCCCCCTTGCCGATCGAGTAGTTGTAGAACACAGTGCCCGGCACGACCGGCGGCCCGCCCGGGGCGCTCACCCCGGCGACGGCGTCGACGATCCTCTCCCCGTCCCGGTACGCGACCGCCTGCACGCCGACCTCGGTCCCATCCGCGACCGCCCGGTCCAGCAGGTTCTGCACCTCGTCCTGAAGGCTCATCCCGCCCCCTCCGTTCGTCCCTGCGCTCGTATCGGTGACGAGGTCGACCGGATCGGCGGCGGGATCTCATCGGGTTCAGCCGAACGGGCTCGGATCGCCCGCCCCCAGCCGGGCCAGCACCGGCTCACCGCCGGAATAGTCGATCACGGTGGTCGGCACCTCACCGCAGTCCCCGGAGTCGACGACCGCGTCGACCACCGCGTCGAGGCGCTCCTTGATCTCCCAGCCCTGGGTCATCGGCTGGTCGTCGCCCGGCAGCAACAGGGTGCTGGACAGCATCGGCTCGCCCAGGGCCTCCAGCAGCGCCCGGACGACCGGATGGTCCGGGATCCGTACGCCAACGGTGCGCTTCTTCTGGTGCAGCAGGCGGCGCGGCACCTCCCGGGTCGCCGGCAGGATGAACGTGTACGGACCGGGGGTCACCGACTTGATTGACCGGAAGATCGCGTTCTCCACGTGCACGAACTGACCGAGCTGGGAGAAGTCGGCACAGACCACGGTGAAGTGATGGTGCTGGTCGAGCTGACGGATGGCCCGGATCCGGTCGAGGCCGCCACGGTTGCCCAGGGTGCAGCCGACGGCGTAGCAGGAGTCGGTCGGGTACGCGATCAGGTCCCCCGCCCGGAGCAGCTCGACGACCTTGGCGATGGTCCGCGGCTGGGGGTTGACCGGGTGCACGTCGAAATACCTCGCCATGCCCGCAGCCTATGAGCCGCCCGGCCCGCTGAGGGTGACGGCGGGTGCGGCTCGTCGTTCGTCGTCCGTCGTCCGTCGTCACCCGGCGTGAGCTGCCTGGTACGCAGCGAGCACGGGCGGGAGGCCGTCGGACGCACCGTGCGGTGGACGTTGCCGAGCAGCTGCGACATCACGAAGCCGCCTGGGCCGGTGAATCCGGTGAGCTCCCAGGCGGAGGGGTGCCGCCCGGGATGCTCTCGAGTCGGTACTGAACGTCCGTCACCGCGTCGGTGTCCTCGTCGCCCTTCCACGTGTAGTGCATCGAGCGGGGGTGTCGACGGCCACGACCTCGCAGGAGAAGACGCCGGCCCAGCCCCCGGTGCGGTGATGACTGCGCTGGTGCCGCGGCCGGGCCGTCGCCGGCCCTCAGCGCAGCAGGGCGTGCGTGAGCGCGTCGGTGACGAACCGCTCCCACCGCTCCGCGGTCCAGCCGCGGTCGGCGAGCATGAGGTACACGCCCAGGCCGGAGAGGGTGCACAGGATGTCGGTGGCCTCCTCGACCGGCACCCGTAGGGCGCGCGTGGCGTGGAGCTGCTCGGCGAGCACGCGGAACGCGGCGGCGGTCTCGGTCTCGTTGGTGGCCCACTGCTCGGCCATCTCGGGGTCAACCGCGGCGGCGTCGCGGACGACTCGCATGATCGGTCCGACCCGGGTCAGGATGCCCCGGCCGTAACCGGTCCACAGCGCGATGACCCGCCGGGGATCCGGCTCGGCCCGCGCCTCCTCCAGCCAGGGTCGGTCGAGCATGGCCACGGGCTCGTCGTCGCCGACGGCCGCCACATCGACGGCCTCCTTGAGCACGCTGCGCTTGTTGCCGAAGTGGAAGTAGACCGTCTGCACGGCCACGCCGGCGTGGGCTGCGATCTGCTCCAACGTGGTGGCGTGGTAGCCGTCGGCGACGAACAGCTCGGCCGCGGCGGTCGCGATCTTGCGCCGGGTTGTCCTCGTACGGGCTCCGCGAACTCTCTTGACAGTCTCAGCCATGTGTTGCACTCTAACTCTAGAGTCTAACTACAAGAAACGGGGTTGTCGTGCTCAGCGGCATACACCACATCAAGCTGCCGGTCAGCGACCTCGCCCGCAGCCGAGCATGGTACGAGCGCGTGCTGGGTTTCGCGGCCTTGATCGAGTTCGTCGAGGACGGGGTGGTCCAGGGCGTGGCGATCCAGCGCGACGGCTGCCAGCCTCAGATCGCCCTCCGGCAGGACCCGGACCGCGCCCGGGCCCTGGCCGGGTTCGACGCCCTCGCGCTGCTGGTGCCCAGTCGGGACGACGTGCAGCGGTGGAGCGCCACGCTCGACGACCTCGGCGAGCCGCACGGCGGCGTCGTCCGCGGCCACCACGGCGGAGCCGTCCTGGTGGGTCTGCACGATCCCGACGGGATCGAGATCCGGCTCTACGCCGACTGACGCCGACGACCGAACCGCCGGCTGACTCCCCCCCGACCCCACGCTTCCCGCGGCATCATCCGACCATCGAAAGGACCTTCGTCATGCCCGAGACCGTCCACGTTCTCACCGAACCCGCCGACCGACGCCACGAGAGCCACCTCACGGACGTGCGCGCTGCCAGCACCGACGCCTCCCCCGTCGCCACCCCCGCCGGCGACGTCGACGTCGCCGTCGCCTCCATCCACGCCATGGCATCCGGCACCCTCGCCGAGTTCCAGGCCCTCTACACCGCGGATGCGGTCAACCGGGAGGCCGAGGCGGAGCCGCCCGACACCCGCGGCACGGGTCCGGACGCCCTGTACGCCACCGCCCGCTGGTTGCGCACCGCCTTCAGCGACCTCAGCTGGCAGATCCTCGACGCCGCCCACGACCACGACCTGGTCGTCGTGCACGCGACCATGTCCGGCCGGCAGACCGGACCGTTCGTCGCCTACCGGCCCGGACGGGGAGATCGCGGCGGTGTTCCCGCCCCGCGGCCGGACGTTCACGGTCACCCAGAGCCACTGGCTCCGGATGAGGGACGGGCGGGTCGCCGAGCACTGGGCCAACCGCGACGACCTCGGCATGGGCCAGCAGCTCGGCTGGAACCCACCGACACCGCTGTACCTGCTGCGGATGCTGCTGGCCACGGGACGCGCCCGCCGCCGGGTGACCACGGCCGAGCCCGGCGGGACCTGACTCAGCCCGGCGACCCGGCGGTCGCCGCGGCCGGGTCCACAGCACCCCCGTGGCGTGCAGCACCTCCAGGTGGTCGACCTCGGGTTCCTGACTCGGCCGCTGACCCCCGAACGGCCCGGTCCACGGCCGGATGGATCCGCTCGTCGAACGCCGCGCAGACCCGCGGGGCGGTGCTCGCCGCTGCCCGCGCGGCCTTCCTGGACCTTGGGTACCCGGCCGCCATCATCGGGGAGATCGCGGGTCGCGCCGGCGTCCATCTGGACACTGTGTACGCGACGGTCGGCCGGAAGCCCGCCCTGATCCGGGCCGTGGTGGAGGCCGCGATCTCCGGCACCGGCCAGGCCGTCACGGCGGAGGAGCGCGACTACGTCCGCCGGATCCGCGCCGCCGACAGCGCAGTGGCGAAGATCACGGTCTACGCGGCCGCGCTGGCCGAGATGGCTCCGCGGACGGTGCCGGTGTTGGCGCTCTCCGGTCCGCGGCCACCACCGACGCCGAGTGCGCAGCGCTGCTGCACGAGATCACCGCGCCGGGCGGCGAACATGCGCAGCTTCGCCGCCGGCCTGCGCGCCACCGGCGAGCTGCGCGACGAGGTGGACGACGCCGAGGTGGCCGACGTCGTCTGGGCGCTGAGCTCCGACCTCTACGACACGTTGCTGGTCGAGGAGCGCGGCTGGACAGCGGAGCGGTACGCGAGCCACCTCGAGCAGGCCTGGCGGCGGCTGTTCCTCGCCTGACGGCGCAGGACCTACATGAACTTCACTTCAGGTACACGGTACACTCTCGGCGTGCGGCAGAGCAGCGACCTCCTGACCATCGGCGAGCTGGCCGAGCGCTCCGGCGTGGCCCCCTCCGGACTGCGGTTCTACGAGGCGAGGGGCCTGATCACCGCCACCCGGACCACCGGCAACCAGCGCCGCTACCAGCGGGCCGTGCTGCGCCGGATCGCCTTCCTCCGCTCGGCGCAGCGGGTGGGCCTGACCCTGGACGAGATCGCCGAGGCGCTGAACTCGCTGCCGGACAACCGGACCCCCACCCGGGCCGACTGGTCGCGTCTGTCCCGGAGCTGGCGACCCCGGATCGAGGCTCAGATCGAACGGCTGGAGCGGCTGCGGGACCGCCTGGACAGCTGCATCGGCTGCGGCTGCCTGAGCCTGACCCGGTGCTCGCTGCAGAACCCCGACGACGTCGTCGCCGACCAGGGTCCGGGCGCGGTCTACCTGCAGCCCGTACGACATCGCGACGCCGCCGGATGAGTCCCGACGGGCGGGCCCAGCCGTCCGACGTGGTCGCCCGCCCCGCCCTAGGATGCAGTCATGGCCACCAAAGTCGCCCTGCTGACCGCCGGCGGGTTCGCCCCGTGTCTGTCCTCCGCCGTCGGAGGCCTGATCGAGCGGTACACCGCCATCGCTCCCGAGGTCGAGATCATCGCCTACAAGTACGGCTACCAGGGGCTGCTGACCGGCGACAGCATCGACGTCGGGCCCAAGATCCGGGCGCACGCCGGACTCCTGCACCGGTTCGGCGGCTCGCCGATCGGCAACTCACGGGTCAAGCTCACCAACGTCAAGGACCTCGTGAAACGCGGTCTGGTCGCCGAGGGAGAGAACCCGCTGCAGGTCGCGGCCGACCGGCTCACCGCGGACGGGGTGGACATCCTGCACACCATCGGTGGCGACGACACCAACACCACCGCGGCCGACCTCGCCGCCTTCCTGGCCAAGAACGACTACGCGCTGACCGTGGTCGGTCTGCCCAAGACCATCGACAACGACGTGGTGCCGATCCGGCAGTCACTGGGCGCCTGGACGGCGGCGGAGCAGGGCGCGCGGTTCGCCCAGAACATCATCGCGGAGCACAACTCCGGGCCACGGGTGCTGATCGTGCACGAGGTGATGGGCCGGCACTGCGGCTGGCTGACCGCGGCCACCGCCGCCGCGTACCGCAGCTGGCTGGACGGGCAGGAGTGGCTGCCGGAGATCGGCCTGAGCCGGGAGGCCTGGGACGTGCACGGCGTCTACGTGCCCGAGACCCCGCTGGACTTCGACACCGAGTGCGATCGTCTGCGGACGGTGATGGACGAGGTCGGCAACGTCAACCTGTTCCTGTCCGAGGGCGCCGGTCTGGAGACCATCGTCGCCGAGATCGAACGCTCTGGCGAGGAGGTCGCCCGCGACCCGTTCGGCCACGTCCGGATCGACAAGATCAACCCCGGGGAGTGGTTCGCGGCGAAGTTCGCCGAACGGGTGGACGCCCACAAGACGATGGTTCAGAAGTCGGGGTACTACTCGCGGTCCGCGGCGGCCAACGAGCGCGACCTCGCGTTGATCGCGTCGATGACCGAGCTGGCCGTGGACTGTGCCCTGCGCGGCGAGTCCGGTCTGATCGGCGAGGACGAGGAGGCCGGGGACCAGCTGCGGGCCGTGGAGTTCGCGCGGATCAAGGGCGGGAAGGCGTTTGACGTCACCCAGTCCTGGTACACCGAGCTGCTGGCCGACATCGGGCAAGCGGTCCCCCAGCCCGTCGGCTGACCCGGGACCGCACGCGCCCGAGCAGGCCCCGCGGTGCTCGGCGACGTCAGTGCCGGCGGCGGCCGAACCTGGCCGCGACGAAGGCGATCACGGCCCCCAGCCCCACCCCGGTGGCGGCCCCGGTGACGTAGCCCACGCCGGTGCCCACCTTCACGCTCCGCTCGGCGACGTGGTGTGGAACCAGCACCGGCTCCGGCCGGGCGTCCGGGGGTCGCGTGCGGGCTGGGTCCGCCGTTGCCGGTTCGGGCGCGGGCGGCTCCGGGGCGGGGGGCTCCACCTCGGGCGGGTGTTCGGCGAACCGGACCTGCTGCTCGGGCGTTCCGATGGCGGGCTGGTCGGCGGTGGCCACCCAGGCGGCGATGAACAGGATCAGCTGGGCGAACAGGTTGAAGAACAACATCAGCACGATCACCGGGCCGAACAGCGCCGCCGCCTTGTTGCCGCTGAACACGGCAAACAGCAGGCCGGTCAGGTACTGCAGCACACCCAGCCCGATCGCCCCCAGCAACGCCCCGCGACGGGCCGCCGGCCACCGCGGCTTGTCCTCGGGGAGCACCGCGAACAGGTACATGAACAGCACCCACCCAGCGCCGATCGAGATCACCACCGGGACCAGCCGGAACACCGGCTCCAGCCAGCCGATCGCGCTGAGTCCCATCAGGTCGATGATCGTGCCGGCCAGGTTGGTGCTGATCGAGGCCAGCGCGAACGTCACCGCGGTGAGCACGATCAGACCGAGCAGTGTGACCAGGTTGACCAGCACCTTGGCGACGATGTTGCCCTGGCCCTCCGGGAACTCCAGGATCGGTCGCATCTGCGCGCGGACCGCGTCCTTCAGGTTGCCCATCCAGCCGGCGCCGGAGTAGACCGCCGACAGCAGGGCGACCACCCCCACCCCGCGCCAGTTGCTCAGTGTGTCGGCGATGAAGTCGACCAGCTTCTCCCGGGTGGTCTCGTCCACGCCCCCGAGCGCGCCGGCGGCGGCGTTGACCACCTGCGGGATCAGGTCGGGGCGGAGCACGGTCAGCACGAACCCGGCGATGGCGAACGCGAACAGCAGGATCGGCACCAGAGACAGGATCGAGAAGTACGTGATGGCCGCGCCGAACTGGGTGCCCAACCGGGTCGTGAACCGCTGCACAGTGCGCATCAGATGGGTGACCCAGGGCTTCTCCTGCAGTCGCTTGAGCCAGTCCGGCACGGCGTGTCCTCTCCCGGGCGTTCCCCTCGGATGGGTCGACGCTACAGACAACCAGAGGGCACGGTGGTGAGGCGCACCCGGTCCCGGTCAGCCGTGCACGAGCCACTGGGCGGTGACCGCGACCACCAGCAGCGGTGGTACCAGCAGGGCTCCGCGGAGTGCAAACCGCCCCCAGCGCACCGGCACGCCGACCGACCGGCAGCGCCCGGCCCACAGCAGGGTCGCCAGACTCGCCCAGGGGACCACCAGGGAGCCGGACCCCACGCCGAGCAGCAGCACCGCCAGCCGGATCGGCGACCCGGCGGCGGCCGGCTCCAGGGCCAGGTAGCCGGGCAGGTTGTTGATCAGGTTGGCTGCGACGGCGCCGATCCCGGTGAGGCGCGCCAGCGCCGGCCACGTCTCCCCCGTGCCGGCGGCGATGCGGACCAGATCGTCGAGCCCGTGCTCGTGGGCAACCTGGACCAGCAGGAAGAGCACCGTCACCCCGACCACCAGGGGCCAGGGCAGCAGGCGGGTGCTGAGCAGCCGCGGCGCGCGGACCAGGCAGCCGAGCGCTAGCAGCAGGGCGGCCGCGCTCGTCGCCGTGGTGACGTCGACGCCGGCCAGCAGGGCCGGGCCGAGGGCGGCACAGACGGCCGTGGCCAGCCACAGCAGAGGCCGGTCGGGAACCGGCTCCCGCGGCGGCTGGGCGTACCGACCGCGGAGCGAACGCTGGAAGCACAGCACCAGCCCGGCGACGGTGACCAGCACCGAGGCCACCGCGGCCGGCCACAGCAGCCCGGCGAACTCCAGCGCCGACCCGCCCTGCCCCGCCCGGGCCAGGGTGTGCACGGCCAGCAGGTTGGTCAGGTTGGAGACGGGCAGGAACAGCGACGCCGTGTTGGCCAGCCAGACCACCGTGTAGGCGAACAGACCCCGGTCCAGTCCCAGCTGCGCGGCCATCGACAGCACGACCGGGGTGAGCAGCACCGCCGTCGTGTCGAGCGACAGCACGGCCGTGCAGACCACCGCGACGACCACCACCAGCAGCCAGAGCAGCAGCACCGAGCCGCCGGCCAGGCGGGCGGCGGCCCGGGCGAGGGTCGCGAAAACGCCGATCAGGGCGGACAGCTCGGCGAGGACGGTGACCGACACCAGGAACACGAGAAGAGGCACGACCCGGGTCGCGAGCTCACCCAGCTGCACCGGGCCACCCTAGTGCTCGGTACGCAGTCCCCCGGTCCGGCGGGCGACCGGTGGGCGCACCTTGACATGCACGACCCGCGCTGTCTTGGCTGGGGTCATGCGCCTGCTCACCGACGACGAGATCACCCGCCAGCTCGAGGGCCTGGAGCACTGGTCCCGGGTCCCCGGCGAGGGCGAACCGGCGATCACGACCTCGTACGAGCTGACCGACTTCGCCGACGCGCTGGCCCTGGTCAACCGCATTGGCGGAGCCGCGGAGACGATCAACCACCACCCCGACATCGACATCCGCTGGAACGTGGTGACGCTGGTGCTGTCCACCCACTCCGAGGGCGGGCTGACCCAGGCCGACATCGAGGCCGCACACCGGTTCGACGACGAGGCCGGCCTCAGCTGAGCGCCCGATCCGAGGTCCGGTACGGGGTCTTCCTGCGCCCGGACCCGCGAACCTGCGCCGCTGTGACCACCGTGACGGCTCAGCTGCGGGCCCAGTTCGGGTTGGTCTCGGCGGGACGCTTCCCGCCCCACGCGACGCTGGCCGGCAGCCTGGCCGTGGCTGCCGAGCCGGCCCTGACGGCGGTGCTGGACCGGCTGCTGGCGCGCCGGCGGGCCGTCGGGATCCGCAACGCCGGGGTGGCTCGGCTCGCCCGGGCGCTGGTCTACGACCTGCACCGCGACGGCGGCGGACCGAACGGCCAGCTGGTCGCCCTGGCCGAGGACGTCCAGGCGGCGGTCGCGCCGTTGCTGCGTCCCACCCCGGCGGGGTCGCTGCCCTCCGACGTGCCCGCCCCCGGGGCCTGGCGCGGACACCTGTCGCTGGCCTCGCACGAGCTGGACGAGCGGACCGACCTGGACGAGGAGGTCGAGGAGTACGTGACCGGGCTGGGCGTGCCCGTACCGGACCGGTTCCGGGCCGAATGGGTCGGGCTGTACCGCCAGCACCACCGGACCTGGAGCGGTCGGTGGTGGCGCGACTTCACCTGGGAGCACGTGTGCAGCTGGCGGCTGGCCACCCGGGCGTGAGCGTCGCCGCCCGGGGACGGTCGCCGAACTAGCCCTCGAAGGCCTCCGGGGGTGGGCAGGTGCAGACCAGGTTCCGGTCGCCGAACGCCCCGTCGACCCGGGCCACCGGCGGCCAGTACTTGTCGAAGCCCTGCGCCGAGATCGGGCCGGCGTGCAGGCCCGCGGGGAACGCGGCCAGCTTGCGGGAGTACGGGTGGTCCCACTCCTCGGCGACCACCCGCGCCTGGGTGTGCGGGGCGTGCACCAGGGGGTTGTCGTCGGCGGGCCACTCCCCGCTCTCCACCTTGGCGATCTCCTCGCGGATCCCGATCATGGCGTCGCAGAAGCGGTCCAGCTCCTCCAGGTTCTCCGACTCGGTCGGCTCCACCATCAGCGTGCCGGGCACTGGGAAGCTCATCGTCGGCGCGTGGAAGCCGTAGTCGATCAGCCGCTTGGCCACGTCGTCGACGGTGACGCCGCTGCTCTTGGTCAGCGGCCGCAGGTCGAGGATGCACTCGTGGGCGACCCGGCCGTTGCGGCCCGCGTACAGCACCGGGTAGGAGCCGCCGAGGCGGTGAGCCACGTAGTTCGCCGCCAGCAGGGCGTGCTCGGTGGCCGACCTCAGACCCTCCGCGCCCATCATCGCGATGTAGGCGTAGCTGATCGGGAGGATGCCGGCGGACCCGTACGGCGCGGCGGAGATGGGTCCGACGCCGGTGTCCGGCCCGGCCTCGGCGAGCAGCGGGTGGTTCGGCAGGAACGGCACCAGGTGGGCCCCGACCCCGACCGGGCCGACACCGGGTCCGCCGCCGCCGTGCGGGATGCAGAACGTCTTGTGCAGGTTGAGGTGGCTGACGTCGGCGCCGAAGCGGCCGGGCTGGGCCAGCCCCAGCAGTGCGTTGAGGTTGGCGCCGTCGACGTACACCTGGCCGCCGGCGTCGTGCACCATCGCGCACAGGTCGGTGATGCCCTCCTCGAACACCCCGTGGGTGGACGGGTAGGTCACCATGATCGCGGCCAGCCGGTCGCGGTGGGTCTCGATCTTGGTGGCCAGGTCGTCGAGGTCGACCGAGCCGTCGGCGGTGGCCTTGACGACCACCACCGTCATGCCCGCCATCACCGCGCTGGCCGCGTTGGTGCCGTGCGCCGACGACGGGATCAGGCAGATCCGGCGGTCGTGGTCGCGGTTGGCGTCGTGGTAGGCGCGGATGGCCAGCAGGCCGGCCAGCTCACCCTGGCTGCCGGCGTTGGGCTGGATGGACACCCGGGCGTACCCGGTCACCTCGGCCAGCCACTCCTCCAGCGCCCCGATCAGGGCCCGGTAGCCCTGTGCGTCGGCGACCGGGACGAACGGGTGCAGCTCGGCGAAGCCGCGGTAGGAGATGGGCTCCATCTCCGAGGTCGCGTTGAGCTTCATGGTGCAGGAGCCGAGCGGGATCATGCCCCGGTCGAGGGCGAAGTCGCGGTCGGACAGCGCCCGCAGGTAGCGCAGCATGGCGGTCTCACTGTGGTGGGTGTTGAACACCGGGTGAGTCAGGTACGGTGACGTCCGCTCGCTGCCGGCCAGGTCGCCCCAGCCGGCGGGGTCGGCGGCGTGGTGGGCCCCGAGGGCGTCCCGGACCGAGCCGAGGGCCGTCTCGGTGACGTCCTCGCCGACGGAGATGCCGACGTGGTCGCGGTCGACGCGGCGCAGGTGCACCCCGCCCTCGCGGGCGGCGGCGACGACCTGGATGGCCCGGCCCGGCACCCGGACCAGCAGGGTGTCGAAGAATGCCCGGTGCACCACCTCGACCCCGGCGGCCGCGAGGTCCCCGGCGAGTGCAGTGGTGGCGGCGTGCACGGTCTCGGCGATGGCCCGGAGCCCGTCCGGCCCGTGGTACACGGCGTACATGCTGGCGGTGACGGCCAGCAGCACCTGGGCCGTGCAGATGTTGGAGGTCGCCTTCTCCCGGCGGATGTGCTGCTCGCGGGTCTGCAGGGCCAGCCGGTACGCGGCGGCGCCGTCGGCGTCCCGGGAGACGCCCACCAGGCGACCAGGGAGGGACCGCTCCAGCTTCTGCCGGACGGCGATGAACCCGGCGTGCGGGCCGCCGTAGAAGAGCGGGACCCCGAAGCGCTGGCTGGAGCCGACGGCGATGTCGGCGCCCCACTCCCCCGGCGGGGTGGTGAGGGTCAGAGCCAGCAGGTCGCAGGCGGCGATCACCACGGCGCCGGCGGCGTGCGCCGCGTCAGCCACGGCCCGCAGCTCCTCGGTCGGCGCGAGCCGACCGGAGGCGCCGGGGGTCTGGACCACGACGGCGAACGGGTCGGTGGCGGCGACGGCCTCGGTCAACGGGCCGGTGGCGACCTGCACGGCCAGCCCGAGCGCCTCGGCCCGGGTGCGGACCACGCCGACGGTCTGGGGCAGCGTGTCGGCGTCCAGCAGCAGCACCGTGCCGGTCTTGGTGGTCCGGCGGGCCAAGGTCATGGCCTCGGCGACCGCAGTGGCCTCGTCCAGCAGGCTCGCGCCGGAGATCGCCAGCCCGGTCAGGTCCGAGATCATGGTCTGGAAGTTCAGCAGCGCCTCCAGCCGGCCCTGGCTGATCTCCGGCTGGTACGGGGTGTAGGCGGTGTACCACGCCGGGTCCTCGAGGACGTTCCGGCGGATCACCGACGGGGTCACCGTGCCGTGGTAGCCGAGCCCGATCATCGCCGTCAGCGGGTGGTTCAGCTCGGCCAGCCGCCGGAGGTCGGCCAACGCCTGGGCCTCGGTCAGCGCCGGCGGGAGGTCGAGCGGAGCGGCCATCCGGATCGCCGGCGGAAGCGCCTGCTCGACTAGCTCGGCAAGATCGGCGACGCCGAGGTCGGCGAGCATCTTGTCCCGCTCGTCGGGCCGGGGGCCGATATGGCGGTCGGCGAAGGTCGCGGCGGCAACAGCCGGTGCAGTCATGGGGCGGGCCTCTTCGGGGTCGGGCGCAGGCGTACCTGCACTCCCCCTCTGTCGCCGCCTCGGCTCCAGAGTGCCATCGAGCACGCGGTCTGGGTTGCCTGAGAGGTTCCGGGGATTGTTGCCCCTTCGGCGCCAGCCGCGCTCAGCACCGAGCCGGCTGGTCTCTCCCGCGTGACGTTCCTAGCGCGGCCGATCCTACCGCCCCGGGCGGGATATCCCCGGCGGCGGGCCAGCCGGCCGTCGGTGTTCGCGGTCGGATGCGCCGCCGGAGCGGGATGGGCTACGGCTCGGTGCGACTCCGGGCCGGTCAGCCGACGGCGCGGGCGCGGCGGCGCAGGGAGAGCTCGTCGGCGGCCGAGGTGGGCCCCTCGGCGTGCACCGCGACCCGCTCGGCCGGCAGCTGCGACAGGGTGCCCTCGATGTCGCGCCAGACGCCGCCGAGAGCGATCCCGAACACGCCCTGGCCCCCGCGGAGCAGGTCGATCACCTCGTCGTCGGAGGTGCACTCGAACACCGACACGCCGTCGCTCATCAGGGTGACCTCGGTCAGGTCGTCGACCCCCCGGACGCGGAGGTGCTCGATGGCGGCCCGGATCTGCTGGAGCGAGATGCCCGCGTCGAGCAGGCGCTTGATGACCTTGAGGATCAGGATGTCGCGGAAGCTGTACAGCCGCTGGGTGCCCGAGCCCGTGGCCGAGCGGATCTCCGGCACCACCAGGCCGGTCCGGGCCCAGTAGTCGAGCTGGCGATAGGTGATCCCGGCGGCGTTGCAGGCGATCGGCCCGCGGAAGCCCTGGTCGGCGGGCAGCGGCGAGAAGTCACCCTCGAACAGCAGGTCCTGCGCCTCGACGCGGGCCACGGCCTCGTCGTCGGGACGCGGTGCGGGGACTTCGGTGCTGCTCACGGTGACCTCCGAGCGTGAACTGGGATGCTGCGACGGGTCGAACAGCGACCGGGACGAAGCGGCGCCGGAGAGTTCCCGACGCGTAATTCCAGCCGCAGGATTACCCGACAGACGCTACGTCTCGACGGCCGGGGCGGTCAACGACACGCCGACAGCACGACGCGCCCGTGTCAAGTCTCGACTACGACGTGACAGTTGGGCCTTGTCGACTTGCAGCAACCGCCCGGCCATGCTCGAGCGGGACTTCAGACCGGGCGCTGACCAGGGGTTACGCACCGAGCAGGGTCAAGACTTCGGCTCCTCGCCGGTGACGAAGTCGTCCGGGTTGACGTGGTCGAGGAACTCGCGGAACTTCTCCACCTCGTCCTCCTCGGCCTCCGGCATCTCGATCCCGGCCTCCTCGAGGACGTCGTCGGCGCAGTAGATGTCCGATCCGACCCGCAGGGCCAGCGCGATCGCGTCGGACGGCCGGGCGCTGACCTCGATGCCGTCGACCAGCAGGACCGCGTAGAACGTGCCGCCGGTCAGCTCGGTGATGTGCACCTCGGTCAGCCGGTGCCCGAGCGTGGCCAGGGTGTCCACCATCAGGTCGTGGGTCATCGGTCGCGGCGGCACCACGCCCTCCTGGGCGTTGGCGATCGCGGACGCCTCGCTGGCCCCGATCCAGATCGGCAGATAGCGCGAACCACCGACCTCGCGCAGCAGGACCATCGGGTTGTTGGACGGCATCTCCACCCGTACGCCCACCACGTCCAGTTCACGCATGTGCCAACACTACTTCCCGCCCGGACGCCGACAAGGGGGTCCCGGGCGGCCCGCGGAACGGGCCGCAGCGGCGGCCGAGGGCGGGCGGTCAGCGCTCCATCGCGGTGCGGACGAGCGCCGCGTGGAAGCTGATCACCAAGGCGGTCACCTCGCCCGAGACGTCCCGGTTGTGGCTCCCCCGCACGTACGGGGCGATCGCCTGCTCGACCAGACCGACCTCGCGGTCGGCCGACATCTTGAACGCCCGCAGGTGCCGGCCCTCGATCCCGTAGTCGGACAGCCGTCGGGCCGCGGCCGCCAGGGTCAGTGCCTCCCGGCCGTAGTGGGTGGACCCCCGGCGCGGCGTGACGATGGAGTTGCGCTCCAGCTCGGCGAGGGCGGAGTCGGTCAGCCCGCTGGCGTCCAGCAGCTCCTGTCGACTCAGCCGGACCGGAGCCCGCTGGCTCGTGGCCGAGGCGACCGACAGCGGGGCGGCCGCGGACCCGGTCGACGGCGAGCCACCGCCGCCGGCCGGTGGGCCGCTGCCGGCCGGCGCCCGGCTGGTCGGCAGGTCGTCACGGCTGGGCGCGGCGCGTCCCTGGTCGACCTGCTCCAGGTGCTCACGGATGACCTTCAGCGGCAGGTAGTGGTCCCGCTGCACGGTCAGCACGTACCGCAGCCGCTCCAGGTCGGCGGCGCTGTAGCGGCGGTAGCCGGACGGTGCGCGCTGGGGGGTGATCAGCCCCTCGCTCTCCAGGAACCGGATCTTCGAGATCGAGATATCGGGGAAGTCACCCTTCAGCGCGGCCAGCACCTGGCCGATGCTGCGGGCCTCGTGGCCGCGGTTCACAGGCGGGCGAGGGGCTGGGCTGCTCGTCATCCGGTGCCTAGTCGACGCCCTGCGGGCTGGCGAAGTAGACCAGCCGGAACTTGCCGATCTGGACCTCGTCCCCGTGTCGGAGCAGCGCCTCGTCGACCAGCGCGCGGTTGACGTAGGTGCCGTTGAGGCTGCCCGCGTCCTTGAGCACCGTGCCCTCCGGCGTCCGCTGGAACACCACGTGGCGCCGCGACACCGAGATGTCGTCGAGGAAGATGTCGGACTTCTGGTGCCGGCCCGCGGTCACGGTGTCGGTGTTGAGCAGGAACCGGCTGCCCGCGTTCGGGCCGCGCTGGACGATCAGCAGGGCCGACCCGTGCGGGAGGGCGTTGACGGCGGCCTCATCCTCCGCGCTCAGCCCTTCCGCGTCCGAATCGGTGACCGGCGGGATGGTCTTGGTGGTGTCACCGGTCGGGATGCGCTCGGATCCGGCCGGTCGCGGCAGTGCTGTTCCGCACTGACCGCAGAACCGGCTCCCCTCGGGGTTGTCGTGCCCGCAGTTGGTGCAGTACGGCATCGTGCGCTCCTTGGCGAGACCACTGGTCTCTACGTGTTGCTGAAGTTTAGGTGCCGATTGGGGATCCTGCATCCCATCCTGGCGAACCCGCCCCGGTCAGCGGCCCGCCGGTCAGCCGCCGACGTGCTCGGCGTAGGCGTCGGCGTCCATCAGGTCGTCCAGGTCGGTGTCGCTCTCCACCTCGAGCTCGAACAGCCAGCCGTCCCCGTACGGGTCGGCGTTCACCGTCTCCGGGTTGGCGTCGAGGATCGCGTTCACCGTGGTCACCACGCCGTTCACCGGGGTGAACAGGTCGGAGACGCTCTTGGTCGACTCCAGCTCCCCGCACGCGTCCCCGGCCGACACCGACTCCCCCACGGTGGGCAGCGTGACGAAGACGATGTCCCCGAGCTGGTCGGCCGCGTACTCGGTGATCCCGATCCGGACAATCGACTCGTTGCCGCTGCGGACCCACTCGTGCTCGATCGTGTACTTCAGGTCCTCGGGGTACTCGGGCACGACGGCTCCTGGGCGTTGATCAGCGGGGGGTGGGTGCGGGTGAGGCGGGTTGAGCGTACTGATTCTGCTGGGCCGGGTGCAATGAGTCCACGGTGATCCTCTCCAGCCGCTCGATGTCGACCTGCCCGCCGATCCGGGGGCCGGTGACCTCGCTGACCAGCCCGCCGCGGAACTGGGCCGCCTCCTCGAGGCTGTGCGGGTCGCCGATCACCTCCAGCGTGAGGGGCCGATCGACGATCCGCCCGTCGACCACGAGCCGGCCGCTCTCCACCGCGAACCAGCTGGAGGCCACCACACGGACGCTGTCGTTGATCTCGATCACCTCCGCTCCGGCGTCGCGCATCTCCTCGACGGCGTCGAGCAGGACGTCGGTCCCCGCCTTCTGCTGGGGGTCGGTGATCCGCATCCGGATCCCCGGTCCCTCCGCCGGCGCGGTGCCGGCCAGGACGGCCAGCTCGTCCAGCCTGCGCCGGGTCTCCTCCCGGGCCACCCGGCGGCCGTCGGCTCCCGACTGGAGCTCCCCCCGGGTCCGCTCGAGCTGACCGATCTCACTCTCCAGTCGGCGCGACTCCGCACCCAGGCCGTCCAGGATCTGCACCAGGTCCTCCCGCCGGGCGTTGGTGTAGGCGTCGTCGGCGCTGTTGATCCGGAGCTGCATCACGCCACCGATCCCCACCACGAACAGGATCATCGCCGCGATCACCTGCCCCCGGCCCGGGTGGACCAGCGAGGCCCACAGCCGGCGGCGGGTGGTCGCGGCTCCGCGCCCCCGGGCCGGCCTCGCGGTGCTGCCGTGTTCGCGGTTGGCGTCTCGGCCGGCGGAGTGCGCCCCGTCGTCGTGACGGGCCCGGCTGGGGGCCGCGTCGGGTCGGCGTCGCCGCGGTGACGCCGCGCCGGCCAGCCGGCGCGCCGGGCTGGGCCGTCCGCGGTGCCCGCCGGTTTCAGGCATGGATCAGCGCCCGGCGGATGGCGGCGGCGTTGGTGAAGATCCGGATGCCGAGCACCACCACGACGCCGGTGGACAGCTGGGAGCCGACGCCGATCCGGTCGCCGACGTAGACGATGGCGGCCGAGATGAGCACGTTGGAGATGAAGGAGACGACGAAGACCCGGTCAGAGAAGTTGCCCTCCAGGTAGGCGCGGAACGCCCCGAACAGGGCGTCCATGGCGGCGACGATGGCGATCGGCAGGTACGGCTGCAGCGCCACCGGCACCGACGGCTGCAGCAGCAGCCCGACGACGATCCCCACGATCAGCCCGATCAGCGGCAGCACGGCGTTCTCCTCACGTCCGACCCGAAGCCGGCCCCGGCAGCGGCCGACGGGTTCACGAGGATCCCCGCTCGGCGTACCGCAGCACCATTCCCGCATCGGCGGGCAGGGTCAAGGCGTCCGCGCCGGAGGTCTCGAACTGCATGCCCCGGTTCTGGGCCAGCTCCTGCCACCAGGTGCCGCCGCTGGACTCCGCGAAGCGGGCCGGCAGCGTCCGCGGGTCGCCGATCGCCTCGACCCGGTACGGACGGGTGAGCGAGCGGTAGTCGACGGTGATGGCCTGGCCGGCGCCGCGGATGGCGGTCAGGGTCGACAGCCGGTGCCCGTTGATCGCGACGGCCTCGGCACCGGCCTGCCACAGCCCGTTCGCGAGCATCTGCAGGTCGAGGTCGAGCACCCGGTCGGTGCCGGTGTCGGCACCACCGGCGGCGTCGTCGACCACCACCACCAGACCGGGTCCGGTGACGGCGACGGACCCGACCGCGGGCTGCAGCCGGGCGATCTCCGCCTGCTGGGTGGCGGCTTCGGTGTCGCCGCCCAGCCGGGCCGTCCGCAGGCGATCGATCTCGGCGGTCAGCTGCCCGACCTCGACCCGCTGGGCGTCGAGCCGCGCTCTCCGTGCGGTCGATCCGCGCGATCAGCTCCTGCCGTTCGGTGGCCAGGGCGGGGGCGCGCCGGCTGGTCTGCAGGGCCGACACGGCCAGCAGCACCCCGACCACCACCGCGATCAGCAGCACGGCCCACCGCTGGCGGCGCGGCGGCTCCCCCCGGGCGGCGACGGCCGCGTAGTCGGGGTCGACCGGCTGGCGGAGGATCTGGTTCAGCAGGTCCATGCTGGCGTCCGGAGCGGGCGCGGCCCGGCGGTTCGCCCGGGTGCTGGAGCCGCGGGCGGCGGCGGTCACGAATCCGACCGGCGGCCGGTCGGGGGCGCGCCCACGCTGCCCGCGCCCGGCCCGTGCACCGGCGGGAACTGACGCATGATGCGGATGGTCTGACCGATGTACAAGATGCCGGCCCACCAGTACAGCCCGGCACCCCACAACGCGAACGCCCAGCCGACCACCCGGGCCACTATGGCCAGGTCGCCCGCCCCGGCGCCCAGCAGCACGAGCGGGAACGCGTACAGCAGGCTGAAGGTCGCGGCCTTACCCAGGAAGTGCACCGGCAGCGTGGAGAACCCCCGCGTCTCCAGCACCGGCACCAGGGAGGCGATGACCACGTCCCGCGCCACCAGCAGGGCCACCAGCCACCACGGCACCAGGTCGCGGACGGCCAGGCCCACCACGACGGCGAGGATGTAGAGCCGGTCCGCGATCGGGTCCAGCAGCTGCCCGATCCGGGACGTCTGCCGCCAGGCCCGGGCCAGGAAGCCGTCCAGCCAGTCGGTGAAGCCGGCCAGCGCCAGCACGACTACGGCGATCCAGTCCGCCCGCGGCCCGACGATCAACCACACCAGGACGGGGACGCCGGCCAGCCGGACGAAGCTCAAGACGTTGGGGACGGTCCACACCCGGTCGGTGTCGTAGGAGGGGCGGGGGTCGATGTCGACCGGCCGCAGGTCGGGCGGAAGGCCCCGACCCGGGGGGCCGCCCGAGGGCGCGCCGGTCGGCGGCATGTCGGCTGCCTCCGGACTCCGCTCCACGCCAGCCAGGTTAGCCAGCCGGTGGGCCGATGCGGCGGCCGCGCGGGTCGGCACCCGGTGCGCGTCGTCGGACCTCGAGGGGCTCACAGCTCCGCCATCTCGAAGGACCGAGGGCCGGGCCCGGCTGTGGCGGCCGACCCGTGGGCACGCCGCTCCAGGTCGCGCACCGCGGCGACGGCGTCGTTGTGCAGCCGGCGGGCCAGCGTGGCCTCGGGGTGCCGGGCGTCCGCATCCCACCCGGCCAGGCGCAGGGCGTGGGTCAGCTCACTCTCGGCCCGTTCGCGGTCGGACCCGGCCAGCCCGGGTCGCAGGGCCGCCTGGGCGGTGGTCCGGACCGCGGTCGGCAGCACCCCGCCGGCGTCACCGAGGACGGACCGGGCCCGTCCGGCGAGAGCGCTGTCCAGGGCCTGCCAGCTGCGGCGGCTGCGGTCCCGGGCCCGGTGCAGCCGGTCCGCGGCGGCGGGGGCCGGCTGGGTGGAGGCCACGCAGGCCCGGTAGACGGTACGGATCTCGGGCCCGACGACCGACCAGTCGTAGCGCGCGGCGGCGGCGACCCCGAGTCCGGTGCCGAGCGGCCCGGCGGCGCACTCGCGGACCGCGGCGACCACGGCCGCGGCCAGCGCGGCGGCGTCGCCCACCGGGACGAGGCGGCCGAGCGGCTGGGGCGACCGCCCGGCCAGCAGATCGACGAAGGCGGGCAGCGCGGAGGCGACCACCCGGGCGCCACCGGCCAGGGCCTCGAGCAGGACGATGCCGAAGCTCTCCCGGGCCCGGTGCGGGGCGACGAACACGTCGGTGCCGGCCAGCAGGGCCCGCTTGTCCTCCTCGTCGACCGCACCGAGGCTGCGGACCCCGGTCGGCAGCACCCGGCTACCGTGGCCGGCGACCACGATCTCGACGTCCCCGAGCGCGGCCCGGACGGCCGGCGCCGCCGCCAGCAACACGTCGAGCCCCTTGCGCGGCTCGTCCAGCCGGCCGATGAACGTCACCCGCGGGCGGGCCCCGCCCCGCCACGGCCCGGCCGCGGGCCCAGCCTCGGGGGGCGCCTGGGGCGGGCGGGCGTACCGGGCGTGGTCGAACCCGTTCGGCACCAGCACCGCGTCTCGGCCCAGGTGCTGCACCACCACCTGGCGCGCCGACTCGGAGACGGCGATGCCGGCGGTGATCTTCTCGATCAGCGGCTGCAGGGTGCGGCCCGCGACCTGCATGGTGCGGGACCGGGGGGTGGCGGTGTGGTAGGTCGCGACCACCGGGACGGTGGCCGAGGCCAGGGCCAGCAGGGCGATGCTGGGGGTCACCGGCTCGTGCAGGTGGACCAGGTCGAAGCGCCCGGCGGCCAGCCACCTCCGCACCCGGTGGGCGACCACCGGGCCGAAGCTGACCCGGGCCACCGACCCGTTGTACGGCACCGGCAGCGCGGCCCCCACGGAACAGAACCCGAGCTCCGTCAGCTCCCCGGGGTCGACCAGGTCCGGGCCCGGCCGGCCAGGAGCCAGCACCTGCGGCCGGTGGCCCTGGTCGCGGAGATGCCGGGCCAGCCCCAGCACGTGGTTCTGGACGCCGCCGTGGGTGTCGAAGGAGTAGGGGCAGACCAGCCCGACCCGCAGCGACCGCGGGTCCCTCACGTGGCCGGCTCGCGGAAGAACGGCTGCATCATGTGCCAGTCCTGCGGCTGCTCGGCGATCCGGGCGGCGAAGAAGTCCGCGACCTGCTGGGTGGCGGCGACCAGCCCGTCCCGCCCGGGGCCCACCGGGACCGGGTCGGCGATGGCGATGGTCATCCGGTCCCCTGTGTAGCGGCAGACGGCGGGCAGCAGG
This sequence comes from uncultured Actinomycetota bacterium, assembly GCA_963832435.1. Taxonomy (GTDB): domain Bacteria; phylum Actinomycetota; class Actinomycetes; order Propionibacteriales; family Propionibacteriaceae; genus Microlunatus. Next base: position 133,726 of record CAWHTY010000026.1, read on the forward strand.
TGGGCTCCGCTGCGGCGGGCGACCAGCGCCGGCCCGGCGGGCATGGTGACCGCCGCGCCGCGCCAGGTCACCGGCACCCCGGTGCCGTCCAGGTCCCGGTCGGCGATCAGGCAGACCACCCGGCCGGCCCGGACGGCGCGGACCAGCTGGCCCACCGCATCCCGGTCCCGGTGGGACAGCACCTGCATGCCGAGCTGCTCGCGGAAGGCCACGAACGCCTCGAACTCGGCGTCGCTGAGCCGCTCGGCGACAGTGCTGACCGGCATCCCGGAGGTGCAGGCCCAGGCGCCGGCCAGGTCCCAGTTCCCGCTGTGCGGCAGGGCCACCACCGCGCCCGGACCCGTCACCGCCGCCTGCAGCGCCGCCGCGTTCTCGATCACCACCGATCCGGCCACCCGCTCGGCCGGCCAGTGCGGCAGGGCCAGCACCTCGTAGAAGGTGCGCAGGTACGACGCCAGCGCCGCCCGCACCAGGCCGGGCGTGGCCGGCGTCCCCGAGGCCACGGACAGGTTGCTGCGGAGCGTCTCGACGTGCCGGCCGCCGCGCCACAGGGCAAACCGGCTGCCGACGGCGATCACGAGCCGGGCGAAGGGCCGCGGCAACCGGCCGGCACCGGCCCAGCCGAGGCGGTAGACGGCTCGGACCGCCGCGTCACGCAGCCTCGACATCGCGGACCTTGGCCTGTCGGTACACGTGCCGGGTGCGCTGGGCGACCGTGACGACCCCGGCCACGGCCAGGAAGGTCATCGCCGCCTCCAGCACGTACGGCACCCCGAGCCCGGCCAGGGCGGCGCCGAACAGCACGATCAGCAGCCGGTCGGCGCGGGCGGCCAGCCCGCCGTCGGCCCGATAGCCGAGGCTCTCGGCCCGGGCCCGGACGTAGGAGGTGAGCTGGCCCAGCACCAAGGCGGCCAGCGACACCGCCGCCCACACCGGCTCGGAGCGCTCGTAGGCGAAGAACAGCAGGATCCCGCCGAAGACGGCCGCGTCGCCCAACCGGTCCAGCGTCGAGTCCAGGAAGGCGCCCCAGCTCGAGCTGGTCCCGCTGAGCTTGGCCATCTGACCGTCGAGCATGTCGGCCAAGCAGAACACGGTGACCACCAGCGCCCCCGGCCAGAGCCAGCCGGCGGGGAAGCAGACCAGGGCCGCCACCACCACGCCGAGGGTGCCGAGCGCGGTGACCACGTCGGGGGACACACCGCGGAGGTTGAGCCAGCGGGCCAGCGGGCCGATGGCGCGGGCCGCGGCGTCGCGGAAGCGTTCCAGCATCAGCCGAGCTCACCCCAGGCCCGGTGGACGACCTCCCAGGTCTGGCCCAGCAGCTGGGGCAGCGCCTTGGTCTGGCCGATGACGGGGAGGAAGTTGGCGTCGCCGCCCCAGCGGGGCACGACGTGCTGGTGGAGGTGCGCGGCGATGCCGGCGCCGGCCACGGTGCCCTGGTTGATCCCGAGGTTGAACCCGTGGGGGCCGCTGGCCGACCGCAGCACCCGCATGGCCCGCTGGCTGAGCTCGGCCACCTCCGTGGTCTCGCTCGGGGTCAGGTCCGGATAGTCGGCCACGTGCCGGTACGGGCAGACGAGCAGGTGCCCGGGCGAGTACGGGTACAGGTTCAGCACCACGTACGCCTCGGTCCCGCGGTGCACGATCAGCCCGTCGCGATCGCTGCGGGCCGGGATGGTGCAGAACGGGCACTCCTCGACGGCGGAGGTGGCCGGCTTGCTCTCCCCCGAGATGTAGACCATCCGGTGCGGGGTCCACAGCCGCTGGAACCCGTCCGGCACCCCGGGGTGGGTCACCGGGTCCAGCGTCTCGTCCATCACTCCATCTTCCCTGCCGTGCGTGGATCGTCTCAAACGGCGGCCCCACCGTCCGGGGTCGCAGCGACTGCGCGGCGGGTCCAGGGCCGCCGGGTTGCCCTCAGACCTGGATCCGGCGCTGCACGGCGTCCAGGATCTCAGCCACGGCCTGGTCGACCGGGACCCCGTTCTTCTGCGACCGGTCGCGGTAGCGGAACGAGACCGCTCCGGCGGCGGCGTCCTCACCCCCGGCGATCAGCACGTAGGGCACCTTGGTCAGCTCGGCGTTGCGGATCTTCTTCTGCATCCGGTCGTCGGAGGTGTCCACCTCGACCCTCACCCCGGCCGCCCGCAGCCGGTCCGCGACCTCCGTCAGGTACGGCACGTAGTCGGCCGCGACCGGTACGCCGATGACCTGCACCGGGGCCAGCCAGGGCGGGAACGCCCCGGCGTAGTGCTCGACCAGCACGCCGATGAACCGCTCGATCGAGCCGAACAGCGCGCGGTGGATCATCACCGGTCGCCGCTTGCTGCCGTCGGAGCCGGTGACCTCCAGCCCGAACCGCTCGGGCAGCATCAGGTCCACCTGGATGGTCGACAGCTGCCAGGTGCGACCGATGGCGTCGCGGGCCTGGACGCTGATCTTGGGCGCGTAGAACGCCGCCCCGCCGGGATCCAGCACCAGGTCCAGGCCGGAGGCGTCGGCGGCCGCGCGGAGCGCGTCGGTGGCCCGCTCCCACTCGGCGTCGGACCCGATCGACTTCTCCGGGTCACGGGTGGACAGCTCGAGGTAGAAGTCGTCCAGCCCGTAGTCGGCGAGCAGGTCGAGGACGAAGCGCAGCAACGAGATCAGCTCGTCCTGCATCTGCTCCTCGGTGCAGTAGATGTGCGCGTCGTCCTGCGTCATCCCCCGCACCCGGGTCAGGCCGTGGATGACCCCGGACATCTCGTACCGGTAGACGCCGCCGAACTCGAAGAGCCGCAGCGGCAGCTCCCGGTAGGACCGCCCGCGGGCCCGGAAGATCAGGCAGTGCATGGGACAGTTCATCGGCTTCAGGTAGTAGTCCTGGCCCTGCCGCTTGAGCGTTCCGTCGGGGTGCCGCTCCTCGTCGAGGTGCATCGGCGGGAACATGCCGTCGGCGTAGAAGCCGAGGTGGCCGGAGATCTCGAACAGCTCCGCCTTGGTGATGTGCGGGGTGTTGACGAACTCGTACCCGGCGTCGAGGTGCCGCTGCCGGGAGTGGTCCTCCATCACCTTGCGCAGGATCCCGCCCTTGGGGTGGAACAGGGCCAGCCCGGAGCCGATCTCGTCGGGGAAGGAGAACAGGTCGAGCTCCCGGCCCAGCTTGCGGTGGTCGCGCTGGGCGGCCTCCTGCTGCCGGGTCTGGTACGCCTTCAGCTCCTCGCGGCTCGGCCAGGCCGTGCCGTACACCCGCTGCAGCTGCGGGTTGGCCTGGTCTCCGCGCCAGTAGGCGGCGGAGACGCGGGTCAGGGCGAAAGCGGGGATGTAACCCGTGTGCGGCACGTGTGGGCCGCGGCACAGGTCCTTCCAGGCGACCGAGTCGTCGCGGCGCAGGTTGTCGTAGATGGTCAGCTGCCCGGCGCCGACCTCCGCGCTGGCGCCGTCCTCGGAGCCGGCGCCGCCCTTGTCGGCGATCAGCTCCAGCTTGTACGGCTCGGCGGCCAGCTCGGCCCGGGCCTCCGCGTCGGAGACCGCGCGACGGCGGAAGCGCTGCCGCTCCTTGACGATCCGCTGCATCCGCTTCTCGAGGTCCTTGAGGTCCTCGGGGGTGAACGGAGCGGCCACGTCGAAGTCGTAATAGAAGCCGTCGGTGATCGGCGGGCCGATGCCGAGCCGGGCGTCGGCGTGCGCGGCCTGCACGGCCTGGGCGAGGACGTGGGCCGCGGAGTGTCGCAGGATGGCCAGGCCCTCGTCGGAGTCGATCGTCACCGGCGCCACCTCGACGGACCCGTCGCCCGCCGGACCCGTACCGGGGCCGAGCGGCAGGTGCAGGTCACGGACCTCGCCGTTCACCCGGACGGCCACTACCGTCTTCTCGTCGCCGTACAGGTCCAACCCGGTGGTGGTCGTGTCCCTCACCTGCTGCTGACGGGCGCCGTCAGCGGCCCCCTGGGCGAAGGTGATCGACATGCTGGACACGGTCCACTCCTTCCGAACGTGCGTCGCCGTACAGGTCCAACCCGGTGGTGGTGGTGTCCATCACCTGCGGCTGCCGGGCGCCGTCAGCGGCCCCATGGGCGAAGGTGATCGACATGCTGGACACGGTCCACTCCTTCCGAGTGCGGGACGGCGCACGACGCGCGCGGCCCCGGGTAAGCGTAGACCGCGGAAGCGGACCGCCTCGATGACGATTGCGCCGGCGCGGGGACGCCCACGGACTCAATACTGATCAGCATCGACGGTCCACCCGCGACGGGGAGCCCTGGATCGAGTACGTGGTCCTGGTCGTCGGCCTGCTGCTGGCCGGCTACTGCCTGCTGGTCGCGACCAAGCCGGAGTGGTTCCGGAACTTCAGTCTCGTCCGCCGCAGCTCCGACGGCGACTACCGCGGATCGACCCGGCTCGGTGACCTGCCGGCGGGTGTGGTCCGACTCTTGTACGTGGGGGTGGCCGTCGTCCTGGTGGTCGCCACGCTGTCCCGTCCTTCGCCGTGCAGGACCGAGTCTGCGACCAGGCGCGAGCGGCCTGCGACGGCAGGCGGACCGGAGGCCGGGCGGGACCGGGCCGACGCCGCGGGCTACCTGCTCACGGTGGAGAGGAAGTCGACCTACACCCGGTACCGGCTGGCGCGGGACGACGTGTGGTGGCCGGCTGGCTGGCCGGCAGCATCAGCCGCGGGTTCGAGTGCGCCGGCTCCTGAGCCGACGGGACTGTCCGGCGGCGGTATCTGATCGCCGGGTCGACGCTCGTCTCAGCGAGACTTCGTCGCTAAGGACCAGCCATGACCACGCCACTCTCGGACATCGCGAACCGCCGGCCGGGTCCGTCCGCCGGCAACGGGCACCGGCCGCCCCGGCGCGCTGAGGGCACCGAGCGCGCGGACGAGGACCGGATCCGGTCGCGGGGACGGCGACTCGTCGGCTGCTGGCAGCTGGGGCTGGGGATCGTGGTGCTGGTGGGTCTGATCGCCTGTTGGCCGCTGGGCGCGGACGCCACGGTGACCTGGGGGGTGCTGGTGGTCGGCGCGCTCGGCGGGGTCGCCGGCAGCCTGGTCCACACGATCACCGTGTTCAGCTCCCGGGTCGGGCAGTCGACGTTCGAGGCCACCTACACCTGGTGGTACATCCTGCGCCCGTTCGCCGCGGCGCTGCTGGCGGTCCTGTTCGTGGCGGCGGTGTACTCCGGCCTGGTCACCAACCTGGAGTCGGGTCCCACCGCCGTCGTCCCGGTCGTCGCGGGCGGGCTGGCCGGTCTCTTCACCGACACCGTGCTGCAGACCCTCCGGGCCCTGCTGGGCGCGACCAGCACCGAGCTGGAGGCATCCAAGCAGAAGGCCCCGCTGGCCCCGGCCGCACGACCGAAGGACACCGACGACGCGGAGTGACCACGCGAGTCGGAGCAGGCGCACGGCAGCGACGGACGCCAGCGCATCGGCGACACGCGCCGAGAAGGTGCACGAAGAGGCGTGTCCCAGCGCGTGCCGCTCGGGGCATCGCGAGGCTGCGGGTCAGGGTCTTCTGCCCGAGTAGGCTGAGTCGGTGCCCGTCGTTCGGCCAGGGGCGGCAACGCGCAGGAGATTGAAGGTCGCTGCGGCGCTTGTCGGTCTCATCAGCGCGATCGTCATCGCGATGATCATCGTCGCGGCACAGTCCAAGCCTGCCGAGGTTCTCGGGCCGTGGTATCCGGTGGTGAACCCCGACGGCGATGTGGCGGTAGCAGACTTCGAGGGTCACGTCCCCTGTGCGCTCGACCCCGTCCCGGTCGACACCTGTCAGCGGATCAAGCTCGGTGTCGTGCTCTATCGCAACACGGCCGGGGACCCGACCCGCTACGTGATCTCGATCATCCGAGTCGGTGTCAGCGACGACCGCGAGACCCGCGAGGGAACCTGGACCATGGCCAAGGGCACCGGCCTGGATCCGGACGCGACGCTCTATCGGTTCGACAGCGGCGCGCCCGACCACCTGCGGGCCTTCGCGCCGATCGGGCCCGACATCCTGCTCCTGCTCGACAGGGACGGGATGCCCCGGATCGGGGACGCGGCGTACGGCTACGCCCTCAACAGCGTGCCGATCGGCCGAACGGTGACGGTACCCAGATAGCGCAGCCTCGTGCCGCTGCCGTCGATCCAGAGGCCGGATCGAGGAGATCTCGCACCTCGGCGGGCAAGCGGGCACAACGTGACGGAGAAGTTGGACTCCAAGGAAATGGGCCGGTTCCCGCGGAGTGCGCTTGCGCCCGCGTCGACGACAACAGTGGAAAACTGGGTCGGGCCAGGCATGATGCTGGTGGGCGATACTGGGTTCGAACCAGTGACCTCTTCCGTGTCAGGGAAGCGCGCTACCGCTGCGCCAATCGCCCGAGGTGGAGACGGGATTTGAACCCGTGTACACGGATTTGCAGTCCGTTGCCTCGCCTCTCGGCCACTCCACCCAGCAGAGCTCGCGCTCCGACCAGACGGACTGGGTGAGCACTGCTCTCCCCGATCGGGACTGGGCGAGACTCGCTCCGAGCGGACGACGGGATTCGAACCCGCGACCCTCACCTTGGCAAGGTGATGCTCTACCAACTGAGCCACGTCCGCGTGCAACACCCGAGCGACCAGCAAACCCGGCTGTGATGCGAAGAGAAACCTTAGCCGAGCCCGAGGCGGGAGTCCAAACGGCTGATCCGGCGGGTCGGGGTCGGCTGCCGGGTCCGTTCCCCGGCCGCCACGCCACCTAGGCTGGGGCCATGCCGAGCCACGTCGCCACGCCGCCGCGCGACCGGGCGGGGTCCGCCCGACCGGGCGCCGGATCACTGCGCGTGTGGCTGAACGGCGAGCTGTACGCCGACCCGACGGAGGCCCGGCTGGCGGTGACCGACCACGGTCTGGTCGTCGGCGACGGCGTCTTCGAGGCGCTGAAGGTGACACCGGCTGGGCCGTTCGCGGTCAGCCGGCACCTGCGGCGGCTGCAGCGGTCGGCCCGCGCCCTGGGCCTGCCGGCTCCCGACGTGAACGTGGTCCGCGCCGCCATCGCAGCGGTCACCGAAGACGCCGGCTGGGCCTTTGGGAAGGTCCGGGTCACCTACACCGGCGGGCCAGGCCCGCTCGGCTCGCATCACGCGTTCGGGCCCCCACGCTGGTGGTCGCCGCGCAGGCGACGACGCCGCCGGACCCGCTGGGCCGGCTCGTCACCGCACCGTGGACCCGGAACGAGCACGGCGCCCTGGCCGGGGTGAAGTCCACCTCGTACGCGGAGAACGTCCGGGCGCTGGCCTACGCGACCGAGCGGGGCGGGACCGAGGCGATTTTCGCCAACACCGCCGGCCGCCTCTGCGAGGGCACCGGCAGCAACATCTTCTGCGTCTTCGGCTCCGAGATCGTCACGCCACCGCTGGCGGCCGGGCCGCTGGCGGGCATCACCCGCGAGCTGCTGCTGGACTGGTGCCCGGTGGTCGAGCGCGACCTCACCATGGCCGAGGCCCGGCGGGCGGACGAGCTGTTCGTGACCTCCTCGCTCCGCGACGTGCAGGCGGTGGCCCACTGGGACGACGCCGCGTACCAGGCTCCCGGCCCACAGACGGCCCTGGTGGCGAAGATCTTCACCGAGCGCTCCGGCGACCTGCTGGACCCGTGATCCGGGCTCGCGTCCGCACGGATCATCGAATCCTGTTGACTCATGTCAAGATGCCCGCTTGGTGTGGGTCGTTGACTCATCTGGTTTTGCCCGCGTGGGTGGGTTGAGTTTTGCGGCGGCTGAGGTAGGCGGCGTTGGTCTTGGCTGCGTCGTTGGACGATGCCGCGGCGGCGGGCGAGTTCGATGAGGTTGCCTTGGATGTCGGCGATCTGGTGGCGCAGGGCGATCAGGTCGGTGGCGTGCAGGAGGGTCTCGCGAGGTGTTGCCGGTCGTGGGGGTCGACCAGGTCGGGGTGGTCGGTCGAGCAGCCGGTCGCAGCGGGGTGGTCGGCGGTGTCGTAGGTCTTGCGGACGATCGGCGCCGGTGCGGGTCTTGGTGAGCAGCTTCTGTTGGGGCAGGAACAGGTTCACCTGCAGCGATGCCAGCGGCCACAGCTGGTTGAGCAGGTCGAGTTCGCGGCGGGTGTCGTAGCGGAAGTAGCCGACGCTGCGGCGCACCACGGACCAGTTCTTCTGCTCGACGTGGGCTTGGTCGTTCTTGTGGCTGGCCCGGCCGCGGGTGAAGGTGATCTGGCGGGTGCTGCACCAGCGGGCGAGGTGGTGGTTGATGAACTCGCTGCCGTTGTCGGAGTGGATCCCGGCGAGGTGGAACGGGAACCGCAGCCGCAGCTCCTCCAGCCCGGCGGCGACGATCCGTCTCGCCTTTGGACCGCACGGTGACCGCCTCGGTCCAGCCGGTGGCGATGTCGGTGGCGTCGAGGGTGGAGAAGAACGCGCCGTTGTTGTCGCCGCCCTCGTGGCCGACCAGGTCGATCTGCACGAACCCGGGCACGGTGTCGTCCCACTCGCGCCAGGTCTTCATCGGGATCGACGACTTCAGCATCGACCCGGGCCGGGTGTGGCTGATCGGCTTCCGGGCCACCAGCCCGGCCCGGGCCGCGGCGAGCCGGCGGTCGATCGTGGCCGCCGACATCGCCAGCACCTGGTCGACGACGGCCGGTGTCGATCCCGGCCAGGTGGCCGTGGCGCGACAGGTTGGCGAGCAGCTCCGGCAGCGCCGGCCGCAGCCGCTTCCCGGTCGGGCCGTCCAGCGCCGCCCAGCAGCGGGTCAGCAGCTCCACCGCGGCGTCGTCGTAGAGCCGCACCGGCTCCGCGGCTTCCGCGGCGCTGGCCGCCGCACGCCTGCCGGCCAGCGCCGGTCCGGATCGCCTTGCGGGCATGGTCACGATGCCAGCCCGTCACCGCGCACACCGCGTCCAAGATCGCGCCCTTCTCCGCCCGCGTCGCCTTCGGCCACTTCGCCAGCTGCGCCTTCGTGATCGCCTTCCGCTGCGCCAACGTCAACTCCATCCACGAGTGATCCATCCACGCGGGCAAATTCAGATGAGTCAACGACACGACCTACGCGGGCATCTTGGATGAGTCAACGCGCGAATTCGGCCGGCCGTCTTGCATGGGATATGGTGGGCGTCGCCCGCGAGGGCCTGGGGCGATTGGCGCAGTGGTAGCGCGCTTCGTTCACACCGAAGAGGTCACTGGTTCGAACCCAGTATCGCCCACCCTCAAAGGCCTGGTCAGAGCCACTTTCCGAGTCCGACCGCACCCAATCTGAGGACCTGTACAGCAGCAAAGTACAGCAGTGGACACCTGGAACCCTGCGCACGGCACCCGATTCTGAAGCGCTTGGTTAGTCCTGTGTGAAGCCGGAACCTGATTGGTGGCGATCGCGACGGCCACCTTGTTCGGGTCCGCCAACGTGATCGCCGGGCCGAGGACCGGCGACAGCTCCGCCCCAGGCCGGTGTCGCCGCGATGCGTCAGGTTCGAGCGGCCGCGCGCGTTCGAATAGAGCCGGACAGGGTGCTGCGCCGCAAGGGGGTCGTTCTGCGGTGACGAGTGCCGTCGGCCCGTCGCCGTAGACGGACAGAGGGGTGAGATTCGCTGGTGAACCACCTTCGGTAGGCGCGCGACAGGACCTGTGGAGCCATGTACTGACAGGTCCTGGTTACTCCCGGAACTGGCCTCTAGCGTCGTGGATCGTGGATCACCGCAAAGACGTCCAGGAGTTCCTGGTCAGCCGCCGGGCCCGGCTCAGCCCCGAGCAGGCGGGCCTGCCGTCCTACGGCGGCCAGCGCCGGGTGCCGGGTCTGCGACGGGAGGAGGTCGCGCTGCTCGCCGGGCTGAGCGTCGACTACTACGGCCGGCTGGAACGCGGCAACCTGGCGGGGGCGTCGGAGTCGGTGTTGGAGGCGGTGGCCCGCGCCCTGCAGCTCGACGACGCCGAGCGTCAGCACCTGTTCGACCTGGCCCGCACACCGGCCGTCGACGCCCCGGCGCCCCGCGGCCAAGCCGGCAGCGCGCCGCGCGCGGCGGTGACCTCGATCCTGGCCGGCCTGACCACGATCCCGGCGTACGTGCGGACGTCACGGATGGACATCGTGGCCGCCAACCAGCTGTGCCGGGCCCTGTACGGGGGGTCGCTCGACGCTGACCGGTTGCCGGTGAATCTGGCCCGCTACCTGTTCCTGGATCCGCACTCCCGCGGCTTCTACCTCGACTGGGATTCCGTGGCCGACGACCTGGTCGGGGCGTTGCGGGTCCAGGCCGGCCGCGACCCCCGGGACAAGGCGCTTGAGTGACCTGATCGGGGAGTTGTCGACCCGCAGCGACGAGTTCGTCGCCCGCTGGGCCCGACAGAATGTGCGGCTGCACCGGACCGCCCGGAAACGGCTCCACAACCGGGTCGTCGGCGAGATCGAGCTGACCGGCAACGCGCTGGAGCTGCCCGGCGACGACCTGGTCCTGATCGCCTACACCGCCGACGTCGGCTCCCAGGCCGAGGATCAGCTGCAGCTGCTCGCCGGCCTGGGCCGCCACCCCGCACACCGCCACCCGACACGACCGCCGCGCCATCCCCGCCCGACCCGCCTGCCACTGCGCTGACCATCCACCTCTGTCCTCACCGACCTCGGCGGCCGCCGAGAGAAACGAGATCACCATGCCTGACGTGTCCACCCTGACGCTGAACAACGGCGTCACCCTGCCCGCCCTCGGCCTGGGGGTCTTCCAGACCCCGCCGGATGAGACCCGCGACGCCGTCACCGCCGCCCTGCGAGGCCGGCTACCGCCACATCGACACCGCCGCCGCCTACGGCAACGAGCGCCAGGTCGGCGAGGCGATCGCCGCCTCCGGGCCTCGACCGGTCCGAGGTGTTCGTCGAGACCAAGATCTGGATCAGCGACTACGGCTACGACGAGACCCTGCACGGCTTCGAGAAGTCCGCCCGCAAGCTCGGCGTCGACCAGATCGACCTGCTGATCCTGCACCAGGCGCTGCCGTCGGAGTTCGACAAGACGCTGGACGCCTACCGGGCGCTGGAGAAGCTGCTGGCCGACGGCAAGGTCCGCGCGATCGGGGTCAGCAACTTCATGGTCGACCACCTGACCCGGCTGCTCGAGGCGCGACGGTGGTGCCGGCGGTCAACCAGATCGAGGTCCACCCCTACTTCCAGCAGCGCGAGGTGCAGGCCTTCGGCGCCGAGCACGGCATCCTCACCCAGGCCTGGTCGCCGATCGGCGGCATCACCTTCTACCGCGACGGCCAGCACACCAGCACCCTGCAGGACCCGGTCATCGGCGAGATCGCCGAGGCGCACGGCAAGACGCCCGGCGCAGGTGATGCTGCGCTGGGGCATCCAGCAGGGCCGCTCGGTGATCCCGAAGTCGACCAAGCCGCACCGGATCGCGGAGAACATCGACGTCTTCGACTTCGAGCTCACCGCCGACGAGCTGGCCGCGATCGACGCCCTCGACACCGGCAGCCGCGGCGGGCCCGAGCCCGAGGCCATCACCCTGGAGAGCTTCGGCCGCCCCATCCCCGAGGACTGAGCCGCATCGTCAGCAGCTCGCCTCGGACATGGCCGCATCCGCCGGCTCGAGCCGCCGGACCCTCTGCACCGGGTGCTGCTGCTCGGCGGCTGCCGCTGCGTGGCGGGCTGCGCGCCCGACACCGACCCCGGCACCGCGAGCCCGCCCGCACGAGCTCGCCGACCTCAACGCCGACGGAGGTCCGTGACGCGCCGGTGCGTCGGCCGGAACGCTGCTGGCCTACTTCTCCCGGGCCGGGGAGAACTACTACTACGGCGGCCGCCGGGACCTCGAGGTCGGCAACACCGAGGTGCTGGCCCGGATGATCGCCGAGCTGATCGACTGCGACGTGCTACCGGATCGAAGCCGCCGACCCCTACCCCGACGGCTACGACGCGACCGTGGCCCGCAACGTCACCGAGCAGGACGCCGACGCCCGCCCGGCGATCGCGAACCCGCTGGCCTCGATCGACGGCTACGACACCGTGCTGCTGGGCAGCCCGATCTGGAACGTGCGGCCGCCGATGATCATGACGACGTTCGCCGACAGCCTACGACTTCACCGGCAAGACGGTGCACCCGTTCGTCACCTACGCCGTCAGCGGCCTCGGCAGCACCGAGCGCGTCTACGCCGCCGCGTGCCCCGGCGCCGGATCGGCCCCGGCCTCGCCGTCCGAGGCGAGGAGGTCGCCCAGCACCGCGCCGACGTCGAGGCCTGGCTCCAAGCCGGCCGGGCTCACCACCCGCTGATCGCCAGCACAACCGACAAGAACCGGGACGCGCTGCACGAAAGGAACTCATCATGGACAAGCGACCCTCGGAGCGCCTGGAGGTCTCTGCCATCGGGCTGGGCTGCATGGGCCTGAGCACCAACTACGGCGACCCCGTCGACACCGACGAACGGGGTCGGCGTCATCCGCGGCGCCCACGACCTGGGTGTCACGTTCTTCGACACCGCCGAGGTGTACGGGCCCTTCACCAACGAGTCGCTGGTCGGCGAGGCGCTGGCGCCGATCCGCGACCAGGTGGTCATCGCCACCAAATTCGGGTTGGCTACGACGGCGGCAAGTCGGATCGGGCTGGACAGCCGCCCGGAGCAACATCAAGCGGGCCGTCGACGCCTCCTTGCAACGGCTGCGGACCGACAGCATCGACCTGCTCTACCAGCACCGCGTCGACCCGAAGGTGCCGATCGAGGACGTCGCCGGCGCTGTGAAGGACCTCGTCGACGCCGGAAAGGTCCGCCACTTCGGACTGTCGGAGGCCGGCGCCGGAACCATCCGCCGGGCACACGCCGTGCACCCGGTCGCCGCGGTGCAGAGCGAGTACTCGATCTGGGCCCGGGATCCCGAGGCCGAGGTACTGCCCACCTGCGCCGAACTCGGCATCGGGTTCGTGCCGTGGTCAGCCCGCTCGGGCAGGGATTTCTCACCGGCACCGTCGAGCCGGGCAGCGCATTCGCCGCCAAGGACGTCCGCAGCCGATTCCCCGGTTCACCGCCGAAGCGCTCGACGCCAACCAGGCGATCGTGGACCTACGTCACCGAGCATCGCCGGCCGCATGCAGCCACCCCCGGGCAGGTCGCGCTGGCGTGGCTGCTGGCGAAGTCGCCCTGCATCGTGCCGATTCCCGGACCCGCCGGATCGAACGGGTCCGGGAGAACGCCGCCGCCACCACCGTCGACGTTGACCGCCGACGAGATGTCGAGACTCGACAGCCCGTCCGCCCGGGTCGGCGTGGCCGGCGACCGTTACAGCGAGCACCACTGGCCCTCGTCGAACACTGAGTCGACGTTCATTGCGCCGTAACACTTTCCCCAACACCGCTGAGAACCTAGGAGTCCATCACATGACCACCCCGAACCGTCCGTGCCCAGCGCATGTTCGGTGATTTCGCCCCCGGGCTGGTCGGCTACACCGACGACGTGCTGTTCGGTGACGTCTGGAAACGATCCGAGCTCCACGCGTGACCGGAGCCTGGTCACCGTGGCCGCCCTGGTCGCCAGCGGCAACACCGAGCAGCTCGCTATCACCTCGGCGGCCAAGGACAACGGGGTGACCGAGACCGAACTGAAGGAGGCGATCACCCATCTCGCGTTCTACGCCGGCTGGCCAAGGGCGATGGCCGCGATCGCGGTCGCCAAGACCGCCTTCGCCGACTAGCCGCCCACCCTGCACCCGTCTGCGCCCTAGTGTCCCGCTTTGGAAGTGTCTTTACTTCGGGTGGCGCTGGGGATGATCTGGTCGGCGGTCTTGGTCCAGACGAAGGGCTCGCAGCGGTCGTTCCAGCCGTCGATGAAGATGCCGATCGCGGCGATGAGGTCTTTGACTGAGGTGAAGGTGCCGCGGCGGATGGCTTGGCGGGTGATGATCCCGAAGAAGATCTCGACCATGTTCAGCCAGGATCCCGAGGTCGGGGTGAAGTGCAGGGTGATGCGGGGGTTCTTGGCCAGCCAGGCCTTCACGTTCGGGTGCTTGTGGGTGGCGTAGTTGTCGCAGACGATGTGCAGTTTCTTGCGCGGGTAGGCCTTGGCGACCTGCTTGAGGAAGCGGAGGAACTCCTCGTTGCGGTGCCGGGGATAGCAGGCGTCGGTCACCTTGCCGGTGGCGACCTCCAACGCGGCGAACAAGGTGGTGGTGCCGTGCCGGATGTAGTCGTGGGTCTGCTTCTCCGGGATTCCGGGTCGCAGCGGCAGCACCGGCGCGGTCCGGTCCAACGCCTGCACCTGGGACTTCTCGTCCACACAAAGCACGATGGCCTTGTCCGGCGGCTTGAGATACAGCCCGACGACGTCGCGGATCTTGGCTTCCAGCTCCGGATCGGTGGAGAACTTGAACGTCTCGACCCGCCAGGGCTGCAGGCCCCACTTCTTCCAGGTCGTGGAGACGGTGAAGTCGCTGACCCCCAGATGCTTGGCCAGCAGCCGGCTCGACCAGTGCGTCACCCCCAGCGTCTCCGGTGGCGGCTCCAACGTCGCCAGCACGATCTCGACCTGGTCGATCGTGCGGCCGGCCCGGCTTGGCCCGATCCTCCAGCCCGCTCAGACCTTCAGCGGCATACCGCCGTTTCCAGCCGATCACCGCCGGCTTGCTCAGCCCGACCCGACGCACGATCTCAGTCGTTCCGACACCGTCAGCGGCCAGCAGACACCACCCGCGCCCGCTGCGCCAGACCCGCCCGCAGCGACGGCGACCGGGTCCACGACGTCAGCAACTCCCGGTCTCGAGGGGATACCTCCACACCCACAGTTAACGACATACCTCATGATCCCACGAGGTAACGTTACTTACCTAGCGCGACACTAGCGAAGGAGAACCCACATGTCCGACCACGACAGCCCACTAGTTGCCGTCATCACCGGCGCCTCGTCCGGCATCGGCGCCGCCACCGCCCGCGCCCTCACCCGCCACGGCTACCGGGTGGCGCTGCTGGCCCGGCGCGCCGACCGGCTGCAGCAGCTGGCCGACGAGCTCGGCGACGCGCGCGGTCGCGATCGCCGCCGACGTCACCGACCGCGACGCCCTGGTCGCCGCCGCCGAGCAGGTGCAGGCGCGAGCTGGGCGGCGCCGACGTGCTGGTCAACAACGCCGGCGTGATGCTGCTCGGCCCGTTCGGCTCCGAGCAACGCGACGAGGCCCGCCGGATGGTCGAGGTCAACCTGCTCGGCGCCATGACCGCCACCGAGGTGTTCCTGCCGACTCAGCTCCGCGACGGCGGCGGCGACCTGGTCAACATCTCCTCCGTCGCCGGCCGCACCGCCCGCGCCGGCAACGCCGCCTACGCCGCCACCAAATGGGGCATGAACGGCTGGTCGGAGGCGCTGCGCCAAGAGCTGCAGCCCGACATCCGGGTCACCGTCATCGAACCCGGTGCCGTGGCGACCGAGCTGACCGACCACATCACCGACCCCGACATGAAAGCAGAGCACCGAGCAGTTCTACGCCCAGCTGGCCATCACCGCCGACGACGTCGCCGACGTCATCGCGTTCGCCGTCACCCGGCCACGCCGGATGACCCTCAACGAGATCCTGCTCCGCCCGACCGCGCAGCCCGGCTGATCTTGAACCTCTCCACCTCTCCACCCACCACGCAGCCCCCAGCCGCCCAGCGGCTGCTGGTGCCGTCCTCAGCGTTGCTGTGGGGGCTGCAGATGGCCTTCCTCAGCCCCGCGCTGGCGTTGATCCTGGTCAACCTCTACGGAGCCAGCACCACCGAGGTCGGCTGGGTCCTCGGCATCTACAACGCCAGCGGCTTCATCGCCTCCCTCGTCGTGCCCGCCTACGCCGATCGGAAACGCGACTACCTCGGCCCCATGCTGGCCTGCGGTGTCTTGACCCTGGCCCTGGCCGGCGTCCTCGCCGCCGTCACGACCCTGCCGCTGGCCACCATCGCCCTGGTCGTGATCGGCGGCCCCGCCGGCGTCGGCAGCTCGCTGCTGTTCGCCCACCTCCGCCACTCCGGGGCCCGACCGGCAGACATCGTCAACACCCGAGCCATCGTCTCCGTCGCCTGGGTCGCCGGGCCGCCGCTCGCCACCCTCATCATCGGCCTGTTAGGCGAACGCGCCATCCTGCTGGCCCTCGCCGCGGTCGCCATCCTCACATCGTCACCACCAGCATCATGATCAACCAGCGCCGAGCCGCCCACGCCGCCGGCACGCAGCCCACGCCCGCAGCGACCCGCGAGGATCCGGCCGTCGGACGAGTCGGGATCGTGCTGATCACCGCCGCGTTCGTTCTCCTGCAAGCCACCAACGCCACCGGCATGACGATCTTGACCGTCTACGTCACGCAGACCGTTCAGCTGGATGTGCTGTGGGCCGGGTATCGCGCTCGCTGTCGCGGCCGCGCTCGAAGTGCCCGCCCTGATCTTCATCGGACGACTCACCGAACGGTTCTCCAGCCTCGGCCTGATCGCCACCGGATGCCTCGCCGGCATCGGGTACTACCTCGGCCTAGCCTTCGTCACCGGACCAGTGGCCCTGATCGCGCTGCAGCCCCTGAACGCCTGGTGCTTCGCCGGCATCGGCGGAGTAGGCCTGACCCTGTTCCAGCAAATGATCCCCCGACCCGGACTGGCCACCGGCCTGTTCACCAACACCCGCCGCCTCGGCGCCATCGTGTCCGGGCCCATCATCGCCGTCGGCTCGCTCAGCACGCTCGGGCAACGCGGCATTTTCCTCACCTCGCCGCCGTCACCTTGGTCGGCCTCGCCGTCATCGGCATCGCTGCCCGTACCACCAGCACCGCCTCGACACCCCAACCGGACAAGGAGCACACACCATGAAGACCCGCACTCTCGGCACCCACGGACCCGCCGTGTCCGCGATCGGCTTCTGGGGATGACCCCATCTGGTGGACACGCAATCAGGCGGCCAGGGTAGCCGTCTGTTGATGGTGTTCGAACTGGACGGGGGTCATCATGCCGATGGCGGAGTGCCGCCGTTTCCGGTTGTAGCGCTCTTCCAGCCAGCGGCCGACGGCCAGTCGGGCGTCGGCCTTGGTCGGCCAGTAGTGCCGGTTGTAGAACTCGGTTTTGAGGGTCGACCAGAACGATTCGGCGGGTGCGTTGTCCCAGCAGACCCCGGTCCGGCCGACCGATTGCAGCAGACCGAGGCCGGCGCACAGGTCGGCGATCTGGCTGGAGGTGTACTGGGTGCCGCGGTCGGCGTGAAAGACGACCTTGGCGGGCAGGCTGCCGCGGAGCACAACGGCCATGGTGAGAGCCTGATCGACCAGGTCGGCCCGAAGATGATCTTGAACCGACCAGCCCAGCACCCGCCGGGAGCAGCCGTCACGGACCGCGCACAGGTAAAGCCAGCCCTCCCCGGTGGCCAGATAGGTGATGTCGCTGGTCCACACCTTGTTCAGCTCTCCTTGGTCGAAGCGGCGCCCGACCAGGTCCGGCAGGGGCCGGGCGGCGAGGTCGGGCCAGGTGGTGACCGGGGTCCAACCCCGCGGGCTGATCCCCACGATTCCGTTGCTGCGCATCAGTTTCGCCACCGTCTTACGGGACACGGTCTCCCCGTCGTCACGCAGACCGGCCAGGATCCGCGGCGACCCGTACACGTGGTCGGAATCCGCGTGGAACGTGGTGATCTTGTCGATCAGCGTCGTCCGCCGCTGCTGGCGGGGTGTCGGCCCGGCCTGCTCCCGCCGCCGCCAGGCGTAGTAGCCGGACCGCGACACCTGCAACAGACTCGCCATCCGGGCGATCTCGAAGCCGGGCTCCTCGGAGCCGGCCTTCTCAGAAGTCGCCTTATCGGAAGTCGCCTTGTCGGGGGCGGCCTTCTCCGCATCCATCAGCCGGTAGCTGCTCACCGGGTCTGATTCTCGGTCACGAAGAAGGCCGTGGCTTTTTTCAGGAACTCCCGGTCCATCCGCAGCTCAGCGTTCTCGACCCGGAGCCGTTCCAGCTCGGCCCGTTCATCGACATCCAACGCGGGCGGTGGATCATCGTCTCGAGCCCGCACCTGGGCCACCCACCGGCCCAGCAGCGCCTCCCCGACCCCGATCTCCTTCGCCACCTGGACGATCGGTCGGCCGGTGTCGATCACCAGCCGGGCCGCCTCCCGCCGATACGCCGGCGTGTAGTTCCTGCGCTTCCGTGCAGCCATGCAGACATCCTCTCCGCGGGACCAGGATCCCGCTTACAAGGTGTCCACCAGATGGGGTCAACCTCACCTGCACGATGTCGCGTATCGGGGGGACCACAGAAGGGCGTCACCCAAACGGGCGAATGTGCACCGCGGAGGCGCGCCGATACCGTCGATGAAGGCCTCGGTCTCACGACCCCACCAGGGACGGCGCGGGCGGACCGGGGATTCCGAGAGGTAGCCGACCATGGTCTACGCCGCCGATTTCGTAACTCTGCTGCTGAAGCAGCGGGGCGACACCTACGACTGGGGCGCCCAGGCCAGCGACACCGATCCCGACCCCAGCGTCTTCGACTGCTCCGAGCTGGTCCGCTGGGGCTGCGCCCGGCTCGGGGTCCGACCCACCATGCCGGACGGGACCTGGACGCAGTACCGGCACTGCCACCAGTACGGGACCGTCACGTCGGCGACGGATGCCGCGCGGACCAGCGGCGCGCTGCTCTTCCGGTTCAGCAGCGATCCGCTGGCCACGACCCCCCAGGACCGCCACGTCGCCGTGAGCCTCGGGAACGGCAGCACCATCGAGGCCATGGGCAAGGCGTACGGGGTCGGGTCGTGGAGTGTGGCGGGTCGGACCTGGACGCACTGGGCCCGGGTCCCGGGTCTGGTCTACTCCGCGCCGCCCAAGCCGCCGCCCGCCCCCGGACAGGTGAACACCGCCCCGCGATGGCCGGGGCGGCTGCTGATGTACCCACCGGCAACGAGAGGTCCGGACGTCATCCAGTGGCAGCACCAGATGAACGCCCGCGGTGTGGGCCTGGTGGTGGACGGCGTCTACGGACCGGCGTCCCGTCAGGCGTGCCGGAACCTGCAGGCCGAGAACGGGCTGACCGTCGACGGCATCGTGGGTGGGCAGACCTGGCAGGCCAGCTGGGTGGCTCCGATGCTGGCCTATCCCAGCTTCTTCGGATAGGCGCTCAGCCAGGTCGCGGTCGCCGACCGGGTGCCGGCGGTCACGGCAGGATCTCGACGTAGCCGTCCGTTCCGTGCACGCGGATGCGCTGCCCGTCCCTGATCAGCCGGGTGGCCCGCTCCACGCCCACCACGGCCGGCAGCCCGTACTCCCGGGCGATCACCGCGCCGTGGGTCATCAGGCCGCCCACCTCCGTCACCAGGCCCGCGATCGCCGACGAACAGCGGCGACCAGCTGGGGTCGGTGTGGACCGTGACCAGGATGTCGCCGGCTTCGAGATCGGCCTCCGACATGTCCACGGATGACGCGGGCCCGGCCCTCGACGGTCCCGGCGGAGACCGCCAGGCCGACCAGGGCACCGGCCGGTACGTCGTCGCGCCGGTACGCCCCGGCGAGGGCCTCGCCGTCCGAGGTGAGCACCCGTGGCGGCGTGAGCGCCTGGTACGACCGGAACGCGGCCTGGCGCTGCCGGATGAGCTGCTCATCCACCTGGTGGGTGCGCACGACGTCGTGGAGCTCGGGGAACGTGAGGTAGAAGATGTCCTCCTTCTCGGCCAGCACGCCGGCCTGGACGAGGCGCTCGGCCTCGCCCAGCAGGGCCTGCTTGTAGATGAAGGAGCGGCTGACGATGCTGTACTTCGGGTACTCCCGGTAGCCGATGAAGGTCCGGACCCGGTCGATCATCCGCTGGGCCTCGTCGGCCTTCCGCCGCCCGTCCGGCAGGGCCCGCAGCCGTGACACCACCTCCCGTGCCTTCCGCTGCGCCCGCTGCCGTCCCTGCTCGAAGCGCCGCGCGGCAGCGCCCGGCTCGAAGAGCTTGACGTTGTCGAGGATCAGGGGCACGAGCGTGCTGGGGCGCTCAGTCCAGCGCGGCCGGGTGATGTCGATCTCCCCGACGCAGCGCATGCCGTAACGATCGAGGTAGGCCTCGATGGCCTCGCGCGCCTCGGTCCCGCCCGCGAGCGTCGGCAGCTCGTCCAGGAAGCCCTCGCCCTCGACGCCCTCCAGAAATGCCACCACCTGCGGATGCGGGCGGATCGCGTCCGCGACGTCGAGCAGCGCCAGCCCCATCTCGGAGGTGACGTTGCCGGGGGCCGACAGCGTGAGCGTGTCGGCCGCGTTCTTGTCGCCCAGCCAGTCCCGCAGCTGGTCGTTGAGCCACCAGGTGGCCTCCATCCCCGCCATGATCGCCTGGATGCTGAGCGGATCGCTGAGGACCCGTCTGTGCTCCTGGAAGGCCTCCAGCAGGAACTCGAACAGCGCCGGTCCGGTCAGCGGCGCGATGTCGCGCCGCAGGGCGGCGACGGAGGCCTCGCTGCGCCCGATCAGCTCCGCGACGATGGCCGGATCGGTCTCGATCGGGGCGGCCGCGCCGACCGGTGGCGGCGCACCGGGATCCGGGTCCGGAATCGTCGGAACGAAGTCACCCCGGTCGAGGACGGTCTCCAGGGCATCCCGCATCAGCGGATCGCCCTTCCCGAGGATCTCCAGCAGGCCGGCGCGGCCGGCGGGCGATGTCAGGCGCGGGGTGACGTCGACGAATAGCCGCCCACCCGCGTCGTGCATCGGCGCGAGCGCGGTCAGCTGCCACATCGAGAGGCCCAGGGGCCGCATCGCGTCGGTCATCATCTGGCCGTGACCGACGGACACGTAGACGTGGTTCTCCCGGTCGCCGACCGCCGGCACGGGGAACAGCGTGGTGATCGGCCGGCTCTGGACGATCTGGAATCGGTCGTCGACAAGGCACCATTCGATGTCCTGGGGACACCCGAAGTGCGCTTCGATCCGCCGCCCGAGCCGCACCAGCTGCACGACCTGCCCGTCCGTCAGCGCCGGCTCCCTCTGCCGCCGCGGGTCGACTGGCCGCACCTGCGTCCCGCCGGCCGGCAGCGGGTGCACGGCCAGCTGCTTGGCGGCGAGCTTCCTCTCGATCACCTCACCGTTCCGCACCGAATACACGTCCGGGTTCACCAGTCCGGAGACCACCGCCTCGCCGAGGCCGAAGCCGGCCTCCACCGCGGCGACTTTTCGGTGTCCCGTGACGGGGTCGGCCGTGAACAGGATGCCCGCCGCCTGCGGGAAGATCATCCGCTGCACGACCACGGCCATCCGCACGTCCCGGTGGTCGACGCCGTTCCGCAGGCGGTAGGTGACGGCCCGCTCGCTGAACAGCGAGGCCCAGCACCGGCTGACGTGCTCCAGGACGGCCGCCCGCCCCATGACGTTCAGGTAGGTGTCCTGCTGGCCGGCGAAGGAGGCCGTCGGCAGGTCCTCCGCCGTCGCGCTGGATCGCACGGCGTACGCGGCGTGCTCGCCGAGGCGCGCGAGCGCATGGGTGATCTGCGCCCGCAAGATCATCAGGGATCGCGATCCCCTCGATCGTTCGGCGGATCTCTCGCGCTGAGCGCGCGGATCGCCTCCTGGTCGTCCGGGTTCAGGCCCGACAGCCGGTCGAGCTTCCCGTCGAGCGACGGCGCCTCCGCCACGATCAGCCGGAAGGCGTCCGTCGTCACGCAGAAGCCGGACGGCACCCGGATGCCGTCGATCCGCGAGAGCCCGCCCAGCTGCGCGCCCTTGCCGCCCACCGCCGCAACCTGCGTCTCCTCGACCTCCCGCAGGTTCATCACGTACCGCTCGATCACGGCCGCACCGCTCCCCCCACGTCGCCCGCCACGTCTCGCGCCGGATTGCCGTCGCGCAGGACCTGTCCTCGGCCGACGATTCTGCGGCACGATCCGGGTCTTGCCGCAAGCCCCCCGGAGCGCGGTACGTTGGGAGCGGCAGGGAGCGCGATCTCCTCGCCTCGGCCCATCCCGGGTGCCCTACCGTGAGGCCATGATCATCGGCTCCTGCCGCCGCCGCGGCATCGTTGCGGTCACCGTGGTCGCGGTGCTGCTCGGCGTCGGCGGCTGCTCCGGCGACGGCCCCCCGCCCCCGCCGACCACCGCCGGACAGCCGACCCCGTCGGCGTCGGTACCGGCCGCACCGACCCCCACCACCGCGGGGTCGGGGCCGAGCAGCGCGACGACCGCCGCGTCCGGGGCGGCCACCGCCAGCCGGGGTCCGTCGCCCAAGCCGCAGGCCCCCGGGCCGGTGCCGGTGACCCGGCGGAACCCGGGCTGGGCCCTGGACCGGATCGACCAGCGTCGGCGACCCCTCGATCGGCGGTTCACCACCGTCGACCAGGGGAAGGGCGTCACGGTGTACGTGGTCGACGGGCTGTTCGACGTCAAGAACCCCGAGTTCGGCGGCCGAGCGTCGGTGGGCCTGGCCCGCGGCCGGGCCTGCAGTCTGGAGGACGGCATCAACCACGGCCTGTTCGTGGCCGGCCTGGTCGGGGGCCGCCGGACCGGGGTCGCGCAGCAGGCGAGGATCGTCTCGGTCGGGGCGAGCGCGGGCTGCGAGGGCGGCAACGGCGACGCGACCCAGGCCCAGCTGACAGCGCGCGTCGTCCGGGCGCTCTCCTGGGTGGCCGAGCACGCCAGACCGCCCGCCGTGGTGAACCTGTCCCTCAACGCGGACGCACCCGCGCCGGAGATCGCCACCGCCGTCCGGCGTCTCGTCGCCGCCGGGTTGACGGTGGTCGCCTCGGCCGGCAACGACGGCGAGGACGCCTGCCGACATCCACCGGCCGGGCTGCCGTCGGTGATCACCGTGGCCGCCTCGACCAAGGCCGACCGGGACGCAGGCCTGAACCACGGGCGGTGCGTGGACCTGTTCGCCCCCGCCGAGGGCGTCACCTCCGTGGTGGACGCGACGCTCAGCCCCGACCGGCTCGCCACCAGCCAGGGTGCTGCGACGTCCTGGGCCGCCCCCCTGGTCAGCGGGGCGGCCGCGCTGTACCTGTCCGGCCACCCGACGGCCACCCCGGCCCAGGTGCGCAGCGCCCTGCTCGCCGGTGCGACCGAGGGGGTGCTGCGCGGAAACCTGCACGGGTCCCCGAACCGGCTGCTGTTCACCGGTGGCTGACGCCCGGCCGGCGGCGCGAACGCCCGGTTCCGGCTGCACAGCCGGCCCTCCGGCGATACGCTCCGACGATGGCGAAGCCGCTGCTGTGTGTCCTGCAGTTCCACCGCTGGCGTCTGCAGGTCAACGACGAGGGCCAGCGCTACAAGCTCTGCGAGAAGTGCGGCGCCTACCGCGACTTCTCCCCGGCGCCGGGCATCAGCTGAGGTCGCCGCGGGGTCTAGCCTCGACGATGGGGTTCACCATGCGGATCCGGGGGATGCGGCGCACCGGGGGGGCTTCATGAACAGACCCGTCATTCTCACCGTGGACGACGACCCCCAGGTCTCGGCCGCGATCACCCGCGACCTCACGGACCAGTTCGGCGCCACCTACCGGGTGGTGGGCGTGACCTCCGGCGCCGACGCCCTGCGGATCCTGGCCCGTCTGGCCCTGCGGGACGAGCCGGTCGCGCTGATAGCCGCCGACCAGCGGATGCCGCAGATGACCGGCACCGAGCTGCTGACCCAGGCGCAGGACCTGGCCCCCGGCGCGAAGACGGTGCTGCTGACCGCCTACGCCGACACCGACGCCGCGATCACCGCCATCAACCAGATCGGGCTCGACTACTACCTGATGAAGCCGTGGGACCCGCCCGCGGAGCGGCTCTACCCGGTCCTGGAGGACCTGCTCGGCGACTGGATGGCGGCCAACCCCGACCACACCTCCGACGTGCGGGTGGTCGGCCACCGCTGGTCCGACCGCAGCCACGAGGTCACCCTGTTCCTGGCGCGCAACTACGTCCCCTACAGCTGGTACGACGTGGAGAAGGACTCCGACGCCCAGCGGCTGCTCGAGCTGGCCGGGGCGCCCACCCGGGACCTGCCGCTGGTGCTCATCCCCGGCAGCGAGGCGCTGCGGGCCCCGACGACCCGGGACCTGGCCGACGCGCTGGGCCTGCACACCCGGGCCCACCAGCCGCTGTACGACGTGTGCATCGTCGGCGGCGGCCCGGCCGGCCTGGCGGCCGCGGTGTACGCCGCGTCGGAGGGTCTGAGCACGGTGGTCGTGGAGCGCGAGGCGCCGGGCGGTCAGGCGGGTCAGAGCGCGGCGATCGAGAACTACCTGGGCTTCCCCCGCGGGCTGAGTGGGTCCGACCTCGCCCAGCGGGCCATCGCCCAGGTGTCCCGGTTCGGGGCCGAGATGGTCCGGGCCCGGGAGGTGGTCGGGTTCGACCAGCGGGGCCCGGTTCGCGTCGTTCGCTTCGACGGGTCCGGCGAGATCGAGGCCCGTGCCCTGATCGTGGCCACCGGCGTCTCGTACCGGAAGCTGGCGGCCGACGGCCTGGAGGAGCTGACCGGGCGCGGGGTGTACTACGGGGCCAACGCCGGCGAGGCGAGGCAGTGCGCCGGTGACGACGTCTACATCGTCGGCGCCGCCAACTCCGCCGGACAGGCGGCGCTGAACATCTCCCGCTTCGCGCAGCGGGTCGTCCTGGTGGTCCGCGGCCCCTCCCTGGAGGCGACCATGTCGCAGTACCTGGTCGACCGGATCACCGCCGCCGAGACGATCGAGGTCCGCTGCCGTACGGAGGTCGTCGTCGCGCGTGGGGACGGCCACCTCGAGCAGCTCACCCTCCGGGACCGCGACACGGGCAGCACGGTCGAGGTACCGGCCACGTGGCTGTTCGTCTTCATCGGCGCCTCCCCGCGTACCGACTGGCTGGGTCCGGACGTGGTCCGCGACGACAAGGGGTTCGTGGTCACCGGACCGGACCTGGTCTCCGGGCCCGCGGGGGCACGCAGCGACGCCGCCTGGTCCCTGGCGCGTCCCCCGTTCGCGCTGGAGACCAGCGTCCCGGGGGTGTTCGCCGCCGGCGACGTGCGCCTGGACTCCATGAAGCGGGTGGCGTCCGCGGTCGGGGAGGGCGCGATGTCGATCCACCTGGTGCACCGCTACCTGGCCATGCTCTGATGATCACCGACGACGTCCGCGGGCTGGCCCTCTTCGACGGGCTCAGCGACGCCCAGGTGAACGAGCTGGTCAGCGCGGGCCGTGAGGTGCCGATCGAGCGCGGGGTGGAGCTGTTCCGGGAAGGGGCCCCGGCCGACCACTGGTGGCTGCTCGTCGACGGCGCGATCGACCTGGTCCGGCGGGTCGGGCGGGAGGACGTCACGGTCGCCGAGATGAACGTGCCCGGGCGGTGGGCCGGCGGGTTCCGGGCCTGGGACGAGAACGGAACCTACCTGGCCACCGGTCGGGGTGCGGTCCCCGGACGGCTGCTGCGGGTCCCCGCCGAGGTGCTCCGGGACCGCTCCGACGCCTGGTTCCCGTTCGGGGGCCACCTGATCCGCGGCCTGTACCGAACCGCCCGCACCATCGAGTCGACCGCCCGGCAGCGGGAGTCCCTGGTCGCCCTCGGCACCCTGGCCGCCGGCCTGGCCCACGAGATCAACAACCCGGCGGCGGCCGCGACCCGCGCCGTCTCGGCCCTGGAGTCCTCCACCCAGAGCCTGCTGTCCGCGCTGGCCCGGCTGGCCCACGCCGACATCACCGCCGCGCAGTTCGCGACCCTGGACGAGCTGCGCCGCGAGCTCGACCCGGCGGCCACCGACCCGGACCCGCTGGAGCGGGCCGACCTGGAGGACGCCCTGTCCGGCTGGCTGCGCCGGCACGGGATCGACCGGGGCTGGACGCTGGCCGGTCCGCTGGCCCGGGCCGGCGCGGGCCTGGGGTGGTGCGGGCGGGTGGCCGAGGTGCTGCCCGGCACGGAACTGCAGCCCGGCCTGGAATGGGTGGTCAGCACCTTCTCGGTGGCCACCCAGGTCGGGGAGGTGAAGGAGTCGACCCGCCGGATCTCCGAGCTGGTCGCGGCCGTGCGGACCTACTCCCAGCTGGACCGGGCGTCCGCCCAGCGGGTCGACATCACCGACGGTCTGGACAGCACCCTGCGGGTGATGGCGCACACCTTCGGTCCGGGGCTGACGGTCGAACGCGACTTCGCTCCCGGCCTCCCGGCCGCCGAGGTGTACCCCGGGGAGCTCAACCAGGTGTGGACCAACCTGATCGACAACGCCGTGGACGCGATGGGGGGCACCGGGACGCTGCGGCTGAGCACCCGCGCCGACGGCGACCACCTGGTGGTGGAGGTGAGCGACACCGGGCCGGGGTTCACCGCGGAGGCTGCCGACCACGCGTTCGAGGCGTTCTACACCACCAAGGAGGTCGGGCAGGGCACCGGGCTGGGCCTCGACATCGCCCGCCGGATCGTGGTCGACCGACACGGTGGGACGATCGGCATCGGGTCCCGGCCGGGCGAGACCGTGGTCACCGTCCGGCTGCCGGTCGAGCGGCTGAGCTGACCTCGCGGCCCCCCTGTCGTCAGCCCTCGTCAGCCCGTCCAGCCCACCAGGCCCAGCGCCAGGTCGGCTGACCACTCCCCGGCCGCGGGGGCGCCCCGGCACGGGCCGTCGGAGCTGCCCGGCTCCTTGACCCACAGCAGCGCGTCGACCCGGCCGAGCTCGGGGCTGGTGGTCGGGTCCACGCCGATCCGCCGGTCGGGCGGGTTGCACCAGCTCTCCTCCAGCTCCGACGGCGGCGGACCGGCGCCGTTGCGCCCGACGTCGATCAGGTACGGCTTGTCGCCGATCCGGGCGGAGAGATCGTCGCCGTACGCCACGCTCGCCTCGGTGGTCTGGAAGTTCGACACGTTCAGCGCGAAACCGGCGGTCTTGGCGATGCCGCTGGCCCGGAGGTTGCGGGCCAGCTCGTCGAGGTCGGTGACCCAGCCGGAGTGCCCTGCGTCGAGGTAGACCTGCGCCCGCGTCTGGGCGGTGAGGATGTCGACGGCCGTGGACAGGGTGCGGAAGCGGGCGGCCGGATCGAGACCCGCGCAGCCGGTCGTCGCCTGCGCCACCGCATCCGGTTCCAGCACCACGATCGCCGGCCGGTCCCCCAGACCGGCGGCCAGCCGGCCCAGCCAGGACAGGTACTCCTGCTCGGTCCCCACCCCGCCACCGGAGTAGTGACCGCAGTCTCGTTGCGGGATGTTGTACAGCACGAGCACGGGCCAGGCCGCTTCGACCTCGGCCTGCTGGGTCCGCTGCGCGACCTCGGCCGTGACGTCGGAGTGCCTCCCGTCCAGCCAGATCGCGGTGGGCCCCCGGGCCAGCCGGTCCAGGGCGTCGGCCTTGGCCGTCTCCCCCGCCGCCCGCCACTGGGCGACCTGCCGCCGGGCGGGTGAGTCCGCGGTCGCCGCCAGCGGGGCCCCGGCGAACGGCGCCGGCGACCGCGCCGCCGCCCGCGGCCCGGAGGAGGGGCCCAGGCCGCTGCATGCACCCAGGCCGATCAGCGCCGCCAGCAGCCCGACCGTCGCCCACCGGCTCGACGGCCGGCCCGGGCACCAGCCGCCCCACCGGCGGAGTGGGACATCGCGGCGGCTCACGACCACCAGCATGACCAGCGCCGGACACAGCCCCCGAGGTGACCCTGCCCTGGGCCCGCGGGTCGGTGGGCACCAGAGGTCGGGGCACCGGCCGGACTGGCGGCGACGTCCCGGGTCGGCGGCGGGCGCGGGCCTAGGCTGGGACGGTGACCGGACGGCGGCGACGCGCGCGGGCCGGCCTGTCCCGGTTCCGCCGATCGGCGCCCGGCCGGCTGCTGGCCAGCGTCTTCGGCGCCTGCTTCCGGTACCGGGTGACGGGTCTCGCGGCGGAGGCCGCGTTCTTCGCCATCCTCTCCCTGCCCCCGCTGGTGTTCGGGCTGGCCGGCGCGATCGGCTTCATCGCCCAGCAGTACGACGTCGCCACCATCAGCGGCTTCCGCGGGCAGGTGCTGGCCCTGGCCGGGCGGTTCCTGACCACCGACGCGGTCACCGACGTGATCGCGCCGACCCTGGACAGCGTGCTGACCACCGGGCGGTTCTCGGTGGTGTCGATCGGCTTCGTGATCGCCCTCTGGTCCGGCTCGCGGGCCCTGAACGTCATGGTCGACACCATCACGATCATGTACGGGCTTGGCGGGCGCCGCAGCCTGGTCCGCACCAGGGCACTGTCGTTCGGGCTGTACGTGATCTTCCTGGTGGCCGGCATCGTGCTGCTGCCCCTGGTGGTGGCGGGACCGGCCCTGGTGGAGCGGATCCTCCCGGCGGGGCTGGACTTTCTGGTGGTGCTGTACTGGCCCATCGTCGCCGTCGGCACCATCTGCTTCGTGGCGTCGCTGTTCCACTTCGCGGTCCCGATCCGCACCCGCTGGCGGGCCGAGCTGCCCGGCGCCGCGGTGACCTTCGGGATCTGGGTGGGCGGTAGCGCCCTGCTGCGGCTGTTCATCGGGGCGTCCACCGACTCGACCTCGATCTACGGCCCGCTGGCGGCTCCTATTGCGGTGCTGATCTGGCTGTACGTCACCTCGATGGCCGTCCTGATCGGCGCCGCGGTGAACGCCGCCGTCGATGAGGTCTGGCCGCGTCTGTCCGGTGCCGACCTGAGCCGGCCGGCCCAGCTCGGCGCCGAACGCGACCACCAGGAGGCGGTCGGCTCCGAGACCCTCACCCCGATCCCGACTCAGCAGCAGGCCGGCGTCTCACATGATGGATAGGTTTCTCGTATGATGAGAATCGAGTTTGCCTGGCCACCGGCCCTGGCGGAAGGTGGGGACATGCGCAGCACACTCGGGATCCTCCAGGGCGGGCGCGGGCCGGCCCGTCGGCTCCCGAGCCTGCCCTCGGGTCTGACGGCGCGACGCTTCGTGGACTTCGCTCGGACGAAGTCGATGATGTGTCATCCGGCGCCGTACTGACCACGCTCGACCGCCCCGGCTGCGTCTCCCCCCGGACGCCCGCGCGGCCACCCCGACCGAGGACGCCATGACCCCCCAGCCCCAGACCGCCCCCCGCCCAGCGGCCGCCCGCGCCCGGCCGATCCCGCGGCGCGTCCGGCCGCTCGACCGCGGCGCAAGAAGGGCGAAGGGCAGTGGGCACTGGGCTACCGGGAGCCGCTGAACGCCAACGAGCAGTCCAAGAAGGACGACGCCCCGCTCAACGTCCGGGCCCGGATCGAGAACATCTACGCCCACCGTGGCTTCGCCAGCATCGACCCCGGCGACCTGCGCGGGCGGTTCCGCTGGTTCGGGCTCTACACCCAGCGCAAGCCCGGCATCGACGGCGGCAAGACCGCCACCCTGGAGCCGCACGAGCTGGACGACGAGTACTTCATGCTCCGGGTCCGGATCGACGGCGGCGCGCTGACCAGCGAGCAGCTGCGGGTGATCGGTCAGATCTCCGTCGACTTCGCCCGCGGCTCCGCGGACATCACCGACCGGCAGAACGTCCAGCTGCACTGGATCCGGATCGAGGACGTCCCCGAGATCTGGCGGCGGCTGGAGGCGGTCGGCCTGTCCACCACCGAGGCGTGCGGCGACTGTCCCCGGGTCATCCTCGGCTCCCCGGTCGCCGGGATCGCCGCCGACGAGATCATCGACCCGTCGCCGGCCATCCGCGACATCGTCGACCGCTACATCGGCGACCCGCAGTACGCCAACCTGCCGCGCAAGTTCAAGACCGCCCTGACCGGGCACCCCAGCCAGGACGTGGTCCCCGAGGTCAACGACGTCGCCTTTGTCGGTGTCGAGCACCCCGAGCGCGGCCCCGGCTTCGACCTGTGGGTCGGCGGCGGGCTCTCCACCAACCCCATGCTGGCGGTCCGGCTCGGCGCCTGGATTCCGCGCGACGAGGTGGCCGAGGTGTGGGCCGGGGTGGTCGGGGTGTTCCGCGACTACGGCTACCGCCGGCTGCGGACCCGGGCCCGGATCAAGTTCCTGGTCGCCGACTGGGGCGCGGAGAAGTTCCGCGAGGTGCTGGAGACCGAGTACCTGAAGCGGCCGCTGGTCGACGGGCCCGCGCCGGCCACCCCGACGCGTCCCGGCGACCACGTCGGCGACAACCTGCAGAAGGACGGCCTGCACTACGTAGGGTTCTCCGCCGTCGCCGGTCGGATCAGCGGCGAGAACCTGGTGCGGCTGGCCGCTCTCGCCGAGGCGCACGGCTCGCAGCGGCTGCGTACCACCCCGATGCAGAAGATCCTGGTGCTCGACGTGGCCGAGGACCGGGTCGACTCGTTGATCGCCGCCGCCGAGGACCTGGGCCTGTCCGCCCGGCCGGACGCCTGGCGTCGGTCGGTGATGGCCTGCACGGGCATCGAGTTCTGCAAGCTGGCCATCGTGGAGACCAAGGCGCAGGCCGCTCGCGTCGTCAAGGAGCTGGAGACCCGGCTGGGGGCGCTGGACTCCCCAATCACCGTGCACATCAACGGCTGCCCCAACTCCTGCGCCCGGATCCAGGTCGCCGACATCGGCCTCAAGGGCCAGCTCGTCCCCGGACCCGACGGGAACCAGGTCGAGGGCTACCAGGTCCATCTGGGCGGCGGCCTCGGCCTCGACGCCGGCTTCGGCCGCAAGCTCCGCGGCCACAAGGTGACCGCCGAGGAGCTGCCGAGCTACGTCGAACGAGTCGCCCGCGCCTTCGTCGCCGACCGCACCGACGACGAGCGCTTCGCCCAGTGGGTCGCCCGCGCCGACGAAAGCGTGCTGGTGTGACCCAGAGAGCTGAGCACGTCGAGGCATTCCCCGCCCCACCGGGACTCGAGCCCCAGGCAACCCGCGAACCGTCGTCGGCGGGCACGGAGGTCGAGCGGGTCTCGGAGGCAGCGCCGAGCGCGAACGGGCACCATGCGAACCGCCAGGCGGTGATGTACTGCCCGTACTGCGCCGAGGAGACGCTGTTCCCGCAGGAGCACGGGTGGGAATGCCGGAGCTGCCTGCGCGCGTTCTCCGTCCGGTTCCTCGGCCTGGTGCCGGCGGGACCACGAGGGCAGGTGCGCTCATGAGTGCTGTCATCGACCGGCCCGGCGCGTGCCGGACTCCCGACGAGTTCCGCGAGCTGGCCTCCCGGGCCAACGCCGAGCTCGCCGAGGCGACCGCCACCGAGATCATGACCTGGGCGGTGGACGAGTTCGGCCCCCGGCTGGTGGTCACGTCGTCGCTGGCCGACACCGTGATGGTGCACCTGGCCGAGCAGGCCCGGCCGGGCATCGACGTGGTGTTCCTGGACACCGGCTACCACTTCGCGGAGACGATCGGGACCCGCGACGCCGTGGCCGCCGTGCACGACGTGAACCTGATCAGCATCACCCCGCCGCAGACCGTCGCCGAGCAGGACGCGACCTGGGGCAAGGACCTGTTCGCCCGCAACCCCGACCAGTGCTGCGACTTGCGCAAGGTCGCTCCGCTGGACCGTGCGCTGGCCGGCTACACGGCGTGGGCCAGCGGCGTCCGCCGAGCCGACTCCCCCGCGCGGGCCAAGACCCCGATCGTCTCCTGGGACCTGCGCCGCAAGATCATCAAGGTGGCTCCGATCGCCGGCTGGAGTGACGCGGACGTAGCCGACTACATCGAACGGAACTCGTTGATGGTGAACCCGCTGCTGGACGACGGCTACACCTCGATCGGGTGTGAGCCGTGCACCGTCCGGGCCGAGGGCCGGGCCGGACGCTGGGCCGGGCTCGCGAAGACCGAGTGCGGGATCCTGCAGTGAGCGGCGCCACACTGTGGCTGACGGGACTCCCGTCGGCCGGCAAATCCACGATCGCGCACGCCGTGGCCGACCGGCTGGTCGCCGGCGGGCACCGGGTGCAGGTGCTGGACGGCGACGAGGTGCGGCCGCACCTGTCCGCCGGGCTCGGGTTCAGCCGCGAGGCCCGCGACATCAACGTCACCCGGATCGGCTGGGTCGCCCGGCTGCTGGCCGCGCATGACGTGGTCGTCCTGGTGCCGGTGATCGCCCCGTACGCCGGTGCCCGGCAGACCGTCCGTGACGACCACGCCGCGGCGGGCGTCCCGTACGCGGAGATCTTCGTCTCCACCACGCTGGAGGTGGCCGAACAGCGGGACGTGAAGGGGCTGTACGCGAAGGCCCGGCGGGGCGAGCTGAGCGGGATGACCGGCGTCGACGACCCGTACGAGCGTCCGCAGACCGCCGAGCTGGAGATCGACACCGCCGCGGTGGGGCTGGGCGAGGCGACGGCGGCCGTCCTGGACCTGCTGGCCCGGATCGCGCCGGAGCACACCAACGGCGCCGCACCCACGACCACCGAACCGCTGACCCGAGGAGGACGGCCGTGACCCAGGACCGCACCTTGCGCCCGCTCACCGAGCTGCAGGCGCTGGAGTCGGAGTCCATCCACATCATCCGTGAGGTGGTGGCGACCTTCCGCTCCCCGGTGATGCTGTTCTCCGGCGGCAAGGACTCCGTGGTCATGCTGCACCTGGCCGCCAAGGCGTTCTGGCCGGCCCCGGTCCCGTTCGGGGTGCTGCACGTCGACACCGGGCACAACTTTCCGGAGGTGCTGAGCTACCGCGACGAGGCGGTCGAGTTCTACGGCGCGCGGCTGACCGTGGCGGCGGTGCAGGACTACATCGACGACGGGCGGCTGCACGAGCGCCCGGACGGCACCCGCAACCCGCTGCAGACCGTCCCGCTGCTGGACGCGATCACCGACGGCCGCCACGACGCGGTGTTCGGTGGCGGCCGCCGCGACGAGGAGCGGGCCCGGGCCAAGGAACGGGTCTTCAGCATGCGGGACGAGTTCGGCCAGTGGGAGCCGCGCAACCAGCGGCCCGAGCTGTGGTCGCTGTACAACGGGCGTCACCTCCCCGGGGAGCACGTCCGGGTGTTCCCGCTGTCGAACTGGACCGAGCTGGACGTGTGGGACTACATCGAGGCCGAGAAGATCGCGTTGCCGTCCATCTACTACGCGCACGAGCGCGAGGTGGTCGAGCGCGACGGCATGTGGATCGCGATCACGCCGGTGACCCCGGCCCGCGACGGCGACGCCGTCGAGCTCCGCTCGGTGCGCTACCGGACGGTCGGTGACATGTCCTGCACGGCCGCGGTGCTGTCGGACGCCACCACCGTCGCGGACGTGATCACCGAGGTCGGGGTCAGCCAGCTCACCGAGCGCGGGGCGACCCGCGCCGACGACCGGCTGAGCGAGGCCGCCATGGAGGACCGCAAGCGGGAGGGCTACTTCTGATGATCAGGTCCGCTGTGACCACCGGGGGCCGGACCCTGCTGCGGCTGGCCACCGCCGGCTCCGTCGACGACGGCAAGTCGACGCTGGTCGGCCGGCTGCTGTACGACACCAACTCCGTGCTGACCGACACCCTCGCCTCGATCGAGAAGGTCAGTCGCCGCAAGGGGCTGGCCCAGGCCGACCTCGCCCTGCTGACCGACGGGCTGCGCGCGGAGCGGGAGCAGGGCATCACCATCGACGTCGCGTACCGCTACTTCGCCACCCCGGTACGGAAGTTCATCCTGGCCGACTGCCCCGGCCACGTTCAGTACACCCGCAACACGGTGACCGGCGCCTCGACCGCCGACGTGATCGTCCTGCTGGTCGACGCGCGCAACGGGGTGGTGGAGCAGACCCGCCGCCACCTCGCGGTCGCCTCGCTGCTCCGGGTTCCGCACGTCATCCTGGTGGTGAACAAGTTCGACCTGGTCGACTTCTCCCAGCAGGTGTTCGAGCAGATCGCCACCGACTTCGCGATCTTGGCGCGCAGCCTCGACCTGCCCGACACCCACTGCATCCCGGTGTCGGCCACGCTCGGCGACAACGTGGTGACCCGGTCGGCGCACACCCCCTGGTACGACGGGCCGACCGTGCTCGGGTACCTGGAGTCGGTGGACAGCACCCCGCTGGCGGCGGCGTCGGAGCTGCGGTTCCCGGTCCAGCACGTCGTCCGGCCGCAGAACGCGGTGCGGGCCCCGTGGGCGGCCAGCGCCCCGGTGGTCGACGGTGACTACCGCGGGTACGCCGGCAAGGTCGAGTCCGGTCGGGTCCGGGTCGGCGACGAGGTGGTGGTGCTGCCCCGCGGGTCGCACACCACGGTCACCGGCATCGACACCCCCGACGGCCCTCTGGAGGCGGCGGTCGCGGGCCAGTCGGTGGTGCTGCGGCTCGCCGACGACCTGGACATCTCCCGCGGCGCCATCTTCGCCGCCACCGACGCCCCGCCCGCGCCGCTGCGGGAGGTCTCGGGCACGGTCTGTTGGCTGGCGGAGCGGCAGCTCGGCGTCGGGGCCCGCGTGCTCGTACAGCACGGCACCGCCATCACCAAGGCGATCGTGAGGTCGATCGAGGAGAAGCTCGACCTCAACATCGAGTCCGGGGAGATGCCGGGCTGGGTGCCCGGTGGCGACCTCGGGCTCGGCCTCAACGACATCGCCCGGGTGCGGCTGTCGCTGGCCACCGCGCTGCCCATCGACGCGTACCGCGAGCACCGCGCCACCGGCGCCTTCATCATCGTCGACCCGACCGACGGGTGGACTCTGGGAGCCGGGATGGCGGGGCCTCCCGCGTTCCGGGGAACCCCGCACGAACCCGTACGAACAGGAGGTACCCGCTGATGACCGCTCCCTCGGTGATCTTGGTGGGCCACGGCGGCCGCGATCCACGTGTCGCCACGATCAGCGACGAGATCCGCGACGGCGTGCTGGCCATCCGCCCGCAGCTCGACGTGCACACCGCGTTCCTCGGCGACGGCCAGCCGACCGGTCTGCAAGCCGCGACCGACCTGGTCCGCCGCGGGGTGGAGGAGGTGGTGGTCGTTCCGCTGCTGCTGTCCGACGCGTTCCACGTCCAGGACGACATCCCGGCGCTGCTCGCCCAGCTCCGCCACACCCACCCGAAGCTCCGGGTGGTCGCCGCCCGGCCGATCGGCCCCGAGGCGCAGCTCCTGTCGGTCATCGACCGGCGGCTCCGGGACGCGCTCCGTGCCCGCCGCGTCGCCGAGCTGGACGGACTGGTGTTCGCCGCTGCCGGCAGCAGCGACACCCGCAGCAACGCGCTCGTCGCCCGGCGCGCCCGGCAGTGGGCCACCCACCACCGGCTCCCGCACGTCACGGCGTTCGGCACCGGGTCCGGGCCCAGCACCGCGGAGGCCGTCCGGACGCTGCGGGCCCAGGGGCGCCGGCACATCGCGGTCGGCAGCTGGTTCCTGTCCCCCGGGGACCTGTACCGCCGGCAAGCCGAGCTGGCGGTGGAGGCCGGGGCGGTCGCCGTCTCGGCCCCCCTCGGCGCCGGCCCGGAGATCGCCGAGACGATCCTGACCCGCTACGTCGTCGCGGCCATGGACCTGGTCGACCTCGAGCCCGAGTTCAGTGACGCCGAGGAGGCCCCGGTGCGCCACCTCTCGGTGGTCAGCGCCTGACCCCCGCCCACTCCGCCACTGCTCCTCCCTCGGGTCTTCCGCGGGCCCTCACCTACACGCGATTCGTCCAGATGCGCGCGAATGTTCGCGCGCATCTGGACGAATCGCGTGTAGGTGTCGGGTGTCGGGTGGAGGTGGGGTGGGGTGGGACGGGTCAGCCGGAGAGCCGGGCCTTCTCCTGTTCGACGTCGAAGTCCGGGGCCGGCCAGGTGAGGTCGAGTGCGCGCAGGTGGTCGGCCAGGAGCTGGGCGATCGCCCAGTTGCGGTACCACTTGCGGTCGGAGGGGACCAGGTACCACGGCGCGGCATTGGTCGCGCACCGTTCCAACGCCGCCTCGTACGCCTCGGTGTAGGCCGGCCACTTGGAGCGCTCATCGACGTCACCGGGGTTGTACTTCCAGTGCTTGGTTTGATCGTCCAGCCGGGCCAGCAGGCGGGCGGTCTGCTCCTCGGGCGAGATGTGCAGGAAGCACTTGATCACCACGGTGCCGGTGTCCACCAGCTTCTGCTCCCAGGCGTTGATCGAGGAGTAGCGCGCAGACCAGACGGACTTGCTGGCCAGCTCGTTGACCCGGACCACGAGCACATCCTCGTAGTGGGAGCGGTCGAAGATGCCGATCATGCCGGGCGGCGGGAGCTCCTTGGTGATCCGCCACAGGTACGGGTGCTTCCGCTCCTCGGCGGTCGGCGCCTTGAACGCCTTGATCTTGATGCCCTGCGGGTCGACCATGCCGATCGCGTGCCGGATGACGCCGCCCTTGCCGGAGGTGTCCATGCCCTGCAGGACGAGCAGGATGCTGGGGGCTGACGGACCGACCCTCCCGTTGGCGTACAGGCGCTCCTGCAGGTCGCTCAGCTCCGTGCCGAGCGCCGTGGTGATCGCCGGTGCGTCCGCTTTGTCCTTTCCGGGGAAGCCCGGCGTGGACCGCGGGTCATAGCCGGAAAGGTCTACCGGCCCAGCTGGAACCCGGAGCAGGCTGCCGAGGCTGGCCGCGGCATCCTTCGGGGACTTCTCGTCCGTGTCCTTGCCCTTGTGCTCATCCCTGCCCTTGTCCTTCTTCTTCGCCATCCCGTGATTGTGCCGTACGCCGGGGGTGCGACGATGGCGCGGTGCGTCTGCTCCACTCCGCGACGGCTTCGGGGGCCACCGGCGCCGCGCTTGACGACGCCGGCCTGCTGGCGCTGTACCGGCATCCGGCACCCACCGGGCGGGCCTGGCTGCGCACCAACTTCATCAGCACCCTGGACGGGTCCATCCAAGGCCCGGACGGCCGGTCGGGAACGATCAACACCGAGAGTGATCACCGGGTGTTCGCCCTGCACCGGGCGCTGGCCGACGTGATCTTGGTCGGTGCCCAGACAGTACGGACCGAGGGCTACCGAGCCGTCGACCTGACCGGCCCGCAGCGCGACCTGCGGGCCGCCGAAGGCCTCCGGCCCTTCCCCACGCTGGCCGTGGTCACCGGCGCCGCCGCCCTCGACCCCGCCGTGGCCACCGCCGCCGAGCAGCCGTACGGGCCGGTGCTGATCATCACCGGCGACGCGGCCGCGGAGGCGTCGCTCTCCCGGCTGGTCGACGCCGGCGCAGAGGTGGTCCGGCTGCCCGGCGCCCGGGTCGATCCGCGTGAGGTGGTCGGGCTGCTGCTCGACCGCGGACTCCCCCGCATCCTGTGCGAGGGCGGGCCGCACCTGCACCGGGACTTGCTGGCCGCCGGGCTGGTGGACGAGCTGTCGCTGACCCTGAGCCCGACAGCGGTCGGCGGTGCGGGCCAGCGGTCGACGTCGGGTCCGGCGCTGCCCGACCCCCCGCAGTTCCGGCTGCAGCATGTGCTGGCCGCCGACGACCAGACGGTCTTCCTCACCTACCGTCGCGGCTGAGCGCCGTCAGGCGAAGTCGGGGTTGTCGGCCCGCGCCCGGCTGGGCTGGACCCGCGACGGCTCGCCCGGCATCTTCGGGTAGTCCGGCGGGTAGGGCATCTCGGCCCCCCCGTACGCCCCGGTGCCGAGGTCGCGGACGTCCTTCTCGTACAGCTCCAGCGCCGCCGTCAGGTCCCCCGGCTCCCCCGCGTACATCGACGCCCAGACGTCGCCGCGCTCGGCGAACCGGGTCAGCATGGTCGGCACCGTGAAGTCCTGCGGGTCGGCGTCCCCCAGCTCCTCCCAGGTCAGCGGCGCGGACACCCGGGCCTGCGGGGTCGGCCGGATCGAGTAGGCCGAGGCGATGGTCCGGTCCCGGGCCATCTGGTTGAAGTCGATGAAGATCCGGGCACCCCGCTCCTCCTTCCACCAGCTCACCGTGACCTGCTCCGGCATCCGCCGGGCCAGCTCCCGGCCGATGGCGATCACCGCGTGCCGGGCCTCGATGAACCCGTGGTCGGGGCGAACCGGCACGAACACGTGCACTCCCCGGCCGCCGCTGGTCTTCGGATAGCCGGTCAGGCTGACGTCGGCCAGCACGCCGCGCAGCTCCTGCGCGGCCCGGGCGGCGTCGGCGAAGTCGGTGCCGGGCTGCGGGTCGAGGTCGATCCGCAGCTGGTCGACCCGCTCGGTGTCGGCGCGCTTCACCGGCCACGGATGGAACCGCAGGGTGCCGAGGTTGGCCATCCAGACCACGGTGGCCAGCTCGGTTGGACAGACCTCGTCGGCCGAACGGCCGGACGGGAAGGCGATCCGGGCCGACACCACCCACTCCGGCACTCCCTTGGTCGGCACCCGCTTCTGGTAGAACGCGTCACCGTGGTTGTCCGCCCGGGTGGACAGCTTGGCGTCGGGTCGGTACCCGCCGGGCCAGCGTTCCATCGTCGTGGGACGGTCCTGGAGGGCGGCGAAGATCCCGTCGCCGACCGCGACGAAGTAGCTGACCACGTCGAGCTTGGTCAGCCCCGCGTCCGGGAAGTACGACTTGTCGGGGCTGGTCACCCGTACGGTCCGGGTGCCGACCTCGAGCTCGACCGCGGGGGTGGGCATGGTCCTCAATATAGGAGCGATCGCGGACCCAGGAGCGACGCCGGCCCGCGGCGCGGCCCCGGCTCGGTCGCGGTGGCTAGCCTGGAACAGGCGGGTCGAAGCCGGCGTTGCCCCAGTCCGAACCGAGGAGGATCCGTGACATCACCCGAGAACAGCGCCCCGAGCAGCTCCCCGAGCGGCCCGTCGTCCGCCAGCACCCGCAGCGGCCCGGCCGTCCAGGTCGGGAGGGTGGTGAAGTCCGAGGAGGAGTGGCGGGCCCAGCTGTCCCCGTTCGAGTACAAGGTGCTCCGCGAGGCCGGCACCGAGCGACCCTTCACCGGGGAGTACACCGACACCACGACCGAAGGCGTCTACCGCTGCCGGGCGTGCGGCGCCGAGCTGTTCCGCAGCGACGCCAAGTTCGAGTCGCACTGCGGCTGGCCGTCGTTCTTCGCCCCGCTGGCCGAGGACCGGGTCCGCTACATCGAGGACCGCTCGATGTTCATGAAGCGGGTGGAGGTGCGGTGCGGGACGTGCGACTCCCACCTGGGCCACCTGTTCGAGGGCGAGGGGTACGACACCCCGACCGACCAGCGCTACTGCATCAACTCGGTCTCGCTGACTCTGGAGCCGGCCTCGGCCTGACCCACGGGTCCCGACTCCGACCTCCCTACCAGCTGAGCAGGATCTCCTTCAGCTCCCGGCGCCGCCCGGTGTAGAACGGCACCTCCTCGCGGGTGTGCCGGCGGGCGGTGGCCGCGCGCAGGGCCCGCATCAGGTCCACGATGCGGTGCAGCTCGTCGGCCTCGAAGGCCAGCATCCACTCGTAGTCGCCGAGGGCGAAGGAGGAGACCGTGTTGGCGCGAACGTCGGGGTAGGGCCGGGCCAGCATCCCGTGCTCGACGAGCATCGCGCGCCGCTCCTCCTCGGGCAGCAGGTACCACTCGTAGGACCGTACGAACGGGTACACGCAGAGATGGGCCTTGGCGTCTTCGCCGGACATGAAGGCCGGTACGTGGCCCTTGTTGAACTCGGCCGGCCGGTGCAGGGCGAGCTGGGACCACACCGGCTCGACCACCCGGCCGAGCGGGGAGCGCCGCAGGGCCAGGTAGGCGTCCTGCAACGTCTCTGAGGTGGAGGCGTGCCACCACACCATCAGGTCGGCGTCGGCCCGCAGACCCGCCACGTCGTACCAGCCACGGATCGCCAGGTCACCGCCGTCGGTGGCGGCCGAGACGGCCTGCAGGGCACGCACCGCGATCTCCTCCGGCGGGTCGTCCAGGCCGCGGGTCCGCCGGAACACCGACCACATCGTGTAGCGGATGGTGTCGTTGATCTGCCGCGGCTTCATCTCCAGCCCTCTCCTCGCCTCTGCCGAGCCCCCATCATCCCAGGTCCCG
The DNA here is from genome assembly GCA_963832435.1 of uncultured Actinomycetota bacterium. Lineage (GTDB taxonomy): Bacteria > Actinomycetota > Actinomycetes > Propionibacteriales > Propionibacteriaceae > Microlunatus. Next base: position 173,312 of record CAWHTY010000026.1, read on the forward strand.
CCGGACCTCGGCCGCCGCGAGCTCGGCCGTCGCCAGGCAGGCCGCGACGCCCACCCCGTCCAGAGCCGCCCCGCACACCGCCAGCCCCGGCAGCGCGGCGACGCCGGCCCGCAGCCGCGCCACCAGCTCTCGGTGTCCGACCAGGTACTGCGGCAGACCGCCACCCCAGCGGGTGACCGCGCCGGCCACCAGCTCGGCCCGGTCCCAGCCGGGCAGCCACGCACGGGCCTCGGCCAGCGTGCGGGCCAGCAGCGCGTCGTCCGGCAGCTGGAGCAGGCCCTCCTCGCCGCGGCGGCCCACACTGAACCGCACCACCGCCGTGCCGTCGCCCCACGCCGACCGGGCCCGGTCCGCGACCCAGTCCCACTTCACCGACGAGTGCGTCATGGCCTTGATGCTCGGCAGCTCCCCCGGCGGCACCAGCAGGCCGGATCCCTCCGGGTCGAGCCCGCGGACGACGGTCGTGAGGACCGCCACCGAGGCGTACGGGATCGCCGTCCACTCCGCCGCCGCCTCGACCAGACCGCTCAGCAGCCGCCCGGTCGGGGCCGCCGGCGCGGCCAGCACGACCGCGTCCGCCGTGTACGTGCGGGCTCCGAGCGCGCCGTCACAGGCCAGGGCATAGCCCGCGCTCGACCGGGACACAGCCCGGACCACGGTGCCGGTCGACAGCTCCACCCCCGCGCGCCGCAGGTCGGTGATCAGCGCCGGGACGAGACCCGCCACGCCGCCGCTGAGCCCGGCGAACACCGGACCGGCCCCAGGGCGAAGGGCGGCCCGGGCGTGCCCCGACAGCGGCCCGCCGGCCTGCGCCGCGGCGAACAGCAGGGGCGCCACCGCGGCCAGCGACAGCTCCCGGGACCGCCCGGCGTACACCCCGCCCAGCAGCGGCTCCAGCAGCCGGTCGGTGACCTCCGGCCCGAACCGCTCGTCGACCAGCTGCCCCACCGCCACGTCCCCGGCCAGCGGGGGCGCCGGCCGGTCCGGCTCGGCCCGGGCCCGGCGGAACCCGTCCGGGCTGAGCAGGTCGGCCAGTGCCGGCGGGTCGGTGGGGATGCCCTGCAGCGACGGGGGCAGGGCCCGCCGCCGCCCGCCGACCAGCAGCGCGGGCTGCGCACCGGTGGGGTGCACCGTACGGTCGGCCAGCCCCAGCTCGCCGATCAGCTGCAGCGCCTCGGGGCGGCGGGCCAGCACCGACTCCGCGCCGGCGTCGAGATCGACCCCGTCCAGGGTGACCGTGGCCAGCTTCCCGCCGAACCGCGACCCCGCCTCGAGCACCGTGACGTCACCGAACCCGGCCAGCCGGCGCGCGGCGGCCAACCCGGCCACGCCGCCGCCGACGACCAGGACCCGGGTCACGTCCCGCCCGGTCCGGAACCCGCGGCGGCGCGCAGCTCGGCGCCCTCGGTGTGCACCAGGTCCACCACCCGCGCGAGCACGTCCGGGTCGGTGTCGGGCGGCACCCCGTGGCCGAGGTTGAACACGTGCCCGGGGGCCGCCGCGCCGGAGGTCAGCACGCCCCGGGTTCGCTCGGCCACCACCGGCCACGGCGCCCGCAGCAGCGCCGGGTCCAGGTTGCCCTGCACGGCGTACCGGGGGCCGATCCGGGCGCTGGCCTCGGCCAGGTCGAGCCGCCAGTCCACCCCGACGACGTCCGCCCCGGCCGCACCCATCAGCCGGAGCAGCTCCCCGGTGCCGACCCCGAAGTGGATCCGCGGCACGCCGGTCCGGCCGAGCCGCTCGAGCACCGCGGCGGAGTGCGGGAGGACCTGCTCGCGGTAGTCGGTCGCCGGCAGGCTGCCGACCCAGGAGTCGAACAGCTGGACGGCCCGCGCGCCGGCGGCGACCTGCGCCTCCAGGAACGTGGCCGAGATGTCGGCCAGCCGCGCGCACAGGTCGTGCCACAGGTCGGGCTCGGCCAGCATCAGGGCCTTGGTCCGGGCGTAGTCCTTGCTGGGGCCCCCCTCGACGAGATAGCTGGCCAGCGTGAACGGCGCGCCCGCGAACCCGATCAGCGGGGTCGCGCCGAGCTCGGCCACCAGCAGCCGCACAGCTTCGCTGACGTACGGGATCTGGTCCGCGTCGAGCGGCCGGAGCGCCTCGACGTCGGCCCGTCGCCGGATGGGCTTCGCGATCACCGGCCCGGTGCCGGGCACGATGTCGAGGTCCACCCCGGCGGCCAGCAGCGGCACCATGATGTCGGAGTAGAGGATCGCCGCGTCCACGCCGTAGCGACGGACCGGCTGCAGTGTGATCTCGGTGACCAGGTCCGGTCGGCGGCAGCTGTCGAGCATCGAGATGCCGTCCCGGACGGCTCGGTACTCCGGCAGGGACCGGCCCGCCTGCCGCATGAACCAGACCGGGACCCGTCCCTCCAGGTGGTCACCTCGGCATGCGGCCAGGAACGTCGAGGTCGCGGTGGAGGGTGCGGTCGGGGTCGGCGTCGGGCTCGGCGTCACGGTCGGGCCGCGGGTGGGGTCGGGCACACCGCGATCCTTCCATCCCGCACCGCATCCCCGGGGGTGTGACCCGGGCGTGCGGTGGCCACCGGCGGGGTCGGCGCGTCGGGCGGTCCGCTGCGAGCCGCGCGCTTAGTCTCATCGGGTGGTGGTCAACTCCGATGCGACGCCCACGCCGGACGTCTTCCGCCGGGCCGTCGCGGACCTTGGCGCCATGTCGTGGCGGGCGGAGATGGTGGTCGAGCCGATGCCGGCGCCGCAGCGGATCGCGCCGTTCGCCACCGCCGTCACCGCTGACGTGGTGGTGGCGGGTGACGAGGTCGGCAGCGGCCGGCTGGTGCTCCTGCACGACCCGGCCGGATCGGCCGCGTGGCAGGGCACATTTCGGTGCGTGACGTTCGCCCGCGCCGAGGTCGACCCGGAGATGGTCACCGATCCGCTGCTGGCCAAGGTCGGCTGGTCGTGGCTGGTCGAGGCGCTGGAGAGCCACGGCGCCGAGTACGTCGAGCCGAGCGGGACGGTCACCTCGGTGTCCAGTGAGTCCTTCGGCGGGATGGCCGAGGACCCGCCGAGCGCCGAGGTCGAGGTGCGCGCGTCGTGGACGCCGGTGCTGACCGACGGGGTCGGGCTGACCGCCCACCTGAACGCGTGGGCTGAACTACTCTGTACGACAGCGGGGCTGCCTCCGCTGCCGGCCGGGGTGGTGCCCATGCCCTCCCGGCGTACCCCGCCGAGCCGAAACCCACGGAGACGTTGACCACCACCCCCAGTCCCGCGCCCGCCCTGGACCAGGAACCGGACGTACCCCTGCTGACCGCTCCCGCCGACGGCCTGCCGCCGGTGGTCGAGACCCCGGAGGCCCTGGCTGCGGCAGTGGAGCGGCTGGTGGCGGGTGAGGGGCCGGTCGCGGTCGACGCCGAGCGGGCCCACGGCTTCCGGTACAGCCAGCGCGCGTACCTGATCCAGCTCCGCCGCGCCGGCGCCGGGACCCACCTCATCGACCCGGTCGCGTTCGGCGAGCCCGCCGACCTCCGGGCCCTCGGGACGGCGCTGCAGTCCGCCGAGTGGGTGATCCACGCGGCCAGCCAGGACCTGGCCTGCCTGTACGAGGTGGGCATGACCCCGCCGCGGCTGTTCGACACTGAACTCGCGGCGCGGCTGCTCGGCTACCCGCGGGTGGCGCTGGGCACCATGGTGGAGCAGCTGCTCGGTGTCCGGCTGCTCAAGGAGCACTCCGCCGCCGACTGGTCGACCCGCCCCCTGCCGTCCGCCTGGCTGAGTTACGCCGCCTTGGACGTGGAACTGCTGCTCGACCTGCGCGACGTGCTGGCCGCCGAGCTTGAGGCGGCCGGCAAGACCGCCTGGGCGCAGCAGGAGTTCGCCGCCCTGGTCGCCGGGGTCGGTCGCGAGGTGGCCCCCCGCCGCGACCCGTGGCGGCGGACCTCGGGCATCCACAAGGTCCGCAGCCGGCGCGGCCTGGCCTACGTTGCCGAGCTCTGGTACGCCCGGGACCGGGTCGCCGCCGAGCTCGACCGGGCGCCCGGCAAGATCCTGGCCGACGCCGGCATCGCCGAGCTGGCCGCCACCGGTGCCCCGTCGCGGGTGGCCATGCGCCGGATTCCGGCGTTCAGCCGGCGGCAGGCGCGCGCCTTCGAGACCGAGTGGCTGGCTGCCGTCGACCGGGTCGGCGCACTGCGCGACGACCAGCTGCCCGCCCTGCACATCCCGGCGGAGGGACCGCCGCAGGCCCGCCTGTGGCCGGCGAAGGACCCGGTGGCCGCGGCCCGGCTGGTCCGGATGCGCGACGCCCTGGCCGGGGTCGCCGCCGATGTCGGCGTCCCCGTCGAGAACCTGGTCTCGCCCGACTCGGTACGCCGGGTGGCCTGGCAGCCGCCCGACCCCGCGAGCGTGGAGTCCGTGGACGCGGCCCTGCTCGCCCTCGGCGCTCGGCCGTGGCAGCGCGAGCTCACCGCCGCGCCCCTCGCCGACGCAATCACCGGCGAGCCGCTGAGCGAGTAGCTCTCGAGCGATACCCCGCCGCCTCGTGCGACGCCAGCCGCCTCCCGGGCCGCGAGCCGACGGACAACGAACGTTGCTACTCGTGAGTAACATGTGCGCATGCCTCGTGAACTCCGCGACGTCGTCTTCGTCGACGGTGTCCGTACCCCGTTCGGCAAGGCGGGCTCGCTGTACGCCGAGACCCGGGCCGACGACATGGTCATCAACTGCATCCGCGCCCTGCTCCGGCGGCACCCCGAGCTCCCGCCGGAGCGGGTCGACGAGGTGGCCATCGCCGCCACCACCCAGATCGGCGACCAGGGTCTGACCATCGGCCGCACCGCCGCACTGCTGGCCGGGCTCCCCCGCTCGGTCCCGGGGTACGCCATCGACCGGATGTGCGCCGGCGCCATGACGGCGGTCACCACCGTCGCGTCCGGGATCGCCTTCGGGGCCTACGACGTGGCCATCGCCGGCGGGGTCGAGCACATGGGCCGGCACCCCATGGGCGAGGGTGTCGACCCCAACCCGCGGATCGTGGCCGAGAAGCTGGTGGACCCGTCGGCGCTGGTGATGGGCTCGACCGCGGAGAACCTGCACGACCGCTTCCCCGAGATCACCCGGGAGCGCGCGGACGCGTTCGCGGTGCTCAGTCAGCAGCGGGTGGCGTCGGCGTATGCCGAGGGCGTGATCCAGGAGTCGCTGGTCACTGTGGCGACCCGCAGCGTCGAGCACGGCTGGGGCCTGGCCACTGCCGACGAGCCGCCGCGGCCGGACACCACCCCCGAGAGCCTCGCGGGGCTGAAGACCCCGTTCCGCGCCCACGGACGGGTGACGCCCGGCAACGCCGCCGGCCTCAACGACGGCGCCACCGCCGCCCTGCTGGCCGCCGAGTCGGTGGCCGGCGAGCTCGGTCTGCCGGTCGCCCTGCGGCTGGTCTCCTACGCCTTCGCCGGCGTGGACCCCGAGGTGATGGGGGTCGGTCCGGTGCCGGCCACCGAGCGCGCCCTGCGCTCGGCCGGCCTGGGCATCGACGACATCGGGGCCGTCGAGATCAACGAGGCGTTCGCGGTCCAGGTGCTGGCCTTCTGTGATCATTTCGGGCTCTCCGGCGACGATCCCCGGATCAACCCGTACGGGGGCGCGATCGCCCTCGGCCACCCGCTCGCCTCCTCCGGCGTCCGGCTGATGATCCACCTGGCGCGAGCGTTCCGGGATCATCCCGAGGTCCGGTACGGGCTGACCACCATGTGTGTCGGCCTGGGGATGGGCGGGACCGTGATCTGGGAGAACCCCCACCACACCGCGGCAACCGGAGATCCCCGATGACCATGATCGAGTCCGCCGTGCTGCGGACCTTGATCGACAGCGCCAAGGCCCGCACCGAGGGCGAGGTCGTCACCCACGCGCTCAGCCGTGACGTCGACCTGCCCCACGCCGGCGGAACGGCGGTACTGATCACTCTCGACAACGGGCTGGACCACACGAGGCCGAGCACCCTCGGGCCGCGCGGCCTGGAGTCGCTGGCCGCTGCCCTCGACGCGGCGCGCGCCCGAGACGACCTGGTCGCCATCGCGATCACCGGCAAGCCGTTCATCCTGGCCGCCGGCGCCGACCTGACCGGCATCGCGAAGATCACCGAGCGCGAGCACGGCCGCACCATCGGCCGGATCGGGCACGCCGTGTTCGGCCGGCTGCACGGGTCCACCGGACCGGAGCCCGCCGAGGGCGGGCCCCGCCCGGTACCCACCTTCACGTTCATCAACGGCCTCGCCCTGGGCGGCGGGCTGGAGCTCGCCCTGCACTGCGACTACCGGACCGTCTCGAGGGCCGCAGCCGGGATCGGCTTGCCCGAGTGCTTCCTCGGCATCCTGCCGACCTGGGGCGGGGCCTACCTGCTGCCCAACCTGATCGGCGCCGACTCCGCCGTCACCGTGATGATCGAGAACGCCCTCAACCGGAACCGCATGCTGACCGGCCCGCAGGCGTACCAGCTCGGGATCGCGGACGCGATCTTCGACGGCGCCGACTTCCTCGAGCAGTCGCTGGACTGGGCCGGCCGGGTGGTGGCCGGACAGGTCACCGTGCACCGGGACCCGGTCGACCGCAGCGCCGGGACCTGGGACGCCGCCGTGGCGCGCGGTCGCGGGATCGCCGACGAGCGGACCTCGGGGGCCGCCCCGGGACCCTACCGGGCGCTGGACCTGCTCACCGCGGCGCGGACCGCCGAACGGACCGAAGCGTTCGCCGCCGAGGACGAGGCCCTCGCGGACCTGACCATGACCGAGGAGGTCCGCTCCAGCCTGTACGCCTTCGAGCTCGTGCAGAAACGGGCCCGCCGGCCCGCTGGCGCCCCTGACCCGAGCCTGGCCCGGCCGGTGACCAAGGTCGGCGTGGTCGGCGCCGGGCTGATGGCCACCCAGCTGGCCCTGCTCTTCCTGCGGCAGCTGCAGGTCCCGGTGCTGATCAGTGACCTGGACGCTGAGCGGGTCGAGAAGGGCCTGGCCGCTGTCCGGGCCGAGATCGACCGGTTGCTGGCCAAGCGGCGGGTCTCCCCCGACCAGGCCAACCGGCTGAGGGCCTCGATCAGCGGGACCACCGAGCACGCCGACTACGCCGACTGCGACTTCGTGCTGGAGGCCGTGTTCGAGGACCTGGCGGTGAAGAAGGACGTCTTCGCCTCGCTAGAGAAGCACGTCCCCCCGGGCTGCGTGCTGGCCACCAACACCTCGTCGCTGTCGGTGGCGGAGATGGCGGCCGACCTCGAGCACCCCGAGCGGGTGGTCGGGTTCCACTTCTTCAACCCGGTCTCGGTGCTGCCGCTGCTGGAGGTGGTCCGGGGCCCGGCCACCGACGACGCCACGGTGGCCACCGCGCTCGGCGTGGCCAAGCAGCTGAAGAAGAACGCCGTGCTGGTCGCCGACGCCCCGGCGTTCGTGGTGAACCGGCTGCTGATCCGGATGGCCAGCGTGATCACCGCGGCCGTCGACGAGGGCACCCCGCCGCAGGTGGCCGACGCGGCGCTGCGGCCGTTGGGGCTACCGACCCCGCCGTTCCTGCTCCTGCAGCTGGTCGGGCTCCCGGTCGCCTTGCACGTGAACGAGACCCTGCACGCCGCCTTCGGGGACCGGTTCCCGGTGTCGGAGAACCTGCGGGCCCTGGTCGCCGCTCAGCGGCCCGGGCTCTACAGCTGGTCCGGGGACGGGACGCCGTACGTGTCGGCGGAGACGGCAGCGCTGATGAGCGTGGGCGACTCGCCCAGCACCGAGAAGCAGGTCCGCGCCCGGACCCTCGACGCGTTGGCCGAGGAGGCCGGGCTGATGCTGGCCGAGGGGGTGGTCGCGGCACCGATGGACATCGACCTGTGCCTGATCCTGGGGGCCGGCTGGCCGTTCCACCTCGGCGGTCTGACTCCCTATCTGGACCGGGAGGGTGTCTCGGAGCGCGTCCTCGGCCGCCGCTTCCTGCCCCGAGGGGTGGCCAGCCTGCCGTGAGTCTCGGGATCCCTGGAATACCGCCGCCAGTTCGCCCGGCGGCGTGCAGAGCGGCCGGCTCAGGCAACGGGCCGCACGTCTCCAGGGCCGCCCGGGTCACCGGATCGCGAACCTGAGCCTGTCGAAGAGCGCCGTTGCCCCTCCACAGGCTCAGGGGTCCCGGTCCGCTAGATGACGCTCTTGGGCTGGCCGCCGGCCATCTCGCCCAGGGACTCCCCGGTCCCGAGGCGCGCTCGGCGGTAGCCGTACAGGAAGTAGATCACGAAGCCCAGCGCCATCCAGATCACGAAGCGCAGCCAGGTCTCCACCGACAGGTTCAGGGTCAGGTAGAGGCAGATCAGCGCGGACAGGATCGGCAGCACCGGTGACAGCGGCACCTTGAACGCCCGCGGCAGGTCCGGACGTGTCCGGCGCAGGACCACCACCCCCACGGAGACCAGGATGAAAGCCGTCAGGGTCCCGATGTTGACCATCTCCTCCAGCTTGCCGATCGGCGTCAGCCCGCTGATTAGCATGCAGAGCACCCCGACGATGATGGTGATCACGTACGGGGTCTGGAACCGGGGATGGACCTTGGACAGCACGGGCGGCATCAGGTGGTCCCGCGACATCGCGAACACCACCCGGCTCGCCCCGATCAACAGGGTGAGCACCACGGTGGTCAGGCCGGCCACCGCACCGGCGGCGATCAGCGTCGCGAACCCGGGTCGCCCAGCCGTCGTGAAGGCGGTGGCCAGGGCCGCCTTGGGGTCGATCTGGTCGTACTTCACCATGCCGGTGATGACCAGCGACACCGCCCCGTACAGGATGGTGCAGATGATCAGCGAGCCGATGATGCCGATCGGCAGGTCCCGCTGCGGGTTCTTCGCCTCCTCGGCCGTGGTCGCGACCACGTCGAACCCGATGTAGGCGAAGAACACCAGGGCGGCGCCGGCGAAGATGCCACCGACCCCGAAGGCGGTCGGCTGCTGACCGAAGATCACCTGGATCAGCGGCTGCAAGTACCAGGTCTCGACCGCGGACCCGGCTGCGGCCGGCGGGATGAAGGGGCTGTAGTTGGCCGGGTTGATCAGACCGATGCCGGCGAAGATCACGAACAGGACGATGAAGATCTTCAAGGCCACCAGAACCAGGTTGACCCGCATCGACTCCTTGATCCCGATGGTGACCAGGGTGGCCAGCACCGCGATCAGCAGCATGGCCAGCACGTCGACGGTGCCACCCGGTCCCAGGGCGGCCGGCCACGGCAGGCCGAGCCGTTCGAGCAGGACGACTGCGTACGTGCTCCAGCCCTGCGCCACCACGCTGGCGCCCAGCATCATCTCCAGCAGCAGGTCCCAGCCGATGATCCAGGCGATGATCTCGCCCAGGCTCGCGTAGGAGAAGGTGTAGGCCGAGCCCGACACCGGGACGGTCGAGGCGAACTCGGCGTAGCAGAGGGCCGCGAGTCCACAGCAGACCGCGGACACCACGAAGCTGAGCACGATCGCGGGGCCGGCCACCGTCCCGGCCGCCCGACCCGTCAGCGTGAAGATGCCGGCGCCGATGATCACGCCCACCCCGAAGACGGTGAGGTCGAGCGCGGACAGGCTCTTCTTCAGCGCGTACTCCGGCTCGTCGGTGTCGGCGAGCGACTGCTCGATGCTCTTAGTCCGCAGGACTCCCATTTGCCACCTCCGTCACGGCGGCCTCAGGCGAGGCTTCTGCTCACACTAGACCCAGGACTCGTGGCCCGGCCAGACCTTGATCAGCCGCCGTCGGACGGGACTCGGCGGCTCTCGGGGCGCAACCGGTTGACGGCTCAGCCGGCGGGCGGGTGGGACGCCGAACGCTGCACGTGCTCCTCGACCGGGGCCGACTCCTGCCGCAGCACCGCCTCCACCGCGTAGCGGGCGATCTCCTGCGGGGTCAGGCCGAGGGCCTCCAGCAGCTCCCCCCGGTTGCCCTGCTCCAGGAAGCCGGGCGCGATGCCGAACTCCCGGATCGGCGTGGCCACCTCCGCGAACCGCAGCTCCTGGGCCAGCCGGGCGCCGCACCCGCCGACCACGGAGTTGTCCTCGATCGAGATCACCAGCTCGTGGTCCCGGGCCAGCTCCACCAGCGCGGGGTTGACCGGCAGCGCCCAGACCGGGTCGACCACGGTGTTGCCGATGCCCTGGTCGGCCAGCCGCCGGCCGACGGCGACCGCCGTCCCGACCAGCTCACCGTGCCCGACGACCAGGACCCGGGGCTGCTCGGTCCGGCTCAGCACGTCGATCCCGTCGACCTGGTCGACGGCGTCGAGGTCGGCGGGCACGACCTGGTTGGAGTAGCGGATGACCGTCGGCGCGTCGTCCACGGTCAGGGCCGTGGCCAGCGCCTCGCGCAGCCGGGTGCCGTCCCGTGGCGCGGCCAGGTGCAGCCCGGGCACGACCTGCAGGATCGACATGTCCCACATCCCGTGGTGGCTGGCCCCGTCCGGGCCGGTCACGCCGGCCCGGTCGAGGACGAACGTCACCCCGCAGCGGTGCAGCGCCACGTCCATCAGGACCTGGTCGAAGGCACGGTTCAGGAACGTGGCGTAGACCGCGACCACCGGGTGCAGCCCGGTCATCGCCATCCCGGCGGCGGCCGTCGTGGCGTGCTGCTCCGCGATCCCGACGTCCAGCACCCGGTCCGGGAACGCCGCCGCCAGCCGCCCCAGGCCGGTGGGGTGGATCATCGCGGCGCTGATCGCGACCACCCGCTCGTCGACGGCCGCGAGCTTGAGCAGCTCCTCGGCGAACACGTCGGTCCACTTGCTGGCGCCGGGCCCGCCGAGCGCCACCCCGGTCCGGGCGTCGATCTTGCCCACGGCGTGGAAGCGGTCCTCCTCGTGGTTCTCCGCGGCGGCGAAGCCGTTGCCCTTCCGGGTCAGGCAGTGCACGAGGACGGGTCCGCCGAACTGCTGGGCGTGCCGCAGGGCCCGCTCCACCGCGGCGATGTCGTGCCCGTCCACTGGCCCCACGTACTTCAGGCCCAGGTCGGAGAACAGGCCCTGCGGGGCCAGCACGTCCTTCAGCCCGATCTTGATGCCGTGCAGCAGGTCATAGGCCGCCCCGCCCAGCAGCGGCGTGCGGCTCACGCCCCGGCGGATCACCTCGAGCACCTGCTCGTACCGGGGGTTCGTACGCAGCCCGGACAGCTGCCGCGCCAGCCCGCCGACCGTCGGGGTGTAGGACCGTCCGTTGTCGTTGACCAGGATGACGAGCGGGAGGTCGTCGTCGGCGGCGATGTTGTTGAGGGCCTCCCAGGCCATCCCGCCCGTCAGCGCCCCGTCACCGACGAACGCGACCACGGTGCCGTTGCGGCCCTGCTGCTGCAGGCCGCGAGCCAGGCCCGCGGAGTAGGAGAGCGAGGTGGAGGCGTGCGAGTTCTCCACCCAGTCGTGCTCGGACTCGGCTCGGCTCGGGTATCCGGACAGGCCGCCGCGCTGCCGCAGGGTCGGGAACAGGTCCTGCCGTCCGGTGAGCATCTTGTGGACGTAGCTCTGGTGGCCGGTATCGAAGACGACCGGGTCCCGGGGGGAGTCGAACACCCGGTGCACGGCCAGGGTCAGCTCCACCACACCGAGATTCGGACCCAGGTGTCCCCCGGTCTGGCTGACCTGCTCGATCAGGAACTCGCGGATCTCGGCCGCCAGCCCGGGCAGCTGCTCCGCCGGCAGCGCCTTCAGATCGCGCGGGGTCGTGATGGTGCGCAGCAGACCAGGGGCGGGGGGCATGGGGGCGAGTTTACGTGTCAACCGGGCGTTGGTCTGGCAGGTGTGGCGCAGCCACCCCCGCCGCCCCGGTACCGGCGCCGTCCGGTCCGGGACAACCGGGCAGACTGAAGCGCGTGCCGGAGCTGCCCGAGGTGGAGAGCGCGCGAGCTGCGATCGAGCGGGCGGCGCTCGATCGCCCGATCAGTGCCGTCGACGACCAGGACAGCTGGGTCTGCCGGCCCCACCATCCGGGGGAGATCGCCACGGCCCTGGTGGGCCGGTCGCTGACCGCCGCCTTCCGCCGCGGCAAGTCGATGTGGTGCGAGACCTCGGGCCCGTCGGGATCGGCGACTCCCGGGCCGGTGCTCGGCATCCACCTCGGGATGAGCGGGCGGATCCTGATCACCGACCCGGACGGGGAGAGCACCGAGGGCGGGGACTGGCTCGGGGGACGGTACGGCCGGGCCGCGGACGCCCCCAACCGGAAGCCCGTCTGGGACCGGTTCGTGATCACCTTCGCGGACGGTGGGTCGCTCCGGCTGTTCGACAAGCGACGGCTCGGCCGGGTGCGGCTCGACCCGGACCTGGGGCGGCTGGGGCCTGACGCGGCCGAGGTGACGGCCGCCGACTTCGCCGACCGGATCGGCCGCAGCGCGGCCCCGGTCAAGGCCCGGCTGCTGGACCAGGCAGTGGTGGCCGGGGTCGGCAACCTGCTGGCCGACGAGACGCTCTGGCAGGCCCGGATCTCGCCGCAGCGCCCGGGCACCAGCCTGTCGGCTGACGAGCTCGCCGGGCTGCGCCGCTCGATGCGCCGGGCCACCCGGGCGGCGATCCGGCACGGCGGGGTGCACACCGGCACGGTGATCCCGCACCGGGGGGCCGGGCGGCACTGCCCCCGGTGCGGGACTGAGATGCGCCGGGCCACGGTCGGCGGCCGGACCACCTGGTGGTGCCCCGCGGAGCAGGTGTGACCGGGGGTAGTTCCAGCCGGCGGGGCTAGGTCCAGCTGGTCAGGGCGGGGCCTGCTCAGCGGCCGGCGGCGGTTGGAAGTACCGGGCGAGGTCGCCGACGGTGGCGTAGCCGTTCGCGCAGTCCGGCGACTCCGAGGGCACCGGCCCTGGCGGCACGGCCGCCCACGGGGTGTTCGCCCGGCAGGTGTCCCGCTGCTGGGCGGCCATCGCCCGGTCGAGGGCGGTCATGCTGGCCGCGGACAGCACCCAGCCCAGCGGTGCCCCGATCTCGGGCTGCGTCGCCCGTTCGACGACCACGACCCGGTTGGGGAAGCCGCGGCCGAGCTGCCCGCAAGCCGCCGCGTGCGCCGCAATCGCGCAGAACCCGGGGAGCTCGACCGCGTCGCGCGCCCGGGCCAGCAGGGCCTGGCTGTCGTCCAGGGCCGACCCGCTCCGCAGGATAGTGAGCACGGGAACGCTCAACTCGGAGGTCGGCGGGGTGTCCAGCGCCGGCTGGGTGACGTTCCGGTCACCGTTGGTGAGGAACACGACGATGGGGACGATCACCGCGCGTCGCCCGGTGCGGTCGGCCAGCGCGGCGTCGTTCTCCGCCCGGACCAGCGGCAGCCACTGGTCGGCCAGGTCGGTGAGGGTTGCCAGTCCGGTGTTCTCGATGTAGCCGCCGTCGACCAGCTGGGTCGGCGACCAGTACGGGACGGTCTGCTGCCCTGGGGTGACCTTGCGGTCCGGGCAGGGGCCGATGACGCCGCTCGGCGTGACGTACGGGAACCGGGCGGTGAGCAGCGCCGCGGTGGGCGCCGACAGCAGGCCGAGGCAGCCGGGGCTGGTGGGCTCCCGGCCGTACGGTCCGTAGGCGCTGAACAGGTCGATGGTGCGGGGGGCGGCGCTCGGGTCCTTGTCGCAGGTCTTCTCCGGGTCATAGCTGGGTGACTCGTCGGCGCGAGGGCCGCCGATCCGGACCTGGCTGACGAAGACCCGGCAGTTGTCCTTGACGCTGGTCGAGTTCAGCACCAGCTGCCCGGTGGAGGCGGCGCCCTCGCCCGGGGCCAGGAACGCGCTGGTCCCCCACGTCCCCGAGGTCCGCCAGCCGTCCTCGATCAGCCGGGCCCGGTCCCGCCAGTCCCAGCCGTCCGCTTCCCCCAGCCGAGGCACGGGAACCCCGGAGGTGCCGTAGATCAGATCCCGGACGAACGTCCCGTCCGCTGCCCGGGTCAGCGTCTGCGGCTCGGCCATCCGCCGGACGGCTTCGACCGCGCCCCCGCCCGACTGGCTGAAGTGGGCCACGGTCAGCCCGACCGACCCGCCGCTGGCCCCACCTGACAGCAGGGTGGGACTGGCCGGGCAGATCTCCTCCTCGATGGCCTGCAGGCCGCGGACGGTCCAGTAGGCGGCGCGGATCCCGCCGCCCTCGGCGGCGACCATCAGCATCGGCCGCACCGGCCGACCTCCGACCCTCACCGTGCAGGTCTGCCCAACGGCCAGCCAGCGCTGGAAGGTGGCGGCCACGGTCGGGCGGGGGTCCGCCCGGCTGCCGTCGGCCGCCGGCGCCGGTGGGGCGGCTCCGGGGTCGACCGCGTGGATGCTGCCGCGCCCGCCGACGATCCCGACCAGCACGACCGTGGCCGCGACCAGGCTGACCAACGGGGTCCGGCGCAGCCGCAGCAGGCGGAACACCTCCGCGGTCGGGTAGTCCTGCAGGATCAGGCCGACCGCGGAGATCATCCCGGCGAGCGAACCGAGCGCAAGGATCGCCGTCGCCGACAGCCCGATCCAGGCCGCGACGGACGGGAGGAAGCCCAGCCCGAGAAAGACCAGGGCCGCCAGCCCCAGCAGGCCCCAGGCGCCGTGCCGGTCCAACCCGGTCCGCATCCGGGCCACCGGGGTCTCGGCCGGCGGAGACTCCGCCGTTGGCGACTCCGCCGTTGGCGACTCCGCCGTTGGCGACTCCGCCGTTGGCGACTCCGCAGTTGGAGCCTCCGCGCGGGGTCGGAGCTCGGGCAGGGCGGTGCCGGTGACCAGCGTGCCGATCACCACCAGCCACGGCGCGATCACGCCGACCAGGCCGACCCCGAGCAGCAGCGAGATCGCACCCGGGGCGTACGGGTCGCCCGCGGCCCGGTACGTCTCGGGCGGCAGGATGACCAATGGCATCAGGGAGCGCCACAGGCTGAGTCCGCCGACGGCCAGCATCGCCAGCCCGGCCAGGTAGCCTGCCGTGCCCACGGCCGCAGCGTCCTGGGCCGTGAACAGCACCGGCCGGTCGGGGCGGGGCTGCAGCCGGGGACGCCGGCCGGCACGCGTGGTCCACAGCCGCCGGATCACCACCGAGCTCGCCACGATCAGCACCGGCACGGCCACCCACACGACCAGCCGCAGCGGCCGGATCAGGTCGGCCCGACCGGCCGCCAGCACCACCAGCGCGCCGACCAGAGCCACCGCCGGTCCGGTGAGCCACACCCCCAGGCGGAGCAGCCGCTGGCGCCGCGGCTCCTCCGCCGGCGCCGGACCGGCGACCGTCTGCACCGGGTCGCCGGGCCTCGGGTCGTCGGGCTCAGGGTGCTCCAACGCGTACCGGGTGCGGTGGCGGCCGACCATGATCAGAAAGACCCCGAGCAGAGCGGTGGCGAGGACCGCGGCGACGGCGTGCCGGACGCCGATCGACCCGTCGGTCACCCACCGTCGCTGCACGTCGGGAAGCTGTTCGAGGATGGCCGCGCCCGAGGGCAGGGAGAGCACAGCGATGGCCAGCACCGGCAGGTAGGAGAAGCGCTGGTGGAGCACGGCCCGGGCGCCGCGGCCGAGGCGCCGCCGCGCCGACTCCGCCGGGGTCGCCTGCCGCTCGTCGGGAGCCAGCGGGACGACAAGGCGCAGCCCGGCCAGCACCGCGACGGCCACGACCAGGGCCCACTTCGACACCGACAGGACCACCACCAGGCCGGTCGGCGACCCGAACCAGACTGCGCCGGCCGCCGCGACGTTCTCCACCAGATCCACGGCCACCAGGACGCCCACCAGGAGCTGGCTGACCCGGTACCAGCGACCGGTCCGTCCGAGCGCGGCCATCACCAGCAGCAGCAGCCCCCCGTAGATCAGCGCGATCAGGGTGTCCGCGACCAGGAAGCGGGTCATCAACCGCTGGAACAGCTCCCACCGAGGCCCGTCGAGCTGGCTGGTGACGACGGTCCACCCTTGGCCGTTCAGCACCCAGCCGGGCCCGAACAGGGTCCGGAAGGCCCAGCCGTGACCCTCGGCGTCAGGGATCCGGCCGGACTGGGTGTTGATGGCGGTCTGCACCACGGCCAGCAGCGCCAGCAGCGAGACCAGGAGGCCGACCACGTACGGGGCGGCCAGGCCGTAGACGCGCTGCAGTGCCCGCGCCGCCCGGCGCCACCAGGAGCCGGCCCCATCATCGGTCGCCACCCTCGCCCCCTCCCCCCGCTGCTCCGCCCCACGTGTTCCGCCCGCCCACGTGTTCCGCCCACGTGTTCCGCCAGGCCAGGCTTACCGCACCCTCGGTGCGGCGACCAGCCTGACCGGCCGCAGCGCGGGTCACAGCTTGCGCACGAACACCCGCCCCCGCAGCGCCTCCTCGACCAGGACCACCGCCCGCCGAGCCCGGGCCAGCGCGGCCCCCTGCTCCAACCAGGCCTGCACCGCCTGCTGCACGACCTCGGGCGGCACCTGGTCGCCGAGGCTGGTGCGCACACCGGCCACGCCCTCCTGGGCGGCGTGGCACTGGCCCTCGACGAACTGCACAGCGAAGCGGGCCAGCACCACGGGATGCCGCCGCAGCACCGAGTAGGCCCGGAAGTCCGGCGGACAGCAGTCGAGCAGGTACGCCACCGCGGTGCGTTCCCAGTCCGGCGCGCCGGGAGGGCGAACCCGCTCCGGCCAACCGGGCGGAACGTAGGGCGGACTGGTCATGGTGTCACTATCGCACATGCGTTCGATTATCTCGCGAGCCCGGCGGTGAGTCGTCGGATCTCAGTCCCGGTGGCTGACGATGTTCACGACCGTGCCGTCGGGCGCCCGGACGAAGAACCGACGGACCCCCCAGGGCTCCGTGGTCAGCGGGTGCACGATCTCCAGGCCCCGCCGCTGCGCCTGCGCGTACGCCTCCTCCACCTCGTCGCCTACGTGGACCGAGATCACCGAGTCGATCGGCGCGGTGGCGTCGCGGGATACCAGCTGCACCGCGGCGCGGCCGTCGGGCGAATGGAGGTTGACCACCCAGCCCAGGTCGAACCCCACCTCGCTCAGCCCCAGGAAGCCGGCGTAGAACTCGCGGGCCGCCGCCAGGTCGGGCACGGACAGATTCGCGGTGATGCCCGTTGCGCGCATCGCGTCACTCCTTCGAATGGACCGGACATCCCATCCTGGCCCGGCGCCTATGCGGGGTCCAGGGCCCGGCCCAGACGCCGCACGCCGCCGACCGCACACCGCACACCGCCGACCGCACACCGCCGACCGGGCGCCGCCGACCGAGGCCTCCGGCGCCTACACTCTGGTGGTGCCCGCCGACCGCGCCGTCCCGACGCAGGGTGCCCTGCGGGCCGTCCGGGCGGGCGCCCTCGGCGGGACCTCCCTGCTGTTGGCCACCGGCGCCCACCTGCTGGCCGGCGGCCACCTGCCCGGCCCGCTGGTTCTTGCCGTCGCCGTCGGAGTCGTCGGTACGGTCGCGCTCGCGTTGACCGCCCGACGCTGTCGGCCGGTGCTGCTGGTCGCCACCCTGCTGGTCGAGCAGGCCGGGCTGCACGCCGTGTTCGGCGCCGCCGAGGCGGTGAGCTCCTGCTCCACCGGCGAGCTGGCGGCCCACCACGCGGGCACCGCGACGTCCCTGGTCTGCCTGGGAACCGGCGGTCATCCGATGACCGCCGGCGGCTGGTCGATGGGGCTCGCCCACCTGCTCGCCACCGTGGCCACCGCGGTCCTGCTCTCCTGCGCCGAGCGTTGGCTGTGGCGGGTCGCCGACCGGCTGCACGCGTACGCCTCGGCACGACCCGCCAGGCGCCGAGCCCGAGCCGGCGGCGTCCGCGCTCCCCGGGCCGTCGCCCACCTGCCTACCGCCCCGGACCGGCGGGCCCCGGCCCGCGCTCCGCCGTCGCTCCTGCCGACCCAGCCCTAGGCAGGCCACCGCGGGTGGTGCTGTCGACCTCATCGGGCCGCCCCGACGCGCCCGGCCTGGACACCACGACCCGACAGGACTCCGGCCATGACTCAGCGGCCCCACCAGCGTCCTCCGACCCACCCACCACACCCCACCCCCGCCCGGCGGGGCCACCGGACCGCTCCCCGGGCAGGGCGTTCGGGCCTTCGGCTCGTCGGCGCCACCGTGCTCGCCGCCGGCCTCACCGTGCTCGGCGTCCCCGCCGCCGACGCGCACGTCCGGGTGCATGCGGACAGCACGGCGAGCGGATCGTTCAGTGCGCTCACCTTCCGGGTGCCGAACGAATCCGACTCGGCCGGCACCGTGCAGGTCAGCGTGACCCTGCCGCAGGACACCCCGTTCCTCCACGTCAGCACCCGGCCCGTACCCGGTTGGCAGGCGACGACGACCGAGGCTGCGCTGCCCAGCCCGGTGGACGCCGACGGCACCACCATCAGCAAGGCCGTCCGGACCGTGACCTGGACGGCGCAGGGCCAGACCAGGATCGCGCCCGGGGAGTACCAGGAGTTCGCCCTCTCGGTCGGCCCCCTGCCCCGGCCGGGTTCCGTGCTGCTGCCGACCACCCAGACCTACTCCGACAAGACGGTGGTCAGCTGGGACCAGCCGGAGCCGGCGTCCGGTGCCGAGCCGGAGCATCCGGCACCCCAGCTCACCGTCACGGCCGCCGAGGCGCCGGGCGACCAGGCCCCGCCCGGGCCAAGGGGCGCCGACCCCCCAGGGGCCGCCCGGGACACGACCGCCCGCGTACTGAGCGGGCTGGGCCTGGCGGTCGGCGCCGCCGGGGTCGTCGTCGGCGTCCTCGGCCGGCGGCGCCGGGCCGAGCCCTGATGCAGCGGCTCGGCGGGCCCCGCCGCACCCCCGCCGCGCGCCGGACGACGCTGCTCGCCCTGGGTGCTGCCCTCGCCCTGTGGCTGATCGGGATCCCGCCGGCGCAGGCCCACAACGCGTTGCGCTCGACCGCACCGGCCGCCGACCAGACCGTCGCCACCGCCCCGACCGTCGTCGTCCTCACCTTCGACCAGCCCGCCATCGCGATGGGGACCCAAATCCAGGTCGTCGGACCGGATGGCCAGCCGGTACAGGACGGGCCACCGGTCCTGGTGGACGCCACGGTCCGGCAGCCGCTCCGCCGTGGTGTGCCGCCGGGCGCATACCGGGTCGAGTGGCGGGTCACCTCCGTCGACGGGCACCCCATCTCCGGCACATTCGCCTTCACGGTCACCGGAAGCGGCGGCAGCCCGAGCGTGGAATCGGCCGAACCCGGCCCGACAACGCCGGCGGCTCCCGCCCGGCCCGGCACCCCGGCCTGGGCGCCACTCGGCGCCGGCGTGGTCATCATCGCCGCGATCCTCGTCGCCGGCCTCACCCTGCGGCGGCGGCAACGGGCGGCCGGCGAGCCCGATCCCGACGAGCCCGATCCCGACGGGGGCGGCGCCGACGGCGGCGGCGCCGACGCGGGGGCGGATGGCTCCGCTGCGGGTCCCGCCCGGGGCTAGCATCACCCCGGTGACCGACGTCGTCTGCCAGATCGTCTCCGGTGAGCTCGCCGCGGCCGAGGTGCTGCGCACCGAGGACGTGATCGGCTTCCTGGACCACCGGCCGGTCTTCAAGGGTCACGTGCTGGTCGCCCCCCTCAGGCACGTCGACACGCTCCTGGACCTGCCGGCCGACCTGATCGTGCCGGTGGTCACCGCCGCGCAGCGGGTCGCGTCGGCCCTCGGTGAGGCACTGGGGGCTCAGGGCAGCTTCGTGGCCGTCAACAACGTGGTCAGCCAGTCCGTACCGCACCTGCACGTGCACGTGGTGCCCCGCACCAAGGGCGACGGGCTGCGCGGCTTCTTCTGGCCCCGGACCCACTACGCCGACGGCGAGGAGGAGGCGTACGCCCGGCTGATCCGGGACGCCCTCGCGCGCTGAGCGGCCACCAGCGCGGGACTCCGCGGCCGAGTGGTCGCTCGGCCACCGTTCAGCCGATCGGAACGGCGCCCGCGGCACCATTCATGCGCACCGGTGGGACCGCTAGAGGCCGAAGGCGTCCTCGACCACGGTGATAAGCGCCCGCACCTCCCGGGACCGGTCCGTGAATGCGCAGTCGCCGCCGCTGACCGGCCGGGGCCCCCCGATGCGCAGCAGGTAGGCCGGGTCCCGGTCGCACGGCTGCGCCGGGCGCTCGACGATCCGCGCCGCGACGACCCGCAGGGTGTCCTGGTCGGCGGTGTCCAGCGTTCGACGCCGCTCGGCCGAGCCGTCGAGGCGCAGGGCAGCCCGCCCGCCGGCGTCGATGCGCACCCGGTAGCCGCCGACGTCGCCGCGGGCCGGGCGGCGGAGCTCGAGAGGCACCGCGCTCGGCGGACCACCACCCAGCGGAGCAGCGAACTCCCCGTGCCAGGCGGGATCCAGGATCTGCAGCACCTGCTCGTACGCCGGGGTGTCGCCGCCCCGGGTCGAGCCGCAGGGCTCGGTCCGGCTGACGGTGAGCGGACCCATGGTGACCGCCGTGGTGATGGTGTCCGAGCAGCTGATCGGGCCGGAGCGTCGCTCGGCCTCCGCGGCGGCCTCGCGGCGGAACTGCTCGGACTCGAGCACGGTCCGCAGCCGGGCGAGGTCGTCCGGGGCGATCCGGCCGGCGGCCGGCGCGGCGGTGAGCAGCAGCGCCACTCCGTCCGACCCGACCTCCAGGGTGTTGCGGCGGCCGTCGACACCGCCGGTCTCACTCAGCCGGACACCCTCGAACGGTACGTTCGGGGCCGGCCGCGGCCCGCAGCCGGCGAACAGGGCCGCCAGCACCAGCAGGACGAGGAGACGCACCCCTGGACTCTCTCGCGGCGGCGGGTCGGGCGGCACGGCAGGGCTGCCGTCTCAGTGCCCGCGGAACGCTTCCGCCAGCCACCAGGACCCGCCGTCACTGCTGATCTTGGCGTCGACCAGCAACGGGCGCTCCCGGCCACCGGCCAGCCACCGGGTGACCTCGACCAGGTCGTCCAGACCGCGCACGGTCACCCCGTCCCACCCGTGGCCGCGGGCGATGGCCGCCAGGTCTGCGTCCGGGAACACGACCGTGTCCAGGTCGGCGTCCGTGCCGAAATGGTGCACCTCGGCGCCGTACGCGTGGTCGTCGTAGACCACCACCAGCAGCGGCAGCCCGAGCCGTGCCACCGTCTCCAGCTCGGCGGCCGCCATCAGCAGCCCGCCGTCGCCGGTGGCCAGCACCGGGAGCCGGTCCGGACTGGCCAGAGCGGCCCCGATCGCAGTGGCCAGCCCCAGCCCGATGGACTGGAAGCTCTGGGTGAAACAGAACCCTCGCGGATCGGGCACCGACAGGTAGGCCGCCGGGTAGCCCATGAAGTTGCCGGAGTCGGTGGCCAGCACCCGCTCGGCGGGCAACAGGGTCTCCAGCTGCCGGCTCAGCAGCCGCGGGTCCACCGTGCCGTCCCCGCCCAGATCGTCCGCCGCCACGTCGACCCAGCGACCCGCGCCGATTCGGTCCGCGACTTCGACCGACCGCAGGCCGGACACCGGGCGGGCCACCCCGAGCGCCTCCGCCACGGCGCGGACCGTCTCGCCGACGTCCCCGAGCACGGCCAGCGACAGCGCGACGTTGGCCCCGAGCGCCGACCCGTCGTCGTCGACCTGCACCACGGTCGTGCCCGGGCCGATCAGCCGGCCGTGCCGCGTGGTCCAGCCGGTCAGGCTGCAGCCCCAGGCCACCACCAGGTCGGCGCCGCCGATCAGCTCGGCCGCCACCGGGGTGGCGAAGCCGCCGGAGATGCCCAGGTCGTACCGATCCCCGGCGAACAGCCCCTTGGCCACGGCGGAGGTCGCCAGCAGCGCACCGGCCCGGGCGGCCAGCTCCCGCAGCGCCGGCCCGTGGGCCAGCGCTCCGCGGCCGCCGAGGAACACCGGACGCTCGGCGGACTGGATCAGCTCGACCAGGTGGTCCACGTCGCGGGTGCCGGGGCGCACCGGCGCCGGGGGCCCCGGGTCGGTCACCCGCTGCGGAACCTCCCCGGACACCTCGGCGGCCTGGACGTCCAGCGGCACGGTCAGCACCACGGTGCGCCGCCCGTTGCGCGCTGTGCGGAACGCGCGCTGAACATCGCTCAGTGCGCTGGCCGGGGAGTGCACCCGCTCGGCCACAGCCCCCACGCCGCGGACCAGGGCGTCGGTGTCCACCCGGAAGTTCGACCGGACCGCGGCCGCGGCCACCTCGGCCGCCAGCACGATCATCGGTGTCCGGCTCTTGGCGGCCTCGCCGATCCCGGTGAGCGCGTTGGTCAGCCCGCAGCCCTGGTGCACGGTGAGCACCGTGACGGCGCCACTGACCCGTGCGTACGCGTCGGCCATGGTGGCCGCACCGCCCTCGTGCCGGGCCGCGGTGAACGGCACGCCGTGCGCGCGCAGCGCGTTGGTCAGTGCGAAGTTGCCGCTGCCCACGACCCCGAAGGCATGCTCGACGCCCAGCTGGGCCAGGGTGCGCGAGACCAGCTCCGCGACCAGCACGAGGTCCCTCAGTGCTCCACGAGGGCCAGCACCCGGGCCGGGCTGCCGCTGCCCCCGACGATCGGCAACGGGGTCACCACCACCACCGCGCCGGTGAGGGGCAGCCGGTCCAGGTTCTGCAGCTGGGTGAGCCCGTAGGTGTCCGAACCGAGCAGGTAGGCGTGGGCGGGGAACGGCGGCTCCATCCCGCCGGCGCTGCCCGCGTCGATGCCGACCGTCTCCACGCCGAACCCGGCCAGGTTGCGGTGCTCGGCCAGCCACTGCGCGGCGGCGGCCGAGGGCCCAGGGGTGTGGGGGCCGTTCTCGTCGGCGTTCAGGAACGCCGCCTCGTCGCCGGACCGGGAGCTCCAGCCGGTCCGCAGCAGCAGCCACGCCCCGTCCGGCAGCCGTCCATGGTCGGCCTCCCAGGCCTCGAGGTGGTGCGGTTCGAGCAGGAAGTCCGGGTCGCGGGCCACCGCCCCCGCCACGTCCACGACGACGGCCGGGCCGATCAGCCGCCGCACCGCCACCTGGTCCACGGTGGCCCCGTCGCGGCCGGTCACCCAGTGCGCCGGCGCGTCCAGGTGGGTGCCGGTGTGCTCTCCGGTGTGGATGTTGTTCCACTGCCACATCGGGCCGGCGTCGTCGAAGGCGCTGACCGGCTCCAGGCTGAGGTGGATGGTGTTGGCGAACGGGGGCGGCAGCCGCAGCACCGGGGTGTCCGGCGAGAGCGGCGCCGTCAGGTCGACGATTTCGACCGCGCCCGATCGGACGCCCGCCAGCAGCTCGGCGAGCACGCTCACCTCAGGCCCCCCGCCGGCCGAACGATCTCACTGCTTCAGCAGCGACCGCAGCACGTACTGCATGATGCCGCCGTTGCGGTAGTAGTCGGCTTCTCCCGGGGTGTCGATCCGCACCACCGCGTCGAAGCTGATGTCGCCGGCGCTGACCGTGACCGTCTTCGGCGTCCGACCTTCGTTGAGCTCGGTGACCCCGCTGATCGCGAAGGTCTCCTCACCGGTCAGGCCCAGCGACTCCGCGGTCTGGCCGTCGGGGTACTGCAACGGGAGAACGCCCATGCCGATCAGGTTGGACCGGTGGATCCGCTCGTAGGACTCGGCGATGACCGCCTTGACGCCGAGCAGCGCGGTGCCCTTGGCTGCCCAGTCGCGGGACGAGCCGGACCCGTACTCCTTGCCGGACAAGATCACCAACGGGATGCCGGCGGCCAGGTAGTTCTCCGACGCCTGGTAGACGGTGCTGACCGGGGCGTCGTCGCCGTCGGACTGCCGGGTGAAGTCCCGGGTGAAGCCGCCCTCGGTGCCCGGGGCGAGCTGGTTCCGGAGCCGGATGTTGGCGAACGTGCCCCTGATCATCACCTCGTGGTTGCCGCGCCGGGAGCCGTAGGAGTTGAAGTCGCGACGCTCCACGCCGTGCTCGGACAGGTAGGTGCCGGCCGGGGCGTCGGCCTTGATCGACCCGGCCGGCGAGATGTGGTCGGTGGTGATCGAGTCCCCCAGCTTGAGCAGCACCCGGGCGCCGGTGATGTCGGTGACCGGCTGCGGGTCGGCCGGCATCCCGTCGAAGTAGGGGGGCTTCCGGACGTAGGTGGAGTCGGGGTCCCAGGCGAAGGTCTGCCCCTCCGGCGTGGGCAGCGACTGCCACTGCTGGTCGCCGGCGAACACGTCGGCGTAGGAGTCGGTGAACATCTCCGCGCCGATCGAGGACGCGACGATCTCGTCGATCTCGGCCTCGGTCGGCCACACGTCCCTCAGGTAGACGTGGTTGCCCTGCTCGTCGGTGCCCAGCGAGTCGTTCATCAGGTCGATGTCCATCGTCCCGGCCAGGGCGTAGGCCACCACCAGCGGCGGTGAGGCCAGGTAGTTCATCTTCACGTCCGGGTTGATCCGGCCCTCGAAGTTCCGGTTGCCGGACAGCACCGAGACCACGGCCAGGTCGTTCTCCTGCACGGCCGCGCTTACCTCGGGGATCAACGGGCCGGAGTTGCCGATGCAGGTGGTGCAGCCGTACCCGACCAGGTTGAAGCCGAGCTTGTCCAGGTACGGGGTGAGACCCGAGCGGTCGTAGTAGTCGCTGACCACCTTGGACCCCGGCGCCAGGGTCGTCTTCACCCACGGCTTGCGGGTTAGGCCCCGCTCCACCGCCTTCTTGGCCACCAGGGCGGCGCCGATCATGACGCTCGGGTTGGAGGTGTTGGTGCAGGAGGTGATGGCGGCGATGGTCACCGCGCCGTGGTCGATCTCGAAGGAGCTGCCATCCTCCAGGGTGACCGACACCGCGTTCGACGGCCGGCCGATGTCAGCGGGCACGTCCTCGCCGTACTCGTGCGGCGCACCGGACCCGTTGCCGCTGGCGTGGCTCGGGGAGTCCGAGGCGGGGAAGGACTCGTCGACCGACTCGTCGTAGCCGTCGATGTCCTCGTGCTCGACGTAGTCCCGCAGCGCCTCCCGGAAGCCCTGCTTGGCGTGGGCCAGGATGACCCGGTCCTGGGGCCGCTTCGGGCCGGCGATGCTGGGCACCACGGTGCTCAGGTCCAGCTCGAGGTACTCGGAGTACTTCGGCTCCCGGTCGTCGTCGTGCCACAGACCCTGCTGCTTGGCGTACGCCTCGACCAGGGCGATCTGCTCCGCCGAGCGGCCGGTCAGCTTGAGGTACTCGGTGGTCTTGCCGTCGATCGGGAAGACCGCGATGGTCGACCCGTACTCGGGGCTCATGTTGCCGATGGTGGCGCGGTTGGCCAGCGGCACCTGGGAGACGCCAGGGCCGTAGAACTCGACGAACTTGCCGACCACCTTGTGCTGGCGAAGCATCTCGGTGATGGTCAGCACCAGGTCGGTGGCGGTCGCGCCCTCCGGCATCGCGCCGGAGAGCTTGAAGCCCACCACGCGTGGGATGAGCATCGACACCGGCTGACCGAGCATCGCGGCCTCGGCCTCGATGCCGCCGACGCCCCAGCCGACCACGCCGAGCCCGTTCACCATCGTGGTGTGGGAGTCGGTGCCCACGCAGGTGTCCGGGTAGGCCAGCAGCTGCGCCGTCGACCTCGCGGGAGAAGACCACCCGGGCCAGGTGCTCGATGTTGACCTGGTGCACGATGCCGGTGCCCGGCGGGACCACCTTGAAGTCGTCGAACGCGGTCTGGCCCCAGCGCAGGAACTGGTAGCGCTCCCGGTTGCGGCCGTACTCGATCTCCACGTTGCGCGCGAACGCGTCGGCGGTGCCGAACACGTCGGCGATCACCGAGTGGTCGATCACCATCTCGGCCGGGGCCAGCGGGTTGATCTTGGTGGCGTCCCCGCCCAGATCGGCCATCGCCTCGCGCATGGTGGCCAGGTCGACGACACACGGCACCCCGGTGAAGTCCTGCATGATCACCCGGGCCGGCGTGAACTGGATCTCCTCGCTCGGCTCCGCCTCCGCGTCCCAGCCGGCCAGTGCCCGGATGTGGTCGGCGGTGATGTTGGCGCCGTCCTCGGTCCGCAGCAGGTTCTCCAGCAGTACCTTCAGGCTGAAGGGAAGATCCTCGGCCCCCTCGACCGCATCCAAGCCGGAAGATCTGGTACGTCTGGTCGCCGACCTCGAGGGCGGCCTTGGCTCCGAAGCTGTTCACGGTCATGGGTTCTCCATCGGGGGTCGTATGGAAAGGTCTCGTTCTCGCTCGCTGCGCGGGCGGAGACGACCCCGCTCTCGCAAACAATCTTGACGTCAAGATACCACGCTCGGCACTACCTCGCACCCTAGCGTCGTGCACGGCGGGGACGTCCTGCCGGTCGGCACCGAACGGGCGAGCGGGCCGGGGTCGGTGGGTCGCGCCCGGGGCGGCGGGGGCGCGCAGATCGGTCAGGAATCGAGAAGCGCGGACACCGGGCCCCGGCTAGCGTGACGGTCATGCGCATCGCCCTCCGGGATCGTCGGGCCGCCGAGGTCCCACCTCCCGACGGCGCGTGAGCGACCATCCCCTCCGACCCCTCACCCAGGAGCACCTCATGACCGGCTCAGCCACCCAGGGAATCCAGACCGTGCTGCATCCCGTCTCCGATCTCGCAGCGGCCAAGCAGGTGTACGCCGCGCTGCTCGGCACCGCGCCGCAGACCGACGAGTCCTACTACGTCGGCTTCGAGGCCGCCGGCCAGCACATCGGGCTGGTGCCGGCGGGGGGACCGCAGGGCATGACCTCGCCGGTGGCCTACTGGCACGTACCGGACCTTGAGGCCAAGCTGGCCGAGGTGACCGCCGCCGGGGCCACCGTGCACGAGCCCGCGCACGACGTGGGGGGCGGCCGGCTGGTGGCCACCGTCACCGACCCCGACGGCAACGTCCTCGGGCTGCTCCAGGACCGATGAGCACCACCGAGCAGGACCCCAGGGCCGCCGCAGCGACGGACGGGCAGTCCCCGGCGCGGCACGCTGCCGACCGGCACGACCTGATCCGGGTGCACGGGGCGCGGGTGAACAACCTCAAGGACATCCACGTCGAGATCCCGAAGCGCCGGCTGACCGCGTTCACCGGCGTCTCCGGCTCGGGCAAGAGCTCGCTGGTGTTCGGCACCATCGCCGCGGAGTCGCAGCGGATGATCAACGAGACCTACAGCGCCTTCGTGCAGGGCTTCATGCCCAACCTGGCCCGACCGGACGTCGACGTCCTCGACGGGCTGACCACCGCGATCATCGTCGACCAGGAGCGGATGGGGGCCAACACCCGCTCCACGCTCGGCACCGCCACCGACGCCAACGCGCTGCTGCGGATCCTCTTCAGCCGCCTGGGACAGCCGCACATCGGATCGCCGCAGGCGTACTCCTTCAACGTCGCCTCGATCAGCGGAGCGGGCGCCGTCTCGCTCGAACGCGGCGGCCGGACGGTCAAGGAGCGGCGCAGTTTCACCATCACCGGCGGCATGTGCCCGCGCTGCGAGGGCATGGGGTCGGTGACCGACTTCGACCTCAGCGCCCTGTACGACGCCAGTCTGTCCCTCAACGAGGGCGCGGTCACCGTGCCCGGCTACAGCATGGACGGCTGGTACGGCCGGATCTACCGCGGCTGCGGCTTCTTCGACCCCGACAAGCCGATCCGCCGGTACACCAAGCGGGAGCTCGACGACCTGCTGTACAAGGAGCCGACCAAGATCAAGGTGGAGGGGATCAACCTGACCTACGCGGGTCTCATCCCCTCGATCCAGAAGTCGTACCTGTCCAAGGACGTCGACGCCATGCAGCCGCACATCCGCGCCTTCGTGGAGCGGGCGATCACGTTCACCAGCTGTCCCGACTGTGGCGGAACCCGGCTCAGCGAGGCGGCCCGGTCGTCCAAGATCAACGGGCTCAGCATCGCCGACGTCTGCGCCCTGCAGATCAGCGACCTGAGTGCCTGGGTCCGGGGGCTGGACGAGCCGAGCGTCGGGCCGCTGCTGACCACCCTGCGGCAGAGCCTGGAGTCGTTCGTGGAGATCGGGCTGGGCTACCTCAGCCTGGACCGCCCGTCCGGCACGCTGTCCGGCGGCGAGGCGCAGCGCACCAAGATGGTCCGGCATCTCGGGTCGTCGCTCACCGAGGTCACCTACGTCTTCGACGAGCCGACGATCGGGCTGCACCCTCACGACATCCAGCGGATGAACACGCTGCTGTTGCAGCTGCGGGACAAGGGCAACACCGTGCTGGTGGTCGAGCACAAGCCGGAGGCGATCGCGATCGCCGACCACGTCGTCGACCTCGGCCCGGGCGCCGGTCCGGCCGGCGGCGAGGTGGTGTTCGAGGGCACGGTCGAGGGCCTGCGGGCCAGCGGAACGCTGACCGGGCGGCACCTGGACGACCGGGCCGCGCTGAAGCCGGCGGTGCGGACGCCGTCGGGGGCACTGGAGGTGCGCGGCGCCGACACGAACAACCTGCGCGACGTCGACGTCGACATCCCGCTCGGAGTGCTGGTCGTGGTCACCGGGGTGGCCGGGTCGGGAAAGAGCTCGCTGATCCACGGCTCGGTCTCGGGTCGGGACGGCGTGGTGTCGGTGGACCAGGCCGCGATCAGAGGCTCGCGGCGCAGCAACCCGGCCACCTACTCCGGGCTGCTGGACCCGATCCGCAAGGCGTTCGCGAAGGCCAACGGCGTCAAGCCGGCCCTGTTCAGCGCCAACTCCGAGGGCGCCTGCCCGACCTGCAACGGCGCCGGCGTCATCTACACCGACCTGGGGCTGATGGCCACGGTCGCCACCACCTGCGAGGAGTGCGAGGGCAGGCGGTTCCAGGCCGAGGTCCTCGACTACACGCTTCGGAGGCCAGGACATCAGCCAGGTGCTGGCCATGTCGGTCGCCGAGGCCGGCGCGTTCTTCGGCGCCGGTGCGGCGAAGACCCCGGCGGCCCACCGGATCCTGAGCCACCTGGCCGACGTCGGACTGGGCTACCTCAGCCTCGGCCAGCCGCTGACCACGCTGTCCGGCGGGGAGCGGCAGCGGCTCAAGCTGGCCACCCACCTGGGCGAGAAGGGCGGCGTCTACGTCCTCGACGAGCCGACCACCGGTCTGCACCTCGCCGACGTGGAGCAGCTGCTCGGCCTGCTCGACCGGCTCGTCGAGGACGGCAAGTCGGTGATCGTGATCGAGCACCACCAGGCGGTGATGGCGCACGCCGACTGGATCATCGACCTCGGCCCGGGCGCCGGGCGCGACGGGGGCCGGATCGTCTTCGAGGGCACCCCGGCGGCCCTGGTCGCCGACCGCTCCACGCTGACCGGACAGCACCTGGCGACCTACGTCGGCGGCTGACCGCGGAGCCGGTCGCCGGGCTCAACCCGGCTCGGCGGCCGGCTGCAGGATCGCCACGCACTCGACGTGGTGGGTCATCGGGAACAGGTCGAAGGCGCGGATCGAGGTGGGCCGGTAGCCGACCTCCGCGGCCCAGGCCAGGTCGCGGGCCAGCGCGGCCGGGTCGCAGGCCACGTAGGCGACCGCGCGCGGGCGGCGCTGCGCCACGGCCCGGACCACGGCCCGCCCGGCGCCCGAGCGCGGCGGGTCCAGCACCACGAGGTCGGTGCGCGCCGGCAGCCGGCCCAGCACCTGCTCCACCCGGCCGCTGCTGAACCGGATCCGGCCCCCCGCGTCGGCCAGGTTGCCGCGGGCCTGGTGGACGGCCGCGCCGCTCGTCTCCACCCCCCAGACGCGGCAGCCGGCGTCGGCCAGCGCGCCGGTGAACAGCCCGACCCCGCAGTACAGGTCGAAGCCGCGCTCCCCCGCCCGGGGCGCCAGCCCGGCCAGCACGGCCGCCTGCAGGGTCTCCGCCGCCGCCGGGTGGACCTGCCAGAACCCGCGGGCGGCCACCCGGTAGGAGCGTCCGCCGACCCGTTCGGTCAGCGTCGCCTCCCCCGCGGTGAGTGTCCCGTCGACCACCAGCGCCTCCCCCGCCGCGGCGGTGGCGGTGACCAGCTCGGCCCCGGGCGGCCATGTCGGCCCGACCACGGTGGGAGTGTCGGGGTGCGCGATCCGGCAGCCCCCGTCGGGCAGCGGCACCACCTGATGCGACCGGTGCGCGCGCAGCCCGGGCCGTCCGTCGTCGTCGACCTGGTACCGCATCCGCGTCCGCCAGCCGAGACCGTCGTCCGCTCCGGGCACGGGTTCGACCACCCCGGACCAGTCGAGCCCGGCCAGCGCGCGCAGCTGCTCGGCCACCACCTCGGCCTTCAGCCGCCGCTGCGCCGCCAGGGCGACGTGCTGGAAGTCGCAGCCGCCGCAGCGGCCCGGGCCGGCGATCGGACACGGTGGCATCACCCGGTCCGGGCTCGCGGTCAGCACCTCGACGGCGTCCCCCCGCCAGAACCGGTCGTGCCGGGTGTCGGTCAGCGCCACCCGGACCAGCTCACCCGGCAGCGCATGTCGGACGAAGATCACCCGGCCCGCGTGCCGGGCCACGCAGTGCCCGCCGTGGGCGACCGGTCCCACGTCGACCGGACCGACGATCTGCTGCCCGGGTCTACGCGCTGCGTCAGACCGGGCAGGAGATCGTCGTCACGGAGGCGCGGCCGAGCCACCACGACCCTGGGGGTGCGTTTCTCACCCTGGCTCCGAACGGCATCAACGCGCTGCGGTCGTTGGGGCTCGGTGACGTACCACGGGCCGCCGGAGGATTCGAGGTGTCCGGGCTGGCGTTCCACAACGCCCGCGGACACCGAATCGCCGAACTCGCAGGCGAACGGGACGCCGAGGACTACGGCGCTCGCGGAGTCGTGATGCGACGAGCCCGGCTCCAGGCCGAACTCGCGCAGCAGGCGCAGGACGCCGGGGCATCGTTCCTCTTCGACGCACGACTGATCGGGCTCGAGGTGCGCCCGGACGGCGTGACGGCCGCGTTCGAGGACGGACGCTCCCTCACGGCGGATGCGGTGATCGGAGCGGACGGCATCTGGTCGACGGTACGCCGACTGACATGGCCGGACGCGCCCCAGCCCGCCTACACCGGGATCGTCGACTGCGGCGGCTGGACCGACGTTGACCTGCCGGACACTCCGCGTCAGCAGATGTTCTTCGGGCACAAGGCGTTCTTCGCCTACACGGTCTCGGGCGGTGTCGCGTACTGGTTCACCAACGTGCCCCGCGCGGATTCACCGGCCCGCGGCGAACTCGACGACCTCGACCAGAACGCATGGATGGATCACATCCGCTCGCTGCACGCCGATGATCCCGCACCGGTCCGAGCCATCCTGCACACCGCCCAGCACGCCATCGGCGCATGGCCGATCAACGACATGCCAGCCCTCGCCGCGTGGCACACCGATCGGGTCTGCCTGATCGGCGACTCCGCCCACGCGGTCAGCCCGTCGACCGGACAGGGCGCGAGCCTCGCCATCGAGGACGCGGCGATCCTTGCGCATTGGCTGCACCGCGAGCCCACGCCGGCCCGCGCCTTCAGTGAGTACGAACGCGCGCGCAAGGACCGCGCGGAGAAGATCGTGCGCTTCGGCCGCCAGATCGGCAACCGGAAAGTGGCCTCCGCCGCCGGCAACCTGTTCCGCGACCTCACCCTGCGCATGTTCCTGCGCATGGGCGCGAGAGCCACGCGCGGGCAGTACAGCTACCGCGTACGACCGACACCCGGCGCGACCCGGGGAGTCACCTCGTGAGCGCCGCCACCACCGCAGCACGCCCTCGACGGTCGCGAGCCAAACGACGACTGCGCTGGATCGCCGGAACGATCGCGGCCTGTCTCCTCATCGGCGCCGCCCACACGGCGGAACGGGATTGCCGCGAGGGCTGAGCAGGCACGGCGCCCTGGACGAAGCCGGCGTGCGGCGATTCGTGACCTCGAGCCACTCCGACTGCGCTGCCCCCGGGCGCTGCGCTCATTCGCTGAGGTAGGTGCGACGGCCGCGGGTCTCGTCGTCGCGCACCATCCGCTGCTCGGCTCGATCGGAGGACTTCAGCAGGTACGGAACGGAGGTGACCAGCACGCCCGGGGTGAACAGCAGCCGGCCCTTCAGCCGCAGCGCACTCTGGTTGTGCAGGATCTGCTCCCACCAGTGGCCCACGACGTACTCGGGGATGTAGACGGTGATCACGTCCCGCGGGCTCTCGGTCCGGATGCTCTTCACGTAGTCCACGATCGGGTTGGTGACCTCCCGGTACGGGGAGGCGACCACCTTGAGCGGGACGTCGATGCCCGCCTCGTCCCAGGCCTCGACCAGCTTCTCCGTCTCGTCGCGGTCGACGTCGACGGTGAGCGCCTCCAGCGAGCTGGGCCGGGAGACCTTGGCGTAGGCCAGCGCCCGCAGGGTCGGCCGGTGCAGCTTGCTGACCAGCACGATGGCCCGGACCCGGCTCGGCAGCGTCCGGTCGGCGTTCTCCACCCAGGCCGTCTCCCGGGCCACGTTCTGGTAGTGCCGCCGGATGCCCTTCATCAGCAGGAAGAGCAGCGCCATGGCGATGATCGCGATGTAGGCACCCTGCAGGAACTTGGAGAACAGCACGATGATCAGCACGCTGCCGGTCATGGTCAGGCCGATCGCGTTGATCACCCGGGAGCGGCGCATCCGGGCCCGGACCGCCGGCTTCTGCTCCACCTTCAGGTTGCGCGTCCAGTGCCGGAGCATGCCGAGCTGGCTGACGGTGAAGGAGACGAACACCCCGACCACGTACAGCTGGATCAGCGCGGTGACGTCGGCCTCGAAGGCCACGATCAGCACGATGGCCACCAGCGACAGCACGGCGATGCCGTTGCTGTAGGCCAGCCGGTCGCCGCGGGTGTGCAGCTGGCGCGGCAGGTAGCCGTCCCGGGCCAGGATCGACCCCAGCACCGGGAAGCCGTTGAACGCGGTGTTGGCCGCCAGGAACAAGATCACGGCCGTCGCGGCGATGACGAAGTAGAAGGCCGGTGGGAAGCCGGCGAACACCGCCCGCGCCAGCTGGCCGATCGCCGTCTCCTCCACGACCTGGACCCGCTCGCCGTTCAGCGTGTAATGCGAGAAGCCCGCGTCGATCAGCTTCAGACCGGTCAGGTTGGCGAGCACGATGACACCCATCAGCATGCTGACCGCGATGGTGCCGAGCAGCAGCAGCGTGGTGGCGGCGTTCTTGCTCTTCGGCTTCCGGAAGGCGGGGACGCCGTTGGAGATGGCCTCCACCCCGGTCAGCGCGGCGCAGCCGGAGGAGAAGGCGCGGGCCAGCAGCGCGACCATCAGCAGGCCGCTGAACGGCTCCCACCCCGGGTCGGCCTCGATCCCGTACTGGGCGCTGTGGGTCCGGATCTGATCTCCCAGGACCAGGATCCGGAACAGCCCGTACAGGGTCATGCCGATGATCGCGACCATGAAGCAGTAGGTCGGGATGGCGAAGAACGTGCCGGACTCGCGGACCCCGCGCAGGTTGAGCGCCATCAGCACCAGCACGGCCCCGGCGGCGACCCAGGTCTCGTGTCCGTTGATGAAGGGCAGCGCGGACTTGGCGTTCTGCACCCCCGAGGACACCGACACCGCGACGGTCAGCACGTAGTCGACGAGCAGCGCGCTGGCCACGGTCAGGCCGGCGTTCGGCCCCAGGTTGACCGTGGCCACCTCGTAGTCCCCGCCCCCGGAGGGGTAGGCGTGCACGTTCTGCCGGTACGAGGCCACCACGACCAGCATCACGATGGCGACCAGGATGGCAATCTTCCACGAGAAGCTGTACGCGGCCAGGCCGGCCAGCGACAGGGTGAGCAGGATCTCGTCCGGGGCGTAGGACACCGAGGACAAGGCGTCGGAGGCGAACACCGGCAACGCGATCCGCTTGGGCAGCAGGGTCTCCCCGAGCTGGGCGCTCTGCAGCCGCCGACCGAGCAGGAGACGCTTGCCCATCTCCGAGAGGCTGGTCACCGCCGTTTCACCACGATCGAGATCGTAGGCCCTCCGCGCGGGCCCGGAGTGGACCCCGTCCCCGTAGACTGCCGAGTGTGCACCTCGTGATCATGGGCTGCGGCCGGGTCGGGTCGAGCCTGGCCCGGAGCCTGGAGAAGCGCGGCCACACGGTGGCGGTCATCGACATCAACCCCGACGCCTTCCGCCGGCTGGGTCCCGAGTTCGACGGCCGGACGGTGAAGGGGGTCGGCTTCGACCGGGAGGTGCTGGTCGAGGCCGGCATCGAGGGGGCCGACGGCTTCGCGGCGGTGTCCAGCGGCGACAACTCCAACATCTTGTCCGCCCGGGTGGTGCGGGAGACCTTCGACGTGCACAACGTGGTGGCCCGGATCTACGACCCGGGCCGTGCCGAGGTGTACGAGCGGCTCGGCATCCCGACGGTGGCTACCGTGCGGTGGGCGGCGGACCAGGTGCTGCGGCGCCTGCTGCCGGCCGGCTCCGAGCCGCACTGGCGGGACCCGTCGGGCTCGGTGCGCCTGATG
The DNA here is from genome assembly GCA_963832435.1 of uncultured Actinomycetota bacterium. Taxonomy (GTDB): domain Bacteria; phylum Actinomycetota; class Actinomycetes; order Propionibacteriales; family Propionibacteriaceae; genus Microlunatus. Next base: position 207,469 of record CAWHTY010000026.1, read on the forward strand.
GAGGTCTTCGTCGACCGCAGCTGGGTCGGCCGGACCGTCGGCCAGATCGAGGAGGCCACCGACTCCCGGGTGCCGTTCCTGTTCCGCCTCGGCTCCGGGATGGTTCCCAAGACCACGACCGTCGTCCAGGACGGGGACCTGGTGTTCGCCGCCGTCGCCGACGCGCGGCTGGCCGAGGTGGAGGCCGTGCTCGCCTCCCCGCCGAAGGGAGCGTGACGATGCGCGTCGCCATCGCCGGAGCGGGGAACGTCGGCCGCTCGATCGCGAACGAGCTGATCGAGAACGGCCACGAGATCCTGCTGATCGACCGTGACCCGCGGGCGATCAAGTCCGACACCGTGCCCGAGGCGGAGTGGCTGCTGGCCGACGCCTGCGAGCTGTCCTCCCTGGAGGAGGCCGGCATCGACAGCTGCGACGTGGCCATCGCCGCCACCGGCGACGACAAGGCCAACCTGGTGATGTCGCTGCTGAGCAAGACCGAGTTCGGGGTCCCCCGGACGGTGGCCCGGGTCAACCACCCCAAGAACGAGTGGCTGTTCAACGACGTCTGGGGCGTCGACGTGGCGGTGTCCACCCCGCGCCTGATGTGCGCCCTGGTCGAGGAGGCCGTCACAGTCGGTGACCTGGTGCGGCTGATGACCTTCCACGAGGGTGAGGCCAACCTGGTCGAGATGACCCTGCCGGGCGACAGCCCGCAGGTCGGCACCCGGATCGGTGACGTGACCTTCCCCGGTGACGTGGTGCTGGTGGCGATCATCCGGGACGGGCACGCGATGCCGCCGGACCGCGACGGCACGTTGGAGGCCAACGACGAGCTGCTGTTCATCACCGCCCAGTCCTACGAGCATGAGCTGGCCGAGCTGCTGTCGCCGCGTCAGGGCAAGGTGGCCGTGAACATGACCAGCACCCCGCGCGCCGCCGGCTGACCGGCCGAGGGCTCAGCCCCGCTCGGGGTGCGGCTCGCTGAGCCGCTCTCCCTCCAGCACCCCGGGCGGCTCCTCGATCGGGGTCCGGCCGCGGGAGAGCAGCACCCCGATCACCGCCAGCGCGGCCACCAGCAGCGGCCAGCCCAGGACCACCTTGGCCACCGCGAGCAGCACGATGTTGCCGGCCAGGAACAGCGGCAGCTGGACGACGAACCGGGTCACGTACGGGACGGCCAGCACCAGGGTCAGCTTGGAGGTCATCCGGACGATCCCGCGGTCCTTCAACCACCCGGCCGGGTCGCCGGTGGCCGCGCCCACGATGAAGCCGACGAGTGGGGCCCGGACCGCCACACTGATCACCGAGAGCAGCGCGAGCGCCCCGTTGTAGAGGATGCCGGGCAGGAAGACGTCCTCGGCCCGGCCGGTCCGCGACGCGACGAGGGCGGCGATGGCCGTCGGCACCACGGCCTGGGCCACGTAGCGCAGCGACTGCCGCTGCAGCAACCGGATGACGGCGGCCACCACGGCGATGGCCACAGCCGCCAGCAGCGCGACCCACAGCCGGTCCGAGACCAGCCAGGCGACGGTGAAGGCGACGAAGGGGGCGGCGCCCTCCAGCATCCCCCGGGCGCCGCCGAGCGAGGTCGACAGCTCGTAGCGGACGGCCTCCTCGACGTAGCGGAACTGCGGCCGCGGCTCGGCACCCGGCACCGCCCGGGGCCGGGGTCCAGGTTCTGGGGTCATGACCCCGCGGGAGCCTGGAGCAGCTCGTACTTCGGGTTGTAGATCAACCGACGACCCTCGTGGCAGCTGATCCGGCCGGTGACGGTGATCGAGCGGCCCGGGTCCACTCCGGGGATCTTGCGGCGTCCCAGCCAGACCAGGCTGACGGCACCGCTGCCGTCGCGGAGCTCGACCTCCAGGGCGGGGTGCCCACCGCGTGGGTGGATCGTCACGTTGGCGATCGTGCCGGTGAGGTGGACCAGCTGGCGGTCCTCGCAGGAGCGGATCGGCATCGCCCCCTCGTCGCGGACGTTCTTCTGCAGGTCCGCGGACTCGAGCTCCTGGTTGGAGGACGCGAGCCGGCGCATCGCACGCTGCATGATGCCCATCTCAGATCACCACCTCTGACCAGCATCCCACGGGCCGCAACCCCCGGGGGCGGGCGGCCGAGGTCGGGGGGTCACTGCTCCACCTCGGCGTCGGCGGTGGCCGGGTCGGCGGGCGCCAGGTCCGTCGGCAGCTGCAGCGGCAGCAGGTCGCCGGGGGCCATCGCCTGGTCGTCGCGGCGCACGACCACCTTGCGGAACGCGTCGTACAGCGGGGCCACCGGGCCCTCGACCCCCTCGGCCAGGGCGGCCTGGCCGTAGACGATGCCGCGGAGGATCCAGCGCGGACCCTCCACCACCCACATCCGGGACGGCTGGTAGCCCTGCTCCCCCTCCGGGGTGGTGACCGGCAGCAGCCGGTTCAGCTCGACCCCGAACGGGCCCTCCCGGAACGCCACCGAGCCGCCCGCCTCGGTCGCGGCCTCGGCGATGTCGGTGCGGAACTCCCGCCAGAACCCGGGGGTCCGGGGAGCCGCGAAGGCGCCCAGCTCGATGGCCGAGTCGTCGCTGATCAGCATCGCCGACACGATCGACTGGGACTCCTCCGACACCTGCAGCCGCAGCTCGGCGCCGCCGAACCCGGTGATGACGATGCTGCCCAGATCGATTCGTGGCTGGTCGGGGTCCGGCGGCTCGTCCAGGTCCACCTCGGTGACGTCCCACGGACCGTCGGTGCGCCAGTCCAGCTCGTCGAGCGCGTCCAGGTCGGGCTCGGCGTCGGCGGAGTCGGCAGCGCCCCCGGACTCAGCAGCACCCTCGGACTCGACAGCAGCGTCGGACTCGGAGTCGGCAGCGTCCCCTGGCGCACCCTCGGACGTCTCGTCCGTGGTCGGCTCGGCCCGGGCGTCGTCGAAGTCGTCCTCGGTCTTCTTGCGCCTGCGAAAGATCATCGCGCCTCATGCCTCTGGGGATCGCTGTGGTCGTGGTGCGTCGCCCGCCCCGAAGCCCCCGGTCGAGCCATGGCCGCCGGATCCGCGGAGCGAGCCGGGCAATTCAACCACGGGGACGAAGGTGGCCCGGACCACCGGCTGGACGACCAGCTGGGCGATCCTGTCGCCGCGCCGGACCTCGAAAGCGGCCTCGCGGTCGGTGTTGACCAGGCACACCTGCACCTCGCCGCGGTAGCCGGCATCGATGGTGCCGGGGGCGTTCACGATGCTGATGCCGTGTCGGGCGGCCAGCCCGGAGCGGGGGTGGACGAACCCCGCGTACCCCTCCGGCAGGGCCACCGCGACCCCGGTGCGGACGAGCCGGCGCTCCCCTGGCCGGAGCACGAACGACTCGGTGGCCCGCAGATCGGCGCCGGCGTCGCCGGGGTGGGCGTAGGCCGGCGCCTCGATCCCGGCGTCCAGGACCTGGAGCAGCACCTCGGGGGTTTCGCTCACCGGCTCAGCCCCCCCGCCACCGCCTGCTGCACCGCCGCGGCCAGCCGCTGGGGTCGGCGGCTGGACACCAGCCAGTACGGGGCCGGGTCGGCGGGGTCGTCCAGGGTGACCTCGACGGCGGTGGCGATGAAGGGCCGGAGCACCAGGTACGCCCGGGCGTCGGCGCCCGGTCCGCTGCGCCGGCTCGCCTCCGCCGCCGTCAGGGCCTGCGCGCCGGCGACGTACTCCAGCTCCAGCACGGCCCGGCCCACCCGCAGCTCGGTCGGCGTGAGCGTGATGGCCACCATCGAGGAGCCCAGCACCAGCACCGCGACCCCCAGCGCGGCCAGCCCGACCGCCAACCCCGGCCCGAGCCCGAGGTAGAAGCCGATGGCCACCCCGCAGGTCAGGGCCAGCAACCCGGCGAGCAGCCACCAGAGCACGGGCACGTGCAGGCGTTCGGCGTAGCGGGGCTCGGACATCGCATCCAACGGTAACGTGACGGCGGTCGAGCACGCCGCCCGTCGCGCGGGTCGCGCCGACTGCGTGGTCCCAGCCGTTCACGACCCCGGGAGAGCCGATGACGACCATCTCCGAGAAGATCGCCTGGCGTGCCTACGTCGCCGTCACCGGCATCGCCGCGACCGTGCTCACCAAGCAGGCGATGACCCTGGCCTGGCGGCTGGCCACCGGGCACCGGCCGCCGAAGGGCGGCGACCACACTGCGCCGCTGCGCTCGGTGATCACCTGGGCGCTGGCCAGCGGGGTGGGGGTGGGGATCTCCAAGGTCCTCACCGATCGGCTGGTGGTGGGGCACCTGCACGGCGACACGGCACCCTGAGCGGGGTCCGCCGGCCGGGAGAGGCTCAGGATCCCGGCAGGAACAGGCAGAACACGTGCCCCACCGGATCATGCATGACCCGGACCCCCTCCTGCGGCTGGTGCTCCGCCCGCCGAGCCCCGAGCGACTCCGCGTGCTGCACCGCCACCGCCAGGTCGTCGACCTGGATGTCGAGATGGATCTGCATCTGCTGGCGATCGGCGCGGCTGGGCCAGGTGGGAGAGATGTGCTCCGGCTCCAGCTGGACGGCCAGGCCCGGCCGGAGGTCGCCCTCCGGCCCGATCCGGACCCAGGTCGGGTCCTCGTCGAAGGTCGTCCAGCCCAGCAGCTCGCGGTAGAACGCGGCGAGCGCCGGCGGATCGGGCGCGTCCAGCACGACGCCGAACAGTCGGGCCTCAGGTCGGTCGGGCATTCTGGTTCGCCTCCCGTGGTCGCTTCCAGGTCTGGCCCACTCTGCCGTCCGGCACCGACATCGGGTCAGCGACCCGTCCGCCCGGGAGCCAACCCGTCCCTCCACCCGGGGCCACGCCGGGGAAGACGCGAAGACCGCCCACGCCGGTTGGGCGGGGCGGTCTCGTCAGGGCTACGGGCCGGCGCCGAGCCGGCCGGGCTCAGCCGGCGCAGTCGTAGCAGTAGATCTCGCCGGTGGGCCGTTCCTCGGCGAGCTGGCTGCGGTGCCGGACCAGGAAGCAGCCCGAGCAGGTGAACTCGTCCGACTGTCGGGGCAGCACCCGGACGGTCAGCTCCTCGTGGGACAGATCGGCGCCGGGGAGCTCGAAGGCCTCGGCGGCCTCGGCCTCGTCCTCGTCGACCTTCCCGGAGTTCTTGTCGTTGCGTCGAGTCTTGAGCTCCTCGATGCTGTCTTCGCTCAGCTCCTCATCAGTCTTGCGTGGGGCGTCGTAATCGGTCGCCATCTTCACCTCTCCGGGCCTGTACCCAGACTTCGTCCTCGTGACTCGTGCATGTGTGTATCACACGATGCGGATCTGTGCCGACCACAGGGGCCGCGCCTCACTCAACGTTCGGCGGGGCGCAAAATTCCGGCCGGGCCCGCGGATGTCGCGGCCGGGTTGATCCGCCGCCGAAACCGGTTGCGGAATCGAGCCGGACCGGTGGCGAGCCGCGCTGGCGCCGGTCGGTCTCTTCATGATGAGATTCAGCACGTCGTGGTGCTCCGGGACCTATCGTCAGCCTTCCACCCTTGAGTCGATGCGGGCGTCGGTACCCGCGCGGGGATCAGCGGGGGAATTCAGGGGACGGACGAACACGGGGATGGTGGTCGGGATGGCGGTCAGGGTGCTGCGCGCGAGCGTGTCGAGAAGACGAGCGGTGGTCGGCCTGGTCGCGGCCGCGCTGGTGGCGGGGCTGTTTCCGGCCATGACACTGACTCCGGCGGCGGCGGAACCGACCGCCCCGCCGGCGGCGGCACCCGCGGCACCCCGCAGCGACATCACGTCGGCCACCGAACGCCGCCGGGTGGACCGGGTCCCGGCTCCGGCGCTGCGCTGGCGGACCTGCTACGGCACGGCCCAGTGCGCCACCGTCCGGCTGCCGCGCGACTACGACAAGCCCAGCGGCGCGACGGTCACGGTCGCCCTGCTGAAGCGGCCCGCGCAGGAGCCCTCCCGTCGGATCGGCACGCTGTTCCTCAACCCCGGGGGTCCGGGCGCGTCAGGGGTCGAGATGGCGTACCTGGCGCCGAGCCTGCTGGGACCCGAGGTGCTGAGGAGCTTCGACCTGGTCGGCTTCGACCCGCGGGGGACGAACGCCAGCAGCCGGGTGCGGTGCTTCGCCAGCAGCCGCGCCCAGGCCCCGGTCACCGAGGTGCTGAGCTCGCGGCCCTTCCCGTACGGCTCCGCAGAGGAGGAGAAGTTCATCGCGGCGTACGACCAGCACGCGCGGAAGTGCTCGACGACCGGCAAGCCGCTGAGCGGGTCGGTGTCGACCGCCGAGGTGGCACGCGACATGGACGTGCTGCGGCGGGCGGTCGGCGACAGCCGGCTCAACTTCCTCGGCTTCTCCTACGGCAGCTACCTCGGCCAGGTCTACGCCAACATGTTCCCCGACCGGGTGCGGTCGGTGGCCATCGACGGCGTCCTCGACCCGCTCCGGTGGGCCGGCACCCCCGGGACGAAGGCGGATCCGGTGGGCAACCGGCTGCGCTCGGCCGACGGCTCCTGGAAGGCGCTCCGCGAGATCCTCGTCCGCTGCCGCCAGGCCGGCCCGACCCGCTGCGAGTCCGCGGCGCTGGGTGACCCGGTGGCCAACTTCGACCTGGTGGCGGAGCGGCTGAAGAAGAACCCGTTGATCGTCACGCCCGACGTCGGTGACCCGTTCGTGTTCGGCTACGCCGAGTGGGTCGACTCCGTGCTGGGTTCGCTCTACTTCGACTTCGGCTACATCGACATCGACTACAACCTGCAGCTCCTGCTGAGCATCACCGCGCCGGCCTCGGGGTCGACCGCCGCCGCCCAGAGCACCAGCCGGGCGGTCGCGACCAAGAGCCTGGCCCGTCGGCTGCGCACCGCCGAGCAGCGCGAGCTGAGCAGCTTCGCGGAGGCCCGGCTGGACCGCTCCTACGACAACTCCCTGGACGCCTTCGCCTCGATCACCTGCACCGACTCGGTCAACAGCAAGAACCTCACCTCCTTCGGCCGGATCGGCGCCGCCGCCGACAGCCGCGCCCGGTACTTCGGCCGGAGCTGGCTGTGGTCGACGGCCGACTGCTCGTCCAAGCGCTGGACGGTCAAGGACGAGGACGCCTACCGCGGTCCGTTCACCCGCCGGACGCTGAGCCCGGTGCTGGTCGTCGGCAACTACTGGGATCCGGCGACCAACTACGACGGGGCCCAGACGGTGGCCGGGCTGCTGCCGAACAGCCGGCTGCTGAGCAGCGACTCCTGGGGCCACACCGCCTACGGCAGCTCGGGCTGTGTCAACACCGCCGTCGACACCTACCTCGTCTCGGGCCGGGTCCCGGCCGCGGGGGCGACGTGCGTGGGCGACCTGCAGCCGTTCACCGAGTCCCTGCCGGTGTCGGACGCCCGGAAGTCGGCGGCGGACCTGGGTCTGGTCCGGCCGCCGGCCCCGCTGCGGGTCGGGGCGCCCTGACGGGGTGGGTGCCGGTTCTCTCAGAGGGCGGCGGACTGCTGGCAGAGCGCCGGCCGGTCGGGCTCGCGGAGGTTGGGGCAGCATGAGGCGGGGCACAGGTAGTGACCGACCTGCCCGCCGGGGACGACCGCCGGCCGGATCGGCTCGCACCGGGCGACGGCGGCCCGTTCGACGGCCAGGTCCACCAACGCACGGACGAACGCCGGGTGCACGCCGGCGGTGGCGGCCCGGACGACCGGCAGCCCGAGTTCGGACGCCGTGGCGGCCGCCTCGGTGTCCAGGTCGTAGATGACCTCCATGTGGTCGGAGATGAAGCCGATGGGGATCAGCACGGCACCCGGCACACCCTGGGCGCGCAGCGCCGTCAGGTGGTCGTTGACGTCCGGCTCCAGCCACGGCTGCTCGGGCGGCCCCGACCGTGAGCAGTAGACGAGGTCCCAGCCGAGGTCGCTCCCCCGCCGCTCGTTGACGCCGGCGGTGACCGCGGCGGCCACCACCCGGTGCCAGTCGACGTAGCCGCCGTCGGCCGAGCGCGGCGGCGGGCCCGAGGACGTCGCCATCCTCGTCGGGATCGAGTGGGTCACGAACACCAGCCGAGCCTGCTGCTCGGCGCCGGACGCGCGACGGCCCAGCTCCGCCAGCCCGTCGAGGGTCGCCGCGACCGACGCGGCGACGAAGCCCGGGTGGTCGGCATAGTGCCGGATCTTGTCGATCTGCAGGTCGGTGCCCCGCGCGGCGTCGGCCAGGTTCTCCCGGTACTGGCGGCAGGAGGAGTACGAGGGGTAGGCGCTGGTCGTGATGACCAGCACTCGGCGGTGGCCGTCGGCCGCCACCCGCTTCAGCTCGGCGTCCAGGTAGGGGTCCCAGTTGCGGTTGCCCCAGTACAGCGGGACCGTCAGCCCCCGGGTGTCGAGTTCGGATCGCAGCGCCTCGAGCAGTCTGCGACACTGCTCGTTGATGGGGCTGCGGCCCCCGAACAGGAAGTAGTGCTGGCCCACCTCGGCCAGCCGCTCCCGAGGAATCCCCCGGCCACGGGTGACGTTCTCCAGGAACGGCACGACGTCCTCCGGCCGCTCGGGACCCCCGAACGACACCAGCACCACCGCGTCGTACGGGTCGAGTCCCGGGCCGGATCGCTCGGGCGCTGGGGAACCGTGGTCGCTCACGTGGTGATCCAAGCAGACAGGGGACGGACAGTGGCTGCCGGGCTCGGGGCGTACGCCACGGTCCTCGCCGACCCGCGGGCCCGGGCCTTCAGCGTGGCCGGGCTCGTGGCCCGGCTGCCGATGGCGATGACCGGGCTCGGCACCGTCCTGCTGATCTCGATCACCACCGGCTCGTTCGGGCAGGCTGGCCTCGTCACCGGGGTCAGCACCCTCGCCGGCGCGGTCGCCGCCCCGCTCTGGGGGCGGGCCATCGACCGGGTCGGCCAGGCCCGGGTCCTGGTCACCGCCGCCGTCGTCAACTGCACCAGCCTGACCCTGTTGATCACCAGCGTGCTGCTGGGCTGGCCGCTGGCGGTCACCGTGGCCGCCGCCGCCGGGGCCGGGCTGGGCTTCTCCTCCGCCGGATCGTCGGTCCGGGCCCGGTGGGCGCACCGGCTCGGCGGTACCCCGCTGCTCAACACGGCCTACTCGCTCGAGGCGGTGGTCGACGAGGTCGTCTTCATCGTCGGACCGGTGCTGGCCACCTTCTTGGCCACCGCCGTCCACCCGGCGCTCGGCCTGGCCGCCAGCGCGGTGATCGGGCTGGTCGGGGCGCTGCTGCTGGCCGGTCTGCGCGACACCCAGCCACCGGTGCGGTCCGCGGCAGCCGGGGTCGGCGGTGCGGGAGCCGCTGCCGGTGCTGGTGCTGGTGCCGATCGTGCTGGCCTTCGCCTCCCTCGGAGCGTTGTTCGGCGGCATGGAGGTGGTCATCGTCGCGTTCGCCGCGGAGTCGGGCGTGCTGCCCTACGCCGGGCTGATCGTGATGGCCTGGGCCAGCGGGTCGCTGATCGCCGGCGCTGGTCACCGGCGCCGTCACCTGGCGGGCCAGCCCGGTGCGGCGGTTCCGGATCGGCGCGGTGTTCCTGGGGCTGTCGGTGCTGCCGCTGCCCTTCGCGGCCGCGTCCGGGCCGGTGATCCTGGTCGCCGGGCTGCTGATGCTCAGCGGACTGGCCATCGCGCCCACCCTGGTCGCCGCGATCGCGACCACCCAGGGGGCGGTCCCCGGACCCCGGCTGAGCGAGGCGCTGGGCTGGACCTCGACCGGGATCGCCGCCGGTCTGGCGCTCGGCTCGGCCGCCCTGGGCCGGCTGATCGACGTCGCCGGGCGCGGCGGCCGCCCTGTGGGGCGTGGTGGTCATCGGGGCCGTGCTGATCGTGGCCGCCCAGTGCGTCCGGCCGCGGCGCGCCGACCCGCCAGCCTCCCGGCCCGGCCCACCTCCGCCCCCGGAACAGGTGGGCCGACGACAGGTCGAGGGTCCAGCCGGCTGACGTCTGGCCACAGCTCTCGGCGGGGAGGGGGCGGGCGGCGTCAGCCGAGCTCGGCGAGGTAGCGCTGCAGGCGGTCCGCCGCCGGAGCCGGGCACGAACCCGGTCGCGGTGATCTTGGTCAGGTCCAGCACGCTGTTCCGGGGTCGGGGGGCGAGCTGCTTGCCGGCCCCGTACTCGTCGGTGGTCAGGTCGCGAACCGCCGCGACGGGGCGGCCGCGCGCGGTGAACACGCTGCGCGCGACGTCGGCCCAGGAGGTCACCGGGCCGCCGTTGCTGAGGTTGTACGTCCCGTACGGGGCGCCGACCTGCCAGCAGGTGCCGCAGCGCCCGGACCAGCTCGTCGGTGAACGTGAGCCGCCCGACCTGGTCGGCCACCACGCCCGGCTCGACACCGCGGTCGGCCAGCCCGGCCATGGTGGCGACGAAGTTCTTGCCGTCGCCGATCACCCAGCTGGTCCGCAGCACGTAGTGCCGGGGCACGCCCGCGACCAGCGCGTCACCGGCGGCCTTGGTCTGCCCGTAGACCCCGAGCGGGCTGAACGGCTCGTCCTCGGCGTGCTCGGTCACGGTGCCGTCGAACACGTAGTCGCTGGACACGTGCACCAGCGTGCTGCGGTGCTCCCGGGCGGCCGCGGCCAGCGCACCGACCGCGGTGACGTTGGTGGCCCACGCCGTCCGCCGGCCCGCTGCGGTCTCGGCCGCATCGACGGCGGTGTAGGCGGCCGCGTTGACCACCACCCCGTAGGGGCTGAGGTCGAAGCGCGCCACCGCCTCCGGGTCGGCGAGGTCCAGCTCGGCCCGGGTGAGGCCGACGGCGTCCGGCAGGGCCGCAGTCAGCGCCCGGCCCAGCTGGCCGCCGGCCCCGATGACCAGCGTCCGGGGCGGCCGCATCGGCACCACCTCGGCCAGCCGCGGGTGCCTCCGGTCGGCCTCGGACAGCTCGGCCCGGTCCAGCGGGATCGGCCACTCCACGGCCACGGTCTCGTCGGCCAGGTTGAGGAAGGTGTAGGAGTCCCGGGCCGCCGCCGACCAGTGGTCGTTGACCAGGTAGGAGTACGCGGTGCCGTCCTGCAGCGTCTGGAACGCGTTGCCCACCCCGCGGGGCACGAACACCGCCCGGTCGGGTCCCATCCGCAGGGTGACGCTGGTCCCGAACCCCGGGCCCGGGCGCAGGTCGACCCAGGCCCCGAAGATCTCGCCGGTGGCGACCGAGACCAGCTTGTCCCACGGCTCGGCGTGGATCCCGCGGGTCGCCCCGGCGGAGGTGTTGAACGAGACGTTGTTCTGCACCGGCGAGAAGTCGGGCAACCCGAGGTCGACCATCTTGCGGCGCTGCCAGTTCTCCTTGAACCACCCGCGGTTGTCCCCGCGGACGTCCAGGTCGACCACCAGCAGGCCGGGGATGGCCGTCGGGCGGACCGCGAGGTCAGCCACCGGTCACTGCCCCTGCGCCGCGTACATGGCCTCGGTGCCGGCCTTCTGGGCCCGCCACCACGCCTCGTTGGCCTGGTACCACGCGATGGTGTCGGCCAGCCCGGCCGCGAAGTCGGGGTACCGGGGCTGCCAGCCCAGCTCGGAGCGCAGCTTGGTGGAGTCGATCGCGTAGCGCAGGTCGTGCCCGGCCCGGTCGGTGACCAGGTCGTAGGCGTCCCGCGGCTGCCCCAGCAGCTCGAGGATGGTCTCCACGACCTCCTTGTTGTTCTTCTCCCCGTCCGCGCCGATCAGGTACGTCTCGCCGATCCGGCCCCGCTCGGCGATCAGCAGCACGGCCGCGCTGTGGTCGTCGGCGTGGATCCAGTCGCGGACGTTCTCCCCGCGCCCGTACAGCTTGGGGCGCCCGCCGTCGATCACGTTGGTGATCTGCCGGGGGATGAACTTCTCCACGTGCTGGTACGGCCCGTAGTTGTTCGAGCAGTTGCTGATCGTGCCGCGCACGCCGAAGGAGCGCACCCAGGCCCGCACCAGCAGGTCGGACCCGGCCTTGGTCGAGGAGTACGGACTGGACGGGTTGTACGGGGTCTGCTCGGTGAACCGGGCCGGGTCGTCCAGCTCCAGGTCGCCGTACACCTCGTCGGTGGAGATGTGGTGGTAGCGCACGTCGTGCCGGCGCACCGCCTCCAGCAGGGTGTAGGTGCCGACCAGGTTGGTGGTGACGAACGGCGACGGGTCGCGCAGGGAGTTGTCGTTGTGCGACTCGGCGGCGAAGTGCACGACCCGGTCGTGGGTCCGGACCAGGTCCTCGACCAGCGCCGCGTCGCAGATGTCGCCCTCGACGAACCGGAAGCGCTGCTCGGGCAGGCCGTCCAGGGACGCCCGGTTGCCGGCGTAGGTCAGCTTGTCCAGCACGGTCACCGTCGCGTCGGTGTGGGCCAGCAGGTGCCGGACGAAGTTCGACCCGATGAAGCCGGCGCCGCCCGTCACCAGGTAGTCGGTCACCGGCGACCCGGCCGGTCGGTCGGGAGCTCGCTGGGCTCCGAGCGTTCTCGTCACGGCGCACCATCCTAGGGGCACGCCGGCGGCCGGGCCGGGATCGCGGGCCGCGACGAATCGGGCAGACTACGGCTCCATGCGCGGAATCATCCTGGCCGGTGGCTCCGGCACCCGGCTGCACCCGGTGACCCTCGGCGTCAGCAAGCAGCTGGTGCCGGTCTACGACAAGCCGATGATCTACTACCCGCTCTCGACGCTGATCTTCGCCGGCATCCGGGACGTGCTGGTGATCACCACGCCGCACGACGCGGCGTCGTTCGAGCGGCTGCTGGGCGACGGCAGCCAGTTCGGCATCTCGATCGGGTACGCGCAGCAGGCCGTCCCCGAACGGGCTGGCGCAGGCGTTCGTGCTCGGCGCCGACTTCGTCGGGTCGGACAAGGTGGCGCTGGTGCTCGGGCGACAACATCTTCTACGGGCCCGGGCTGGGCAGCCAGCTGCGGCGCTTCAGCGACGTCGACGGCGGCGCGGTGTTCGCCTACTGGGTGGCCGAGCCGCGGGCCTACGGGGTGGTGGAGTTCGACGCCGGCGGAAAGGCCATCTCCCTGGAGGAGAAGCCGGCGCAGCCCCGGTCCAACTACGCCGTTCCGGGGCTGTACTTCTACGACAACGACGTGCTGGCCGTGGCCCGCGAGCTGCAGCCGTCGGCGCGCGGCGAGTACGAGATCACTGACGTCAACCGGCACTACCTGGAGCAGGGCCGGCTGCAGGTCGGGGTACTCCCCCGCGGCACCGCGTGGCTGGACACGGGCACCTTCGAGTCGCTGAACGACGCCAACAACTTCGTCCGCACCCTGGAGGCCCGGCAGGGCCTCAAGGTCGGTGCGCCGGAGGAGGCCGCGTGGCGTCAGGGCTTCCTCACCGACGCCGAGCTGGAGGACCGGGCCACCGCGCTGGCCAAGTCCGGATACGGGACCTACCTGCTGAACATGCTGCAACGCGGACCCGAGCAGTGAACCCCGTGTCCTGACCCGCGCGCTCACCCAGAGCGGCGGCCGGACGTCGGCCTCTCCGCACCCGCTACGCAGACCCGCCCCGGCGGCGGCCGCCGGCTACCCAACTCGCGCTGCGCGGCTACCGAGTTCTCACCCTCGGCGGTACCTCTTCGCGGGCCGGCCCCTCTTCCCGCCTGGCCGCAGGTCGCGGTCCAGACGAGAGAGGAAACCCATCATGTTCTCAGCCCCGAAGATCGGCCGAGGCGCCCTGGTCGCAGCGGCGGCGGTTGCGTCGCTGACGGCGCTGGCGGGCCCGGCCCACGCCGCCGGGCCCACCTCGGTGTTCAAGAGCGGCACCACGCTGTTCGTCAACGCCGCCGCCGGAACCGGAAACGACATCAGCTTCTCCCGGTCGATCAACGGCCAGTTCTACAACGTGTCGGACGTCTCGATCACCCCCGGTGCGGGCTGTCAGTCCACCGGCAGCCGGTCGGTGCAGTGCTTCGCGGCCGGCATCACCGAGATCCGCATCTCGGCCGGCGACGGCAACGACCGAGTGCGGCTCAATACCAGCACCTTCAGCCGCGTGCTGGGCGGCACCGGTGACGACACCTTGATCAGCTCCCACGTGCTCAGCCAGGCCCGGCTGAGCGGGAACGACGGCAATGACCGGATCTTCGGCTCAGACTTCGACTCCCTGTTCGGCCAGAACGGCAATGACCTGTTGAGCAACGGTCGGCTGCTCACCGGTGGCGACGGCAACGACACCCTGCTGGGGTTCGACGGCAACGACACCATGAACGGCAACGCCGGGTCCGACGACCTCGACGGCGGCGAGGGGTTCGACGACCTGTGCGCCGAGGCCGAGGTGACCAAGAACTGCGAGGCGTTCTGACCGAGCCGGGGCCGGCCCGAGCCTGGACCGGCCCCGGCGAAGGTCACGTCAGGGAGGTGAGCCCGGACAGGCTCGCCCGGTGCAGGTGCTTGATGATGTTGCGGGTGCAGTCGCGCTTCAGCGGCAGGTTGCACGGGTCGCCGCGGTAGCGGAACGAGCCCGACTCGAAGGTCAGGTAGAGGCTCCCGTTGGAGCGGGTGATGCCCTCGGCCATGCTCGGCGCCCGGAAGCAGGTCAGGTCCTGCGGGTCGGCCGCATCAAGGATCGTGTACTGCCGGCCCCGGTAGTCGCGCCGGCACATCAGGTAGATGTTGCCCTGGGCCTGCTTTGGGCTGCAGCGGATCGTCTCCGCCGACGCGGCGGGGGCCAGCGCCACCAGGCCGGTCAGGCCGAGGGCCAGGGCGGCCCCGATTGCGACCAGTCGTCTCATCTACGGACAGTTCCTTCGGGGTCACCGGGTCGGACCCGGGCCACCCTCGGTCGGTGCCGGGTCAGGCGGGGTCAGGCGAGGGTCACGCGAGGTCGTCGCGCACCGCGACCCCCAGCGCGTAGCCCGACAGGTAGGCCGCCTCGACCCGCGGCTTCTGCGACCAGCCGTCGCCGCACAGGCCGAGGCGTCGGTCGAGCAGGAACGGCTCCGTCCGCGGGCCCGCCGGCCGGGCGTGCGTCCACCGGTGCACCAGGGTGCCGAGCGGGCGCCGTTCGAGCCCGGCCACCTCGACCAGGGCGGCGACCAGCTCGGGTTCGGCCGCCTCGGGGTCGTCCAGGTAGCGGGCCGCGACCTCGGGCGTGGAATGGGCGACCAGCACCGGCGCCCCGTCGCCGCGGCGGGCGCCGTCGTCGGCCACCCAGGACAGCACCGGGTGGTCGTTGACGAACATCCCGTCGAACCCCCACCGGCGCTCCGGCCAGCGGGCGACCAGGGCCAGGATCGGCTCGAACGGTGCCGGGGCGGGCAGCCCCGCCCGCAGCCCGCTGTCGAGCAGCCGGTACGCCTGCGGGTCGGGCATAGCCAGCACCACCGCCGGCGTGCCCAGCCCGTCGACGGACAGTCCGTCGGCCCCCCGGGCCACCCGGCGGACCGTGGTCGCGGGGACGACGTCCAGCCCGGCCGCCAGGTCCTCGACCAGGGATCGCAGCCCGCCGGCCGCCCCCCAGCGCATCGCGCCCCGTTTCGGGTCCGCGCCGGTGACCGCGAACGTGTCGGTCCACTCCCGGGCCAGCCCGCGCCGCCGCCAGTCCTCCACCACGGCCGCGAACCCCGGGTCGGACACGGTCAGGTAGGAGGCCCCCAGATCCACCGGGCGGCCGTCGACCCTGCGGCTGGCCATCCGGCCGCCGAGCCGGCGGCCCCGGTCGACCACCCGCACCGGTAGGCCGGCGTCGGCCAGCACCCGGGCGCAGGCGACACCCGCGAGGCCGGCGCCGACGACCAGCACCGGATCGCTCACCGGCGACCCCGGCGGGCGCGCAGGTAGTCGGCCACCACGTACTCGCCCAACCGCCCGATGTCGGGGGTGAACACCCGGCCGCCGGACCGCCGGGCGATCGCGTCGACGAACCGGGCCAGGCCGGGGTCCTCACCGAGCATGAAGGTGTTGATCGTCGCCCCGTACCGGGTCAGCTCGTCGACCTGCGCCACGGTCGCGCGGATCGTCTCGGGGGTGGACGGCCACTGGAACCTGGCGCCCCCGTCCGGGGTCAGGTGGGCTGTCGGCTCCCCGTCGGTGACCACCAGCACGACCGGCTCGGCGTCGGGATGCCGGCGCAGGTGCCGGGCCGCCAGCAGCAGCGCGTGCTGCAGGTTGGTGCCCTGGATCCACTCCGGCTCGGCCTCGGCCAGCTGGACCGGCGAGAGGCGGCGGGCCATCCGGTTGAAGCCGATCACCTGCAGCGCGTCCTGCCGGAAGCGGGTCTCGATCAGATGGTTCAGGGCCAGCGCGGTCTGCTTCATCGGACCCCACCGGCCGTCCTGCAGCATCGAGTAGGACAGGTCGACGCACAGCGCCACCGCCGCCGACGTCCGACGCTCGGTCTCGGTCACCTCGAAGTCCTCGACGGCCAGCCTGATCCCGCGGCCGGGGCCCGACGACGGTCCCGGCAGCCCGGCCCGCCGGAGGGCGTTGCCGACGGTACGGGGCGCGTCGATGGGCAGCTCGTCGCCGAACTCCCAGGCCCTGGACAACCCGGTGGGCTCGTCCGCCGACCCCGTCCGGTGGTCCTCGTGGTCCCCGTGCCCGGCCGCTGCGATCTGGCTGAACACCTTCTTCAGCGCCGTCTGGCCGAGCCGTCGGACGGCCTGCGGGGTCAGCCGGAGGCCGTCGTCGGTCCGCTGCAGGAAGCCCTGCTGCTCCAGCTCGCGCTCGAGGTCCCGCAGGGCCTGCAGGTCGGCCACCGCCTCCCGGCCCAGCCGCTTCTCCAACAGGTCGACGTCGACGTCGTCCAGCGTCGATCCCGGCCGGGTCTGCCCCATCTGGTCCTGCAGCGACTCCAGGTCGGCCAGCTCGGCCACCGCCTCCACCGCCTGGCTGTAGCCCAGCGGCTCCCCGCCGGGCCGCATTCCGGTCGGCGACTCCCGGTCCAGCCCGGGGCGCAGGGCTCGCAGGTTGTCCGCCAGCTGCGCCATCTCCGATGCCAGGTCGGCGTCGGCCATGACCTGGCTCATCAGCTGGGCCAGCTGCTCCCGCTGCTCCGGGCTGAGCGAGGCCATCATCCGCTGGGCGGCGGCCTGCCGCCGCGCCAACGCATCGATCAGCTCCTCGACGGTCTCGGGCTGCTCGGGGAAGAACTCCCCGTGCTCGGCCATGAAGTGTGCGAACCGGTCGGTGGTGTCCTCGTTCCGGGCGTGCGCGGCGAGCAGGGAGTTCAGGTCGGCCACCATGTCCTTGACCCGCTGCATGGCCTCGGGGTCGGGCGACTCCAGCGCCTGCTTGATCCCCGCGAACTGGGCGTCGAGCACCTCCCGCTGCAGCATCTCGGTGATCTGCCGGTAGGTCTGCCGCGCATCCTCGGAGCGCCAGTCGTAGTCGGCCAGGCCGCGCACAGCGCCCGCGACGTCATCCGGCAGCGTGTCCAGCTCCAGCTCGGCCAATCGGGCGTCGTCGTCCTCGGCGCCGGCCAGGGTCTCCCGCTCCGCGGCCAGCGCCTGGTCCAGGGCGGCCCGGATCTGGTCCAGCGTCGCCCCCAGGTCACCGCGCCGACGGGCTGCGGCCCGCAGCCGGCGGAGTCGTTCCATCAGCTGGTCCAGCCCGCCGCGGCCGTCCAGGCCCCGCTGCATCAGCTCCCGCAGAGCGTCCCGCACGGTGCCGGCGGCCAGCACCTCCTGGCCGATCCGGTCCACCGCCACGCGGACGTCGAACGGCTCGGCCAACGGGTCGGGCCCGCCGCGCCACGGCCCGTACCGGAACCGTCCGTGCGGGTCGCGCGCCTCGTACCTCTCGGCACTCATGGCCTCACGGTAGTCCGGACCCCCCAAGCCGGAGCCGGCGCCGGTCGCGGCGCCGGCCGGGACGGCGACGGGCTACGGAACGAGGTTCGCCCGTGGACGGGGCGGCTGCGCAGGTCCGCCGCTGTCACCGTGTCGGGATGAGCAGGTTCGGCATCGGGCTGCGGTCCCTGTACGACCGCGGCCGAGACCGGTGGACCCTCACCCCGCCGGCGGCTTGGTGGGGCCTGCCCGCCTTATCCGTAGCCTGGCTCGCCGATCGTGGGCGCAGGACTGCGACGTGCTACGGATCGAGGTGGTCAGGCGCCGTAGATCGTGCGACCACCCACCGTGTCCTTGTCGATCCGCCGGGTGAGGTGGAGCCCTTCGAGCACGAACTCCACGGCGGCGGCGACCTGGCCACGGCTGGCCGCGTCGCCGTAGCCGAGCCGATCGAGGACCTTGGCCAGGCCGGTCACCGCGCCGAGCTGCGACAGCAGCTCCTCGGCCGGCACCAGCTCACCGGTCTCCACCACCGCGCCCTCGCTGAACAGACCGGTGAAGCCGGACAGGTCGAGGCCGCCGAGCCGGTCCCGGAACGTGGTGGCCACGGCCATCCGCAGCAGATGGTCGAGCACCGCCCGCTCCCGGCCCTCCTCCCCCATCTCGAACTCGACCTTGCCCAGCAGGGTGGGCAGGACGCCGGGCAGGTCGCCGACCCGGGCCACGGCCTCCGGGTCCGCGGTCCGGGCCGCCCTGCGCAGGGCCGAGCCCGCCGTCGCCTCGGCGGCCGCGATGGTGAAGCGCGCCGACACCCCCGACCGCTGGTCGATCGACGACGACTCCCGCAGGCTCCGGGTGAAGCGGGCCAGCACCTCCAGCAGGTGCTCCCCCACCTCGGCGACCAGGACCGCCTCCTGTTGCACCAGGTCGACCTCGTCGGCCAGCTCGGTCAGGTAGTGAGTACGGATCTCGGCGCCGAACCGGTCCTTGAGCGGGGTGATGATGCGCCCACGGTTGGTGTAGTCCTCCGGGTTCGCGGTGGCCACCAGGAAGACGTCCAGCGGCAGCCGCAGCGAGTACCCGCGGACCTGGATGTCACGCTCCTCCAACACGTTGAACAGCGCCACCTGGATCCGCTCGGCCAGGTCGGGCAGCTCGTTGAGGCCGAACACGCCACGGTTCGCCCGGGGCACCAGGCCGTAGTGCACCGTCTCGGGATCGCCCAGGGTGCGGCCCTGGGCGACCTTGACCGGGTCCACATCGCCGATCAGGTCCCCCACCGAGGTGTCCGGGGTGGCGAGCTTCTCGGTGTAGCGGTCGTCCCGGTGCCGCCAGGCAACCGGCAGGTCGTCACCGAGCTCGGCGGCCAGCGCGGTGCAGCGGACGCAGACCGGGGCAACCGGGTCGTCGTGGATGTCGCACCCGGCAACCTCGGGCACCCACTCGTCGAGCAGACCGGTCAGGGTGCGCATGATGCGGGTCTTGCCCTGGCCCCGCTCGCCGAGCAGGACGAGGTCGTGGCCGGCCAGCAGGGCCGACTCCAGCTCGGGCAGCACCGAGTCGTCGAAGCCGACGATGCCGGGAAAGGCCGGGGCCTTCGACCGCAGGCGGTCGAGCAGGTTGGCCCGCAGCTCCGCAGCCACTGTGCGCGGTTCGTATCCGATGTCCCGGAGCTGGCCCAGGGTGGCCGGCGTGGGGTGGGAACGCTGGTTCATGGACCGACCCTACGACCGGGGGTGAACCGCACCCGGCACGGCTCCGAATGGGTAGGCAAGGGGAAAGCCGATGCCGGCCGGCCCGCCGCACTGCTCCCACAGACAGCGGCGGGCCGCGGTCGACCCATCGGCCGTGCACCCGCCCTCACTCCGGGCGCCATGCCTGCCAGCGGAAGCGGATGGCCAGCAGCCGGAGCACGATGCACACGGCCGCGGCCATCATGGCGACCCACCACCGGTACCACCCGAACTCCCAGGCGGTGGCGACGATCACCGATCCGGCCAGCGCCGGCAGGGCGTAGATGTCCTGCTTGAGCACCAGGGGGGTACGTCCGACCAGGACGTCGCGCAGCAGCCCCCCGCCCACGCCGGTCAGCACCCCCATCAGCGTCGCGGCGACCGGCTCGAGCCCGTACAGCATGGCCTTGGCGGTGCCGGTCACGCAGAACAGGCCCAGCCCCAACGCGTCGAACCAGTTGATGGAGCGCTCGATCCGGCCCAGCCGGGGATGGAAGCGGAAGGCCACCAGCCCGGCCACCACCGGGACGACCAGATAGCGCCAGTCCTGCAGGGACGCCGGTGGCACGTCACCGATCAGCAGGTCGCGCACCACGCCGCCACCCAGGCCGGCCACCCCGGCCATCACCAGCACCCCGAGGACGTCCATCCCGACCCGGATGCCCACCAGTCCACCGGACAGGGCGAACACGAAGATGCCGGTCAGGTCGAGGACGATCTGGTACGCGGCGACCGTCTCCATGCCCCCGATCCAAGCGCACCGCCGGCCCGCACCGCCGCCGACTCCGCCACGGCTGGGCCGCTTGACCACGACCCAGGCGGCGGCAGAGTAGGTTAACGCCCACACCCGGAGGGAGGAGCGGCCCGATCGATGCGCGTTGCGCGACTGGTGGGACTGAGCCCCGACGGTAGGTCCTTGATCGTGGCCACCGACTCAGGTGAGGAATTGGCCATCGCGGCCGACGACCGGTTGCGCGCGGCGTTGCGTGGCGACCGACCGCGGCTCGGACAGCTGGAGATCGAGATGGAAAGCGCACTGACGCCGCGCGAGATCCAGAGCAGGATCCGGTCGGGTGCATCGCTGGAGGAGGTCACCCGGGCTGCCGGGATCCCGATGGAGCGGGTCGAGCGCTTTGCCGCGCCGGTCGTCGCCGAACGAGAGCACGTGGCGTCGCTGGCCATGACCTCCTCCGTCCGCCGCCGCGGCGAGACCTCGGGCCATCGCACCCTGCGCGGGGTGCTGACCGAGCGGCTGCGCAGCCGCGGCGTCGACGTGGACAGCGTGCTGTGGGACTCCTACCGGCTGGCGGACGGCCGCTGGGCGGTGACCGCCTCGTACGCCTCCGGGGAGGCCAGTCGGCGGGCCGAGTTCCTCTACGACCTGGGCGGGCGCTACTCCGTGGCGGGCAACGACGACGCCCGCTGGATCCTCAGCGAGCAGTCGCCGAGCCGTGGCCCGCAGCCGGGTCGTCGGCGGGCCGAGGGGGCCGTCGGTGGCGACGAGGAGCCGACGCTGGACCTGAGCGACGAGCTGGCCATCGTCCGCGCGCTGCAGGACCCGCCGCCGGCCGTGCCCGACGACCAGCCGATCGCCGCCGTACACGCCCTGCACGCCATGCCGGGCGGCGCCGAGGGTGCCGAACCGATCGCGGTGGCCGCCGACGAGCAGGACGTTCCGGCCGACGGCCAGACCGTGGAGCCGGCCGACGGTACGGTCCACCGACGGGGGCCGACACCGGTCGCGGATCAGCCCGGTCGCGACGGCGCCGAGGACGGCGGTGCCGGAGGTGACGAGGACGGCGAGCACGAGGACGAGGACGAGCCGGAGGACGAGCTCGAGGACGAGGCCGGCGGCCTGGACACCCTGAGCGCCATGCTCGACGGACCGCTCGAGCAGCCGACCGACCAGCCGACCGACCAGCCGGACCGAGGACCCGGCCGGCCGGCCCGCCACCAGAGCCGCCCGCAGCGTTGGCGGAGCCGACGACCCGACCCGCCCGGCCGCTGGTGCCCGTCACGACGGGGCCCACCGACGCCTCCGCTGTCCCGGTGACACCGCTGGCCATCGTGCCCGGCGCCTGGGAGCCGTCGATCGTGGTCGACTACCCGGTGGAGCCGAGCACGGACGACGGCGCCGACGACGGGGCTCCGTCCGAGCCCATCCCGGCGTTGGCGGACCGGTTCGACGAGCACGACGAGCTCGCCGAGGACCTGACCGAGCACGAGGACGAACAGGCGGAGCTGGCCGCCCACCCCGCCGCGGACCCGCCCGCCGGCGAGGCTCCCGCGCCCAAGCCCGCCGCCAAGCGGAAGCGGGCGTCGGTGCCCAGCTGGGACGAGATCATGTTCGGCGGGCCGCGACAGGACTGATCACGGGGCGGCACCGGTTCGGGCCCGGTCGGCCTCGGCAACCCGAACGGGGTCAGGCCGCGCCGGTGACCACGCCCGGGTCGCTGCCCACGGCCACGGGCCGGCTCGGGTCGGTGATCCAGTCGCTCCACGACCCGGGATAGATCACGCCGGTCCGGCCGGCGGACTCCAGGGCGAGCAGCGTCTGGGCCGCGGTGATCCCGGAGCCGCAGTACAGGACCGGGTCGTCCAGGCCGGCGAACCGGGCCGCGATCTCGGCCGCGGGGCGGAAGCGGCCGGCATCGTCGGCGTTCCCGGTCGAGGGCCGGTTCACGGCGCCCGGGATGTGCCCGGCCACCGGGTCGACGGTCTCGTTGCGGCCCGCGTACCGGTCGGCGGCCCGGACGTCGACCACCGGCCGTCCGCCGGCGAGCGCGGCGCGAAGCTGCTCGGCGTCGACCCGCGGCCGGCGCCCGGGACGCAGCGTGACCGAGCCGGGGGCCACGGGCGGCGCCGGCCCCGTCTCCACCTCGAACCCGGCCGCCCGCCAGCCGGCGAACCCGCCGTCGAGCACCCGCACCGCGAGCGCTGCGTCGCTCAGCAGCCACCACAGGCGGGCCGCGGCCAGCGCGGCCGCCCCGTCGCAGGCCACCACCAGCGTCGTGGCGTGCACCCCGATCCGCCGGAGGGCCGCCTGCACGACCTCCGGGTCGGGCAGCGGGTGCCGCCCGCCGGCGCCGGGCGGCGCGGACAGCTCCGCCTCCAGGTCCAGCCACTGCGCCCCGGGCACGTGCCCGGCCTCGAACTCGGGCCGGCCCGGCGGGCCGTTCAGGGTCCAGCGGACGTCGGCGACCACCAGGTCGGCGGGTGCGGCCAGCAGGCCGGCCAGCTCGGCGGGCTGCAGCAGCGGGCCGGTCACACCGGCTCGCCGTCCAGGTCGCGGTCGGGCTCGGCGTCGAACGGGCAGCGGGTCGGACAGGGTGGCCCGCGCGACGGCCCGGGTCACGTGCCGTCGGTGGTGCCGACGGCACAGCACCTCGTAGGCCACGACCGGCTCGGCGCCGAGCTCGGCGACCAGGGTGTCCCCGACCACCACCTGGTCGCCCTCCACGACCATCTCCCCGTCCATGGTCCGGGCGTTGTGGGTGGCGCGCTCCCCGCACCAGCACAGGGCGTGGACCTGCAGGGTCTCCATCCGGTCGCAGAGCTCCACCAGCCGCTGCGAGCCCGGGAACAGCCGGGTCCGGAAGTCGGTGAGGATGCCGACGGCGAACACGTCGATCTGCAGCTCGTCGACGATCCGCGCCAGCTCGTCGACCTGGTCGGGATGGTAGAACTGCGACTCGTCGCAGACCAGGTAGTCGATCCGCTCCCCGCCGGTCAGCTGGTCCACGACGTAGTGCCAGAAGCTGAACTCCGGGTCGACCTCGATGGCGGGCCGGACCAGGCCGATCCGGGACGAGATCGTCGACTCCCCGGCTCGGTCCCGGCTGGTGAACAGCCGTCCGAGCCGGCCGCTGGTGGCGTAGGTGTAGTCGAACTGCAACGCCAGGGTCGACTTGCCGCTGTCCATCGGGCCGGTGAAGTACAGGAACTGGGCCACGTCGCGACAGGCTACCCAGGTCCGGCCGGGGCCGCGGGCCGGACTCCCCTGGTCCCGGAACGCTCTCCGCTAGTCCCAGAACAGGGGGACGACCATCTCCGCCGGGGTCAGCGACCCGTGCATGCCGACCAGGCTCAGCTCGCGGGGGTAGGCCCGGGTCATCACCGCGATGTCGGTCCGGGTGGCGACCAGCACGTGCCCGTACCGCTCGCGCAGGTCGTCGTCGACCGCGCCGAACCAGCCGTCATCGATCGCCTCGTCCCGGGTCCGGACCCAGGCCTGCGGCCCGAGCCGGTCCCGCCAGCGGGCGGCCACCCGCTCGGGCCGCTCCCGGTCCACGTAGAGCTGGCGGAACCGGCCCTCCCCGGCCAGCGCGTCGACCCCGGCGAGCAGCGACGGCTCGTCCTCGACCACCAGCTGCGCCGCCGCCGGGACGTCGACCATCCCGTGGTCGCCGGTGATGACGAGCGCCACCTCGGCGGGCAGCGCGTCCCGCAGCCGCTCGCACAGGGCGTCGATCCGGCTGAGGTGGGTGTGCCAGTCCACGCTCGCGCAGCCGAGCACATGCCCGGTATGGTCCAGCCGCCGCTCGTAGGCGTACACCAGGCTCTTCTCCCCGCGCGCGCTGGCCGCGACGGTGAGCTCGATCCGCAGCTCCTCGGCCTTCTCGTCCACGAACGGGACGAAGTCGGGCCCCCGCAGCGCCGCCTCGGTCAGCCCGCTGGTGGCGAAGCGCTCGAGCGCCGACCGACGTGACGGCCACCCCGGCGGCCACCGCCGCCTCGAAGACCGTCGGCTTGGGCTGGAACGCGCGCGCCACCAGGTCGGACTCCCAGGTCAGCGCGTTCAGCACCTCCCCGGTCGACGGCACCCGGCTGGTGTAGCCGACCATCCCGTGCTGACCGGGCACCAGTCCGGTACCCAGGCTGGTCAGACTGGTCACCGTCGTGCTCGGCACCCCGGCGGTCAGCTGGCGGCCGTCGCCGAGCAGCGCGGCCAGGTACGGCGCGTCGCGGATGGCCCGGCGCACCAGGTGCCAGCCCAGTCCGTCGACCAGCACCACCACGTAGCGGTCGGCGGCGGGAACGCCCAGCACGTCGCGTGTAGCCGGGCACCCCGAGCTGGGCGGCCAGGCTCGGCATCAGGTCGGCCAGCGAGGCGGTGCCGTACGCGGGCCGGACCAGCTCCGGCAGGGTGGTGTCCAGTCCGACCCCCGAGGTCGGACTCATCGGGTCATCGCCGGCTCGCCCACCGACTCAGCGCCCGGCCGCGCGCTGCAACGTGGTGGCGAACCGCACCAGCCGGGCGACCCGGTCGGCCCCGTCGGCGGCCACGCTCATCCGGACCGTCAGGTCGTCCCCGGCCAGGGTGCCGGTATAGCCGTGGTCGGCCTCGCACTGCGGGTCGCTGCAGGTCGCCTGCTCCAGGTCGAGCCGCCGCATCGCCCCCCAGCCGACCGACAGCCAGGTCTCGTCCACCCGGGACGACCCGGTACGGAACGCCTGCGGCTCGGGCACCACCCGGGTCAGCACCACCGCGTCGACCTTGCGGAGCGGGATGGACTCGGTGGAGGACGCCGCGTACGAGCCGGTGTCCGGCGGCTCGGCCGGATGGTCGTCGGTGTGCCCCACCAGCAGCCGGGTCGGGGTCAGGGCCAGGACGGTGACGTGCCGGTGGATCTCGTCGCCGTCGAAGGTCGGCTCGTGGTGGACCACGAAGTCGACCAGCTCCTCGTCGGCGAGGGCCATCGCGACCGCGTCCTCCACCACGTCCGGGAAGTACCCGCACGCCTCGATCTCGTGCCGCAGGTCCCTCCGGGTGTCCAGCCTCATGCGCCTCATCCTAGGGGCCCGGACGGACGCCGCCGGGCGTACGGAAAGCGCCGGCGGCGTGCGGCACCGCCCCGGCCGGCGCGGCCCTACCCCACCGTGATCCGGTCCGTGGCCGGCGGCGCCAGGCCCGGGTTCGCCGCGAGGTACGCGGTCAGCGCGTCGAGGTCGATCGGCCCGCCGGTCAGGTTGGTGCCCTGGGCGAAGACGCTGAACCCGTCACCGCCGGCGGCCAGGAAGTTGTTCACCGACACCCGGTACGAGGCCGCCGGGTCCACCGGCACCCCGCCCACGGTGATCCCGCTGACCCGGTCCCCGACCGGGTTGGCCAGCGTCTGGGTGTAGCGCAGGGTGGCGGAGATCTGCAGGATCCGGGTGGCCGTCGGCTGCCACTGCTGTTCCAGCACCGCGTCCAGCTGGGCGCCGGTCAGGGTGATGGTCTGCATGATGTTGCCGAACGGCTGGACGGTGAACGCCTCGCCGTAGGTGACCACCCCGTCGCCCTCGCCGGCCGGCGAGGACGGGTACGTCCAGGTCGGCGCGGATGCCCCCCGGGTTGGTGATGGCGAGCTGCGCCCCGTTGGCGGTGGTGGCGGCCAGCTGGGCGTCGGCGATCAGGTTGCCGAGCGGGGTCTCCCCGGTCGGCGCCGCGTCCCGGGTGATGGGAGCGGTGATCGTGCCGACCTGCCGGTTGGCGATCGGGGCCGACTTCGGCCACCGCGCTGGCCACGATGGCCTGAACCTGCGGGTCCGGGGTCACGGTGCGGGTGACGACGACGTTCGTGGCCGCCGTCTGTGTCGCGCAGCACGTCGCGGCTCCTCTTGTCGATGGTCAGGTCGACGGTGGACAGCAGCCGGCCGAAGGACAGGCCCTGGATGACGGGGCGCGGATGCCGGGCCGGGTCGGTGACGCTGCAGTTGTACTGCTGGTGGCTGTGGCCGGTGAAGAAGGCGTCGACGGCCGGCGTCGCCCGGCGGGCGATCTCCTGGCCGATGTCGCTGGTCACGCTGCAGGTGTCCGGCCCGCCGCCGGAGGTGTTGTCGCCCTGGTGCATCAGCACCACCTGCGCCTTGACGCCCAGCCGGGTCAGCTGCCGCGAGGTCCGGTTGATGGCCTCGACCTCGTCGCCGAAGGTCAGGCCCTTGATCGCCTCGGGGGTCACCACGCTCGGCAGGTCCTCGAGGGTGACGCCGATGAAGCCGATCGGCACCCGGTCCCGGACCGTCACGGTGAACGGCAGCAGGGCCGGCCTGCCCTTGCGGTAGACGTTGGCCCCCAGGTACGGGAAGTTCGCGCCCCGGAACCTGGGGGTGAACTGGCAGCCGTCGGTGGGGTGGCAGCCGCCCCGCTGGATCCGGCGCAGCTCGGCGTAGCCCTCGTCGAACTCGTGGTTGCCGACCGCCGACGCGGTCATCCCGAACGTGTTGAGCACGGCGATGGTCGGCTCGTCGTGGAACAGCGCCGACGCCAGCGGCGAGGCGCCGATGCTGTCACCGGCGGCGACCACCACCGAGTGGTCGGCGTCCGCGCGGAGCTGCTTGATGTGGGTCGCCAGGTAGGCGGCGCCGCCGGCGTCGACGGTGACCCCGGGCGCGGTGGTCACCCGGCCGGAGCTGCCGCTCGGCGGTTCCAGGTTGCCGTGGAAGTCGTTGAAGCCGATCACCCTCACCGTGACCGTGCCCCCGTGGTGGGGCGGGCGGTGTCTGGCCGAGGCGGGAGCCGGGGCCAGCAGCAGCCCCACGACGAGGGCCACCAGCAGGACCCACCAGCGACGAGCGTTCGGATGTGCCGACATGGCGACCCTTCCCTCCGAGGACACGACACCGCCAGTCTCACCTCCGGGACCGGGGCACGTCCATAGCCCGCCGGTGGACTCGCCGATCGGGTCACGCCCGGGTAGGTCACGCCCGATCGGTTACAGGGTGCGGGCCATCGGGTCGCGCTGCGGGTCGGTGGGGGCGACCACGGCCCGGGCGCCGAGCACGCTGATGCCCGCCACCGAGGCGACGCACGGGCCGAGGGTCAGCGAGGCCAGCTGGGGCAGGTCGTCGGCCAGCTCGGCGACCTGGTGGATCAGCTGCTCCACCGCCGGCACGTCGACCCCCGGGCTGCCGTGCCGGCCGAACAGCAGCGGCGCGGCCTTGAGGTCACGCACCATCACGGTCGCGTCGACGGTGGTCAGCGGCGGTACCCGGTAGACCACGTCGCCGAGCAGGTCGCTGGCGATGCCATCCAGCCCGAGCGAGACGATCGGGCCGAAGGCAGCGTCCTCCTGGCTGGCCACCACCAGGGCGACCCCCGGGGGTGCCATCTTCTGCACCACCGGCACCGCGACGGACAGGTCTGACGGCACCCCGATCCCGAGACCGGCCACGAGCTGGCTGAGGTCGCCCCAAGCCTGGGACATCTCCTCCGCGCCGTCGATGTTGCGGTACACGCTGGCCTGGTCGGGTCGGCCACGCAGCACCGGGGCGCTGGCCTTGAGCACGACGTCCCAGCCGAGCCGCTCCCCGACCTCGACTGCCTCCTCCAGGCTGTGCACCGGGTACCGGGGCACCACCTCGATCCCGTACGCGCCGAGCAGCTCGGTGGTCTCGTCGTAGTGCAGCTCCCGCCCCTGCGGCTCCCGGGCCAGGATGCGGTTGACCAGCCGGCGCGCCGCCTCCGGGTCGGTCTCCAGTAGCGGCACCGCACCCGGGTCACGCTCCCGCCAGTGGGCATACGCGGTCACCGCGGCCAACGCGTTGATGGCGTCGCCCGGGGAGTCGAAGACCGGGAGCTCACCCGGGGAGTCCGGCTCGTCGTTGGCGTGGTGGATGCCGGCGAAGTCGACCAGCACGCCGAGCACCGGCTTCTTCGCCCGGCCGGCCACCTCCTCCAGCGCGACGTGCATGGCGTCGGTGCTGCCGTCAAAGACCCCCACCCACGCACACACCACCGAGTCGCAGACGTCGTCGGTGGCTGCCTCCAGGGCCGCGGCGACGAACTCGTCGGCCGCCCCCTCCGGGGCCAGCACCCGCGCCGCCTCGTCGGTCAGCAGGCCGACCGACGCGACGGTGTGCTCCATCTGCTGGGCCAGGGTCCAGGAGTTGGTGATCAACCGGACCCGGGTCCCGGTCGGCAGCGGCTGGCGGGCGCAGATCTTGGCGATGTCGAACATGGCGCCGCGGCGGTGTACCACCATCACCCCGGCCTGCCGGAACAGCGCGTCCACCGCGGCGTCGGAGGCGTGCTGCAGGCCGCCGCGGACCCCGAGATGCACCGACCGGTTGGTCCGCCCGGGGGCGACCACCACCACGGGCTTGCGCCGGGTCAGGCGGCGGGTGATCCGGGAGAACTTCCGCGGGTTGCCGATCGAGTCCAGAGACAGCAGGCAGACCTGGGTGGCCTCGTCGTCCTCCCAGTACTGCATCACGTCGTTGCCGGTCACGTCGGCGAAGTCCCCGGTGCTGATGAACGACGACAGGCCCAGGTTGTGCCGGACGGCGTGCTTGAGCAGCGACACCCCCACCGCCGCCGACTGGCAGAACAGGCCGGCCCGGCCCTGCCGCGGCATCGGCCCCGGGGTGGCGTTCAGGCCCACGGCCGGGTCGGTGTTCACCAGGCCGAGCGCGTCGGGGCCGATGGCGCGCACCCCGTACGCGCGGGCCAGGTTGACCACGGTCCGGTTGTCCCCGCCGTCGGAGCCGGTGCCGGTCAGCACGACCAGCCCGTGCGCCCCCTTGTGGGCGGTGTCGATCACCGCCCCGCCCAGGTCCCGGGTCGGGATGGCCAGCAGGGCCAGGTCGATCTGACCGGGCACCGTGGCGATCGAGCTGGCCGTCGGTACGCCGGTGACGGCGACGTCGTCGTTGCTGACCGCGATCACCTCACCCCGGAACCCGCCGCGCACCATCGACAGCACCAGGTCCTGGACCCGGGCGCCGGGGCCGAGAACCACCAGCCGCCCGGGGTGCAGAAGACGCCGCATGGAGGCGCTCTCGGCGCGGTGCTCCCGGCGCTCCATCACCCCGACGGAGGTGTTGGTCGGGGTGATGGGGAACTCCACCGCCAGCACCCCGTCGTCCATGCCCTTGGAGATGCGGTACCCGGCGTCGGCGAACACCTGGGCCATCCGTCGGTTCTGCGGCAGCACCTCGGCCACGAACCGGGTGATCCCGCGCTCGCGGGCCGCGTCGGCCAGGTGCTCCAGCAGGAGCTGGGCGATCCCACGGCCCTGGTGGGCGTCCTCGACCAGGAAGGCGACCTCGGCCTCGTCGTCCTCCACCCGGTCGTACCGCCCGACGCCGATCATCCGCTCCCCGAGGGTGAGGATCAGCGCCACCCGGTCCACGTAGTCGACCTGGGTGAACCGGGCGACGTCGCGGGCGCTCAGCCGCGGGTACGGAGCGAAGAACCGCAGGTACTTCGACTCCGGCGACACCCGCTCGTAGAACTCGACCAACAGGTCCGCGTCGGCGGGTCGGATCGGGCGGAGCCGCGCCACCCCGCCGTCGGTGAGCAGCACGTCCGCCTCCCACTCGACCGGGTACCCGGGCGGGTAGGTGAGCTGCTCCTGCACGAGAACCACCCTACGTTCCGGAGGCGGCTGGTCCCTAGGGTCTGTCCGGCCCGTCGCTCCGGTGTGACCCACCCCATACCGTGCGGTACCGCGCAGCCAACAGGTCTGGTTGGCTGGGCCCCGGGCCGCACCCCCGACCGTGCAGCCCGCGGCCCACGGGAGGAGCGAGGCTGATGGCCGAGGTGGTGGCGGCGATCGACCAGGGCACGACGAGCACCCGCTGCATGCTGTTCGACCACGAGGGCCGTGAGGTCGGCCGGGCCCAGCTCGAGCACCAGCAGATCCTGCCCCGCTCGGGCTGGGTCGAGCACGACCCGGTCGAGATCTGGCAACGCACGCAGCAGGTGGTCGAGCAGGCCGGCGCCGGGGCCGGCCTGGACGCGCGCCAGGTGGCCGCCCTCGGGCTGACCAACCAGCGGGAGACCACGGTGGTGTGGAACCGACGGACCGGCGAGCCGTACCACAACGCGATCGTCTGGCAGGACACCCGGACGGCGGCGATTGCCGGCGCGTTGGACCGCGACGGCCGCGGGGACGTCATCCGGCAGCGGGCGGGTCTCCCGCCGGCCACCTACTTCGCCGGCGGCAAGCTCGCCTGGCTGCTGCGGCACGTCGACGGGCTGCGGGCGGCGGCCGAAGCCGGGGACGCCGTGTTCGGCACCGTCGACAGCTGGCTGCTGTGGAACCTGACCGGCGGCACCGACGGCGGCGTCCACCTCACCGACGTCACCAACGCCTCCCGGACGATGCTGATGGACCTGGAGACTCTCGACTGGGACGCCGAGCTGCTGTCCTTCTTCGAGGTCCCCCGCGCCATGCTGCCGGAGATCCGGCCGTCCTCGGACCCGCGGCTGTTCGGGGAGGCTCGAGACCTGTTCGGCGGCGGGACGGTACCGATCGGCGCGGCCCTCGGGGACCAGCACGCCGCCATGGTGGGGCAGGTGTGCCTGGGCGCGGGTGAGGCCAAGAACACCTACGGCACCGGCAACTTCCTGCTCCTGAACACCGGGGCCCAGATCGTCCGCTCCTCGCACGGCCTGATCAGCACGGTGTGCTACCAGCTGGGCGAGGCGGCGCCGACGTACGCACTGGAGGGGTCGATCGCGGTCACCGGGTCGGCGGTGCAGTGGCTGCGCGACCAGCTCGGCATCATCGACAGCGCCGCCGACATCGACCGGCTGGCCTCCGGCGTCGACGACAACGGCGGCGTCTACTTCGTCCCCGCCTTCTCCGGGCTGTTCGCCCCGTACTGGCGCTCCGACGCCAGAGGCGCCGTGCTGGGGCTGTCCCGGTTCAACACCGCCGCCCACCTGGCCCGCGCCACGCTGGAGGCCATCTGCCACCAGAGCTGCGACGTGGTGGAGGCGATGGAGGGCGACTCGGGCATCCACCTGACCTCACTGAAGGTCGACGGCGGCGTCACCCAGAGCGAGCTGTGCATGCAGCTGCAGGCCGACACCCTGGGCATCGACGTGGTGCGACCGGTGGTGGCCGAGACGACCGCGTTGGGGGCTGGGTACGCTGCCGGTCTGGCCTGCGGTTTCTGGGGGTCCCCCGACGAGCTCGCCGAGAACTGGCACGAGGACCGACGCTGGTCACCGCGCACCGACGAGGCCTCCCGGGCCGAGGCTCGGGCCGGCTGGCGCAAGGCGGTGGAGCGCACGTTCGACTGGGTGGAGGGCACCGACGATGACCACGAGTGAGAATCCGACCGCGACCGAGACGCCGGCCCGGGCTCCGGCGCCGGGCGCCGCCGCCACCATCGCGCCGGACCCGGAGCGGAACCTGGCGCTGGAGCTGGTCCGGGCCACCGAGGCGGCCGCCATCGGGTGCTCGCGCTACCTCGGGTTCGGGGACAAGAACGCGGTCGACGCCGCCGCCGTGGACGCCATGCGCCCGGTGCTCGGCTCGGTCCGGATGAACGGCGTCGTGGTGATCGGGGAAGGCGAGAAGGACGAGGCCCCGATGCTCTACAACGGTGAGCGGGTCGGCGACGGCAGCGGCCCGGAGTGGGACATCGCCGTGGACCCGGTCGACGGCACCACCCTGACCGCGAAGAGCCTGCCGGACGCAGTCAGCGTGCTCGGCGTGGCGCCCCGCGGGACCATGTTCAACCCCGGCCCGGCGGTCTACATGACCAAGCTGGTGGTGCCCGCCCCGGTGGCCGCGGTCGTCGACGTGGACGCGCCGATCGG
Source organism: uncultured Actinomycetota bacterium (assembly GCA_963832435.1). Taxonomy (GTDB): domain Bacteria; phylum Actinomycetota; class Actinomycetes; order Propionibacteriales; family Propionibacteriaceae; genus Microlunatus. The sequence continues at coordinate 239,310 of CAWHTY010000026.1, forward strand.
CGACACCCTGGCCGCGATCGCGCGCGCCACCGACCGGGCCGTCTCCGAGCTCACCGTGGCCGTCCTGGACCGCCCCCGGCACGACGAGCTGGTGGCCGGCATCCGCGCGGCCGGGGCCCGGATCCGCTTCCTGCTGGACGGGGACGTGGCCGGGGCCATCATGGCCGTCACGCCGGGGACCGGGGTCGACCTGCTGGTCGGGGTCGGCGGCACCCCGGAGGGCGTGCTGGCCGCCTGCGCGCTGCGGTGCCTCGGCGGGGAGATGCTCGGCCGCCTGATCGCCCGCGACGACGACGAGCGGCGCGCCTGCCTGGACGCCGGCTACGACCTCGACCGGGTGCTCAGCACCACCGACCTGGTCTCCGGCGACAACGTGTTCTTCGCCGCGACCGGGGTGACCGACGGAGCGCTGCTCAAGGGCGTCCGCTTCGAGTCACACCGGATCATCACCCAGTCCCTGTCCATGCGCTCGCGCTCGGGGACGGTCCGGCTGATCGAGGGCCGCCACGACCCGGAGCGCTCCTTCCTGGTGAACGCCTGAGCCGGCGGACGCCCGCGGTGCTGTCCCTGACCACTCCTCTCGGCCCCACCGACCGGGCCGCCGCACTCGACCGGCTGGGCTCCGGCGAGGAGTTGGACGTGCTCGTCATCGGGGCCGGGGTGACGGGGGCCGGCTGCGCCCTGGACGCCGTCACCCGCGGGCTGACCGTCGGGCTGGTGGAGGCCCGGGACTTCGCCGCCGGCACCTCCAGCCGGTCGACGAAGCTGTTCCACGGCGGGCTGCGCTACCTCGAGCAGCTCAACTTCGCGCTGGTCTTCGAGGCCCTCAAGGAACGCTCGCTGGCCCTGAACACCCTGGCCCCCCACCTCGCCCACCCGGTGCCGTTCATCTACCCGCTGCTGCGCACCGGGCTGGACCGGGCGTACGCCGGTCTGGGCATCGGGGTGTACGACGTGATGGGCGCCGGCCGGGGGGTGCCGCACCACCTCCGCCACCTGGGCCGACGGAAGACCCTGGAGACGTTCCCGTCGATCCAGCGGGGCGTCGTGAAGGGCTCGATCCTGTTCTACGAGGGGCAGGTGGACGACGCCCGGCACACCATGATGCTGGCCCGGACCGCCGCGCACTACGGGGCCGCGGTCGCCGCCAGCACACGGGTGGTCGGCTTCCTGCGAGAGGAGGACCGGGTGGCCGGGGTCCGGGTCCGGGACCTGGAGACCGGCCGCGAGTTCGAGATCCGCGCCCGGCAGACCATCAACGCCGCCGGGGTCTGGATCGACCAGATCCAGACCATGATCGGCGGCCGCGGCCAGTTCCGGGTCCGGGCGTCCAAGGGCGTGCACCTGCTCGTGCCCCGCAACCGGATCAACGCCAAGACCGGGCTGATCACCCGGACCGCCAGCAGCCTGCTGTTCATCGTCCCCTGGCACAGCCACTGGATCGTCGGCACCACCGACACCGACTGGAACCTCGATCTCGCCCACCCGGCGGCCAGCGAGGCCGACATCGACTACCTGCTCGGCCAGGCCAACCGGCTGCTGGCCGACCCGCTGACCCGCGACGACGTGATCGGGGTGTACGCCGGCCTGCGGCCGCTGCTCTCGGGGGAGTCCGACTCGACCTCCCGGCTGTCCCGGGAGCACGCGGTCGCCTCCCCGGTCCGGGGTCTGATCATGATCGCCGGCGGCAAGTACACGACGTACCGGATCATGGCCCGGGACGCCGTCGACGCGGTGGCCCGCGAGCTCAGCCTGGCCCGAGGGCGTCGGTCAGGCCGTACCGCCGTCGTGCACCGAGGAGATCCCGCTGCTGGGCGCGGACGGCTATCCCGCGCTGTGGAACTCCCGCGAGCTGCTGGCCGTCACCACCGGCCTGCGGACCTCCCAGGTCGAGCACCTGCTGGGACGGTACGGCTCGCTGCTCCCGGAGGTCCTGGACGCCGCCCGGGAGGACCCGGCGCTGCTGCAGCCGCTGGCCTCGGCACCGGACTACCTGGCTGTCGAGGCCGTCTACGCCGCCTCCCACGAAGGCGCCCTGCACCTGGACGACATCCTGGCCCGCCGGACGCGGATCTCGATCGAGACCTGGGACCGAGGGCTGGCCGCGGCCGCGGAGGTCGCCGCCCTGGTGGCCCCGGTGCTCGGCTGGGCGGCCGCCGACGTCGACCGCGAGGTCGAGCACTACCGCAGCCGGGTGGCGGCCGAGCGGGAGTCCCAGCAGCAGCCCGACGACCTGTCGGCCGACGCCGCCCGGCTCGGCGCCCCGGACGTGCGGATGGGCTCCCGCGCCGACTGAGCCGCCGTGCGCACCCGCTCGGCCGGGAGCGGTGGGAGGCCGGCCGCCGGGGAGGCAGTAGCGTGAGCGGAAGGGTCGCTGCCGTGGAGCGGCCCGGAGCCGGAGGGCACCGCATGCCGATGAACTGCCACGTCCGGGCTGCACGGGACTTCCTGCTGCAGCACCGGACGGATCACGCCGTCGCGGCCGAGCACTTCCGCTGGCCGGACCTGCCGGTCTACAACTTCGCCACCGACTGGTTCGACGGCCTGGCCGAGGAGAATCCCGACGGCACGGCACTGTGGGTGGTCGGCGACGACGGCGAGCAGCGGCTGACGTTTCGCGAGCTGGCCGACCGCTCCGTCGCCGCCGCCCACCTGCTCGTCGACCTGGGCCTGCGCCGCGGCGACCGGCTGCTGGTCGTGCTGGGCAACGTCGTCCCGCTCTGGGAGGTGATGCTGGGCGCCATCCGGATGGGCGCGGTGATCATCCCGGCGACACCGCAGCTCGCGCCCAGCCGACCTGGCCGACCGGGTGTCCCGCGGCGACGCCAAGCTGCTGGTGGCCGACGCCGCCGACGCCGCCAAGTTCGCCGACCTCGACCTGCCGCTGGGCAAGGTGGCGGTCGGGGACGACCCGCCCGAGGGCTGGGTGCCGTACGGGCGGGTGACGGAGTTCCTGGGCGCCGACCGGCACCTGCCCGGGGTCAGCCGGGGCGGGGACCCGATGCTGCTGTACTTCACCTCCGGCACCACCGCCCTGCCGAAGCTGGTCGAGCACACCCACACCTCCTACCCCGTCGGGCACCTGGCCACCATGTACTGGATGGGACTTCAGCCCGGCGACGTGCACCTCAACATCTCCTCCCCCGGCTGGGCCAAGCACGCCTGGAGCAACTTGTTCGCGCCCTGGCTGGCGGGGGCCACGGTGCTGGTCTACAACTACGCCCGCTTCGACGCCGCCGCGCTGCTCACGGTGCTGGAGCGCACCGGGGTGACCACGTTCTGCGCCCCGCCGACGGTCTGGCGGATGCTCGATCCAGGCCGACCTCGCCTCGGCCCGGACCGGCATCCGCGAGTGCCTGTCCGCCGGCGAGCCGCTGAACCCCGAGGTGATCGAGCGGGTCCGGGAGGCCTGGGGCGTCACCATCCGCGACGGCTACGGCCAGACCGAGACCAGCGCCCAGGTGGGCAACACCCCGGGGCAGCCGGTCAAGCTGGGCTCGATGGGCCGGCCGCTGCCGGGCTACACCGTGGTCCTGGTCGACCCGGCCACCGGGCAGCCGCAGGCCACCGAGGGCGAGCTCTGCCTGGAGCTCGAGCCGAGCCGGCCGCTGCCGCTGATGACCGGCTACAAGGAGCGCTCCGACGCCTTCGACGACGAGAAGAACGCCGAGGCGTTCGCCGGCGGCGTCTACCACACCGGCGACGTCGTGCACCGCGACGCAGACGGCTACCTGACCTACGTCGGCCGGTCCGACGACGTGTTCAAGGCCAGCGACTACCGGATCAGCCCGTTCGAGCTGGAGTCGGTCCTGATCGAGCACCCGGCGGTCGCCGAGGCCGCGGTGGTGCCGGCGCCGGACGCAGATCCGACTCGCGGTGCCCAAGGCGTACGTGGTGCTGACCTCCGGCACCCCGCCCGACGAGGCGACCGCCCGCTCGATCCTCGGCTACGCCCGGGAGCAGCTTGGCGCCGTACAAGCGGATCCGCCGGCTGGAGTTCGCGGAGCTGCCCAAGACGATCAGCGGCAAGATCCGCCGGGTCGAGCTGCGGCAGGCCGAGGAGACCCGCGCGGACCGGGCGGCGGGCGAGTTCCGCGACAGCGACTTCGACTGGTCCGGATCGTGAGCGACGCCCCGCTGTCGGAGCTGGTCGGGCGGTACCTGACCGAGCAGTGCACCGTGCTCATCGACGCCGAGCCCGAGCTGCGGGCCCGGGCGCCGGTGGTGCATCCCACCCGGGTCGCCATCCGCAGGCTGCGCAGCACCCTCCGCGTCTTCGGGGACCTCTTCGACGTGGCCCGGGCCGGCGCCCTGGAGGACGACCTGGTGTGGTTCGCCGGCCTGCTCGGCGCCGTCCGGGACCTGGACGTGCTGGAGGCGCGGCTGACGGACCGGCTGGCCGCCCTGCCGGAGCAGCTGGTGCTCGGCCCGGTCGCGCGGCAGATCACCGAGGAGCTGCAGCTGCGCCGGCAGGCGGGCTGGGCGGAGGTGGTGGCCGCGCTGGACTCCGAGCCGTACCGTCGGCTGATCGCGGAGATCCGCCGGTGGCGCAGCGACACCCCGTTCACGGCGGGGGCCGAGGTCCCGGCCACGCAGGTGAAGCGGTACGTGAAGGCCGCCGGGAAGAAGGCGCGGCGGCGGCTGCGGCGGGCCCTGCTCGCGCACGTGGACGAGCTGCCGGAGGCGGGCGAGCTGCTGCACCGCGCCCGGAAGGCCGCGAAACGGCACCGGTATGCCCTCGAGCTGGCCCAGCCGCTGTGGGGGGCCAAGGCCGAGGCGGCCATCGCCGAGCGCAAGGAGCTGCAGGACGTCCTCGGGGACCACCAGGACAGCCTGGTGGCCGCCGCGTTCCTGCACGAGCAGGGGATGCGCCTCGGCATCCGCTCCGGCCACAACGGCTTCACCTACGGACTGCTGTACGGGCGGGAGCTGGCCGACCAGGCCACGATCGCCATGCGGCTGCGTCCCCACGTGCGGTGAGCCGCCGACCCGATCCTGACGGCCGCACCCACCGACCCGACGCGGCTGCCGGGCGGACGGCGCGCGCGGCACTAGCCTGAGCGGGTAGCCCAGACCCGAGCGAGGAGTCCCCCCGACAGCATGGCCCGACGCACCCCGGCGCCGCCCGAGGACGACTTCACCGAGCGCATCGTCGACGTCGACGTCTCCTCCGAGATGCAGACCAGCTTCCTGGAGTACGCCTACTCGGTGATCTACTCCCGCGCCCTGCCGGACGCGCGCGACGGGCTGAAGCCGGTGCAGCGGCGGATCCTGTACGCGATGCAGGAGATGGGGATCCGGCCGGACCGCGGCCACGTGAAGTGCGCCCGCGTGGTCGGCCAGGTGATGGGTCTGTACCACCCGCACGGTGACGGCGCCATCTACGACGCCCTGGTCCGGACGGCCCAGCCGTGGAGCATGCGGCTGCGGCTGGTCGACGGGCACGGCAACTTCGGCTCGCCCGACGCCGGTCCGGCCGCGATGCGCTACACCGAGTGCCGGATGGCCCCCGCGGCGCTGGCGATGACCGCCGGGCTGGACGCCGACACCGTCGACTTCAAGCCCAACTACGACGGCAAGGACGTCGAGCCGACCGTGCTGCCGGCCGCGTTCCCCAACCTGCTGGTCAACGGGGCCAGCGGCATCGCGGTCGGGATGGCCACCAACTGCGCGCCGCACAACCTGGTCGAGGTGGTCCAGGCGCTGCGGCACCTGATCAAGCACCCGGACGCCGACCTGGACGCCCTGATGCGCTTCATCCCCGGCCCGGACCTGCCCACCGGCGGCCGGATCATCGGGCTGGACGGCATCCGCGAGGCGTACGCCACCGGGCGCGGCTCGTTCCGGATCCGGGCCACCGCCCGGGTCGAGCAGGTCCACCCGCGGCGCAAGGGCATCGTGGTCAGCGAGCTCCCCTACCAGGTCGGCCCGGAGCGGGTGATCGAGCAGATCAAGAACCTCGTCCAGTCCCGCAAGCTGCAGGGCATCGCCGACGTCAAGGACCTCACCGACCTGGCCAACGGCACCCGGCTGGTGATCGAGGTGAAGAACGGCTTCCACCCCGACGCGATCCTCGAGCAGCTGTTCAAGCTGACCAAGATGGAGGACTCGTTCGCCATCAACTCGGTGGCGCTGGTCGAAGGGCAGCCGCGGACGCTCACCCTGCGGGAGATGCTCACCGTCTACCTCGAGCACCGCTACGAGGTGACCCGCCGGCGCTCGGAGTTCGCCCGTGGCAAGGCGCAGGACCGGCTGCACCTGGTGGAGGGGCTGCTGCTGGCCATCGTCGACATCGACGACGTGATCGCCATCATCCGCTCCAGCGAGGACGCGGCGGAGGCCCGGACCCGGCTGATGGCGGCGTTCGACCTGACCGAGACCCAGACCACCTACATCCTCGACATGCCGCTGCGCCGGCTGACCAGGTACAGCCGGATCGAGCTGGAGTCCGAGCGGGACGAGCTCACCACCGCAATCCTGGAGCTGACCGAGATCCTGGAGAACCCCGAGCAGCTGCGGACCCTGGTCGGCAACGAGCTGGCCGAGGTGGCCAAGACAGCACGGCACCCCGCGGCGCACCATCCTGCTGGCCTCCAGCGGCGCCGCCCCGACCACCGCCCGGACGCCGCTGGAGATCGCCGACGACCCCTGCTGGGTGCTGCTGTCCTCGGCCGGGCTGCTGGCCCGGACCGACTCCGACGACCCGCTGCCCGCCGGCGGGGCCCGGACCAACGCACGACGTGGTGGTGTCCGCGGTGCGGACCACCGCCCGGGCCGAGCTCGGGATCACCACCAGCGCCGGGCGGATCGTCAGGATCGGCGCGCTCGACCTGCCGACCGTGCCCCGGACGGCCAGCGCGCCCAACCTGCAGGGCGGCACGCACGTCTCGGAGCTGATCACCCTGGCCGACGACGAGCGGCCGCTGGGCCTGACCACGCTCGATCCGACGTCCCTCGGGCTGGCCCTGGGCACGGCCCGAGGGGTGGTCAAGCGGGTCAACCCGGAGGTGCTGAACCGGGACGCCTGGGAGGTGCTGCGGCTCGAGCCCGGCGACCGGGTCGTCGGTGCGGTGGAGCTGGTCCGGGAGGACGTCGAGCTGGTCTTCGTCAGCACCGACGCCCAGCTGCTGCACTTCCCGGCGGCGGCAGTCCGGCCGCAAGGTCGCTCGGGCGGCGGGATGGCCGGCATCAAGCTGGCCGCCGGAGCGAGCGTGCTGTTCTTCGGGGCGGTCGACGCCCGTCCGATCGACGCCGGGGACGGCGACGCCAGTGTGCTGGTCAGCGTGTCGGGCACGTCCACCGCCCTGCCCGGCACCGACGCCGGATCGGTGAAGGTCACCCCGTTCTCCGAGTACCCCGGCAAGGGCCGGGCCACCGGCGGGGTCCGCTGCCACCGGTTCCTGAAGGGTGAGGACACCCTGCTGCTCGCCTGGGCGGGACGCGCCCCCGCGTGGGCCGCCGCGGCGAGCGGGTCCCCGGTCGACCTGCCCGACCCGGACGGCCGGCGTGACGGCTCCGGGGTCCCGGGCACCCAGCCGGTGGTGGCCGTCTCCTCGCCTCGGCGCTGAGTCGGCGCTGAGTCGGCGCGGAGTCGGCGCGGAGTCGGCCCGGTCGGCGGTGCGGCTCTGTGGAGCGCCGCGGTCCGCGGATCGCCCGCTGCGACCCCGGCGTAACAAACACGTCTTAGCCTGACGTCGTGACCCACGACTTCGACGACCTGCTGGCCGAGAACGCGGTCTACCAGAAGGGCTTCGGCCTGGCCGGGTTCGACGGCATCGCCCGTGCCGGCGTGGCGATGGTCACCTGCATGGACTCCCGGATCGAGCCGCTGGAGATGATCGGGCTGCAGGTCGGCGACGCCAAGATCATCCGTACCCCCGGTGGCCGGGTGACCCCGGACGCGTTCGTGGGCTGCGTGCTGGGGGCCCATCTGCTGGGGGTGACCCGCATCCTGATCGTGCCGCACACCAAGTGCGCCATGGCCAGCGGCGAGGACCGCGACATCGTGGCCAAGGTCCGGTCCCTCGGCGGCGCCGACCTCAGCGACCTGCGGCTGGGCGCCTCGCCGGACCAGCGGGCCCGGCTGGCCGAGGACGTGGAGCTCCTCCGCCGCACCCCGTACCTGCCGGACATCGTGGCCGTGGGCGGGTTCCTCTACGACGTCGACACCGGCGCTTTGACCCAGCTGGTCTAGATAGCCCACGGCCGATGGATCCCCATCAGCCCCCACCTCGGCCCCCACCACGCCGGGGTTCGCTGCAAGTTGTCATTACTACTCTGCTAGTTGTATGATGACTTCTCCACCGCCGTCGAGGGAGACCCATGACCAACCCGTCCGACTTCTTGACCCGCACCGCCGCCACCGAGTCCAGCTCGGCTACCGAGCGGCACTTCGCGGCCCGCCAGGCCGGCGCGGCCAGCGTCGACCGCATCACGTCGGTGGCGCTGTCGCGGGTGGTGCTGCCGCTGGCCACCCCGATCAGCGACGCCAAGGTGCTCACCGGGCGACAGAAGCCGATGACCCAGATCTCCTTCCTGTTCGCCGAGATCGCCACCGAGGCCGGGTACGAGGGGGTCGGCTACAGCTACTCGAAGCGGGCCGGCGGCCCCGGCCAGTACGCGCACGCCACCGAGATCGCCGACGAGGTGATCGGCGAGGACCCCAACGACATCCAGCGGATCTGGACGAAGCTGGTCTGGGCGGGTGCCTCGGTGGGCCGCAGCGGCCTCTCCACCCAGGCGATCGCCGCCATCGACATCGCGCTGTGGGACCTGAAGGCCAAACGGGCCGGGCTGCCCCTGGCCAAGCTGCTCGGCGCGCACCGCGACTCGGTCGCCTGCTACAACACCTCCGGCGGCTTCCTGTCCTCCTCGGTGGAGGAGATCGTCGACAACGCGCAGGCCTCGCTGGCCCGGGGGATCGGCGGGGTCAAGATCAAGGTCGGCCAGCCCGACACCCGGCTCGACCTTCGCCGGGTGGAGACTGTCCGCGCCGCCCTGGGGGAGGACGTCGCCCTGATGGTCGACGCCAACCAGCAGTGGGACCGGGTGGCCGCGCTGCGGATCGGCCGCCAGCTGGAGTCCTTCGACCTGACCTGGATCGAGGAGCCGCTGGACTGCTACGACGCCGAGGGCCACGCCCAGCTGGCGGACAAGCTGGACACCGCGATCGCCACCGGGGAGATGCTCACCAGCACCGCTGAGCACCGGTCGCTGATCGAACGTCGGTCGGTGGACTTCATCCAGCCGGACGCGGCCCGGGTCGGCGGCATCACCCCGTTCCTGCGGATCATGGCCCTCGGCGAGGAGGCGGGCCTCCAGCTGGCCCCGCACTTCGCGATGGAGATCCACCTCCACCTGTCCGCCGCGTACGCCCTGGGGGCCTGGGTCGAGCACTTCGAGTGGCTGGAGCCCCTGTTCAACGAGCGGCTGGCCATCCGCGACGGCCGGATGCACGTGCCGGCCCGGCCCGGGCTCGGGTTCAGCCTCAGCGACCAGGCGCGGGCGCTGACCGTGGAGAGCACGACCGTCGGTCGTCGCTGATGGCGCGGCCGGGGCCAAGTCTGACCGAGCAGCTCGTCGACGAGCTCACCGCGGAGATCGACGACGGGCGGCTCGGCACCGGGCAGCGGCTGCCGACCGAGGCCGAGCTGATCGGACGCTTCCGGGTCAGTCGGACAGTGGTCCGCGAGGCTCTCGCGCGGCTCCGGGCGTCCGGGCTGGTCGAGTCCCACCAGGGGCGCGGGTCCTACGTGCTGACCCGGCCCAGCCAGTCCCGGTTCGAGTTCGCGGCCCCGGCGCCGCAGAGCGGGCCGGAGCTGGTGGAGCTGATCGAGTTCCGGATCGGAGTCGAGACCGAGACCGCCGCGCTGGCCGCGACCCGGCGAGGCGACGCGGACCTGGTCCGGCTCCGGCAGGACCACCACGAGGTGCTGCAGACGCTGACCACCCCGGCCCGCTCCATCGAGGCTGACTACCGGTTCCACCTGAGCCTGGCCCGGGCCGCCCGGAACCGCTACTTCACCAGCCTGATGACCACCCTCGGCCCACAGGCCATCGTGGTCCCCCGCGGCCGGCGCACCGTACGGGCCGACGACGACGGGCCGGTGGACCGGCACGCCGAGGTGCTCCGGCTCGAGCACGGGGCGATCCTGCTCGCCGTGGAGCGCGGCGACCCGCGGGCGGCCGCCGCAGCGATGCGGGTGCATCTGGACGGCTCCGCCGACCGGATCCGCCGCGAGCTCTGAACCGGCGCCAGCCCTGGCCCCGGGGCCTCAGACGTCGATGGCGGCGGCGTCCAGCTGGTAGGCCCCCTGGACGATGAAGTCCTTCCGGGGCGCGACGTCGTTGCCCATCAGCATCTCGAACGTGGTCTCGGCGATCAGCCCGTCGTCGACGGTCATCCGCCGCAGCGTCCGGTGCCGGGGGCTCATGGTCGTCTCCGCCAGCTGGTCGGCATCCATCTCCCCCAGCCCCTTGTAGCGCTGCGGCTCCTTGAACGCCTGGCCCTTCTTGGTCAGCTCGGCCGCCTTCCGCTGGTACTCGGCGTCGGAGTAGGTGTAGATGAACCGCTGCTGCCCCTTCCGCGGGCTGCTCAGCTCGAACCGGTGCAGCGGCGGGACGGCGGTGAACACCCGCCCGGCGTCGACCAGCGGCCGCATGTAGCGGAAGAACAGGGTGGCCAGCAGGCAGCGGATGTGAGCGCCGTCGGAGTCGGCGTCGGCCATGAAGATGACCTTGCCGTACCGCGACGCGTCGAGGTCGAAGGTACGGCCCGAGCCGGCGCCGACGACCTGGATGATGGCGGCGCACTCGGCGTTCTTGAGCATGTCGCCGACGGAGGCGCGCTGGACGTTGAGGATCTTGCCGCGGATGGGCAGCAGCGCCTGGAACTCCGAGTCCCGCGCCAGCTTGGCCGTGCCCATGGCCGAGTCGCCCTCCACGATGAACAGCTCCGAGCGGTCCGGGTCCCCGCTGCGGCAGTCGGCCAGCTTGGGCGGCAGCGAGGACGACTCCAGCGCGTTCTTGCGGCGCTGGGCCTCGCGATGCTGGCGGGCCGCGACCCGCGCCCGGGCGGCACCCACCACCTTCTCCATCAGCGGCCGGGCCTGGGACCGGACCGACGGCTTGCTGGAGGTCAGGAAGGCGGTCAGCTCCCGCTCGACGGTCTTGGCCACCAACCGTTGCACCGCGGGGGTGCCGAGCACCTCCTTGGTCTGGCCCTCGAACTGCGGCTCGGCCAGCCGGACGGTCACCACCGCGGTCAGGCCCTCCGTGATGTCGTCCTTGGTGACCTCCTCGCCGGCCTTCATCAGTCGGGTGCTCTGGATGCCGGTGGCGAACGCCTTGCCCAGCGCGCGGTCGAAACCGGCCACGTGGGTGCCGCCCTTGGGGGTGGCGATGATGTTCACGTAGGACTGCAGCTTGGTGTCGTACCCCGTGCCCCAGCGGGCCGCGATGTCGATGTCGAGGTCACGCTCGACGTCGGTGGGCGTCATGTGGCCGTCGTCGTCCAGCATCGGCACAGTCTCGGTGAAGCGGTCCTGACCCTGCAGCCGGATCACCTCGGTCAGCGCGGGATCGGGAGCCAGGAACTCGCAGAACTCGGTGATCCCGCCCTCGTGCACGAACCGCTCGGTGGTCACCGCCGAGGTCCGGGCGTCGACCACCTCCAGCGCCAGCCCCGGCACCAGGAAGCTGGTCTGCCGAGCCCGGGCGTACAGGTCGTCCAGGGAGAGCTGGGCCTCCTTGAGGAAGATCTGACGGTCCGGCCAGTAGGTGACCCGGGTGCCGGTCCTGGCCTTCGCGGTCCGGCCGAGCCTGCGCAGTCCGCCGCCCGGGGTGAACCGCGCGGCGGGGCCGGTGCCGGCGAACTCCCCCGGCTCGCCCCGCCGGAACGACATCCCCCAGGTGGTGCCGTTGCGGTCCACCTCGACGTCGAGCCGGCTGGACAGCGCGTTCACCACCGACGAGCCGACGCCGTGCAGGCCGCCGGTCGCGTTGTAGGACCCGGCGCCGAACTTGCCGCCCGCGTGCAGCTTGGTGAACACGACCTCGACCCCGGACAGCCCGGTCCGCGGCTCCACGTCGACCGGGATCCCGCGACCGTGGTCGTGCACCGACACGCTGCCGTCGGCGCCCAACGTGACCAGGATCTCACGCCCCGCGCCGCTCAGCGCCTCGTCCACCGCGTTGTCGATGATCTCCCACAGGCAGTGCATCAGCCCCCGGGTGTCGGTGGACCCGATGTACATCGCCGGGCGCTTCCGGACTGCCTCGAGACCCTCCAGGACCAGCAGGTGCCGCGCCTCGTACTCCCGACTTTCCGTTGCGGGCTTGGGGTTCGGCACGCTGTGAGACTACCCGCGGCGACCGACTTCCCCGGGGAGGCGAGCGGCGCGCATCCGCGGCGGCTCCCGGCGCCGAATCCCTGGTGTGCACCCTCGAGCTGTCGGGGTACCCCGGGCCGGCGCTGGAGCCAGCAGGCACTTGTTACACAAGAGTCATGAGGTCGAGACGCGTCCGGGGAACAATCGAGACCTGCTTGGATGTTCACTAGGTACGCGGGGACGTATCACGGGCCCGCAGCTGACACTCAGACCTGCGAGATCAGGTTGAAGGGGAAGAGAGGCCATCATGAGCACCACCGTCATCGAGAGTGCGGCGTTGAACGCAGCTGACCGCTGTGATCGCTGCGGCGCCCAGGCCTACGTACGGGTCACCATGGCCAGCGGCTTCGAGCTTCTCTTCTGTGCCCACCACGGCAAGGAGCACGCCGACAAGCTGAGGCAGGTCGCCCTCACCATCCACGACGAGACCGAGCGGATCGCCTGACCCGCCCCCCATCGCGCAACGGCCCCCCGGACCCTCTGGTGCCGTCCGGCGGGCCCGCCGCCGTCAGTTGCGCCGGGGCCGTCGCGGTGTGGGCCCTACCGCCGCCCCGGCCCCTCCGCCCCGGCGCTCGTCCGGCGACCGCGGGGCACCCCGGGGTGTCAGAGTCCGAGCAGGGCCAGCCGGTCCCGGTGCCGCTGGCGGAAGTCGGCGAGCAGGTCCGGTCGCTCGGCGTACAGGCACAGCTGGGCCTCGACCACCTCGGATGCGGAGAGCTCACGGCCCTCGACCTGCCAGGCCGGCCGGACCGCCTCCTCGGGCCAGCCCAGGGCGGCCACCACCGCCGCTTCGACGGGAGCCCGACGGGCCCCCAGGAACTCCCGCTCGGGCCGGTCGAGCTGGCCGGGGAGGCCGAGCACGGCCAGCACGCGCGCCGCCAGCAGCACGAGCACCGCGTTGGTCGGGTGGTTCAGGGTGTGCATCACCGGCCCGTCCAGGCGGTCGCTGACCCCCACGTCCAGGGTCGCCTCCCGCCGCGCCAGCTCGGCTCGGGACCGCTCGGCGTTGCTCCGCACCATCGTGGCGGTCGGAGTCGGCCACCACTCCAGCGTCGCGTCCAGGTCCAGACCCCGTTCGGCCGCCACCAGCACCCGCAGGTCGTGGTAGTCGGTCAAGGGCGCGTCCACCGCCAGCCCATCGGCGCCGTGCACACTCGCCTGGTACGGGAAGGCGCTGGTGTCGTACACCACGGGAACGGTCACGACCCGGCCGTGCGGGCCGAGCCGGGCGGCGAGCTGCTCGGACCCGCAGCCGCTGATCCGGTACTCGTCCCGGATCGGCTGGGTGACCAGGGCGGCCGCACCCGGAAGCATGGCCTCGACGTCGCGCAGCCCGTCGGCGTCGACCTCGTGCACCGGCGGTAGCGTCGGCACCCGGAGACCGGCCGCGGCCAGCGGGCCCGCCATCAGCCGGGCCACCGGGGCGGCCTGGCAGTTGCCCCAGACCAGCACCGGCGCCGGACCGGCGCCGGCCTGCGCGCTCGACCGGCCGGTCGGCATCTCAGTCGAGGTAGTCGCGCAGGACCTGGGACCGCGACGGGTGCCGCAGCTTGCTCATCGTCTTGGACTCGATCTGCCGGATCCGCTCCCGGGTGACCCCGTAGACCTTGCCGATCTCGTCCAGGGTCTTGGGCTGGCCGTCGGTGAGCCCGAACCGCATCGAGACGACCCCGGCCTCGCGCTCGCTCAGAGTGTCGAGAACGTCGTGCAGCTGCTCCTGCAGCAGCGTGAAGCTGACCGCGTCGGCGGGCACCACGGCCTCCGAGTCCTCGATCAGGTCGCCGAACTCGGAGTCGCCGTCCTCACCCAGCGGGGTGTGCAGCGAGATGGGCTCGCGGCCGTACTTCTGGACCTCGACGACCTTCTCCGGCGTCATGTCCAGCTCTTTGGCGAGCTCCTCCGGGGTCGGCTCGCGGCCGAGGTCCTGGAGCATCTGGCGCTGGACCCGGGCGAGCTTGTTGATCACCTCGACCATGTGCACGGGGATCCGGATCGTGCGGGCCTGGTCGGCCATGGCCCGGGTGATGGCCTGACGGATCCACCAGGTCGCGTACGTGGAGAACTTGTAGCCCTTGGTGTAGTCGAACTTCTCCACGGCCCGGATCAGGCCGAGGTTCCCCTCCTGGATCAGGTCCAGGAAGAGCATGCCGCGCCCGGTGTAGCGCTTGGCCAGGCTGACCACGAGCCGCAGGTTGGCCTCGAGCAGGTGGTTCTTCGCCCGGCGACCGTCCTCGGCGATCCAGTCGAAGTCGTCGGCCTCGCCGGCCTTCACCTTGCGGCTGTCGTCGTTCAGCTTCTCGTCGGCGAACAGGCCGGCCTCGATCCGCTTGGCGAGCTCGACCTCCTGCTCGGCGTTCAGCAGGGCGACCTTGCCGATCTGCTTCAGGTAGTCCTTGACCGGGTCCGCGGTCGCCCCCGCGGAGACGACCTGCTGCTCCGGCTCGTCGGCGTCATCGGCGTCGGACAGCGAGAAGCCCTGGTCCTCGACCAGCTCCTTCTCCAGCTTGCCCTCCACCGCCGGCTCGAAGGTCGACTCGTCGACGTCGTCCAGGGTGCGCTTCTTGCCGACGGTGACGACGACCTCGTCACCCTCCACCTCGACCTCGATCTCGGTGGCCAGCTCCACCTCGGGGTCCTCGACCAGGTCGGCCTCGGCAGGTGCGTCCGCTGCGACGTCGGCCGGGTCGTCGACCGACTCGATGCCGGCGACCTTGGCGGCCGCCGCCTTCGCGACCTCGGCCTTGTCCGTCACGGCCTTCTTCGCCGCCCCCTTCTTGGCCGGGGCCTTCTTCGCGGCCGGCGCGTTGTCGGCCTCCACCGGGTCCACGGCCTTCAGCGAAGCCTTCTTCGCCGCCACCTTCTTGCTCGGGGCCTTGCTCGTCTTGGCGGTGGCCGGAGCACTGACCTGACTCGCTCGACCGGTGGCTGAGGCCACGACGGGTGGGGACGGCTGAACCTGGGCGGGGGGCGTCACAAAGTACCTCTCGGGCGTGCGAGATTCATTTCAGGGCAGGCAGAGCCCAGTCGAAGTCAACAGGTGCTCCGCGACACATTCTGGCACGGGCAGGCAAATCCGATGGCCTCCGCTTCGTATCGGCGTGGCTCGCGCCGGGCACCGGCGCGGTCGCACTCGGACCGGAACCGGTCGCGGAGCGGATGCGTCAGCGGCGAACCGGCCAGAACCCCACAGCTTCCGGCCGGCGCAGGGCGCCGACGGTCAGTCAGCCTTGACCGCGAGTACGGGGCAGCTGGCGTCGAGCAGTACGCGCTGGGCGTTGGAGCCGAGCAGGAGCTTGCCGACCGGGGAGCGGCGCCGGAGGCCGATGACGATGAAGTCCGCGTCGGCGTCATCGGCCGCTCGGATCAGCTCCTCGGCCGGGTCCAGGGCGTCGGGCGCCTGGGTGACCTCGAACGGCACCCCGGTGGCCTGCAGCTCGGCGTTCAGCTCCTCCACCTCGGCGTCCGGCGAGGTGTGCACGACGATCAGCCGGGCGTCGCGGAGCTTGGCCTCGGCGATGGCGCGGGTCATCGCCGCTCGCCCTTCGGCCTTGGCCGAGTAACCGACCACGATCGCGGTCGCGGCGTCGACGGCTGCGGAGCTCTGGTGGTCCGCCACAGCGGGCTCGGTCATCGCGGATTCTCCCAGGTGTGGACGGGCTCGTTGCTGTGCATCCGATCCAGGTACGCCGAGAGCATGCCCCGCAGAGCCTCCTGACGGGTGTCGCCGGCGGTCTCTCGCCTGGTCACCTCCGCAGTCTGCCATGTCGACCCGTTGGCCGCACGCAGGCAGCGTCGCTCCACGATGTCGAGCAGCCGCCCGATCTCCGCCTCGTCGACGTGCCAGTCCCGCAGCCCGGCCGCGGCCATCGGCAACAGCTTGCGGACCACCAGCTCGGTGACCTTGACCTGGCCGACCCGGGGCCAGTAGACCTCGGCGTTGATGCCGTGCCGGATGCCGGCCGTGAAGTTGTCCAGCGCCGCCTGGAACGACATCTGCGACCACACCGGCCGGTCCTCGGCGGCCAGCGCCCGGACGAGGCCGGAGAAGAAGGCCGCGTTGGCCATGGTGTCGACCACCGTCGGCCCGGCAGGCAGGACCCGGTTCTCCACCCGCAGGTGCGGGCTGCCACCGCTGATGTCGTACACCGGCCGGTTCCAGCGGTACACGGTGCCGTTGTGCAGCCGCAGCTCGTCCAGGCGCGGGGTGCCCCCGGCGTCGAGCACCTGCACCGGGTCCTCGTCGCTGGTGATCGGCAGCAGGGCCGGGAAGTACAGCGAGTTCTCCTCGAACAGGTCGAAGATCGAGGTGATCCAGCGTTCCCCGAACCAGACCCGCGGCCGCACCCCCTGGGCCTTCAGCTCCTCGCTGCGGGTCTCGGTGCTCTGCTCGAACAGCGGGATCCGCGACTCCGCCACCAGGTCCTTGCCGAACAGGTACGGCGAGTTCGCCCCCACCGCGACCTGGATGCCGGCGATCGCCTGCGCCGCGTTCCAGTAGCCGGCGAAGTCGTCCGGACTGACCTGCAGGTGCACCTGCGTCGACGTGCAGGCGGCCTCCGGCATGATGGTGTCCGACACCATGGCCAGCCGTTCGTTGCCGTCGATGACGATCTCGATGTCCTCGCCGCGGGCCGCGAAGATCTGCTGGTCGAGCAGGGAGTAGCGCGGGTTCTCGCTGACGCTGTCGAGCGTGACGTGCTCCGGCATCAGGGTCGGCAGGATGCCGACCATGGCCAGCTGGGTGCCGATCTCCTGGGCGCGGTCGTCGGCGGCGTTGAGTGCGTCGCGCACGGACTGCTCGAAGGAGGCGAAGCCGCCGTGGGCCAGCCGCCGGGGGGCCACGTTGATCTCGATGTTGAACCGGCCCAGCTCGGTCTGGAAGGCCGGGTCGGCGATCGCGGCGAGCACCTCCGCGTTCCGCATGGCCGGCTCGCAGCTGCGGTCCACCAGGTTGAGCTCGATCTCCAGACCGGTCATCGGCCGCTCGAAGTCGAACCGCGCCTCGGTCAGCATCCGGGCCAGCACGTCGAGGCAGCGCCGGACCTTCTCCCGGTGCCGCTTGCGGTCCTCCCGGGTGAACTGCCTGTCGTCGACCTCAGCGCCCATGCCGCCTATCCTGGCCCATCCGCGCCCGCAGCACATCGGCCGTCCACCGGGTTCGGCCAGGCCGCCCGGGCCGCGCCGGATTGGTAGCGTCCGGCCGGTGAGTGCTGAGGCGTACTACCGCAGCCGGGTACCGGGGCGGATCTCGGAGCACCGGTACCGCGGAACCTGGGACTCGACCCTGCACGTCGCCGGGGCCTGGCAGCCCGACGAGCAGCACATGGCCCCGGTCACCGGCCTGATCGTGCACGCCGTCGAGGACTTCCTCCGGCTGCGGGGCGGGGCCGACGGTCTCCGGATCGCCCGTGTCGCGCTGGACATCCTCGGGCTCGTCACCGGGGGTGAGACCGAGGTGTCCGTGGAGGTCATCCGCGCCGGTCGGACCATCGAGCTGGTCGAAGCCGTGCTCACCACGGCCGGGCGACCCGCGGTGCGGGCTCGGCTCTGGCGGCTCGCGACCGCTGACACGACCGCAGTGGCGGGCGGCTCCCCGTCACCGCTGCCCCCGCCGCACAGCTGGCCGGTGTGGCCGAACCCTGCCGGCTGGACCGGCGGCTACATCGCCAGTCTCGACGGCCGGGCCGACCCGTACTCCGCGCCGGGCCGAACCCGGGCCTGGCTGCGGACCGACGTGGCGCTCGTCGCCGACCAGCCGAGCAGCGAGCTGGCCCGGTTCGTCGGCCTCGTCGACACCGCCAACGGGCTGGCGGTCCGTGTCTCGCCCTACGCCTGGATGTTCCCCAACGTCGACCTCACCCTCCACCTGCACACCGCGCCCACCGGAGAGTGGGTGGGCTTCGACACCGACGTGGTCTTCGGCCCGGACGGGGTGGGCCTGACCAGCAGCACGCTGTACGACCGCCACGGCGCCGTCGGGCGGGCCGAGCAGATCCTCACCCTGCGGCCCCTGCGCTGAGATCGCGCACCCACCCCGACACGCGCCCGCTTCGCCACTCGCTTCGCCCACCCGGGCGGGCCCCGGCACCTCGACCCACGGCCGGCGCTCTCCGGTGACCTAGGATTCTCCGGATGTCCGCGCCTCAGTCCCAGCCGACGCCGCCCGCACCCCCCGTGGCGGCCCGTCGACCCGTCCGTCGGGTGCACCACGGGGACGTGTTCGAGGACCCGTACGAGTGGCTGCGCGACGGCGAGGACCCGGAGGTGGTCGCCTACCTGGAGGCCGAGAACGCCTGGACGGCGGCGGCCACCGCAGGGCTCGAGCCGCTCCGGACGGCGATCTTCGACGAGATCAAGGCGCGGACCAAGGAGACCGACCTGACCGTCCCGCTCTACGCCAGCCACGGTGAGCGGTCCTTCTGGTACTACGAGCGGACCGTCGAGGGCTCCGACTACGCGATCTACTGCCGGGTCCGCGCGACGGGCGGCCCGGACCAGCCGCCGGACGTCGAGCGACCGATCGCCGGCGAGGAGGTCCTGCTCGACGCCAACCGCGAGGCAGCCGGCCACGACTTCTTCTCCCTGGGCGCGTTCACCGTGTCGGCCCAGGGGTCACATCTGGCCTTCTCGGTCGACACCAGCGGCGACGAGCGGTTCGTGCTCCGGGTCAAGGACCTGCGCAGCGGCAGCGTGCTCCCCGACGAGATCCCCGACACCGCGTACGGGGTGGCGTGGGCGGGCGCCGGCCACCTCTTCTACGTCCGCGCCGACGAGGCGTGGCGCCCCTACGTCGTGCTCCGGCACGAGCTCGGGTCCGCCGTGGCCGCCGACGTCGCCGTGTTCACCGAGCCCGACGAGCGGTTCTGGGTGGGCGTGGACGGTAGCCGTGACGACGCCTGGATCGTCATCTCGAGCAGCAGTCGGCTGACTTCGGAGGTCCGGCTGCTGAGCACCGCCGACCCCGAAGGCGAGCCGCGGGTGGTCGCGGTGCGCCGGCAGGGCGTGGAGTACGAGGTCGAGCCCGCCGGCGACCGGCTGCTGATCGTGCACAACGACGGCGCCGAGGACTTCGCGTTGGCCGAGGCCCCGCTGGAGGCCACCGGCCCGGAGCAGTGGCGGGAGGTCCTCGGGCCGCAGCCCGGGGTCCGGCTGACCGGGGTCAGCGCGTACGCCTCGCACGCCGTGCTGTCGCTGCGCCGGGACGGGCTGACCGCCCTGCACCTGATGCCCCGCGACCCCGACGGCGCGCTGCAGCCTGGCCGGGACCTCACCTTCGACGAGCCGCTGTACACCGTCGACTCCCCCGCCGGCCCGGACTTCAGCACCGACCGGATCCGGGTGGGCTACACCTCCCTGCTCACGCCGGGATCGGTGTTCGACTACCTGCTGGCCACCGGGGAGCTCCGGCTGCTGAAGCAGGTGCCGGTGCTGCCGCACCCGACCCTGGGCCCCTACGACCCCCGGCGCTACGTCTCCGAGCGCACCTGGGCCACGGCCGCCGACGGCACCCGGGTGCCCCTCTCGGTGGTCCGCCGGGCCGACGTCGCCCTGGACGGCACCGCCCCGGCCCTGCTGTACGGCTACGGGTCGTACGAGATCCCGATCGACCCCGCCTTCGCCATCTCCCGGCTGTCGCTGCTGGACCGCGGGATCGTCTTCGCCATCGCCCACGTCCGCGGCGGCGGCGAGCTGGGCCGGCGGTGGTACGAGCAGGGCAAGACGCTGCAGAAGCGCAACACGTTCACCGACTTCGTCGCCTGCGCCGAGCACCTCATCGCCTCCGGCTACACCGCGGCGGATCGGCTCGCCGCCCGCGGGGGCAGCGCCGGCGGCCTGCTGATGGGGGCGGTGGCCAACCTGGCGCCGCACCTCTTCCGGGCGGTGCATGCCGACGTGCCGTTCGTCGACGCGCTGACCACCATCCTGGATCCGAGCCTGCCGCTGACCGTGACGGAGTGGGAGGAGTGGGGCGACCCGCTGCACGACCCCGAGGTGTACCGCTACATGAAGGGCTACACGCCCTACGAGAACGTCACCGACGGCGCCCATCCGGCGATCCTGGCCACCACCAGCCTCAACGACACCCGGGTCTACTTCGTCGAGCCGGCGAAGTGGGTGGCCGCCCTGCGCCACGCCGCCCCCGGCGGCGAGGGCCGCGACGTGCTGTTGAGGACCGAGATGGTGGCGGGGCACGGCGGGGTCAGCGGCCGGTACGCGAGCTGGCGCCAGGTCGCCTTCGAGTACGCGTGGATCGTGAGCCAGATCACCCCCCGCGGTACCGAGAAGGCCTGACCTCCCTGGTCACAGCGGGTTTCGCGGTCCGGGCCGGCGGTGCGTCCGATGACGTCGAGCATCCACGGAGGGTCCCGACTCCGAATGGTCATCCGTACGGGAAACCCCCGGGGCAGGTCTCAGGGATTCTTCAGGGCTGGCGAGGAATCCTGCTTCACCCCTGGTGCGTTAGGTGTTGTGAAGGCAACGAAAGGGGCCGACGTGGTGGCAACGACGACTCGATCTCGAGTTTCGGAAGGTATAGATGGCAAGGACGCGGTGGGCCTCTACCTGGAGGGCATCGCGAAGACTCCGCTGCTGACGGCTGCGGAGGAAGTCGAGCTGGCCAAGACCATCGAGGTCGGGCTGTACGCCGAACGCATCCTGTCCGGGGAGATCACCTCGGCGATGCGGGGCAAGCGGGCCAAGCGGCCGACCCGGGAGGAGCTGGAGTTCCTGGTGGCCGACGGCGCCCGG
This sequence comes from uncultured Actinomycetota bacterium, assembly GCA_963832435.1. Taxonomy (GTDB): domain Bacteria; phylum Actinomycetota; class Actinomycetes; order Propionibacteriales; family Propionibacteriaceae; genus Microlunatus. The sequence continues at coordinate 260,447 of CAWHTY010000026.1, forward strand.
GCGCTGCAGCGGTTCATCACCGCAAACCTCCGGCTGGTGGTCTCCGTCGCGCGCAAGTACGGACGCTCGCAGATGCCGCTGCTGGACCTGGTCCAGGAGGGCAACACCGGTCTGATCCGGGCGGTGGAGAAGTTCGACTACACCAAGGGTTTCAAGTTCTCCACCTACGGCACCTGGTGGGTGCGGCAGTCGATCAGCCGCGGCATCGCCCAGCAGGGTCGGATCGTGCGGCTGCCGGTGCACGTGGCCGAGCAGGTCAACCAGGTCGGCGCCGTACGGCGGACCCTGGAGCGTCGGCTCGGGCGGGACCCGGAGATCGCCGAGATCGCCGACGAGATGGGTCTGCAGCTGGACCGCGTCCTGGACCTGATGCGCTACGGGCGTGACCACGTCAGCCTGGACGCCCCGGTCGAGGAGGGCGGCGACACCGCCCTCGGCGACCTGATCGCCCGGGAGCCGATGCCGGGACCGGACGAGGTCTACCTCGACGCCGAGGAGCACGCCCGGCTGGAGGCGCTGCTGGACCAGCTGGACGACCGCTCCGCAGACGTGGTCCGGCGCCGCTACGGCCTGATCGACGGCCGGCAGGCCAAGCTGGCCGACATCGGCGCCGTCTGGGGCATCACCGCCGAGCGGGTCCGGCAGATCGAGCGGCACGCCATCGCCAAGCTGCGCGGCAAGTCCGTGCTGGCCGCCTGAGGACGGGGCGGCCGCGAAGGCCCGGCAGAGGTTCCCCTGCCGGGCCTTCGTCATGCCCGGGTGGGCTCGCGGGCGACCGCGCCGCGGCCGGGCGGGCCGGCTGTCAGCGGCGCCGACGCAGCGGCCGGATCAAGCCCTCCTGGGCCACGTTGGCCACCAGCCGACCGTCCTGGAACATCCGGGCGGTCGACAGACCGAGGGCGCCGGACGCGGTCGGCGAGACCTGGTCGTACAGCAGCCAGGCGTCGGCCCGGAACGGGCGGTGGAACCACATCGCGTGGTCGATCGAGGCGGCCTGCACGTTGAAGCCGATCAGCACCCCGTGCGGCACCGTCGCGGCGGACAGCAGGGTCAGGTCGCTGGCGTAGGCCAGCGCCGCCTGATGCAGCCGGGGGTCGTCGCCCAGCTGGCCGGACACCCGCACCCAGACCCGCGCCCGCGCGGGGTGCCGGGGATCCTCCAGGTTGCCGCCGGACCGGGAGTCGCCCACATAGCGCACCTCCAACGCCCCCCACTCACGCTCCCAGACCTCGGCGGAGCGGCCCGACGCCCGGGCCATCACCTCCGCCAGGGTCGGGCAGTCCTCGGGCGCCGGCACATCCTCGGGGACCGGGTCGGCGTGCTCGAAGCCCTCCTCCGGCTCGTGGAAGGAGCTGGACAGGTAGAAGATCACCGTCCCGCCCTGCCGCGCCACGGCTCGACGGGAGGAGAACGACCCGCCGTCGCGGACGGACTCCACGTCGTACACGATCGGGATGTCGGTTCGCCCGGGCCGCAGGAAGTAGCCGTGCAGCGAGTGCAGCACCCGGTCCTCCGGCGTCGTCCGCGACGCGGCCACCAGCGCCTGGGCGAGCACCTGCCCGCCGAACACCCGCTGCAGCTGGGTGTCCGGCTGCTGGGCGCGGTAGAGGCCGACCTCGATCTCCTCGAGGTCCAGCAGGTCGACCAGCTCGGGCACCGACTGGGGCATGCCCGGGAGCCTAACGGCGCGTGGCTAGGCTGGCGCCGACGGCATCCACCCCACGGTCCCGGGACGCATCGACCCGGCCCGGGCCGGGGCGGCACGGCGGACACAGGTCGGGGTGAGGCGATGGCTCTGCGAGGTTTCGTGGGGAGACGGCGCGAACGTCGGCCTGACCTGCCGCCGGGCCAGTACGACGTCGGAGCGGACTGGCCGGTGCTGACCGCCGAGGTGACCCCGAGGCTGGACCCGGAGCGCTGGACGATGACGGTCGACGGGCTGGTCGCCCGACCGCGGACCTGGAGCTGGGCGGAGCTGCACGAGCTGCCGGGCTCGACGTACCGTGGTCCGATCCACTGCGTGACCACCTGGTCCAAGTTCGACACCCGGTTCGGCGGGGTCGGCGTCGACACCCTGCTGGAGGCGGCCGAGCCGCTGACCGAGGCGACCCACCTGCTGGCCACCTCGACCACGGGCTACACGACCAACCTGCCGCTGTCGGAGGTCCAGGGCGGCAAGGCCTGGGTGGCGTGGACCTACGAGGACCGTCCCCTCCCCCGCGAGCACGGAGGTCCGGTCCGGCTGCTGGTGCCCGGGCTGTACTTCTGGAAGAGCGCGAAGTGGGTGACCCGGCTCACCCTGCTGGGCCACGATGAGCGGGGGTTCTGGGAGCGCAACGGCTACCACGACCTCGGCGACCCGTGGCGCGAGCAGCGGTACTGGGGGGACTGAGATGACGGCTCCGGCCGGCGGGTGGACCACCGGAGTGGTGCGCGAGATCGAGCACCCGAACCCGATGGCGGTCCGGCTCGCGCTGCAGCTGCCCGGGCCGCCGCAGCACCTGCCGGGCCAGCACTACGTGATCAAGCTGACCGCCGACGACGGGTACGCGGCCTCGCGGTCCTACTCGGTGGCCTCGCCGCCGTCGGCGGAGCTGGTGGAGTTCTACGTCGAGCGGTTCGACGACGGGGAGGTCTCGCCGTACCTGGCCGACGCGGTCGAGGTCGGCGACGAGCTGGAGCTGCGCGGTCCGATCGGCGGCTGGTTCGTCTGGGATGGCACGGAGCCAGCGGTGGGGGTCGCCGGCGGCACCGGCGCGGTGCCGTTGCTGGCCATGCTGCGGCATGCCCGCACGCTCGGCCGGCCGGACCTGTTCGGCGTCGCGGTCGCCGCCCGGACGCTGGCCGAGCTGCCCTACGCCAGCGAGCTGGTCACCGCCGGCGCCGCCATCGCGCTGTCCCGGGAGGCCTACGACGGTCGCCCGCCGGGACATCTCACCGCCGCCGACCTGTCTGGCGTGGTCGCCGCCGACGCCACCTGCTATGTGTGCGGCTCGGCCGGCTTCGCGGAGGCCGCGAGCGAGCTGCTGATGGGGCTGCAGGTACCACCCGAGCGGATCCGGGTCGAGCGGTTCGGACCGAGCTGAGGTGACCGCAACCGGGGGCGTCGACGCCCGGCGGGCACCCACCTGGCACTACGTCGTGGCCGGGCTTGCCCTGGCGGCGCTGCTGGGGTTGGGCATGTTCTACCTGGCGTCGGGGCTGGTCGCCCCGCTGTGGGCGGTGATCGCGCTGGTCGCCGTCTGGCTCGGCCTGATCGCCCTGGGGCTGGTGTGGTTCCGAGCCCACCCGCTGCGGGTGATCGCCCTGCCGGTGATCGCGGCCGCCGTGCTGGTGGGCGCGATCAGCGCCGGCGGCGCGTGGCTCGGCTGGACCGCCTGAGCGCCGGTCGCGCGAGCGGTGCGCGACGGGTCGTCCGTCAGTCCTCGTTCTTGTCCCGCTCGGCCAGGAAGCGCTCGAACTCGGCGGCGATCTCGTCGGCGCTGGGCACCCCCGGCCCGCCCTCGGCCTGCAGGGTGTCGTACTGGGTCTCCAGGCTGGCGACCAGCTCCTGGACCTCGTTGGACTGGGCCATCTCGGCGCTGATCTCGGCCAGGTTGGTCGCCGCCGCCTTCTCGAGCGGCTCGAGCGGTACCGCCAACCCGGTGGCTTGGCTCAACGTGCGGGTCAGGGTGAGGGTGGCCTGCGGGAAGGTCGCCTGGGCCAGGTAGTGCGGAACGTGCACGGCGAACCCCATGGCCTTACGGTCGCGCTGGCCGAGGCGGAACTCCAGCAGTCCGGTGAAGCTGGCCGGCACCTCGACCCGATCGATCCAGCTGCGGAAGCCCTGCACGAGCTCGGCATCGGTGGCGTGGGCGGTGAAGGTGATGGGGCGGGTATGCGGCACGGCCATCGGGATCCCGTGCAGGCTGACCGTCAACCGCACGTCCAGCTGCTCGATCAACCCGATCAGGGCCGCGGCCAGCCGCTCCCACTGGACGTCCGGCTCGGGCCCGCTGAGCAGCAGGAAGACCTCCCCCTGCTCGTCGGTCACCCGGTAGAGCCGCAGGGCGACATCGGCATAGGACTTCCACTGGTTGGTGTCGAAGATCATCGCGGGCCGGCGGCTGCGGTAGTCGTGCAGCTGGTCGTGGTCGAAGACGGCCAACACCTCGTGGTCGAGCTGCTCCAGCAGGTTCGCGGAGAACAGCCGGCCTGCCTGGCCGGCGTCGACGAACCCGTCCATCTGGTGGATCAGCACGGGCCGATGCTCCTTGAGCTTGGCCAGCACGTCCTGATCCACGGTGTAGAGCAGGCTCGGATCCATCATGGGCCCAAATCTACCCGCCGGCGCCCTCCAGCCTCGCCGATCCGCTCAGCGCCGGGCGCGGGCCGCGGCGATCGCGGTCAGGACCCGCTTCTCCGACACCGGGACCTTGGTGCGCAGCTGCTGGGCGAACAGGCTCACCCGCAGCTCCTCCAGCTGCCAGCCGATCTCCTCGATGTCGGTCGGCAGCGGCCCGGGGGGCGCCAGCTCGCACAGCTCGGCGTACGCGTCCTCGCAGCGCATCACCACCTCGGCGGCCCCGGCCCGACCGGCTCCGGCCCGCAGCGCGGCCAGCCGCAGGCTCGCCGCCTGCAGGTAGCGCGGCAGGTCGACCAGGTGGCCGTAGGGGGTGGCCGAGACGAAGCCGGTGAAGACGAGGTTGGCCACCTGCTCGGTCACGTCGGCCACGGCGGCCGGATACGCCGCCTGCAGCGCCGGCAGCTCGGTGCGCACTCGCTGGGTGGCCCGGAGGGTCTCGGCAACGACCCCGGTGACGGTGCGCATCAGGTCCGCGTTCTCGGTGCGCACCGCGTCGCAGAGGCGGCGAAACGACGGCTCGTCGCGGATCGGCCCCGGCGCCCGGCGGCGGATGAGCTCGCCCACCGAGGCAAGCCGGGCGTCGGCCAGCAGGTCCGAGACGGAGGGATAGGGCCCGCCCGCCAGCGCCAGCTTGTCCGGGTTCGACAGGTGCCCCACCACCCACCGGGTCGGGTCCGGCGTGTTCAGCGTCACCAGCCGCCGCAGACCTCGGCGGTGGGTCTGCTCGGCCCGTTCGGCGGTGTCGAGCACCACCAGCCCGACCGCGGCGCCCTCGTCGGCCAGGGCCGGGTACCCCAGCACGGTGTGCCCACCGCGGCGGAGCTGGACACGCTCCTCGACCGTGCCGAACGTCCAGTCGGTGGAGCCGGCCTGCCGCAGCGCCGCGGCGGCGGTGTCCAGGCTGGCCGCGAGCTGCGGCGCGAGCTGGTCTCGCAGCACGGCCAGGTCCTTGCCCTCGGCCAGCGGACCGTCCTCGCCGGTCACCACCACCGTGACCCGCAGGTGCGGCGGCACCCGGGCCGGGTCCCACGCCGACTCGGGTACCTGCTCGCCGGTGAGCGCGCGCAGCGCCCGGCCCAGCGCCTGCGGCAGCGACTCGTGGTCCGGCCCGGGATGGGCCGCCAGCCAGGCCAGGGCTCGGGCCGCGAAGTCCGGTGCGGGGACGAACCGGCGGCGCAGGGCTTTGGGCAGCGAGCGCACCAGCTCGGCCGCCAGCTCGCTGCGCAGCCCCGGCACCTGCCAGCTGAACACCGCGTCGTCCAGCTGGTTCAGCACCGCCACCGGCACCGTCACACTCACCCCGTCCCGCGGGCTGCCCGGCTCGAACCGGTAGCCGATGTCGAAGCCGTGGGGTCCCACGGTCCACCGGTCGGGGAAGGCGTCGGCGCCTTCGATGGGGCGGGCCAGGAGGTCCTCGGTGGTGAGGGTCAGCAGGTCGGGCGTCTGCTGCCGGGCCTGCTTCCACCAGGCGTCGAACTCGGCCCCGCCGGTCACCTCGGCGGGGATCCGGGCGGCGTAGAAGTCGAAAACGACCTGGTCGTCGACGATGAGGTCGCGTCGGCGGGTCCGCTCCTCCAGCTCGCTCAGCCGGGCCCGGGTGGCGGCGTTGTCGGCGAAGAAGGCGTGTCGGGTCCGCCACTGGCCTTCGACGAGGGCGGACCGGATGAAGATCTCCCGCGCCTCGGTCGGGCTGACCCGGCCGTACCCCACGCGCCGCCGGGCGATGATCGGCACCCCGTACAGGGTCACCGTCTCGTGGGCCATCACCGATCCGCTGCGGGACGACCAGTGCGGCTCGGAGTAGCTGCGCTTGAGCAGGTGGCTGCCGACCTCCTCGACCTGCGCGGCGCTCACCGCCGCCACCGTGCGGGCCCACAGCCGGGTCGTCTCCACGATCTCCGCGGCCATCACCAGCGGCGGCGGCGTGCGGGCCAGGCTGGAGCCGGGGTTGATCGCGAAGCGCGTGCCGCGGGCGCCCAGGTACTCCCGCGGGGCGGCCCGGCGGCGCCGCCGGGGCCCGGGGGCGAGCTCCTGCCGGACGTCGGCCAGCCCCACGTGGGAGAGCAGCCCGGTGAGCACGGCGGTGTGCACCCGGTCGGCCGCCGCGGGAGTGTCGTTGCGGCTCAACCCGAGGTCGCGGGTGATGTCGCGCAGCTGGGCGTGCAGGTCCTGCCACTCCCGAACCCGCAGGAAGTGGATGAACTCCTCCCGGCACATCCGCCGGAACGCGTTGCCCGACAGGCGTCGCTGCGAGCTGCGGAGGTGCTCCCACAGGCGCAGCAGGGCCAGGAAGTCACCCTCGCTCCCCCCGCCGCCATCGCCGCCCTTCTCGCCGCCGCGGTCGTCCTGCGCGTCCCGCAGACCCCGCGCGTCCTCAGCACCCTCCGTGTCGCCCGCCGGCCGGCCCGTCCAGAACCGGCGATGCAGGGCGTCGGCCTTCTCCCGCTGCTCGGCCGGCCGCTCGCGGGGATCCTGGATCGACAGCCCGGAGACGATCACCAGCAGCTCCCGCAGGCACCCGTACCGGTCGCCGGCCAACAGCATCCGGCCCATCCGCGGGTCCAGCGGGATCTGCGCGAGCCGTCGGCCGATCTTGGTCAGCCGCGGCCGGGTCCGCTCCCGGGACGGGACCAGCGCGCCCAGCTCCTCCAGCAGCCGGAGGCCGTCGGCGATCTGGCTGTGGTCGGGCGCCTCGACGAACGGGAAGGCGCCGATGTCGCCCAGCTCGGCGGCCGTCATCTGCAGGATGACCGAGGCCAGGTTGGTCCGCAGGATCTCCGGCTCGGTGTACTCCGGTCGGGCGCGGAAGTCCTCCTCGTCGTACAGCCGGATGCAGACCCCGGGCGCGACCCGTCCGCAGCGTCCGGCGCGCTGGTTCGCCGAGGCCTGGGAGACGGGTTCGATGGGCAGCCGCTGCACCTTCGTGCGGGCCGAGTACCGGGAGATCCGGGCCGTGCCGGTGTCCACCACGTAGCGGATGCCGGGCACGGTCAGCGAGGTCTCGGCCACGTTCGTGGCCAGCACGACTCGTCGACCGGTGTGCGCCGCGAAGACCCGGTGCTGCTCGGCCGCGGACAGCCGTGCGTACAGCGGCAGCACCTCGCTGAACCGCAGGTTCAGTCCCGCGATGCCCTCGGCGGCGTCACGGATCTCGCGCTCCCCTGAGCAGAACACCAGGATGTCCCCGGCGCCGACCGCGCTCAGCTCGGTCACCGCCGCGCAGATACCGGCCACCTGGTCGGCCTCGCCGTCCTCCAGCAGCGGTCGGTAGCGGACCTCGACGGGGTACGTCCGGCCGGACACCTCGATGATCGGCGCCCCGGTGCCGTCCGGACCGGCGAAGTGCGCGGAGAACCGGTCGGTGTCGATCGTCGCCGAGGTGATGATGATCTTGAGATCGGCGCGCCGCGTGATCAGCTGCTTCAGGTAGCCCAGCAGGAAGTCGATGTTGAGGCTCCGCTCATGGGCCTCGTCGATGATGATCGTGTCGTAGCGCCGCAGGTCGCGGTCGTGGCCGATCTCGGCGAGCAGCACGCCGTCCGTCATGATCTTGAGCCGGGTCTCCCGGGAGGCCTTGCGGGTGAACCGGACCTGGTAGCCGACCAGGTCCCCGAGCTCGCTGTCCAGCTCCTCGGCCACTCGCTCGGCGACACTGCGCGCGGCGATCCGGCGGGGCTGGGTGTGACCAATCGAGCGACGGCCCAGCTCGAGACAGATCTTGGGCAGCTGGGTGGTCTTGCCCGAGCCGGTCTCTCCGGCCACGACCACGACCTGGTGGTCGGCGATGGTGGCGGCGATCTCGTCCCGCCAGGCGCTGATCGGGAGGTCCGGGTCGTAGGTGATCTCCGGAAGCACCACGGGGACGGACACCCGGCCCATGCTAGGCGAGGGGTCCGCTCGTCGGTTTCCGTGCGGCTCGTCGGTTCCCGGGCGGCTCGTCGGTTCCCGGGCGGCTCGTCGGTTCCAGGGCGGCTCGTCGGTCTCAGTGCGGGGGGTGCAGCTCGCTGTGCGAGGCCCCCAGGTGGTGCAGCAGCTGGTGCGCGGCCGCGTCGGACAGCGACCAGCGGCTCAGCCGCCCGTCCCGGGTGTTCTCCACCAGACCCGACTCGCGGAGCGAGACCAGCGCCTGGCTGACGGTGTTGGGGGCCAGCCCGGTGGCGGCGGCCAGCGCCTTGACCGGGGCGCCGGGGGCGGCGTGGATGGCGATCAGCAGCTCCAGCCGGGTGGGGTCGGAGAACGCCGACAACCTTCCGACCAGCTCGGGCAGCGCACCACCGGCCCGCGACAGCGCCAGCCGTGCGATCTCCTCCGGGTCCCCCGGCTGCCGATCGGTCACCGATCCCGCCTCACCCTCGTCCCCGCATACGTGTTTAATCAGACACACGACCGGCCGCGGTCGCCCGAGCCAGTCCCCCGCCGAGACGAGGTGCGCCTGTGAGCGAGGTATGCCTGTGAGCAAGCCTGCCACGACCGAGGTGGCGACCACGGGTCCGGCCCGCTCGCTGCTCACCACCGAAGGCCGGGCGGCGCGCTCCTTCCGCTTCCGGGTGGGCGCCTCGTTCGCCGTCATCGGCGCTCTGCACGTCGTCGGGCTGGGATTGCTGACCCTGGGAGTGTCAGCCGGCACCGCGGGGGCGGTGACGGTCGGGATCGCGGCCCTGGCGTACTTCCGCGGTCTGGTGCACGCGTTCGACTTCGACCACGTGTCGATGATCGACAACTCCACCCGCAAGTTCGTCACCGAGGGCCGCAACCCCGCCTCGGTGGGTCTGGCGTTCTCGGCGGGGCACTCCACGGTGGTGGTCCTGACCGGCGTCGCCGTGATCGCCGGTGCCGGGTTCGTCCGGACGGCGGTCGCGGAGGAGTCCGCCGCCGCCCGGCTGCTGGGGATCGTCGGCCTGTCCGTCTCCGGTCTCTACCTGGTCCTGGTGGCGGTGGCCAACCTGGCCGCGTTCCGGCAGGCCTGGAGACTGCGGGGGCAGCTGCGAGCGGATCCGGGACTGGTGATCGGCCCGGACGCCCTCACCCCGCGTGGACCCGCGGCCCGGTTGATGACGGCGCCCCTGCGGCGTGTCCGTCATCCCCGGCACGTGTACGTGATCGGGTTCGTGTTCTCACTCGGCTTTGACACCAGCAGCCAGATCGGCCTGCTTGTGCTGACCGCCGGAGCAGCCCTGGCCGGCGCCCCGGCCGTCTCCCTGCTCTGCCTGCCGATCCTGTTCGCGGCGGCGATGACGCTCGGCGACACCTGCAACGGGCTGATGATGCTGAGGATGTACACCGCCGCCCAGGAGGACCCGCGGCGCAAGATCACCTACAACCTGGTGATCACCGGGGTCGGCATCGTCTCCGGACTCGTGGTGGGTCTGGTCGCCGCTTCGACCCTGCTCACCGAGCACACCGGGGTGCGGGCGGCGCCCCTGGCCGGCCTCGCGGCGATGGACACCCGGTACGCCGGCTACCTGCTGGTGGCGCTGTTCGCCGCGATCGGTCTCGCGGCCTGGCTGCTGAGCCGGCGAGCCGACCGCTAAGCCCGGGGGCCGGCGGCACCGTGGAGGTCAGGCGGTGGCGCGCTGCCACGTCCAGGTGCGAACCTCCGGCATGTCCTCGAGGTGCTCCACGACGTAGCTCTCGTGCCGGGCCAGCTGCGCGCTGCACCAGGCCTTGAGGTCGCTGGCGCCCGGCGGGGTCCGCCCGGCGTTGTTGATCGCGTCGATCACCAGGTGGTAGCGGCTGGCCCGGTTCTTCACGGTCATGTCGAAGGGGGTGGTCGTGGTGCCCTGCTCGATGAACCCGCGGACGTGGAAGCGGTCCGCGTCCGGCCGGCCGTGGATGACCTGGTGGATCGCCCCGGGAAAGCCGTGGAAGGAGAACACGACGTCCACGTGGTCGGTGAACAGCTCACGGAAGACGGTGTTGTCCAGTCCGTGCGGATGGTCCTGTGGCCGCGGCAGGCACATCAGGTCGACGACGTTGACCACCCGCACCTTCAGCGTGGGCAGCCGCGCCTTGAGGATCTCGGCGGCCGCCACGGTCTCCATGGTGACCACGTCCCCGGCGCAGGCCAGCACCACGTCCGGTTCGGTGAAGCCGTCGTCGTTGCCGGCCCAGTCCCAGATCCCTGCGCCGCGGGCGCAGTGGGCGAGGGCCTCGTCCATGGTCAGCCACTGCTGCTGCGGCTGCTTGTCGATCACGATCAGGTTCACGTACGAGCGGGACCGAAAGCAGTGGTCGGCGACTGACAGCAGCGTGTTGGCGTCCGGCGGGAGGTACACCCGGGAGACGTCGCCGCGGTGGGTGATCACCGTCTGGATGAGCCCCGGACCCTGGTGGGAGAAGCCGTTGTGGTCGTTGCGCCAGGCGGTGGAGGTGAGCAGAATGTTCAGGCTCGGCACCTTGGCCCGCCACGCCAGGTGGTTGGCCTCCTCCAGCCACTTCCCGTGCTGCACGGTCTGCGAGGCGCTGACCATGGCGAACGCCTCGTAGGTGGCGAACAGCCCGTGCCGTCCGGTCAGGGTGTAGCCCTCGAGCCAGCCGTGGCAGTTGTGCTCGCTGAGCACCTCCATCACCCGGCCGTCGTGACTGAGCTTGGTGTCGTCGGGGTGGACCTGCTCCATGAACGCCCGGTCGGTCACGTCGAAGACCGCGCCGAGCCGGTTGCTGTTCGTCTCGTCGGGGCAGAACAGGCGGAAGGTGTGCGGGTTGCGGCGGTAGAGCTCAGCCATCACCTCACCGAGGCGCCGGGTCGACTCGACCGCCGTCCCCGGGTTAGTCAGCTCGACCGCGTACTGCCGGAAGTCGGGCAGGTCCAGGTCGGTGGTGAGCAGCCCCCCGTTGGCGTGCGGCGAGGCGCTCATCCGGCGGTCGCCGCTCGGGTTCGCGGCCAGCACCAGCTCGACCGGGCGGCCCTGGTCGTCGAAGAGCTCCTCGGGTCGGTACGAGCGCAGCCACTGCTCCAGGTCGAGCAGATGCTCTGGGTTGTTCTTCACCCCCGACAGCGGCACCTGGTGCGACCGCCAGCTGCCGGTCACCCGCACCCCGTCGATCTGCTTTGGGCCGGTCCACCCCTTCGGCGTCCGGAGGACGATCATCGGCCATCGGGGGCGGGTCTCGATCCCCCCGGCGGCACGCGCCTGCTGCTGGATCTCGACGATCGTGCCGTACGCGCTGGCCAGCGCCTCCGCGAACCGGTGGTGCATGCCCGGCAGGTCGTCGCCGGTGACCTCGAGCACCTGGTAGCCGTGACCCTCCAGCAGGGAGCGGACCTCCGCCTCGGACTTGCGGCCCAGCACCGTCGGGCCGGCGATCTTCGCGTCGTTGAGGTGCAGGATCGGCAGGACGGCGCCGTCCCGGGTCGGGTTGATGAACGAGATGCCCTTCCAGGAGCCCTCCAGCGGCCCGGTCTCCGCCTCGCCGTCCCCGACGATCGCGACCGTCAGCAGGTCCGGGTTGTCCATCACCGACCCGAAGGCGTGCACCAGCACGTACCCGAGCTCGCCGCCCTCGTGGATCGAACCCGGGGTGGTGACCGACACGTGACTGGGGATGCCGCCGGGCGCGGAGAACTGCCGGAACAGCCGGTGGATCCCCGGTGCGTCCTGCGTGACCCGGGGGTAGGTCTCGGTGTACGTCCCCTCCAGCCAGCCGGCGGCGACCAGCGCGGGTCCGCCGTGACCGGGACCCGTCAGATAGATGCACTCCTGGCCGGTGTGCCGGATCAGCCGGGAGAGGTGGGTGTAGACGAACGACAGGCCCGGGCTGGTGCCCCAGTGTCCGAGCAGCCGGGGCTTGATGTGCGCGTCGGTGAGCGGCTCGCGGAGCAGGGCGTTGTCCTGCAGGTAGATCTGACCGACGGTCAGGTAGTTGTTGGCCCGCCACCAGGCGTCCATCGCGGCGATCTCGTCGTCGGTCGGGGCGGGGAGCTCCCGGACCGCAGGGGTGCTGGGGGTGTCGGACATCTGTATCACCTCAGGTGGGGACGGGCGGTCAGGTGGTCTCGGGGGGTGCGGCCCGGTCGGAGCCCGGGTCGTCGGGGCCGTTGAACGTGGTCCGGCCGTTCAGCTTCGCGGCCAGTGCGTCGTCGACCCCGTCCGCGACGTCGGAGATGATCCGGACAGCCTGCTGCAGGTGCGCCGGTACGAAGGGCCGGGCGTGTACGGAGGTGGTCACGAACACCCGGTCACGCACCAGCTGGAACTTCACCCAACGGGCCTCGACGTTCATGTCGTTGAGCACCTCGGCGGCCCGGGACCGGCCGGTGATGTCGTGCACGACGGCGGCGAACAGCACCACCTCCCGGGCGTCGGGGGTGGTCCGCAGGAACAACATGGTGGAGCCGACCCGGATGGCGACGTCGCCCTCGTCGTCGCGGAAGGGCTGGTGGCCGAACATCTCGGTCAGCTCGGTGTCGACCAGCCGGTCCAGGTGGGTGCGGTTGGACGGGACGACCGCGGTCACGTCCTCGGCGTCGAACTCGGCCGCCGGCTCGAGGCCGGCGGTGGGCTTGAGGACCTCGGCGAGCTGGTCCGGTGCGAGGAACACCGGGTGCTGCACCCCGTACACGTCTCTCAAGGTGGCCACCGCGAGGGCGGCCAGGCCATCGGAGTCGTCCTGCGGGCGCTCCACCCAGAAGTCCTGCGAACCGCCGGGCACGGCTTCGGGGGGGTGCCAGCCCAGGCCCTCCATGGCGGCCAGGTCCTCGGCCTCGAGCTGGAAGTCCTCCCCCAGCGATCTGTTGCCGGCGGCCTGGACCCGCACCACGTCGCGGGTCGGGCTGCTGAACCTCAGCCAGGGCCCGTCGGGCTCGGTCACCGACTCGGTCCCGATGGTGAGGTCGCCGCTGTCGTCGATCATCGAGACGACCTCGCTCAGCCGATCCTGGAACTCGGTCCAGGCCTGGGCCGTGCTGCGGTCGATGTCGAAGTCGTCGATCTCGGCCACGCCCACCTCCTCTGCTCCATGAACCTAGCGCCTCGGCCCGGGCGCCCGAACCCGTGGGGTGGGCGGACCCGCGGGTCGGCGTGGGTCAGGCCAGCAGCGCGGCGATGACGACGAGAACCGGGACGGAGAGGATGGTCGAGACGAAGATGGAGTCGCGGGCCAGGATCACCCCGGTGTCGTACCGGACAGCGTGGGTGAACACGTTCTGCGCCGTGGGAAGGGCGGCCACCACGGTCACCGCCAGCACGTCGAGACCGGTCAGACCGAGCCCGAGCGTTGCCACCAGGTAGCCCAGCACCGGCTGCAGGACGAGCTTGAGTGCCACCACGGCCGCGATCTGCACCACAGGCTCACCGGCTCCCGGCCTGGGGCCGAGCCGCAGCGACACCCCGTAGGCGAGCAGCATCGCCGGCACCGCCATCCCGCCCACGAGATGCAGCGGGTCGGACACCACCGCCGGCAGCCGGACCCCGGTCACCGACAGCAGCAGCCCGGTCAACGAACCGATGGTCAGCGGGTTCCGGGTCACCCGGGACCCGATCCGGAGCAGGCGCTGCCGGGTCGTCGCCGGCGGCCCGCGGTGGGTCACGGTGTCGAGCACCGCCAGCCCCAGCGGTTGCAGGACCAGCAGCTGGGTGAGCAGCATCGGAGCGATCAGCGACGCGTCACCCAGCACGTACGCGGCGATCGGCAACCCCAGGTTCCCGGCGTTGACGTAGCTGGAGCAGAACGCGACGACCACCGCCTCGCCCGCCGTCCGCTGCCAGACCAGCCGCGCCAGCAGCACCGCCACCACCGCCACCACCGCCACGCTGGCGATGGAGGCGACCAGGTTGGCCGAGAAGATCTTCGACACGTCGGTCTCGCCCAGCACAGTGATCATCAGCGCCGGGCTGGCCACGAAGAAGGCTAGCCGCACCAGCATCCGCTGGCTGCCGGCGTCGAGGACCCGGATGTGCGCGAGCAGGATGCCGAGCCCGATCACCGCCCCGATCGTGGCGAAGCCGGCCAGGACTCCCCCCACGCGCCATCCTCTCCGTCGACGTGCCCGTGCCGAGACGTGCCCGTGTCGAAGGGCCCAGTCTCCCGGAGCCGCCCGGCCCCGGTGCCACCGCCCACACCTAGGGTGGTGACCCGGTGCGAACCCGACCCGATCAGCAGAGGTGTGATGTGAGTCAGCCGTGGCAGCCGACGCAGCGGTGGGCCGCTGGCCTGCCGGTGCTGCCTCGGCGGCGGACGTCGGTGCTGGCCGTGCTCACCATGGTGGTGCTCGGCCTGGTCGCCCTGGTCATCTTCACGCTGATCCTGGTCAGTGGCGGCCCCGGGCCGGCCCTGGTCGCGACCGCGGTGGCCGCCGTGTCCTTCCCGCTGCTGGTGGCGCTGTGCTTCTGGTTGGACCGGTACGAGCCGGAGCCCGGCCACTACCGGGTGGCCGCCCTGCTCTGGGGAGGTACCGGCGCGGTGCTGATCGGGCTGTTCGGCAGCCGGCTGCTCGGCCTGGTCGACGCCAGCGACGAGGTGGCGAGCGTGGCCTGGGCTCCGCTCACCGAGGAGTTCGGCAAGGGCCTGTTCCTGGTGCTGCTGGTGGTGTTCCGCCGCCGCCAGCTGCACGGGGTGATCGACGGGATCGTCT
>CAWHTY010000027.1:0-568604 GCA_963832435.1 uncultured Actinomycetota bacterium
ATGCAGCGTTGGCCGGCATCGGGTTCGCGTTCGTGGAGGACGTGCTCTACTACCTGATCGCCCTGAGCAGCGGCGGCTACCCAGCCCTGACGGTGCTGTTCGTACTCCGTGGCGTGATCGGCCCGTTCGCGCACCCGCTGTTCACCTCGGCCTTCGGCGTGGGGGTCGGGCTCGCGGTGACCACCCGCTCGCCGGCGGTCCGGGCCCTGGCCCCGCTGCTGGGCTACCTGGTCGCGGTGCTGCTGCACGCGACCTGGAACGGCAGCGTCACCTTCGCCGGGGTGGGCGGCTTCTTCGCCGCGTACCTGCTGGTGATCGTGCCGGCCCTCGCGGTGGTGGTGGGCTTGGGGTTCTGGGCCCGGGCCCGGGAGAGCAAGGCGATCACCGAAGGGCTGCAGCGGTGTGTCCAGCGCGGCTGGGTCCATCCCGCGGAGATCCGGTGGGTGGCGCGGATGAGCGACCGGCTGCTGGCCCGACGCCACGCGCGGCGGGTGGGTGGCCCGGCTGCGGCGCGGGTGACCGGCGCGTTCCAGCTGGCGTTGACCGAGATGGCCTTCCTCGACCAGCAGGTCGTGCAGGGTCCGGCCCCGCCCGACGCCGGGAGCCGGATGGGCGAGATTCTCAGCCGGGCGGCCTACCTGCGGCCTCACGTGGTCTGGCCGCCGGTGCCGCCGCTGGGCCCCGGGGTGCCACCGGGCCGGCCGCCGCTGGGCCCGACGCTGCGCTGACGGGGTTCAGCGGGGACGTTCGGCGAGCAGGACGGGGATCAGCCTTTCCGTGCGCTGCTGGTAGCGGGCGTACTCGGGGTAGACCGCCACCGCGCGGTCCCACCAGACCCGTCGCTCATCGCCGTTGAGCTCCCGGGCCACCGCGTCGAACGGCTCGGGCCCGTCCTGGACGGTCAGCGCCGTCGGGTCGGCGGTCAGGTTCCGGTACCAGGCCGGGTCGCGTGGGGCGCCGCCGTCGGAGGCCACCATCGCGTACGCCCCGTCGTGCTCCACGCGCATCAGCGGTGTCTTGCGGAGCTTCCCACTCCTATGGCCACGGGTGGTGAACAGCGCGATCGGGATGCCGGTGTCCCGCAGGGTATTGGCCCGCTGCCCGCCGGACTCCTCGTACGCCTGCACCTGGTCGCGGACCCACTGCTGGCTGCTCGGCTCGTACTCCCCGGTGAGTGGCATCGGGCCATGGTAGGCCGGGGTCGGCGGCGTCACCGCCGGTGCCCAGCGTTCTCGACGTTGGTGGACGCCGACGATGTGCGCCGGACCGCCCTCTCGCTGCCACAGGTCGAGGAGATCGACAGCGACGGGATCGACTTCCGGGTCGCCAACCGGGGCTTCGTGTGGTCCTACCCGACGAGCGCTCAACCGAGTCCGCACCAGCACCGACTGGCGGTTTCCGCCTCATCGCACGGGAGAAAACCGCCCCTAGCTTCGGCGGGTTGGCCGGCTGGGCCGCACGACTCAGCTGCGCGAATCTGAGGTCAGGTCGTCAGCGGCCTCGAATCGAAAGGCTGTCATGTCTGTTATCCGGCGACATCCCGTCCCCACCTTCTTCCTTCTCGCCTACGCCCTCTGCTGGGCCGCCATTCCGTGGCAGAGCTTCTTTGCCCCTGGCGTCTTGGTCGCCGCCCTGATCGTCGTGTTCCTGACCGAAGGGGTTCCTGGACTGAAGGCGATGGGGTCGCGGCTCATCCATTGGCGGGTCAGCTGGATCTGGTACGCCATCGCCATCGCCGTTCCGCTCGCGGTCAAGTTCGCCGCCATCGGGCTCAACAGCGCACTCGGCGCACCAGTCCCCGCCATCGCAGAGTTCAGTGTCTGGTACAGCCTGCCGATGGCGATCGCCATCAACATCGTCAACCCGCTCAACGCGCAGCTGCCGGAGGAGGCCAGCTTCCGCGGCTGGTCCCAGCCGAAGCTGCAGAGCACCCGCAGCCCGCTCGCCGCAACCGTCGTGATGGCTGTCGGCGTCACCATCTGGCACATCCCGTTCTTCCTGATGCCCCAGTTCGGTTCCAGCCCGGTCGAGGCTGCCGCCACCGTCGCGGTCACCTTCTGGTACGCCTGGCTGTTCAACCACGCCTCCGGCAGTTCGCTGATCACCTTGATCGCCCACGCCACCGAGGGCACGATCGAGACCAGCACCTTGTGGCAGGCCGCAGGAGACACCACCCGGATGACCTGGCTGTACGGCCTTGTCTGGTCCCTCCTTGCCCTTGGACTCCTGGTGTTGGACCGCCGGTTCTGGACCAGGCCACCCGCAGCCGCCGGGTCGGACCCCACGTCGGCACCCGTCGTTGCCCTGAGTGGGCGACAGGGACGCTGATCACTCCGGTGCGCTCTCACGGTCAACGCCCCCGACTGGACCGCTGATCCACACTCTCGTCGTCGCCGCAGTCGTCGCGGCCAACGTTGCGACGTTCGCCATCTCCCCGGTACCGCCGGCACGAGGACGTCACCCGAGAAATCCTCACCAGACTGCTCACCGCAGCCAGCTGGCGCATCCCAGTCATCGCTTCCGGTGCCGCCCTGTCCATGCACTTCGTCTCAGCTCGGCTGGAACCACCACACCAGGAAGGTCCATCATGTCCTCACCTCCGACCCTCAAGGACTCGAACGAGCAAACGCAGTCGCCCGTCAGCGGACGACACCGACCCGGCCACGTAGCGGCCTACCTGGCTGCCCCGCTGTGGGCCTTGCAGGCGGTCATCTGGCTGGCTGCACCCAAGGTGCAGGAGACATCGGCCCCGTACGCGATCACGAAGCCACTGCTCTTTGTCCTGTTCTGGCTGTCGATCGCCGGTGCAGTGACCTTCTCCGCGGCTAGCGCTGCCGAGATCCCCAAAGTCATCCGGGGGCTTGATTCGCGGATGTCGAAGTGGGCGAAGATCGTCGCGACGATCGGACTGTGCCTTGCGACGGCCGCGTCCGTCGCTATCGTCGCCGCGGTTGTTCCCAGCGTTCAGGTGGTGGCACTCGGCCTCATGACCAACCTGTTGAACGGCGCCCTGCTGCTGCTGGCTGTCAGTGCCAGCCTGTCCGCCTTCCTCAGCTGGCGGGTCAACCGCGCGCCACGGTCGAGGAGTATCCGCGTCACCGCTGTCGCTGTGGCCCCCATCGCCATGATCGCCGCCATCCTGGGCAGCGGATCCCACACGGTCATCGGCTTGTACGTGGCGGTGGCCGTGGCGGTCCTCAACGGCATCGTCTGGTTCCTCTGGGCACGAGCAGCTGGCGCCGCCCCACGCCGCTAGGAACCAGGAACCACGAGCGCGCCGACGGGGACCGTCGGCCATCGCCCCCACCGCGCAAGGAGCACCACCTCGACCCAGCGCCTCAGAGGTATCTGTCGCGCTGACCAGCGGCCACGGCCAGTTCACCCTGCCGAGTCGACGATCACCCGCCTTCGAGAGAGATGACTGACATGAGACTACGAACTGCTGCCGCCGTGACGGCCGTCACTTTGCTGCCCCTCACCGCCTGCGTCGGCGGTTCCGCCACCACAGACACGATCAGCTATCAGATCGACCAGCCCCTCACCGCCCTGGTGATCGGCGCTCGCGCCGCGAGCGTGGCCATCGTGGTGGGCGACGGCCCACTGGCCGTCACCGAGGAGCACCGCTATTCCAGCGGCAAACCGCGTACGGCGCATGAGGTGACGGGTCAGACGTTGCGACTGACCGAGTCCGGCTGCGGCGACGACGACGCACGATGCGACGTCGCGTACACCATCCGTATGCCCGAAGCGATGTCGGTTGACATCACCGCCCAGGCCGGCGCCGTGAAGCTCGGCGGATTGGCGGGGAACCTGCACGTCTCGACCGAGGCCGGCGCTGTCGAAGGACGGGGCCTCACCAGTGATGAGGTGGTCATCGACGCCGAGGCCGGAGGAACAACCCTGGAGTTCGTCGAGGCTCCGACGCTCACACAGATCACCGCCACTCTGGGTGGGGTCAACCTCCGCCTGCCCGGCACCACCGCCTATGCGGTCGACGTCCGCACCGATGTCGGCGCCAGCAGCGTCGACGTCGACCGTGACCCCACCTCCGCGCACAGGATCACTGTCCACACCGAGGTCGGCGGAGTGAAGATCGAGCGCCTGACATGACAGCGGGCGCCGACCAAGTGGGTTCCGGCTGGGCGGAGTCACCGACCCGTGGCGAGGCTGGTCCGACTGGACGCCGCCCTGTTCGGCTTCGCGGGATCGTCGACACTCTGGCTGGCCCTACCTCCTAGTCCGAGTGAGTGTTCGGCCGGGCTCGCCGCTGCTGCTCCTCGTGGTCTTCTACGGCCTGCTCACCTATCCCCTGCTGCCTCGGCTGCACCGCATCCTGACCCGCATCTACGTGCCCAGATACCTCATCGGGGACGGCAACCCGCCGAAGCGCCACCATGTCCGCTGCTGGCCGAGCCCCGGAGGAATGCTGCCCGGCGGCCACGCCATCCATGGGGTTGCGGCCGGCACCTCTGCCCGAAGCGTGGGGCTGTCCCGCTTCCCGCCAGCGAGCGGGATGCAGAGTTGCTGCGGCTCGCCCGACCGACCGTGGATGCACCCCGGCCTGCCTACAGCGAGGTAGCAGGGCTTCGCGGTGTGATCGATAGCCCCGACGGGGCGAAGACCTCTCTGTAGGTTGTCGTGTCGGCAGCCAGGGCCATCGCGACGCACCGCGGCCGCGACGTGCAGGCACCGATCGCGGCGACCGCGCCGCTGAGCTGGTGCTCGACGGAAAGCACCTGTTCGCAGAAGCATGAGTGACGCTCCCGAGCAGTGGCAGGGATCAGGCATCGGTTATGACACCTTCTCGATCCCGATTCCGTCATCGAGGAACGCCTACAGGTTGCTCACTGTCGACGCGCCGACCAACGGGAACATCACGCCGGCCATCGTGGCCACTTGGCGACTGACGGCCGCGCTGATGGCGATGATCTTCTCAAACGGGGACCCTGCCCCTATCGCGACCGGGGAGTTGCCGACGCCGTAGTGGCTGAGCGGCGGACCGTCCGACAGCCCGAAACGTGCGACGACGCACGCCGGATCGTGCCGGCGTGCGTCGTGCGGGTGTCCCGACGGAGGGATCAGTCCTTCTCCTCCAGCTTCAGGGCGATGCCGAGCGCGAAGAAGGTCGGCGCCCAGTGCCCGATGAAGATGCCCCAGCGATCGGACTGGGCCTTGTCGTCGCCCTTCTTGCCCCGACTGATGAAATAGCTGACGTAGGACAGGGCGATCGAGGCGAAGCCCGCGATGTAGGCGTACTCGCTCCGGACGCCCACGCGGTGGAGGCGGTTGACGACCCCGGTGCCGCTGCCCGCAGCGTCGAGGGCCTGTTGGGCCTGATCTGAGATGTTGGTCATGGTGTCCATTCCTTCTCGGTTGACGATCCGGTTGCGGATCGGGGGGTCGGTCCACGGAGTGGATCGACGGGGACCAGTCTTGCGGCCGCCAGTGGGCTCCTCAGGACGAGGCGCGCTGGCGGGGTGGCTCCGGTTGGTCACCGGGGACGGTGTCGGCCTTGACGGCGTCCCGCCGTCCGAGCGGCTCGGCAGGACCCCGGGTGGTGTCGGCCGCCGTCTGCTGCTCGGCCTCGGCGTTGATCTCGGCACCAAGCAGGATCGCGTACGAGGTGATCCACAGCCAGAACAGCAGCACGATGATGCCGGCGAACACCCCGTACGTCTTGGCGTAGTTGCCGAAGGTGGAGACGTAGACCGAGAACCCGATCGAGGCCAGCAGCCACAGTACGGTGGCGACGCCGGCGCCGACCGACACCCAGCGCATCTTGGGAGCGTCCCGGTCGGGCGCCACCCGGTACAGCACGGCCAGGGCCCCCGCCACCAGCACCACCAGGAGCACCCAGCGGGCCGCCTGCAGGAGGAACTGGAGCACGGGGCTGTC
The DNA here is from genome assembly GCA_963832435.1 of uncultured Actinomycetota bacterium. GTDB lineage: Bacteria > Actinomycetota > Actinomycetes > Propionibacteriales > Propionibacteriaceae > Microlunatus. The sequence goes on from CAWHTY010000027.1 coordinate 5,896, forward strand.
CCCGAACAGGCTCTCCAGCAACGGCGGCACCACCGCGACCAGCCCGAGCATGATCACGATGAAGACGATGGCGCCGAGGGTCAGCGCCAGGGCCAGCAGCCGCTTCTTGAGGAAGTTGCGCTTGTCCTCTTCGTCGTAGGCCACGTTGATGGCCGTCATCAGGTTGTTGACCCCGCCCGAGGCGCTGAACAGGGCCAGCAGGATGGACAGCACGGCACTGACACCCAACGCGGACCGGTTCTGGCTGTTGATCTGGTCGACGATGAGCGTGCGGACCTCGGCCGGCAGCGCTGCCAGGGAGTTGACCTGCTCGGCGATCACGGCCGGGTCGGCGAACAACCCGTACAGCGTGACCAGGGCGATCAGGGCCGGGAAGAGAGCGAGGAAGGCGTAGAACGCCACCCCGGCCCCCAGCAGCGGCACCTGGTCGACCTTGGCCTCGGCCCAGCCCCGCTTGACCACCTGCAGCCAGCCCTTGGCCGGGATCTCGGTGGGCTTTTCGGCGTCGCCGCCGGGCACGCCCGACCCGCTGCTCCTACCGCGCCGGCCCGGCTCCGAGCCGGCACCGGTCCGGCGAGCGGGCCGAGCTGCGCCAGAGTCGGCGTCATCGCCGGCCACCCCCTCGGGGGTGACGTCGGAGAATCGCGTGCTGCCCATCAGATGGCTCCTCGTTTTTCAGGGCGACGTGACACCGGACGGGGGCCGCCCGGACCGGCTTTCAGTGGGACTGGGCGTCTTGGACGGTGGCCTTGGAGTCCTGGGCCTGGCCCTGGACCTGGTCCTTGGCGGCCTGACCCTCCGCCTTCACGGTCTGCGCAGCATCGCTCGCGGACGCCTTCACCGACTCCACCGCCTCCTGCGCCGGACCCTTCAGGTTGTCCGCGATCTCCTTCGCCGCCTCACCGGCCCGCTGCTTCAACGGCTCCAGGTTCTCCTGCAACCCCGACACCGCCTGCTGCTCCCGCTGCGACGACGGAATCAACGACGACACCAACAACCCCGCCCCGAACGCGACCAACCCGGCCGCCAACGGATTCCCCCGCGTCCTCTGCTGCACCTGACCCGGCGCCTGCGCCAACCCATCACCCACCGCCGACGCCCGATCCGCCACCGCCGCCTTCACCTCACCGACCCGACCCGAGTCATACGGATCATCCGGAGCCCCCATGATCGACTCCCGCACCCCCCGCGCCGCACCCTTCACCTTGTCCACCTGACGCGAAGCGATGTGCTTCGGGTTCGCGGTATCAGCCAACGAGTCCACATTCGAACTCAGCTCCGCCCGCGTCCGCTCGATATCGGCCCGGATCTGATCCGGATCACTACTGGTCGTCATCGGTTCTCCTCCTCATGGCCCTTCACGGCATTCGGTACCTTGCTCAACGTCTCACTCGTCCGCGCCAACCCCCGGACCCGTTCGAACTCCCTCTTCCCCAACACCCCCAACACCCCGGCCACCACCGCCCACACCAACGCCACCACCAACGCCGACCACTGGTTGCCCATCACCTGGCCCAACCCCCACCAGGCACTCACCGACACGAACACCAACACCAACAACCCACCCACCGCAGCCCCGGCGAACAACCCCACACCCTTACCGGCCCGCGACCCCGACTGCCGCAGCTCCGCCTTCGCCAACGCCAGCTCCTGCTGCAACAACGTCGACACATTGCCGCTCACATCCGACAACAACTCCCCGATACTGCGACCATCCTCCGCCGCCAACACCCCCCGCGGCGCCTCATACCCCGCCCGCGCCGCCCCAGCAACCGACTCCCGAGCCGGGCCGGAGGTGCCGGCCGGAACCTCGATCGGGTGACTCACCGCAGCCCACCCGAGGGGTTGCCCGGATCCACCGCAGGATCCACCACGCCGTACCCCGGAGCCGGCGTCCCGGCATAACCCAGGTCCGCCGCCCGGCTGGACTCATACGTGGTGTCGCAGACGCGTGCCCTCGAACGCGGTCGGCCGCTCCTCCACCAACGACGCCGACCGCGCCGGCTCATACCCCGACCCGTACCCCGACCCGCCGGCCAACCCCCGCCGACCGTTACTCGCTGGTCGCTGACGACGACGGGGAGTCGATGCTGGTGTTCGCCGCCACCGCACCCCGGGTCAACCGACCCGCCACCACACCCGCCAGACCACACAACGCCAAGAACATCACCGGACGACGCCGACCGAAGTCCTGCACCTCCCGCAACACATCCCGCGGCTCACGACTCTCCAACCAACGGGCAACCTCCCCACCCTTCTCCGCCGCCTGCCGCGCCAGATCCGTCAACGGACCCGACTCCGCCGACCCCGACGCCATCCCCCCCAACTCCTGCGCCAACGACTGCACACCCGCCGCGATCTTCTGCTGCTGGGCACCCGCCTGATCCCGCACCTCACTAGACACCGAACCCCACAAGCTCCTCGCCTGCTGCCTGGCCTCCCCCGCCACACTCACCGCCTCATCCTTCGCGGTCGCCGCCACACCCCGACCCGCATCCACCGCGGAATCCCTCACCGCCGCCGCCTCACCCTTGGCCACCTCCGCGGTCGACGGACTCTCAACGGGCGGCCAGGTGGCGGCCGGGGAGGTGGCGACACCGGCGTCGGGTCCGACGGCGACGGGGACGCCTTCAACGCTGCGACCCAGGTCGCGGGCCGACGGATCGTCACCGGAGTAGTAGGTGGATCCCTCTGGTGGGTTGGTCATGCGCAACTCCCTGCTGTAGGGCTGGCCGCTGGCCAGCTGTGCACCGATCACTGGAATTTACACTGTAAGACAGTCCGAACTTACACCGTAAGCCAGGTGGGGTCCGGCCCGGGGCGGCCTCGTGGGAGGCTGGAGGGGATGTACCCACTCTCCGACGACCTCACACGTACGCCCGGCACCGGCAGGAGACTGGACCGGGAGATCGTCGTGCGCGCCGCCCTGGACTCGATTGACGCGCACGGTGCCCAGGGGCTGACCATGCGTGGGCTGGGCCAGGAGCTCGGGGTCGAGGCGATGTCGCTCTATCGCTACGTCACCGGCCGTGAGGACCTGCTGGAGGCCGTGGTCTCCCTCCTACTGGAGGGGATCCGCCATCACCTGGACGACCAGCTGACCGGAACCTGGCAGGGCTACCTGCAGACCCTCGCGCACGAGGTCCGGCGGATCGCGACGGAACATCCGCACGCGTTCCCGCTGGTGGCCACTCGCCACCCCGCGGCCCCGTGGCTCCGCCCGCCCCTCCGCAGCCTGGAGCTCGTCGAGGATCTTTTGACTGCCCTGTCCGCACACGGTTTCACCGACGAGCAGGTGGTGGCCACCTACCGGGCGTTCAGCAGCTTCCTGCTCGGCCACCTGCTGCTGGAGTCCGCCGTCCGCGGGGCCGAGACCTCACCGGTCGAGCAGCCCCTCGACGAGGGCGGCGCGACGGTCCCCAACGACGACGGCCGGGTCGACCTCAGCCACAGCCCGACCACAGCCCGGCTGCGCACCCTGCTGAGCGAGGACCACAGCGACGAGGAGTTCGAGGTCGCCCTGGAGACCTTGCTCGACCGGCTGGAGCTCGGCCTGTCGCAGTGACACCCGTCGCCGGCAGGGTCGTGTCCGCCGAACGTTCCTGGGCGGCCGTCGGCCCCGGCACGGGAACCGTGCCAGGGCCCGACGACCAGACCGTTCCAGGGGTCTCCGGGACGTCAGCTGCAGCCGCTGGTGCTGCCGCAGCCCTCGCAGACGTAGCAGCTACCGCTCGGCCGCATCTTCGTCCCGCAGGTCAGGCACAGCGGGGCGTCGACGCTGGTGCCGGTGATCTTCTCGAACAGCTCCGAGGTGGTCCGCGCTCCCTCCGGGGCGGGGGCCTGGGCCGCCGGGGCGGCCGGAGCGGGCGCCGCTTCCGGGGTCGGATCGGTGTTCACCTCGTCACCCGCGTCGTTGCGGAGCGTCTGCGACTCCAGCTCCTCGAGCTGGTCCTCGGCCAGGTAGGACCCGGTCTCCACCTGCCGGGCCCGCTCGGTCGCGGTGTAGATCCCCAGCTCGGCCCGCTCGTCGAAGGACAGGTAGTCCAGCGCCAGCCGTCGGAAGATGTAGTCCATGATCGACTGCGACATCCGGATGTCGGGATCGTCGGTCAGACCGGCCGGCTCGAACTTCATGTTGGTGAACTTCTGCACGTAGGTCTCCAGCGGCACCCCGTACTGCAGGCTGATCGAGATGGCCATGGAGAACGCGTCCATCACGCCGGCCAGGGTCGAGCCCTGCTTGCCCAGCTTGAGGAAGACTTCGCCGAGGCCGTCGTCGGGGTAGGACCCCGCCGTCATGTAGCCCTCGGCACCACCCACCGAGAACGACCGGGTCAGGCTCGGCCGGGCCTTGGGCATCCGCCGGCGGACAGGACGGGCCAGCGCCTGCGGGGCCTGGGGAGCCGGGGCCGTCTCGACCACCGGTTCCGCCTTCTTCTTCCCGGCCCCTCCCCCGTCGGAGAGCGGCTGGCCGACCTTGCAGTTGTCACGGTAGACGGCCAGCGCCTTCAGCCCGAGCTTCCAACCCTGAAGGTAGACGTCCGCGATCTCTTCCACCGTTGCGGTCTCCGGGAGGTTGACCGTCTTGCTGATCGCCCCCGACAGGAACGGCTGGGCGGCCGCCATCATCCGGACGTGCCCCATCGGGCGGATCGCCCGCTGCCCCATCGCGGTGTCGAACACCTCGTAGTGCTCCGGTCGCAGCCCTGGCGCATCGACCACGTGGCCGTGCTCGGCGATGTACTCCACGATCGCCTCAGACGTCTCCTGGGCGTAGCCGAGCTTGCGCAGTGCCCGGGGGATGGTCTGGTTGACGATCTGCATCGACCCGCCACCGACGAGCTTCTTGAACTTGACCAGCGAGAAGTCCGGCTCGATGCCGGTGGTGTCGCAGTCCATCATGAAGCCGATGGTGCCGGTCGGCGCGAGCACCGAGGCCTGGGCGTTGCGGAAGCCGTTGGCCGCGCCGACCGTGAGCACCCCGTCCCAGGCCGCGGTGGCCCTCTTCTGGATGTCGGCGTCGAGGCTGCCCACCGTGCGCAGCGAGTCGTTGGCCGCCTGGTGCTTACGCATCACCCGATGGTGCGCGGCGGCGTTGCGGGCGAACCCGGCGTAGGGGCCGACGATCCCGGCCAGCTCGGCCGACCGCCGGTAGGAGACGCCGGTCATCAGCGAGGTGATCGCCGCCGCGACCGCCCGGCCGCCGTCGGAGTCGTACCCGTGGCCGGTGGCCATCAGCAGCGCCCCCAGGTTGGCGTACCCGATGCCGAGCTGGCGGTAGTTCCGGGTGGTCTCCCCGATGGACTCCGTCGGGAAGTCGGCGAAGCAGATGGAGATGTCCATCGCGGTGATGATCAGCTCGACCGCCTTCTCGAACAGCTCCGCGTCGAAGGTGTCGTCCGCACGAAGGAACTTGAGCAGGTTGAGGCTGGCCAGGTTGCAGGAGCTGTTGTCCAGGCTCATGTACTCCGAGCACGGGTTCGACGCGGTGATCCGGCCGGTCTCGGGGTTGGTGTGCCAGTCATTGATGGTGTCGTCGTACTGGATGCCGGGATCGGCGCACGCCCAGGCTGCGGTGGCGATCCGCTTGAACAGGGCCGCCGCGTCGACGGTCTCGACCACGTGACCGTCGGTGCGGGCCTTGAGCCCGAACGTGTCCTTGTTCTCGACCGCTCGCATGAACTCGTCGGTCACCCGGACGGAGTTGTTGGCGTTCTGGTACTGCACCGAGGTGATGTCGCGGCCACCGAGGTCCATGTCGAACCCGGCGTCACGGAGCGCGCGGATCTTGTCCTCCTCGCGCGCCTTCGTCTCGATGAACTCCTCGATGTCGGGGTGGTCCACGTCGAGCACGACCATCTTGGCCGCCCGCCGGGTGGCGCCGCCGGACTTGATCGTGCCGGCGCTCGCGTCAGCGCCGCGCATGAAGGAGACCGGTCCGGAAGCCGTACCACCGGAGCTCAGCAGCTCTTTGCTGGAACGGATTCGCGACAGGTTGAGCCCGGCTCCCGAGCCGCCCTTGAAGATGAACCCCTCCTCGCGGTACCAGTTCAGGATCGAGTCCATCGAGTCGTCGACGGAGAGGATGAAGCAGGCACTCACCTGCTGCGGGGACTTCGTGCCGACGTTGAACCAGACCGGGGAGTTGAACGAGAAGTACTGGTGCAGCAGCATCCAGGTCAGCTCGTGCTCGAAGATCCGAGCCGAGTCCTCGTCAGCGAAGTATCCGTGGTCCTCGCCGGCCTTCCGGTAGGTGAGCACGACCCGGTCGATCAGCTGCTTGAGGCTGTGCTCCCGGACAGGGCTCCCCAGTGCCCCGCGGAAGTACTTGGTGGTGACGATGGTGGAGGCGTTGACGCTCCAGAAGTCCGGGAACTCCGCGCCCCGCTGCTCGAACACCACCTCGCCGGTCTTCCAGTTGTTCTGCACGACGTCACGGCGCTCCCAGGTCACCTCGTCGTACGGGTGCACGCCGGCCGTGGTGAAGACGCGGTCGATGGACAGGGCCTGCCCTCGGGCGCGCGAGCGCTTGGCGTCGGGACGCCCGTTGGAACGGGTGGTCTCGGTCATGAGTGCCTCTTTCTGTCGGGTCGGGGAACCCGTAGCGGTGGGGGACGATCCTGGATCGATCGGGCGGGGCTTCGAGCGGTTCGGGTCGGGAGGTTCGTGCTGGGTTCGGGTCGGGGGGTTCGGGTCGGTGGATCCGAGGCGAGGTCCGCGCAGGCCTTCCCCTGCCGCGCGGACCCCGCCTCGGGGTCTGGGTGAGCCGGACGTCTGGTCAGGGCGGGCTGGCGCGTCCGGGGGTCAGCTTGTGCGGGGTGAAGCGGCTGACCTTGGTCTTGTCGAGCCGGACGGGGATCAGCGGCTCGAGCCCGGCGGCCTCGGACTCGACGCGGAGCAGCGCGATCTCGGTCTCGAAGTCCTCGACCGAGGTGAACTGGCGGTAGACGCTGGCGAACCGCAGGTACGCGACCTGGTCCAGGTCGCGGAGCGGACCGAGAATGGCGACGCCCACCTCGTCGGCGGGGACCTCCGGCTGGCCCGAGGCGCGCAGCGAGTCCTCCACCAGCTGGCCGAGCCGGGCCAGCTGGTCCTCCCCGACCGGGCGACCCTTGCACGCCTTACGGACGCCGCCGATCACCTTGTCGCGGTTGAACGGCTCGACCACGCCACTCCGCTTGACCACCACCAGCTGCATCTGCTCGGTGGTGGTGAAGCGACGCTCGCAGGTCGGGCACTGGCGGCGGCGCCGGATGCTGGAGCCGTCGTCGGCGACCCGGGAGTCGAGCACCTTGGAGTCGGTGTGACGGCAGTACGGGCAATGCACGGGACAACTCCTTCCGAGGCCGGATCAGCGGTCGCCTGGGGACGGATCTGGGGACAAGTCGTGGGGACTCTGTGGGTCGAGCTGTGGAATCGTTGTGGATCAGTGTGCAGAACCAACCACTACCTGTGGATGAATGACACCCCTGTAACTACTAGATATGGGTACCGTACGTCTGAGTCCCATTGTGCGCAAGGGGTCTGACAAAACGCGTCGGCGTGTCGGGAGACCGCCGGTCCCGCTGCCTCAGGCCGCTTGCCGAGTGCCGGGCGGCCGCCCCCCGGCGACCCTCCTCACACGCGATTCGTCGCGTGTAGGAGGCGGCTGGTCGCCGTCGGCGCGGGCCCACCGCGGGGCTGGGGGCGTCGGGTCAGTCGACCGTGCGGGCGATCACCTCGGTGAGTGCGGCATGCAGCGAACGCAGCTCGTCGAGATCCATCCCGAGCCGGGCCATGATCGTCGGCGGGACGTCCAGCGCCTGCGCGCGGAGCGCACGCCCCTCGGCGGTGAGGGTCACCCGCAGTGACCGCTCGTCGTCGGTGTCGCGGGCCCGCGACAGGTAGCCCAGCGCTTCCAGCCGCTTGAGCAGCGGGGACAGGGTCGCCGGCTCGAGGGATAGCAGGTCCCCCAGCCTCCGCACCGACAGCGGCTCGTACTGCCACAGGGCCAACATCACGAGGTACTGCGGATGGGTCAGCCGCATCGGCTCCAGCACGGGCCGATAGAGCCCGATGACCCGTCGCGACGCGACGGCCAGGGCGAAGCAGACCTGGCTCTGCAGGTCCAGCAGGTCCTCGCCAGCGGGCGGGGCGGAGTTGGTGAGCGGCACGCGCTCAGTCTATGCTTACCCTAACAGTTTGTGCACTAACTAAAGCCAGACGTGTCCGTCGAACCGAAGCCCGAGGTCATCGTGTCCCCTAGCCAGAGTCCCGCCCCGCGGATGTCCCGCGCCGAGGAGGAGGCCCGCAGCCTGGACACCGTGCAGCGGGTCATCATCTCGGCCCTGCTGGGCGTCGTGTTCGGCTCGCTCGCCGCCGTGCTGGGTGCCTACCTCGCCCTCGCCGGCGAACGCGATCTGGCCCGCGGTGACGTCCTGGGCCTGTGGGTGATGACGGGGGTGGTCGGGGTGGTCACCGCCGCCGCCGTGTTGCTGGTCAACCGGCGGAAGCCGTACGCCCCATGGGTCGTGCTCGGCCTGCTGCCGATGACGGTGACCGCGTTCTGGATCTTCTGAGCGGCCCGACCCTCGGTACGCTCTGCCGAGCGCTACAGCAGGTTGCGCAGCAGGGTGTACGCGGTCGCGACGACGGCGCCGGCCAGCAGCCACTGGTTGGCCGAGACCCGCCGCAGCCGGGCCGGCGCCCGCAGGGCGGGACCACCCAGGAGCTGCCCGACCCACGCCGCGCCGACGACGGTCAAGCCGGCGAGGGCGACGAAGACCACCGGGTTGAACCAGAAGGCCGCCACCACGTCGCCGTGCAGCAGAGCGCTCCCGAGCCGGGTGCCCCCGCAGAACGGACACTCCCACCCCGTCACCGCGCGGAACGGGCAGCCGACCCCGTGGCCGGTCACCGCGTACAGGGCGCTGAGGCCGACTCCGAAGCCGGCGAACCCGCCGAGCCAGGCCAGGCCGACCGCGGGTCGGAACCGGGTGTCGCCAGCCGGCACAGCCGGGTCACGCGTGGTCGAGGACGGGTTCATGATGAGCCCATTCTGCCTGCCGGACGGGCCGCCGGCGTCGGCACGCGGGGACCGTTCACGCCCTAGACTCCCAGTCGCATCGCGGCGGCGGGCCGCGAGCAGGTCAGTCAGCAGCGAGGAGCTCCGATGGGTCAGTCCGACTGGGAACCGCCGACCTCCCGACCCCCCGGCGAGGCGGCGGGGTCCCCGACGCCGGGGTCACCGGGGCCGGCGCGACCGGTCTACGGCGAGGCGCCCCGGTACGGGCAACAGCCGCCGGCCAACGCCTCTCCCCCGGATCAGCCGCCGAACCTCTACCCGGACCAGGACCCGGGGCAGCAGCGCTGGAGCCAGGCCGGGAACCAGACTCCGGCGTCCTGGTCGCCCACCCCCCCAGCCGCACCACCGGGTCAGCCCGGGGGTGCTCAGCAGCAGGGCTACCCTGCGGGCACCGGCTACTCCCCGAACACCGGCTACCCCCCGAACACCCAATACCCACCGAACACCGGATACCCGAACACCGGATACCCACCGAACACCGGATACCCACCGAACACCGGATACCCACCGGCGCCGGCGTACCCGGGCCCGGGCTCGTCGACCGGGTACGCGCCGGCACCGTACGGGTGGCCGGCGGCCGCTCTGCCGCCGCTGGCGAGCTGGGGTCGACGGGTCGGGGCGTACCTGATCGACTTCGTCCCCAGCCTGGTCGCGATGGTGCCGTTCTGGATCGGCTACGTCCAGCTGCTGGTATGGCTGACCGCCCTGAGCTCCGCCGGCACGGCACCCCCGGCCAGCATCCCCGGCCTCGGGTGGATGATCGCCGGGGGCGCGCTCCTGCTGGCCGCCCTTGGCTGGCAGATCTACAACCGCTGGCTGGTCGGCGGCCGGACCGGGCAGTCTCTCGGGAAGCGCCTGGTGAAGATCCGACTGGTCGGCGAGCTCACCGGCCAGCCGATCGGACCGCTGAACGCGTTCCTCCGGGACCTCGTGCACATGCTGGACGGCATCGCCTACGTCGGGTACCTCTGGCCGCTGTGGGACGAGAAGAAGCAGACGTTCTCGGACAAGATCATGAAGACCGTCGTCGTGGACCATCCCGACGCCGCACCGACCGGCGTCGCCGGTGGCTGACGGGCCGATCGCCGTCACTGGCGCGACCGGGGCGGTGGGCGGCCGGGTGGCCGCCCTGCTGGCCGATCGTGACCAGCCGTGTCGCCTGCTCGTCCGAGGCAGCCGCCGGGCACCGGAGACCGGCGCGGAGGTCGCGACCATCCGCGGCTACCGGGACGGTCCCTCCGTCGAGCGGGCGCTCACCGGCTGCACCACCCTGTTCCTGGTCAGTGGCCGCGAGTCGGCCGACCGGGTCAGCGAGCACCGGAGCGTCGTGGACGCCGCCGCGCGGGCCGGGGTGCGCAGGATCGTCTACCTGTCGTTCCAGGGGGCGGCCGCGGACTGCACCTTCACGTTCGGGCGGGACCACTGGCACACCGAGCAGCACATCCGACGGTCCGCCGTGGACGGTGCGCCGGTCTCCTTCGTGTTCCTGCGCGACTCGTTCTACCTGTGGGGGCTCGCCCAGATGGCGGGCGTGGACGGGGTCATCCGCGGCCCGGCCGGCGACGGGGCGGTGGCCGCGGTCAGCCACGAGGACGTCGCGGCCGTGGCGGCCGCGGTCCTGCTGGACTCCCGCTGGGACGGGCAGACCCTGGACGTGACCGGGCCGGTGGCCGTCACGTTGACGGAGGTGGCGCGCGCCCTGACCCGGGCCAGCGGCCGCTCGGTGCGCTACGTCCCGGAGACCGAAGCCGAGGCCTACGCCTCGCGGGCCAGTTTCGCCGCGCCGCTGTTCGAGGTCACCGGCTGGGTCAGCTCCTACCAGGCGATCGCCGCCGGCGAGGTCGACCACGTCAGCGACACCGTCGAACGCGTCACGGGCCGGCCGCCGATCGACCTGCACACCTTCTTGCGGCGGCATCCGGAGTCCTTCCGGCACCTGACCCGCTGAGCATCGGTCAGCGGTGCTGCTGCTGGCTCTGACCGTAGGGAACGTAGTGGTCGCCGGTCACCCGGACCGCGGTCAGCGTGATCACCGTGACCGCGGCGGCCACGATCATCAGGCCGGCCACCACAACGAGCGCCACGCCCCGCTGGGTCAGCCGCCACGACGACTGCGGGATCACCGGTGCGGGCCCCGCCGGTTCGAGCGTCGTCTCGAGCGAGGTCTCGATCAGCGCGTCCACCCCAAGACTGGGCGCCGGCACGGGCCGTGGCGGCCGCGCCTGCGGGCGCCGACCTCGGCCCGCCCCCCGACCCGGGCGCGGCGTCCGGCGCGTCGGCTGGCGCAGGCCGCGGGCGGCGCGCACACCTGCCGCGGGCTCGGTCAGGCGCCCGGACTCTCGCCCGGCCTCGCGCCGGGACTCGGGCCCGAGGTCGATGGTCGGGATCGTCATCGCCGTCATGGTGCGCTCCTCTGTTCGAACTCACGTTCGATAGAACGTGTGGCTGATTGTGCTGCACGGGTCTGACAAAGCCAAGAACATTCGTACGCGTGTTCGAGGCGTGTCGACCACGTCGAGGAAAGCACCCGCCACTGACAGCAAAGACACACCACCAGGCACCGTCGGGCGGAGGCCCTGGCGACCTCGTTGCCGACCCCGGCGGATGGCTGACGGCGGTGGGCGACGGCACGACTCCGAAGACCCCTCGGCCAGGGCAGGTGGGGGGCGAGACGTCGTGCCCCGCCGTCCGACGGCGACACGCTCGAACAGATGTTTGAATTCGTCTGCCGCGATCTCTATCGTCGGACCCATGGCTGACAGTGACGGCACCGAGGGCACCCGACCGGGCGATCGGCCCCGGCCCAGCAACCGACGAGGCCGCCCGCGTGCGGCGGACATCGCCGCCCAGCTCGGCGAGACGGGCTCGGTGAGTGCGCTGCCCGACGGGCCCACCGACGCCGACGGACTGACGCTCCGGCAGCGACGGATTCTGCAGGTGATCAAGGCGACCGTCGACGGCCGCGGGTACCCGCCGAGCATCCGTGAGATGGGCGACGCGGTGGGCCTCGCGTCCTCCTCCAGCGTCGCCCATCAGCTCAAGGTGCTCGAGGCCAAGGGCTTTCTCCGCCGCGACCCGAACCGTCCCCGAGCGCTCGAGGTGTTGCTGCCCGGGGAGGCTCCGCCCCGGTCGGTGCCGGCCCGCCCGTCCGCCCCGGCCGCGAGCGCGGGGGTCGACGAGACCGGTATCGGGGACGCGTACCCCACCCCCGTGCACGTGCCGCTGCTGGGCCGGATCGCCGCCGGTGGGCCGATCCTGGCCGAGGAACGCGTCGAGGACATCTTCGCGCTGCCGAAGCAGCTGGTCGGCGAGGGCACCATGTTCCTGCTGGAGGTGCGCGGCGACTCCATGATCGAGGCAGCGATCTGCGACGGGGACTGGGTGGTGGTGCGCCAGCAGCCCAGCGCCGTCAACGGCGATATCGTGGCCGCCCTGCTCGACAACGAGGCGACGGTGAAGACGTTCCGGCGCACCGAGGGTCAGGTGTGGCTGATGCCGCACAACTCCGCCTATGACCCGATCGACGGCAACCACGCCACCATCCTCGGCAAGATCGTGGCCGTCCTCCGCCGGGTCTAGATATCCGCCGAGGTCATCGAGACCGGGCTGGGCCGACCGGCACGCCTTCCGCGGGTCGTCGCAGATCGATCAGAGGAGGCTCGGCTCGGACGTGATCATCTGGTTCGTCAGCTTGGCGACGGCCCGGAGCTTGTTGGCCACGTCCAGGGCCGCGACCTTGTAGGCCTCCGACAGCGTCGGGTAGTTGAGGACGGTGTCCACCAGGTAGTCGACCGTGCCGCCGCAGCCCATGATCGCCTGACCGATGTGCACCAGCTCGGTGGCGTTGGTGCCGAACACGTGCACGCCGAGGATCTCGCGCGTCTCCGAGTGCACGATCAGCTTCAGCATGCCGTACGAGTCGCCCGTGATCTGACCGCGAGCCAGCTCCCGGTACCGGGAGATGCCGACCTCGAACGGCACCGACTCCTCGGTCAGGTCGGCCTCCAGCTTCCCGCAGTAGGAGATCTCGGGGATGGTGTAGATGCCGATGGGCTGCAGCGCCTGCAGCTCCCGCGCGGGTTCGCCGAACGCGTGCGACGCGGCCAGCCGGCCCTGGTCCATCGAGGTGGCCGCCAGCGCCGGGAAACCGATCACGTCACCCACGGCGTAGATGTGCGGCACCGAGGTCGCGTACTGGTCGTCCACCACCAGCCGGCCGCGCTTGTCGGCCTCCAGGCCCGCCAGATCGAGGTTCAGCGAGCCGGTGTTGCCCTGCCGACCCGCGCTGTACATCACCGCCTCGGCGGCAATCCGCTTGCCTGAGGCGAGGGTGGTGATCGTGCCCTGACCGGAGCTGATCACCGACGCCACCTCCTCGCCGAAGCGGAACGACATGGTGTGGTCACGGAGGTGGAACTTCAGCGACTCGACGATCTCGGGGTCGCAGAAGTCCAGCATCTGGGGCCGCTTCTCGACCAGCGTGACCCGGGTGCCCAAGGCGGCGAACATCGAGGCGTACTCCACCCCGATCACGCCGGCCCCCACCACGACCAGCGAGTCGGGCACCTTCTCGAGCTCGAGGATCTGGTCGGAGTCGAGGATCCGCTGGCCGTCGAAGGCGACGTTGGAGGGACGAGCCGGGGTGGTACCGGTCGCGATGACGATCTTGTCCGCGGTCAGCGTCCGGTGCACGTGCGTGCCCTCGATGTCGACCGACAGGGTGTGCGGGTCGACGAAGGCCGCCACCCCCGGAATGAGCTCGATGTGGTTCCGCAGCAGCTGGGCTCGGATGACCTCGGTCTCCCGGCCCACCACGTGCTGCAGGCGGGCCAGCAGGTCGGAGATCGTGATGTCCTCCTTCACCCGGTAGCTGGCGCCGTACAGCTCCCGCATCTGCATCCCGGTGAGGTAGAGCACCGCTTCGCGCAGCGTCTTGGAGGGAATCGTGCCGGTGTTGACGCAGACGCCGCCGACCATGGCCTTGGTGTCGATGACACAGACCGTGCGACCGAGCTTCGCGGCCATGATCGCCGCCTTCTGGCCACCGGGTCCGGACCCGATCACCGCCAGGTCCACATCGTAGGTGTGCTCCATGGGGGCAACACTCGCACGCGATTGTTACGACCGCTACCGCCCCGCGGAAATGCTTCCCCGCCCGCGACCCGTTCGATCCGGCCACCGCAGGGGTGACGGCGCGAGCCTAGGGGGTCGCCAGCCGCCGCAGGGCCTGGACCACGACCTCCCGGTCGGTGGTGGGCCACATGTCCGGCATCGAGGCGGTCAGGTACGGGCCGTACCGGGCGGTCAGCAGCCGGGGGTCGAGGATGGCCACCACGCCACGGTCGCTGACCCGCCGGATCAGCCGCCCCGCCCCCTGCGCGAGCAGCAGCGCCGCATGGCTCGCGGCGACGGCCATGAAGCCGTTGCCGCCGGCCTCGGCCACCGCCCGCTGCCGGGCCAGGGTGAGCGGCTCGTCCGGCCGCGGGAACGGGATTCGGTCGATGATCACGAGCTGGCAGGTGGCGCCGGGCACGTCGACCCCCTGCCACAACGACAGCGTCCCGAACAGGCTGGCCGCCTCCTCGGCCACGAACCGTCGGGTCAGCTCGGACAGCTGGGCGTCGCCCTGACAGAGGATCGTCATCTTCGGCAGCTGCTTGCGGACGTGCACCGCCGCGGCCTCGGCCGCCCGCCGCGACGAGAACAGTCCCAGCGTCCGGCCGCCCGCGGCCCAGACCAGCTCGGCGATCTCGGTCTTCGCCTCCTCCGACAGCCCGTCGCGGCCAGGGGGCGGCATGGCGCGGGCCACGTACCGGATGCCCTGTCGCCGGTAGTCGAACGGCGAGCCGACGTCGAGGCCCGACCAGACGATCGGCTGCTCCTCGTCCACGGTGTCGACGGCACCGGGGTGATCGTCGTCGGAGACCAGTGCGGCGGCCGGCACCCGGTCGGCTCGCTCGAAGGCCCGCAGGCCGACCGCGGCGGCCACCGGGTCGAAGTCGCCGCCGATCTTGAGGGTGGCCGAGGTCAGCACCGCGGTGGTCTGACCGAAGACGCGGTTGCGCATCAGCCCGGCGACCGACAGCGGCGCCACCTTCAGCTCACGACCGAAGCGCTCCCGGTCCGCGACCCAGACCACGTCGACGTCGGCCAGCGCGGCCATCCGCTCCGCGACGTCGAAGACCTCCTTGACCGCGGCCGCTGCCTGCCGGCGCTCCGGGTCGTTGCGGTCCTCCCCGCCGCCAAGCTCGCTGACCACCCGCCGGGTGGTGTTCCGGATCTGCTGGCACACCTCCAGGACCTCGGCCGCCGGGTCCTCGACCCGCTGGAGCGGCGCCGCGTCCAGCGCAGTCCGCAGCGTGTCGGCGCTCTCCAGCAGCTCCAGGGCCAGGTCGTCTTCCAGGTAGCTCAGCACCCGCCGGCCGACGCGCTCGATGCTCTGCGGGCCGAGCTCGGCCGACGCCGCGCCGGTCACCCGGGCCGTCAGCTCGTGCGCCTCGTCGATGACCACCGCGGAGTGTTCCGGCAGCGCGGTGCCGCCGTGCATGGCGTCGATGGCGAGCAGCGCGTGGTTGGTGACCACCAGGTCCGCGCTCCGCGCCCGGTCCCGGGACCGCTCGACGAAGCAGCCCGCGCCCTGGGGACAGCGCTGCACCCCGAGACACTCCCGGACCGGGATCGAGACCTGCTGCCACCCGCGCTCGGTGTGCGAGGGGGCGTCGTCCCGGTCGGCCAGGCCGACCCGGTCGCTCTCCTCCTCGGCCCAGGAGCGGAGCGCGAGCACCTCGGCCCCCAACGCCGACTCGGGGGTGGCCGTGGGCGCCGCTGAGACCGCCTCGGCCACCTCGGCCGCCGAGATCAGCGTCCCCTGGCCGGCGACGCCGGAGTCGCGGACCTTCAGCAGACAGGCGTAGTTGGTACGGCCCTTGAGGACCGCGTGCCGGGGGCGCCCACCGGTCACCTGCTCGACCGCGTCGAGGGCGGCCGGGATGTCCTTGGTGGCGAGCTGGGCCTGCAGGGCCAGGGTCGCAGTGGCGATCACCACCCGCTCACCGGGGTGCTCGGCGAGACGGACCAGCACCGGGGCCAGGTAGCCGAGCGACTTTCCGGTGCCGGTGCCGGCCTGGACCAGCAGGTGCTCCCCGGCGTCCAGGGCCTCCCCCACCGCCTCGGCCATCCGCGCCTGGCCCGGTCGGTCGTGCCCGCCGATCTCGGCCACGGCCGCGGCGAGCACCGCCCGGACGGCCGGCGGCCCGGCCGGCGGTCGGGCGTCCGGGCGATCCGCCGGCCGCCTCACTCACCGGGGCACCCTAGCCGGGTGGGGCGACACTCAGTCGGAGCTGCCGTCCGCGGTGGCCGCGGTCAGCTCGTACGGGGCCAGCTCCCCGGCCAGCTCCGGATGCACCCGGGCCAGGACGACCGTGCCCTCGGCGGTGTGCTCGGTGGTGAGCAGCTCCCCGGCCTGGTGGATCCGGTTGACCAGATCACCCCGCTCGTACGGGAGCAGCACCCGCACCTCACGCTCGGGGCGCGGCAGCCGGCTCTCCAGGATGGCCCGGAGCTCGTCGAACCCCGCCCCGGTCCGGGCGGACACCACCAGGGCGCCGGGGTAGCCGCTGCGCAGGACCGCCAGTGTCGCCGGGTCGGCCCGGTCGGCCTTGTTGACCACGATCAGCTCGGGGACGCCGCCGGCACCGATGTCGGACAGCACAGCCCGCACGGCCCCGATCTGACCGCCGGGGTCGGGGTCGGAGCCGTCCACGACGTGCAGCAGCAGGTCGGCGCTCGCCGACTCCTCCAGGGTCGAGGCGAACGCCTCGACGAGGTCGTGGGGCAGGTGGCGGACGAAGCCGACGGTGTCGGTCAGGGTGAACACCCGGCCATCGGCAGTCTGCGACCGGCGGGTGGTCGGGTCCAGCGTGGCGAACAGCGCGTCCTCGACCAGCACCCCCGCCCCGGTGAGGCGGTTCAGCAGGCTGGACTTGCCAGCGTTGGTGTACCCGACGATGGCCACCGACGGGATCTTGTGCCGGCGGCGCTCCTGTCGCTTGGTCTCCCGGGTGCCGTCCATCTCGCGCAGCGCGGCCCGCAGCTTGGCGATCCGGCTGTTGATCCGACGTCGGTCGGTTTCCAGCTTGGTCTCTCCGGGTCCGCGGCCGCCGATACCGGCGCCGCCGCTGGCCCGACCACCGGCCTGCCGGGACAGGTTGCCGCCCCAGCCGCGCAGCCGCTGCTTCAGGTACTGCAGCTGGGCCAGCTCGACCTGGGCCTTGCCCTCGGCGCTCTTGGCGTGCTGGGCGAAGATGTCGAGGATCAGCGCCGTCCGGTCGATCACCTTGACCTTGACCCGGTCCTCGAGGTTCCGCAGCTGGGCGGGCGCGAGCTCGCCGTCGCAGATCACCGTGTCGGCCCCGGTGGCGACCACCACCTCCCGCAGCTCGGCGACCTTCCCGCTGCCGATGTAGGTGGCGGGGTCGGGTCGGGTCCGGCGCTGCACGAGACCCTCCAGCACCTGGGAGCCGGCCGTCTCGGCGAGCAGCTTCAACTCGGCCATGGCGTTCTCCGCGTCCACCTCGGTGCCGGTGGTCCACACGCTGACCAGAACGACCCGCTCGAGCAGCAGCTGGCGGTACTCGACCTCGGTGATGTCGGTGAGCTCGGTGGACATCCCGGCGACCCGGCGCAAGGAGATCCGCTCCTCGAGCTCCAGCTGATCCCCGTCGACATCGGGGTCGGGCTGGGCGCCTTCCATCCCGCGGACCGCCGCCGCGGCGAGGGGCTCGTGAGCCTGGTCAAGGTCGTCGAAGTCGTCTCGGGACGTGGCGTACGGCAAGGTCATCGTGCTACCAGGCTCTCACGGGAGGCCAAGGAGCCGCGATGCGATTGTCGGGGGGGCGGCACGGCTCCTGGTCAGCGGCCGGCTCGGGGCACTGAGCCGCGACCGCACCGGCAGGTGCACATTCCCATAATCGGTCGCCCACCGTACGATCAGGCGCGGAGGGCAGCCGATGAGGGGAACGGGAGCACGGATCGCCCAGTGGATGGGGACGGTCTGCGAGTTGCTGCGGCAACCGCTGACCGGCATGCCCACGTCGGTTGTCCTGGACCAGCTGCAGGCGACCTTCGACGTCACGGCGGTCTCCTGGAACTGGGCCGAGGCCGACGGCAGCATGGGCCTGCTGATCCGGCCCCATGACGCCTTCGACCCGGTGGCCGCCGAGCTCGAGGCGTGGCGGGCCGGCGAGCTGCACGACTGTCACCCCTTGTTCACCTGGTACCTGCACACCGGCGACTCTCGGCCCCAGACCTGCCAACGGGTGCCCACTCGTCTGGTGCCCCTGGAACGTCGGGAGCGGATCGAGGGGCCGTTGCGTCCGCTCGGACTCGAACACCAGATGGTGATCAACTATCGGCTCGACGGACCGATGCACCGGGCGTTCCTGATGGGCCGGGGCGGCCGAGACTTCAGCGACGACGACCTGCTGGTGGCCGGCCACGTGCAGCGCGCCGTGGTGGCCCTGGACGTGCAGTCCCGGCTGGTGTCCCGGTTGTCGGCGGTTGACCGGCGGCTGCCGGACTCCATCGGCGACCTGTCGGTGACGGGACGGGAACTGGCCGTGTTGCAGCTGCTGGCCGAGGGTCAGCCCACCCGGGTGATCGCCCGCCGGCTCGGCTGCTCGCCCCGCACCGTGCAGAAGCACCTCGAGCACGTGTTCCGCAAGCTCGGGGTCCGCGACCGGGTGAACGCGATCCGGACCGCGCAGCACCTCGGGCTGGTCGGGGTGCCGTCCGACACCGAGCTGGTGACGCGCGTCGCGCGGTCTGCTCAGAAGACGGTGTAGCCGCCGTCGATGACCAGCACCGAGCCGGTCATGAAACCCGACGCGTCGGAGGCGAGGAACACCACACTGGGTCCGAGCTCATCCGGTGTCGCGTAGCGCTGCATCGGGGCGTCTTCGATCCAGTGCCGCCGGAACTCGGGCTGGTCGACGGGGGCCATCTCGGTCTTGACGTAGCCCGGGGCCAGCGCGTTCACCCGTACGCCGTGCGGCGCCCACTCCGCCGCCAGCGACTTGGTCAGCTGGTGTACGGCGGCCTTGGAAGCGTTGTAGCCGGGCTGCCACTGCGGCCGGTTGACGATCTGGGCCGAGATGGACCCGATGTTGACGATGGATCCGCTGCCCTGCTGCACCAGCATCCGACCGAAGGCCTGCGCGCAGTTCCACACCCCGTCCACGTTCACCTCCATCACCGAGCGCCACTCCTGCGGGGTCACCTCGAGCGCGGGCCGGTGGACGCAGGCTCCCGCGTTGTTGACCAGGACGTCGATCCGCCCGAGCCGGTCCGCGATCTCCTCGACCGCGCGCTGCAGCTCCTCAGGCCGGGTCACATCGGCCGCCACAGCGATCGCCTTGACGCCGAGGGTCTCGCTCAGGGCGTCCACCACCGGTGCGGCGGCCTCCGTGCTGCGGACCAGCAGGGCGACGTCGCTGCCGGCCTCGGCCAGCGCGGTGACCAGCGCCTTGCCGATCCCGCGGTTGGCGCCGGTGACGACCGACACCCGCCCGGCCAGGGAGAACGTGTCCAGGACACCCACGGTGACTCCTTCGTCTCGTATGTGATGGTGGTGCTGGTCTGATGGTGGTGCTGGTCTGATGGCGGTGCTGGTCTGATGGCGGCTGGTGGGCTCAGTTCGGCCGGTCCGGGAGGGACAGCTCGCCGTGCGCCACGATCACCGCCGGCCCGGTCAGGTAGGCCTGCTCGCCCAGCTCGACAGTGACGGTGCCGCCGGGGACATCGACCCGGTACTCCACCGGCGCCCCCCCGTCGCGGGTGGGGCGGCGGGCTTCGGCGGCGGCGGCCGCCGCCACGGTTCCTGTCCCGCAGGACCGGGTCTCCCCGGACCCGCGCTCGAACACCCGAAGCGCCAGGTGCCGGACCGCGACCCGGCGGACGAACTCGACGTTGACCCCGGCGGGGAACGCCTCGACGGGCTTGACCACGGGGCGGCCGGCTCAGATCGAGGTCCGCCAGCGGGGGCACCGCGTCCGCGTCCTGGTCGTCGAGCAGGGCCACGGCGTGCGGGTTGCCGACGTCGGCCGGGACGGCGGGGAAGGTCTCCCCGTCGGTGGTCGTGACCAGCACCTGGTTCGCCGGAGCGTCGTCCACCGTGACCGGACCCATGGCGACCCGGATCCGGCCGTCGGGCAGCAGCTCCGCCTCCCGCAGCCCGGCCCGGGTCGCGACCGGGACGACCGTTCCGTAGGCGAGCCCTTCGTCGACCAGGTGACGGACGAAGACCCGGACGCCGTTGCCGCACATCTCGGCGATCGAGCCGTCCGCGTTGCGGTAGTCCATGAACCACAGGTCGCCGGGGCCGTCCCAGTCAGCGACATGCTCGGCGAGCACGGCCCGCAGCAACCCGTCGCCCCCGATCCCGGCGTGACGGTCGCAGATGAACCGGACGTCACCCTCCGCGACCTGCAGCGTGTCCTCCCGGTCGAGGAGCAGTACGAAGTCGTTCTGGGTGCCGTGACCCTTGGCGAACGACCACCGGCGCATGGGCGTCAGTCTTCCACGGCCGGGGCGGCTGCCGGAGCGAGACCGGCGGCGGCGAGCGTGGCGTCGAGGAGGTCGGGTCGGTCGAAGCGCAGCCAGTGGATCCGGTCGTCGCGACGGAACCAGGCGTCCTGACGGCGGGCGAAGCGTCGCGTCGCCCGCACCGTCGCGTGCCGGGCCTCGTCTTCGCTGATCCGGCCGGCCAGGAAGTCGAGCACCTGCCGGTACCCGAGGGCTCGCGAAGCGGTCAGGCCGTCACGCAGTCCCCGGTCGAGCAGGCCGCGCACCTCGGCCACGAAGCCGGCCGCCCACATCGCGTCGACGCGGCGGGCGATCCGCGCGTCCAGCTCGGCCCGGTCGACGTCGAGACCGATCTGCACCACCTGCGGGAGCGCGTAGGCGCGTTCCGGCAGGGTCGCCGTGTAGGGCCCGCCGGTCAGGGTCACCACCTCGAGGGCGCGCACGATCCGCCGCCCGTTGGCCGGCAGAATCGACTCGGCGGCGGCCGGGTCGAGGCCC
Organism: uncultured Actinomycetota bacterium; assembly: GCA_963832435.1. Taxonomy (GTDB): domain Bacteria; phylum Actinomycetota; class Actinomycetes; order Propionibacteriales; family Propionibacteriaceae; genus Microlunatus. The sequence continues at coordinate 27,038 of CAWHTY010000027.1, forward strand.
GCCAGCCGCCGGTGCAGTGCAATCGGGCCGACCGCGGCCAGCTCGGCCTCGAGCGCTGCACGCAGTCCTGGATCGGTCCCGGGGAACTCGAACCGGTCGAGCACGGCGCGTACGTACAGCGCCGAGCCACCGACCAGGATGGGGACCACCCCGCGGCGCCGGCAGTCGGCGAGCACGTCCCGGGCCCGGGCCTGGAACGCGGCCACGCTGGCCGTCTCGGTGACCTCGAGTACGTCGACGAGGTGGTGCGGGACGCCGCGCCGCTCCGCCGCGGTCGGCTTGGCGGTGCCGATGTCCATCCCCCGATACAGCAGCATCGAGTCGGCGCTGACCACCTCGGCGGGCCGGCCATTCGAACCCAGGCGCCGGGCCAGGTCGACCGCCAGGGCCGACTTGCCCGCCGCCGTCGGGCCGACCACCGCCACGATCACCGCGCCAGTGTGCCGCACCGCCGCCGCGACCGCCCCGCCCCGGCCACCCCCTCCACAGCCACCCCCTCCACAGCCACACTGGGGCGGCCCGGGGGATACTCCGGTAGCAACTCCGGGGCCGTCAACCGACCCCGACACCGGCGGAAGGCACCACGATGGGCATCTTCGACAAGGCCAAGGACCTGATCGGCCAGCACAACGAGCAGGTCGACCAGGGCATCGACAGGGCGGCCGGCTTCCTCGACGAGAAGACGGGCCTGAAGCATTCGGGACAGATCGACGAGGCGGCTGAGACCGTGAAGGGGAAGCTCGACGACCTGTCCGGTGGTCCCAGCCCCACCGAGCCGTCGGCCCCGTCGGCCCCGGTGGAGCCGCCTGCGCCTACCGCGCCGCCTGCTCCGCCGGCCCAACCCTGACCTCCGGCGGCGCCGGGTCCTGGGGGGCGGGCCACGGCCCGGTGGTCAGCGCGTGCAGAGGGTGCACCACCTCCTCGGCAGTCCGGCCAGACTCGGCGGCCCGCTGACGGTCGTTCTCGACGACCTGCCGGCCTCCTGCTGGCCCTCGCGGACGGTGGTCAGCAGCCGGTCGATGCGGGGCCTGACCCTTGAGTGTCGCGTTCCGGCGGCGGACCAGCGTCCGCCCGCCGTGGATGCCGATGGCGATGCCCACCAGGACCACGGTGGCGGCTCAGCCGGTCGAGCCCGCACATGCCAGCAGCAGCGCGAGCAACAGCAGGATCCAGTCACTCGCGAGCAGGTCCGGAACCCGGGCGGCCACCGCGGGACCCGGTCCGAGCGCGCCGCACGCCGCTCGACGAACCGCTCGGCGTCCTGAAGAGAGCGACGCCGCCGCCTGCTCCGGCCTCGGGGTCGGGACGTCCGGAGCAGATCCCCAGCACGGTGTTCATGGCGGAGGCGAGCCAGTAGCCGGAGTCCCGCGGGTCGACGGCCTCGGCGGGCCGCCGGCGCCGAGGTCCTCGATCGCCCGGACCACGTCCTGACGGCCGGACGCGGTCTCGGGGTAGCCGGCCAGCTGCTCCCGGACGTCGCCGACCTCCACGTACGGGTCGAACGCCGTGGACAGCGCGCCGAGGCTGTCCACCTCGTCCCGCAGGATCGCTTCACGCGTGATCGCGCTGGTCCAGAACCATCCCTCGTCGGGGGTCACGTGCGCCAGGTGTGGCAACCAGCGTTGCCCCCCGGATCGGCAGGCGGCGTCGGCGGCTCAGGCGCCCGCGCCGGCGACGGCCGGAGCGGTCGGGTCGGCGCTGTCGTTGCTCTGCTCCCGAGCCACGTAGTCCTCGATGGCCTCGATGTCGTGCTGGGCACGCCGGACCACGGTGAGCAAATCGCTCATCGTGGAGACCTCCTCCACCTGCTCCTTGATGAACCACTGCATGAACTGGTCGGAGGCGAAGTCGGACTCCTCGCGGGCGATCCGGGTGAGCTCGTTGATCTGGCTCGTCACCCGCTTCTCCTGCTCGAGCGCTAGGGCCACCGGCGCGACGATGTCAGCGAAGGACGTGACGGGGGCGGCGACCCCGGGGATGGTGACCTCGGCGTCGGAGTCGATCAGGTACTGGACCATCATCATCGCGTGCCCGCGCTCCTCCAGAGCCTGGGTGTAGAAGAAGCCCGCCATCTGAGGCATGGTCAGCGCGTCGTAGTGCACGGCGCAGGCGATGTACTGCTGGTGCGCGGCGAACTCGTGTCCGATCTGGACGTTGAGCTGCTCGACGAAGCGGTCGGCGGGCATCGGACTCCCTGGCGGCTGGTTCGGTCGCGGCTTCCCTCGGGCGAGGGTGCGCCCATGGTGGCACGCGCACCCGGTTCGGGTCGACGGGTCAGCCCGCGCGGAAGCTGCCGGTGGATCGGACAGCGATCGACAAGTAGGTCATGGGAATAAAGGTTTGGCTACCCTTATCCGATGCCCTAGGCTCGTTCCGTGGCCGTACGCCCGAAGAAGAAGTGCTGCAGCGACAAGCCGCGCTGCAAGCGGTGCCCCATCCGGCTGCTGGCGGAGGGGAAGCTGGAGCCTGACCAGGCCCGCAAGATCTTCTCCGATGCGCGGAACCGGAAGGCGCTGAAGAAGGCCAAGCTGCCCAAGGCGGCGTGAACGGACCCGGTGGAACGCCGACCGCCGCCGATCAGGAGGCGGCGCAGGCGACCGCCGGGGCCAGCGGGGCCGGCCGACCGAGCGACGGCATGCCGAGGGCCACACTCGGTCGGGGCGCAGTGCCCCGGTCCTGACGGACCGCCCAGGCGTCGCCTCCTCGGGTGCGGCGCAGGCTGAGCAGACCGGTGTCGGCGTTCAGGTGGTGCGGCGCCGCGTAGGTGACCACCGTCTCGGCGATGTCCCCCGGACGCGGACGGTCCGACGGGTCCTCGGGTACCGCCACGTGCACCAGCCGGTTGTCGCGGGCCCGGCCGGACATCCGGTGGGTGGCTGCGTCCTTACGGCCCTCGCCGGCGGCGAACATCACCTCCACGGTCCGGCCGACCTGCTGCTGGTTCTCGGCCCAGGCGACCTCGCCCACCAGGTCCACCAACCGCTGGTACCGCTCCTGGACCACGGACCGGGGCACCTGGTCGGGCATGGTGGCTGCGGGCGTACCGGCCCGGACGGAGTACTGGAACGTGAACGCGGCCGCGAACCGGGACGCACGCACCACGTCCAGGGTGTGCTCGAAGTCGGCCTCGGTCTCGCCGGGGAACCCGACGATGATGTCGGTGGTGATCGCCGCATCGGGCAACGCCGCCCGCACGTCGGCGATGATCCCCAGGTACCGCTCCCGGCGGTAGGAGCGGCGCATCCGGCGCAGCACCGAGTCGGAGCCCGACTGCAGCGGCATGTGCAGCTGCGGCATCACGTTCGGGGTCTCGGCCATCGCGGCGATGACGTCGGCGGTGAAGTCCTTCGGGTGCGGTGAGGTGAAACGCACCCGCTCCAGCCCGTCGACCTCGCCGCAGGCCCGGAGCAGCTCGGCGAAGGCCTGCCGGTTGCCGAACTCGACGCCGTAGGCGTTCACGTTCTGTCCGAGCAGGGTGATCTCCTGCACGCCCTCGGTCACCAGGGCCTGCACCTCGGCCAGGATGTCGCCCGGCCGCCGGTCGGTCTCGGTGCCGCGCAGGGACGGCACGATGCAGAACGTGCAGGTGTTGTTGCAGCCCACGCTGACCGACACCCACGCCGCGTACGGGGAGTCCCGGCGGGTCGGCAGCGTGGAGGGGAAGCGCTCGAGGGACTCCACGATCTCGACCTGGGCCTCCCGCTCGACCCGGGCGCGCTCCAGCAGCACGGGCAGCGACGCGATGTTGTGGGTGCCGAACACCACGTCCACCCACGGCGCTCGCCGGACGATCTCGGAGCGGTCCTTCTGCGCCAGGCAGCCGCCGACGGCGATCTGCACGCCGGGATGCGCCTTCTTCGTGGGCAGCAGCTGGCCCAGGTTGCCGTACAGACGGTTGTCGGCGTTCTCCCGCACCGCGCAGGTGTTGAACACCACCACGTGCTCGCCGTTCTCGGCCAGGTCGGGCCCCCCGGCGCGCAGGTACCCCGCCTCTTCGAGCAGTCCCGCCAGCCGCTCGGAGTCGTGCACGTTCATCTGGCAGCCGTGGGTGCGGATCTCGTACGTACGCACCGGCCCAGGGTAGTGGGTCGGTCCGGACCGCGACCGCGATCCCGACGGGTTCAGTACAGTGCGGTCGCGTGACCCACCCCACCGGCGAGCAGTACCCGATCAGCAGCGGCGAGCACCAGGCGGTGATCACCGAGGTGGGCGCCACGCTGCGCACCTACCGCGTGGCCGGCCGCGACGTGGTCCGGGGATTCGGCGCCGAGGAGGTCATCTCCGGTGGTCGCGGCCAGCAGCTGCTGCCGTGGCCCAACCGGATCCGCGACGGGCGCTACCCGTTCGCCGGGAAGACCCAGCAGCTCGCGCTCAGCGAGCCGGCGCGGCACAACGCGATCCACGGCCTGGTCCGGCACGCGGTCTGGACCCTGGTCGAGCACACCGACGACACGGTGCGCCAGCGGGTACGCGTGTACCCGCAACCGGGGTGGCCGGGGGTGATCGAGGCCATCAGCAGCTACCGCGTCGGCCCCGGCGGGCTCGCGGTCGAGGTGCAGGTGACCAACATCGGTGCCACCGCGGTGCCGTTCGGGTATGCCGCGCATCCCTATCTCACGGTGGGCGAGGCCGCGGTGGACGCGGTGTCGGTGGCCGTGCCGGCCGGCCGCTACCTGGCCGTCGACGAGAGGTTGCTGCCGGTCGCCCTGGTCGATGTGGACGGCCGCGAGCAGGACCTCCGGCACGGTCGGCCGCTGGGCAGCACCACCCTGGACACGGCGTACACCGGCTTGGCCGCCGACCAGGATGGGCGCTGGCACGTCCGGCTGTCGTTGGCCGACCGGGTCGCCGAGCTGTGGGGGGAGCCGCCGCTGAGCTGGGTCCAGGTGTTCACCGGCAACGACCGGCGTGATCTCTCGATCGCCGTCGAGCCGATGACCTGCGGACCGGACGCCTTCAACGACGGGCCGACCCACGCCGAGATGATCATTCTCGAACCGGCGGCCGTGATCTCCTGCCGGTGGGGCATCACCGGCCGCTGAGCCTCCTTCACCTGTGCCGTAACCCAATCTCAACACGGAGAATCCCCCCACCGTCTTCGGGATGGGTCTAGGGTCGGGCCATGACGGATGCGGAAGCGACGCCAGCCTCTGGCGTGCCCGGGGACGAATCAGTCGATCTGACCGACCCGACCACCGGGCCGTCGGTGGCCCCGGATGAGGTGGGCGAACCGCTCGTGGTGCTGAGCGAGGTCGACAAGTACTTCGGCGACCTGCACGTCCTGCAGCACATCAACCTCACGGTCGGGAAGGGCGAGGTGGTGGTCGTCCTCGGTCCGTCCGGCTCGGGCAAGTCCACCCTGTGTCGCGCGATCAACCGGCTGGAGACCATCCAGTCGGGCACGATCACCATCGACGGCGAGAAGCTGCCCGAGGAGGGTCGCGGACTGGCCCACCTGCGCGCCGATGTCGGCATGGTGTTCCAGTCGTTCAACCTGTTCGCGCACAAGACCATCCTGGAGAACGTCACCCTCGGACCGATCAAGGTACGGCGGAAGTCGGCGGCCGAGGCCAAGCAGCGTGGGATGGAGCTGCTCAAGCGGGTCGGTGTCGACAACCAGGCGGACAAGTACCCGGCCCAGCTGTCCGGAGGCCAGCAGCAGCGGGTGGCCATCGCCCGCGCGCTGGCCATGGAGCCGAAGGTGATCTTGTTCGACGAGCCCACCTCGGCCCTGGACCCGGAGATGGTGAACGAGGTACTCGACGTCATGGTCGGGCTGGCTCGGCAGGGCATGACGATGATCGTCGTGACCCACGAGATGGGCTTCGCCCGCAAGGCCGCCAACCGGGTCGTCTTCATGGCCGACGGACAGATCGTCGAGGAGGCCCACCCGGAGACGTTCTTCACCAGCCCGCAGAGCGCGCGGGCCAAGGACTTCCTGAGCAAGATCCTCACCCACTAGGGGAGAGATCGCCTCGGGTGGAGTAGCAACCGAGAACTGTGGAGGGGTAGATGAAGATCAACAAGATGGTGCTCGCCGTGGCGGGGAGTGCCGTGCTGGCCATGTCGATGGCCGGGTGCGGCGGCGGCAGCGCGTCCGGCGGCGCCCCGGGCGGAGGTGGCAAGGTGGTCGTCGGCGTCAAGTTCGACCAGCCCGGCCTCGGCCTCAAGGAGGGCAACAACAACACCGGCTTCGACGTCGAGGTGGCGCGCTACGTGGCCAAGGAGCTCGGCTACACCGATGTCGAGTTCAAGGAGTCGCCCTCGGCCCAGCGCGAGACGCTGTTGCAGAGCGACCAGGTCAAGATGATCTTCGCGACGTACTCGATCACCGACGACCGCAAGCAGAAGGTCTCCTTCGCCGGGCCGTACTTCATCGCCGGGCAGGACCTGCTGGTCAAGTCCGACGACACGGCGATCACCGGGCCGGACTCCCTGAACGGGAAGAAGCTCTGCTCCGTGACCGGGTCGACATCGGCCAAGAAGGTCAAGGACAACTACGCCAACCAGGTCCAGCTGCAGGAGTACGACACCTACTCCAAGTGCGTCGAGGCACTGAACGCGGGGACCATCGACGCGGTGACCACCGATAACGTGATCCTGGCCGGCTTCGCCGCCCAGGAGCAGTACAAGGGCAAGCTCAAGGTCGTCGGCAAGCCGTTCTCGGAGGAGCGGTACGGCGTCGGCATCAAGAAGGGCGACGCCGACCTGTGCGGCAAGATCAACACCGCACTGGAGAAGATGCAGTCGGACGGCTCGTGGGAGAAGGCGCTGGAGAGCACCGTGGGTGCCTCCGGGTTCAAGCCGGACTCGACGAAGAACCCCCCGAAGCCCGACGCCTGTTCCTGACCCGATGACGTGTGGAGGTGCCTCGCCCCGGCGGGGCACCTCCGCAGCGTCTCCGGGCTGAACCGATAGCCGACCGAGAGAGGAGGAACCGTGGACGCGCTGCAGACCCTGCTGAGCCAGTACAACGTGCTGGCCGCGTTCTGGATGACGATCAAGCTCACCGCGGCCGGTGCGATCGGCTCGTTGCTGATCGGGACCGTGGTGGCCATCCTGCGAGTGTCCCCGGTCGGGGTGCTGCAGAAGATCGGCGTGGCGTACGTGACGCTGATCCGCAACACCCCGTTGACCCTGATCGTCTTCTTCTGCGCCTTCGGTCTGCTCCAGGTGATGCAGATCAACCTTGCCGACCCGCAGTCCCAGACCTCCATCGTGGACAACAACTTCCGCTGGGGCGTGGTGGCGCTGTCGGTCTACCACGCCTCGTTCGTGGCCGAGGCCCTCCGCAGTGGCATCAACACGGTGCCGCAGGGTCAGGCCGAGGCGGCGCGGGCGATCGGCCTGAGCTTCGGGCCGACGATCGGCACGATCATCCTGCCGCAGGCGTTCCGCGCCGCGATCGCCCCCCTGGGCAACACGCTGATCGCCCTGACCAAGAACACCACGGTGCTGGCCACCATCGGCGTCGCCGAGCCGGCCTACCTGATGCGCGGCATGATCGAGTTCAACAGCTCGCTGCTGTTCGCGATCTTCTTCATCATGGCGCTCGGGTTCGTGCTGCTGACGCTGCCCATCGGGCTGCTGTTCACCTATCTCTCCCGACGTCTGGCGGTGCAGCGATGAGCGCGCCGGTGACGGTCCTGTTCGATGTTCCCGGGCCGAAGGCGAGGGTCCGGCACCGGATCGCCGCCATCGTGGGCGCCGTGGCCCTGGCGGCGCTCCTGCTGCTGCTGATCCGAGGGCTGGCGAACCCCGCCAACAGCCAGCTGACGGCCGCCAAATGGCGATCCTTCCTCGACCCCACCTCGTGGACGGCCTATCTGCTCCCCGGCCTGATCAACACCTTGGTCGCCGCGGCCATCAGCGTGGTGCTGGCGGTCGTCCTCGGTATCCTGCTCGGGATGGGCCGGCTCTCGGAGCTGCGGCCGCTGCGAACGATCTGCGGGATCTTCGTCGAGTTCTTCCGCGCCGTTCCGGTGCTGATGATGATGTACTTCGCGTACTACCTGGGCTTGTTCGTGCTGGGCATCTCGGGCACCGGTCTGCCGCTGTTCGGCGTCGTCGTGGGCCTGACCTTCTACAACGCCTGCGTGATCGCCGAGCTGGTCCGCTCCGGCGTCGGGTCGCTGCCCCGCGGCCAGCGCGAAGCCGGCCTGGCGATGGGGCTGACCGAGACCCAGACCCTCACCGCCATCCTGCTGCCGCAGGCCATCGCAGCGATGCTGCCCTCGATCATCAGCCAGCTGGTGGTCATCCTCAAGGACTCGGCGCTGGGGGCCGCGATCACCTACACCGAGCTGCTGCGCTCCGGTTCGAACCTCGGCACCGCGTACGGCAACACCATCCCGGCCCTGATCGTGCTGGCGTTGTTGTACATCCTGATCAACTACGGCCTGACCCGGATCGCCTCGGCGGTCGAGCAGCGGCTGCGGGCCGGCAAGCGGGCCGTCCCGGTTCGGCACCCGGACGCCCTCGGTGGCGGTGGCATGGTGGCCGGTGCCCCGGTCGGCTCTCCGTCGGCCGAGCCGGACCCGGCGGCCGAGACCACCGCGAAGGACCGGCCCTGATCCTCAGCCGGGCAGGGTAGCCAGGCCGGCGAGCAGCCGGTCGACGTCCTCGGCGTTGCTGTACGGGGCCAGGCCGACCCGGACGGCCCCGGCGTCGCCCAGCCCCAGGTGCCGCGACGTCTCCAGGGCGTAGAAGCTGCCGGCGGGCGCATGGACGCCTCGGCCGGCCAGGTGCGCGGCGACCGCGGCGGCGTCGTGTCCCGGGACGTCGAAGAGCACCGTAGAGGTCCGGTCGGGCGCGCGGCTGTAGCGGTGCGCGCCCAGGGTGTCCAGGCCCGCCTCGAGCCGGCTCCGCAGGACGGTCTCGTGCTCGTGCAGCGCGGCGTAGCCGGCGGCGAGCCGCTGCCGCCGGGGGCCGCCGCGGTCACTCAGGCCAGCCAGCACGTCCACGGCGGCGGTGGTCCCGGCCAGCAGCTCGTACGGCAGCGTGCCGAGCTCGAACCGCTCGGGGACCAGGTCGGTGGCGGGCAGCAGCTTGTCGGGATGCAGGGTCTCCAGCAGCGCCGGGTCGGCGACAAGCGCCCCCAGATGAGGACCGAGGAACTTGTACGGGGAGCAGACCAGCAGGTCCGCACCGAGGAGCGCGACGTCGAGGTGCCGGTGGGCGGCGAGGTGCACGGCGTCGACGTGCAGCAGCGCTCCGGCGTCGTGCACCGCGGCGGAGATGGCCGCCAGGTCCGGCACCGTGCCGATCAGGTTGCTGGCCCCGGTGACGGCGACCAGCCGGGTCCGCGGCTCTGAGCAGCCCGGCCACCCGTTCGGGTGGCAGCTCGCCGGTCTCCGGGTCGAAGTCGACCCAGCGGACGGTCGCGCCGGCGCGCTGGGCGGCGAGCACCCAGGGACGGACGTTGGCGTCGTGGTCGAGCCGGGTGACCACGACCTCGTCCCCGGGCTCGCCAGGTCGCAGCCAGCATGCGGGCCAGGTCGAAGGTGAGCTGCGTCGCGCTGCGGCCGAAGACGACGCCCCGCGGATCGGCGCCGGTCAGGTCCGCGAGGGCGGCCCGGGCCTGGCTGACGATCCGTTCGGCGTTGCGCTGGCCGAGGTTGTCGTGGCCGCGGTTCGCCAGCGGGGCGGTGAGGGCGGCGGCGATGGCGTCGATCACCGGTCGCGGCGTCTGGGTGCCCCCGGGTGCGTCGAAGAGGGCGAGGCCGCTGGCCAGCGCGGGGAACGCGGCCCGGACCCGGTGCACGTCGTAGCTCACCGGCGCCACGCTACCCAGCGCGGGCGGCCCGGAGGGTCGGGCTCAGCGGGCGGTCTCGGTGGCCCGCGACTCGCGGACCACGGTGACCCGGATCTGGCCCGGGTAGGTGAGCTCCTCCTCGATCTGCTTGGCGATGTCGCGGGCCAGCACCTGGGCCTCGATGTCGTCGACCACCTCGGGCGCGACCATCACCCGGATCTCGCGGCCGGCCTGCATCGCGAACACCTTGTCGACGCCCTCGCGGGAGCGGGCGATCTGCTCCAGCCGCTCCAGCCGCTGCACGTAGGCCTCGATGCTCTCCCGCCGGGCTCCGGGCCGGGCGCCGCTGATCGCGTCCGCGGCCTGGGTCAGGACCGCCTCGACGGTCCGCACCTCGACCTCGTTGTGGTGCGCCTCGATGGCGTGCACGACGTCCGGGTGCTCGCCGTAGCGGCGCGCCAGCTCGGCCCCGACGATGGCGTGCGAACCCTCCACCTCGTGGGTGAGCGCCTTGCCGATGTCGTGCAGGAAGGCCGAGCGCCGGCACTGCGCGATGTCGAGACCGAGCTCGGCGGCCATCAGGCCGGCGATGTGCGCCGACTCCACGAGGTGCTTGAGCACGTTCTGCCCGTAGGAGGTCCGGTAGCGCAGCGTGCCGAGGATCGGCACCAGGGCCGGATGCAGGTCGGAGATGCCGACCTCGGCCAGCGCGTCCTCGGCAGCGCGGAGGCACTGCTGCTCGATCTGGTTCTTGCTGCGCTCGTGGACCTCCTCGATCCGGGCCGGGTGGATGCGCCCGTCCTTGACCAGCTCGGTCAGCGTCATCCGGGCCGTCTCGCGGCGTACCGGGTCGAAGCAGGACAGCAGCACCGACTCCGGGGTGTCGTCGATCATCACGTTGACCCCGGTGACCTGCTCGAAGGCGCGGATGTTGCGACCCTCGCGACCGATGATCCGACCCTTCATCTCGTCACCGGGCAGATGGACCGCCGAGACCACGGACTCGTGGTCTGGTCGGAGGCGACCCGCTGGATGGCGCCGACGACGATCATCTGGGCCCGGCTCTCCGCCTCCCGGGTGGCCGTCCGCTCGATCTCCCGGGCGACCAGCACGGCCTGCCGCTTGGCCTCGTGCTCCACGACCGCGACCAGCTCGGCCTTGGCCTGGTCGGCGGTCAGGCTCGCCACCCGCTCCAGCTCGTGCTGCTGGCGAGCCTCACCCTCGACCAGAGCCTTACGCTGGGCCTTCAGGTCGGCCTTCAGCTCGTCCAGGTGCCGGGCTCGGTCCTCGAGGGCCCGCGTGTCGCCGTCCAGGCGTTCCTCGCGGTCGGCCAGCCGGGCCTCACGGCGCTCCAGATCGAGCCGACGCTCATGCAGCTCGGCCCGTCGTGTCCGAGCCTCGTCGTCGAGCTCCTTGCGGGTCTGCTCGGCGGCCCGGACCAGCTCGGCGGCCCGGTCCGCGGCCTCCTGGCGACGGACCTCGACCTCGGCGAGGATGGCCGCCGCTCGCGTCTCCGCGTCGTGCACGACCTCGTCCGTGGGGGCGGACGTGGCGGCGTCCGGCGGTTCGGACGCCCCGCGGTGCCGCCGGGTGAGAAGCAGACCGATGACCGCGACGACGACGATGAGGGCGAAGATCCCGACGAGAACAAGGGTCTGAAAGAGACCGTTCATGTTTTCACGTCTCCTGTCTGCGCGCCCGGGGAGCGTGCGTCCAAGAGGGTCGCAGCATTGCTCCACCGTCCCAGCCCGGAGGCCAGGATCAGGCCTCCCACCAGGGGTGGAGCATCAGAGAACAAGAAAGGCGAAACGCTGACTAATTCGTCGAAACAGGCGGACGTATCGGTGTTTCCGGAACTACGGGTGCGGTGCTGGAACCTCTTGCTCGCAGATTAGAACCCGCAGGTAGCCGGGTCAAGCATGTGGCCCGGCGTCCGTCGCCGGGTCTGGGTCCGGAGTGGCCAACTCGCCGAGGACCCGGCTGACGAGGGAACCGCCGAACCCCCGCCGGGCCAGCGCCCCGGCCAGCCGACGGTGACGCACCTGGGGATCGAGCCCCGCCATCGACCGGAGCTTGCGTTGGGCCAGCGCCCGGGCCGCGGCCAGCTCCTCCTCCCGGCCGACCGGCGCGAGCGCCTCGTCGATGGCATCACGGTCCACGCCCCTGCCCTGCAGCTCGCGCTGCAGGGCCCGCCGCGAGAGGCCGCGGCGCACCCGCCGGGACTCGACCCAGTCCCGAGCGAACTGCGCGTCGTCCACCAGGCCCACCTCCCCGAACCGGTCGAGCACGTCGCGAGCCACCTCCTCGGGCACCTGCTGACGACGCAGCACGCGCTCGAGCTCGTGACGCGTCCGCGCCTGCGCCGCCAGCTTCCGGGTCACGATGGTCCTAGCGAGGGCTCGGGGGTCGGCCTCGGGGTCAACCTCAGGATCAGGTGGACCCTCGGCCGCGGATCCCGCCCGGCGGCTCGGACCCGGCCCGATCCCCGAACCGGACGGGCCCGTACCCGGCGGCGCTGAACCTGACGGCCCGGAACCCTGCCTCTCTGAACCCGGCCGACTGCGGCCGGCAGCCGCTGGGTCCACGCCGTGAGCCCGCAACCACTCCGCCGCGGCGTCCAGGGCGTCAGCGGGCTGGCCGCCGGCTGCGTCGTGATCGGTCGGGGTACTCAACGGCTCAGAACTCCACCTCGCCGGTCACCGGGTCGATACCCGCCGGGGTGTCCAGGTGCGGACCGATGCCCATCCGCTCCTTGATCTTCTTCTCCAGCTCGTCGGCCAGGTCGGGGTTGCTGCGCAGATAGCCTCGGGCGTTCTCCCGGCCCTGGCCCAGCTGGTCGGCCTCGTAGGTGAACCACGCGCCCGCCTTGCGGATCAGCCCGGCGTCGACGCCCAGGTCGATCAGGCTGCCCTCGCGGCTGATGCCGTGGCCGTACAGGATGTCGAACTCCGCCTGCTTGAACGGCGGGGCCACCTTGTTCTTCACGACCTTGACCCGGGTGCGGTTGCCGACCATCTCCTGGCCGTCCTTGAGGGTCTCGATCCGACGGACGTCGAGCCGGATCGAGGAGTAGAACTTCAGCGCCTTGCCACCGGTGGTGGTCTCCGGCGACCCGAACATCACCCCGATCTTCTCCCGGAGCTGGTTGATGAAGATGGCCGTGGTGCCGGCGCCGCTCAGGGCACCGGTCATCTTGCGCAGCGCCTGGCTCATCAGCCGAGCCTGCAGGCCGACGTGGCTGTCCCCCATCTCGCCCTCGATCTCGGCCCGGGGGGTCAGCGCGGCCACCGAGTCGATGACCACCAGCGCGAGCGCACCGGACCGGACCAGCATGTCCGCGATCTCCAGGGCCTGCTCACCGTTGTCCGGCTGGCTGACCAGCAGGGAGTCGGTGTCGACGCCCAGCTTCTCCGCGTAGTCCGGGTCGAGCGCGTGCTCGGCGTCGATGAAGGCGCAGATGCCGCCCGCCGCTTGAGCGTTGGCGACGGCGTGCAGGGCCACCGTCGTCTTGCCGCTGGACTCCGGGCCGTAGATCTCCACCACCCGACCGCGCGGCAGTCCGCCGATGCCGAGGGCCACGTCCAAGGCGATCGAGCCGGTCGGGATCACCTCGATCGGCGCCCGGACCTCGTCCCCGAGACGCATCACCGAGCCCTTGCCGTACTGCTTGTCGATCTGGGCCAGCGCCGCCTCGAGCGCCTTCTCCCGGTCCGCAGTCGCCATCATGATCCTTTTCCCACCCGATCCGGGTGCTGCTGAGATGTTCTGTGTTGTCGGAACTCTAGGGACGACCGCAGACGGTCGACCGGAGCTGACGAAGCCCTGTGGACAGGACTTCGGGCCCCCGCACCACGGTGGACAACTTACCGAACACCTGTTCGAAGGACACCCGACACGCCGGGCCGCTCGCGGCGGACCCGGTGGTGTCGGGTTTGTCCAAGCGGGACCTGGCCGGCGCGGGCAGGATGAGGCCATGTCCCGAACCCGAGAGCTGATTCCCGCGGCCGTCACGGCGGTGCAGACCGCGCTCCGCGAGGGTGCCGCCGCCGACCTGGGCAGCCCGACGCCGTGCACGGACTTCCGGCTGAGTGACCTGGTCGAGCACTACCTGGGCACCACCGGCATGCTCGCCGGGGCCGGCCGACGCGGGGGCCCTCACCCGACCGGTCCCGCCGCGTCCGCGCCGTGGGTGCAGCGGCTGTCGGCCAACCTGGACGACCTGGCCGGCGTGTGGTCGGATCCGGCGGCCTGGCGGGGCGAGCTGTCGATGGGCTCCCACCCGATGCCCGCCGGCATGATCGGGGAGATGGTCCTGGCCGAGATCGTGCTGCACGGCTGGGACGTCACCCGAGCGGCCGGTGTCGAGCTGCACGTCCCCGACGCCGTGGCGGCCGAGCTGCGCCGCGGCGTCGAGGAGACGGCCGAGCTCGGGCGAGCAGGCAAGGCCTACGGCGACCCGGTGCCGGTCCCCGACGACGCGTCCGACCTCGACCACGCCCTGGGAGCCTCCGGCCGCGACCCTGCTTGGCGCCCCTGACCCCGGCCTGGCCGCCGCCTGACCCCCGCCTGACCGCCGCCTGATGCCCGCGTGGCCCTCGCCTGAGGTGTCACCGCTCGCGCTCGGGCAGCTCGAGCTCCCGCCACACCGCGCGCCAGATCTGCTTCGCCCCCGCGCCCCGCGCGAGCGCCTGGGCGACCGTGAGCCCGCCGAGCTCCGCCAGGTTGTGCTCAGCCGCCCACACCCGGCTGTAGCCCGCGCCGAGCTGCGCCTCGAGCCGCCGCCAGAGCTCGGTCTCCTTCACGAGCCGGACCGCACCGGCCGCGGCGGACGGTTCGGGGGCACGGCTGGGGTCACCGCTCCGACGGTACGGGATGGGTCGGCCGGGCCCAGGCCCGGAAGAACGGCGCGGACGACCCGCGACCGGTGTCAGCGGTGCCGGGCAAGATGGTCGGGTGGTTGCAGACGCGCTGGCGGCCTTCACTCCCCCGACCGCCACCTGGTTCCGGGAGGTGTTCGCCGCGCCCACCGCCGCCCAGCAGGGGGCGTGGTCAGCGATCGCCGCCGGTCAGAACGCGCTGGTCATCGCCCCCACCGGATCGGGCAAGACGCTGGCCGCCTTCCTCTGGGCGCTGGACGGCCTGGCCCGGGAGCAGCCGCCGCCGGCCGCCGAGCGGTGCCGAGTGCTCTACATCTCCCCGCTGAAGGCGCTGGCGGTGGACGTGGAGCGCAACCTCCGGGCACCGTTGGCCGGGATCACCCAGACCGCCCTGCGCCTCGGCAGCCGACCGCCGACCGTCACGGTGGGGGTCCGCTCCGGTGACACCACCCCCGCCGACCGGCGGCGGATCGTCAGCCACCCACCGGACATCTTGATCACCACGCCGGAGTCGCTGTTCCTGATGCTGACCTCGGCCGCCCGGGAGACCCTGCGGCACGTCTCGACCGTGATCGTCGACGAGGTGCACGCCCTCGCCGGCACCAAGCGTGGCGCGCACCTGGCGCTGTCCCTGGAACGCCTGGACGAGCTCGTCGCCGAGGCCGGGCGGACGGGCCCGATCCAGCGCATCGGCCTGTCCGCGACCGTCCGCCCGCCTGAACGAGTGGCCGCCTTCCTCGGCGGCCCCCACCCGGTGAGCATCGTCGCCCCGGCGGCCGAGAAGTCCTGGGATCTCTCCGTGGTGGTGCCGGTGGAGGACATGAGCGACCTCGGCGCGACCGCCTCGGTGCCCACCCCCGACCTCGCCGACGACAGCGCTCCGCCGAACCGCCCGTCCATCTGGCCGCACGTCGAGAACCAGATCCTCGACCTGATCGGCGCCCACCGCTCCACCATCGTGTTCGCCAACTCCCGCCGGCTGGCCGAGCGGCTGACCGCACACCTCAACGAGCTCCGGGCCGAACGCGACGGCGAGGACCCGGCGGACCCCACCCCCCCGGCCCAGGTGATGGCCCAGTCCGGGGCCAGCGGAGGTCGCGACGGCAGCCGCCACCCGGTAGTCGCGCGCGCCCACCACGGCTCGGTCAGCAAGGAGCAGCGAGCACAGATCGAGTCCGACCTGAAGTCGGGTCAGCTGCCCTGCGTCGTCGCGACGTCCTCGCTGGAGCTGGGGATCGACATGGGGGCCGTCGATGTCGTGGTGCAGGTGGAGGCCCCGCCGTCGGTGGCCAGCGGGCTGCAGCGGGTCGGGCGCGCCGGTCACCAGGTGGGGGCGACCTCCCGGGGCGTGTTCTTCCCGAACCACCGGGGTGACCTGATCGAGTCCGCGGTGGTGGTGGAGCGGATGCGCCAAGGGGCCATCGAGGAGGTGGCCGAGCTGCGCAACCCGCTGGACGTGCTGGCCCAGCAGGTGGTGGCGATCGTCGCGGCCGAGGAGCAGAAGGCCGACGACGTGTACGCCCTGGTGCGCCGGGCATACGGCTTCCGGGACCTGCCGCGCAGTGCCTTCGAGGCGGTGCTGGACATGCTCAGCGGGCGCTACCCGTCCGAGGACTTCGCCGAGCTGCGTCCGCGGCTGGTCTGGCACCGCGACACCGGCGTGCTGACCGCCCGGCCCGGGGCCCAGCGGCTGGCCGTGACGTCGGGGGGAACCATCCCCGACCGCGGGCTGTTCGGGGTCTTCCTGGTCGGGGAGGGCAACGCCTCCGGCAAGCACGCCGCCGGCCGCCGGGTGGGTGAGCTCGACGAGGAGATGGTCTACGAGACGCGCGTCGGGGACGTGTTCACGCTGGGCACGACCAGCTGGCGGGTGGAGCAGATCACCCACGACCAGGTTCTCGTCTCCCCTGCCCCGGGCACGCCCGGCCGGCTGCCGTTCTGGAAGGGTGACGCGCCCGCACGTCCGCTGGAGCTGGGGCGGGCGTTCGGGGCCTTCGTCCGCCAGATCGGCACCCTGCCGCCGGCCGCCGCCGAGGACCGGTTGGCCGACTCCGGGCTGGACCCGTACGCCCGCCGCAATCTGATCAGCTATCTGGACGAGCAGCAGCGGGCCACCGGGGCGCTGCCGACCGACACCACGATCGTCGTCGAGCGGTTCCGTGACGAGCTGGGTGACTGGCGGGTGTGCGTGCACTCCGCGCTCGGCTCGAGCGTGCTGGCCCCGTGGGCGCTGGCCGTGGAGCGGGCCGCCCGGGACCGGTACGGCCTGGAGGTCCAGGCCACCGCCACCAACGACGGCATGGTCCTCCGGGTCCCCGACACAACCGCCGAACCGCCGGGCGCCGAGCTGATCCTGCTCGATCCCGACCAGCTCGAGCAGATCGTCACCGACGAGGTCGGCGGGTCGGCGCTGTTCGCCTCCCGGTTCCGGGAGTGCGCCGCCCGAGCCCTGCTGCTCCCCCGCCGGGACCCCAAGTCGCGGTCGCCGTTGTGGCAGCAGCGGATGCGGTCGGCCCAGCTGCTGACCGTGGCCGCCCAGTACCCGGAGTTCCCGATCGTGCTGGAGACGATGCGGGAGTGCCTGACCGACGTGTTCGACCTCGACGGGTTGATCAGCGTGCAGCGGGCGCTGGCCGCACGAACGGTGCGGCTGGTGGAGGTGGAGACCCGGGAGCCGTCGCCGTTCGCCAAGTCCCTGCTGTTCGGCTACGTCGGCGCGTTCGTCTACGAGGGCGACGTCCCGCTGGCGGAGAAGAAGGCCGCCGCGCTCTCCCTGGACGCGACCCTGCTGGCCGAGCTGCTCGGCAAGGACGGCCTCCGCCAGCTGCTGGACGGCTCGGTGATCGCCGGCACGGAGGCCGACCTGCAGGGGCTCAGCCCCGAGCGTCGCGCCCGGACCGCCGAGCAGCTGTTCGACCTGGTGCGGACGACCGGGCCGTTCACCACCGGAGAGCTCGCCCTCCGCAGCACCGAGGACCTGGACGTCACGGGGGCGGTCGCGGGTCTGGTCGAGGCGCGCCGGATGGTGACCGTCCGGGTGGCCGGGCAGGAGATGGCCGCGGTGGTGGAGGACATCCCCCGGCTCCGCGACGGGTTGGGCATCCCGGTCCCGCCGGGCGTCTCGGCGTCCTTCGCCGAGTCGGCGACGAAGCCGATCCACGACCTGGTGCTGCGCTGGGCTCGCACCCACGGGCCCTTCACCGCCCAGGCCGTCGCCACCCGGTACGGGCTGGGCCGGGCCGTGGCGGAGCAGGTGTGCGAGGACCTGGTCGGCCCCGGGACCCTCGTCTCGGGTTCATTCGTCGATCCCGTGCCCGGCGCCGCCGACGACCGGCAGTACTGCTCCTCCCAGGTGCTGGCGCTGATCAAGCGCCGCACGCTGGCCCTGCTCCGCAAGGAGGTGGAGCCGGTCGAGCAGGCCGCGTTCGCCCGCTTCCTGCCGGGGTGGCAGGGGGTCGGGTCCGGCGGCCGCGGTGCTGACGCGGTGCTCTCCGCGCTCGAGCAGCTGGCCGGGTACCCGATGCCGGCCAGCGCGCTGGAGACCCTGATCCTCCCCGCCCGGGTACGGGACTACACCCCGGCTCTGCTCGACGAGCTGACCACCGGTGGGGAGGTGTTCTGGGTCGGCGACGGTCCGATCGGCGACCGCGACGGCTGGGTGCGGTGGTATCTCGCGGACATGGACCCGGGCCCCGCCCGCGGCCAGGTCGAGGGGCACCGGGCCCGGGAGCTGCTGGCCGCCTTCTCCCCGGGCGGCGGGTACTTCTTCGACGGCCTGCTCCCCCCGGGCTGCGGCCCGCTGGAGCGGCCCGACTATGTCGCGGCCCTGTGGCAGCTGGTCTGGAACGGTCTGGTCACCGGCGACACGTTCGCCGCGGTCCGCAACCTGACCACCGGCGGTGCGCACCGGCGCCCGCCGCGGCCGGCCCCGCGCACGCACCGCAACCGCCCGCGGTTGGCGCGCCTCGGCCGCCCGGGCGCGGCGGCGCCCCGGCCGGCGTCACCGACCACCACCGGCCGCTGGTCTCTGGTGCCTCAGGTCACGGCGGGGCCGTCGGAACGGCTGGCCTCCGACATCTTCACCCAGCTCGACCGATACGGCGTCCTCACCCGCGGCAGCGTGCTGACCGAAGACGGCGAGGGCGGGTTCGGTGCCGCGTACCGCGCCCTGAGCGCCCTCGAGGAGTCCGGCCAGTGCCGACGGGGCTACTTCGTCGACGGGCTGGGAGCCGCCCAGTTCGCCCTGGCCGGGGCCGTCGACCGGCTCCGCGCCGAGGACCGGGAGCCGGAGGAGCTGCGGGCCCTCGTGCTGGCCGCCTGCGACCCGGCGAACCCGTACGGGGCGGCGCTGCCGTGGCCCGACCGGGAGGGGCACCGGCCCGGCCGGAAGGCGGGTGCGCTGGTGGTCCTGGTCAACGGTCGACTGGTGCTGTACGTGGAGCGCGGCGGACGGACCCTGCTGTCCTTCACCGACGACCCGACGGCGCTGTCACCGGCGGCGCACGCCCTGGCGGGCTCGGTTCATCAGGGTCACCTGGGTCGGCTGACGGTCGAGAAGGCGGACGGCGAGCACGTGTTCGGGTCGGCCCGCCTCAGCGAGGCCCTGCAGGGCGCGGGGTTCCGGATGACACCGCAAGGACTGCGGCTGCGACCCAGCTGAGCACCAACCCCGGCGGGGCGTGGTGTGCCGACCTCGGTGACGCGTTACGCGGCGGCTTGGGCCACCGGGCGACGCGTCGGCAGCTGGGTGACGCGCCGCCCGAGCTCGTGGCCGGCCATCTTTGCGCTGACCAGGTTGAGGATCACCGAGAGCGGCAGGTCGAGGGCCTGGCAGATCGACGCCAGCAGCTCGCTGGACGCCTCCTTCTGGCCGCGCTCCACCTCCGACAGGTAGCCGAGGCTTACCCGAGCGGAGCGCGACACCTCGCGCAGCGTCTTGGCCTGGGCCATCCGCTCCTCGCGCAGGGTCTCGCCGATGAGCTCACGGACGAGCACCTGCTTGACCGGGGATCCCTCTGGCATGCAGCAACTCTACCCACCCGGTCCGACCGCGTTGACTCTGACCGGCTCATGGGCACAGGGCTCGGTCAGCGGGGGCCGGTGAGGCATCCCGCCAGCAGGTCCAGCGCCCGGCGAGCCGTGTCGGCGCGGATCTCATCGCGGCTGCCGGCGAGCCGCAGCTCGACGACCTGCACCGTGCCCCGGTCGCGGTCGGCGACGGCCACGAAGACCTGGCCGACGGGATGCCCGTCCTGCGGGTCGGGCCCGGCGACGCCGGTGGTCGACACCCCCCACCGGGCGTCGCACCGCTCGGCCACCCCGAGCGCCATCTCGTGCGCGGTCCGCGCGGCCACCGGGCCGACCGCGCCGAGCGTGGCCTCGGACACCCCGGCCAGGGTGTGCTTCAGGTCGGTCGCGTACGTGATCACCCCGCCGCGGTAGACGGCGGAAGCACCCGGCACCTCGGTCAGCAGGCTGCCCAACAACCCGCCGGTCAGCGACTCCGCCGTGGCCACGGTCTCCTGCCGCCGGGTCAGCCGGCGCACCACCGTAGCGGCGGACTCGGTCACCGGATCCGGCCGGCCAATGCGCTACGGCGCAGCCGGACCGCGTGACGCAGATACTCCGCACCGGTCACCACCGTGACCACCAGCGCCGCCATCATCACCACGAATGCCGCCAGGTTGCCTCCGTCCGGGGCGTGCGCCGGCCAGACGTCGCGGAGCGGCAGCAGGTACAGGACGGTCGCCACCGCCTGCAGCACCGTCTTCACCTTCCCCCCGCGTCCCGCGGCCATCACGCCGTACCGGAGCACGACGAACCGCATCAGGGTGATTCCCCACTCGCGGACCAGGATGACGATCGTCACCCACCACCAGAGCTCGCCGATGATGGAGAGCCCGATGAAGCCCATCCCGGTCAGGGCCTTGTCGGCGATCGGGTCCGCGAGCTTGCCGAAGCGGGTGACGATGTCGTGCTTGCGGGCCAGGTAGCCGTCGATGCTGTCGGTCAGGATGGCCGCGGTGAACACCAGCGCGGTAGCCAGCCGCCAGCCCGGCTCGGCCGGGTGGGTCAGCAGCATCCAGGCGAAGACGGGAACCAGCACCAGCCGGACCGCGGTCAGAGCGTTCGGGACGTTCCAGGGTGTCGTCTCCGGTGGGGGGTCGGGCGGCCCGGCGGGAGGATCGAGGGCCGACGGACCACCACTCATGCCACCGCTCGCTCGGCCGCGCTCACCGGCCGGGCGACCAGGTCCACACCTTCGCTCCCGGTCACCAGTGCGTCGACGAGGTCACCGACCGCGGCGGTGGTCGAACCCGTCAGCGAGGTGATCCCGTCGACCTCCGGTCCTTGGTGCTCGGCGCGGCCCCACAGCTGGTGGTCGGGTCCCTCGGCGGTCTCCTCGACCAGCACGCTGACGCGGCGCCCGATCCGTGCCTCGGCCCGCTGGCCGACCAGCTCGTCGACCAGGTCGGCGACGTGCTCCCGGCGGCGCTCGACCTCGTCGGGGGGAAGCTGCAGGTCCAGCTTCGCGGCCTCGGTGCCGTCCTCATCGGAGTAGCCGAAGACGCCGACCACGTCCAGCTCGGCCGCGGTCAGGAAGTCCGTCAGCACCGCCACGTCCGCCTCGGTCTCGCCGGGGAAGCCACAGATCACGTTGCTGCGGATGCCCGCGTCGGGCGCGATCGCGCGGATGGCGGAGAGCAGCGCCACGAAGGAGTCCGGGTCGCCGAACCGGCGCATCCGGCGGAGCACCGGGGCGGACGCGTGCTGGAACGAGATGTCGAAGTACGGGGCGACGCCGGCGGTACCACCGACGGCCTCGATCAGCCCTGGCCGGATCTCGGCTGGCTGCAGGTAGGACACCCGGACCCGCTCCAGCCCCTCGACCGCCGCGAGCTCGGGCAGCAGCTTCTCCAGCAGCCGCAGGTCGCCGAGGTCCTTGCCGTAGGAGGACGTGTTCTCGCTGACCAGGAAGGCCTCCTTGACGCCCTGCGCGGCGAGCCAGCGGGCCTCGGCCAGGACGTCGGCGGCGGGCCGCGACACGTAGGCCCCCCGGAAGGTGGGGATGGCGCAGAACGTGCACCGACGGTCACAGCCCGAGGCCAGCTTGAGCGGTGCCCAGGGGGCGTTTCCGAGCCGGCGGCGGATGACCGGCGGGCCGCTGGCCGGGGCGATCCCGGGGGGAAGGTCGCGGGGGCTCGACGAGCCGTGCCCGGGCACGGCGACCCCGACGGCCGACCGCTCAGCCGGCGCCAGCGGCAACAGCGCTCGCCGGTCCCGCGGGGCGTGGGGGACGTGCGGCGTGCCGGCCAGGATCGACTGGACCCGCGACGCGACGTCGGGGTAGTCGTCGAAGCCGAGGACCGCATCCGCCTCGGGCAGAGCCTCGGCCAGCTCGGCCCCGTACCGCTCGGCGAGGCAGCCGACCGCGACCACGGCCCGAGCCCGGCCACCCTGGCCGGCGCTGCCTTTCAGGTCGGCCGCCGCGAGCAGGGTGTCCACCGAGTCCTTCTTGGCGCTCTCCACGAACCCGCAGGTGTTGACCAGTACCGCGTCCGCGTCCTCGGGATCGGCCGCCAACCGGAACCCACCCTCGGCCAGCCGGGCTGCCAGCTCCTCGGAGTCGACGTCGTTGCGAGCGCAGCCCAGGGAGATCAGGTGCACGGCGGGCAGGTCGGCGGGAACCGCGGGGGCGGGGACGGTGGGGGAGCTCATGACCGGACCAGTATGCCGGACCGACCCGGCCGCCTCAGCCGATGCGGCGCTGCACCTCGGCGAGGAACTCCTCGGGGTCGTCGGCGTACAGGTTGACCTGGGCCACGGTCTCCGTGCCGTGCGGCAGCCGCACCCGGAGGGGTCGTTCGAGCCGGACTCGGCACCTGGATTCGCCCGCCCGACCGGCATCGAACGGCGGCGAGGGCGAGCGGGTTGGGCGGTCGCGCTATCCATCCCCGGATGAGGGGCAGGCCAGGGACGGACACCCGGCTCCTCGAGGGTAGGCGTCAGGCCGTGCGCAGGTTGTCCAGCACCGCGTCGAGCTCGTCGGGCTTGACCAGGACGTCGCGCGGCTTGGACCCCTCCGACGGGCCGACCACCCCGCGGGTCTCCAGGATGTCCATCAGCCGCCCGGCCTTGGCGAACCCGACGCGGAGCTTGCGCTGCAGCATCGAGGTCGAACCCAGCTGCAGGGTCACCACCAGCTCGACGGCCTGCAGGACGAGGTCGAGGTCGTCGCCGATGTCCTCGGCCACCTTGGTGGCCGACTCGGCCGCCACGGTGACGTCGTCGCGGTAGGTCGGTGTCAGCTGCTCGGTGACGTGCTTGACGACGGTCCGCACCTCGGCCTCGGTCACCCAGGCGCCCTGCACCCGGATCGGCTTGCTCGACCCCATCGGCAGGAAGAGCCCGTCACCCTGGCCGACCAGCTTCTCCGCGCCCGGCTGGTCCAAGATCACTCGCGAGTCGGTCATGGACGAGGTGGCGAAGGCCAGCCGACTGGGCACGTTGGCCTTGATCAGACCCGTGACGACATCGGTGGACGGCCGCTGCGTGGCCAGCACCAGATGGATCCCGGCGGCTCGGGCCAGCTGGGTGATGCGGACGATCGAGTCCTCCACGTCGCGCGGTGCGACCATCATCAGGTCGGCCAGCTCGTCGACGATGACCAGCAGGTACGGGTACGGGGCGAGCACCCGCTCCGACCCCTCCAGGGGCTGTACCGACCCGGTCCGGACCGCCTTGTTGAAGTCGTCCACGTGCCGGAAACCGAACGCCGACAGGTCGTCGTAGCGCAGGTCCATCTCCCGGACCACCCACTGCAGGGCCTCAGCCGCCTTCTTGGGAACGGTGATGATCGGTGTGACCAGGTGGGGAATCCCCTCGTACGCGGTGAGCTCCACCCGCTTGGGGTCGACCAGCAGCATCCGCACCTCGTCCGGGGTGGCGCGCATCATCACCGAGGTGATCATGGAGTTGATGAAGCTGGACTTGCCGGAGCCGGTTGCGCCGGCCACCAGCAGGTGCGGCATCTTGGCCAGGTTGGCCACGACGAAGCCGCCTTCGACGTCCTTGCCGAGCCCGACCGTCATCGGGTGCTGGTCGTTGCGGGCCTTCGCCGAGCGCAGCACGTCGCCGAGGGAGACGACCTCCTTGTCGGTGTTGGGGATCTCGATGCCGATCGCCGACTTGCCCGGGATGGGCGACAGGATGCGGACGTCGGCACTGGCCACCGCGTAGGCGATGTTCTTGCTCAGGGCGGTGACCTTCTCCACCTTGACGGCCGGTCCGAGCTCGACCTCGTACCGGGTGACCGTCGGGCCGCGGCTGTAGCCGGTGACCTTGGCGTCGATCTCGAACTCCTGCAGGACTCCGGTCAGCCGGTGCACGACGGCGTCGGACGCCTCCGTCCGGGCCCGGTGCACGCTCCCCTCCCGCAGCGCCTGGTTGTCGGGCAGCAGGTACTGGACGTCCCCGGACAGCTGCAGCTGCTCGACCCGCTGCGGGATCGGCGTGTGCGGCGGTGGCTCCAGGTCCTCTCCGCGGACCGTGACACCCGGCGGCAGGCCGGCCGTGACCGTCCCGCGACCGGCGCCCGGCCGCGGCTCTCCCGGCGACAGCAGCTCGGTGGGCTCGGTGTCGGGGTCGGTCAGGTCGCTCAGGTGGCTGGCGTCGCTGGCGTTGCTCGGGTCGTGCCGGTCGCTCGCGGCCGCCGGGCCGTCGGGCGGCTCGAGCTCGGCCCGGGCCTTGCGCGACCGCTTCTTCGACGCAGTTCGCGACCCGTCGTCGACCACCGGCGACTGGTAGGCCTCGTCGCCGTCGAAGGTCTGGCCCCCCACGACCTCGCCCTCGATCACCACCGGACGCCGCCGCAGCAGCTGCCGGGCGGTTCGGAACCGATCCGGGATCTCGTGCAGCGGGATGCCCACCACGACCAGCAGGCCAAAGATCAGCACCAGCACCAAGAGCGGCACCGCGACGTACACCGACAGCAGGTCCGCCAGCAGGCTCGACGAGACGTAGCCCAGAATCCCCCCGGCCTGGCGCAGTGCCTCCGGGTCGTTGGTCCGGGGCAGCCCGCGGGCGATGTTGATCAAGCCGAGGAGACCGAGGGCGATGGCCATCCAGCCGATGGCCTGCCGCCCGCCGGGACCGTTCCGGTCGGGGTGCCGCATCGTCCGCCAAGCCATCAGGAGCAGCAGGATCGGCGCGGCGTAGGCGAGCGTGCCGATCACGGTGGACACCCCGACGGTGATCAACCAGCCGGCCGTGCCGGGCAGACCGAACCAGAAGGCGGCGGCCACGGTGATCGCGCAGCCGACCAGGAACAGCCCGGCGCCGTCGCGCCGCAGCGCCGGGTCCAGGCCGCGGGCACCGGTGCCGATGGCGCGCACGCCGGCGCCGATCAGGTGGGCGATGCCCAGCCACACCGCGGTCAGACCCCGGCCCAGCTGCCCGAGCAGTGAGGGCCGCCGGGCACGGCTCCGGGACCCGCGGGTCGTCGAACCTCGCGACGCGCTCGATCCGGAGCGTTTGCCGGTGGACCGCGCCGGCAGCCGCGTGCCGGCGGTCGCCGGGCGCGCCGAACGGGACGGACTGGGGGTCTTGCTTCCGGACGACCGCGGTTGCGAGGCGGTACGCGAGGTACCGCCCGTGTTTCGAGACCGCGGTGGGGAAGACGCGCGGGTCGCCATGGTGGCAGGCTACGCGATCATGGTCCCCGGCCGCCGTCCCCACGCCGTCCCCGCTCCGGCGGCACGAGCACCCGGGACCCGCCAGCGGCGGAGCGCGATCAGCTGAGACCCGCCGGCAGCGCCGGCCTCAGCCACCACAGGTGGTCGGTCGGGCCGATCCCGGCGCCCAGCCCGAAGCCGGCCTCGACGGCCCCGGTGACGTAGGCCTTGGCCCGGGCCGCGGCGCTCGGCACGTCGTCGCCGAGCGCGAGACGGCAGGCCAGTGCCGAGGCGACCGTGCAGCCGGTGCCGTGGGTGTGTCGGTTGTCGGAGCGCGGCGCGTGGTACGCGGCGGACGTGCCGTCGGCGCCGAAGAGGTGGTCGACGGGATCGCCGGCCGCGTGGCCACCCTTGACCAGGATCCAGCGGGGGCCGAGGGCCAGCAGGGCGGCGCCCAGCTGGGCCGGCGGGGCTTCCTCGGGGAGACCGGTGATCAGGGCCGCCTCCGGCAGGTTGGGGGTGAGTACGGTGGCCAGCGGAAGCAGCCGGGTCCGCAACGCCTGCAGCGCGTCCGAGGCCAGCAGCGGATCCCCGTGCTTGCTGGCGCAGACCGGGTCGACGACCACCGGCATGCCCGGCAGACTCGCGAGCAGGTCGGCGAGCAGGTCGGCGACGACCTCGGTGAGCTCGGCGGTCCCGATCATCCCCGTCTTCACCGCGTCGACGCCGATGTCGTCGACCACGCTGCGGAACTGGGCCCGCACCGCCACGGCGGGCAACGGCCACACCCCCTGCACGCCGACCGAGTTCTGGGCGGTGACCGCGGTCAGCACGCTCATCCCGTGCACGCCGTGGGCCAGCATCGTCTTGAGATCGGCCTGGATGCCCGCTCCCCCGCCTGAGTCCGACCCGGCCACGGTCAGCACCCGCGCGGTGGGCAGGGGCGAGGCCCGGCCCTGGGCGGCTCGAGCTATCACCGCCGGCCCCGGAAGTGGTCGTAACCCGCGGCGACCTTCCACGGCTCGCCGTCCACCAGCACGCCCGGCCCGTCCGCGCTCACCGCGCGCGTGCCGCCGATCACCCGCCAGCCGTCGGGGACCGCGCCCCGGTGCGGGAAGCAGGCGGCCAGCGCGTGGTCCTCGCCCCCGGTGAGGATCAGCAGGTGCGGGTCGACGCCGGTGGCCGCGCCGACCGTCTGCAGGGGCTCGGGCACCTCCAACGCGGCCGTCTCCAGCTCGATCACGATCCCGGAGGCGGTGGCGACGTGCCGGAGGTCGGCGACGAGCCCGTCGGAGACGTCCACCATGGCGGTGGCCCCGGAGGCCGCAGCCACCGCGCCGGCGCCGTACGGGACCTCAGGCACCCGCTGCGCCTCCACCACCACCCGCGGGGAACGGAAGCCGCGGCCGAGGACCACCAGCCCGGCTGCGGCCCACCCGGTGCGGCCGGCCAGGGCTACGACCTGGTCCGGAGCGGCGCCCGAACGCCGTACCGCGGCCCGGCCGTCCAGCACGCCGAGGGTGGTGACCGAGACCGTGACGTCCCGGGACCGGGTCAGGTCGCCCCCCACCAGCGCCACCCCCGCGCGGACGCACTCCGCCCGCAGCCCGGCGGCGAAGTCCAGCAGCCATCGGGCCGGCAGGTCCGCAGGCGCCGAGAACCCGACCACGCACGCCACCGTGCGGCCGCCCATGGCCTCGATGTCGGCAGCGTTGACCGCGATGGCCTTGCGTCCGACGTCAGCTGGCCCGGACCAGTCCCGGCGGAAGTGGATGCCCTCGACCAGGACGTCGACTGAGGTCAGCACCGGTCCGGCCAGCGCGAGCACGGCCGCGTCGTCACCGGGTCCGACCAGCACCTCCGCGCGCGCCGGCAGGTCCGCGGTGATGGCCTCGATCAACCGGAACTCTCCGACGTCGGCCAAGGTGGCGTCGGGGCTGGGCGTGGTCACGGTCGGGCTCCTTCTCCGTTCTCCCGCTGTCGGTTCGGCGGGAGGGCTGCGACCACGCCGGACCACCCGGTAGGTTGACGGGCACCAATCGGATTCACCGATCTCGACGCGAAGGGCAGCTGATGGTCGTTCAGGCTTACATCTTGGTGCAGACCAATGTCGGCAAGGCCGCCGAGGTCGCCGCCGAGATCGGTGCGCTCTCCGGAGTGACGCTCGCCGAGGACGTCACCGGACCGTACGACGTGATCGTCCGGGCCGAGGCCGCCAGCGTCGACGAGCTCGGACAGCTGGTCGTGGCCCGGGTGCAGAACGTGCCCGGCATCACCCGGACCGTGACCTGCCCGGTGGTGCACATCTGAGTCCTGCACGACGCCGTCACCGGTCCGCCCTGGCGCTGGGCGGGGCTCTGGGACTGCTCGCCGCGTGCTCGGTGGCGGTGACCGAGCCCGAGCCGACGGGGCGGGCCCGGGAGATCTGTACGGCTCTGATGGCCGACCTGCCGGCCACCGTGCTCGACCAGCGACGGCGCGAGGTCCGGCCGGGCCAGTTCGCCGCCGCCTGGGGTGATCCCACCATCACGCTGCGCTGTGGCGGGCCGAAGCCGCCGAGCCTCGGGGCGGCCAGCGAGTGCTTCGAGGTCAACGGGGTCGGCTGGTTCGCCGAGCAGGGCAACGGCGGCTACCTGTTCACCACCATCGGTCGGCCGGCCTACGTCGAGCTCGCCGTCCCAACCCGGTACGCCCCCGAGGCCAACGCGCTGGTCGACGTGGCCGGCGCGGTCACCCGGCACGACCCGGTGACCGCGCCCTGCGTCTGAGCGGGGCCGCCGCCGAGCTGCCGTCCCGCTCGGTCAGGCGGGCGATCTTGGCGGTGCGGGGTGGCCGGCGGGCGTGCATTCGA
The DNA here is from genome assembly GCA_963832435.1 of uncultured Actinomycetota bacterium. Taxonomy (GTDB): domain Bacteria; phylum Actinomycetota; class Actinomycetes; order Propionibacteriales; family Propionibacteriaceae; genus Microlunatus. The sequence goes on from CAWHTY010000027.1 coordinate 55,193, forward strand.
CGCAGGCCGCTGATCACACCGGCCCGCCCTCAGCGCAAGCCGACGGGCCGTCCGAGGGCCAGCTGCAGCAGCCGGTCGACGAGCGCCGGGTAGTCCAGACCGGTGGCCGCCCACATCCGCGGGAACATCGAGTGCGCAGTGAAGCCGGGCATGGTGTTGATCTCGTTCACGTAGACCCGGCGGTCTCGGGTGACGAAGACGTCCACCCGCGCCAGGCCCTCGCAGCCCAGGGCGTCAAAGGTCCGCACCGCCAGCCGTCGGACGTCCTCGGCGACCTCCGGGTCGACGTCGGCGGGCACGTCGAGGTCCACCTGCTCCTCGGGCAGGTACTTGGCGTCGAAGTCGTAGAAGCCTGACGCGGTGTGCATCCGGATCTCGGCCACCTGGCTGGCCTCGGCGGGGCCGCCGTCGAGACCGCCCAGCACCCCGCACTCCAGCTCGCGGGCGTCGACGAACCCCTCCTCGACGATCACCTTCGGGTCGTACTGCTGGGCGAACTCGATCGCGGCCGCCACACCCTCCGGGCCGTCCACCTTGCTGATCCCGATGCTGGAGCCACCTCGGGCGGGCTTCACGAACACCGGGTAGTGCAGGGCCTCCACGGCCTCCAGGCAGGTCCCGCGGTCCCGCGCCCAGTCCGCCGGCTGGACGGCGACGAAGGGCCCGACGGGCAGGCCCGAGGCGGACAGGACCAGCTTCATGAAGATCTTGTCCATGCCGACCGCGCTGGCCAGCACGCCGGCGCCGACGTAGCGGGTACCCATCATCTCGAACAGGCCCTGGATGGTGCCGTCCTCGCCGAACGGCCCGTGCAGCAGCGAGAAGGCGACGTCGACCGGGCCGAGCGCGGCCAGCGCCGACCGGTCCCGGACCGCCAGCTCGGTGCCCGCGCCGGCTCGGATCAGCAGGGCGTCGTCGGCGTTCTCGGTGAGCTCCGGCAACCGACCGTCGGCGACGCTCAGCTGAGCCATGGCACCCTCGGGCACGAGCACCCAGCGGCCGGTGCGGGTGATGCCGACCCCCACCACGTCGTAGCGGCTGCGGTCGATCGCGGCGAGGACGCCGCCGGCGGTCAGGCAGGAGATCTGGTGCTCGCTGCTGACCCCGCCGAAGATCACCGCCACCCGGGGGCGAACCGGCGCTGGGCCGGACGTAGGTTCCCCGGTCCCGGGCTCGGGGGCACCGACCGTCGTCGTGGACTCCTCGGTCATGCCTGCGCTGTCACCGTGCCCATCGCCTCGACCCTACCGGGGTCCGCGGGCCGGACCGGCGCGGCGCGCGAGACTGGGACCATGACCGCCCCTGATCTGTCCCGGCTCCGTCCCGAGACCGTCGCGGTGGCCGCCGGGCGGCCTGCGCCAGTGCCCGACGCCCCGCTCAACCCGCCGGTGGTGTTCGCCTCGACGTACGTGGGCACGGCGGTGACCGGATCCGGCGAGCGAGGCTACGGTCGCTACGGGAACCCGACCTGGGCGGCGCTGGAGGAGGCGGTCGGCGCCCTGGAGGGCGGGCGCGCGCTCACCTTCGGCAGCGGGATGGCCGCGGCCGCCGCGGCGCTGGACCTCCTGCCGCCGGACGGCACGCTGGTCATCCCGGCCCACTGCTACCTGGGCGTCGCCTCCGCCGCGGACCAGCGAGCGGCCCGCCACGGGCTCCGGGTCCGCCGCGTGGACGTCGCCGACACCGAAGCGGTGCTCGCGGCCGGGGCGGACGCGGACATGGTCTGGCTCGAGTCGCCGTGCAACCCGACCATGGAGGTCGCCGACCTGCCGACGATCCGTTCGGGGCTGCCGCCGGAGACCACCGTGGTGGTGGACAGCACGTTCGCGACCCCCATCCTGCAGCGCCCGCTCGCGGTGGGCGCCGACGTCGTGCTGCACTCGGCCACCAAGTTCCTGTCCGGCCATTCCGACGCCCTGCTGGGCGCCCTGGTGGTGGCCCCGTCCGACGGGACGCGGTTCACGGCCCTGGAGGGCAGCCGCCGGCTGCAGGGCGCGGTGCCGGGCGTGATGGAGGCCTACCTGGTGCTGCGCGGGCTCCGGACCCTGCCGCTGCGGGTCGGGCGCGCCCAGGAGACAGCTCAGGTCCTGGCAGGCCGGCTGGCCGAGCACCCCGCGGTCGAGCGGGTTCGCTACCCGGGACTTCCGGACGACCCGGGGCACACCACCGCGGCCCGGACCATGCGCGGGTTCGGCTCGCTGCTGTCGATCGAGCTGACCGACGCCGAGACCGCCGACCGGTTCATCGCTGCACTTCGCGTCTGGGTGTTCGCCACCAGCCTGGGTGGGGTGGAGTCGATGCTGGAGCGCCGGCGCCGCTGGGCCGCCGAGCTGCCGAGCGTGCCGGAGGGACTGGTCCGGATGTCGGTGGGCATCGAGCACGTCGACGACCTGTGGGCCGACCTCGAGCAGGGGCTGGCCGGCCTGGACCAGGCCCGCTGACGCTCCCCCTCCGCGGCGCCGCCCCGGCTGGCCGTCAGGCCGCCGACGTGGCCGGCTGGCGGGCGGTCGCGACCTCGAAGCGCCGCAGCCCACGGATCAGGCTGCCGGGGCGGCGGGTCAGCTCGCCGCTGACCCTCAGGTCGGGGAAGCGGGCGGCCAGGCTGCGGATGGCGATGGTGGCCTCCAACCGGGCCAGCGGCGCCCCGACGCAGTAGTGGAGACCACCGGAGAACGCCAGGTGCTCCCGGCTGGTCCGGTCCAGGTCGAACCGGTCGGGGTCGGGAAACACCTCCGGGTCGCGGTTGGCCCCGCCGATCATGGTCACCACGATCTCGTTCTTGCGGACCGGCACCCCCGCCACCGCGGTGTCCTGCCGGGCGACCCGGGCCGTGCGCTGGACCGGGGCGTCGTAGCGCAGGGTCTCCTCGACCGCCGCTTCGGCCAGCCGGGGATCCGCGACGACCCGCGCCCAGGCGTCGGGGTGCTGCAGCAGGGCCAGCGCGGTGTTGCCGATCAGGTTGACGGTGGTCTCGAACCCGGCGATCAGCAGCAGCGTGCAGAGCGGGACGAGCTCGTCGGGCCGGATCTGGTCGTCGGGGGCGTGCACGATCCGGCTGATCACGTCCTCGCCCGGGTCCCGGCGCTTCACCTCGAACAGGCGCGTGAACAGTCGCTCCAGCTGGCGTTGGGCCTTCATCAGCTCCGCGGCGTGGGCCATCGACTGCAGACCGCCGAGGGCGCTGCCGAAGGTCGTGCCGTACTCGGCGAACTCGTCGGCGCTGGCGTCGGGCACGCCGAGCAGCGCGGTGATCACGGCGATGGGCATCGGCGCAGCCAGCGTGCTGACCAGATCGAAGCTCTTCCCCGGCGCGACGTCGTCCAGCAGCCGCTCGACGATCTCGGTGACCACCGGGTCGAAGCCGGCCACGCTCCGGGGGCTGAACGCCGGCAGCACCAGCCGGCGCAGGCGGGTGTGGTCGGGCGGGTTCATCTCCAGGAACGACAGCTGCGGGGTCTGCACCGGCCGGCGCGTCTCCTCGGGGTCGGCGGTGGCTGCCGCGCCGAACGCGCGGGACCGCAGCACGTGGTGACAGGTCGCGTGGTCGGCGGTGACCCACGGTCCGGCGGTGGACCGGATGAGGCGGCCGCGGGCCCGGATCTGCGTGTAGATCGGGTACGGGTCCTCCCGGCCCCACCGCAGGTGCACGCGGCACAACGGGTCCCTGCGGAGGTAGGCCCCGTACAGAGTCCGCCCCCGCTCCCGCAGGTAGTCCCGGACGAACCTGGCCTTCTCCATCCGCGCTGACATGCCGACTCCTCGACTCGCTGCCTGGACCCATTGTGCGCGCCGCCGCGGAGGCAGGCCCCGGGCATCGGGCACGGCCCCCGGCTTCCGGGCCGGCGCTGGGTCGGTGGACCGGCTGCGGTCAGTACCGTTCGGGCTTGGCCGACCGCGACATCAGCGCGGTGATCATCTCCGCCGGGGTGATGCGCTCGCTGATCACCGCGGCGACCGCGTCGACGATCGGCATCTCCACCCCGACGGAGTGAGAGAGATCCTGGATGGACGCGCAGGACTTGACGCCCTCGGCCACCTGCCGGGTGGAGGCGGTGATCTCGGCGACCGTCCGCCCCCGGCCCAGCTCCTCGCCGAAGGTCCGGTTCCGGGACAGCGGGGAGGAGCAGGTCGCCACCAGGTCACCGAGCCCGGCCAGCCCACTGAACGTGTACGGGTCGGCGCCCATCGCCAGACCCAGCCGGGTCGTCTCCGCCAGACCTCGGGTGATCACCGAGGCCGTTGCGTTGGCGCCGAACCCGAGTCCGACCGCCATCCCGACGGCGAGGGCGATGACGTTCTTGGTGGCCCCGGCCAGCTCGCACCCGATCACGTCGCTGTTGGTGTAGGCGCGGAAGCGGCTGGTGTGGCAGAGCGTCTGCAGGGCGGTGGCCGTGTCGTCGGCGGCGCTGGCCACCACGCTGGCCGAGGGCTGACGCTCGGCGATCTCCCGCGCCAGGTTCGGACCGGTCACCACCGCCAGCCGGTCCGGGGGGACGGCGGCCGCCTGCGCGATCACCTGGCTCATCCGCAGACCGGTGCCCAGCTCGATCCCCTTGGCCAGGCTCACCACCACCGCGTCGCGAGGGATCCGCCAGCCGCTCAGGTTGACCCGCAACGACTGCGAGGGCACTGCCAGCACCACGAACTCGCTGCCGGCCATCGCCTCGTCCGGGTCGCTGACGGCGACGATGCTCTCGGGCAGGCCGATGTCGGGGAAGTAGTCGGGATTGTGGTGGTCGCGGGTGATCGCGGCGGCGAGCTCGGGCCGGCGGGCCCAGAGGGTGACGTCCTGGCCGGCGTCGGACAGCACCAGCGCGAAGGCGGTCCCCCACGACCCCGAGCCCATCACGGCGACCCGGCTCATCGCCCGCCCTCGCCGGCGTCCGGTCCGGCGGACCGCGGATCGAGGCGCCGGGCGGGTGGGTCGGCCTCCCGTAGCTCGGCGACCAGCGCGGTGATCGCCGTCATGATCCGGTCGGTGGCCTCGGTCAGAACCAGACTCGTCGGGGTCTGGGCGCGCAGGTCGTCCAGCGGCACCGGGTCCCCCACCAGGAGATGGAGCGTCTTGGGCGGCCACAACCGCGGAAGGTGGATCCGCTTGCCGTACATGATCTCCTGCGCTCCCCACTGCCCGATCGGGATCACCGGGCAGCGCGCCTCCAGCGCGATCCGCGCGGCGCCGGTCTTCCCCTCCATCGGCCACAGGTCGGGATCCAGCGTGATCGTCCCCTCGGGGTACACAACGATCGCTCGACCGGCGGCCACGGCCGTGACCGCCTCCCGGAGCGCATGGCCGGCCGCGCGACTGTTGCGTTGCACCGGAATCTGTCCACACGCCCGGAGGACCTGGCCGAGCAGCGGCACCCGGAACAGGCTGGCTTTGGCCAGGTAACGGGGCCACCGGCCCGAGTAGGCCAGGAACTGCCCGACGGCCAGCGGGTCCACGTTGGAGATGTGGTTGACTGCGAACACCACGCCCCCGGTCTGCGGGATCCGCTCGGTCCGTCGCCAGTCCCGTCGGGTGAAGGGCCGCATGACGGCGTTGAGCAGGGTCACCACGCGGATGATGGCGGGTTCGGTGGGCTCGGTGTTCACCTCGGCCAGCCGACCCGCACGGGAGCCTCGGCTCGCGACCGGTTGGTCGGACATGGCACCTCACTGGGTCACGGTGGTCCGGCGTCGAGGCACCCTCGTGCGGCGCAGGGTGGGACGAAGTGGAATCACCCTACGGGATCGTGGCAGCATCGAACGATCATGGACACCGGGACCGCGCTCGTGCCGTCCACGATCGGCCTGGTGGCTCTCAAGGCCGGTGACCAGGTGAAGTCCCGGCTGGCGACGGTGACACCGACCACCCGCCACCGATTGGCCTGGGCGATGGCGGTCGACACCCTGGCGGCCCTGTCGCAGGTGCTGGCCGAGGTGTGGGTCGTCACCGACCTGTCCGACGTCGAGGAGCGGCTGGCCGGCGCCGGCATCCGGGCCACGGTCCTGCGCGAGAACGGGCCCGGCGGGATGAACGCCGCTCTCCGGGCCGGCGACCGGGCGCTCCGAGCCGGTGGCGTGGCCGACGTGCTGGCCTGCGTGGGCGACCTCCCCGCCCTGCGCCCCGCCGCGGTCCGGCTGGTGCTGAGCATCGCCGCGGACCGCGGGCGGTGGTTCCTGGCCGACCGGGCCGGCAGCGGCACCACGATGCTGCTGGCCCGCGGTCTCGCCCTGGATCCCTTGTTCCAGGGCGACTCCGCAGAGCGGCATGAGCGGTCCGGAGCCCGGCGATTGGAGCACGTCGACTCCGGGGCGCTGCAGTCGGCGCGCTGCGACGTGGACACCGAGCAGGACCTGGCGGTGGCGTACCGGATCGGGGTCGGCGCCGCCACCTCACAGGTGCTGGCCGCGGCGCCCGATCTGGTCGCACGTCTGGCCCCGGCCCGCAAGCGAGGGGGCTGAGCGGTCCCGAAACAAGACCGGACGGACCCTCAGGTCCGCCCGGTCGCTGCGTGCGCGTGATCTCTGGCCGGTCAGCCTTTGGTGGCCTTCCGGGCCGCTGTGGTCGTCCTCTTGGCCGTGGCCGCGCTCGCCTTCTTCGCGGGCGCGCCCGTGGTCACGGCCGCGGTCTTCTTGGCGGGCACACTCTTGGTCGGCGCGGCCTTGGTGGTCTTGGCCGTGGACTTCGCCGCCGTCGACTTCGCTGCCGGGGCCTTCTTCGCCGTCGTCTTGGCCGGGGTCTTGACGGCCGCAGCGCGGCTGGTCGTCTTCTTCGCCGGCGCCTTGGTCGCCTTCGTGGCCGTGCTCTTGGTGGCCGTGCTCTTGGTGGCCGTGCTCTTGGTGGCCGTGCTCTTGGTGGCCGTGCTCTTGGTGGCCGGGGCCTTGGTCGCTGCCGCCTTCGTCGCGGGGGCCTTGGTGGCTGTGGTCTTGGTCGCGGCGGACCGGGTGGCGGGGGCCGCCTTCTTGGCCGGCTTCGGCACCTTCTTGGCACCGGAGACGAACGCCTTCAGATCCGAGCCGGCCCGGAACCGCGGGACGGCGGTGGCCTTGGCCCGCTTGCGTTCTCCGGTCCTCGGGTTCCGCACCATCCGGGCCGCGCGCGCCACCTTCTCGAAGACGCCGAAGCCGGTGATCGACACCTTCTGCCCGGAAGCCGTCTGGTACGTGATCGTCTGGACCACGGCGTTCAGTGCCCTGGATGCCTCAGCCTTGTTGCCGTCGTAGTGCTTGGAGAGCTCCTCGATCAACTCTGCCTTGTTCACGGCTTCCCTTCTTCTGCCTGTGCTGGCTCACTGGTGGCCATCATGGTGGCTCCCGGGCAGCCGCATGTCACGCCTGCACTGCACACGCTAGAGAACACGGGGGTCCCAGACAAATACCGTCAGGTGTGTTTCCCCATGTCGTCAAGGAAATCTGAGCCCGCCGGGACCCCGGGCTGCTCCCCCGGAATCAGCTGCTGGCCACCTTGGCGGGCAGCGTTCTCGGAAGGAAAGCCGGGCGTTGCCGCTCGAACGCGTCGATCTGATCAACGTGGCGCAGGGTGAGACCGATGTCGTCGAGGCCTTCGAGCAGCCGCCAGCGCGTGTAGGGATCGATCTCGAAGTCGGTCGCGAACCCGTCGGCGGAGATGGTCTGCTCGACGAGGTCGACGGTGAGCGACCGGCTGGGGTCCGCCTCGATGAACTCCCACAGCTCCTCGATGATCTTCTGGTCCACGACCGCCACCAGCAGCCCTGCCTTGCCGGCGTTGCCGCGGAAGATGTCCCCGAACCGGGCGCCGATCACCACCTGGAACCCGTAGTTCTGCAGCGCCCACACGGCGTGCTCGCGCGAGGACCCGGTACCGAAGTCCGGGCCCGGAACCAGGATCGTCGCCCCGGCGTACTCCGGCCGGTTCAGGACGAAGTCGGGGTCGTTGCGCCAGGCGGCGAACAGCCCGTCCTCGAAGCCGGTCTTGGTCACCCGCTTCAGGTAGACGGCAGGGATGATCTGGTCGGTGTCGACGTTGCTGCGCCGCAGCGGGAGGGCTGTACCGGTATGACTGCTGAACGTGTCCATCTTCACTCCTGCCTCACTTCTGCTTCACTTCTGCTCTGCGGGTACCCGGTGAATCGCTTGTCCGCTTACGGATCCGCCGGCTCAGAGGTCGGCCGGGGCGCTGAGTCGCCCGCGGACCGCCGTCGCCGCCGCCACCGGTGGGGACACGAGGTGGGTACGGCCACCCTTGCCCTGCCGACCTTCGAAGTTGCGGTTGGAGGTCGAGGCGGCACGCTCACCCGGCGCCAGCTGGTCGGGGTTCATCCCCAGGCACATCGAGCAACCGGCGGCGCGCCATTCCGCCCCGGCCTCCTTGAACACGATGTCCAGACCCTCGTCCTCGGCCTGCAGCCGGACCCGGGCCGATCCCGGCACGACCAGCATCCGCACGCTGTCGGCCACCCGACGGCCCTTGATCACGTCAGCGGCCGCGCGCAGGTCCTCGATTCGGCCGTTGGTGCAGGAACCCAGGAACACCGTGTCCACACCGATGTCGCGCATCGGCGTGCCCGGAGTCAGGGCCATGTACTCCAGCGCCTTGCTGGCCGCGGTCCGGTCGCCCTCCTCGGGGAAGGTCTCCGGGTCGGGCACGCTCGCCCCGAGCGGCACCCCCTGACCGGGGTTGGTCCCCCAGGTGACGAACGGGGTGAGCTGTGTGGCGTCCAGATCGACCTCGGCGTCGAACCGGGCGTCGGGATCGGTGCGCAGAGTCCGCCAGTACTCCACGGCCGAGTCCCAGTCGGCACCCTCCGGCGCGTGCGGACGGCCCCGGACGTAGGCGAACGTGGTCTCGTCCGGCGCGATCAGGCCCGCCTTCGCGCCCCACTCGATGCTCATGTTGCAGATCGTCATCCGCCCCTCCATGGAAAGGGACTCGATCGTGGAGCCGCGGTACTCGACGATGTAGCCCTGCCCACCGCCGGTCCCCACCTTGGCGATCAGCGCCAGCACAACGTCCTTGGCGGTCACCCCGGGCGGCAGGTCGCCGTTGATGTTGACGGCCATGGTCTTGGGCTTGGCCTGCGGCAGCGTCTGGGTGGCGAGCACGTGCTCGACCTCGGAGGTGCCGATGCCGAACGCCATGGCTCCGAAGGCGCCGTGGGTCGAGGTGTGCGAGTCGCCGCAGACCACCGTCAGGCCGGGCTGGGTGAGCCCCAGCTGCGGCCCGATGATGTGCACGATGCCCTGGTCGATGTCGCCGAGGCTGTGGATCCGGACCCCGAAGTCCTCCGCGTTCTTGCGCAGGGTGTCCACCTGTGTCCGCGACACAGGGTCAGCGATCGGCTGGTCGATGTCGAGGGTCGGGGTGTTGTGGTCCTCGGTGGCCATGGTCAGGTCGGGCCGGCGTACCGGTCGACCTGCCTGACGGAGCCCGTCGAAGGCCTGTGGGCTGGTCACCTCGTGCACCAGGTGCAGGTCGATGAAGATCAGGTCGGGTTCGCCGTCGGCCGACCGCACCACGTGCGCATCCCACACCTTCTCGCTCAGTGTCCTGCCCATGACCGCTCGCTTCCTCACCCTCGGTGTTGTGACCGTCCGCCCGTTGCGCCGCTCGGGACCGCCTGTCGCGGTGACGTCCTCGACGCTCCGCCGAACCGCACGCCTGCGCTACTGATCCTGACTTGCATATCAGAATTCGAGACGGCAGTATCAAGGCATGGACAACTCTAGCGGTGTGGGCGTGCTGGACAAAGCCGCCCTCGTGCTGGGTGCGCTCGAGACGGGACCCACCACCCTGGCCGGTCTGGTCTCGGCCACCGGCCTGGCCCGCCCGACGGCGCACCGGCTCGCCGTAGCGCTCGAGCACCACCGGCTGGTCACCCGCGATCTCCAGGGTCGGTTCATCCTCGGGCCACGGCTCGGGGAGCTGGCCTCGGCCGCCGGCGAGGACCGGCTACTGGCCACCGCCGGACCGGTGCTGGCCCGGCTGCGGGACATCACGGGCGAATCGGCCCAGATGTTCCGCCGGCAAGGCGACTTCCGGGTCTGCGTCGCGACGGCGGAGCGGATGTCCGGCCTGCGGGACACCGTCCCGGTCGGCACCCAGCTGACCATGAGCGCCGGGTCTGCTGCCCAGGTGCTGCTGGCCTGGGAGGAGCCGGACCGCATGCAGCGCGGGCTGCGCGGCAGCCGTTACTCCGCGGTGGCGCTGGCCGCCGTCCGCCGGCGCGGCTGGGCCCACTCCGTGGGCGAGCGGGAGCCCGGCGTGGCGTCGGTGTCGGCGCCGGTGCGATCCCCGTCCGGCAAGGTGATCGCCGCGGTCAGCGTCTCGGGGCCGATCGAGCGGCTGTCCCGCCAGCCCGGTCGGCTGCATGCCCCGGCCGTCATCGCTGCGGCCGAACGGCTCAGCGAGGTGCTGCGTCGCAACGGCGGCGAGTGAGCGGACCCCGGTCTGACAGAGTGGGGCCCATGAACCGACCCGATCTGCACCGGGCCGCGCGGGTCGACATCGCGATCATGCGCTGGCGAGCCAAGCGCGCGCGCACCGCAGGTCAACGACCCATGGTGATCGGCTACACCGGTTACGGGTCGGCGAGCTGGGTGCGCCTGCTGGCCCGGGTGCTGCTGGCCCGTGCGGAGGAGACCCCGCAGAACCAGGAACCGACCGGCTCCCGGGGCTGGCGCAGCTTCACGGCGGTGCCGGTCGAACGGGCCGTGGTCGACGTCCGCATCGAGGACCAGACCGTCCAGGTGACGGCCGACACGAGCGGGATCGTCGACACCGTGATCGAGACCGAGCTGTCCCCCGGCTGGCACGAGGTGCAGCTTGAGCTCCGAGGGCTCGGCTGCCACCACCACCCACGTCTACGTCGTCGACCCGAGCGCGCGGTTCGGGATCGTCTCCGACATCGACGACACCGTGATGGTGACCGCGCTGCCGCGTCCGTTCCTGGCGGCCTGGCACACGTTCGTGGTCAACGAGCACGCGCGCACCACCACGCCGGGGATGCCGGTGCTCTACGAGCGGCTCACCGCCCTGCACCAGCACACCCCGGTGATCTACCTGTCCACCGGCGCCTGGAACGTCGCCCCCACGCTGACCCGCTTCCTGTCCCGGAACCTCTACCCCAGGGGACCGCTGCTGCTCACCGACTGGGGCCCGACCGCGGACCGCTGGTTCCGCAGTGGACGCGACCACAAGCAGTCGAACCTGGAGCGGCTCGCTCGGGAGTTTCCCGAGATCCGATGGCTGCTGGTCGGCGACGACGGCCAGCACGACGAGGAGATCTACTCCGAGTTCGTGTCCGCCCACCCCGAGCAGACGCTCGCGGTTTGCATCCGCCAGCTGACTCCCGGCGAGGCGGTCCTCGCCGGGAGCTCGGCGCGCACCAGCTCGGCAGGCAGCGAGTCACCGGTGCCGTGGCTCTACGGCTACGACGGAGCGGAGATGGCCGAGCAGCTGGAGTCCCTCGGCCTGCTCACCGATGCGCACCAGCAGCCCGAGCTGGAGGGCTGACCCGGCCGGTCCGGGTCCTGCGCTCACCCCGCTGTCGGGGCCGAGACCAGCCACGGGTCGCGGAGGTCGTAGTAGCTGACCTCGCCCACCGTCATGCCCTGCAGCTCCTCCATCAGGGCGGCCATCTCCGGCGGCGGCGGCTGCGCCTCGGCGCGGCGGGCGTCGCTCTCGGAGGTGAAGTAGGCCGCCATGGTCCATCGGCCGCCGTCGTGGCCGACGGACACGGTGCCGAGGATGTCCGGGCGGGCGCTGCGGTCGTTCGGCTCGGCGCGCATCAGCTCACGCGCCCGGTCGGGGTCGCTGACCTCACCCTGCATGACCTGGACGAAGCCGGCGGTGTCCGGGTCGGCGACGAGGTCGGTGTCGACGTCCACGCTGTCCGCGAAGGTCACGTCGCCGTCGAACAGCTGCTCGGTCTCGGCCCACCACTGGCCCTGCTCGGCACGGTCGCTGTTGCGGCGGGCGTGCTCCTCGGTGTCGAAACGGGCCAACGTGATCATGGTCCCGTCGTCGGTCACCCCGGACGTGCTGCCCAGCCAGCCCGTCGCCCCGGGAGACAGGTCCCGCACCCACCGGTCGAAGGCGCCCCGGACCGCTGCCGGGTCACTCACCTTGCCTTTGATCACCTGGACGAACATGAGCGCTCCTTCGCTCGGTCTGCGCGAGCTGCTCCGCAGCTCGTGGTGCGGTGGGGACAGGCGGCGAGGACGCGCCTCTGTCGGCCGGGGGCTGACACCCAGTAGCTCCCCCGCTGAGCACGGATGACCGTGTCAGACCTGTCGACGTTACTCGCCCCGATCCGCGTGTGACAAGGGTTCTGATCCGTTCCTCCGGCGGGCAATGTCCGGGCGCTGTATGAGGCGGTCCGGCCCCGAGATGCGTAACGTCGACCGACGGAACGGCTCCGGCACACGCATCTGGGGGGAGCACGGTGATGCCTACCATCGACGAGGTCGAGACCGAGCTGACCGGTTTCTCGGGATCGGTGATCCCGCGCGGTCACGCCGACTACGAGACGGCCCGAGCCGTCTACAACGCCATGATCGACAAGTCGCCGCTGCTGATCGCCCGGGCGAAGACACCGGCGGACGTGGTGACGGCCGTCCAGGCGGCTCGGCGGCTCGACCTGCTGCTGGCCGTCCGCGGTGGCGGCCACAACGGCGGTGGGCTGGGCACCTGCGACGACGGGCTGGTCCTGGACCTCGCGGAGCTCCACGCCGTCGAGGTCGACCCGGACGCCAAGACCGTACGGGTCGGGGGCGGCTGCACCTGGGGTCAGGTCGACCGGGCCACCGGTGAGCACGGGCTGGCCACCCCGAGCGGGATCGTGTCCACCACCGGGGTCGGGGGGCTGACCCTGGGAGGTGGTCTGGGCCATCTCACCCGGGCCTACGGCCTGACCATCGACAACCTGCTCGGCGCCGACGTCGTGCTCGCCGACGGGCGCCAGGTGCGGGCCAGCGCGACCGAGGAACCGGACCTGTTCTGGGCTCTTCGGGGCGGCGGGGGCAACTTCGGGGTCGTCACCTCGTTCACCTTCCGGCTGAACGACGTCTCGCGCTTCGTCGGCGGGCCGACCTTCTGGCCGGTGGAGGACGGTGCCGACGTCCTGAAGGCGTACCGGGAGTTCATCGGCTCCGCGCCGCGCCGGCTGAACGGCTTCTTCGTCTACACCCAGGTGCCGCCGGCGCCCCCGTTCCCGGAGGAGCTCCACCTGCGGCCGGTGTGCGGCGTGGTGTGGGCCTGCGTGGGGGACGAGGAGGAGGCGGCTGCGGCGATGGCCCCGCTGCTGGACAGCCTGCCGGAGCCGTTGCTGCACGGAGCGGCGCCGATGGCGCACGCGGCGCTGCAGAGCGCGTTCGACGCGCTGTACCCGAAGGGTCAGCAGTGGTACTGGCGGGCCGACTTCGTGAAGACGGTCCCCGATCCGGCGGTCGAGATCCACCAGCGCTTCGGTTCGGCGCTGCCGACGTTCGCCTCGACCATGCACCTGTACCCGATCGACGGCGCCGCACACGACGTCGGGCCGGACGAGACCGCGTGGGGCTACCGGGACGCGATGTGGGGTTCGGTGTTCGCCGGCGTCGGCCCCGAGCCCAGCGACGCCGAGGCCGTACGGCAGTGGTCGATCGACTACTTCGAGGCGTTGCACCCGTACTCGGCGGGCGGGGCGTACGTGAACATGATGATGGATGAGGGCGAGGACCGGGTCCGGGCCAGCTACCGCGACAACTACCCGCGGCTGGCCGAGATCAAGGCCGAGTACGACCCTGAGAACCTGTTCCGGGTGAACCAGAACATCAAGCCCGCCAGCTCAGCCTGATCGAGCCCGCGAACCGGGTCAGCCCCCCTCCGGACTCAGGCCACCGAGCGCCCGGAGCCGGGCCAGTCCCGGACCGGCGTGGACCCGCAGCTGATCGCGGGCCGCGTCCAGCGCCGCCGAGGCCGGCAGGTCCGCCGGGCTCCGAGCCGGGTTGAGCACCGTCTGGTCGGCCCAGGCCTTGATGTCGGGCTCGGAGGTGAACGCCGCGACCGAGCGCGCCCCGAGCGCCGTCATCCGGGCCCACTGCGCCATCGTGTCCGGGTACGGCGTCGGCGGGCACAACCGGTTCTTCTCCGCGTCGTCGTCCCGGGTCGCCTCGACGTACCCGGCCAGGGCCGCACCGAAGCAGGGGAACCCGGCGCGGATCGGCTGCAGGGTGATCGCCGACGGTGCCCAGATCGGGATGGTCGGCGGGTACTTCAAGCCGGACGCCGCGCAGTGCACGACCAGCGCGTCCGGGGCGACATCGACCGTTCCACCGGTGAGGGTCAGTCCGCTCCGGCTCCACCCTGCGGACATGGCCCAATCGGACGACGTGCTCGATGCTCCGCAGCTGGTCCAGCTCCCAGCGCGCCAGCGTGGGCGTCTTGGCCATCGTCGGCAGCACCGATCGGTCGATGCGCAGCAGGACGCCGGCGTCCTCCAGCCGGAGGAACAGGTCCTCCAGGGTGGTCGCCTCCGCGGCGGCCTGCATCGTGCTGGCCACCAGGCCCAGGAACACCGGAGGATCGGGCTGGACCAGGGCGCGGTTGAGCATCCACGGATCACGCGGCCGCACCCAGCAGATCGCGCCCGGGTCGACCCCCTGGGCCAGCAGCCAGACGCACGCGTCGGTGGCCGTCTTCCCCGACCCGACCACAACGTACTGGCCGGCCGGCTCGGTGACCCGGGTGAGGGCGTTCACCGGGATCACCCGGGCACCGCTCGCGACCTCGAACGGCGGAGGCGTGTGGGCCGGGATGTCGGGAGCCAGGTAGTGGGCATCGACGATGCGGCAGCCGGGCGGCACGACGACTCGCTGCCCCGAGATCCGCGAGACGACGGTACGGTCCCCCCGGTACTCGCAGCTGGGGAAGAACTCGACCCGGCCGGACTCCAGCAGCCGGTCGCTCAGGACGTGTCCGTAGTAGGAGCAGATGTCGGCGACCGGCGCCCGCTCCTGCAGCCCGGCCTCCGGCCCGTGCGGTTGGATGCGGCCCCGGCCGAGCAGCGTCGATGCGACCCCGTAGAAGGCGGAAGCCTGATGCAGCCGGACGAAGGGATAGGCGTCCAGCCAGTGCCCACCGACCCCGTGGCGCCGATCGACCAGGGCCACCCGCACCTCGGCGTGGTCGATCAGCGCGTCGGTGAACGCCATGCCCATGGCGCCGGCACCCACCACGAGGTAGTCGGCCTCGACCACGCGGGTCATGCCCTCTAGACAAGCACCTGCGCGGCACGCGGTCCAGGGTGTCGTCGCGCGGCTCGGCGGTCCACGTTCGGGCCGGGGCCCGCCGGCGTCAGCCCAGCACGGCCCGGAGTGCCCCGTAGACCAGGTACGCGGGCCACACCAGGGCCTTCAGGACCGCGAGCAGCCGTTCGCCTCCGGTGTCCGCCCGGGTCCAGAAGTAGACCAGCGCGCCGATGAAGCCCATGATCAACAGCAGCCCGCCCCCGCCGCTCGCCGGGGTCGTCGCCGGTGATCGCCACCGGGCCCGCGAGGTCTGCACCTCGGTCATGATCATCCTTCCGTCCGCTGCCCGCCGTCCGATCCGCCGCGCCGGCCGCCCGCGGTCGGTGCTCAGGGCGTCGCCGCGGCGGGCTGGAACGGGCGGGTCCACCCGCGCTCACCGCCCCGTGCTCACCGCCCCGGCTCCGGCGGCCTGGTCGACGCGGCGCTCCACCGGCACCGCCAGGACCGGGCAGTGGGCGTGGCTCAGGCAGTAGTGACTGACCGAGCCCGACACCAGGCGCCCCCACCCGGTGTGCTCCCGGGTCCCGATCACCAGCATCGCAGCCCGGCGGGACTCGGCGACCAGGACCGGTCCGGGCTCGTTGGGCATGAACTGCAGCTCCCAGCCCCGCTCGGGCCCCACCGCTTCGAAGACCGCCTTGACGGCAGACCGGTAGACGTCGTCCATCCCGTCGAAGGGCACCCCGGTCGACTCCGTGCCGCCGCCGGCCGCCAGGTAGGACCCCGGCGGAGCCAGCGCGTGGATGGCCCGCAGCCGCTGGCCCGTCGCCCGGGCCTGCGCAGCCGCCCAGGCCAACGCGGCCTGCGCGGACACCGACAGGTCCAGTCCCACCACGATCTCGTCCATCTCGTCCTCCCGGTGTCGACGGCGACGCTCTGCTCTGATCCTGGCGGCCGCCGGTGCGCTCGACCACGGCCCCAGGGCCCGGGCCCGGGCGACGAAGGTCCCGAGCCTGCACCCCTGAGCGGGCGGCGCATCGGCGGCGGGTCAGGTTACCGGCGCCGGGTCAGGTCGGCCACGGAGCCGGCGCGGGGTCGGCGGCAGCGGCTCCTGCCCGCCCGCCCATCCGACGCGCAGGATGACCTGCGGGCACGACGTCCCGCCCAGGACGCCGTCCTGCACGGCCTGCCGAGTACCCGTGACCTCGAGCGGCTGGGTGAGCGGGCAGCTGGCCAGCCCGAGCTGGGTGGCGCGCAGCAGCACCGCGCTCAGCCCCTCACCGGCCCGCAGCTGCGCCATCGGCTGGTCCGATCCGGTGCTCACGATCATCACGACGGCGCCGTCCTCCCCCGGCGGTTCGGGAGTCGTCGTCGCCGACGACCCGTGAGGGAACCGCGCATCCCACCGGGACCCGCGCGGCACGTTCCCGGCCGGTACGCCGTCGCTGTCCGACCGGTCGAGTGTCCAGCGTCGGAGCTCCTCGCCGAGACCGGGCAGGTCCCGCTGGACGGCCGCCGCCTCGCGAATGGCCAGTCGCAGCAGCCGCAGGTGCCCGGGGTCTGTGACGACGGTCAGCACCGAGGCCTGACCGGCGGCGGCCGAAGCCAGCTCGACGAGCAGGTCGGTTGCGACCACGCGGGTCTGGAACGGCCGGCGGTCGCTACGACGGCTCAGGATGACCGAGGTCAGGTCTCTGGGGTCGGGGTGGCCCGCGCCGAGCCGGATCCGGGCCATCCAGTCGGGGTCGTCGGGGTCGGGCAGCCGGTGGACGGCCGCCGCCAGCCCCACCCCGGTCAGCGCGACCCGCAGATGGTGCAGGACGGCGCCGCAGCTCAGCATCAGGTCGCGCCCGTCGGCGTCGGTGCGCGGGAGCCAGCGGTCGAGATCGGCGTACAGGTCGATCATCCCGGGTCGGACGCGGAACTCCCACGGTTGGCTGTTGTGGATCGAGGGGGCACGGACGGCCAGCCCGAGGGCCTCAGCCACCAGAGCCGCCTCGCGGTCCGGGTCCACCGGCGAGCCGGGCCCGGTCGCCGCGGGCGGGTCGGGCCCGGCCCAGCC
This sequence comes from uncultured Actinomycetota bacterium, assembly GCA_963832435.1. Lineage (GTDB taxonomy): Bacteria > Actinomycetota > Actinomycetes > Propionibacteriales > Propionibacteriaceae > Microlunatus. Next base: position 72,450 of record CAWHTY010000027.1, read on the forward strand.
TGTGCGGGGGTCGTCAGCGCCGATCGACATGATCGTGCTCAGGACCGGTCGGCCACCGCAACGGCCACGGATCGGCCGCCGGCGTGCTCCGGCTCGGGAACGGCCACGATCGGGCAGTGTGCGTGCCGCACGCAGTAGTGGCTGACCGACGCACTGATCAGGCGGCCGAGCCCGACATGCTCGCGAGTGCCGATCACCAGCAGCTGGGCGTCCGCGGAGTGGCGGGCCAGCATGGGGCCCGGATCATCGAGGTAGAACTCGAGGCGCCAGTCGGCGTCCGGGTGGACCGCGTCCCAGACGCCCGCCACGGCCTCCCGGTAGGCGACGTCGACATTCCGCTCCGGCACCGGATCCGCCGGCCTGCCGAGCACGCCGGCGACGGCCACCTCGGGCGGGATGACCAGGGCGTGCAGCGCCCGGACCCTGGCCCCGGTCAGCCGGGCGTAGTCCGCCGCCCAGGCCAGCGCCGCCCGCGACGCCGGGGACATGTCCAGTCCGACGAGGATCTCGCTCATACTCAGCTCCTTTTCGTTCAGAGGTCTCAGCCTGACGCGGGCGACCTGCGCCCGTCAGGGTCCAAGGGCCTGGCCATGGGGGTCGGCGGCGTGACCAGCACCGGGCAGTGCGCACGCTCGATCAGGCGCCGGGCCACGGTGCCGAGGTTCCGGTGGCCGTGGCGCCCGGTCGCGTGCCGCGCCACGACGAGCAGGTCGAAGGACGCGGACAGATCGGTGAGCACCGGCGCCGGGTCCCCGCGGCGCAGGACCACCGTGACCGAGACGTCGGGGTAGCTGCTGGCGCATCCGGCGACCTGCTCCGCCACCCCCACCCTGGCGTCGGACGCGATGCGCTCCGCCTCCTCCTCGCTCGGCGGAAGATTCCCGTGCAGGGGCGCATCCCACACGTGCACGACGGTGAGCGGGGCAGCGCGCCAGGAGGCCTCCTGGAACGCCTCGTCCACGGCGCGGGCCGCCCACCCGCGGACGTCCACGGCCAGCAGCACGGCGCCGGCCTCGGTGCGCCGGCCGGTGTCTCGGCGCGGTTCGGCGGTGGTGTCCGCGGGATGGACGACCAGCACCGGGCAGTCCGCATGGGCCGCCACCACCATCGAGACCGAGCCCTCGGTGAGCCGGGCCAGCGGCCCCAGCCTCCGGCGCTGCAGAACGACCAGGCCGGCGGCCCGGGACTCCTCGATCAAGGCCGCCGCGGCCGGGCCGACGACGACCGAGGTGTGCACGCGTCGGTCCACGTCGAGGTGGCGGGCGGCTTGGAAGGCGGCCTGGGCGATCGGCAACCGGGCCCGGCGGTACGCCCGAGGGTCGGGCGGGTCGACGGCGGTCACCAGCTTCAGGTCCGTGTGCCGCCGCGCGGCCCACTCGGCGGCCACCCAGACCGCGCCGTCGGCCGCGTGCGCCCGCTGGTCGACCCCGAGCACCACCGGCCGCGGCGCGGGCGGCGGGGCATCCGGTGCCACCCCGTCGTGCACGCGGTCACCGCGGCGCGGTCCGCCGGCCGCGCCGCTGTCGCTCGGCGGCGGGGTCGCGAACGGCTGCGTGGTGGCGGACATCTGGCTCCCGGGGTACGCGTCGATGCTCCCATCGTGCGGCGCCCCCGGGTGGGGAGCCAGGGTCCTCCGACCGGCGGCTCGGGGGGCCGGAGGTCCCACCCGGCCGACCCGGCCGGGGTCGGACAGCGGAGCGGCACGGGTCCATCGACCCTGGTGCGCCGGTCCCCGCACCGGCTGGGATGGAACTCCGCCGGTTCAGACTCGACAGCCTTCAGGAGGCAGACGTGCACGCACTCGTCTACGGCGGTCCCGGCGTGCGCAGCTGGCAGGAGGTGCCGCTGCCCGATCTGGTCGACGACCGGGACGCCGTCGTCCGCGTCGACGCCGTGACCATCTGCGGCACCGACCTGCACATCCTGCGCGGGGATGTGCCGGAGGTCGCCAGCGGGCGGGTCCTCGGTCACGAGGCCGTCGGCACCGTGGTCGAGGCCGGCAGTGCCGCGGGGTGGGACGTCGGCGCCCGCGTCCTGGTGTCCTGCATCTCTGCCTGCGGGCGCTGCCGGTTCTGCCGCGAAGGGCACTACGGCCAGTGCCTCGGTGGCGGCGGGTGGGTCCTGGGGCACCTGATCGACGGCACCCAGGCCGAGTTCGTCCGGGTCCCGTTCTCCGACACCTCGCTGTACGCCATCCCGGACTCGGTGTCCGACGAGGCGGCGCTGATGCTGTCCGACATCACCCCCACCGCGTACGAGGTGGGGGTCCTGAACGGGGGTGTGCGGCCGGCCGACGTCGTCGTCGTGGTCGGCGCCGGGCCGATCGGACTGGCCGGCATCATGACCGCCCTGCTGTTCTCGCCGGCCCACATCGTGGCCGTCGACCCGTCGCCGGCCCGGCGGGAGGCCGCGGAGCAGTTCGGCGCCGACGTCACCGTCGAGCCCGGTGAGGTGGAGCGGGTGGTCGCCGACCTCACGGGTGGCCTGGGTGCCGACGTCGTCCTCGAGGCGGTCGGCACCGCCGAGGCGTTCGAGACCTGCACCCGGCTGGTGCGTGCGGGTGGGCGGGTCGCCAACGTCGGCGTGCACGGCTTCCCCGCGACGCTCCACCTCGAGTCGCTGTGGATCAAGAACCTGACCATCACGACCGGTCTGGTGGACACCTTCTCGACCCCTCGGCTGCTGTCGATGGTCGCATCGGGTCAGCTGCCGACCGGGCGCTTCGTGACCCATCGGTTCAAGCTGCACCAGATGAGCGAGGCGTACGACGTCTTCGAGGACCCGACCTCCTCCCATGCCCTCAAGGTCGTGCTGACCCGCGACTGAGGACCGCCTCCAGCGCGGCGATGTCCGCTCGGCCGGCGTCGCGAGCCCGTACCGGATCATGGCCGGGGCGAGCGTCCGGGTCGCCTCGCTCAACAGCGAGTAGCCCACCGCGTCCGTACCGAGCCCGGTCGCCCGGAGCACGTCGCCGAGTCCGAACCCCAGATCGGTCGGGATGCCCACCGCGGCGACGTGGCGATCACCCGGCCCATGGCCGCCCGCAGCACCGGCGTCTCCGGGTGCTGGCGGAGCGAGGACATCGCGAACTCCTCTAGCAGCACTACCCCGCCCGGTCGCAGCTGCCCGGCCAGCGCGGCGATGGCCCGCCCGGGATCCGGCAGGTACATGGTGATCAGCCGGCCGGTGAGCGCGTCGAACATCGCCCTCGACGACCAGTGCAGCAGGTCCGCCACCTGGACGACACGAGCCCGACTCCGACTGATCGGCCCGCGACGTCGCCGCCGCTACCGCCTCCTCGGACGCGTCGGGTCCGTGGACCGCCGCCCCGGTCGCTGAGGATCCGGGCGGCCTCGCACGCCACCGCCCGGTGCCACTGCCGATATCGAGGACCCGGTGCCCTCCGACAGACCCGCCCAGCGCATCGCGCCGACCGTGGCCATCCGGTAGTAGGCGGCCTGCAGCTCGAGACGGTCACGCTCGGGCGAGCTCGGCAGTGGACATGCCTCAGCAGATCATCGCGCGGATGTTCCGCCTGCGGAGCGGCCACCGGATCCGGCCGATGCGCTACCGAGAGCCCATCTGACCCCCGCGCCGCCACCTCGACACCCGCGACGTGTCACCCGGACCCGTGGCTGACCGCTACTCCGGGGTTCACCGTGATGGTGAACTGGGGTGTGAGCCCGACCGACATCTCGAATCCGATGGCCATGGTTGGCTCGAGGTTGAGTTCCGCGGCCAGCCGCTTCCGCCACCGGGCGACGATGGTTCTGAGCGCCAGCCAGAACTCTTGGAGCTTGTTGAGGGCCCGGTTCATCAGCCACCCGCCGTCCGGATTCGGCCAGCTGCTGTCTTGGGGTATCAGCCGGAGATCCATGTAGCCCTGCTTGAGCCTGTGCGCCAAGTCGTCGTTGTGTTGATCACTTCGGGTGGATGCTCCGGATGCGGCGGATGTCGCGACGCCATTCTTGAGTGCCTCGACGACGTTGGCGTAGACGCCGATCTGGGTCTGGATGTCGTGGATCAGCATCAGCACCGGCTCGTCGTACTCACGGGCGTAGAGGCGAATCATCTCGTCGACGTTGACGGCGCCGGTGTCGCTCTGCTTCTCGAGCTCGCTGATCAGGTCCTCGCGTCTCTCGCGCACCTTGCGCAGGTACTCGGGTGCCTGCCAGCCCGCCGCGTCGTCCGCCACGTCATCCCCCTTCTCATCGACGCCGACCTCGTCACCCCGGGGCCAGCCCTTCCGGGAGGTTATCGACTCCCAGCGAGACGTTCATCCCCCGCGAGGCAACCACGACGCACCGGTCGGCCGGACGGACTGCCCCGGCCGGTCACTCGAGTCGGGGCGATGTCTACCGACCGATGCGGGCGAGGTCAGGCGACAGAGCGGTCCGGGGTGGCGCGACCAGGTTCCGATCGGCCGACAGCCAGGTTGGATCACCCGCCCCCGGCAACCTGGTTCAGCCGCGCGGCCTGCCGGGTGAGGTGCTCGCGTTCGGCGAGGTTCGGGGCCCGGCGGGCGGCCTCGACGTACAGCCGTGCGGCGGCGGTCAGGTCCCCGCCCTTCTCCTGCAGGTGGGCGGCGACGGCGGTGTACCGGGGAATGGCGGGGTCGACCTCGGCGAGCGCCGCCAGACCTGCCGGAGCTCCGTCCGCCTCGCCGACCGCCACCGCCCGGTTGAGCCGGACGACGGGAGAGTCGGTCAGCGCGAGCAGCTCGTCGTACCACTCGACGATCTGGACCCAGTCGGTCTCGTCGGCGGTCCGGGCGTCGGCGTGCAGCGCGGCGATCGCGGCTTGGGCCTGGTAGGGGCCGAGCCGGTCCCGGGCCAGGGCGCGCTGCAGGAGGTCGACGCCCTCGGCGATCAGCTCACTGCGCCACCGCGTCCGGTCCTGCTCCGCCAGCGGGACCAGACGCCCGTCGGCGTCGGTGCGTGCCGCTCGTCGGGCGTGGTGCAGCAGCATCAACGCGAGCAGACCGGCCACCTCCGGCTCGTCGCTGGCCGCCGCGAGCTGACGCGTCAGCCGGATCGCCTCCGCCGCGAGGTCGACGTCACCGGAGTAGCCCTCGTTGAACACCAGGTACAGCGTGGTCAGGACGGTGCGCAGGTCGCCGGGCTGGTCGAAGCGCAGGTCGGTCACGGTGCGCTTGGCGCGGCTGATGCGCTGCGCCATCGTCGCCTCGGGCACGAGGTAGGCCGCGGCGATCTGCCGGGTGGTGAGGCCGCCGACCGCGCGCAACGTCAGGGCGACCGCGGAGGCCGGGGTCAGGGCGGGGTGCGCGCAGCGCAGGTACAGCTCGAGGGTGTCGTCCGCGGCCTCGGTGGGACCTCGAGGCGGTTCGGCGAGCACCTGTTCCTCGCGCCCGCGCCGCGCCGTGTCGGCTCGGACGAGGTCGACGAACTTGCGCCAGGCGACGGTGATCAGCCAGCCCTTCGGATCGCGCGGAGGGTCACCGGGCCAGGACTGGACGGCGGCCAGGAGAGCTTCCTGGACGGCGTCCTCGGCCGTCGCGAAGTCGGCTCCGCGACGGACGAGAACGCCCAGGACCGCCGGGGCGAGGTCCCGCAGCAGTGCCTCGGTGGGCAGCCGGGTCACTCCGTGACGGTGGGCGGAGGGGCCAGGAACGGCCGGATCTCGAGCCACTCGTAGATCGGCTCCCCGTTCTTACCCGGCGCGGCGGACAGCTCTCCCGCCAGCTCGAGTGCCCGCTCGTAGGAGTCGACGTCGATCGCCATCCAGCCGGCGATCAGGTCCTTGGTCTCGGCGAACGGCCCGTCGGTGACCGGCGGACGGCCCGCACCGTCGTAGCGGACGAAGGTGCCCTCCGGCGACAGCGCCTGACCGTCGACGAACTCGCCGGTCTGCTCCAGCTGGGCGGCGAAGTCGTTCATGTAGGCGAGGTGCGCGTCGATCTCCTCCGGCGACCAGGCGTCCATCGGGATGTCGACGACGTTCTCGGGGCCGGCGTTGCGGCGGTAGTGCTTGAGCAACAGATACTTGGCCATGACGGTCTCCTTCGTGGGGTGCGGCCCTATTGTGGGGCGCGCTCATCCCCGGGACGGAGCCGGTGCGACGTTCTCGACACGGACCGCCGGACGATCTCGGCCGGAACGGCACGGGTCAGGGGGCTACGCCCCAGGTCTGTCGCAACCCGAGGTGTCGGGCCAGCAGCCGGAGTGCCTCGGTGTGCAGGTCGACGACCACCAGCTGCCCGGGCCCCACCGAGAACTCACCGTGGATGTACGGATAGCTGGGCGGACCGTCCCACCGCAGGCGGAGCATCACCGCCGAACCGGGCAGGTGTTCGTCGTGGTGCATCACGGAGGTGACACCGGTGAGGCCGACCTGGTCCGCGGTCACCGGGGGGTGGGAGCGATCAGCCAGGGCATCGTTCAGCTCGGCGATCTGGCTCATCTCCACGGTTCGCGTGGTGGGGTCGAGTTGATGAGGCGGGTGGCTTCTGTACGGCATGGTCCTCCCTCCAGCGTCGATCTCCGTCCCCGAAGGCAAGTCTCGCCGTCCCTGCCCTGCCGTTTCCAGGGTCCAAAGGCCTGGCCGCTCTCACGGCTGGACCGTACGTCCGGACAGCTGGTCCAGGCTCACCGCGATGAACTGGTTGCGCCGCCCCGCCGCCCACGGTTCGGGATCGGCTTCGGCCCACAGCCTGATCAGCTCCTCGGGCCGCTGGACGCCCTGCGACCGCCCGGTGACCAGCACGCTCCAGCCCGACCGGGTGGCCAGGTCGTACTCGTCGATCTCGAAGGCGACCCGGCGCGGACGCGCGAGCGCGGCCAAGATGCCGTCGACGACGGTCCGGAACACCACAGACTGCCCGTGCAGCCGGTAGGTGACGGGGACCACCAGCGGCCCGTCCACGGTGTTCCAGGCCACCCGCCCGATGGTGCCGGCGCCCAACCGTTCCCGGCACTCCGGGACTGACATCGGCACGACCCGCCCCGGCGTGGTCATGGCTGTCCTGCGGTCACCGCTGTCTCCCGTCATCAGGGAAGTAGAGCCTCATTGTCGCCCATCCGCTGCCCGCCGGTCGCGAGAGGCCGCGCACGTCGGCCTGGAGTGCCGCGACCCTGCCGGGAAGCAACTCGCCCGCAAGGCACGCTCTCCGGTGCTCAGCGTCGGCAGCCGCGGCACGGCCGCTGCGAACGTCACGGCCAGCGCCGCGAGCTCGGGCTGGGCCGGGGCGGGCATCGAGGCGAGGATGCCGCCGAGGACAGTCTCGAGGTCCGCCTCCGCAAGGCCGCTGTCGCGTGCCGCTTCGGGCTCCGGCCGCCCGGCGTGGTGAGTTCGCCGTCACCGACCCGACGCTCAAGGCGCTGCTCGGTCGCGCGGCCGTCTCGATCCGGACCGGGCTCGAGGAGATGCTCCGAGCGCGTCCAGCCTGAACCCGCACGAATGATCATCACCCGTCTGATCATCACCCGTCGCGCGTCCTCGGGTCCGGCCCGGAGGTGGCTCTGGTCGTGTCGATCGGCGTCAGCGAGACGAGGGTGACGCCGAGGTCGCGGACCCGGGCGAGCAGACCGTGCAGCTCGGACTGGTCCCCGACTGCGCCGCGGAGGGCGGTCGTGCCATCCGCCTCGTGGGTGATGGTGAAGCCGCCGAACCAGCTCGACCAGTGCTGGCCCAGGTGGCCGCGGATCCGCAGCTCGTACGCGGCGAACCCCTCGGGTGGCCGCGAGGTCATGGTGCACCGACCAGCCCGGTACGACCACGCCCGCGAGCCACGGCGCGGCGGATGATGCACTCCGCGACCGCGAGGTTGATCACCCAGCCCGCCGCCATCATCAGGTCGGTGCGAACCACGCCCGAACCGAACACCGCCTCACCGAAGCCGACGGTGAAGGCCTGAGTGCCGGCGCCGAGCGCGAGAGCGTAGGCGCGGATCATCCAGGCGCGGTGCCGGACCACGTCCCGGCTCCGGATCGCCACCAGACCGAGGATCAGGCTGAGACCTGTCGCCGAGCTGGCCAACAACCGCACCACCCACAGGATCTCGCCGGTGCCGTCCTGGCGGGGGTAGGCCAGCGTCATCCACAGCCCGGAGAACGCGACGATGAGACCCAGCACTACCAGGAGCCGCCCTGTTCGGCGATGCCAGCCGGGCCACCGGCGGCGCAGACGGGCGGAGAACTGGAACGCGCCCAGCACCGCGTAGCCGACCGCGGCCAGGATGTGTGCGACCAGCGGGACCGGTGAGGCCGCGAAGCGGGGGTCCTTCGGCAGGATCTCGGCTCCTCCCAGCACCTCGACGAGGCGGCCGACACCGCCGAGGACCGGGATGACGGCCAACGCCAGCAAGCCGGCCGGGACCCACCAGCTCGCCCGAGCCGGCGGCGGCGCCAGCCCGACCGTGGGCCGGTGGACGGCCCCGGTCGCGACCGGCACGGCGTTCATCCGACACCTGCGGTGCTGCGCAGCTCGGGATCGGCGAGCCGTCGGGTCGTGGTGGTCGGGCGGCTGGACAGCCACAGCGAGCACCCGAGACCGATCATGGCGATGCCGTTCGGGAAGGCCAGCAGCCGGTAGAAGGCGTCCGGCATCACCATCAGCGCGGCGGAGACGAGGCCGCCGACGGCGAGCAGGGCGGCCGCCCACCGGGCGAGGACGCGGGCCCGGTACAGCGCGATGCCGAAGAGCAGGCCACCGAGCAGGTAGCCGGCACCTTGGACCTGGATGACCTGCTCGAGCAGCCCGATGTCGCCGGCGGGGTGGCCCCCGTTGGCCGCGACGGCGACGTCGTTCACGTAGGCGGGATCGGTGCCGACGAGGGACGGCAGGACGAACGCCGCAGTGAAGACGGTGCCCAGAATGGCCAGGTAGCCGACACTCAGCAGCAGGTACCCGACCAGGCCGAGTACCCCGGTCTGCTTCACCTGGCGCAGGTACATGCCGGTGATGCCGACCAGGGCGAGGACGGCCATCACCACCTTCAGGCTGTCGCGGACGACCACCTCGGCGGTGGCGATCGAGGTGGCGTCCATGTGGGGGTGGTTGATCTGGACGCCGATGAAGATCAGTCCGGCGACGACGGCGGCCGCTCCCGCCGATCGGCTCAGCGTGCGGGGGGTGATGGTCATGGTGGCTCTTCTCAGGTCGTCCCGTGGCCGGTGCCCCGGGGTACCTGCAACCTAGGAAGGGGCCGGGGTGTCTCGCGTCCCCACATGATGTGATCGAGGTGGTGACATCGGCCCGACCCGCCCCCCGGGCTCGTTCGAGAGGAGTCCGTGCTCGCGGGCTGTGCGGACAGCGGCGGCTCGGGTCTTCACGTCGAGCTTGGTGAAGATGCGCTTGGTGTGGGTGCGCAGGGTGTTGAGCGAGACGTACAGCTCCGCGGCGATCTGGGGTCCGGTCAGGTCGGAGCCGAGGAGCCGGAGGACGTCGATCTCCCGCGGGCTCAACGGGTCGGGGAGGGAGGGCTCTGGCCCGGTCGGCTGTGTCGGTGGTCGGCTGCGCTCCAGGATCCGCCGTGCCCACTCCCGCACCACCTCGACGTGATCCCGTCCCTCAACCGGGTGACCGGCCGGGCTGGCCTCGGCGGCATCCCGCAGCAGGTCGAGCATCGGCGTGCCCTCATCCAGGAACAGCCGTCGCCAGCTCTCGGGCTCCGGCGCCTCGGTCAGCGCCCGGCCCAGGACGTCGATCGCCGTGTCACGGTCGGCGCCGGCATGGTGGGCGAGAGCCTGCAGCACGCGGATCTCCAGCAGGCTGCCGTCGCGTCGGGAGGCCGCACCGGCCAGCCGGTCCAGCAGCGTTCGGGCCGCCACCAGCGTGGCGGCCGGCGCCGCCTGCTCCCACCGTGACCCGTCGCGATGTCGAGCCATCAGCAGCCGGGCCAGGGTCAGGTGCTCGTACTCGTGCAGGTTGTCCGGTTCGTCATCGGGGCTGAGGCCGCGTTCTTCGGCCCAGTTCGCAGCCGGTTCCAGCTCGCCGGCGGAGATCTGGAGCCGGGCCGTCATCGCCGCGATCGGCCGCACGTCGGGGTAGAAGCCGCGGCGGTAGAGCGCCGCGGCCTCGGTCAGCAGCCGGATCGCCCCTTCGTGGTCGCCGCGGGCGGCGCGGACCTGGGCCATGGCCACCGGCCACCGGTGCCGGTTCTCGGTGATGGAGGCCCGTTCGGCGAGGACGCGGGCCGTCTCCAGATGCGTCTCGGCGCTGGAGAGGTCATCGAGCTCGCGGTCGAGCTCGGCCAGGCCGACGTGCAGGTCCGCGGCGGCCCGCGGGTACGGAGCGCCGTCGCCGGTGACGGTGCGGAGCGCCTGCTCATAGAGCCTGCGGGCCCGGCTGGGTCGCCCGGCAGCCACCCACAGGTCGGCGAGCACGATCGTGCTGTCCAGCTCGTCGACCAGGTTCCCCGCCGCGTGCAGGCTCCGGACCGCCTCGGAGAACGTGACCAGGGCCCCGCCGACGTCCCCGGCGGCCCAGGCGGCCAGACCCAGGAACCCGCCCGACCCGCCCCGCACCAAGTGGTCCTCGGGGCCGGCCAGGTCGTACGCGTGGCGGGCATGGCGGACCGTCCCGGCGACGTCGCCCCGGGCCTGCGCCAGCGAGGCGCGGTACACCGAGATGGTCGCCGGCGCGGTCCGCAGGTCCTCGGTGACCGCCCACCCGGCGGCCAGGTCCGGGTCGTCGGCGCCCGCCGCCAGCGCCGCCTCGGCCTCGTCGAGGCACGACTCCAGGGCATCCAGGTCGCCGGCCATCATCTGGGCCCAGCCGGACAGGATGCTCAGGACCGGGCTGCGGCGGACGACGGGGTGGGGCAGCGCCCGGACCCAGGCGATGAGCAGGCTGTCTCGACGCCCGCGACGCATCTCAGCCAGCGCCTCCTCGATCAGGTAGCCGGCCCGGGTGAAGCTCTCCGCGGCGAGTGCGTGCCGGACCGCGTCGACGACCAGGCCGCCGGCGGCATACCAGTCGGTGGCCCGCTGGTGCAGCTGTCGCACCAGCACGGGGTCCTCGGTCAGCAGCCGGGCCCGCAGGACGTCGGCGAACAGGTGGTGGTAGCGGTACCAGGTGCGCCGGGTGTCCAGCGGAACGACGAACAGGTTGGCCCGCTCGAGGTCCGCCAGCATTGCGGTCCCGCCGGGCCGGCCGAGAACCGCGTCGCACAAGGGTCCGCTGAGCCGGTCCAGGACGGCGGTCCGCAGCAGAAAGTCCCGTACCGCAACGGGCTGCCGGGCCAGCACCTCGTCGGCCAGGTAGTCGATCACGAAACGGTCGCTGCCGGTGAAGGCCCGGATGAACTCCGCGACGTCGGACCGGGTCGGGATCGCGCGCAAGGACAGGGCGGCGAGCTGGAGGCCGGCGACCCAGCCCTCGGTGCGGTCCTCCAGCGCGTCGACCTCGGCAGGGTTGAGGCCCAGACCCATCGCCTGGTTGAGGAACTGCTGCGCCTCCACCGGGGTGAACCGCAGGTCGGCGCCGCGGATCTCGGTGAGCTGCCCGCGGCTGCGGAGCCTAGCCAACGGCAGCGGCGGGTCGGCCCGGGTCGCGATCATCAGGTGCAGCTGGTCGGGTAGGTGCTCGAGGAGGAAGACGAGGGCCTCGTGCACCTCAGGTCGGGTGATCACGTGGTAGTCGTCCAGCACGAGGGTCCACTGTGCGCTCGGCGTAGCCGCGCCGGTACGGGCCACGGCGTTGATCAGCGCGGCGAGAGCGGCCGTCGGGTCGCCCCCGAGCTCGAGAACCGCGCTCGGCTCGAGCTGCACGCCGACCGTTCCCAGGGCGGCCACCAGGTGCGTCACCAGCCGCGCTGGATCGTTGTCCCCGTCGTCGAGAGACAGCCAGGCGGCTCGGACCTGCGGATCGCGCTCGCCCTGGCCGGCGATCCAGTCGCTGAGCACGGTGGTCTTGCCGAACCCGGGCGGCGCCGACACCAGGCTCAGGCGATGACCAGGGTCGAGGGTGGTGTCGAGGAGCCGGACCAGTCGCGGGCGCGCGACGGCCCGGGGGCGCCGGGCCGGCGCGAACAGCTTCGTGGCGAGCACCGCAGTCGACACCCACGGATCATAGGAGCCGGGCGACCCGGGCGGCGCCTGCGTCCGGTTGGTGGGTCCGTGCCACCCCCCGTGCGTCGGGGCTGCCGGGATGATCATGCGTCTTTCACTCGCCGTCGGCGAGGAAGGTGTCCGAAACGTGCCGCCCGGTGACTCTTCGGGGTGTAGACACGCCAGAGCCCCCGCGGTCACCACCAAGGAGATGAGCATGCGCAGCCCACGGAGACTCCGGACAGGATCTGTGGCACTCGGCGTCGCCGTGAGCAGCCTGATGTGGCCCGCGCCGTCGGCGTCGGGCGCAGCTGGGTGCCTGACCACCAGCTCGGACTTCGACCGCGACGGCACCTCGGACATCGCCGTCGGCGTCCCCGGCGGCGCCGGTCGCAGCGGCGCCGTTCAGGTCCGGCTCAGCAACCGCGGCGCGCCGATCACCACCACGCTCACCGGCTCCCCCGGGTTCGGTTCGGCGGTCACCTCGCTGAGCTCCGCAGGCGACGCGGAGCTGTGCGGCCAGCTCGTCGTCGGCAGCCCGGAGGAGAGTCTGCGCACCGACCTGCAGCGCAGCGGTGTGGTGTACGTCTACGCCTGGCGAGCCAGCACCAAGCGATTCGTCCTGCGGGGCGCCTTCCACCCCCAGGGCCAGGGCGTCGAGGGCAGCGACCAGTCAGGCGCGCGGTTCGGGGCCGCTCTGGCCGCGGATCCTGCGCGGACCACCGGCCCGCGGACGCCACGGCTGTACGTGGGCGCTCCGGGGTTCGACGTCGGCGGGGTCCGTGACGCCGGGCGGGTCACCTCGTTCTGGATCGACGACGAGGAGGACCCGGTCGCCCACGGCACCCAGACCATGGACTACGGCGACGACTTCACCCCCGGGCGAGCCAGCGCCGGGGCGGGGCTGGGCTCGTCATTGACCGTCGGCGGCGGTCTGGTCGCCGCGGGCGCGCCGGGTCACACGGCGGGAGCGGTGGCCGGTGCCGGTGCGGTGCTGGTGGCACCCGCCGATCCGGGACCGGACGACTTCCTGCCGCAGGAGCTGTCGCAGGCCAGCGGCGGTGTGCCGGGATCACCGGAGAAGGGCGACCGGTTCGGAGCATCGGTGCACCTCGACCCCGGCGCCGCCGGCGGCCCCACCCTGCTGGTCGGATCCCCCGGCGAGGACCTGGGTCGGACGGCCGACGCCGGAGCCGTGACGATCGCTCGGGTCTCCGCGGAGACCGGTGAGCCGGTCAAGGCTGTCCGGGTCGTCGACCAGGACTCGGCGAGGATGGCGGGCACCGCGGAAGTCGGCGACGCCTTCGGCTCGACCCTCTCGAGCGTGCGGTCCGGCAGCGGTCAGGTCTTCCTGGTCGGGAGCCCGGGCGAGGACGTCGGCCGGGCCCGCAACGCGGGGATGGTGCAGGCCATCGGCACGGGTGCCGGCTGGACGCAGAGCAGCCGGGGTGTGCCGGGCACCGCGGAGACCGGCGATCGGATGGGGGCTGCCTTGGGCGGCCCGGCGTCCTCCGGTGCGCTGCGCCCACTGATCGGCGCGCCCGGCGAGGACGACTCGGCCGGCGCCGTCATCGTCGGACTGCCGGTGGACGACCGCTCGGTCGGCCATCTGAGAGGGACCAGAGCCGGCGACCGCTACGGCTTCACCGTCGGACCGTGAGGCCCGGCCGAGGTCGGTGACCAGGAGCCGATGGCCGGGTCTGGCGTCATCCATCTCAGGACGGCCGACGCCGTACGGAACCCCAAGCACCGGCGTGTCGTGCCGCTGGGAATGGATAGCGCGGATCGAGCACCCGGGGGCCGGAGATCCGCAGCAGGGACGCACGGGGCGGGCAGGGATCTTTGCGCTAGCTGAGGGACGGCGTCCACGGGACGGTCACCGATCACGGACCAGCACGGTCGAGCCGGAACCTCGATCGCCGGCCACGTCGGCGATCGCGGCCTCAGCCTGACCGAACCCGCGGACGGACACGTGGATCTGGAGGTCCAGGTGGGCGGCGAGCCGGAGCAGCTCATCGGCGTCGCGACGGGTGTTCGCGGTCACGCTGCGGAGGTCCCGCTCGTAGAAGAGGTGCCGTTCGTAGTTCAGCGGCGGGATCTCCGACAGATAGATCCCAGCCAGGGCGACCGTGCCGCCTCGGCGGGTCGAGGCCAGGGCGGCCGGCACGAGCTCGCCCGCGGGGGCGAAGACGATCGCGGAGTCCACCGGCCGGGGAGGAATCGCGGTTGCGTCGCCGACGAAGCTCGCCCCCAGCTCCAGAGCCAGCTGTCGGTTGCTTTCGCCGCGGGTGATCACCATCACCTCGGCGCCCTGGGCCAGGGCGATCTGGGCCGTGATGTGCGCGGAGGAGCCGAACCCCCAGAGTCCGAGCACGCCGCCGGGCGGCAGGCAGGACCGGGTCAGCGCGCGGTAGCCGATGATGCCGGCGCAGAGCAACGGCGCTGCCTTCTCGGGGGAGTATCCGCCCGGGATCGGATGGGCGAACGCCTCCGGCACGGTGGCGAACTCCGCGAACCCGCCATCGTGATCCCAGCCCGTGAACCGTGCGTCGGGGCACAGGTTCTCCCGACCGGCCCGGCACCAGGGGCAGCTTCCGCAGGTCGAGCGCAGCCAGGCGATGCCCACCTGATCCCCGACCTGGAACCGCGAGACGGTCGATCCGGTCGCCACGACGGCGCCGATCGCCTGGTGACCCGGGACCGTCCCGGCACGGTGCGGCGGGAGCTCGCCGAGACAGAGGTGGAGATCGGTCCGGCACACCCCGCAGGCCAGCACCTCGACCAACACCTCGTCGGAGGAGGGCTCGGGAACGGGGATCGTGACCGAGCGCAGAGGATGGTGCGACAGCGGTCCCGGACGCTGTACCGCCCACGCTCGCATCTGCTGTCCTGTCATGGCGTGTGCCTCTCCAGAGATTCACCGGCAGCATCATCTCCACCTCCTCACCCGCAGTAGGGCCGGGGGACCCATCCACACCCGAGATTCGGCCCGAGGTCAGAGCACGGTTCGGGCGGTGCGTCTCCTGGCCCGAGGCCCCGGTCCCACGGTCGACGACTTCCGCCGGGTTGTCGCTGCGGCTACACCCGGTGGCGACCCACTCGTCGACATCTCACGAGGATGGTCGGGGTAGTTGTGTGGCGGGCCAGCCGAGAAGTCGAGCCCCGACCACAGCCATGTGAAGTGCCAGTCGTTGTGTCGGATCCGCTGGGTTGTGGCCGGTGAGGTCGTGGACTCGCGACAGACGATAGGTCACCGTGCGGACGGACACGTGCAGCCGACGCGCCGTCTCGGTCGCGCCACCGCCCGAAGTGAAGAACACATGCATCGTCTCCAACAAGGGTTCCGCACCGCCTCGAGCCCGGGTGAGCGGCTCCAGCAAGGCCTGGACCAGGTCGGTCAGCGCCGCCTGATCGCGACCCAGGACCCGGTAGAGCAGCAGATCACGAACCGGAATGACGTCCTGATCTCGGTGCAGTCGGCGCGCCAACAACAGAGCCTCCCGCGCCTCCTCGTACGACCGGGCGATGCCGTATGCACCGGCAAACGGCCGGCCTGCGGCCACCTGCCACGGCTCCGCCCTGCTGTGCCGACGCAGCCAGCCGTGCAGATACCCGGCCGAATCCTCGATCGAGACGCTGGAGACCAGATCTCGTAACTCACCCGGGATCAGCATCACGAGGAGGTCGTCCTTGGTCGCGACCAGCACGTCACGGTCGCCGAAACGGGCCACGATCAGGCGCTCCATCGCCACCGCCGCGGCGGGCAAGGCAGCCGAGGCCGACGTGGCAGCCGTGGTCGGGGACGCGGCAGGTGTCGCGAGTACCACCTGGTGGGTGCGGCCGAGATCCAGGCCGAACGGTTCTGCCCGTTCGACGAGCCGCGATACGTCCGCATCGCCGCGCAGCAGGTCGTCGACGAAGTCGCGTCGCGCCGACTCCTCTTGTCGAATCATCTGACGTCGTGCGTCTTGGTGACCCTCCACCAGCACCTGCACAGCGTCGTTGATCACCCGCAGCACAGTCTCGGCGGCAGCCCGCACCTTCTCCCGCTCACGCGGGAACGGCAGAATCGCCGGAATGTCTCGCCACAGCCGCCACGCGGCTGACAGATACAAGTCGACAGCCTGGTTGGCATCGACCCCTTGTTCCGCAGCGAGACGACCGAGCCGGCGGACCGCCGAGAGCTCCCGAGGTTCAGGCCGACGACCGGTCAGGGCGGCATCGGCGAGGATGATCAAGTACTCGCCGAGCAGCTCGCTGGGTGCGCTGGCATCCTCAGCTGCCGCTTGCGCCACGATCGACAACCAGGCGTCGTGATCCGGCCTGCGGCTGACCGCGCTGGCGACAACCGGATCGGCGTCCAGCACCGGAACCTGCCGCTCGCCAGCGACCGTGCCCGGTCCAGGCGTGCCTCTGCGCTTCGCCTTCGCCATGACCTGACCCCGTTCTGCCGTCTCGTGACCCCGCGCATTGCCGATACCCGGCAACAAACGATCGCAGGAGTTCGCCGAGTCTGCCACTAGATAACTGAGTTTCGGAAGCGGATCATTTGATGGAGGCCACTTCGGCCACCCGGTTCTCGCCACGGAGGTAAGGATGGAACGCCGACTCCCGCGCCGGCCTCGCCTTGATCTGCACAACCCCAGCATCGACTTCGCCGTCGCCAGTAGCGGCCGGTGCGGATTCACTCATCTCGAGAGCGGCCGAATCTGCCAGCTGCCACACCGCCACCCCGGTCCGTGCCAACTGCAGCCTCGCCGAGGACGAGCACTCCGCTGACCCGAGCCGCTGACCCGAGGGCATCAGTTGCCAGAGCATGCACCCTCTCGGACCCGAACCGTCTCCACGAAGGAAAGACCAATGCACAAAGAGATCCAGGCGACCTCGCTTCGTCCCACGGTCACCTTGACCGACCACCAGCTGGCGCAGGTTCGTGACGCCCTACACGAGCAGCGCCGGTTCCGCATCGAGCAGGTGGACGAGCTGACCGCAGATGCCAACACGTCCACCGCCTCCGATGATCCCAAGACGCAGGTCGATGCGGTGCTCAGGCTCGCAGCCGAGACCGCACTTGAGGAGATCACCGCCGCCCTCCAGCGGCTGGACGACAGGTCGTTCGGGCGCTGTCAGACCTGCAGCACGGCGATCCCCTGGGAGCGGCTCGAGGTGCTACCCAGCAGTCGACTGTGCACCGGCTGCCAACAACGGACTGAGTGGAGCGGGTCCCGCCACCCGCGCCGAGGACTCGGTCCTCGACCGTCCCCAGCCGCGGCGTCGCGCTGATCTCGAATTCCACGGGGACGGTGGCCAGGTCGTCGGAGGAGGCCGGGGAACGGCGGCCGAGAGCCTTGCGCCGGGAGACGTCACCTGTCGGCGGGTCGATCGCGTCCCGGGTGAGGACCTCGTAAGGTCCGCCCCCCAGTGCGGCCTGGCTGTCGGCCAGGGAGGCTCGCAGCGGCCGCGGCGGCCCTCCGGTCAGGCGCTCGGCCGTGTCGATCACCACCGCGAAGCTGCCCGTGTGTACGCGCTCGGACGTCAGGGCGGTCAGGTCTCGCTCGAAGGGCGCCAGCCCGGCCCCCGGCGTCGTCGACGGTCAGCTCTCGGGCTACGGGGCGTCCTGCCGCCGCGGACAGCAGCTCGGCCGTGGCGGGCGACGTCAGGGCCTCCGGCCCGGTCAGCTCGTACACCTCGCCCACGTGCCGGTCCTCCAGCAGCGCCCGCTCAGCCACGGCGGCAATGTCCCGGGCGTCCGTCCAGGCCCACCCGCGCCCGCCGGAGAACGGCAGCTCGCCGGCGTCCACGACCGGTGCGCGGTAGGAACGCGGGTCGGTGAAGACCTGCATGAAACAGCTCGGCCGCAGGATCGTCCAGGCCCGCCCGCCGTCGCGCACGGCGCGCAGGTGCGCAGCGCCCACCCGTCAGGCCCGACGACGTCCGCATCCTGCTCGGACAGCAACACCACCCGAGCCCGTGGCGGCAGCCGGGACACCAGCGCACCGGTGAGCTCGGGCGCGTCCACACGATCCGGCCGAACGACGTACACCCCGTCGATGCCGTCCGTCGCCGCCGCCCCACCCGGACGGGTCGTCCCAGGAAGGCGGTGGAGCGGACACCGTCGATGCTGACCGTGGACGGACGGCCGTTGCCGTCGAGGACCTCGACCCGCACGCGGGCCGCGAGCAGGCCCGCCGGCGGCACGCCCGTCTTGCCGCGCACTCCGGTCAGCACCGGGTCACGCCGGACTCCAAGGGCTCAGACCCCTCGCGTCAACCCTTCCTCCCGGTCGGCGACCACACCCCGGTCAGCACCTCCCGCCGCCGTGGATGGCCCGGGCCGCTGTGCACGTCGGCTGCGACCCGTCCGCCGAGTGCCCGGGCTGCTCCGAAGCGACGCGGCCGACCGGTCTGGAGCGGCCGGCGCCCCCGCGGCACCGGCTGACGGGTGGGGCCTGGCTCAGGGGCCCGGCTCGCGGACCTCATACCCCCCGGCCCGCATCCGGAGAGGCCAGCGTTCGATCTGCGCATCAGTTCGAGCACTGAACCACCGACCATCCCCCAGCCGGCTCAACACGGTGAGATGCCCGCCGCCGAGGTAGCTCAGGGACAGCTGCTGCCAGGCCAGGTTGCGGGCGCGGGACACCCCGGATCCACGAGAAAGGTCATGGGAGTAGCCCCCGAGGTCGACGACCAGGACACAGCCGCGGCCGACGTTGCGACCGACAACACCCAACGCGAGCAGGCTGTTGGGGTCGTCAGCGGTCACGCAGCCCGGTGCCGGCTGCACCACCGAGCCCAGCACCGGGGGCACGACGTCGCCCGATCTGATTCGCGACATGGCCACCATGTCGAGCGCCAACCCAACAGCCACGACCGCCAGCCCAGCCAGCCGCCAGAGTCGGCGGCTCCCGAACCACCGCTGCAGACACGACACCGCCGCGCCCGCGACCACCGCCAGTGGGACAGCCAGCGCCCCGATGAAGTGCGGGTAGAAGACCGGTGCGATGAGCAGCAGCGCGATCATCGTCGCCAGCAGCACCACCGCGACACGGATCGATCTCACCTGCCAGGCCGCCAGACACCCCGCCACCACGGCTCCGATCGCGACGGCGGCCGCCGCCAGCCCGGCACCTCCGCCAGGCATCCGTCCCATCGTCATCACCTCGGCCGCGCGCTCCACGACCCCGTCGGACCGGGCTCGACCGAACTGATCCAAGATCACCATTTGCCACATCTCAACCGGTGCGGCGAGGAAGAACGGCAGACACACCACCACGGCCGCGGCGGCAGCGCCCAGGAAGATTAGCAATCCGAGTCTGACGCCCACCGCGACCACCGCACCAAGGCACACCACGGTGAGGGGCACAACCCCCCAGATCTTCACTGTGGCGCCGAATCCCAGCAGCGCTCCCGCCCCCGCGGGCACCATCCACCGTCTGCCCGTGCTGACGCGGGGGACCAGATCCGAGGACCCGAGCCGAAGCACGAGCACCAGCGCGAGCGCCAAGCAGAGGTTGGCCAGTCCCTCCAACATCGTGGTCCGCTCGACGAGCACCGCGCCCGGGAACATTGCGTAGAAGGATCCGCCGGCAGCGGCCGCCAACCGGCCGACCGGAAGCAAGATCAACATCACCAGGACGCTCGTGCAGGCCCCTAGTACCATCCACAGCAGCCGCGAAGCCTCCCAGCCCGCCACCTCACCCACAGCTCGCCCGAACGCCGCGACCGGCGCCAGAGCCACGAGCACGCCGGGCGGATGCAGGAGCAGGAAGTCGCGATAGGGCAAACGCCCATGGACCAGGCCGACGGCGGCGGCGTGGTAGACGCCATCGTCATAGCCGAGCACGCCGGACAGCCCTGCTCCCCGCACCACCGGCAGCGCACGATTGACCAGAGCCAGAGCGAAGACCCCCGCACCGAGCAGCGCCAGCACCGGGGTCCGGCTCACCCGACCGCCGCCCCCACGGACCCCGCCGTCCGCGACCCGGGTCGACCTCAGCGCCATGGTCGCCCCCTCTGCCCGGAGTCGAATCCCCTGATCATCGACCTATCCGACCCGACCAGCGTCACCGACAGGGATACGCAGATCTGCGTACATCGGATCCACCGCTGTCCACCCGGTCGCGGGTCGTTGCGGGCCAGCGCTCCGCATCCGCCTGGTGCGAGGAGTGGCCTGTCAGGTGCGGGGGGGGCCGGCAGGGCCGACGAGGATGACTTCGAGGGTGCGGGGGCCGTGCACGCCCTCGACCCGGTTGAGCTCGATGTCACTGGTGGCGCTGGGCCCACTGATCATGGTGAGGGGTCGGGTGCCGTCCAGGCGAGCCAGCATCTCCGGAACGTCGGGGACGATCGCTTGGGTGTCGAGGATGCACAGGTGGTAGTCGGGTACGAGGGTGATCGCCCGCCGCCCTTGATCAGGAGCGGCGTCGAGAACGAGGGTGCCCGTCTCGGCCGCGGCGACCGCGCACCCGGTGACCACCCCGTCAGCGGTGTCGAGATCGGCCACCGAGAGCGGTGCGTCAGGAGAGTCCCGACGGACCTCGAGGGCCAGGCCGGTCGTCCACTCGTCCGTGAGACCGGCCGGGACGACAACGGTCCGGATTCCGCGGTCGGCCAGTGCGGCAGCGATGGTGGCGGGCAGCTCGTCGAGGCGGCAGCGGCGGACGAGGGCCTTGTAGTCGATCAGCCGGTCGACCAGCAGATCGACGACGTCGTCCCTGGAGCGGGTGGGCTGGTTGCGGTAGCTGCGGTCCAGGTGGTCGTAGGCCGGCGCATCAGGGGCGGCGAGCTGGTGGGCACGCCGGATCCGGTCGAGGATGTCTTGCCGGGCGCTCATGACTGTCCCTGCTCGTGCTCGGTGGTCCACCAGTCGCGGAACGACTGCTTCGGTGGCTGCGGCAGGTCCCGTGACGTCGTCCAGGCGTTCACCAACGGCAGCGGGATCCGGCCGATGGCCTGCCGGCGGCGGCCCAGGACCCGACCGGCGCGGGCGGAGCGGACAGCGCGGGCCCAGCGTTTGTCGTTGGACATCACCCAGGACGCGGCCGACAGGATCGAGTCCTGGATGCTGGGCAGCCGGTGCTCGGCGCGGTGGGTCTCGACGTGGACGTTGCGCAGATGCACCAGCATGGAGGGGATGTCGATCTTGACCGGGCAGGCGTCGTAACAGGCCCCACACAGGGAGCTGGCGTACGGGAGGGACGCGTTGTCCTCCACCCCGGTCAGCTGCGGTGACAGGACCGCGCCGATGGGTCCCGGATAGACCGAGCCGTAGGCGTGGCCGCCGGTGCGCTCGTAGACGGGGCACACATTCAGGCAGGCGGAGCAGCGGATGCAGTTCAACGCGTCCCGGCCGTGCGCGTCGGACAGCACGGCGGTGCGGCCGTTGTCCAGCAACACCAGATGGAACTCCTGCGGCCCGTCGCCCGGGGTCACGCCGGTCCACATCGACGTGTAGGGGTTCATCCGCTCCCCCGTCGAGGACCGGGGCAGCAGCTGCAGGAACACTTCCAGGTCGCTCCAGCGGGGCACCAGCTTCTCGATGCCCATCACCGTGATCAACGTCTGGGGCAGGGTCAGACACATGCGGCCGTTGCCTTCGGACTCGACCACGCCGAGGGTGCCGGACTCAGCAACCGCGAAGTTGGCGCCGGAGACCGCCACCCGGGCGGTCAGGAACTTCCGCCGCAGATGACGGCGGGCGGCGGCGGCGAGGACCGCGGGCTCGTCGGTCAGGTTCGGGTCGACGCCGTCCATCTCGGCCAGGAAGATCTCCCGGATCTCGGCCCGGTTCCGGTGGATGGCGGGGACGAGGATGTGGGACGGCTTGTCGTGGCCGAGCTGCACGATCAGCTCGGCCAGGTCGGTCTCGGAGGCGGCTATTCCGTGCGATGCGAGGTGCTCGTTGAGGCCGATCTCCTGGGTGGCCATCGACTTGACCTTGACCACCTCATCGGCGCCGGTGGCTTGGACCAGACCGGTCACGGTCGAATTGGCCTCGGCGGCGTCGCGGGCCCAGTGCACAACCCCGCCGCGGGCGGTGACCTGCTCCTCCAGCTGCACCAGGTAGCTGTCGAGGTTGGCCATGGTGTGGGTCTTCAGCTGCCGGCCGGCCTCGCGGAGGGCCTCCCAGCCGGGGACCTCGGCGACGACCTCGGCCCGCTTGGCGCGGATCGTCGCGGTGGCGTGGCCCAGGTTGGCGCGCAGCTGCGCGTTCCCGAGCGCGGTGCGGGCGGCAGCCGGGAACGACTGGTCGCCACGGAGGTTGCCGACGCCGCGCGGCGAGGGGGGCGGGGCGGGCATGCCGAGCAGGACAGGATCAGCCACGGGACACCTCCACCCCGGACCCAGTGATCATCTGGTGGTCTCGGGTGGAGGCCAGGACCTCCGCCAGATGGAGGGTGCGGGTGCCCGACCGCAGCCGGGACAGGCCACCACCGATGTGCATCAGACAGGAAGAGTCGCCGGCGGTGCAGAACTCGGCGCCGGTGTCCACGACGTTGCGGATCTTGTCGTCCATCATCGCGGTCGAGGTGTCGGCGTTCTTGATCGCGAACGTGCCACCGAAACCGCAACACTGATCGGCGCCGGGCAGCTCGACCAGCTGCAGCCCTTCGACCTGCCGGAGCAGCTGCAGCGGCTTGTCGCCCACCCGCAGCATCCGCAGCGAATGGCAGGTCGGGTGATAGGTGACCCGGTGCGGGAAGTAGGCGCCCACATCGCTCAGGCCGAGCCGGTCCACCAGCAGCTCCGACAGCTCGAACGTCCGCTCCCCCACCTGTTCGGCGGCCTCCGCCAAACCGGGACTGCCGTACCGAGACGCGACCAGGGTGTGCTGGTGGCGAATCGACCCGACACAGGACCCGGACGGTGCCACGATCACGTCGAACGGCGCAAACGTCCGCACATACCGCTCAACGAGCGGCAACGCCTCACGCTGATAGCCGGTGTTCACGTGCATCTGCCCGCAGCAGGTCTGCCCTGTCGGGAACACCACCTGATGCCCAAGCCGCTCCAGCAGCCTCACGGTCGCCTGCCCCACCTGCGGGAACACGGCATCAGCCAGACAGGTGACGAACAACGCGATCCTCATGATCGACGACCCCTCTCCCCCACCCCGATGACTCCTTCCCCACCACAGTGTGACGGTTGCTCATCGAGGGCTGCCGAGTCGGGGGCAGGTACCCGGTCGGCGGGGGGTGTCGGCGACGAGTCGGCGGAGGTCCTGCAAGGGTGGCGGTCAGCAGACCGGGGTTGTCCGCGGTCAGCTGGCACGGCAGCGGGTCCAGGCTGCCCCCTCCGACGATGTCATGCACATCCACCGTGTCCCCTGCCAGCCGCTGCGCGGTGCTCAGGGCGTCCGCGTAGACCGCCGCCAGGCTCTCCAGGATGCTGTGACCCTGACGGCTGGGGTGTCGGGGACCGGTGGCCGGTGGCCCGTCGTACCCCACGACACGCGGCTTGGCCGTATCAGGGCCGGCGGGCCGCGATCTGCCGGGTATGGGCAGCCCTGTCGTCAGGCCCTTCCTCACCATCGCCGCGAGCGTGCTAGCCGCGGTGGCACTCGCCCCGACGCCCGTGGCAGCGCAGCCGGCCTTCACCGTCTTCGACAACACCGACGCCGTCGACACAGCGATCGGCGACGGCATCTGCGCCACGGCCACCGGAGGGTGCACCCTCCGGGCCGCGATCATGGAGGCCAACGCCTCGCCCGGAGGGGACACGGTCGTCATCGCGGTCGACCGGGTCGAGCTGACCCTGGCCGGTGCGTTCGAAGACTCCGCGGCCCGGGGGGACCTCGACATCATCGAGGACCTCACGATTCTCGGACGCGCGCGCCCCGTCGTCAGGGGCGGACGTGGCTTCGGAGACCGCGTCTTCGACGTCGCACCCGGACACCGCCCCATCCGGGTGCGGATCGACAACCTGACCGTCGCCCACGGTGCCGCGTTCAGCGACGGTGGCGGCGTCAAGAACGGTGACACAGCCGACCTCACCCTGGTCCGCGTCCGCGTGGTCGAGAACCAGGCCAGTGGCGCGGTCGCGAACTTCGGCGGCGGCATCGACAACAGCGGATCGCTCACCCTGCACCGCAGCGAAGTCTCCTCCAACGCCGTCGCGGGCAACGCCCTCAGCGTCGGCGGCGGGATCTCCAACACCGGAACCCTGACGGTGTCGGCCTCCTCAATCACCGACAACCACGCCGACGGCACCGGTGGCGGTATCGACAACGGCGCATCCGGGGCCGCCAGGATCAGCGAGAGCACGATCGCTCGCAACACCGCGCAGGGGCCGGGCGGTGGCATCTGGAACCGCGGCGAGCTCACGGCGGAGAACGCCACCATCAGCGGCAACGAAGCCGGCCCGTGGGGCGGAGGGATCAACAACTCGGTCGGCAACGCTGTCCTCACCCACGTGACCATCACCGAGAACTCGGCGGGCGTGTTCGGCTCCGGCATCAACAGCACCGGCGGCACGGTCGAGGTCCGCAACACCCTGATCGCCGGCTCAGCACTGCCGATCGGCCAGGACTGCGCCGGGACACTGACCTCCGCCGGGGGAAACCTCGACGGCGGCACGACCTGCGCGCTCACCGCCGCCTCCGACATCAGCGGCGCGGCACCATTGCTCACTCCGCTGGCGTCGGACGGAGGTCCCACCGCCACCCACCGCCCCGCCGCGGCCAGCCCGGCCATCGACGCGGGCGCCGCCGCCAACTGCACCCCGAGGGACCAGCGTGGTGCCCCTCGCCCACAAGGGCCCTCCTGCGACATCGGAGCCTACGAGCTGGAGCCGTGAACGCCGTGCCGTTCACCTCGCCCCCGTCCCACGGGGGCGACCATGAGGACGCGGGGACGTGCCGCTGCCCCTCCGCTGTCGGATGCCTGTCGTGGTGACCTTGGCCTCTAGGCGGCGGGTGCGGCGACCGGCAGGTTTCCATCATGGAGTCGGCAGGAGCGATCACGCCGGCATCAGATCGTCGCAGCCACGGAAGGGGGCGACCGTGACCAAGATCCTCATCCTCTACGGGACCACCGAAGGCCAGACCGCAAAGATCGCTGACTTCATGGCCGACGTCATCCGCAGCCGCGGCGACGAAGCGAACGAGGTGGACATCAAGGAGGTACCCGAGACGGTCCCCACCGGTTACGACGGGCTGGTCGTCGGCGCCTCCATCCACATGGGCAAGCACGACAAGCACACGGTGGAGTTCGTCCGCAGGAACCGCGACGCGCTCGACCGGCGGCCCTCTGCGTTCTTCTCGGTCAGCCTGGCCGCTCACGGCGACACGGATGAGGCCGAGCACTACGTGGAGCAGTTCGAGCAGGAAACAGGTTGGCGTCCGGCCAGGATCGCCCTCTTCGGTGGTGCGCTTCTCTACACCCACTACGGATTCGTCAAGCGCCACCTCATGAAGCGGATCGCTCGGGACAAGCCCGGCCACCTCGGAACCGACACCTCGCGCGACTACGTCTACACCGAGTGGGATGGAGTCAGGCGGTTCACCGAGGACTTCTTGACGTACCTCGCCGCCGAAGAGCGCAGGACCAGCGAGTAGGGGTAGCGATGCCGGCCTGGGTTCATCGGCGGGAATCCTGGCAGGTCGAGAGCCATGGCCTTAACCCCGGGGGCTCAGCCTGCGGGCACCCGCTGCTTACTCAGGGCGATCACGCCGATGCCGAGGGCGATGGTGACGGTGATCCGAACCCAGAAGTGATCGGCGTCCACAAGGGTCTCGCTGGCGTTGAAGGAGGAGTGGAGTACGCCGACGGTCAGGAGGCTTCGCCCGCTCCACGGGTCCACCCGAGCGATCAGCAAGCGCATACCGGTCGCGACTCCGGCCAGGATGATCAGGTTGCAGACCATCTCGTGCGCGCCGTCAGCGCCGGCGAGCGCCAACGGGACGTGGATGGCGGCGAAGAAGGCGGTCGTGACCAGTGCGCCGCCGACCGCCCCCCACCGTGACGCGGCACGACGCTGGAAGAACCCTGTCCACGCCATCTCCTCCCAGATGTTGATGACCAGGGCGCCGACGACGACATCACCGACGTAGAAGGCGACGAGGCTCCAGGTCAGCGGTTGCGCCCCGCCGAGGGCGGCCCCGGTCGTCCAGGTCAGTGCGGGGAGCCCGAATCCGGCCAGCGGCAACCACCACCACGAGCCGGGCAGGCGTACGCAGTCCCGCGCCAGGGCGCGAACTGCGGCAGCACCCCCGTTGCGGCGGGTGAGGACCAGGGCCGGCAGGGCGAGGCCCAGGAAGACAGCGGCAAGCAGGAACGGGACGTCCGGCGTGACGACCGTGGAGAGGGCCAGGAAAGGAGCCCCGACACCGAGCGCCGCGATCACGAAGGGCCCGAGGAGGGGGGCCTGCCGGGAGGGTCCGCTCCGACCCGGCTTCGACTGCGTTGACAAGCCGCGGAGGTATGACTCTTTCATGGCGAGTTCCTTGCTGGCGAGTGCGGGTACGAGTGGGCCACCCCGCCCGCGATGCACGGTCGGGACGAGGGCGCTCAGGCTTCGATCAGCGGAGCACCAGGGTGAGCAGCAGGCCGGTGAAGACGACGGTCTGGATGCTGTGAACGAAGATCCCGATCAGGGCGCTGCGGTAGTGGCTGGCCGGCAGCGAGATGAGAAGGGTGTCCACGGTGTTGGCCGGAATCGACCACGGCAGGTGGAGGTGATAGATCCCGAAGAGGACACCGTTGACGAGCCAGTCCCACCTGCCGAAGGCGCCGCGCATGCGGGGCAGCAACAGGCCTCGGAAGAGGAGCTCCTCACCGAGCACGGTGTTGAAGATCATCATGATGACCGTGACCGCGAACCACAGCCAGTTTCCGGAGAAGAACTCCTGGCCTGCGACGGACTGCAGGAACAGGGTCTGGTCACGCTCGACCGGCGCCGGAATCTTGGGCAGCTCCTCCTTCGCGGCGACGAGCAGGATGCAGGGAACGAGGATCAACCAGAGCCGGCCCCCTCGACCTCCGGTGCGATGGCTGCGGGGGGCACGGAGCCAGAGCGCTTCCTTCAGCACCGGCCACCGGAGGGTGCCCTGCTCGCGACGTACGGTGATCAGCACGAAGACGAACTGCCAGATCATGCCGACCGTGAGACACAGCAGGATGGCTCGCGGCCAGGCGCTGGGCCCTTCGAACGTCGAGTGCAGCAGTGGCGCGCCGATCCAGGCGAGCGCGGCCATCGGCAAGGCGGCAGCCGCCCAGGTGCCGAGAATGCGTCTGCGAGAGTACTGCGGCAGCGGTTTCGGCTCAGCCGCGGCCGGGACGTGCATGATGGTGCGGCGCATGGCCTGGACGAGGGACGAGTCGTGGCGGTGGCCATCGCCGACGCTGCCGACGCCGTGCCCGCTGATCCGGCGCGGAGCCGGCGGGGCACCCCACGGTGTATGCGTCTCGTTCCCTCGGAATGACACCTGATACCGCATCGCGAGCTCCTTCGGTGGTGGGCTTGATGCCAGCACGCTAGGGCGAGCGAGGGGGTCATCGCGTCGTCGGAAAGCCGCGTCCTCGGGGGCACCAACCGACGATTCGCAGTCCTCCTTTGTGACGACGCCCCGGCCGGTTGCGCGGCGATACGTTGGCGTCGTGCGGCGTCTGCATCGGTGGTTCTCTACGTACGGCCTGGATGCCCTGATCACGCTCTTGGCCCTGGCTGCGGCCGTCGGGACCGTGGCCCGGCCGGAGACCCACCAGCCCGGCGGCGTCCGCCTCGGTTTGGAGGTCGTGGCCGTCGTGGTCATGATCCTCACGCTGCTGCTCCGCCGACGGGCCCCGCTGCTCGTACCGTCCAGCACCTGGTTGCTGAGCGCGGCGCTGTCCTTCGTC
This sequence comes from uncultured Actinomycetota bacterium, assembly GCA_963832435.1. GTDB lineage: Bacteria > Actinomycetota > Actinomycetes > Propionibacteriales > Propionibacteriaceae > Microlunatus. Next base: position 100,293 of record CAWHTY010000027.1, read on the forward strand.
GACGGTCGCCTGATCGTCGGACAGGCCGCGATCTCCATCGCGGGCATGATCGCCGCGGTCTTGCTCGGGGACCTGCGCAGTCAGAGACAGGCGCGGGTCGGGCTGGCCGTCGTGGTGACCTGCGCAGCCGCGGTGGTCTACAACGACCCGACGCACTCGCTCACCAACCTGTTGTTGATCCCGGTGCTCTTCGCGGTCGGCTGGTTGGTCGGCTTCGCCCTGCACGAACGGGCCGAGAGGATCACAGCCGTCGAGCACCGGGCAGCGCGGGCCGAACGCGAGCGGGAGAGCGCAGCCCGCGTCGCCGTGGCTGAGGAGAGGGCTCGGATCGCGCGTGAGCTCCACGACATCGTGGCGCACGCCGTCAGCGTGATGGTCCTCCAGGTCGGGGCTGTGAGACGCCGGATGCCCGCGGGAGACCGCGGCGACCGCGAGGCCCTGGAGAACGTGGAACGAGCCGGGCGTACCGCGCTCGCAGACATGCGGCGGCTGCTCGACGCGATGCGGCGTGAGGAGGACGAAGTGGATCTCGCGCCGCAGCCCGGGCTGGGCAACGTGCCCAGATTGCTCGACGACGTGCGGGCCGCCGGACTGGATGTCAGCTTCGACGTCCGCGGGCAGCCGGTGCCACTCCCCCCGGGGTTGGATCTCTCGGCCTACCGCATCCTGCAGGAGGGGCTGACCAACACCCTCAAGCACGCGCAGGCCCAGCACGCGGACGTACGGGTTCGCTACGGCAAGGACGATCTGGAGCTGGAGGTCCATGACGACGGGAGCGGACCCACGGCTCCGGGCGACCATGAGCCACACGGCCACGGCCTCGTCGGCATCGGTGAGCGGGTGAAGATCTACGGTGGCGATCTCACCGCCGGGGCGGACCCCAGCGGCGGCTTCGCCCTCCGTGCTCGGCTGCCCCTGCACGAGGCAGCGACCCCGTGACCATTCACACTCTCGTCGTCGACGACCAGTCCATGGTGCGGGCGGGCCTGCGCATGCTCCTCTCCGACGAGCCCGACATCCAGGTCGTCGCCGAGGCGAGCAACGGCCTGGAGGCGATCGCCCAGGCCGCTCGCTTCCGCCCCGAGGTCATTCTCATGGACATCCGCATGCCGGAGCTGGACGGGCTCGAGGCGACCCGCCGCATCCTGGACGCCGACCCGACCGCAAAGGTGCTGATCCTCACCACGTTCAGCCTCGACGACTACGTCTACGAGGCTCTGCGCGCCGGCGCCAGCGGATTCGTCCTCAAGGACGACCCCCCCGAGCAGCTCATCGCTGCGGTGCGGACCATCGCCGCCGGCGACGCCCTGCTCTCCCCGCTGGTGACCCGCAGGGTGATCGCGCACTTCACCCGCCAGCGGAGACAGTCGCCGCCGCGCGGAGTGGCGACCCTCACCGCGCGGGAGATGGACGTCTTCCGGCTCATCGCCTCGGGCTTGTCCAACTCCGAAATCGGGCGTGAGCTGTTCATCAGTGACACCACCGTGAAGACCCACGTGACCCGGCTGCTGCAGAAGCTCCAGGTACGGGACCGAGCGCAGGCCATCGTGATGGCGTACCAGTCCGGGCTCTTCGACCATCCCGAAACATGATCAGCCGATGATCCGACGGCTCCGGACCTCGAGTGTGCGGCCGTGGCCGGGTCTGGACGTCATCCATTTCGGGCTGGCTGCCGCTGGCTCGATCCCAGCCCACTCCCGACCCTGCCCCCGCGGTCGGACCAGCTGTATCTGCAGCGGTCTGAACGCCTCCTCATTGCACACTCGTCATTCTGCCGATCGGAGTCCGCTGTGAAGCATGTCTGGGCAGCAGTTCGCGCCGTTGGCCGAAAGCTGTGGTGGCTCGTCACCCTCATCCGGGAGGGGGAGGACGATGTGCAGGGAACCTATCCCGGTCATCACCAGCCGACCGGTGAGCAGGCGGCCGTCCACGGATCCCTGTTCGCCAGCATGACCGGGGTTGGGCATCCCTGAGTCACCACCGGCTCGGGACGAGCCAGACCCAAGCGCGGCCCAAGACCGATCGGGCAGCCTGCTCACATGACGAGCACCCAGCACACGAAGACCCAGCGCACCCAGCTCACGCTGCCCGGACAGTCCCACACGGCGGAGGGCCGGCACGACCATGCCGGCATGTACGTCATGCACTTCGGCTTCCGGCGCGATCTGGCCGGCCTCGCCTCCGCGGTCGCCAACACCCCGCTCGGGGACACGGCGACCTGGAGCGCCCTGCAGGTGCGGTGGCACCTGTTCGCCGAGATCCTGCACCACCACCACGCGGCCGAGGACGACTACTACTGGCCGGCGCTCTCGGCCGCCGTGCAGCTGCGTGGCACCGGCGACGACCACCGTCTGGTGGCGGCGATGGAGGACGAGCACGCTGGCATCGACCCGGCTCTCGCCGCCTGCGCGGCGGGTTTCGCCGAGGTGCTCGGGCATCCCTGCGAATCTCATCGAGCCGCCCTGGAGGTGCGGATCGTCACCTTCCGGGAGGCGCTCGACGAGCACCTGGCACACGAGGAGGGGGAGACCCTGCCCCTGGTCCAACGAGTGATGACGGAGGCGGAGTTTGCGGCCTCGGAGCAGGCGATCGAGCGGCATGCCTACCCGCCGCGGATGATCCCGGTGGTGCTGCCCTGGGTGTTGCACCGACTGCCGGCCGACGCGGCGGCCCGGATGCAGGCCTCCGTCGGACCCGTCCTCCGGCTGCTGTACCGGCTGCTTCGCGGCGGATTCGAGCGCCGCGAGAGGATGGCGTTCCGTTACAGCGACGTACTGCTGCCGGACTGAGCGTTCACCACGACCCGGCGGATCGACGCCGCTCGAGCCACCGGACGTAGGCCGACATGTCCCAGGCCCGGGCCTGGTCCAGCGCCCGGTCCGCGGCCGCCATGGCTGCCGACCGGTTGCCCAGCACTGCCTCGGCCAGGGCCAGGTAGCCGTCGAGCGGACCGGCGACGACGGAGACCCCGGCTGTCGCCAGCCGGCCGGAGAGCCGGCGCAAGATCGGGGCGACCGGCTCGGCGAGACCGGGCTCGTCGAGGACGTAGGCGATCTCGGCGTGACAGGCCGCGTCCCAGGTCGAGCCCCAGCTGTCGGTCAGCGGGCTGAGCGACACCTGGGCCAGCAGACCGCGGGCGTCGTCCAGCCGGCCGAGTCGGACCAGCCCGAGGACGGCCGCGTCGCCGGCGAGCACACCGGGACCGGCGAGGACGCCGGCCACCATCGTGTCCAGGTGGTGGGGTGGGGCGTCGGGGTTCCAGAGCATGGTCAAGAAGCCGAGCGAGCTGACGAACACGTCGTGGTTGACCACCGACGTCTGGCGGGACACCTCGATCAGCTCCGACGCGAGCGCCGGAAGGCCCGGAGCGTCGTCCAGGGCGGCCATCGACACCTCGACGCACCCGAGGGCGATCCGCAGGTAGCCCAGTCGGCGTCGCCGAGCCAACCGCAGCGCCTCGGCCAGGCTCTGCTGGTACCCACTGCGGTCGGCCAGCTCCAAAGCGATCCCGGTGGCGGTGGTCAGAGCCAGGGCCTCGGCGTCGCGGTCGCCCAGCTGCCGGGCGGCGGCCAGCTCCCGCTCGACCAGGCGGCGACGCTCCGAGACGTGTTCGGCACGCCACAGCGCGATCGACGCGCTGCGCGCTGCCCACCGGGTCAGCTCAGCGTCGTCCAGCCGCTGGGCCAAGGCGAGACCGTGGTCCACCAGCGCCTTGGCCTCGGACCGCCGGTCCTCGGCGTAGTAGAGCTGGCAGGCGAGCGCCAGCGACAGCCGTGCGCGCTCGACGGAGTCCGCCTCGCCGGTCATCCGGAGCGCTTCGTGAAGGTCCTCGACGAGGTCGTCGTCGACCACGCCGAACTCCTGCGGGGTCCAGACGCTGTGCCGGGTCAGCTCCACCGCAGCACGAGCGACTCGACCGGGGTCACCGGTGGCAGCGGCGATCCGAACGGCCTCGACCGCTGCAGCGACCACGTGCTGCCAGGTCCCGGCGTACGCGGCTACCTCGGCCAGCTTCAGCAGCAGGTCGAAGCGCTCGGGTGACCCGGCCCGCGGGTCGATCAGCTGCGCGGTCAGCGCCGCGCGGTAGAGGTCGACGGCTTCTTCGTGCGCGAACCCGGCCGTGGCCAGCCGGGCCGCCTCCGCGGCCGCGGGCCAGGCCCGGGCGGCGTGCACGGGGCCGGCCGCCAGCCAGTGTCGAGCCAGCTCGAAGGGCCGCGACTCCGCGGGTACCGGGGCCTCGGGGCGCTCGTACGCGTACGCGATCCGGGCGTGGATGCGGGCCTGCTGGGACGATCCGACCGAGGCGAGCACGGCATCGCGGGTGAGCGCGTGTTCGAACGCCAGCCCCCCGCCGCGCTCCCGGATGATGCCCGCATCCCGCGCCGGATCGAGGCGCTCGTCGGCCAGCTCCGCGTCGAGCTCGAGCCCGGCGGCCAGCATCAGGAGCGAGAACTGCTGGCCCAGGGCGGCCGCCGCCACCAGCAGCTCACGGGTGTCCGCCGGCAGGCGGTCCAGCCGTCGGCGGACGACCGTCTGCACCGCGGCCGGCACCTCACCGTTCCAGCCGTCGCGCTCGCTGGCGAGCCGAGCCAGCTCCACCAGAAAGAAGGGGTTGCCGCCGGTGGCGCTGCACCAGGCCGCAGTCAGCTCCGGCGCCGCGGCGGTGCCCACGACGGTACCGACGAGCTGGGCGGCGTCGTCGACCAAAAGGCCGCTGAGCCGGACCTGACGAGCACCACGGCGCGCCGCGGTGATCTCCAGGTCGGCCAGCGCACCGGACGGCTCCGGTAAGGGCCGGCGGGTGAGGACCACTGCCAGGTGCTCCCCGGCGCGAGCGGTGGCGGTCAGGTGGGACAGGGCCCGGAGGCTGGGCACGTCGGCCCAGTGCAGGTCGTCGACGATCAGCAGCAGCGGTTGCCGGGCGGCGCGTTCCCGCACGAAGCCGGCCAGTAGGTCTGACACCGCGAAGGCGCGCTCGGCGTAGTCCGAGCCGTCGTCGTCGCCGTCCAGGCGGGCGCGCAGTCCGGCCAGGTCGACGGGTACCGTCTCGGCGCCTCTTGGCCGGCCCTCGCGGTCGTGGTCCCGGTCGGACAGGGTGGCCAAGATCGCCTGCCAGGGCCACAACGGCGGAGCACCGTCGTCGGCAGAGCATGCCGCTATGGCTGTGTGGAACCCACGGGATCGCGCGCCGGCCGCCAGATCCTCGGCCAGCCGGGACTTCCCCATGCCGGGTTCGCCGATGAGCACGGCCACCGACGGTCGGCCGGCCACGGCCTCGTCCAGTACGGCGTCGAGGGCGCCTCGCTCGCGTTCCCGGCCGATCGTCGCTGAGATCGGAGTCGTGGGGCTCCCGCCGGGCACGGGCGGTAGGGGTGCGACCGGTGCGGGCGCAGGATCGCTGTGGGTGCGCCCGAAGGGGTCGACGCGGTCGGCGGTGCTGCCGGGGAGGGTATGCAGGATCGCGTCATCCTGCCGGAGGATGGCGCTCTCCAAGGTGCGGATCAGCGGTCCCGGATCGAGCCCCAGCTCGTCGGCAAGCTGGTCTCGAAGTCCCCGGATGGCGGCCAGCGCGTCGGCCTGGCGTTCGGCGCGGGCCAGCGCCAACGCATGCACCGCCCAGGTGCGTTCCCGAAACGGATGCCGCGCCGTAGCCTGCTCGGTGGCCGCCACGACGCCCGCCGGGTCGCCCAGGGCGAGCATGACCAGCGCGCGATCCTCCTCGGCGGTCGTGCGCAGCTCGTCCAGGGCGGTTCGGACGGCGACCACGTCGGGATGGTCGCCGAGGTCGGCGTACGCAGGGCCACGCCATCGCAGCAGAGCCGCCTCCAACGCCTCCAGCCATCCCTGGGCCTGCTCCCGGTCCGGCCAACCGACCTGCGGCCCGCCACTGAGCTGCGACTCCAGCCTCGCGACCTGGCGGTGCAGCCGCCGGACCTGATCGGCGAACCCGGTGGCGTCGACGTCCTCCCGGCCGAGGGCCAACCGGTATCCGGCATCGCTGGTGAGCAGCACCTGCGGACGGGCGCGGGCCGGGAGATCAGGCTCCAGCACGCGCCGCAGACCCGAGATGTAGCTGTGCAGGGTGCCGTGCGCACCGCGGGGCGCCGCCTCGCCCCAGATCAGGTCCACCAGCCGGTCGGCGCTCGAGGTGGTGCCGGGCTCCAGCGCCAGCGCGGCGAGCACGCTACGGACCTTGCGGGCAGGGAGGTCGACCGACCTCCCGTCGTGCTGGATGCGGGTCGCCCCGAGCACCGCCACCTCCATGGCGGTCAGCGTAGGGGCTGGCGGCGCGGCCCGCGGCTCAAGCACGACCCAAGCGCGGCTCAACCACCCCGGCTCAGGCTGCTGGCATGACGAACACCCCTGCTGCCCCCTCAACCACCGACCGGGTCCTGGTCATCGGCGCCGACGGCACCGTGGCCCGAGCCACCCTGGACGCCCTGGTCGCCCGCGGCGCCCGCGTCCGGGCCCTGGTCCGGCGGCCCCGTCTCGCACCCGACACCTCGCTCCCGTCGGTCGAGTGGGTCCTCGGCGACCTCCGTGATCCGGGCACGCTGCGTGACGCGCTGGCCGGCGTCCGCACAGTGCTCTACGTCAGCCCGCACACCGACGGGGAGGTCACACTCGCCGAGCAGGTCGTCGCCGAATGCCGGCGCGGCGGGGCCCGCCTGGTCTTCGTCGGGGTGCATGTCACCGGGGTGACCCTGCGCGGGCGACTGATGCGGCTGCTGTTCCGGTTGCTGCTCCCGGCGTACGGGCCGAAGCTGACGATCGGCGCGATGGTGGAGGCGACATCGCCACAGGTCGTGATGCTGGTGCCGTCCAACTTCTACGACAACGACCTCACGTTCCTGCCCGACATCCTGGCGGGGAGCTTCCCGACCCCCTTGCGCGGCGTCAACCGGGTCGCTGCCCGAGACATTGGTGAGGTGGCTGCCAGCGCCCTGACCGACCCGAGCTTCCCGGCCGGGTCGCACGGCATCTCGGGACCGGCGACGTTGTCCGGCGCCGAGTCGGCAGCCGTCTGGGCCGAGGCCCTGGGTCGTTCGGTGCGCTACACCGGTGACGACACCGAGGCCTGGCAGGCGGCCCTGGTTCGGCGCATCCCGGCCGGCAAGAAGCGCAACGACTGGCGTAACTCCTTTCGCGCCCTGAGCTGGCTGCGAATGGGCACGTCCGCCCGTGAGGTCGAGGAGACGGCACACCTGCTGGGTCGGATGCCGACGACCTACCCCACCTGGGTCCGGAGCCAGGTCGGCGCGCTGGATGAGGATCAGCAGGATCTCGGCCAACGAGCGGGAACCGGCGCCGACTCGCTCTGACCGGAGTGAGTGGTGGGCGTCCGAGATCGTGGCGCTTCCCCAGATCCGGCTGTCGATAGCCACGCCCAGGGCGGTGGTGGAGGGCTCCGGTTGGCGGTGAGTCAGTCGACCATTCCCCACCGCTGGAACCAGGCGAGAAGGCTGACGCAGCGGTACACCTCGGCTCCCTGGAGGGCTCCTCGCTCGGGTGCTCGGGTGGGCCCGAGCACAGTCGGTCGTGGAGCAACCGGGCGTCGGTGACGTGAACGGCCTGGGGTGAGCCACGGCGCCATCGACGAACGAGTGCACCCGGCCGTCACGGAGCTATCTGTTCAGTGGTGCACATGTCGCTCAGCGCTCAGTCAGCCTCCGCCGTCCAGGCCGGGTCCCTCCCGAAGGCGATCAACAGGTCATCGCTGGGCGTACCACCGGTCGCGGAGTCGGGTCGCGCCCCGATCGCTCCTCCGGTTCGATACATCGGTTCCCGCTCGGCAAACCACGTCCCGATCGCGTCGACCAGCCCTGGGTCCAGGGCGCGATCTTGTCCGGTCGCCGCAGCAAGGTCCCACGTGTGGATGAGATGGTCGGCGGTCAGCTGCCAGAGGTACTCGACGATGCTCTCCTGCCCGTACGAGAGGTGAACCGTTCCGGCGTCCGGCAGCCGTACCTCAACTGCGGCGACGGCCTCGTCGGCAGCCGCCCGGGCGGCGATCTTCGGCTCCTCCCCCAGTAGATCCCCGTCGAGCGCATCACCCACCTCGGCGATGGTGAAACCCTCGACAAGCGGTCTTGTCCACCGGTCCTCCCCGACCACGTGATTCACCAGCTGGCGAACGTCCCATTCCGTACACGGGGTCCTTGCCGTCCAGACGGCGCCGACCCCCTGTACCGCAGCGATCCAGCCGCGCACAGCGCTGCGGTAGGCAACACCGACGTCCACGCCGGGCTCCTCACTCATCCTGATCAACCCTTCCCTGCCGTCGTCAGCGAGCCGGGTAGAGAGCCCCGGCTCGGTCAGATTTGCAACCGGATCTCGCCGGTCAGCTGCGGCTCCTCCGTCGAAGGCATCCTGTAGCTCCGCCGCAGGCTCCCGCTTGTCACCCTCCCGGGCCTCGCGCTCGGACGTGACGTAGCAGCCTGGGCCCATGCCCCGTCGTCCTGGACACCGACTACGCCCGCGAGGAGCTCCGGCGGAAGTCGTCGCCGGTCGTGGCGACTCCCGTGCGGGCCTCCTTCCCGATCGGGATCCGCAGTCCGCACCACCACCACCCTGCTCTCAACGGTCACACTCCTGCCGTCGAACCCAAGCCATCCGGGACCCCGTGCGCGCCCAGCTCCGAGATCCATCGCTGCCCCCTCGCTCCCCATCGCTGGCGCCGCCGCCGTGTCCGTAACCCCCCGCCATTGATCACCTGAGCGAACAGGGCTCCCCGTCCGTCATGGCCCCCGCGGCCCCTGGGAACATGTTCTGCCTGCCACGACCCACCCGCAAGGGTGTGAGCAACCGGGAGCTCGCGGAGCGTGCGGTCCGACTGGCTGCCAGCGGGGGTGCCGGGTTGCCAGTCACCGTCGATCGCAGCCGCTCGCTCGCGGCGTGACCCGGCCTCGACCCGCCGCCGGGAAGCAACCGAGCTGCCGCAGGGCGACCGGACGCGAACGAGTCGGCGCATGATCGAGCCCGCTGATCTCAGACCCGGAGGAGCACGCATTCGGCCCGCGGGAGTCGTGGACATTGACGGCGCCACCCGTTGGTGGTTGTCTCCGAGCAACTGCTCAGACGTCCTAGGGGGTTGGGATGAAATACGTCGTGGCGTGGGAGACTCGCGCCGGGGTCACCGAGGACTCGCAGACGCGGGGCCTGCAGGTCTTCAGCAAGTGGGCTCCAGCCGATGGTACGACCTTCCTCCAGTTCGTCGGCCGCGTGGATGCGCGAGGGGGGTTCGCTGTCGTCGAGACGGATGACATCGCCCTGGTCGCTCGGGACATGGCGATCTTCACCGCCTTTTTCGACATGAGCGTCTATCCAGTGATGGACGTGCAGGAGACGGCTCGCATCGCGGGTGAAGCCATCGAGTTCCGGCGGGGAGCGGCCTGAGCCCTCGGGGCCGCGGAGGGGCCGTCGACCGCGTGAGCACTGACGTGCACCAGGCACTTGAGATCCAGGACTGGATCCCACCCAGCGGTTGCTGCGGACGCTGGGAGTGCTGGTGGGACGGCGCGGCAGCGAGCACTGGCTCATCGCGCCTTTGCTTCTGGACTAGAACTGGACTAGAACGGCACGTTGGTGCTGAGGATGTGGTCGGAGTCCAGCCCGCTCGGACGCCCGGAGAGCGCGCGGGCGAACTCGATGGCGTCGACGCGCAGTCGAGGGCCGTTGGTCCCGACGGTCCAACTGCCACCGGCGGGCCCGTCGAGGATCAGGGTGTGGTCCTTGCCGTGCCGGTCGGTCCACTCGGCGACCATGTCGGCCACGATGACGCCGTCGTGCTCGGCGCTGATCACCAGGGCAGCGCCGGTCGCGCGGCAGATGTCGATGCGGTGCATCCACGGGTCGCGGGTCAAGATCACATCAGTCAGGTAGCCGGCCGTCCATGGCTCGTCAGCGCCGTTGACGTACTGGGTTCCTGGCAGACGGAGGCCGCGAATGAGGCCAAGGATCCGACGGCGGCCGGCGACCGCGTGCGGGGCTCGCGCCGCGAACCGCTCGATGACCATGCTTGGTGTCCAGGTCGCCCGCTCGGCGACCTGCAGCTTGGTGAGCTCGTCGATGGGCGCCTGACCGGAACGGGCGGCGGCGCGGTCGGCCAGGCGCTGGGTGCGGATCAGCTCCGGCAGCGACGCGGCCATCTCAACCATCCCGAGCATGTGCGCGGCAAGCTGGCGGACGTCCCAGTCCGGGCAGTCGGTCGGCGTGTGCCAGTCATCGGGTGCGAGGGCACGCAACAGATCGAGACAGCGCTGATACTCGGTTGCGGCGAGCCGGTTGGCGGTCGGATGGTCCAGAGCAGCAGTGCGTGGCTTCATGATCGGGCTCGCCTCTTCTTGGCTGATGGTGCGGGAAGGTGGAGATCGTCGGCGAGCATGTTGATGACTCGCGGGAGCAGACGACGCCAGCGTCGGCCACCCGGATCGTTGGCGAGCTGCTGCCCGATCAGGCCGGCGATCAATGCGGTGAAGACGTCGTGGTCGTCCTGGTGCAGGAAGGAGAGCTGCTGCCGGCCCATCTCGTACACGCGCAGCGACGCCTCGTAAGCAGCCGGGCTGGGCGTGTAGTCGGGCACGGTGCGAACGTCCATCAGCTGGTGCCGGGCAAGGTCGGCAACCGCGAAGTCGAAGTAGTGCTCGGCGACGAAGAGCAGCCGGCCGCGCTGGTCATGGGGTAGCGAGTCGACCACCTTCAGGGCCGAGTCGTAGTAGGCGTCCCAGGCCTGAGCGAACATGGCGTCGTAGATGGCGCTCTTCGAGGCGAAGTGGGAGTAGAGCGACGGTGGCTGCATACCCACCCGGTCAGCGATGTCCCGCAGCGTCACACCGGCGAGCCCATGTTCGTGAGCGCTCTCCCACGCCGCAGCAACGATTTCGCTCCGCGCCGCCGAACGACGTTCCGCTTGTCGATCGCGCTTAGGCTGAACTAGCACAGTTAGGAGTATCGCTCGGACCCTTAACCCCGGTCAAGAGCCAACAGTGCGCTCCGCGAGTGCAGCGAGCCCCGTCAGCCGGCTGTTGGTCGGCACGCGTGCGGGATCGACGTCGTGCCGGCCTCAGCCCGGGCCCCCCGCCTCGTCAGCGCGGCCACCATCACCCCGACGACCGAGAGACCCTCGACGACTGCACCTCCGAGCCGCCGGACGTCGGGGGACGTCCGCCTGATGGGGGTGCATCGGTCGGTGATTGGCGAGACTGGTGTCCGGGCCGCCGTTCGGGTGAGCACTCACCGCCAGGCCTTCGAGGTCTAGTCCTCGATCGTGCCCCCGTTCGGTTGGTGAGGAGGTCGTAGGGCTGGTGGGATGACGTGCCGTCGAGCACTGACCATGAGGGCGTCCGGGTCTCCCCACGATCGGCTCAACTGTTCAGGCCGGTCGAGAGACCGGTCGAGGGAGAGGAGCCAGGGTTGCTGTTTCACGTTGTTCCCGTCATCCCTCGAGAACGCCGACGACGGATGGGCCAAGCCCTGTCGACGGTGGTGATGACGTCTGGTTGAACGGTGTGTCCACCCTCATGAACCGGCTCGGCGAGGCCGGCATCGCCTGTCTGGGCGTCAGGTCAGGGCATCATCGCCGGGCCTCGGCGATCCGAAGACGCCCCGGGGTATCGATGACTCGTACGAGCCGCAGACCAGCCGCATCGAGGAGTGTGCCCAGTTCTGCATCAGTTCGCTCCCGGCCGCCGGTGACAGCCAACATGATGACGTCGATCGTCAGGCTGCCAGGGTCGAGGTTCTCGGGCAGGATCCCCTCGATCAGGAGCACCCTGGCGTCGTCCTTCGCCGCTCGCCGGATAGCGGTCAGGATGGCCAGCGCCTCGGCATCGGCCCAGTCGTGGATCACTTCCATGACCAGATAGGTGTCCGCGGCCGGCAGCGGGTCGACAAAGAAGTCGCCCGCCTGCCGGACCAGCCGGGGATGTGCTGGTCCTCCTGCCTCCACGACCCCGGGCAAGTCGACCAGGATGCCTCGTGCCCGGGGCGTCTCCTCCAGGATCGCGCACAGCAGGTGGCCGCGGCCGCCGCCGACATCCACGATTCGGCGAGAGGAGGAGAAGTCGTACGCCGCCAGGACTCCCGCGGTGTCCCCAGCCGCCTTCGCGGTCATGGCCTGGCCGAAGATCGCGCGTTCCCTGGGCGCCCCCCTCAGATATCCCCACAAGCCGTCGGGATCGCTCAGCTCGATCGACGGGCGACCGGCACGGACAGAGTGGGCCAGGTCGTCGAACGACCGCAACATCACCGGCAGGCCCATCATCTCGGGAAAGGCGCGCATCGACATCGGGTTGTCGCTGCGCAGCAGCCGAGATGCTGGGCTGTGCCGGTACCCGCCAACGGCGGGCGCGAACACACCGTGCGCGGCCAGCAGGCGAAGCACCCTGTTCAACCCATCTGGATCGACCTCGCACCTTCGCGCCAGTTCCTCCGCGGGCACCGGATGGTCGTCGATGAGGTCGGCGACGCCGAGGTCCGCCACCACATGCAAGCATCGGGCGGCGACGCCCGCGTTGGAGACCGCGAAGATCAGTTCGTGAGGTTGCATGTCGCTACTACCCGGTCCGGACCGGTGTGCGGGTGCGAGCGACCCAGGCGTCGAACCCGAGCAGCGAAGGATTGAGCAGCCTGGCCAGCCGCTCGTCCCGGGTTCGGCAGTACTCGTCGTTGGCCTCGGCCACGTACTGGATCATGTTGGCCGCAACGTCGATGCCGGGCACTGGCAGCGAGCGGAACACTTCGAGCGGCAGCGGCTGGTACCGCACCAGTTCACCGTGCACCTGCGACAGGCCGAGCGCGAGCCGCTCACCGGTGATGTGCTCACCGGCGATCCCGACCGTGACCCCCTGGAACTTCCCGCCGCCGCGGAAGACGCCGTAGGCACACCGGCCGATGTCCTCGGCTGCGATCCCGGGCAGGAGGGCGTCGCCCAGCGGCAGCGCCAAGGTCAGCACGCCGTCCGGTCCGGGCTGCGGAGCAGCGAGGCCGGACACCCACGCCTCCCAGTGGAAGGGGGTGAGCAGAAACGTGGTGGCAACGCCGGCCTCCTCGAAGTACACGTCGCCCTCCGACTTCGCGTCCCACTGCGGCACCTTGAACCGGCCCTGCAGCGTCGGCATCCGATCGTCCCGGAGCGGGTACCGACGCCGGGTGTCCTCCGCAGTCGACCAGATCGCGTGGCGGACGCCGGCTGCACCGGCGGCCCGGGCCTGATTGGCGGCCTGAATGGCCTCACGCTCCGCGTCGTAGTGCTCGAAGAACGAGGTCATGCAGAACGCCCCGTACGCGCCGTCGAAAGCAGCGATCAGGCTGTCGAGGTCGTCGAGGTCGGCGCGCACCACGGTGGCCCCTTCGGCGGCCAGCGCCCGAGCGGCGGCCGAGTCCGGGGTTCGGGTGATCGCTCGGCACGCGTAACCGCCGGAGGGGTCGGCGAGGATCGCCCTGGCCAGTCCCCCGCTGGTGGCGCCTGCGGCCCCGACCACGGCAATGGTTTTGGTGTTGGTTTCGCTCATGCTCGAGACGCTAAGTCCCGCGGGACGCGCGCCGCGTCGACTGATCTACTCAGCCGACCTACTCATTTGCTGCGAGCCCAGTCCCGGGCTCAAGTCCCCGAGCGCTCAGGGCTGCGGCCACGCACCCAGACCGCGATCTGACTGCGGTTCGGCAGGTCCAGCTTGTCCAGGATGTGCTGAACATGGTTCTGTGCGGTGCGCTCCGACACGAACAGCCGCGACGCGACCTCCCGGTTGGTCAGGCCCTGGGCGACCAGGTTCGCGACTTCGAGCTCGCGTCGCGTCAGCGCCCCGGCGGGGTCCGCATCGATACGATCGAGCAGGTCCACGGCCTGGGCCCGGATCGGCGCCATGCCCAGCTCCTCAGTCCGACGCAGCGCCTCAGCCACGACGGCCCGGGCGCGGGCGAGGTCACCCGGCGCAGAGCGTCGGAGGAGGGTCGAGGCGAGCTCGTACTCGGCCTCGGCTCGGTAGCCCTCAGCACCGTTCTCCGTACAGAACTTCACCGCCTGCTCGAGATCCACGATCGCATCGTCGACCAGCCCGAGGTGTGCGGCCGCCCGTCCGAGATGGAGCTCGGCCGGACCGCCGTACGCCATCGCATAACGGCCGTTGACGACATGGTGCCCGCGCCAGACGCCGAGTTTCGCGCGCAAGGTCGCGACATCGTCGTCCGCGCCGACCGCCACGGCGGTCGCGATGCCGCCCGCCCACGTGAAGAGCATGGCGTGCGGCGATTCCTGCCATTCCGAAGCCGGGCCGAGCCGGCGGTAGACGGCACCGGCCTCCCGCAGCCGGCCTGCATCCGCCAGCATGGTCGCCGGGACCAGGGTCGGGATGACACCGGTCAGCGGCCAGTCCTGCCCCGTGGCATCCGCGTCGGTGATACCGACCGCCCCGAGCGACTCGCTGGTCTGCCCGGTGTGATGGCACTGGATGCTGCGCAGCCCGCCCCACAGCAGGAACGCCGGCGGAAACCCGGTGGCCGCGAGCGCGCCGAACGCCCGAGCGCCAAGCCGGTAAGCGTCGGCGTAGCGCCCCGTGGCCTGAGCGAGCATTGCCCGGCAGCGCAGCAGCCGCCACAGCGCCACCGGGCCGCCAACCCGGGTGGCCCAGCGGTCGATGGCTTCGAGCTCGCGGGCCGCGCGAGCGAGGTCGCCCCGCTCGCACGCGGCGTCGAAGCGCCATTCGGACGCCGACAGGCAGGCAGCGGTCCTGCCGGTGCGGGTGCCGAGCGCCCACATCCTGTCCGCGTTCGCCTCTCGCTCGGCGAGACCGTCGGGGCCGGACCGAACCATGTGGTGCGCGGTGAGAGCCGCCTCAAGCGCGGTCGGGTCGCTGCTGGCCTCGGCCAAGACGAGCGCCTCCGCAGCTGCGGGATTGGCCTCGTCGAGGTCGGAGAGGTGGTCGCAGACCCAGGCGTAGTGGGCCAGCACCCGCGCCCGGAGCTCGGCCGGCGCGCCGTCGAGGACGGCAAGGGCGCGTTCGCACAGCACCCTGATCACCCGGTCGACCCCCTCGTCGAAGGTCGGCTCGGGCACGAGCGCCGCCTCGCCCGCCAGGTCGGGGCGGCCGATGCGCACCGCCAGGTCGACCGCCTGTCCACAGGTATGCAACGCGCCGATGAAGTCAGCGGACATGCACTGGGCGCCGGCGTACGCGATCATCAGTCGGCACCGGGCGACGTCGTCCAGCACGCCGGCGCCGAGCTCGAGCGCCCGCCCGTACCAACGCTGGCCTTCCTCATAAGCGTGCATCTGCATCGCCTCGCGGCCGGCGCGCTGCGTCCACATCCCGGCGACAGCACAGTCGCCGGCCACCGCCGCCTCCGACCAGTGGTGCGCTAGGTCGAACACCATCCCACCTGCAGGCGATGCCCGGGCCGAGATCGCCTCAGCAGCACGACGGTGCAGCATCATCCGATGCCCGGTACCCAGACCGGCGACGATCGCCTCTCGGACCAGGTCGTGGGCGAACCGCCGGTCCCCCGGGGAGCCGTCCTCGCAGACCAGCGCGGCGCGCGCGGCCTCGTCCAGTGACGTGAGGCAGTCGCCCACGCTGCTACGCGTCATCGCCGCGACGGTGGGCACCGCGAACCGGGTACCGAGAACGGCCGCGGCACGCAGCGATGCCGCGCATTCCGCGGAGAGCCGTCCGAGGTGCTGACCAATCGCGTCGAGCACGGAACGGGGTACGGTCCCCACGAACGTGGGCCCCTCGGTCAGCTGACGGGCAAGCTCAGACACGAAGAACGGGTTGCCCGCCGTGGCGTCGTACACCGCAGCCAGCTCGGCGTTGCTGGCCGCTCGCCCGAGGACGGCGGAGACCTGCTCGCCGACGGCGGCACGCTCCAAACCGCGCAGCTCGAGCTGGGTGGTACGAGACCCCTGAGCCAGTGTCCCAAGAGGGCCCACGGTGTCGCGGCAGCAGACGACGACGAGGAGGGAGTCGTCACGCACCGTGCGCGCGAGGTACTGCGCCAACAGTTGCGACGATTCGTCCGCGCCGTCCAAGTCGTCGAGGACGACGAGCAGCGGGCGACGCCGCGCAGCATCACACACGAGCCGCGCCACCTCGTCGAACCTCCGCACCCGCTCCTCCAACGACGGCGCGACACCGCTCACGGCAAGAAGGTCGACGGGGCCCTGCCCAGCCATCCCCTCGGCGTCCAGCACCCGCACGACCTCGTGCCATGGCCAGTACGGCGGCGCACCGTCCGTCATGGCAGCCCGACCCCAGGCGGTGAAGACGCCCCTCTCCCGGGCCAGCCTCGTGAGCTCCTCCAGCAGCCGGGTCTTGCCGATTCCCGGCCCGCCCACACAGACCACCAGGCTCGCGCGACCCTGCTGTGCCTCGTCCAGGCGCTCGAGCAGCACACCCAGCTCACGATCCCGACCGACCAATGCAGAGAGCACCCGCTCCTCCTTCAGGCTTGGCCTTCATTGAACACTGCCGCCATCCGCACGGCGGACACGGCGACGACGGCATACGTCGAGCCACAGCCGCGCGCCGACCGTGGCCAACATCCAGTTCGGCCGGGGCCACTGGCTGGGGCGGGTCAGAGCTTCGTCACCCGTTCCCAGAGGGTGGCTAGGCCGTCACCGCTCAGGTCGGCAAGCGCCGCAGCACGGCCGGCGGCGGCCATCAAGAGCGCCTCGCCGGGTCCGGTGACTTCGGGTCCGTCGCCGACGGTCCATTCGATGTCGGTGGCGATGAGTTTCAAGCCCTTGACGTTGCCTTTGGTAGGCAACGTGGGGGCTCCCAGCGAGAAGGTAAGAGCTGGCACGAGCCGGTGCTCGGGGATGGTGCGTGCCAACCCGAGTGCTCTCCTGATGTCCTGCTGATGGATGGTGCCGTCGGTCAGCGCTATCCCGCCCTTGAAGCCCGCCGGAAGACCGCTCGGGCGCTGGTTGCGCGCCACCAGCCCGATGATGCCGTCGGTGTCGAGACTCTTATACCGGGTCAGGGCGACTTCGTTGACCGTCCCCGTGCGGAGACCGCCGCGCAGGAAGGTCGCCACGGTGGTCACCTGTGACAGTTCGTCGTAGCTGACGATGTGAGTGGCCACGTCGCGGACCCCTGTGCGTCAGGCTGATGTGAGACACCTGAGGTCGTTGTTCTTCCCTCTGCACGGGGCGAGACAAGGTTGATCACGATGACGATGACTCTGGCCGATAGCTCGGTCGATGATGGTGTGGTGAGTCCACGAGCCGACCGCCCGAAGCGGCGCATGTTCACCGCCGAGTACAAGCTGGGAATCTTGGCCGCCTACGATGCCGCTGAGCCTGGCGAGAAAGGGGCGTTGCTGCGCCGGGAGGGCTTGTATTCCTCCCATCTGGTGGAGTGGCGGCGGGCCCGCGACGCCGGCGCCTTGGATGGTCTAACCGGCAGGTCGCGCACCGCGGGCCGGTCGGCGGAGCAGACTGACAACGATCGGCTACGCCGCGACAACGAGCGGCTGCAGCGCGAGCTGGCCAAGACCCAGGCCGCCTTGGAGGTTGTGGGAAAAGCACACGCGCTCTTGGGGCTGCTCTCCGAGAGCGCGGACACCGAGCCGCGGTCGAAGCGGTGATCGCCCCGGCCGTCGCCGGGTTGGCCGGGCACCTCTCGACCAAGACCGCCTGTGAGCTGCTGGGGTGGTCGCGGGCCACCCACTACCGGACGCTGAATCCGGTCCAGACTCGACCGGCCCGGCCCCGACCGGCACCGGCGAACGCGCTCAGTCCGGCGGAGTGTGCGCGGGTGCTGGCGGAGCTGAACAGCCACCGGTTCGTCGACAAGTCCGTCGGCCAGTGCTGGGCGACGCTGCTGGACGAGGGCACCTACCTGTGCTCGATGTCGACCATGCACCGGCTATTGCGCCGCGCCGGGCAGGCCGGGGAACGCCGCCGGCAGGCCACCCACCCGACCCGGACCAAACCGGAGCTGCTGGCCACCGCGCCGCAGCAGGTGTGGACCTGGGACATCACCAAGCTCCGCGGGCCGCAGCGCGGCATCTACTACGACCTGTACGTGATCTTGGATATCTTCTCCCGTTACCTGGTCGGCTGGACCGTCGCCGCCCGGGAGTCCGCCGAGATCGCCGAGCACCTGATCGCCGACGCAGTCGCCGTCCACGGCCGGCCGGGCAGCCTGCACGCCGATCGGGGCACCTCGATGACCTCCAAGCCGGTCGCCCAGCTGCTGGTCGATCTGGGCGTGGCACGGTCGCATTCTCGGCCGCACGTCTCCAACGACAACCCCTACTCCGAAGCGCACTTCAAGACGTTGAAGTACGCGCCGGTCTTTCCCGAGCGGTTCGGGTCGTTGGCCGACGCCCGGTCCTTCTGCCAAGGTTTCTTCGGCTACTACAACCACCAGCACCGCCACTCCGGCATCGCCCTGCACACCCCAGCGTCGGTCCATCACGGCACCGCCGGCCACATCCGTGCCCGTCGAGCCGAGACCCTGCTGGCCGCCTACCAGGCCAACCCGGTCCGGTTCCGGCACCGTCGACCCGAGCCGCCCAAGCTTCCCGAAGCGGCCTGGATCAACCAACCCAGTCGGGAGGCGCTCATACAGACGAACTAGACCGCGACTGTCTCACCGGCCTTGACACCTTCCGGACTCGCCAGCCGGTGCACAAAGTCGGGGCGTCCCACTGGCCCGGGGTGAGCTGGCGAAGCAGCGCCAGGAGGTCGGCTCGCTCTTCCTCGGCGAGCGGCATCAGATCGGGCTTGCTCATGAGGCCAGTTCGTCGCGGGTAAGAGCCTCGTACCTGCCGAGGTAGAGGGCCCAGCCGTCCGGTGCGGCAAGTCCGGCTTGCAGGGAGTCCCAGCCCTCGCCGTGCCGGTCGATGTGTCGGTGGACCAAGGTGACGCGGGTGCGGTTGTCGTCTATGCCGGTGAAGGTGATCTCGACCTCGCTGGTACGAGTCAGGTCCGAGGTGACGTGCCAGTCGGGTCCGATGTCCCAGCTGAAGGCGATGGTGTGGGGCGGGTCGAAGGTCAACACGCGTCCCCAACGGCAGATGGTGCCGTCGACCCCGCGGTCATAGAGGTCACCTCCGGCACGCTGCTCAAGGACGGTCTCGGCGATCGGGACAGCAAGCATGTTGTGCTCGCGGGGTTTGATCTTGTCAAGGTCAGCGAACTTCCAGAACGCCTGCTCGGGTGGTAGATCGACCGCCACTTCGTGGCGAACGGTGCCGTCTCGGTGCACAGTCACTCGGTTTCTCCTTCTTCTCGATCGGTCGAGGTGAGGTTCCCGAGCGCGTCAGACCAGAACTGGTCCAGTTGCCTGCGATAGCGCTCGAGGCGGGCTGCGTCAATGCTGTAGACCCGCTGCCGCCCCTGGGGTTCATCCCGCACGATCCCGGCCTCGCGCAGCACTTTGAGGTGCTGGCTTACGGCTGGTCGGCTGATCGGCATGTCCTCGGCCAGCGCCGCGACGCTGCACGCGCTGCGGGACAGCCGCTCGATGATCGCTCGGCGGCTGGCGTCCCCGAGTAACGCCCATGCGTCTAACTGGTAAGCCGCCACGAACGTGTAAGTTACTACTTACTCTTCAGCAGCGCCAGCCCTCCCCGGGGCGGCAAGCACCGTGGTGCAGACGTCGTGCTAGAGGTCAGCCGTTCGGGATCCGATCGTCCCCCCTAGCTCTGTAACCCCACGATGAGTACCGACCTGGTGATACGACACGGCGGCTGGAGGCCTGGACACGTTGCGGCGCACGGTGGGTGCTCCCTCGTCGGGCTGTTTCATGACTGACGTGACCCCTACTGATGGATCCGGGTCGGGTGAGAGTCTTGCCGCCCCATCCGATGGGCAGGAAGGCGTGATCACGATGACGACGAGGAAACGACACACACACCCGAGCAGGTGGTCCGCACATTGACCCAGGCCGATCGGCTGCTGGCCGAGGGCAAGGACGTTGCCGACGTCTGCCGTGAGCTGGGCGTGGCGGAGCAGACCTACTACCGGGGGCGGAATCAGTTGGGCGGGTTGGAAGCCGACGACGCCAAGAAGCTGAAGGACCTGGAGCGGGAGTACGCCACGCTGAGCGGCTGCTCGCCGACACTGGGTTGGGTACGCGGCGTTGAAGGAGATCGCCTCGGGAAACCTTTGAGCCCGGGCACGTCGGCGGGCCGCCGTGCACCACCTCATCGCCGTTGATGGGGGTGAGTGAACGGTTCGCCTGCCGGGGAGGAGGGCAGCACCGAGCCACCCCACGCCACGATCACACCGGCCGATCAGACTCCGGGCTGCGGGACTACCAAAGCCCACCCCCGGTGGGGCCATTGCCGCGCCGACGACGCCCGCGGCGAAGGCTGGACGGTGAACCACAAGAGGATCCAGCGGCTGTGGCGCGACGAGGGGCTCCGGGTTCCGCAACGCCGCCGGAAGCAACTCGGATCGGCCACCGCCCCTGACACCGCGGTCGCCGACGCCCCGAACCAGGTATGGGCGGTCGACGTCCAGTTCGACTCCACCACCGACGGCCGGCCGGCCGGCCGGTCAAGATTGTCTCCATCGTCGACGAACACACCCGCGAATGCATCGACGGCCCGGTCGAACACTCCATCACCGCCGACCGGTTGATCGCCGAGGTCGACCGGCTCGCCGACCAGCGCGGCTACCCGGCCGTGCTCGCTGCGACCACGGACCCGAACTGGCCTGCCCAACGATGGCCGACTGCGCCGGCGAGCGCGTCGGGCTCGCGTTCATCCCACCCGGCGAACCCTGGCACGACGGCTACATCGAATCCTTCCACGGCCGGCTCCGCGACGAACGCCTCAACATCCATCTTCCTCTGGTCACTGGCCCCCGCAGGCGTGGTGATCAACGACTGGGAGTCCGAGTCCGATCATCACCGCCACACTCAGCCCTCGGCTACCAAGCCCACGCCCGAAGCGCTGAGGTCTGCACCCACCAATGAGTCCCGACTCGCACAGCGCCCGGACCATTTCCAGAGTCCCGTCGCCGCCACGGCGGACTGGTCGATCAGGAGCGTTAGGCCTGGTCAACAAGAGATTCCAACTTGTAGCCCCGACGGGATTCGAACCCGCGCTACCGCCTTGAGAGGGCGGCGTGCTAGGCCGCTACACAACGGGGCCCTAGCGAACCGGTCCGAGACCGGCCGTGGAAGACTACCAACTCCGCTGGGGACCAGCGAACCGACAGCTCTTCGCTGGGGTACTAGGACTCGAACCTAGACTAACTGAACCAGAATCAGCCGGGCTGCCAATTACCCCATACCCCACCGTCGAAGACCGGCTCCGACGACGCGTGTCCGCCTCGGACACAAGGGGAGACGATACTGCAGATTTGGCCCGGTCCCCAAACCGGAGCCGCCGCCTCAGCGCGGCGCAGGTCGCTCCCCCAGCCCCGTCAGATCGGTCACCCGGCGCAACCGCACGGCCCGCGCCACCAACCAGGCCAGGGCCGCGAACAGGGCGAAGCCTCCCACGTCGAACGCGGCGTCGGTCCAGCTGATCTCGTCGAGCGCCCGCAGCGCGGCGATGGTCCCGGTCAGCCCCCCGAGGGTGTACGCGAAGACGTTGTTGACCACGTGGGCGGCGATCCCGGCCTCCAGCCCCCCGGTGCGCCACACCAGGACGGCGGCCAGCAGACCGAACGCCAGCCGGTCGAGGAAGAGCGGCAGGTTCTGAGTGCCGTGCAGCAAGGCGAAGACCACGGAGGATACGACCACCCCGAACCACGGCCGGGCGACGAGGCTGCCGAGCGCCTGCATCAGGTAGCCGCGGAAGAAGACCTCCTCGGCGACTGCCTGCAGAGGCGAGGTCAGCACGATCACCACCAGGAAGCCCCAGAAGCCCGGCTGCAGTGCCCAGCTGGGCCGGGGGCCGACGACGAGAACGGACAGCAGCAGCACCCCGTTCAGCGCGAGAACCGCGACAACCAGACAGATCCCCAGGTACCGCCAGCGCATCCCGGGTTGCACCGACCACAGCCACTGCGGGCGCACCTGGTGCACAACGGCCATCAGGAGCCAGGCGATCAGAATCAGGGACGCGATGCCGAGGTTCGCCCCGAGCATCCCGATCGGGTTCTCGAAGGCCAGCGCGGCCCGCGCCCAGAGGTCGTACGCCTGGCCGCGGCCGCCGAGCATCCAGCCCAGGCCGATGACGATCTGGCTGACCACGGTGGTCATCAGCAGGAACAGCGACAGCCCGCAGATCGCCCCCAGCAGCGAGCGCCACCACGCGTACCCCGCGCCGCGCAGCACCTGCGGGTAGGAGACGCCGTCGGGTGGCAGCACCCCCTGGGCGGTGACCAGTGCGACCGGACCGACCTGCGGCGCGGGCTCGACCGCGGGACGACCGGCGGGCCGGGACGCCGTGGGCCGGGTCGGGGCGGATCCGCTGCGGCCGCGCTTGCGGTTGGCCACCGGCTATGCCTCGTCGGCCGGGGCCGGAGCGCCGGCGGTGGCCCGCTCGATCCGGCGCAGCGACGACTCCCGACCGAGCAGCTCCAACGACTCGAACAGCGGCGGTGAGATCCGGCGGCCGGTGACCGCGCCCCGCAGCGGGCCGAAGGCCAGCTTCGGCTTCAGCCCGAGCCCGCCGATCAGGGCCGTACGGAGGGCGGTCTCGATCTCAGCGGCGGTGAACGGCTCGACCACCCGCAGCGCCGCGGTGGCCGCATCCAGCACCGGCCGCGCCTCCGGGCCCAGACCGACGGCCTCCTCGACCACGATCCGCTCGTCGGGAGTGAACAGGAAGCGGAGCAGCTCGACCGCCTCGGACAGGGTGTTGATCCGCTCCTGGACCAACGGCGTCGCCGCGTCCAGCAGCGCCCGCTCGTCGGCCAGCGGCGGGTCGCTGACCAGGCCCGCGGCGACCAGCGGCGCGACCAGCTGGTCGGCGAGCTCGGGCACCGACAGCATCCGGATGTGCGCGGCGTTGATCGCCTCGCACTTCTTCGCGTCGAACCGCGCCGGGTTGGCGTTGACCCGGCGGATGTCGAACGCCTGCACCATCTCGGCCAGGCTGAACACGTCGCGGTCCTCCGCGATGGCCCAGCCGAGCAGCGCCAGGTAGTTCAGCAGGCCCTCGGGCAGATAGCCCTGTGCCCGGTACTCGGCCAGCCCTGATCCCTTGTCCCGCTTGGAGAGCCGGCGGTTGCCCTCGCCCAGCACGGTCGGCAGGTGGCCGAACGCGGGGATCCGGCCACTGCCCACCCCGACCTGCCGGAGCGCGTGGTACAGCACGATCTGGCGGGGGGTCGACGGCAGCAGGTCCTCCCCCCGCAGCACGTGCGTAATCCCCATCAGGGCGTCGTCGGTCGGGTTGACCAGCGTGTACAGCGGCTCTCCGGTGCTCCGGACGATCACGTAGTCCGGTACGTGCTCACCCGAGAACCGCACCGGCCCGCGGACCAGGTCGTCGAAGACGATGTCCTCCGCGGGCACCCGCATCCGGACCACCGACGCCGTCCCGGCCGCCTCCAGCTCCGCCACCCGTTCCGCGGGCAGGTTGCGACAGAAGCCGTCGTACCCGGACGGTGCGCCCGCGGGACGCGCGGCCTCGCGGATCTCGATATCCTCGCGGGTGCAGTAGCACCGGTAGGCGAGCCCCGCCGCCAGCAGCCGGACCACCACGTCGCGGTAGATCTCGCCCCGCTCGGACTGGATGTACGGCCCGTACGGACCGCCCTTCTCGGGCCCCTCGTCCCAGTCCAGGCCGAGCCAGGCCAGCGAGTCCAGCAGGCCCCGGTAGGACTCGGCCAGGTTCCGGCCGGCGTCGGTGTCCTCGATCCGGAGCACGAAGGAGCCGCCGTAGTGGCGGGCGAACACCCAGTTGAACAGGGCGCTGCGCACGTTCCCGACGTGCAGGTTGCCGGTGGGCGACGGCGGGAACCGGACCCGAACCTGCTCGGGGGCGAGGTCGCCCAGCACCGGGTCGAGACCGGTCTCAGTCACGGGGGGTGGGTCCAATCATCTGTGTTGTCGGGGTTGTCGGGGTTGTCGGGGTTGTCGGGGTTGTCGGGGTTTGTCGGGGTCTGTCGGGGTTTGTCGGGGTTGTCTGGGTTGTCTGGGATGCCTGGGTTGTCTGGGGCGTCGGGTAGGTCAGCGGGCGCCGGTGCCGAGCGGGCCGGCTCACGCGGGCCGGACCACCGGGTTGGTGAGGGTACCGATGCCGGCGATGTCGACGCTGACCTCCTGGCCCGGCAGCAGCGGGCCGACGCCGGCCGGCGTCCCGGTCAGCACCACGTCCCCGGGCAGCAGCGTGGTGAAGGAGCTGATGTAGACGATCAGGTCGCTGACCGACCGGACCATCAGGCTGGTCGAACCGCGCTGGCGCTGCTCGCCGTCCACGGTGGTGGTGATCATCAGGTCGCCCACCTCGTCCAGGCTGTGATGGGTGGTGATCCAGGGCCCCAGGGGGCAGAACGTGTCGTAGCCCTTGGCCCGGGCCCACTGACCGTCGGACTTCTGCAGATCGCGGGCGGTGATGTCGTTGGCCACGGTGTAGCCGAAGACGACCTCGCCGACCCTGTCGGCGGGGACCTCCCGGCAGATCCGGCCGATCACCACCGCCAGCTCGCCCTCGTACGACAGCTCCGAGGTGGTCGGCGGGTAGATCACCGGCTCCCCCGGCCCGATCACCGAGGTGTTGGGCTTGAGGAACACCAGCGGGACCTCGGGCACCTCGTTGCCCAGCTCGGCGGCGTGCGCCGCGTAGTTGCGGCCCACCCCCACCACCTTGCTGCGCGGGATCACCGGTGCCAGCAGCCGCACGGCCTCGAGCTCGTGCCGCTCCCCGGTCAGCTGGACCGGGGTGGCGATCGGGTCGCCGGTCAGCGTCGAGACGGTGTCCGGGTACCGGCCGCCGTCCGCGGCCAGCTCCACCACCCCGTACTGGGGGTCGCCCCCGACGGCAAAACGTGCGATCCGCATTGACTCACCCTATCCGGGTCCGGAGGGCCCTACGCTGCGCTCATGAGCGCGGAGCCGTACAACGCCGTGGAGCTGATCACCACCAAGCGCGACGGGGGGACCCTCACCGGCGAGCAGGTCGACTGGGTGATCGACGCCTACACCCGGGGGGCGGTGGCCGAGGAGCAGATGGCGGCGCTGGCCATGGCCATCCTCTTCCGGGGGCTGTCCGCACCCGAGCTGGAACGCTGGACCAGCGCCATGATCGCCAGCGGCGAGCGCCTCGACTTCTCCGGCCTGTCGCGACCGACCGCCGACAAGCACTCCACGGGAGGGGTGGGTGACAAGATCACCCTGCCGCTGGCCCCGCTCGTGGCGGCCTGCGGAGTGGCCGTCCCGCAGCTGTCCGGCCGGGGGCTGGGCCACACCGGGGGCACGCTCGACAAGCTGGAGTCCATCCCCGGGTGGCGCGCGGCCCTCGACAACGACGAGATGCTCCGCCAGCTGGAGGAGGTGGGCGCGGTCATCTGCGCCGCCGGGTCGGGGCTGGCCCCCGCCGACAAGAAGCTGTACGCGCTGCGGGACGTGACCGGGACTGTCGAAGCCATCCCGCTGATCGCGTCCTCGATCATGAGCAAGAAGATCGCCGAGGGAACCGGGGCCCTGGTGCTGGACGTCAAGGTCGGGTCGGGGGCCTTCATGAAGGACCAGGAGCGGGCGGCAGAGCTGGCCCGCACCATGGTCGGGCTCGGCACCCGGGCCGGTGTCACGACCGTGGCCCTGCTGACCGACATGTCCACGCCGCTGGGGTTGACGGCCGGCAACGCGCTGGAGGTGGCCGAGTCCGTGGAGGTGCTGGCCGGCGGCGGCCCGAGCGACGTCGTCGAGCTGACCCTGGCCCTGGCCCGGGAGATGCTCGCCGCGGTCGGCCGGGACGACCGGGACCCGGCCGACGCGCTCGCCTCCGGTGCCGCGATGGACACCTGGCGGGCCATGATCAGCGCCCAAGGCGGCGATCCCGACGCCGATCTGCCGGTCGCCCGGGAGACCGAGGTGGTCCGGGCCGGCGCCGACGGTGTGTTGGCCGAGCTCGACGCCCTGGCCGTCGGCGTGGCCGCCTGGCGGCTCGGCGCCGGCCGGGCCCGCAAGGAGGACGGGGTGCAGGCCGGGGCGGGCGTCCGTCTGCACGCCAAGCCCGGTGACCGGGTCCGGGCCGGTGACCCGCTGCTCACCCTCTGCACGGACACCCCTGAGCGGTTCCCGTCCGCGCACGAGGCTCTGGCCGGCGCCTGGTCGGTCACCGACCGGGGACCGGTCACCGCCACCCCGCTCGTGCTCGGTCGTCACGCCTGAATCGGAGGCCGTCGTGTCCAGAGACCTCGCCGGCGCGGCCCGACCGCTGGCCATCCTCGCCGCCGCCCTGCTGACCGGGTGCGCCCTGCTCCCGGGCCGGGCACCGGAGGTCGGCAGCCCCTCAGCGCCGGCCGAGCCCTCCTCGTCTGCCGCGGCGCCGACCGTCCCCGCCGCGCCCACCGTCTCGTCGCCCCCGCCCGGTGGGCCCAGCGACCCCGGCGGGCCCAGCGATCCCGGTGGACCCAGCGATCCCGGTGGACCCAGCGAGCCCGGTCAACCCACCGAGCCCAGCCCGACCCGGCCGACCCAGCCCGCGCCCAGCCTCGAGCCCGGCGGGTTCCCGACCGCCGCGGTGCCGAGCGACGAGCCGTCGCCGAGCGGCCTGCGGGTGGGACGGACCACCCTGGCCGGACGGTCGGGCACGGCCACGTGGCGCATCGTCATCCCGACCTTCGCGGGCGGGCGGGCCGCCGCCGAGGCCAACCGGCGGGTCCGCGCGGCCGCCGGAGACCTGATCGCCCGCGTCAAGCGGGAAGCCGCCCGCGACGGCGGCGACCGGCGGCGGCTGACCGGCCGGGGCACGGTGGTGACCAACGACGGCCGCACCGTCCAGGTCACCATCGTGTTCGTCGACTACCTGAGCGGGACCGCCCACCCGTCCAACGCCGTCACCACCACGGTGGTCGACGTGCGCAGGGTCCGGCCGGTGCTGCTGGGCGATGTGCTGCAGAACCCACCGGAGGCCCTCCGGGTGATCCGGGCCGCGGTGGTGTCCGCCGCCGACCGCAAGCGCGAGCCGGTCGACACGGCGGGGCTCGCCCCCCGGCTCGTGAACTACGCCGCCTGGCAGACCAACGCGGTGGGGGTGACGTTCTGGTTCGGCGACTACCAGCTCGGCGGGTACGGGCTGCGCAGCTACACCGTGGGGTGGCGGACCGCGAAGCCGCTGCTGTCGGCGTACGGGGAGCGGGTCCTCTCGCCCCGGTGATCAGGCCCGCGGTCACCGTCCAGTCGACCTTCCCGGCGGTCCGCAGGTGCCCGTCCAGGGTGCAGGTATGCCGCCGGGGAGACGTAGTCCATGCCCGCGAACGCCAGGGATGAACCTGGCCGGCTCTGGCGGCCGGCGTCGCAGCGAAGGTCGGCAGTCTGATCAGCTGGGCCTTGTCGAAGCCGCGCTCGAAGTAGAGGACCAGGTCGCCTCCGACGATGTCGCAGGCTCGCAGCTGATCACGTCCGTCCCAGCACCGGACCGGTGCTGCGGGTCGCGGCGGTGAGCGCGGCCGTGGCCCGTTCGAAGGCCGCCCGGCCGGTGGCGACCGGGCCGGAGTCGGGGTCCGCGCCGAGCGCGGCCACCAGCTCGGTGGTTCGCCTGATCACGCCCGCGGCGGACCCCGTCATGGGATCGCGACGATCGGTGCGGCCCTCTCCACCTCCGCTTGCTGGTCCAGGTCCTTGAACCTTTACAGCGGGGCGATGACGTCGTAGACCCCACCGACCTCATGGGGGTGCATCGTTCGTCGTTTCGGCGGAACTGGTGCCCGAGCCGCCGCTGGGTGAGCACTGCGCCATCCAGGGCCCTTGAGGCCTAGACCTAGATCGTGCCCGCGGTGGTTGGTGAGGGGGTTGTAGGGCTGGTGGGATGACGTGCCGGTTGCGCACTGAACCATTAGGTCGCCCGGGTCTCCTCGCGCCGGCTCGAGCGGGTTCGGAGACGACGGGAGAGCAAGTGCTATTCATCGGGAACGACTGGGCCGAGGCCGATCACGACATCGAGATCGTAGAGGGTCAGGGGCGGGTGCTGGTGCGGCGCCAGTTGCCTGAGGGTATGGACGGGCTGGCTACGTTGCACAGTTTGGTCGGTGACTACCTGGGAGAGGACGATCAGCCTGACCTGGTGCTGGTCGGGATCGAGACCGACCGCGGACCATGGGTGCAGGCGTTGGTCGCTGCAGGTTACACGTCTACGCCGTGAATCCGCTGCAGGTGGCCCGCTACCGGGAACGACACGCGGTGTCGGGGGGCGAAGTCCGACCCTGGTGGTGCGCATGTGCTGGCTGAGATCGTCCGGATTGACCGGGCCCACCCCCCAGTCGCCGGGGACTCACTCGTCGCCGACCAGGTGCGGTTGGCGGCTGCGCCACCACCAGCCATACAACCAGACAACCGCCTGGGCGAGCCAAGCCGCTCCCCCTGTCGCCGCTTGACAGCTTACGACCGTGGGATGTCTAGGTCGGTGGGTCTCCAGGGTCAGGGTCAAGGTCGTCGGTGGAGCTCCAGCCGGGCGTCGGCGACTCCGTCGACGGTCCGGCGGTGGCCGGGCATCCGTATCCCCGGTCGAGTCAGGTACCCCTCCCTTCCCACCCAGGGCTGAGGAGCGCCAGGTCACACCCCGGCCGGCAGCGCGCTCCGTTCCGGGTCCGGTTGGGGAGCCGGCTCCTCGCTGTGGATCAGCCCGTACAGGTAGGCGTCGCACAGCGCCTCCCACGACGCCTCGATGATGTTCTGACCCACCCCGACCGTGGTCCACACCCGGAGCCCGTCGGTGGTCTGGATCAGCACCCGTACGGTCGCGTCGGTGCCGTGTCCCTGTTCGAGGATCCGCACCCGGTAGTCAGCCAGCTCGAAGCGGTCGATCAACGGGTAGGCCGGGATCAGGGCGTTGCGCAGCGCGTGGTCGAGGGCGTTGACCGGACCGTTGCCCTCTCCCACCACCCGCTGGGCCTCGCCTTTGGCGGTGAGCCGGACGGTGCACTCGGTGTCGGTGGCGGCCCCGCCGTGCGACTGGGTGAACATCCGCCAGGAGTGCACCTCGAAGTACTCCGGCAGCTGGCCGAGCTCACGACGCAGGAGCAGCTCGAAGCTGGCGTCGGCGGACTCGTAGGTGTACCCGTTCGACTCCGCCTCCTTCACCCGGTCCGTGATCCGCGCGGCCAGCTGCCGGTCGGACAGGTCGAACCCGAGCTCCTCACCCTTGATCTGGATGTTCGCCCGCCCGGCCATGTCGGAGACGAGCATGCGCATGTCGTTTCCGACCACGGCCGGGTCGATGTGCTGGTAGAGGTTCGGGTCGACCTTGATGGCGCTGGCGTGCAGGCCCGCCTTGTGGGCGAACGACGACAAACCAACGTAGGGCTGACGAGCGCCCGGTGGGACGTTCGTCACCTCGGCGATCGCATGGGATAGGCGCGTCGCCTCGCGAAGGGAGCCGGCCGGCAGCAGCGGCCAGCCGTACTTGAGCTCCAGGTTCGCCACCACGGAGACCAGGTCGGCGTTGCCGGTCCGCTCCCCGTACCCGTTGACGGTCCCCTGGACGTGCATGGCACCGGCGTCGACCGCGGCCAAGGTGTTGGCCACCGCGCACGCGGTGTCGTTGTGGCAGTGCACCCCGAGCTGGGCGCCGACCTCGGCGGTCGCCGCCACGATCTCCGACACCCAGGGCGGCAGCATGCCCCCGTTGGTGTCGCACAGCACCACCACCTCGGCACCTGCCTCGGCCGCGGTGCGGACCACCTCGAGGGCGTAGGGCCGGTTCTCCCGGTACCCGTCGAAGTAGTGCTCGCAGTCCACGAACACCCGCTGGCCCTCGGCCCGCAGATGGCGGACCGTGTCGCTGATCATGGCCAGGTTCTCCGCGAGGGTGGTCCGCAGCGCCTGCTCGACGTGCCGGTCGTGGCTCTTGGCCACGATGCAGGCCACCGGGGCCCGCGAGTCGCGGAGGGCCGCCGTCAGCGGGTCGTCGGCCGCCGTCGTCCCGACCCGCCGGGTGAAACCGAACGCCACCAGCGTCGCGTTCACCAAAGGATGCTCCCCGGAGGTCATGGCCCGGAAGAACGCGGTGTCGGAGGGGTTGGCCCCCGGCCAGCCGCCCTCGATGAACCCGACGCCCAGCTGGTCGAGCAGACCGGCGATGGCCAGCTTGTCGGCCACCGAGAGGTTGAGACCCTCCTGCTGCGCTCCGTCGCGCAGGGTGGTGTCGAAGACGTGGAACTCGGCCGGCAGGGGCCGGAGCTGGGCGGTCATGGGTTCCTCACGTTGGTCGACGTCGGGGTGCGGGCGGCGCAGCACATGAAAAAACCTCCGGCCCCGTGGGGGACGCAGAGGTTCAGCGCGCTGGGTGGGTCAGCGCGCTCAGGTAATAATCACCGCCGGATGCATAGGGTCATCATGACCCATGATCGCCGGGATGGCCAGTCCCCGGCCGCATGCTGGCCGAACTCGCGTCCTCACCGGCCGGGGACCGCCGTCCGGCGAAGCACCGGTTTCGGCCGACGTCGTCCATCTCCAGCTGGATGACGCAGACCCCCGGCCCCACCCCATCGGCGTCTTCCATCTCGAGCTGGATGACACTTTGGCGGCGCCGGTTGGCACGGGGTGTCGCCCGTCCTAGATGGCTGACGCGCGAGCCCCGCCCTGAGCAGGGCCCGACCCCACGAGCGCCCGGATCGAACCGACCCTCACCTCGAGCGGGACGACCCGCCGGCGAGCGCGGTCAGGCGATCCGGCGCAGCCAGCCGTGAGCGTCCTCGCGGCGGCCGTGCTGGATGTCCAGCAGCGTGGCGCGGAGCGCGACGGTCGTCTCACCCGACTCGCCGCCGGCGACCGGATAGGTGCCCTGCTCGTCCTTGAGCGCCTTGATCGGGGTGATCACGGCCGCCGTCCCGCAGGCGAACATCTCGGTGATCGACCCGGACCGGAGGCCCTCGATGGTCTCCGCCAGGCTGATCCGGCGCTCGATCGGCGTCAGCCCGAACTCCGGCGCGAGGGTGAGGATGGAGTCCCGCGTGACGCCCTCCAGGATCGACCCGGTCAGCTCGGGAGTGACCAGCTCGTGGTCGCTGGTGATCAGGTAGACGTTCATCCCGCCTAGCTCCTCGAGCCAGACGTGCTCCGCCGCGTCGGCGAACATCACCTGGTCGCAGCCGTGCGCGGCCGCCTCCTGCTGGGCGATCAGGCTCGCGGCGTAGTTGCCGCCGCATTTGGCCGCCCCGGTACCGCCCGGCGCCGCCCGCGTGTAGTGGTTGGAGATCCAGATGGTGACCGGCCGGACGCCGGAGGAGAAGTAGGCCCCGGCCGGACTGGCGATCACGCTGTAGGTCACGCGCTGGGCGGCCCGGACGCCGAGGAAGGCCTCCGAGGCGAACATGAACGGCCGCAGGTACAGGCTCTTCTCCCCGCCGGCCGGCACCCAGGCGAGATCGGCGGCCACCAGGGACTCGATGCTGGCCAGGAAGTCGTCGGGCTCCAGCACCGGCAGCGCGAGCCGGTGCGCGGAGGCGGCAAAGCGCTGGGCATTCCGCTCCGGCCGGAACAGCCAGACCGAGTCGTCTGGGTGCCGGTAGGCCTTGAGTCCCTCGAAGATCTCCTGCGCGTAGTGCAGGACCGCCGTCGCCGGGTCCAGGGCGAACGGTCCGTACGGGATCACGGCGGAGTCGTGCCAGCCGTCGGTGGCGGTCCAGGTGGCCACCGCCATGTGGTCGGTGAACGCCAGCCCGAACCCCGGGTCCGCGAGGACGGCCTCACGCTCAGCGGCACTGCGCCGGTGCGGGTGGGGCCGGGCCTCGAAGTCGAGGGCCAGCCGGGATCTGCTCATGATGGTCACGCTAACTCATGCCTCCTGAGACGTCGTGGGTCGTGGATGGGGTCGGAACGTACGATGCGCGCTATGACTGCTGCCCCGCAGAGCACCCGGAACGGACCCCTCCGGCTCGCCGTCATCGGCGGCGACGGGATCGGCCCCGAGGTCGTCGCGGAGGGTCTCAAGGTCCTCGAGGCGGTGGCCGGTTCGAGCGCGTTCGACCTGACGCACTACGACCTGGGCGCCGCCCGCTGGCAGCGCACCGGCGAGGTGCTGCCGGACACCGTGCTGACCGAGCTCGACGGCGCGGACGCCATCCTGCTCGGCGCCGTGGGGGCCGCGCCGGGGGCGACCGACGTACCGAGCGGGCTGCTGGAGCGCGGGCTGCTGCTGAAGCTCCGCTTCGCCTTCGAGCACTACGTCAACCTCCGGCCGAGCCGGCTGTTCCCCGGCGTCCCGACCCCGCTGGCCGAGGCCGTGGTCGCGGGCCGGGAGGTCGACTTCGTGGTCGTCCGGGAGGGTACGGAGGGGCTGTACTGCGGCAACGGCGGCACCGTCCGCACCGGAACGCCCCACGAGATCGCCACCGAGGTCAGCGTCAACACCGCGTTCGGCGTGGAGCGGGTCGTCCGGGACGCCTTCGAGCGGGCCACCCGGCGGCGCAGCCAGGTCACCCTGGTGCACAAGCACAACGTGCTGGTCAACGCCGGCGGCCTGTGGCGCCGGGTGTTCGAGTCCGTGGCCGCCGAGTACCCGGGGGTGAGCACCGACTACCTGCACGTGGACGCCGCCACCATCTTCCTGGCCACCGATCCGGCCCGGTTCGACGTGATCGTCACCGACAACCTGTTCGGTGACATCCTGACCGACCTCGCGGCCGCGGTGACCGGCGGCATCGGGCTGGCCGCCAGCGGGAACGTCAACCCGGAGGGCGACCACCCGTCGATGTTCGAGCCGGTGCACGGCTCGGCCCCCGACATCGCGGGTCAGGGCATCGCCGATCCCACCGCGACGATCCTGTCGGTGGCGCTGCTGCTCGATCATCTGGGTCTCCGGGACGAGGCCGCCAGGGTGGAGAAGGCGGTGGTGGACGACATCACCGCGCGCCCCCGGGGTGGCCGTCGGACGACGACCGAGGTGGGCGACGCGATCGCGTCAGGGGTGTGAGGCCCGGACCGTCCGGTGGGGGCGGTCCGTGACTGGGTTCGAGCCGACCGGCGTCCGGCAAGACGGGTGGTCCGGGTCGGGCCGCGTGGGTCTCGAATCGCTTCTGTCGGTGACCCGGCAGGCTACTCCGAGCGCTCGGTCGAGCGCGCGCCCGACTGCTGGGCGATGACCGGCGGCGTGACCGAGTGCTCCTTGCGTACCCGACGGCGGGGCTTCTCACCCGGGCCGGGAAGCTGACGATGCGAAACCGCGGTGGGCCAGGCATCGGGATACATCTCGTACATGATCATGCTTTCGGGGTCGGAGGATCGGGTCTCTGAGCAGAGATACTAGGACACGCGAGTATTTTCCAGCCGACATGTGGACGATGCGTCCCAGATGATGGACGAGGCGATGCCGCCGTGGAACCTTGTCACACTGGTACGGTGAGCGCGCCCCCCGAACTGCCCGAACTCGTGGTGCGCGCCCTGCGGATGTCGCTCACCCGCGGCTACGTCCAGGCGTCCCGGACCGAGACCGGCCGGCTGCTGGCCGTGCTGGCCGCCACCCGGACCGGCACCATCGCCGAGTGCGGCACCGGGTGCGGGGTGGGCGCGGCCTGGCTGCGGAGCGGCGCGCCGAAGACCACCCGGGTGATCACCGCCGAGCTCGACCCGGAGCTCGCGCACGGCGTGATGGACATGTTCGCCCACGACGACATCGACGTGATGCACGCCGACTGGACCAGCCTGGCCGAGCACGCCCCGTTCTCGCTGATCTTCCTCGACGCGGGCAGCGCCAAGGCCGCGGCCCGCGAGGAGATCATCGACCTAGTCACCGAGGGCGGCATGATCGTGCTGGACGACTTCACCCCCTGCCCGAGCTGGCCGCCGATCTCGGGGGGCCGGGTCGACACGCTGCGCCAGGAGTGGCTCTCCGACGAGCGGTTCGTGAGCGTCGACGTGATGGTCGCCGCCGACACCTCGGTGATCATCGCCGTCCGTCGCTGACCCACCCGGGCCGAACCGCCCGAGGCGACTCGACGCTGCCCGTCGTAGCCCGATCGTGACCGAATCCGCGGGCCGACGGGTGGGATCGCCCCAGCCCGTCAGGCATCCTGTGCGTGTGGCGGACCGAGGGGCGAAGGCGATGCGGATCATCGTCGGGGTCATGCTGATGACTGCCTTCGTGCTGATCGCCCTGGGCGTCGTGGTGCGCTACGCCGGCGGCTGGGGGGTGCCGTTCTTCAGCTACACCTCCGAGAACGGGTCGAGCTGCCGCAACACCCTGACCGGGTACGTGTGCGAGCCGCTGACCCTGGCCGACGTCGAGTTCTTCAGCGACGCGGACCTGCCCGACAACACCCAGGTGGTCACCGCGAGCTACACCGCCACCCACGACTACCGGCTGAGCGCGTCGCTGCGGGTGCCGAAGGCGTCGGCCGGCGCAGCGGCGAAGTCGCTGGTCGCGGAGTTCGGCGGCTGTCAGGCCGACCACCCGCCACCGATCAGCACCAGCGGGCTGACCGGGTACTGCACGCTGGCCAACGACGACGCGGTGACCCGCTCGGGGGAACCGCCCAGCCGGCTGTGGGTGATCGGCACCGGGGTCCGCAAAGACGGCGTCCGGGTCATCTCGATGACCATCCGCTCCCGCTGACCGCGACCGCCCAGACCCGCTCCCCCAGATCCACGCGATTCGTCCAGATGCACGCGAATATTCGCGTGCATCTGGACGAATCGCGGTTAAGGGCGGGGCAACGCAGGGAGGCGGGGGCCGGCCGACGGGGGTCGTCGGCCCGGCGAGGACTCAGCGGGCGGCGGTGCCCTCGACGTAGTCGTCGTCGTGGCTCTTGACCCACGCCATCAGGCCGCGCAGCTGGTGGCCCGTCGCTTCGATGGGGTGCTCCTCACCTTTCTTGCGCAGGGCCGCGAACTCGGGACCGCCGGCGTCCTGGTCGTCGATGAAGCGCTTGGCGAAGGCGCCGTTCTGCACGTCGGCCAGGACGGCCTTCATGTTCTCCTTGACCCGGGCGTCGATGACCCGGGGCCCGGACACGTAGTCGCCGTACTCGGCGGTGTCGGAGACACTCCAGCGCTGCTTGGCGATCCCGCCCTCGTACATCAGGTCGACGATCAGCTTCAGCTCGTGCAGGCACTCGAAGTAGGCCACCTCGGGCTGGTAGCCCGCCTCGGTCAGGGTCTCGAAGCCGGCCTGGACCAGCGCGCTGGCGCCGCCGCAGAGAACGGCCTGCTCGCCGAACAGGTCGGTCTCGGTCTCCTCGGTGAAGGTGGTCTTGATCCCGCCGGCCCGCAGACCGCCGATGGCCTTGGCGTAGGAGAGCGCCAGGTCCCAGGCCTTGCCGCTGGCGTCCTGCTCGACGGCGACGAGCACGGGCACGCCCCGGCCCTCGGCGTACTCGCGGCGGACCAGGTGACCCGGGCCCTTGGGGGCGACCAGGGCGACGTCGACCCCTTCGGGCGGGGTGATGTAGTCGTAGCGGATGTTGAACCCGTGCGCGAAGAACAGCGCGTCGCCGGGTACCAGGTTGGGCTCGATCGCCTCCGCGTACAGCTTGCGCTGGGAGGGGTCCGGGGTGAGGACCATGATCAGGTCGGCTTCCTCGCAGGCCTCGTACGGGGTGAGCACCCGCAGCCCCTGGGCCTCGGCCTTGGCGCGACTCTTGCTGCCCTCGGCGAGACCGACCCGGACGTCGACCCCGGAGTCGCGCAGGGAGAGCGCGTGGGCATGGCCCTGGCTACCGAAGCCGAGGACGGCCACGTTGCGACCCTGGATCAGGGACAGGTCGGCGTCGGTGTCGTAGAACATCTGTGCAGGCACTTCTGGACTCTCCTCGGGTGGTCATGCGGGGTGGGGGACGGACGGGGAGTGGGACTTGGGTTGGGAGCCAACCTAGTGCCGGGCGCCCGGGCCGGGCCGAGGCCGGCCATCGCTCGGGCATCAGCCGATGGCCCGGATCGGCGGCCGGATCCGGTCCGGTCGCAGCGTCCGGTCGGTGATGGACCGGTTGCCGCGGCCGAGCGCGACCAGACCGGACTGGACGAGCTCGCGGATGCCGAACGGCTCCAGCAGCTTCATCATGGCTTCGAGCTTGTCCGGGCTGCCGACCGCCTCGACGGTGATCGTCTCGGCCGAGATGTCGACGGCCTTGGCCCCCTGGAACAGCTGCAGGATCTCCAGCACCCGGCCCCGCTGGTCGGCCTCGGCCCGAACCTTGATCAACAGCAGCTCCCGGCGCACCGAGCCCGGGTCGAGCTCGACGATCTTGAGCACCTCGATCAGCTTGTTGAGCTGCTTGGTGATCTGCTCCAGCACCTCGTCGTAGACGTCGACCACCAGGGTGATCCGCGACATCTGCGGGTGCTCGGTGGGGCCGACGGCCAGCGACTCGATGTTGAACCCGCGCCGCGAGATCAGCCCGGAGATGCGGGCCAGCACCCCGGGCTTGTTCTCCACCAGCACGCTCAGGGTGTGGGTGGTGCGGATGCCCACGTTCTCGGCCATCAGAGCGTCTCCCCGTCCCACGCCGGGGCCATGTCCCGGGCCACCTGGATCGCGTCGTTGCTCATCCCGGCCGCGACCATCGGCCACACCATGGCGTCCTTGTGCACCACGAACTCGACGACCACCGGGGCGTCGTTGATGGACAGCGCCTTGTCGATCACCGCGTCCACGTCCCCCGGCTGCTCGGCGCGCAGGCCCACGCAGCCCATCGCCTCGGCCAGCTTGGGGAAGTCGGGCACCCGGTTGGTCTTCAGGTCGGTGTTGGAGTACCGGCTGGAGTAGAACAGCGTCTGCCACTGCCGCACCATGCCCAGGCTCTGGTTGTTGATCACCGCGATCTTGATCGGGATCCCCTCCAGGGCGCAGGTGACGAGCTCCTGGTTGGTCATCTGGAAGCACCCGTCGCCGTCGATGCCCCAGACGGTCTTGTCCGGCCGGCCGACCTTGGCCCCCATCGCCGCCGGCACGCAGTACCCCATGGTGCCGAGGCCGCCCGAGTTCAGCCAGCGACCGGGCAGCTCCCAGGGCAGGTAGTGCGCCGCCCACATCTGGTGCTGGCCGACGCCGGCCGCGTAGATGGCGTCCGGGCCGGTCATCTGACCGATCCGCTGGATCACGTGCTGCGGCGACAGCGAGCCGTCGTCGGGCTCGTCGTACCCGGTCGGGTACCGCTTCTTCAGGTCCTTCAGATAGGTCACCCAGTCCGCCACGTCAGGCATCCGACCGCCGGCCTTGAGCAGGGTGAGCAGCTCGCTGATCACCTCCTTGCAGTCCCCCACGATGGGCACGTCGGCCGTCCGGTTCTTGGAGATCTCCGCCGGGTCGATGTCGGCGTGGATCACCTTGGCCAGCGGGGCGAAGGTGGACAGCTTGCCGGTCACCCGGTCGTCGAACCGGGCGCCGAGGGAGATCAGCAGGTCACTGCGCTGCAGCGCACCCACCGCGGCGACCGTGCCGTGCATGCCAGGCATCCCCATGTTCTGCGGGTGGCTGTCGGGGAAGACGCCGCGGGCCATCAGGGTGGTCACCACCGGGATGCCGGTCAGCTCGGCCAGCTCCCGCAGCTCCCGCCAGGCGCCGGCCCGAACGGTGCCGCCGCCGACGTACAGCACGGGACGGTGGGAGGCCGTGATCAGCTTGGCGGCCTCCTTCACCTGCTTGCCGTGCGGCTTGGTCACCGGGCGGTAGCCGGGCAGGTCCAGGTGCTCCGGCCACACGAAGGGGACCGTGGCCTGCAGCGCGTCCTTGGCGATGTCGACGAGTACGGGTCCCGGCCGACCGGTGCCGGCGATGTGGAAGGCCGAGGCGATCGCGCCCGGGATGTCGGCGGCGTCGGTGACCAGGAAGTTGTGCTTGGTGATCGGCATGGTGATGCCGCGGATGTCGGCCTCCTGGAAGGCGTCGGTCCCGATCGAGGGACCGGCCACCTGGCCGGTGATGGCCACGATCGGCACCGAGTCCATGTACGCGTCGGCGATCGGGGTGACCAGGTTCGTCGCCCCCGGCCCGGAGGTCGCCATGCACACGCCGACCCGGCCGGTGGCCATCGCGAAGCCCTCCGCCGCGTGCCCGGCCCCCTGCTCGTGGCGGACCAGGATGTGGCGGACCCCCTCCGAGTCGTACAGCGGGTCGTAGGCCGGCAGGATTGCGCCGCCGGGGATGCCGAAGACCGTGTCGGCGCCGACCTCCTCCAACGAC
The DNA here is from genome assembly GCA_963832435.1 of uncultured Actinomycetota bacterium. Lineage (GTDB taxonomy): Bacteria > Actinomycetota > Actinomycetes > Propionibacteriales > Propionibacteriaceae > Microlunatus. The sequence goes on from CAWHTY010000027.1 coordinate 138,480, forward strand.
CGCACCAACGCCTGGGCGCCGGTGAGCTGTTCGGCGGCGTCCCGGGTGGGTCTGTCGCGGTCGGACATGGTCAGTCTCCTCGTGGTTCTTGCCTCTTCGGGGGATGTTACGCCCGTGTCACACGTCGGCCTCTGGTCAGAAAAAAACCCCCGCTGCCGAGGGCAGGCGAGGGAGCGCGTCGGAGAGCAGAGCTCAGACGCGCTGACTGACTACGAGGAGGATGGGGGTGACACGCACCCGACCACTCTCACCCACGGCCCGGGGAAGATCAACTCGGCTCGCCCGCCGTCTTGCCATCCGGAAGGACCTGAGGGGGCCCTACTAAATTGTGACCCAGGCCCACCACCTGTCCCGACGTAGCCTCGGGTGATGGGCTCCGCTCCCCCGCCGCGCGGCCGGCGTGGATCGCTCGGCACGCTGGCGGTTCTGGTCGCCCTCACGGGCTGCGGGGCCGGCGATGTGGCCGGGCCGGTCGTCACGGGCGCCCCGAGTCCGTCCAGCAGCAGACCGGCTGGCCCGCGCACAGCACCCACCTCCGAGCCGAGCCCGAGCGCGACCAGCGCGACGGCGAGCAGCCCGACCCCGCAGGGGTCCGGCCGGGCCTCGCCAGCACCCCGCCGCAGCCCGTCGCCCGAGCCCGAGTTCGCGGCGGGTGCCGCGCTGGCCGACATCCGCCGCCTCGCGAGCGAGATCGGGCCCCGGGAGGCGACCTCCGACAGCTACGCCGAGGCTGCCGACCTGGTCGAACGCCGCCTGGCCCGGCACGGGTACCAGGTCCGGCGGGCGCGGGTCCGGGTGCCGGCCGGCAACTCCTGGGGCACCCCCGTCCCGCGCGGCACGTCGACCAACGTGATCGCCGAGCCGGCCGGGTTCGACCCGGAGCGACCGCACGTGGTGGTCGGCGCCCACCTGGACACCATCCCGGTGGCTCCCGGCGCCGAGGACAACGCGTCCGGGGTGTCGGTGCTGCTCGAACTGGCCCGGATGCTGTCGGCGGCGCCGCCGGAGGTGCCGGTGCAGCTGATCGCCTTCGGCGCCGAGGAGCCTCGCGGCAGCGGTGACGCTCGGCACCACTTCGGCTCCCAGCAGTACGTGGCGGACCTGTCCCGGGCCGAGCGCCGGGCCGTCGTGGCGATGGTGGCCCTGGACCGGGTCGGTGTCCGCGCCTCCTCCGTCCCGGTCTGCCGAGCGGAGCCGGGAGGTACGGCCCTGCAGCGGCGGGTGCGGGCCGCCGGCCGGTCGGTCGACATCCCCACCCAGGGGTGCATCAGCCGTACCAGCGACCACTGGTCGTACGCGAAGGTCGACGTACCGGCCATCCGCTTGGGTGGCGTCCCGTACGCGGGCTACCACTCGCGGCGCGACCTGCCGTCGGTGGTGGACCGCCGCCAGCTCGACCGGGTCGGGGCCTTGATGTGGGCCTGGCTGCAGGACCCCCGCTGAGACCCCTCCCGAGGCCACGCCGGGGTCGGCGGTCACGGGCGGGCGAACGGCCCGCGGCCGGTGGACCAGACGTCGCCGAGGATCCCCTGGGCGCGTTCCCCGCGGACCCGCCGCGGGGTGAAGTCGGTGCCGATCACGTACGGCACCGGCTCGACGGCCCGCACCGTCCCGCCCCACAGCACCACCTCGAGGAAGACACCCTCCCGGGTCTTGGTCTGGAAGTCCATGTCGAAGACGAAGTTGCCGAGGGAGTGCACCACCACCGTCGAGCCGAACTTCTGCCAGCCCTGCACCCAGTGCGGATGCCCACCCACCACCAGGTCGGCCCCGGCCGCGGCGAACGCGCGGGCCGCCCGGCGCTGGCTCTGCTCGGGCGCGTGGGTGTACTGGGTGCCCCAGTGCGTCAGCACCACCACCGTGTCGACCCGGCGGCTGAGGGCGGTGATGTCGTCGCTGATCCGCTCCAGGGCGTCGGCGTCGAGCGGGCCGGTGCGGGGCGGCATGTTCAGCCGGTTGGTCCCGGCCCGGCCGGCGGTGGCGGCCGGGGTCTCACCGATGGAGTCGGTGGCCAGGAAGCCGACCCGAACCCCGCCGCGGCGGACCACCACCGGCTCCCGGGCCTCGTCCAGGTCACGACCCGCACCGACGGTGGCCAGGTCGGCGTCGGCGAACCGGTCCAGCGTCTGCCGCAGGGCCCGCTGACCGTAGTCGCCCACGTGGTTGTTGGCCAGGGACACCACGTCGAAGCCCGCGGCCTGGAGGTCGTCGGTCACCCCGGGTGCCGCGGCGAAGGAGTCACCGCCCTGGGTGGGCCGGCCGTCGTCGGAGAGGGTGGACTCGACGTTGCCGACGGTGATGTCGGCGCGGGCCAACCGGTCCGCGAGCGGGGCCAGCGGCCGCACCGGGTCCCTCGGTCGGCGGATCGCCTGCCCCACCCGCCGGCCGAGCATGATGTCCCCGACCAGGGTGAGCGTGGTGACCTCGGGGACCGGCGTCGGGCTGGGCGCCGTCAGGGCGTACCGGCCCGGGTCCCGCAGCGGGTGCCGGCCGCCCACGGTGAGCACCCGCACGGTCGGGTCGACGGCGGCGGCCGGGAGCACGCCGAGGATGTCGGTCCGGCTGCGGACCGCGGCCAGCACCTCGGCGGCGGTGCGGCCCCGGGTGGTGAGGACGGTGACCTGCCCGCCCGGCTGCCCGAGCGCCGACCAGCGGGCGGCACCCGAGGCCACCACCCGGCGGGCGGCCGGGACCTCGACGTCCGCGATCGGCCGGGTGGCGTGCACCACCAGGGCCAGCGGCATCCGGTGGGCGGGACCAGGCGAGGACGGCCCGCGGGGCTCCGGCGTCGGTCGGGGGGTCGTCGTCGGAGCCGGGGTCGGCGCCGCGGACGGCTGGCCGGTGGGGTCCGCCGAGGCGGCCCTGGATCCACCGGTGGCGGGTGCCGGGTCGGGCCCGCCCATGGAGCAGGCCGAGAGAATCAACCCTGCGCCGAGAGCGACGGCCCGGACACCCCTCATCGACCCAGGGTAGGTGGCCCGCCGGCGGCTCACCGGGGGTCGAGCAGCCACTCCGCCGTCTGCAGGAACGGCCGAGCCACCAGCTCGGCGCCGAAGGACAGCACGTACAGGCCGGTGGAGACCCGTTCGAGGAACCCCCACCGTCGGATCCGGTCGGCGTCCACGCCGGTGCGCTGCGCCAGCATCCGGCAGTACCCCTGCACGGTGGCGTGGGCGGTGGTGGGGTCGAGCCGCCGGCTCCAGTCGCGGACCGCGACCCCGAGGTCGTACGCCCGGTCGGCGACGAAGCCGTCCGGGTCGACGAAGCAGTAGCCGGTCTCCGCCCCGGGGCGGTCGGTCAGCACCCGCAGCGCGTTGCCGGGGTGCGGGTCTCCGTGCACGACGACCAGGTCGGTCGGCTCGGGGTCGGTCAGCGACTCCGCATACGCCAGCGCCTGCGCCACCACATTCTCCGGGCAGGGGCGGTCGAGCGCATCCCAGGCGGTGCTGACCAGCGCATGCAGGCTGCCCGCCTTGTCCACCGCGGCGGCCGGGTCGGGCGGGTCGCCGACCCGCCAGGCCCGGCGCAGGGTGTCGGCCAGCACCCGGAGCTGGTCCTCGGGCGTTCCACCGGCGGCCTGCAGGGAGGGTCCCAGAGCCTCCATCAGCAACGCCCGGCGGCCCAGGTCGTGGGCCAGCAGCCGCACGTAGCCGCGCCCGTCCGCGTCCTGCAGGGTGCGGATCTGCGCGGCCAGCTGGTCGTCGGGCAGGGCCAGCTTCAGCACGGCCGGGGCACCGTCGTGGCGCGCGACCCGGACCACGTAGGAGGCGCTACCGCCGGGCAGCGACCGCCCGGCCCGGAACCCCCAGGCGTGCTCCAGCTCGGCCAGCAGGGCCGGCAGCTCGGTGACCCAGCGCCGGCCGGCCGCACCGAGCGACCGGACCCGGGCCCGCACCAGGGGCTGCAGGCGCAACTCGGCCGCCGCCGCGCCGTCGACCACCTCAACCCACCGGCTGCCCGACCCGCGAGCGGGCAGCGTACTCCCCCGGCGTCTCCCCCAGCATCCGGCGGAAGTCGTTGGTCAGGTGGGCCTGGTCGTACCAACCCAGCCGGACGGCGAGACCGGCCAGGTCGACGGCCGGGTCCTGCTCCAGCGCCAGCGCCGCCTGCTGCAGCCGGAATCGGGTGAGCACCCACTTCGGACCGATGCCGACGTCGCGGCGGAACCGCCGCTGCACGGTCCGGGCCGTCCAGCCGCTGATCTGCACCAGCTGCTCGACCCGGGTGATGGTCTCGTCCTGCGCCATCCGCTGCACCAGGTCGACCAGCCGCCGGCGCCGGTCCGGGCGCTGCCGGGGTACGGACCGGCGGAGCGCCGCCACCAGCACCGCCATCCGGCCCGTGCGGTCCGAGGCGGCCAGCACCCGCCCGGGCAGCTGGTCGTACTCGGGTCCGAGGACCTCGCGGGCCGGTCGTACCCGATCGGTGAACGAGGAGGCGTCGAGACCGGACCAGAACGCGAACCCGTCGGGCAGGAACCGGGCGCCCACCACCCCGCCCCGGCGGCTCAGCTCGACGGTGAAGACCTCGGTGACCACCCCGTGCACCAGCGCGGCCGGCAGCGGCTGGCCGTGCCGCACCGGGTCGTCACCCCACTCGACGGTGGCGTGCATGGCCGGGAAGCTGATCACCGACGAGGTGGTGGCCGGCGCGGAGCCCCGGTCCCACTCCACACTCCACAGCTGCTCGATCCAGGGCGACAGGTCGTCCGGCACCGGCCACAGCTGGCGCGCGAAGACCGTCGACGTCGCGGGCCGCCGGACGAGACCGCGGACGGGCTGCTCCTCGGGCTCATCGACCGATGACCGCCGACCGTACGTCAGCGGACCTGGTGCGCCTGGCGGATGCGGCTCTTTACCGTCACCCGGAACCCGAGGTAGCGCCGCAGCAGCAGCCGGACCTGGGCGTCGATGGCGGGGGCGCAGAAGAAGATCGGCGCCACCAGCGGCAGCCCGATGAACTCCCCGACCATCTTGAACCAGGTCCGGACCGGCTTGTGGTCCGGGCGCCGAGGCAGCAGCCGCAGCGCGACCACGGCCGAGATGAGCAGGCTGATCGGCGACAGGATCACCGCCGCCAGGTTGGCCATCGCCGCCAGGTCGGTGAGCATCAGGCTGGAGTGCACGACATAGGGCTGCAGGTGGCTGGTGATCGGCCGCAGGGCCATCAGCATCAGCGGGACGGTCGCCCACAGGTGGAACTGCGAGATCTGCCGGAACGTCTGCTGGGCCTTCACCTTCCACGGGATCTCCGCGTGCAGCGCGTTCTGCTCCATCAGGTACGGGAAGTCGATCACCCCGTAGGACCAGCGGCGGATCTGCCGGTACTGCTCACGCATGGTGGCGCGCCAGGAATGGGAGTGCACGGCGTCGAGGTAGACGGGCAGGTGCAGCGGCACGGTCTTGGCCCGCCCGCCGCTGCCGTAGAACATCCGCCAGAACTGCCGGGAGTCGTCGGGGATGACGTTGGTCGACCAGAAGTTGACGCCGACGAGCGCCGGCATGCCCATCGCGTGCGAGGAGAAGATCCGCAGCCGCTCGGGCCGGGTGGAGTCCACCAGGGTCCACATGCTGGCGATGTAGCCAACCAGCCGGGAGGCGGACGGCACGTCCCAGGCGTTGTTGTGGAACAGCAGCACCGGCTGGTAGCTGTCCACGGCCCGGCCGGGGTTGGTCAGGTGGGTCCAGGTCAGCACCTGGAAGTAGTGCCGGCTGGGCCGGGTGTCGGAGTCGAACGCCGACACGATGATCTGCTCGTCCCGGATGCCGTCGCGGTGCAGCTCCTGCCGGGCCAGCTGCGCGCCCCAGCTGATGTTGGCGCCCTTGACCCGCCCCTCACCGGGCAGGCCGTCGGGGTGCTGGGTGGTCATGAACCGTCCGAACCGGTGCCCGTACCGGCGCGCCAGCTCGTCGATGGCCGCGGCGTCCCAGACGGTCGAACGGGCCTCGAAGGAGAGGCACATCATCAGCCGGCGGATCGGGTAGTCGGCCTCGAGGATGGCGTCCAGCGACTGGTGGACGATCGAGGCGTCCTCGCTGGCGATCGGCATCACCACCAGATGGTGGACGTCGTCGGGGGCCGGCACCTCCGGGCCCGCGTGCACCCAGTGGTTGAGGGCGACGAGCTCCTCGGCCTCCGCCTCGTCCAGCCGCGGCTGGTCGGCCAGCGCGTGCATCCTGGCGTACGGGTCGGTCAGGTGCGCCAGGCGCGTGTTCCAGTCCGTCCGACGGTAGCGCTGGATGGTCCGGTACTCCCGGGCCTGACGGATCGCCAAGGTGAAGGAGGTCCCCAGCCAGAACACCAGGTACGCGCTGAACGCCAGGTACGCCAGGGTCGCCGACGTGGCCAGCAGGGCCAGCGGGACGACGACGGCCAGCGCCAACAGGATCGCCGGCACCGACTCCAGCAGCCGCTGGGTCCCGTACGCGGAGCGCGTCAGCCTCGGGGTTTCGGCGCTGGTGTGGAAACCGGGTGCCAGGACGGACTCGGTGATCGGAGCTCCCCTCGGGACATCGGCGGGTTCGGTGAGACGGGCGCGGGGTAGCAGCAGCTCGCGCCTCTACCGGAGATCTTACCGAAACTCACAGGTTCGGCCCGAATTCACGCGGCCGGCGTGAGCGTGGCGCGTGACCAAACTCACCGGTCCGTCCCGGCTTTCTCGGGGGAAACCCTGGCCCGCGCTGACCTGTTCCGGCCCTCGTCGAACCAGCCGGAGCTGGGCGGCTCAGCTGCAGACGGCCCCGACGTTGGCCGAGCGCACCAGCTTGGCGTACTTGGCCAGCACCCCGCGGCGGGCGGGCCGGGGCGCCGGCGTCCACCCCACCCGGCGGTCCGCCAGCTCGGCCTCGTCCACCTCCAGGTGCAACGTGCCGCCGGCCACATCCAGCACGATCGGGTCCCCGTCGCGGACGAAGGCGATCGGGCCGCCGTCGGTGGCCTCCGGGGCGATGTGACCGACGCAGAGACCGGTGGTGCCGCCCGAGAACCGGCCGTCGGTGATCAGCATCACGTCCTTGCCCAGCCCGGCCCCCTTGATGGCGCCCGTGATGGCCAGCATCTCCCGCATCCCGGGCCCGCCCTTCGGGCCTTCGTAGCGGATCACCACCACGTCGCCGGCGACCACGGTGCCGTCCTCGAGCGCGTCCATCGCGGCCCGCTCCCCGTCGAACACCCGGGCGGTGCCGCGCCACACGTCGGTGTCGAACCCGGCGCTCTTGACCACCGCGCCCTCCGGCGCCAGCGAGCCGTGCAGGATGGTGATGCCGCCGGTGGCGTGGATCGGGTTGTCCAGGGCCCGGACGATGACGCCGTCGACGTCGGGCGGCGCGATGTCGGCCAGGTTCTCCGCCATCGTCCTGCCGGTCACGGTCAGGCAGTCGCCGTGCAGCAGCCCGGCGTCCAGCAGGGCCTTCATCACCACCGGCACGCCGCCGACCCGGTCCACGTCATTCATCACGTACCGGCCGAACGGCTTGAGGTCGCCGAGGTGGGGCACCCTCTTGGACACCCGGACGAAGTCGTCCAGGGTCAGGTCGACCTCGGCCTCGTTGGCGATGGCCAGCAGGTGCAGCACGGCGTTGGTCGAGCCGCCGAAGGCCATCACCACGGCGATGGCGTTCTCGAACGCCTCCTTGGTGAGGACGTCGCGGGCGGTGATGCCCCGGCGCAGCATCTCCACCACCGCCATCCCACTCCGGCGGGCGAACCCGTCACGGCGGCGGTCGACGGCCGGCGGGGCCGCCGAACCGGGCAGGGACATGCCGAGCGCCTCGGCCGCGCTGGCCATCGTGTTGGCGGTGTACATGCCGCCGCAGGCCCCCTCGCCCGGGCAGATCGCCTTCTCGATCTCGGTCACCTGCTCGCGGGTGATCAGGCCGCGCAGGCAGGCCCCGACCGCCTCGAAGGCGTCGATGATGGTGACGTCCTTGTCCCCCACCCGGCCGGGCATGATCGACCCGGCGTACAGGAACACCGACGCGAGATCCAGCCGGGCCGCGGCCATCAGCATCCCCGGCAGCGACTTGTCACAGCCCGCCAGCAGCACCGAGCCGTCGAGCCGCTCCGCCGACATCACGGTCTCGACCGAGTCGGCGATGATCTCCCGGCTGACCAGCGAGTAGTGCATCCCCTCGTGGCCCATCGAGATGCCGTCGGAGACGGAGATGGTGCCGAACTCCAGCGGGTAGCCGCCGGCCGCGTGTACCCCGTCCTTGACCGCCTTGGCGAGCCGATCCAGGGACAGGTTGCAGGGGGTGATCTCGTTCCAGCTGGACGCGACCCCCACCTGCGGCTTGGCGAAGTCCTCGTCACCCATCCCCACCGCGCGGAGCATGCCCCGCGCCGCAGTCGCCTCCAGCCCGTCGGTGACGACCCTCGACCTCGGCTTGATGTCGACGCCGGTGCTGTCGGTGATCGTCGCGGGGGTCATGGCGCAAATCTAGCCGTACCGACTGGCGGTGACGTCGGATGTCTCGCCCGCCTGAGGCCTGGCGCCAGTGGGCGCTAGGCAACCGTCCCCGACGGCGGAAGGGTTGCGGAGCGACCAGGGGCGGCGGTCCGGGCCGCGGTGGACGCGCGCCGGGCCACCAGCCGCCAGGCCAGGGCGAGGACCAGGGCCAGACCGAGCAGCGGGCCGAGGTTGGCCACCAGCTGCTGCAGCACGGTGAAGGTCCGCTCCCGGTCCCCGCCGTACGGGAGGACAGCCAGCGGCAGGCAGGCGCAGACCCAGACCACCCAGGTCCCGGCCAGCCGGCGCACCCACGGCGGCAGGCTCCGGCCCAGCACCACGGCGGCCCCCAACGGCAGGATCCAGACGTAGTGGTGGGTCCATGACAGCGGCGACGCCAGACAGGTGCAGACCCCGACCAGGGCCACCGCGAACACCTGCTGCCCGGCCGCCCACCAGTGGGCCGCGACCAGCGTCCCGGTCAGCGCCACCAGACCGGCGAAGGCCAGCCCGACCAGCGTGGTGGCCCGGGCGGTGTCGTCCCCCAGGCGGAAGAAGACACCCAGCAGCGACTGGTTGCCGGTGTAGAGCGGCGAGGCTGTCCGGGTGTCGCCGACCGCAACGCTGGACCAGAACACCACCGTCTGCGACCACTGCAGCACCGCCCCGATCGCGGTGAACACGGCGAAGCTGACCATCGCGGTGAACGCCAGCCGCCGGCGGCCGACCAGGAAGGCGAAGACCACGAACAGGGCCGGCGTCAGCTTGATCGCCGCCGCCAGGCCGATCAGGGTGCCGCGGGGGATTCGGCGCCGCTCGCCCGGTGCGTCCGGCAACAGGTCGGCCACCACCAGGGCCATCAGCATGGTGTTGACCTGGCCGTAGCCCAGGGTGGTGCGGATCGGCTCCACCGCCAGCACGACGGCGATCCCGACCAGGCCGAGCCTCCACCCCCGCGGGACCCCGCACCGCTTCAGCACCGACTGCTGGGCCCAGATCAGCGCCGCGGTCCAGACCAGCTGCCACCACCAGTACGGTCCGACGGCCAGCGGCACCATCAGGACCGCGGCGATCGGCGGATAGATGAAGAACAGGTTCCAGTCCGGCGTGGTGGTGGCGTAGATGTCCTTACCGGCGAGCATGTCGTGGACGGCGTACACGTAGACCTGCAGGTCGATGGTCGAGGGCTGCCACGGCCAGGCCCGACCCTTGGCGATCACCCACGGCAGGATGAGCAGGCTGACCAGCAACGGCGGGCCGAGCTCGACCAGCCCCCGGACCACCCGCGGCGGCGCGGTCAGCGAGGCGCTCACGCCCGACCCGGCGATCAGCCGGTGCAGCTCGTCGGGGTCGGAGTCGTCACCGCGGTCCGGTCCGACCAGGTTGGACAGACCGGGCCGGTCGGCGTAGCGGGGAACCAGGTGGACGTGCAGGTGGAAGACCTCCTGGCCGGCGGCCGCGCGGGCCGACGACACCAGGTTCAGCCCGTCGGCCCCGAGGCGGTCGACCAGCAACCGGGCGGTGGTGTCCAGGGCCGGACCCAGCGCGGCCAGCATCGGCGGATCGGTGAGCAGGTCGGCGACGTGGCGCCGGGGGACGACGAGGGTGTGCCCCCGCTGCCACGGGGACACGTCCAGGAAGGCGACCGCAACGTCGTCGGCGTAGACCTGGCGGGAGCCGATCTCGCCGGCGACGATCCGGCAGAAGATGCAGTCCGGGTTGCGGGCGGGTGCGGTGGTGGTCGGTGGCCCGGGGGTCATCGGATCACGTTCTCCAGCGGCTCACCGGCGGCGAAGCGACGCAGCTGCGCGGCCACCAGCCGGTCGGCGCGGGGGAAGAAGGCGGTCGAGGCGCCACCGACGTGCGGGGAGATCAGCACCTGCGGAATCTGCCACAGCGGGTGGTCATCCGGCAACGGCTCCGGGTCGGTGACGTCCAGGGCGGCGCGGATCCGGCCGCGCCCGTCTCCCGTACCAGGGCGTCGGTGTCGACCAGCTTGCCCCGCGCGACATTCACCAGCAGCGCACCGTCCGGCAGCCGGGCCAGCTCGGCGGCGCCGATCAGGCCCTCGGTCTCGGGGGTGCTGGGGGCGATCACGATCACCACCTCGGCGTCCGGCAGCAGCTCGGGCAGGTCACCGATCGGGTGCACCCGCGGCTGGTCCCGGGCCCGGCGGGCGACCCGGGTCACCGAGCCGACCTCGAAGCCCGCCAGCCGGCGCTCGATGGCGGCGCCGATCCGGCCGTAGCCGATGATCAGCACCCGGCGGTCGGCCAGCGACGTACCCAGCCGAGGCGCCCACCGACCCGCCGGCTGGGCCCGGGCGAACTCGTCGAGGTGTCGGCCGCTGGCCAGGGTGAGAGCGATGGCGAGCTCGGCGGTGCTGGCGTCGTGCACCCCCGACGCGTTGCACAGCGTCACCCCGACGGGCACGTACGGCAGGAAGTTGTCGTACCCGGCGGTGAGGGTCTGGATCACCCGCAGGCTGGTCATCTCCCCGGCCCGTTCCAGGACCTCCTCGCCCCTCATGTACGGCAGCACGTACAGCTCGACGTCGCCGATCGAGTCCGGGTAGTCCTCGCCGCGCGCCGTGTAGCAGTCCACCCGTACGCCGTCGGGGATGCCGCGCAGACGCTCGGCCGCCTCGGCCGGGTCCGCGTACGGCAGCCAGACCAGCCGGTCAGCCACCGACGCCTCCCGGGGCCGGCTGCGGTAGGCCGCGGACCGGATGGCCGGCTCGGGCGAGCGCGGACTTCACGTCGGCGACGCTGAGCGTGCCGAAGTGGAACACGCTCGCCGCCAGCACCGCATCCGCCCCGGCGGCGACCGCCGGCGGGAAGTCATCGGCCCGGCCGGCACCGCCGGAGGCGATCAGCGGGACGTCGACGACGGCCCGTACGGCGGCGATCATCTCCAGGTCGAAGCCGCCGGTCGTCCCGTCGGCGTCCATCGAGTTGAGCAGGATCTCCCCCACCCCGAGCTGCACCCCGCGGCGGGCCCACTCCACCGCGTCGAGGCCGGCGGACGTGCGGCCGCCGTGGGTGGTGACACCGAAGCCGGAGGACGGCCCGGCCTCCCGCCGGGCGTCGACCGACAGGACGAGCACCTGGTTACCGAACCGTCGGGTGATCTCGGCGATCACCTCCGGCCGGCGGATCGCCCCGGTGTTGATCGCGACCTTGTCTGCGCCGGCCCGCAGCAGCACGTTCACGTCGTCGACGCTGGTCACCCCCCCGCCGACGGTCAACGGGATGAAGACGGTCTCCGCCGTCCGCCGCACCACCTCCAGCGTCGTCTCGCGTCCCTCCACCGAGGCGCTGATGTCCAGGAAGGTCAGCTCGTCGGCCCCTTCGGTGTCGTAGCGGGCGCCGAGTTCGACCGGGTCGCCGGCGTCGCGCAGATCGCGGAAGTTGACGCCCTTGACGACCCGGCCCGCGTGCACGTCCAGGCAGGGGATGACACGGACGGCGAGACTCACGCGGCCAACCCTAGATGGCCCCCCGGGTGTCCGGTGCGCGCCGGGCAGGCCACAGTCCGCGGAGGCTGTCGTGCTCGGCCTCCCCGAGGACCCGGCCTCCCACCGACAGGTTCTGCGGCCTTGACCATCTCCGCTCGGACCCCGAGGTAGCCGAGCCGAGCGGGCCGGACGATACCCTCGGCCGGTGGCCAGGATGGACGAGAGCTTCACCGCGCTGCCGCTGCGCGGGCTCGCCGACGCGGCCCTGTCCCGGGCCGCGGAGCTGGGGTGCTCGCACGCCGACGTCCGGATCGAGCGGATCCGGGAGTCGTTCCGTGGCTGGCGCGACCGGGATCTGCAGACCAACGCCGACAGCCAGACCCTCGGGCTGTCCGTGCGGGTGGTGCACGAGGGCGTCTGGGGGTTCGCCGCCGGCATCAGCCTGAGCTCGGACGCGGCGGCCGCGGTGGCCGAACGCGCCGTCGCCACCGCCCGGGTGTCGCGTCCGCTGACCCGGGTCCCGGTGGAGCTGGCCGACGAGCCGGTGTACGCCGACGCCACCTGGGTGTCGGCCTACGACCGCAACCCGTTCGAGGTCGCGGAGAGCGAGCGGCAGGGCCGGATGCTGGAGCTGATCGACCGGCTGCTGGCCGCGGACGCGGTCAGCCACACCGACGCGCACGTGTGGGCCGTGCAGGAGAACAAGTTCTTCGCCGACCTGGCCGGCACGACCACCACCCAGCAGCGGGTCCGGATCGAGCCGGAGCTGACCGCGGTGCACGTCGGCGATACCGGGTTCGCCTCCATGAGCACGGTGGCCCCGCCGGCGGGACGCGGCTGGGAGTACCTGACCGGAACCGGCTGGGACTCCGACACCGAGATCGCCGAGCTGCCGGACCACCTGGCCGCGCACGTGGCCGCGCGGTCGGTGGAGGCGGGCCGCTACGACCTGGTCATCGACCCGACGAACCTGTGGCTCACCATCCACGAGTCCGTGGGGCACGCCACCGAGCTGGACCGCGCCCTGGGCTATGAGGCGGCCTACGCGGGCACCTCGTTCGCCACCGTCGACCAGCTCGGCCGCCTGCAGTACGGCAGCCCGCTGATGCGGGTCACCGGCGACCGTATTGTCGAGCACGGTCTGGCCAGCATCGGCTACGACGACGAGGGCGTGGCCCAGCAACAGTTCGACATCATCGACCAGGGCACCCTGGTCGGTTTCCAGCTGGACCGCCAGATGGCGGCGCTGCGCGGGCTGGGGCGTTCCAACGGCTGCGCGTACGCCGACTCCCCCGGCCACATCCCGATGCAGCGGATGCCGAACGTGTCCCTGCAGCCGGCGGCCGGCGGGCCGAGCACGGAGCAGCTCATCGCGGACGTGGACCGCGGCATCTACGTGGTCGGCGACAAGTCCTGGTCAATCGACATGCAGCGGTACAACTTCCAGTTCACCGGCCAGCGCTTCTTCGCCATCCGCGGCGGCCGGCTGGCCGGCCAGCTGAAGGATGTGGCCTACCAGGCGACCACGACCGACTTCTGGCGGTCGATGGCCGCGGTCGGCGGACCGGACACCTACCGCCTCGGCGGGGCCTTCAACTGCGGCAAGGGCCAGCCCGGTCAGACGGCGCCGGTGTCCCACGGCTGCCCGTCGGCCCTGTTCCGCGACGTCAACGTCCTCAACACCACCTCGGAGGGCGGCCCGTGACGTCGGCGGCGGGGAACAGGGCCGTGGCCACCTCGACCTCCTCGGGGCCCGAGCTGGTCGAGCTGGCCCTGGCCGCGGCCAGCCTGCCCGCGGTGGCCTACGTGACCGAGAGCTCGGAAGCCAACCTGCGCTGGGCCGCGAACACCCTGACCACCAACGGCGAGATGCGCAGCCGCAGCCTGACGGTGGTCGCGACCAGCGAGGTCCCGGGTGGGGTCGCGGTCGGCACCGTCAGCCGGCAGATCGCCGGCCCCGAGGACGTGCCCGACGTGGTGGCCGCGGCCGAGGCCGCCGCCCGCACCGGCCCACCGTCGGCGGAGGCGTCGCCGCTGGTGGAGGACTACCCGCACGACGAGGAGTGGACCGAGGCTCCGGCCGGCACCAGCGTCGACGTGCTCGCCGCGGCGGCCGGCGACCTCGGTGCGATGTTCCAGCGGGCGGCGGCTGACGACATCCGGCTGTACGGGTTCGCCGAGCACGTCGTCACCACCACCTACCTGGGCGGCAGCAGCGGCCTGCGCCGCCGCGGGGTGCAGCCCACCGGACGGCTGGAGCTGAACGCGAAGTCCGACGCCGGAGGCTCGGCCTGGGCGGGCACAGCCACGCGGGACTTCGCCGGGGTCGACGTGCCGGCGCGCTATGCCGAGCTGGCCCGCCGGCTGGAGTGGGGACGGAACCGGATCGACCTGCCGCCGGGCCGGTACGAGACGCTGCTGCCCCCGGGGCCGGTGGCGGACCTGATGATCTACCTGTACTGGTCGGCCGGCGCGCAGGACGCCGAGGAGGGACGGAGCGTCTTCGCCGCACCGGGGGGCGGCACCAGGATCGGCGAGCGACTCACCCCGCTGCCGGTCAGCCTGCGTTCCGATCCGACCCACCCGGGGCTGGAGTGCGTCCCGTTCGTGGACTTCACCCGCTCCTCCGACGGGGCCAGCTGGGCCTTCGACCTCGGGCTGCCCGCCGGGCCGGTCGACTGGATGGCCGACGGCGTGCTGAGCGAGCTGGTCCGCAACCGGGCCCGGGCCGCCCGGACCGGCCGGGCCGTCACCCCGCCGGTCGACAACCTGATCATGGACGCGGGCGGCACCGCCTCGCTGGAGGAGATGATCGCGCGGACCGAGCGCGGGCTGCTGCTCACCTGCATGTGGTACATCCGTGAGGTCGACCCGGAGCGGCTGCTGTTGACCGGGCTGACCCGCGACGGCGTGTACCTGATCGAGAACGGGGAGGTGGTCGGGGCCGTGAACAACTTCCGGTTCAACGAGTCCCCGGTCGAGCTGCTCGGCCGGGTCACCGAGATCGGACGCAGCCAGCCGGTCCTGTGCCGGGAGTGGAACGACTTCTTCAACCGGACCCAGATGCCGCCGATCCGGGTGCCCGACTTCAACATGTCCACCGTCAGCCAGGCGTCCTGAGCGGGCCGAGCCTCAGCCTCAGCGCAGCGTGACCCGACCGCGCGGCGGTGCACCGCTGGCACGTCTGGCTGGGGGGGTTCAGGCCCCGATCGACGTCGCGCTTCTCGGTCTGCTGTACGGGCTGGACGCGTGGTTGGGTCCGACGCCCGGCACCCTGTGGATGCTGCCGTTCCTGTTCCTGATCGCCGGCCAGTTCCTGCAGATCGGCGCCCACGCCTACACCTGGGCGCCCGGGCAGCGATCCGGCTCCCCGTGGTGATCGGCCCGGACGGGATGACGATGGAGACCCACCGCGCCGGGATCGCGATCCCCTCGGTGTGCACGGCGGGCTCGCCCGGCCAACCGGGGCAGCGCGGGATCGGGGACCAGCGGGTGCCGCCACGCCCTCGAGGGTGACACAGGCGGGGCAGGGCCGCAGATGGAGGTCTCACATCGGGCTCTCCTGGTATCTGATGCTCACCCGGTGGAGTGGGGGCCATGAACAAGAGAACCACCTGGTCGGTCGTCGGCGGCACCGCCGCGGCCCTGGTCATCGCCCCCGTCGCCGCCATCACCGCGTTCGGTCAGCCGACGCTCCCGGCCGGGGGCAGCGGCATCAGCATCGCCCAGGCCGCCACCACGGCCCGTCGGCGGCCCAGACCACTTCCGGCACTCAGACCGGGAGCGCCGCCAGCCCCACGACGCCCCACGAGGCCAGCACCGCCGCCCTCATGGCCAGCACCCCGAACACCGCGGCCAGCCCGCCGTCGCCGGTCACCGCCACGAGCCCGGTCAGCCCCCGGTCGCCGGTGTCCCCGAAGAGCCCGGTCAGCCCCCGGTCGCCGCAGACGCCGTAGCCCCGAGTCAGGGTCGCAGCCGGTATCCGGCACCGCGTACGGTGACGATCCGGTCCGCGCCGATCTTGTTGCGCAGGTAGCGCACGTAGACGTCCACCACGTTGGACCCCGGGTCGAAGTCGTAGCCCCAGACGCGGGACAGCAGCTGCTCCCGGCTGAGCACCTGGCCCGGATGGGCGAGGAACGTCTCCAGCAAGGTGAACTCCCGGTTCGACAGCTCCACCCGGCGACCGGCCACCGAGGCCATCCGGGTCCGGACGTCGAGGGCCAGGTCACCCTGCTGCAGGGTGGACGCCGCGGACGCCGGCTGGTCGCGAAGCCGGATCCGCACCCGGGCGAGCAGCTCCTCGAACCGAAACGGCTTGCCCATGTAGTCGTCGGCGCCGCCCTCCAGCCCGGCGACGGTGTCGGTCACCGAGTCGCGGGCCGTGAGGATGATCACCGGCAGGGTGGACCCCTGGCCCCGGAGGGCCTCCAGCACCGCGAACCCGTTCAGCACGGGCAAGCCGATGTCCAGCACCATGAGGTCGAACTCGCCGCTGCTGGCATGCTCCAGGGCGGTCCGACCGTCGCCGGCCACGGTGGTCGGGTACCCGGCGGCCCGCAGGCCCTTCTCCACGAACGCCGCGATCCGCGGTTCGTCCTCGGCGATCAGGATCGCGGCCATGCGGGCTCCTTGCCGGTGCTGGTCGGGGTGGGCGCGGACGGTCGCGAGTCGGGTCGCGCAGCGGCGAGCGGGAGGATGAGGCGGAACGTGGAGCCGTGGCCGAGCTCGCTGCTCAGCTCGACCCGGCCGCGGTGCGCCGCGGCGATGGCGCTGACGATGGCCAGGCCCAGCCCGGCCCCGAAGTCGGGGCGGTCCGATCCGCCGGGTGAGGCGCCCCGCCCGAACCGCTCGAAGATGCGCTCCCGGTCGGCGTCGGCGATCCCGGTCCCCTCGTCGCGGACCCACAGCCGCAGGTCGCCGCCGCTCCGGTCGGCCCCCAGGGCGATCACGGCCCCGTCGGGGGTGAACCGGACGGCGTTCGCGACCAGCTGGACCAGCGCCTGGGTGACCCGCTGCTGGTCCAGCTCCACCACGTCCTCGACCACCGCGTCGACCAGCCAGGTCCGCTGGGCGAGCGGCGTCACCTTGTCCAGCACCGCGGACAGCAGGTCGGCGACCACCACCGGCCCGGGGCGTACGAAGTCGGGCCGCTTGGACTTGGCCAGCAGCAGGATCTCCTCCACCATCCGCTGCATCCGGTCCAGCTCCTCGATGGCCAGGTCCCGGGTCCGGGCGACGTCGTCCGGGTCGGCCGGGTCGACCAGCTCCAGGTGCCCGCGGACGATGGTGATCGGGGTCCGCAGCTCGTGACCGGCGTCGTCGAGGATCTGGCGCTGGGTGTCGGAGGAGACCGACAGCCGGTCCAGCATGGCGTTCATCGTCCGGCCCAGGTCGGCCACCTCGTCGTCGCTGGCCAGCTGGTCGGCCGGGATCCGGTCGCTCAGGTCGGTCTCGTTGATGCGCTGCGCGGTCCGCTGCAGCGACCGCAGCGGGTGCAGCAGCCGGCCCGCCACCTGGTAGCCGACCAGCGCGACGAGTCCGAGGGAGACCAGGCACACGACGGCGTACGTGAGGTGGGTGCGGTTCACCGGCACGAAGGCCGCATCGACGTCGACCACCGCGACGTAGTGACCCAGGTCTCCCGACCCCCGGACGGTGATCGGGATCGAGACGTAGGCCAGGGCGTCGTGCTGAGGCGTGCTCAGCCGGTACACCTGGACCGGTTGGTCGGGGGTGATCGCGGCCGCCGCGCGGACCAGCTCGGGGTCGGTGGCCAGCGACCGCTGGAAGGCGTCGGTGCTGTCCGGTATCCACTGCACCTTGCCGTTGACCAGCCCGAGGATGGCCTCCCCGGGGTCGGGAACGGTGCTCTGGATGGCGATGTAGAGCACGTCGCTCGGCCCGCGGACCGGGCGGCCGCCCTTGCCCTCCTCGGCGATCCGCGCGACCGTCTTGATCTCCTCGTTCTCCTGGCCGAGCGCCTTGCGGATGCCCTCGTATGTCGCCTGCCGGGAGATCAGGTAGGAGGCGATGCCGGCGCCGATCATGCCGAGCAGGGTGGTCACCAGCACGGCGGCGAGGATGCGCACCCGGACCGAGGAGGGTCGACGCCGGCGGCTCATCGCCCCAGCATGCCAGCCGATGAGAACGGTTAGGGGTTCATGAGGACGCTCTCACCCCGGCCTCACGGGCACCTCATCCGCAGCCGGTGAACTCTTCTCGTCAGCCTCTCCACCACCAGCTTCGAGGAGCACCCCATGACCGGCACGACACGATTCCCGCGGCTCCGCCGCACCCTGGCCCTCGGCGCCATCACGGCGCTCGGCGCCGGCGCCGTCCTCGTCGGCACCGCGGGCGCGGCCAGCGCCGCCACCCCCACCTGCCACGGGCTGAAGGCGACCATCGTCGGCACCAGCGGCTCCGACGACCTGGAGGGCACCTCGGGCCGGGACGTGATCGTGGCCCTCGGCGGACACGACGAGATCGACGGCAACGGCGGCAACGACGTCATCTGCGGCGGTTCGGGACACGACCAGATCGAGGGCGGCAGCGGCAGGGACTGGGTCTCCGGCGGGTCCGGGAACGACCAGCTGGAAGGAGACTCGGGGCGCGACCGGCTCTACGGCGGGAAGGGCAACGACCTGCTCGAGGGCGGCCGCCAGTCCGACTACCTCGACGGCGGTGCGACCAAGGACTCGAAGTACCAGTTTCAGGCCTCTGACCGCGCGGAGGACCGCTGGGACAACCGGTTTGGCGACGACGACTGAGCCCGGCTGAGCGGCTGGGGGCGGTGGCGCGTCCGCGGCCCCCGGGGAGCGTTATCCATCTCGGGATGGCCGACACGCCGACGTACGACCCGTCGCTCGGCGTGTCATCGCTCCCGGGATGAGTGACGCAGCGCGTCCGGGGCCGCGAGGCGGCGTCATCCATCTCAGGATGACCGGCGGGGCCACGGCGGCCGGCGCCCGCGTCAGGCAGCTCAAGACGGCAAACGCCGGCCCCCAACCCGCGGACGCCCCGCGTCATCCATCTCGAGACGGCAAACGCCGTCCCCCACCCCGCGGACGCCCCGCGTCATCCATCTCCAGACGGCAAACGGCGCGCCCAACCCGCCGGCACCCCGCGTCATCCATCTCGAGATGACCGACACGCCGTACGGAACCGCTCGCGTCGGCGTGTCGGTCCGCTTGAGATGGATAACGCCCGCAGGGAGGACCAGAACCAGGACCCGTGCGGCCGCTCAGAGATCCTCGTTGGGGGCGTACGCGACGACACCCCGACGCATCGACCGGACGACCTCGTGAGCGATCTCCCGCAGCGGGCCCGGCCCGGCAGCATCGGCCACCTGGCCTGCGAAGTCGACAACCTGACGCACCCAGCGGACGAAGTCGCCCGCGGTCAGCCGGCCCTCGGACAGCACCGTCGCCAACGGCCGGCCCGCGGCCCAGCCGTGGGCGGCCTCACTGAAGCCGATGTCCGGCTCCGGGCCGCGGGGAAGCCGGGCATCGCGCTCCACCAGAGAGACCTCCCGCCAGATCCGACGGACCTGCGTCATCACCGCCTCGGTGCGGGCATCCGGCATCCGCGGGCGGCGCGCGCCCTCGTCGCTGCGCCGGGACTCATACACCAGCGACGCCAGCACGGCCGCCAGCTGCGGGTGGGTCAAACCGTCGAACGCCCCGCCACGGATGCACTGGGCCGCGACCAGGTCGAGCTCGGCGTAGATCCGGGCCAACGTCCGGCCGCCCGGTGACACCGCGTCACCCTCGAGGTAGCCGAGGGACTCCAAGACGGTGCAGATCCGGTCGAAGTGGGTGGCGATGGTGTTGGTCCGCGTCGCCACCCGGGCCTGGGCGCGCTCGTTCTCCCGTTCGAGCCGGATGGCCCGCTCCGCCCACCGCGCGTGCTGCTCCCGGTCCGGGCAGCCGTGGCAGGGGTGGTCCCGTACCTGCTGGCGCAGGCTCGCGATCTCCTCGCCCAGCTCGGTCGGTACGCCGGCGCGGCGGTAGCGCGGCGCGCTCAGGTCGACCTCGGCCAGCCGCGACCGCAGGGCCGCTCCCAGGTTGCGTCGGGAGGCCGGCTCCTTGGCGTTGAAGTGCTTGGGGACGCGCATCCGGCCGGCCACGGTCGGCGGCGTCGGGAAGTCGACCAGCGACAGCCGCCGTACGTGCCGCTCCTCGGTCAGCACCAGCGGGCGGGGGTTGTCCCGGTCAGCGCTGCGGGTGTCCGGGTCGATCACCACCGCCCAGCCGGCGTTCTTGCCGCTGGGCACCCGAACGATGTCGCCGGGCCGCAAGCCGACCAGCACTTCGACCGCCTCCGCGCGCCGGTCCTGGCTGCGCTCCCGCGACGCTTCGGCCTCCAGCGCCCTGATCGCGGCCCGCAGCCGGGCGTACGCCGCGAAGTCGCCCCGGTCGCAGGTCGCCTCGGCCCACAGGTCGGCGATGGCGTCGGTGTTGCGGGCCACGGTCCGCGCCACCCCCACCACGGACCGGTCGGACTGGTACTGGGCGAACGACTGCTCCAGCAGGCTCCGCGCCCGGTCGCGGCCCACCCGGCCCACCAGGTTCACGGCCATGTTGTACGTCGGGGCGAACGAGGACCGCAGCGGGTAGGTACGGCGTGACGCCAGGCCCGCCACCGCCCGCGGGTCGAGCCCCGGCTGCCACAGCACCACGGCGTGCCCCTCGACGTCGATGCCCCGCCGACCGGCTCGCCCGGTGAGCTGGGTGTACTCCCCCGGCGTGATGTCGGCGTGGGTCTCGCCGTTGTACTTGACCAGCTTCTCCAGCACCACGCTGCGGGCCGGCATGTTGATGCCCAGCGCGAGCGTCTCGGTGGCGAACACCACCTTGACCAGCCCGCGGACGAAGCCCTCCTCCACGCACTCCTTGAACGCCGGCAGCAGCCCGGCGTGGTGCGCGGCGACGCCGCGGCTGAACGCCTCCAGGAACTCCGCGTAGTCCAGGGCCCGCAGGTCGGCGGCGGACAGCCCGGCGATGTGGCGTTCGGCGATGGTGGCCAGCTCGTCCCGCTCCGCCGGGGTCGGTGAGCCGGATCCGGGAGCCGGTCAGCTGGCGGACCGCCGCGTCGCAGCCGGCCCGGGAGAAGATGAAGACGATCGCCGGCAGCAGGCCCTCGACCTCCAGCCGCTCCACCAGGTCGGCGCGGGTGGGGGTCACCAGCGACGCGGGACGATGCCCTTCGTACCGGGAGCGGTGCGCCGCCCCGCCGTAGGCCCCGCTGCCGTAGCCGACCGCGCGCTTGCCCTTGCCGCTGCGCCCCCGCGGCCGCCGGGAGTCGTCGCGGACGTGCCGGCTCTCCTCCTTGCTGACCTTGAGCAGGATCGGGTTGACCTCGGCCCGGCCGCCGGGCAACGCGCGGGCCGTGGGCGCCTCCTCGGCGAACAGGTCATACATCCGCTTCCCCACCAGCACATGCTGGAACAACGGAACCGGCCGGCGCTCGGAGACCACCACCGCCATCTGCCCACGGACCTCCGACAGCCAGTCGCCGAACTCCTCGGCGTTGCTCACGGTCGCGGACAGGGCCACCACCTGGATGGACTCGGCCAGCCCGATGATCACCTCCTCCCAGACCGCGCCGCGGAACCGGTCGGCGAGATAGTGCACCTCGTCCATCACCACGTACCCGAGGTCGTCCAGGGTCGGGGACCCGGCGTAGATCATGTTCCGCAGCACCTCGGTGGTCATCACCACCACCGGGGCCTCGGAGTTGATGCTGGAGTCACCGGTCAGCAGACCGACCCGTCCGGCTCCGTGCCGGCTGACGAGATCGGCGTACTTCTGGTTCGACAGCGCCTTGATCGGGGTGGTGTAGAAGCACTTGCGACCCTGCTGAAGGGCCAGGAACACCGCGAACTCGCCGACGATGGTCTTGCCGGCCCCGGTCGGGGCCGCGACCAGCACCCCGGACCCGGACTCCAGGTGGGCACAGGCCTCGCGCTGGTAGCTGTCGAAGGAGAAGCCGTACCCGTCGGCGAACGCCGTCAGCTCGGGTGTGGCCTGGCTGGCCCGGAAACGGGCGTACGCCGACGCGGGGCTGGGGCCGTCGGGCGGGTCGGCAGCGGAGGGCTCAGCCATAGTGCGCCCCAACGTACCCGGGACGGACCTCAGCCCGTGTAGACCTCGATGGCCAGCGGCCGCACGGCCACGTCCAGCGGGGCCGCCGCGATCAGCTCACCGTCGCCGTAACCGACCAGCCCCGGCCCCTCGATGCGAGCCTGGCGCACGCGCAGCCGCTCGACGCAGGGGTCGCGGACGAAGGTCCCGGTGTACATCGACGGCATCAACCAGACCAGACGCGCCCGGCTGACCGGGTGGACGATGGTGACGTCCAGCCATCCGTCGGTTGGGTCGGCGTCGGGGCAGATCCGCATCCCCCCGCCGTACGAGGTGGTGTTGCCGACCGCGACCAGCATGGCGTGCAGCTCGCGGACCTCGCCGTCCAGCTCCAGCCGGTACCGCAGGGGGGTGAACACCCGCAGCTCGGCGGCCACCGCCAGCGGGTAGCGCATCGAGCCCTTGGGCCACGGCAGGTCGTTGGCCCGGCGGTTGACCAGCGCGTCGAAGCCGGTGGCAAGCACCGCGCCGACGTACCGGCCGTTGACGGCCGTCAGGTCCACGCGCCGGGTGTTCCCGCCGGCGATCACCCGGGCCCCGGCCACGGAGTCGGAGGGGTCGAGCCCGAGACCGCGGCACAGGTCGTTGCCGGTGCCGGCCGGGATCAGCCCGAGCCGGGTCGCGTCGTCGCGCGCGGCGACGGCGTTGACCCCCAGATGCATCATCCCGTCCCCGCCCATCACCACCAGCGCGTCGCAGCCGGAGCGGACCGCGTCCCGGGTCATCCTGCGGGCCTCGGCGACGTCGCGGCTGAGCCGGATCAGCGGGTCGATGCCCGCATCCCGGAGCGTGCCGACGACCTGCGGCAGCAGCTCCTGGGCCCGACCCTTGCCGGCCGACGGGTTGACGACCAGCGTGAGGTCACCGGTCACCAGGTCACCGGGTCACCGGTCGGTTTCTGGCGACCGGTGGCCGTTGCTGCTCGGGTCCAGTCCTTCGTCATCGGGCCGCTGGTCGGCACTCAGCTCGTCCAGGGCCTTGTCGGCCAGCACCACGTCACCGCTGGCGGCGACCGCCCGCTTGGCCTTGCGCCGGTCGAGGATGTGCGCGACCACCTCCGCGGCGAGGAACAGCACCGACATCGGCAGGGCCAGCGCCAGCATGGAGAACGGGTCGGTCGAGGGGGTGGCGACCGCGCCGAAGACGAAGGTGCCGAAGAGGACGTAGACGCGGTACTTGGACAGCTGCTTGGCCTTGACCACGCCGACGATGTTCAGCATCAGCACGACCAGCGGGATCAAGAACGCGATCCCGAACACGACCATCACCCGCAGCAGGAAGGACAGGAAGGTGTTGATGTCCTGCAGGTTGGTGATGCCGCTGGCCGTGAACCCCAGCAGGACGGCGATGCCCTTGGGCATCACGATGTAGCCGACGGCGATGCCGGCGGCGAACAGGGGGCTGGCCACCCCGATGAAGATCAGGGCCCACTTCTTCTCCTTGGCCAGCAGGCCGGGGACGATGAAGGCCCACAGCTGGTACAGCCAGACCGGTCCGGTGATCACCATGCCGGCGACCGCGCACACCTTCAGGGCCAGGGTGAACGGGGAGGCGATGCCCTGGTTGACCAGCAGGGTGGCGGTGTCGGGATCAGACGCCTTGAGCTGGGCGACGGCCACGTCCCACGGGTACCGCAGGACGGACAGCAGCTGGGGGTAGAAGAAGCTGCAGATGATCATCCCGAGGACGATGGCCGCGACTGCCACGACCAGCCGGTACCGCAGCTCGCGCAGGTGCTCGAACAGCGTCATCGAGCCGTCCGGCGGGGTCGGCGGCGGCTTCAGCCACGCCAGGCTGAGGCGCACCGGCCGGCCCTTGATGGTCAGCGCCACGTCAGCCTCGTCATGTCAGCGGTCTCGTCGGGGTCGTCGGGTGGGCATGGCTGCGTTGGCGTCGTCGCGCCGGGCCCGACGGGCGGCGCGGACCGAGCACGGATCCGTGCGGACGGCTCAACCGTCCCGGCGGACCTCGCCGGTCGGACGGTCCTGGACGTTGGAGGCGGGCGGCTGCTCGTAGGTCGTCGCCGTGGGCTGCTGGGGTGCCGTGGACTGCTGCGGCGGGTTGAGCTGCTGAGCCTCGTCGTCCTCCGACTTCAGACCCTTCGTCTCCTGCTTGAACTCTTTCAGCGCGCGCCCGGTGCTCTTGCCCAGCCCGGCGAGTCGGGAGCCGCCGAAGAGCAGCAGGACCACGGCGAGAATGATGAGCAGCTCGGGGACACCGAGTCCGAAGATGGCCTGGGGCGCGTGCATGTTGTCCTCTCCTTGATCCGCGACTGACGTCGCGTCCTGGTCATCCTACGTCTGTTCGGACCGGCTCCGGTGTGCTGCGACTGTGAGGTCGCTGTGGTCGACGCCGTCCGCCACCACCGCCACGCGGTCGGCGGGGAGCCCGTCGGGGAGCTCGATCGCGGCCACCAGCTCGGCGAGCTGATCGAGCCGGCCCAGCGCCGCGTCGAGTTCGGCGAACAGGGCCGACGCCTTGCGCATCAGCATCCGGACCAGCAGCAGAACCAGCACGATCCCGGCCAGGGCTATCCCGGCGAAGACCAGGACCCAGATCAGCACCCGCGCAGCCTAACGGGTGCCGAAGACGGCGGCGTACTGGTCGAGGGCCTCCTGAGCGGCCTCAGCCGCGGAAGCGCCAGCGCCGGGGGGCTCGACCACCCGGCCGGCTCCGCCGAGCCGGAGTAGCAGGGCACGCAGCCAGGCCGGGTCCGTCACCCGCAGGGTGACGGTGAGCGAGCCGTCGTCGTGGGGGACCACGCCCTCGGTGGGGTAGTACTCGGCCACCCAGGCCGCCGGCCGGGCGAGCTCGAGGGTCACCGCGGGCGAGTCCTTGAGGGCCTCGAACCAGCCGGCGGTGAGGTCCTTCAGCACCACGTCATGGCTGCGGACGGCCACCTCGGTCACCTCGACCGCTGCGATCCGGTCCAGCCGGAACGTCCGTAGCGCCTGGGCGAGGTAGCACCACGCCTCCAGGTAGCCGTACCCCTCCAGGACGAACATCCGCAGCGGATCGACCTGGCGGCGGGTGGTCTCGGCGCGGGAGGCGACGTCGTAGGTCAGGGCGAGGCGTCTCCCCCGCTGCAGGCCGTCGGCGACCCGGGCCTGGATCTCGTCCCGGCCGGCGGTGACCGCTACGGAGGCCTGCCCGCTGGCCGACGCGGAGCCGGCCACGGCGTCCAGCTTGACCAGCGCCCGGTCGATCGCGGCCCGCTGGCCGGGTCCGGCGATCTCGCGAAGGGTCCGCAGGCCGAGCACCAGGGCCAGCGCCTCGTCGGCGGACAGTCGCAGCGGTCGGGTGAGGTAGTCGGCGTTGCTGAGGTGGATCACACCTTCGCCGTCCACGGCGTCCATGTCGATGTCGATCAGGTCACCGGGGGTGAGCCCCGGCATGCCGCACATCCAGAGCACGTTGAGGTCCTCGCGCAGCGTCCGGACGCTGACCCCGAAGGCGGCGGCGGTGTCGGTGAGCGACACCCCGTCGTGCTCCCGGAGGTACGGCACCAGGCTGAGCAGCCGACGGAGCTGCGCCTGAGAGGTCATCACGACACCAGCACCTCCGCCACCCGCGCGAGGCTGACCCGCACGGCGTCCCGCAGCTCCGGCGGCTCCAGCACGATCACGTCCGCGGCGTGTTGGGCGATCTCCTCCACCATCGTGTACCCATCGGCGTAGCCGACCGCGAGCACCTCGAAGCCCGACGGCAGGCTGATCGAGGTGGTGGTCGGGTCGCCGCGTCGGCGCAGGCTCGGCGCCTTGCCCGCCCGAACCGCCACCACCGCCCGCTGGGTCTCGTCCGGCGGGCCCAGCGAGCGGGCCAGGGACCGCAGGTCCAGGTCGGCCGGCACCTCGTAGGCGCCCGGTTTCGACACCCGCCGCGGCAGGTCGACCATCC
This sequence comes from uncultured Actinomycetota bacterium, assembly GCA_963832435.1. Classification (GTDB taxonomy): domain Bacteria; phylum Actinomycetota; class Actinomycetes; order Propionibacteriales; family Propionibacteriaceae; genus Microlunatus. Next base: position 164,425 of record CAWHTY010000027.1, read on the forward strand.
GGGCCAGCTTGAACATCCGGGTGGCCTGCCGGTCGGTGTCGCGCCCGATCGCGTACCACCGGCCCTTGGCCGCGGTCATCCCCCACGGCTCCAGGGTGCGGCGCTCCCCGTTCCGGTACGTGAAGCTGACCCGCGCGCGGTCGAGAACGGCGTTCCACAGCGGCTCGAACGCGGGCTCGCTGGCCTGCACGGACGGTTCCAGGGCTGTCAGCTGGGAGGTGTCCGGCTCCACTCCGGCGGCCCGCAGCTTGGCGATCGCACTGCGGGTCGAGTCGGCCATGCCGGCGTGCTGCCAGACCCGGGCGGCGACCCCGACCACGGAGGCCTCCTCCGCGTCCAGGTCGATGGGGGGCAGCTCGAACTCCGACGGCAGGATGCGGTAACCCGGCTCGTCGTCGAACAGCGGATCGAAGCTCCCCACCTCGATCGGCACACCCAGGGCGCGGAGCTCGTCCTTGTCCCGTTCGAAGGTGCGCTCGAACGCGGCGTCGCTGAGGTGGTGGTACCCCTCGACCGCCTCCCGGATCCGGCTCTTCGGCAGGTACCGCCCGGAGACCAGCAGGCAGATCGTGAGGTTGAGGATCCTCTCGGTCTTCCGCGGTGCCATGCTTGCCGTCTGCTTTCTGCTCGACCAGGGCCGGGGAAGCACGCTACCAGGATTCGAAGAGGTGTTCGGTGTCAACCCGCCCGCCGTCCCACACCGGCGCACCCTCCCGTCGCAGCCCCACCTCCCCGAGGGCGTGCGCCGCCGACGCAGGGGTGCGGAGAGGGTGGGGATGACACCGAGTGGGCGGTACGCGCCGAGTCCCAGCGGGGACCTGCACCTGGGGAACCTGCGGACCGGGTTGCTGGCCTGGCTGTTCGCCCGTAGCAGCGACCGCCGGTTCCTGTTTCGGGTGGAGGACCTCGATCCGGGCCGGGCCCGGCCGGGGATGGCCCGACGGCAGCGGGCCGACCTGGAGGCGTTGGGGCTGACGTTCGACCCGCCGGTGGTGGTGCAGTCCGAACGCCACGACGCGTACGTGGCGGCCCTGGACCAGCTGGCCGACCGGACGTACGAGTGCTTCTGCACCCGGCGGGAGATCAGCGAGGCCGCCTCCGCCCCGCACGGCCAGGTCGGGCGCTACCCCGGCACCTGCCGGGAGCTGAGCCCGGCCCAGCGGGCGGAACGGCGGGCCGCCCGCCCGGCCGCTCTCCGGGTCCGGACCGACGCGGCGACCATCAGCGTCACCGACACGCAGCACGGACGGGTCAGCGGCGTGGTCGACGACGTCGTGGTCCGTCGCGGGGACGGCGTGGCCGCGTACCACCTGGCGGTGGTGGTCGACGACGCCGCGAGTGGGGTCGATCAGGTGGTCCGGGGGGAGGACCTGCTGGAGTCCGCGCTCAGCCAGGCCTGGCTGGCCGAGCGCCTGGGGCTGGCCGTGCCCACGTACGCACACGTGCCGCTGGCGGTCACCGCGGCCGGCCACCGGCTGGCCAAGCGGGACGGCGCGGTCACCCTCAGCGACCTCGCCGACCACGGCGTCGGCCCTCCGCAGGTGCTGAGCGTGTTGGCCGCGTCGGTGGGGTTGGCCGAACCCGGTGAGCCGGTCACCGCCACCGCCCTGCTGGAGCGGTTCGACCCGGCGCGGCTGCCCCGGCAGCCCTGGGTGGTCGACCCCCCGGCCCTGCTGGTCACTGCTGGGCCTGGGTGAACAGCAGGTCGACCACGAGGACCTGGGTGTCGGTCTTGTCGACCTTGGGGGTGGCGTTGCCGTTCGGGTAGCTGAGCGACGGCGGCACCACCAGCAGCACCCGGCTCCCGACCGTCTGGCCGACCAGGCCCTTCTGCAGGCCCTGGAACAGCGACGCCACCGGGACACTCCCCGGCTGACCCGCCGTGTACGAGTCCTCGAGCAGGCCGCCCTTCCAGGTGTACCAGCGGTAGTTGAAGGTGATGGTGTCCCCGACCACCACCTCGGCTCCCTTGCCCTTGATCAGCGGCTGCACCACCAGCGCCTTCGGCGGGTCGGTCTTGGGCACGGTGACGCTGGGCACGCCCTTGGCGTCGGTCACCGTCGGCAGCCCGGCCTTCGGGTCGACCTTCGTACCGTCCGGCCCGGTGAGCTGCACGTCGACCAGGTCGATGACGAACACGAGGGTGTCGCCGACGTTGATGCCGGCCTGTGGGCTACCGCCAGAGGCGTCGTACCCGTCCGAGCCCGGCATCGCGACCAGCACCCGGCTGCCCTGCTTCTGACCGACCAGGCCCTTCGCGAAGCCCGGCACGACCTGGTCGAGCGGGAAGGTCGCGGGCGCGCCGCGGCTGAAGGAGTCGTCGAACTTCTTGCCGGTGCGCCCGTTCACGCCGTAGTAGTCGACGGTCACGCTCTGCCCGGCCTTCACCTCGGCGCCGTCGTCGTTGGCCTCCAGCACGGTGGTACGGGTCTTGTCGATGGCCCACGGCGCCTTGAAGGCCACCTTGGGCTCCTTGCCGTACCCGCCCGTCACGTCGAGCTTGTCCAGGTTGTTCGAGGCCGCGACCTTGCTGGCCGACGGCGAGGGGGTCGCGGAGGCGCTCGCCTTCGCGCTGGCCGGGGCCGACGGGGAGGTGCTCGGAGCGGGCTCGGCGCCGTTGCCGCAACCGGCCAGCAGGGCCACGGCCACCGTCAGGCCGGCGGCGACCAGGCCCGTGGCCGAGCGCGAGCAGGGACGGGATCGGGAGAAACGCACCGGCAAACCCTACCTGCCAAGGCTGGGCGGGCCCGCCGCCCGACGCAGCGGCCCGCGGCCCCGAAACCTCGCTGACCGATTACCCCGGCCGCCCGGTCGAGGGCCGTCGGCGGCGAGCTGAGATCAGGTTCTCAGGTTCCGGTCGGCCGGCGCATCGAGGCGATCAGCCGGTCGACCCGCTCATCGGCGGCCAGGAACGGGTCCTTGCACAGCACGGTCCGCTGGGCCTGGTCGTTGAGCTTCAGATGGACCCAGTCGACGGTGTAGTCGTTCCGGCCCTCCTGGGCGGCCCGGATGAAGTCGCCGCGCAGCTTGGCCCGGGTCGTCTGCGGGGGCACCGTCTTGGCCCGGAAGATGGCTGGGTCGGTGCTGACCCGGGCGGCCAGCCCCCGCTGCTCCAGCAGGGCGAACAGCCCTCGGCCGCGGCGGATGTCGTGGTAGGCGAGGTCAAGCTGGGCGATCCGCGGGTCGGCGAGGCTCAGCGAGTGCTTGACCGCATAGCGGTCCAGCAGCTTCTGCTTGATCACCCAGTCGATCTCGGTGTCGACCAGGGCCAGCTTGTCCTCGGCCACCGCGCGCAACGTACGCTCCCACAGGTCCAGCACCCGGTCGATGGTCGAGGTGGCCAGGCCCTCGCGGCGGACGAACTCGCTCACCTTCTCGTAGTACTCCGTCTGCAGCGCCAGCGCGGAGATCCGGCGGCCGTTGGACAGGGCGACGGTGACCCGGCCGCTGGGGTCCCGGCTCAGGTCGCGGATGGCCCGGATCGGGTTCTCCAGGGTGAAGTCCCGCATCGGCACGCCGGCCTCGATCAGGCGCAGCACCAGCTCGGCGCTGCCGACCTTCAGCAACGTGGTGGTCTCGCTCATGTTGGAGTCACCGACGATCACGTGCAGCCGCCGGTACCGCTCCGGGTCGGCGTGCGGCTCGTCGCGCGTGTTGATGATCGGCCGGCTGCGGGTGGTGGCCGAGGAGACGCTCTCCCAGATGTGCTCGGCGCGCTGGCTGACGCTGTACTCGGCGCCGCGGGCTGTGTGCAGCACCTTGCCGGCCCCGCAGATGAGCTGCCGGGACACCAGGAACGGCACCAGCACGTCGGTGATCTTGGCGAAGTCGCCGACCCGGCTGATCAGGTAGTTCTCGTGGCAGCCGTAGGAGTTGCCGTGGCTGTCGGTGTTGTTCTTGAACAGGTAGATGTCGCCGCTGATGCCCTCGCTGGACAGCCGGTGCTCGGCGTCGATGATCAGGTCCTCGAGAATCCGCTCGCCGGCCCGGTCATGGTTCACCAGCTGGACGAGGTCGTCGCACTCCGCGGTCGCATACTCCGGGTGGGAACCGACGTCGAGATAGATCCGGGACCCGTTGCGCAGGAAGACGTTGCTGCTGCGGCCCCAGGTGACGACGCGACGGAACAGGTACCGCGCCACCTCGTCGGGGGTGAGCCGCCGGGTCCCGCCCGAAGTGCAGGCGACGCCGTACTCGGTCTCCAGACCATAGATGCGGCGGTCCACGTCACTCCTGGGTGTCGGTCCGGTGCAGCGGGCGGGTCAGCGGGTGGGTTCGGCGGTGAGGTCCAGCAGGCCACCCAGCTCGTCCCGGGTGAGGTCGCGGGTGGTGCCGACGGCCAACGTGCCCAACCGCACCGGTCCGATCCCGATCCGGGACAGCCGCCGTACGGGATGCCCGACCGCCTCCATGGTACGGCGCACGATGCGGTTCCGGCCCTCGTGCAGGGTGAGCCGGACCAGCGACTTGTCGCCGGTGGTGGAGACGAGCTTGACCGCGTCCGGCCGGACCGGCCCGTCGTCGAGGGTGATGCCGCCGCGCAAACGCTTCAGCGTCGCCTGGTTGACCACCCCGGCCACCTCGGCGAGGTAGGTCTTCGGCACCTCGTACGACGGGTGGGCGAGCCGGTGTCCCAGCTCCCCGTCGTTGGTGATGATGATCAGGCCCTCGGTCTCGGTGTCCAGCCGGCCGACGTGGAACAGCCGCTCCTTGCGGCCGGTGAGGTAGTCGCTGAGGGTCCGCCGGCCTTCAGGGTCGTCGAGGGTGGAGACCACCCCGCGCGGCTTGTTGAGCACCAGGTAGACGTGCCGTCGGGGCGGCGGGATCCGCGACCCGTCGACCCGGACCACATCGTGGTCGGGGTCGATCCGCAGCCCCTGCTCGCGGACGACCTTCCCGTTCACCTCGACCCGGCCCTCCCCGATCAGCACCTCGCAGGCCCGCCGGGACGCGACCCCGGCCGCGGCGAGCACCTTCTGCAGCCGGACCCCGTCCTCACTCATCGCGCTCGCCCTCCTCGCTGAGGGCCACCCCACCCGGCTCGGCGACGGTCGGCGAGCCGTCGCCCGGCGCGGCACCCGGACCGGGGCCCGGATCCTCGACCGGCCGCGGACGCGCGGCGGTGGCCAGCGCGCTCAGCTCGGCCTCCAGCTCCACCGCCTCCGGCAGGTGCGGCGCCAGCGGCGGGAGGTCGTCCAGGTTCTGCATGCCCATCCGTTCCAGGAAGTAGCCGGTGGTCGCGAACACGACCGCGCCGGAGTCGGCGTCGTGGCCCGCCTCGGTGATCAGACCCCGCGCCAGCAGGGTGCGGACCACGCCGTCGACGTTGACGCCTCGGACGGCGGCGATCCGGGCCCGCGACACCGGCTGGGAGTAGGCGACGACCGCGAGCGTCTCCAGCGCGGCCTGCGACAGCCGGGCCTGCTGCCCCTCCAGCACGTAGGCCGAGATGAGGTCGGCGTGCTCGGCCCGGGTGTAGTACCGCCAGCCGCCACCGAGCTGGCGGAGCTCGAACCCGCGGCCGGTCTCCTCGTAGAAGGCGACCAGCTCGGCCAGGGCATCGGCCACGGTCGCGACCGGGACGTCCAGCGCCTGCGCCAGGTCGGTCTCGCTGACCGGCTCGTCGGCCAGCAGCAGCAGCGCCTCCAGCGGCGCGGCGATGTCGGCGGCCGACCGGAGCGCGGCCGGCGCGGGTTCGCCGCCGCCCGGCTCCTCGGTGCTCGGGTCAGTCATCGGGTCCCTCCGGTGGTGCGGCGGTGTCGAACTCGTCGGAGATCTCCAGCTCGTCGGTGTCGCCGCCTGTCCACCGTACGGTCAGCTCCCCCAGCGGCGTGAGCTGCTCGAAGGCCACCGCCCCCTCGCGGAACAGCTCCAGCAGCGCCAGGAACCGGGCCACGGTGGTGACCAGGTCCGGCGAGTCGGCAGTCAGGGCCCGGAAGGTGGAGGTCCCCGCCCGGCGCAGCCGCTCGACCACGACCGCGGCCTGCTCCCGCACGCTCACCGTCGGCGCATGCAGGTGGGCGAAGGAGATCACGTCCGCCGGCCTGGGCGTCAGCGCGCGGGCCGCCAACGCCGCCAGGGCGTCCGGGGTGGTGTTCATGGTGATCTCGGGCAGCAGCCGCGCGAACCGTGGCTCCAGCGCCACCTCGCGCGGGAACCGCCGGGCCTCCGCGGCGAGGGTGGTGGCGAGGTGGGCGGCGACCTGCTTGTACGCGCGGTACTGCAGCAGCCGGGCGAACAGCAGGTCCCGCGCCTCCAGCAGCGCCAGGTCCTCGATGTCGTCGACCTCACCGGAGGGGATCAGCCGCGCGGCCTTCAGGTCGAGCAGGGTGGCCGCGACGACGATGAACTGGCTCGTCTGGTCCAGGTCCCAGTCCGCCCCGGCGGCCTTCAGATGCTCGATGAACTCGTCGGTGACCTGCGACAGCGCGACCTCGGTGATGTCGAGCTTGTGCCGCGAGATGAGCTGCAGCAGCAGGTCGAACGGCCCGGTGAAGTTGTCCAGAGTGACACGGAAGCCGCGCTCGGCGCCCGCGGGCTCCGGCCCAGGGGACGGGCCGGGCCCGGCGGGCGGGGTCTGGGCTGGGGCCGGGGTCTCAGGTGCCGCGCTCACGAGGCCGACAGTCGACGGACCAGCTCGGAGTCCCCGCCGTTGGCCTCCAGGTCGGCCAGGGCGGCCGCCACCGCCTCGCGGACGATCCGACCGCGGTCCACGCCCATCCGGTGGTGCGCCCGCAGGGTGAGGCGGGCCTGTTCGAGGGCGAGCAGCTCGTCGGCGCTGACGTAGACGGTGATCTTCTCGTCGTGCCGGACCCGGCCGGAGCCGCGGGAGCCGCCGCCGTCGGAGCTCTCGGGGGGCTCGGCGTCCGCGGGGTCCCGGACCTGCTCGTCGGGGCGGGTGGCCCGGAACAGCTCCGAGGCGCCCGGCAGGCTCACCCGGCGCGGCACCGCAGCAGCACCTCCCGTGCCAGGGACCGGTAGGAGGCCGCGCCGGGGGAGGCCGAGGCGTAGGTGGTGATCGGCTCACCGGCCACCGTGGTCTCCGGGAACTTCACGGTGCGCCGGATCACCGAGTGGAAGACGGTCTCGCCGAAGGCTTGCACGACCCGCTCCAGCACCTCGCGGCTGTGCAGCGTCCGCGGGTCGTACATGGTGCCGAGGATGCCCAGCACCTCCAGCTGCGGGTTCAACCGGTCCTGGACCTTGGCGATGGTGTCGGTGAGCAGCGCGATCCCGCGGAGGGCGAAGAACTCGCACTCCAACGGCATCACCACCTTGTCCGCGGCGGTCAGCGCGTTCACCGTGAGCAGCCCCAGCGACGGCGCGCAGTCGATGATGATCATGTCGTAGCGGTCGCGGACCTTCTCCAGTACACGGAGCAGGGTCTGCTCCCGCGCGACCTCGGACACCAGCTGGATCTCGGCGGCCGACAGGTCGATGTTGCTGGGCATGATGTCGAGACCGGGGACGCTGGTGGAGGCGATCACCTCGTCGACGGTGGCGTCCCGGCCGAGCAGCAGGTTGTAGATGCTCTTGTCCAGGGTGTGCGGGTTGACCCCCAGCCCGACCGACAGGGAGCCCTGCGGATCGAAGTCGACCAGCAGCACCTTGCGTCCGGTCTCGGCGATCGACGCACCGAGGTTGATGGCGGTGGTGGTCTTGCCGACCCCGCCCTTCTGGTTGCACATCGCGATGATGACCGCCGGGCCGGTGCCGGTCACCGGCGGCGGCTCCGGGAGCGCCGGCCAGGGCCGCCCTGTGGGTCCGAGGACGGGCTCGACCGGCTGGGCGGAGGGCTCGAGGGACGGTGTGGGGGACGACGGCTCGGGTTCCGTGGCGTCGACCAGCAGGTCGCGCAGCTCCGGTTCGGGGACCACGAAGTGAGCGTCGACCGGATGCTCCTCCTCGGGGAGATCGAGGCGTTCGGCCTCCTCGGCCACCGCGGCAGGGTTCTCGCCACCGTCGTGGGACTGCTCCACTGCGGCTCCCTCTCTGCCCCGGCCGATCCCGTTCGCGACGACGTCGCGCGTCCGGCGTCGTGTTCCGCCACACCCTAGTCGAGACTCCCCCGGGTAACGATCTGGGCACGGGCGGTGCCGGGGGCAGGCCGGGACGGACACTGCGGATCCGGGGCGGGTCGGGCGGCGGCGAGCGGGTGCAGTCATGGCCACCGGGCGAAGGAACCGCTGCTCCGCGCCTGACCGCGGCTCAGCGAGCCCGTGGGTGGGCGGACAGGTAGACCTCACGCAGGTGGTCCACGGTGACCAGGGTGTAGATCTGGGTGGTCGTCACGGAGGCGTGCCCGAGGAGCTCCTGCACCACCCGGACGTCGGCGCCGCCGTCGAGCAGATGGGTGGCATAGGAGTGCCGCAGGGTGTGCGGAGAGACCTCGGTGGTGATCCCGGCCCGGCGGGCGGCGGTCTGCACGACCGTCCAGGCACTCTGCCGCGACAGCCGCCCCCCGCGGGCGTTCAGCAGCAGCGCAGCGGTACCGCGGCCCGCGGCCGCCAGCACCGGCCGTCCCCGGACCAGGTACGCCTCCAGCGCGCGGCGGGCGTACGAGCCCAGCGGCACCATCCGCTCCTTGCTGCCCTTGCCGAACAGGCGCAGCCCAGGGGTGTGCCCGGCCGGCGCGGCCAGGGCCGGATCGACGTCGTCGACGTCGAGGCTGGTCACCTCGGAGATCCGGGCGCCGGTGCCGTAGAGCAGCTCGAGCAGCGCCACGTCCCGCAGCCCGAGCGGAGTGTCGGCCGCCGGCGTGTCCAGCATCGCCTGCACCTGCGGCTGGCTGAGGGCCTTCGGCAGCCGCAGCGGGGGGCGGGGCGGCGTCACCGACCGGGCCGGGTCGTGAGCCGTGACCCCTTCCTCGACCGCGAACCGGTGCAGGCTGCGGACCGCCACCACGGCCCGCGCGACGCTGGCCGGCGCCAGCGGCGGCTGGGCCCATCCCTGGCCGGCGGGATCCGGCACGCCGGCGGCCAGCGTCATCGCGAACGCGCTCACGGCGGCGGTGTCGACCTGCCCGGCGTCGGTGATCCCCCGCGCGGTCAGGAAGGCGAGGTAGCGGCGCAGATCCCGCCGGTAGGCAGCAGCGGTGTGCCCGGAGACACCGCGCTCCACCCGCAGGTGGTCGAGGTAGCTGCCGACCAGGTCCTCCAGCGGCGTCAGGCCAGGACCTCCGTGAGCGGCCGATGCGTCATCCCGTGGGCCTGGGCCACCGGTTGGTTGACCAGCTCACCCGCATAGGTGTTGAGTCCCAGCCCGAGGGCGGCGTCCTCCCGCAGAGCATCCCGCCAGCCCCGGTTGGCCAGGCTCACCGCGTACGGCAGCGTGACGTTGGTCAGTGCGTACGTGGAGGTGTGCGGCACCGCGCCGGGCATGTTGGCCACGCAGTAGAACACCGACTCGTGCACCGGGTAGGTGGGCTGGGCGTGGGTGGTGGGCCGCGAGTCCTCGAAGCAGCCCCCCTGGTCGATGGCGATGTCGACCAGCACGCTGCCCGGCTTCATCCGCGACACCAGCTCGTTGCTGATCAGCGTCGGGGCCTTGGCCCCCGGCACCAGCACGGCCCCGATCACCAGGTCGGCGTCCAGCACGGCCCGCTCGACCTCGAAGGAGTTGGAAGCCACGGTCTGCAGGTGCCCCTGGTAGATGCGGTCCGCCTCCCGCAGCTTGTCGATGTTGCGGTCCAGCAGCAGCACCTCGGCCTGCATGCCCAGGGCGATCGCGGCGGCGTTCATGCCGGAGACACCGGCCCCGATCACCACGACCTTGGCCGCGTACACCCCGGAGACGCCACCCATCAACGTGCCGCGGCCGCCCCCTTGGCGCATCAGATGGTAGGCGCCGACCTGTGGCGCGAGCCGCCCGGCCACCTCACTCATCGGAGCCAGCAGCGGCAGCGCCCCGCTGGCCAGCTGCACCGTCTCGTAGGCGATACCGGTCACCTTCCGGTCCAGCAGGGCGTGCGTGCAGTCGCGGCTGGCGGCCAGGTGCAGGTAGGTGAAGAGCACCTGGCCCTCGCGCATCCGCGGGTACTCGACGGCGATCGGCTCCTTCACCTTCAAGATCATCTCGGCCTCCGACCAGACCTCGTCGGCGTCCGCGGCGATCTTGGCGCCGGCCCCGCTGAACTCGTCGTCGGTGATCGAGGAGCCGACGCCCGCGCCGGCTTGGACGAGAACGTCGTGACCGTTCCGGACGAGCTCGTGCACGCCCGCGGGGGTGATGGCGACGCGGTACTCGTGGTTCTTGACCTCGGTCGGTACGCCTACCTGCATGTGGTCCTCCTGGGGATCGCCCGAACGAACCCGACGGGTGCCGCGGTTGGCGCCCGGGATGGGCCTGATCATCCCACGGACACCGGCTTCGGGTGCGGGGTGTGGGTGGCGCCGGGGCCCGGAGGGTCGGGCTACCTGCTGGCGGCGAGCAGGGCCGTGCGGGCCGGCCACGATGCGTCGGCAGCCCGCAGGCCGGACCACCCGCGCTGCCGGGCCGCCCAAGCCGCCAGCACGCCGCTGACCGTCGTCGGGTTGTGCAGGTCGCCGGCCAGTACCGCGTCGAGCAGGTCCGGCAGCGGCGCCCAGACGGTGTCCATGTGTGCCTCCTCGCCCTCCCGGAGGAACCCGTGCGGCGCATCGGTGGCCGAGAGGTCACGGGCCAGGTAGATCCGCAGCGACTCCGCGATGATCCCGGGAGTGGTGAACAGGTCGACCAGCACGTGCCAGTTCCCGGCCGCCAACCCCACCTCCTCGGCCAGCTCGCGCTGGGCGGCCGGCAGGGGGTCCTCGCCGTCGACGTCCAGCAGCCCGGCCGGCGGCTCGATCAGCCGGTGCCGTACCGGATGGCGGTACTGGCGGACCAGCGCCACCCGGTCCTCCGCGTCCAGTGCGATCACCCCCACCGCGCCCGGGTGTCGGAGGTACTCGCGACGCATCACCGCACCGTCCGGGGCCTCCACCTCGTCCTCCAGCAGCGTGGTGAACGCCCCCTGACCCAGCACCCTCCGGGACCGGACCGGCCAATCCTGCGGGGCGTCGACCAGGTCCGGGCGGGTCAGGATGATCATCCCGCCATCCTGCCAAGACTCCGGCGCGGCGGCGCGGTCGCCCACCTCGGGCCGGCCTCAGACCTCGGCGCCGACCGGCAGCCGGGTGGCCAGCCGACGGTCCAGGGCGGCGTCGACCAGCCCGGCGAACAGCGGGTGCGGAACCGTCGGGCGGGACTTCAGCTCCGGGTGGGCCTGGGTGGCCACGAAGTAGGGGTGCAGCTCGCTCGGCAGCTCGATGAACTCGACCAGCGAGGAGTCCGGCGAGCAGCCGCTGACCACCAGGCCGGCGTCCTCCAGCTGGGCGCGGTACGCGTTGTTCACCTCGTAGCGGTGCCGGTGGCGCTCGGCGACCTCGGTCTGGCCGTACAGCTTGGCCACCAGCGAGCCGGGCTGCAGCTCCGCCGGGTAGGAGCCGAGCCGCATCGACCCGCCCAGGTCACCGTCGCCGGAGACGATGGCCAGCTGCTCGGCCATGGTGGCGATCACGTGGTGCGGGGCCTCCGGGTTGAACTCCGAGGAGTCCGCCCCGTCGATCCCGGCCAGATGCCGGGCCACCTCGATCACCATGCACTGCAGCCCGAGGCACAGGCCGAGCAGCGGGATCTGGTTCTCCCGGGCGAACCGCACCGCCCCCACCTTGCCCTCGACCCCGCGGATGCCGAATCCGCCCGGGATGCACACTCCGTCCACGTCCTGCAGGGCGTGGGCTGCACCCTCGGGGGTCTGGCAGTCGTCCGACTGGACCCAGCGGACGACGACCTTGGCCCGGTTGGCGAACCCGCCGGCCCGCAGGGCCTCGCAGACCGAGAGGTAGGCGTCGGGCAGGTCCACGTACTTGCCGACCAGCGCGATCACCACCTCCTCCTTGGGGCTGTGCACGCGCTCCAGCAGGTCGTTCCAGCGGGTCCAGTCCACGTCGCGGAAGCGCAGGTCCAGGCGCCGGATGACGTAGGCGTCCAAGCCCTCGGCATGCAGCTTCTTCGGCAGGTCGTAGATGCTGGGCGCGTCCGTGTTCTCGACCACCGCCTCCACGTCGACGTCGCACATCAGCGAGATCTTCCGCTTGACCGAATCCGGGATCGGCCGGTCGCAGCGGCAGACGACGGCGTCGGGCTGGATGCCGACCTGCCGCAGGGCCGCCACGGAGTGCTGCGTCGGCTTGGTCTTCAGCTCACCGCTCGGACCGATGAAGGGCACCAACGAGACGTGCAGGAAGAACACGTTCTCCCGCCCCACGTCGTGGCGGACCTGCCGGGCCGCCTCCAGGAACGGCAGCGACTCGATGTCGCCGACGGTGCCGCCGATCTCGTGGATCACCACGTCGACACCGGGACCCCCCATCCCGATCATCAGGTCCTTGATCTCGTTGGTGATGTGCGGGATCACCTGCACGGTGTCGCCCAGGTAGTCGCCGCGGCGCTCCTTGGCGATCACCGACGAGTAGACCTTCCCGGTGGTCACGTTCGCCTCGGCCGAGAGGTTCACGTTGAGGAAGCGCTCGTAGTGGCCGATGTCCAGATCGGTCTCCGCGCCGTCCTCGGTGACGAAGACCTCGCCGTGCTGGAACGGGTTCATGGTGCCCGGGTCCACGTTCAGGTACGGGTCGAGCTTCTGCATGGTGACCCGGAGTCCGCGGGCGATCAGCAGGTTGCCCAGACTGGAGGCGGTCAGGCCTTTGCCGAGCGAGGAAGCCACCCCGCCGGTCACGAAGAGATGCTTGGTGATGTTCGCGCGGGTGCCCACGGGGTTCCAGCCTAACAGCAGGATCGCCTGGCTCCGTACGCCGCGCCCGAGCGGCGCGGTGCGACAGATCCGGCTGCTCAGTTCCCCGAGCTCGCCACCGCGGCCCCGGAGCGGCTGGCGCCACCGGCCGGGATGCCGCCCGTCCCGGGCTCCCCGCACCGGAGCGCACCGCCCCCGAGGGGGAACACGGTGACCATCCCGGTGGGGTTGCCGATGTCGTCGGGCACCCGACGGTCACGGCTCGCTCGGAGGCGCCGGAGACCGCGGCCAGGGAGGCCCCGAACCGGTCACCGGTCCCGGCGGCACCGGGGACACCGACGTCGTGCTGCCCGTGGCTGGTCTCGGCGTCGAGGTCGGTGACCGCGAACACCGGATCATCCCGGTGTCGACGCCCAGGCCGTCCTCGGCCGGGACGCTGACCGCGAGCCGGGTCACCGGATCGCCCGGGCCCGGCGGGCGGAACGCGACCCCGGCCGCCGAACAGACCGCCGGCCTCCGCCCGCCCGCCACCCCGGCGGTGTCCTGCGACAGCCCTGGCCCCGGGGGGTGAGGTCTGCCGGCTGCGGAGGGCTACTCCGCCGGGTCCGCGGCTGATGCTCGGCGGATCCGCCATTCGGAACGAACACCTGCCGGATCGCCCGACCGGTCTCGATTCTCAGGACCGGACGGTGGGCACCTCGGCTGCCCGGCCGGCGGCGGCCAGCTCCAGCAGCTCGCCCGCGTGCGCCAGCGCCGTGTCGCTGGTCTCCAGGCCGGCCATCATCCGGGCCAGCTCGGCGGCCCGTGCGGTCTCGGCGACCTGGCGAACGCCGCTGGTGGTGACCTGGCCGTCGTCGGCCTTGACCACCACGAAGTGCCGGTCGGCAAACGCCGCGACCTGGGCCAGATGGGTGACCACCAGCACCTGGCAGTGGTCGGCCAGCGCTGCCAGCCGCCGCCCGATCTCGACCGCCACGCGGCCGCCCACCCCCGCATCCACCTCGTCGAAGACGAACGTGCCGTGCCGGTGACCCGCGGCCAGCACGACCTCCAACGCCAACCGGACCCGGGACAGCTCGCCGCCGGAGGCGACCTGGCCCAGCGGCCGCAGGTCACTGCCCGGGTTGGCGCTGAACAGCAGCTCGACCTGGTCGGACCCGTCCGGGCCGAGCTCGACCGGGCGGAGCGCGAACTCCAGCCGCGCGTGCGGCAGGGCGAGCGCGGCGAGCTCGACCAGCACCTGCGCAGCGATGGTCGCCGCCGCGGCCCGCCGGCCGTCGCTCAGCAGCCGGGCGTCGCTCAGCAGCTGGGCGTCGAGCTGGGTCGACCGGTCGGTGAGCGCGGCGATCCGCTCGTCGGCGCCCGCCAGCCGGGTGAGCCGGTCGGTGGCTCGTTGCGCCCAGGCCAGCACGGCGTCGCAGCTGTCCCCGTACCTGCGGGTCAGACCGGCGAGCTCGAACCGGCGGGCCGCGATCTCCTCCAGCCGGCCCGGCTGCACCTCCAGATCGTCCAGGTAGCGGGCAAGATCCCCCGTCAGGTCGGTCACCAGGTAGCCGGCCTCGGCCACCCGGCCGGCGATCCCCGCGGCACCCGGGTCGGCCTCGGCCAACCGTTCGACCGCCGAGCGGGCGGCGGCCAGGGCGGCGAGCGCTCCGCCCGAGGAGTCGTCGTCGCCGGCCAGGGCCAGCATGGCGCCGCGGGCCGAGGACCGCAGGTCGTCGGTGGACTGCAGCCGGTTCGTCTCCGCCGCCAGCGCGACGTCCTCGCCGGGCAACGGCGCGACCCGCTCGATCTCCGCCAGCCCGAACCGGAGCCGGTCGCCCTCCTGCAGCCGTTCCTGCTCGGCCGCCTGCAGCTCGCCCAGCTCGGTCTGCACGGCCCGCCGTTCCTCCCAGGCCGCCCGGTACCGGTCGAGGATCTGCCGGTGCTCGGCGCCGGCGTACCGATCGAGCAGCTCGCGCTGCCGGCTGCGCTGGCTCAGCTGCACCTGCTCGGACTGTCCGTGGATGGTGATCATGGTCCCGGTCAGGTCGGCGCAGACCCCGGCCGGCACCTGCACCCCGCCCAGGTAGGCCCGGGAGCGGCCGGCCGCGGTCACGTGTCGCGCGACCAGCAGCTCGTCGTCATCCAGCTCACCGCCCAGGTCCCGGACCCGCTCGGCCACGTCGTCGCCCACGGTGACCCGGGCCTCGATCCGGGCGCGGTCGGCACCGGTCCGCACCGCCCGCGGGCCGCCCCGCGCGCCGAGCAGCAGGTCCAGCCCGGTGATGATCATGGTCTTGCCCGCCCCGGTCTCCCCGGTCACCACGGTGAGTCCTGGGGGCAGCTCCAGCGTGGCGTCGTTGATCACCCCCAGGTCGGTGATCCGCAGCTCGGAGATCACGAGACGGTCGCCGTGCGCTCCCCCACCACGGCGTCGCGCTCCCGCTCGGCCGTCCCCCGCCAGCCGTCCACCGGCAGCCGGAACTTGTTGACCAGCCGGTTGGTGAACGGCGACTCCGACAGCCGGGCCAGCCGCAGCCGGTGCCGGCCCTGGACCACCTCGATCTCCATCCCGGTACGGAGCTCGGCCGAGCGGTGGCCGTCGCACCAGACCACGCCGTAGGTGGGCGAGGCCTGGATCAGCTCCACCGTCACCACGGAGGTGGGGCCGACCACCAGTGGCCTGGCGAACAGGGCGTGCGCGCTCAGCGGCAAGATCAGCAGGGCGTCGACCTCGGGCCAGATCACCGGGCCGCCGGCCGAGAACGCGTAGGCGGTCGACCCGGTCGGCGTGGACAGCAGCAGCCCGTCGCAGGCCCACCGCGACAGCGGCCGGTTGTCGACTTCGACGGCGATCTCCAGCATCCGCTCCCGGGCCGCCTTGTCGATGGACACCTCGTTGACCGCGAAGGAGGTCCAGATCACCTCGCCGTGCTCCCGCAGGGTGACGTCGACGGTGAACCGCTCCTCCACGGTGTAGGTGCGGTCGACGACGTGCTCCACGATGCTGTCGATCTCGGAAGACTCGGCCTCGGCCAGGAAGCCGACGTGGCCCAGGTTGACGCCCAGCAGCGGGATGTCGGAGGCGATCACCCACTCGGCGCCGCGCAGGATGGTCCCGTCCCCGCCCAGGACCACCATCAGCTCGTACGGGTCGACCTTGTCCGCCGGGTCGATGACCAGCGGCTCGACGGAGTCGTGGGCGAGGCGGGGCCGCAGCACGGCGAGGTCGTCGGCCGGCACCCCCGAGGTGATCCCGGCCGCGTGCAGTCCCGCCATCAGCCGGACCGCGGTCTCCACGGCCTGCGGCCGGCCGAGGTGGGTCAGGACCGCGACGCGTCGACGCTGGGGGCCGGCGGGGGCGGGAACAGTCACCTGGCCCAGCATATGGGTCGAGATCAGCCCGCGACCGCGGCGGCCAGGTCCGGCCGCGCTGTCGGGGGGACCGCTCGGAAGAGCACGAAGTACTCCTGGTTGCCGGCCGGCCCGGCCAGCCGGCTCGGCACAACGGCGTGCGCATACCAGCCGACGGCGGCGGCCGCTCCGACCACGCCGAGCACAGCGGAGGCACGGAGGGTGTCGCTGCGGACCACGCCGCCGGAGGAGAGAGCCGCCCGCCCGACCTCGAACTGGGGTTTCACCATCAGCAGCCAGGTGCCGCCCGGTTCGGTGGCGACCGCCAGCGGTGCGACCAGCAGGGTCAGGGAGATGAAGGAGACGTCGGCCACCACCAGGTCCACCGCTCGGCCGTCGAGGTGTTCAAGGGTCAGGTCACGCAGGTTGGTCTGCTCGCGCACCCGCACCCGGGGGTCGGCCCGGAGCGCCGGAGCCAGCTGGTCCCGGCCGACATCGACCGCGTACACGGTCGAGCAGCCCGCCTCCAGCAGCACCTGGGTGAATCCGCCGGTGGAGGATCCAGCGTCCAGGGCCCGCCCGGCCGGCCGCAGGTCGAGGTCGGCGAGCGCCCCGCGCAGCTTGTGGGCGGCCCGCGAGACGTAGCGGTCCTGGGCGCCCACCAGGTCGTCGTCGGGGCCGACCAGCAGGGCCGCGCGGGTGGCGACCTCCCCGTTCACCCGGACCCGCCCGCCGGTGATCATGGCCTGGGCCTGGGTGCGCGACCGGGCCAGACCGCGCTCGACCAGGGCCCGGTCGAGCCGACGGTCCGCGCTCAGCCCGGTTCCTCCGGCGGTGGTGTCCGGTCCGGATCCAGGGCCCGCTGGAGCCGGTCGTGCGCCCCGGCCAGCACGTCGTGGTGGTCGGCCACCGGCAGGCCTTCCAGCTGGTCCAGGCCCGCGACGGCGGCGTCGATCTCGGGGTCCCCGGTGTCCGGCGCCGGGCCGCCGGGCGGCTCCGTCACGACCCCGTGCCCCCGGTGGTGCCCGTCGTGGCGGGCGGCGGCACGTCCGCGGTGGGGCGCGCCGGGGTGGCGGCCGTCTTCGCGGCGCTCCTCTTCGCGGCCGTCGCCTTCTTCGCGGCCGTCGCCTTCTTCGTGGCCGTCGCGTTCTTCGTGGCCGTCGCCTTCTGCGCGGCCGCCTTCTTCGCTGCAGTCGTCTTCGTCGCGGGGGACGTCCCCCTGGCCGGGGATGCCTTCTTCACCGGCGACGTCCTCTTCGCCGGCGACGACGCGGCGGTCGGCGCGGCCACGGGAGGATCCTCGACGTCGGCGACCACGACCGGGCCGCCGACGGCCGCCCGCAGGTCCGCGACCTGCTGTCGCAGCGCCTCCAGGTCCTCGTGGCGGGCGAAGCCGAGCCGGGCGGTGGCCTTCTCCACCTCGGTGGCGACAAGCTTGATCATCAGCTCCCGGTTGGCCCGGCTGGCCACCACGATCTCCTCGGCCAGGTGGCTGACCCGCTCCTGGGCGTCGGCGGCCATCGTGTCAAGACCGGCCTGCGCGAGCAGTCCGTGCGCCGCGGCCCGGGCCTTCTCCCGGGTGGCCTTGGTCAAGCCCGCGGCCATGTTCACGTAGTTCTGCAGGCCTTCGCCGACCATCGCTCACCCTCCCGACGTGTCGGGCACGACAGGTGCCCCGTACCCTCCGCACGGTGTGTGCGGACTCACGACCCACGCTATCCGAGGTTCGCGGCTGCCAGCAGGGGTCCGACGGCCTCGACCACCCGCGAGACCTCCGGGACCTCCCCGGCGTCGATCACCGGCCAGCTCAGCTGCGCCGCCGCCCACAGCACGTCCACCGCGGCGACCCGGTCCTCGGGCCGTCGGATGAGGGTGATCTGGCGACCGGTCCGGGTCACGGTCTGGCCACCGCAGCAGGCCCGGTCGGTACCGGTCTGCACCACCCGGGCCGGCCGCAGCAGGTCCCGCAGGTCGTAGCCGAGGTGCGTCGGCCGGCTGTCCGCCGCCACCAGCAGCAGCTCGACGGGACCGTGGGATCCGGTGAGCACGAGCATGCTGTCCAACCCGGCGCCGACGGCGCCGGCGATGTCGGTGTCGAGCCGGTCGCCGACGAACAGCGGCCGGCGGGCCCCGAGCCGCTGCACCGTCTCCTCCACCAGCGGACGGTACGGCTTGCCCGCCACCTCGGGATCGTGGTCGACAGCCATCCGCACGGCGGCGACCGCCGCCCCGTTCCCCGGCACCAGGCCGCGTTCGGTGGGGCGGGTCGGGTCGGTGTTGGTGGCCACCCAGTGCGCTCCCCGGTTGACTGCGATGCTGGCCTCGATCAGGTGGTCCCAGGTGAGGTCGGCGCCCCAGCCCTGCAGCACGGCGAGCGGCTGGTCGTCGGCCGACGTCACCGCGACCAGGCCGACCTCGGCGAGCGCCGACCGGACGCCGTCCCCGCCGACGGCCAGGACGCGGGCACCCGGGCCGAACCGGGCCCACAGCAGGTGAGCCGCGGCCTGCGCGGAGGTCACGACGTCCGCGGGAGCGGCGAGGATGCCCAGGCCCGTGAGGTGGTCGGCGATCGCGGTCGGCGTCCGGTTCGCGTTGTTGGTGACGAACCCGACCCGGGTGCCGCGGGCCCGCAGGTCAGCCAGGCACTCGGCGGCGCCCGGGACCGCGACCGGGCCCAGGTAGACCACCCCGTCCAGGTCGAGCAGGGCCGCGTCGTAGCGGGCCACCACGGGCGAGGCGGTCACCGGCGCGGCTCGGCGTCCCCGGTTGGGTCGCTGGCCGCCGGCCGCCTGCCGTCGCCCGGCTGATCGCTGTCGCCCGGCTGGTCGGTGTCCTCGGACTCGTCGAACTCGATCAGCAGCCCGTCGAGCGCGTCCCGCCGCTCGACGGCATCGGTCTCCTGCTCGGTGTCCAGCTCGGCGGCCGAGGCGAACCAGCTGCGGGCCTCGGCGTCCTCGCCGGCCACCAGCAGGGCGTCCGCGTAGGCGTAGTGCAGCCGCGCCGTCGCCGTCGCTCCCGACGGGCCGGAGCCGGCCACGCCGGCCGCCGTGGCCTGCGCAAGGATGCGTCGGGCCTCGGCGTGCTGACCGAGGTCGGCTCGCGCGCCGGCCTCGACGATGGTCATCTCCGCGGCCAGGGCCGGGTCCAGGGGCCACCGGCGGGACTCCTTGGCCAGCTTTAGGGCCGCCTGCGGCCGACCCAGCGCCCGCTCGCAGTCGGCCATCACCGGCAGGTAGTCGTGGGTGCCGGTCATCCTCCGCAGCGCCCGGAACTCGCTGAGGGCCACGTCGTAGCGGCCCGCGGCGTACGCCGTCTCCGCGGTCGCCTCGCGCACGATCGGCAGCCGAGCCGCGCGACGCCGGGCCGCGTCGGCGTGGGCGTAGGCCAGCTCCGGGTCGGTGTCGACTAGCTCGCCGGCCAGCACGAGGTGCGACCCCACCACCTCGGCCAGGTCCTTCGGCAGACCGCGGAGCTCGGCCCGGACCGACCGGTGCAGCTTCCGCAGGTCGACGCCCTCGGCCGGCAGGCGCGGCTCGTTGTCCTTCTTGGCCAGTCCCGGCGGGGGAGCCGGTCGCTCGGGGCGCGCCGGCGGCCGGCCCCCGGCGGACGGCGGTCCGCCCCGTCGCTCCGTCCCGTGCTCGGGTCGGTGACCGGAGTGCGCCGGGCGGGGCTTCCCCACCGGTCCGGAGCCCGACCCGCGTCCGCGCTGATCCCCGCCCGATCGATCGGTGCGGTCGCTGCGACCGCTGGACGCGCCGCCCGGGCGGGCGCCGCCGCCCGAGCCGCCTGCTGATCCGGGGCGGCCACCCGCCCCGGCCCGCGGGGGCGGCCCGGACCGACCCTGACGGCCGCGGCCGCGCGGGCCGTCCGGTCGTTCGCCGCCGGCCCGGCCCCCGCGCGACCCGCCAGGACGGGAGCCTCGGTCTCGATCGTCTCGCCCGTTGTCGGTCACCGCCCAATCCTCGCGGCTCGGCGGCCCACCCGCAAAAGGCCGAGCCACCGGGGCGGCGCCGACGGCGCGGGTCAGGCGATGACCACCTCCGGGCCGGCCGCCGCCAGCTCCTTGACCGTCTCGGCGTCCGCGCTGGCGTCGGTGATGATCAGGTCGACCTCGGACACGGCCGCGAAGGAGCAGAAGGAGTTCCGGCCCAGCTTGGAGGAGATGACCGGCACCAGCCGGCGCCGGGCGGCGAGCATCATCGCCCGCTTCGCGGCCGCCTCTTCCGGGTGGGTGGTGGTCAGCCCGTGGGTGCCGGTCAGTCCGTTCACCCCGATCACCGCCAGGTCCACGCTCAGCGTCTGCAGCCGGCGGCTGGTCCAGGCGTCCACCGCCGCCGAGGTGAGACCCCGGATCGTGCCCGGCAGCGTCATGATCCGGAGGTTCTCGTAGCCGGCCAGGTGCTGGGCGGCGGGCAGGTTGTTGGTCACCACCACCAGCGGGCGGTCGGTCGGCATCGCCTGGGCGCAGACGAAGGTGAGGGACCCCGAGTCCAGCAGCACGACGCCGTCCTCGGGCAGCTCCAGCACGACCCGGCGCGCTATCACCTGCTTGTCGGCGTACTGCGCCGCGTGTCGCGCGGCGAGCGCCTGCTCGAACGGGGTCGAGGCCATCAGCTCCGCGCCGCCGCGCAGCCGGCGCAGCAGGCCGCGCCGCTCGAGCACGTCCAGGTCGCGGCGGACCGTCTCGGTGGTGACGCCCAGCCGGTCGCTGATGTCGGCCACGGAGGCGCGCTGGCCGTCGAGCCGCACCAGCAGCTCGGTGATCGCCCGTTGCCGTTCCGGCGGATACCTGGTCATCACATCCTGTCGCCCGACCCCGTCATGGTCGCAGGTCCGGAACGCGACCGGTTGCGATCACGCCGGTGAACGGAACCCACACAATCGGGCACCGATTGGTCGAGAAATCTCACACGTGATGCTAGACCAGGCCAGACCGGGAGGGCTAGGGTGCGGTTCAGCAACGATTCGGTTGTGCTGCGAAGACAATCGGAAACGGTCAGTCGTCCCCCGTCCTCACCGACAGAAGAGAGACCTGTCCATGACAGCACCCAAGCAGCGGCGCCTGGCTGTCGCCGGAGTGGGGATGAGCTTCGCGCTCGCCCTGTCCGGCTGCGCGGGCTTCGGCAACCTCGGCGACCAGCCGGGTGTCACCACGATCACGCTCGCCAGCGTGAACAACCCGCAGATGCAGGACATGAACCGGTTGTTGCCGGAGTTCTACAAGCAGCATCCCGATATCAAGGTCAACATCATCTTCCTGGAGGAGGGCGACCTCCGGAACGCGATCACCCAGGACGTGGCCACCGGGGGCGGGCAGTACGACATCATGACCGTCGGCATGTACGAGGTGCCGATCTGGGGTCAGAACAAGTGGCTCGTCGACGTGACCGACAGGGCCCAGCAGGACCCCAGCTACGACCTCGACGACCTGTTCGAACCGGTGCGCGCCGGGGTCTCCTTCGAGGATCGGGTGTACGCGCTGCCGTTCTACGGTGAGTCGTCGTTCCTCATGTACCGCAAGGACATCTTCGAGCAGGCCGGCATCCAGATGCCCGCCCGACCGACCTGGGACCAGGTGGCCCAGTACGCCAAGCAGCTGAAGACCGACGACCGGGCCGGCATCTGCCTCCGCGGCAAGCCCGGCTGGGGCGACCTGTTCGCCTCGATGACCACGGTCATCAACACCTTCGGCGGCCAGTGGTACGACATGGACTGGAACGCCCAGCTGACCTCCCCGGAGTGGAAGGAAGCCGTCAGCTTCTACCTGAACACGCTGGCCGAGTCCGGACAGGCTGATCCGGCCTCGTTCAGCTTCACCGAGTGCCTCGACCTGTTCAGCACCGACCGAGCCGCGATGTGGTACGACGCGACGTCGGCCGCCGGCTCGGTGGAGAGCTCCCCGGTCAAGGGCAAGGTCGGCTACGTCCGCGCCCCGGTCAAACAGACAGCCGACTCCGGCTGGCTGTGGTCGTGGAACCTCGGCATCAACGCCAAGAGCAACAGCCAGGACGCTGCCTGGGAGTTCGTGAAGTGGGCGACCTCCAAGGAGTACCTGAAGCTGGTTGGGTCGACGCTGGGCTGGGCGCGCACCCCACCCGGCACCCGGGAGTCGACGTACGAGATCCCGGAGTACAAGGAGGCCGGCGGCGAGTTCGCGCCGCTGACCGCCGAGATCATGTCCGAGGTCGACCCGAAGAAGCCCGGGGTCAAGCCCCAACCGTGGACCGGCATCCAGTACGTGTCCATCCCGGAGTTCCAAGACGTGGGCAACCAGGTCTCCCAAGAGATCGTCGACGCCATCGCCGGCCGACAAACCGTCGACCAGGCCTTGGAGGCCGGCCAACGCATAGCCGAACGCGCCGGCAAACTACAGAAGGATGGCTGATGTCCACGACCACCCCCGAAACCGAGAGCACGACGGTCAAGGCTCCCGGGGCCGTGCCGAAGCCGGCCCTGGGTGAGCTGAAGGGACAGGACCTCGCCGAACGCCAGTTCGCGCGGAAGCTGATCCTGCCCGGGCTGATCACGGCGATCCTGATCACCCAGGTGCCGTTCCTGGTGACGATCTACTACTCGCTGCAGAACTGGAACCTGGCCCGACCGGAGGAACGCTCCTTCGCCGGCTTCGACAACTACGTCACCGTGGTCACGGGCGGATCGTTCCTGCCGTCGCTGTGGGCGACCGTCTGGATCGTCGGGCTGTCGATGATCCTGTCGCTGGTGCTGGGGCTGTTCTTCGCGATCCTGCTGGACCGCAAGTTCCCCGGGCAGTCCGTCGCGCGCACCCTGCTGATCACCCCGTTCCTGATCATGCCGGCGGCCGCCGCGCTGCTCTGGAAGTACTCGATCCTGGACACCGACAGCGGGATCATCACGTTGCTGATGTCGTGGGTCGGCCTGGACGGGATCGCCTGGACGACCGATCATCCGGGTCTCACCATCGTGTTCACCCTGACCTGGCAGTACACGCCGTTCATGATGCTCATCCTGCTGGCGGGCCTGCAGTCGCAGGCCGCAGAGGTGCTCGAGGCGGCCGACGTCGACGGAGCCGGCGCGCTCAACACCTTCCGGTACATGACACTGCCCCACCTGCGGACCTACGCCGAGCTGGCCGCGCTGCTGGGCACGGTGTTGATGGTCCAGGTGTTCGACCCGGTCAACATCATGACCAAGGGCGCCGGCGGCACCAAGACGCTGCCCTACCTGCTCTACGAGCGGGCTTTCATCGGCCAGCAGATCGGTGAGGCCGCCGCCTACGGCGTGATCACCGTGATCGTGACGATCGTCATCGCCACGGCCGCGCTACGGACCCTGTTCAAGGTCTTCACCGAGGAGGGAAACGGATGAGCACCGCAACAACCACCCCCACCACCACCTCAGGGTCGAACGCGGGGCGGGGCACCCGCACCGGCGGCAGCAGCAAGTTCACCCAGCGCAAGGTCGTCGGCTACCTGATCACGGCCCTCACCTGGCTGCTGGTGTTCATGTTCTTCTTCCCGGTGCTGTGGATGCTGATCAACAGCTTCAAGACCGAAGCGGCCGCGGCGCAGTTTCCCCCGCCCGTCTTCTTCGAGGCCACCCTGGACCGCTACGCTGAGGTGTTCCGCCGCGGCATGGGTCTCTACCTGCTGAACTCGTTCTTCGTCGCCGTGCTCTCCACGGTGGTGGTGATGGGCTTGGCCATCCCGGCCGCGTACGCGCTCTCGGTCCGGCCGATCGGCAAGTGGCAGGACGCGCTGTTCTTCTTCATCTCCACCAAGTTCATGCCGGTGGCCGCGTCGATCATCCCGGTGTTCCTGCTGCTGCGGACGCTGGGGCTGCTGGACAACCTGTGGGCGCTCGGCGTGCTCTACCTCGGCATCAACCTGCCGCTGGCGGTGTGGATGATGCGGTCCTTCTTCTCCGAGGTCCCCCGGGCCGTGGTGGAGGCCGCCCAGATCGACGGCGCGGGCTACAACCGCGAGCTGTGGCGGGTCTCGCTGCCGATCGTCGCCCCCGGGGCCGCGGCGGCAGCGCTGATCTGCTTCATCTTCGCCTGGAACGAGTACTTCCTGGCCAACCTGCTGACGGCGGTCGTGGCCCGCACCACGCCCCCGTTCCTGGGCAGCTTCGTCGACGGCCGCGGCCAGTTCCTGGCCGTCCTCTCGGCCGCCTGCACGCTGGCGGTACTGCCGGTGATCATCGCCGGCTGGTTGGCCCAGAAGCGCCTGGTGCGCGGCCTGGCCATGGGCGCGGTGAAGTGAGGTGGACCCCTGCACGCGGGGGTCGGAGGCCACTCGACGGCCGCTGATGACCAGCTGATGCGGGCGATCGTGTTCGCCGGGCCGGGCGAGTTCTCCTTGGAGGACGTGCCCGACCCGGCGGTCGGCCCGCGGGACGTGCTGGTCCGCGTCGAGGCGGTGGGCATCTGCGGCACCGACCTGCACGTGCTCGACGGCGAGTTCGCGCCGACCGTCTTCCCGATCATCCCCGGCCACGAGACGTCCGGCATCGTCGAGGCGGTCGGTGACCAGGTCACCCAGCTGACGCCGGGGATGCGGGTCTCGGTCGACCCGACCCTGACCTGCGGGGAGTGCGCGTTCTGCGCGGTGGGTCGGAGCAACCTGTGCGAGAACTGGAACGGCTCGGGGGTCGCCCGGACCGACGGCTCCACCGCCGAGCTGGTGGTGGCTCCGGTGCGGAACGTCCACCCGCTGCCCGACGACGTGGACCTCGCGCTGGCGGCCATGATCGAGCCGCTGTCTTGCGCGATCCGGGGCTACGACCTGCTGCCCCGCCGGATGGGTGAGCACTACCTGATCTACGGGGCGGGCACCATGGGCCTGATGATGGCGCAGCTCGCGCCGCGAGCGGGGGCCGCCTCGGTGACGGTGGTGGACCGCAACCCCGACCGCCTGGAGGTGGCCCGCGAGGTGGGAGTGGCGCACCTGGCCCTGTCCCCGGACGACGTGCCCCGCCGGGGCGGCTGGGACGTGGTGATTGACTGCACTGGGGTCGTCGCCGCGATCGAGGACGCCTTGACCCGGGTGCGCCGGGGCGGGACGTTCCAGCAGTTCGGGGTGGCCCCGACCGAGGCGACGGCGCGCTTCTCGCCGTTCCGCGTCTACAACGACGAGCTCAGCCTGACCGGGTCGATGGCCGTGCTCAACACCTACGGCCGGGCCGTGGAGATGTTCGGGGCCGGGGCGATCGCCGCGGGCATCATGGTCAGCCACGCGTTCACCCTCGACGACTACGGGGAGGCGCTGGACATGTTCCGGCGGGGCCAGGGCCGCAAGCTCCAGGTGCGACCGCAGACCACCGAGTCCGTCGCCCTGGGCTGAAGGACCGGACGGCACGAGGGCGGGACGACGGTGAAGGAGTACCCGGTGGCGGTCAGCGCCCGGCACGCGCTGATCACGCAGTGGCTGGCCGAGGAGGGCCGGCTCGACGTCGTGGACGCGGCGGCCCGGCTGGGGGTGGCCCAGGAGACCGTCCGCCGCGACCTGCGCGCACTGGAGGGCGACGGCCGGCTGGAGCGGGTGCACGGCGGTGCGGTGGCCCGGCAGGCGGACCCGTTCCCCGGTCTGGCGATGGCCCCGCCGGTCGAGTCGGCCGAGACCGAGCTCGGGCGTCGGCTCTGGGCGCAGCTCCCCCGGGCCGGCACCATCCTGCTGGGCACCGGTGCGCTGACCCTGACCCTCGCGCAGGTGATGACCACCGAGCCACCGGAGGCCGGGTTGACGGTGGTGACGAACTCACTGGACGCCGCGCTCGCCCTGGCGCCGATCAGCAAGCTGTCGGTGTACAACATCGGCGGTACGGTCTCCGCGGTCACCCGGGCCCAGGAGGGCGACTGGGCCCTGCAGGAACTGGAGCGGCTGCACGTCGACGTCAGCGTGGTGTGCCCGGCCGGCATCACCGTGGATCGGGGTCTGGGTCAGTCCACTCCGGCCGCGGCGGCGATCTCCCACGCCGAGGTGGGCTGTGCCCGATCGGTCGTCGCGGTCGTCGAGGCGGCTGCGCTGGGTCGGCCCGCGTTCGTGCAGTTCGCGCCGGTCGAGGCCATCGACCGGCTCTACGTGGCCGGCCGTCCGGACCCCAGCGCACTGCAGCCCTTCCTGGACCGGGGCCTCGCTGTGACCGTGGTCGAGCGCCCGCCGGCGCGGGACGGTACCGTGACCGACGAACAGGCCCTGGACGGCGCGGGCCTCGGACTCGGGAGCTCACGGTGACCCTGGTCGCGGGAGTCGACTCCTCCACCCAGTCGGTCAAGGTCGTCGTCTGCGACGCCGACACCGGCGAGGTCGTCCGCTCCGGGCGGGCCGCGCACCCAGCCGGCACGGAGGTCGCGGCCGAGGCCTGGTGGGCGGCGTACGAGGACGCGACCGCGGATCCCGCGCTGCTGCGCGATGTCTCGGCCATCGCCGTGGGTGGCCAGCAGCACGGGATGGTGACGCTGGACGAGTCGGGCGCGGCCGTCCGGGACGCCCTGCTGTGGAACGACAACCGCTCGGCGCCCGACGCCGCCGACCTGATCGCCGAGCTGGGTGGACCGCAGGCCTGGGCCGACGCCGTGGGCAGCGTGCCGGTAGCGTCGATGACGGTCACCAAGCTGCGCTGGCTGGCCCGGTCGGAACCAGCAGAATGCGGCCCGGACCAGCGCCGTGGTGCTGCCCCACGACTGGCTCACCTGGAGGATCGGCGGGCAGGCGTTCGAACCGGTCACCGACCGCGGGGACGCCTCCGGGACCTGCTACTTCGACGCCACCAACAACAGCTACCGCCGGGACCTGGTGCAGCGGGCCCTCGGCCACGACGTGGTGCTGCCGCGGGTGGCCGCCCCTGACGAGGTGATCGGGCACACGCCCGACGGCGTCGCCATCGCCGCCGGTACCGGCGACAACATGGCCGCCGGCCTGGGGCTCGGACTCCGCGCCGGGGAGGCGGTCGTCTCCCTCGGGACCAGCGGCACGGCGTTCACGCTGGCGACCGCACAGACCCACGAGCCGACCGGTATCGTCGCCGGGTTCGCGGACGCAAGCGGCGCGTTCCTGCCGTTGGTCTGCACCCTGAACGGCGCCCGGAACCTGGTGGCGACCGCCGAGCTGCTCGGGGTCGGGCTGGACGAGTTCAGCCGGCTCGCCCTGTCCGCCCAGCCGGGCAGCGAGGGCCTCACCTTCATCCCCTACCTGGAGGGGGAGCGCACCCCGCCGCTGCCCGACGCCCGCGGCGAGCTGGTCGGGCTGACTCTGAAGAACATGACCCCCGCCAACCTCGCCCGGGCCGCCATCGAGGGCGTGTTGTGGAGTTTGGCCTACGGGGTCCAGGTCCTCCGCGAGCAGACCGGGGCCATCGGCCGCATCACGCTGACCGGCGGGGCCTCCCAGTCTGCAGCGGTCCGCACCATCGCGATGGCCGTCTTCGGCCTGCCGATCGTGGTCACCGAGACGTTCGAGAGCGTCGCCGTCGGCGCAGCCCGGCAGGCGGCCTGGGCCCTGACCGGTGACATGCCGGACTGGAAGGTTCCGGTGCTCAGCGAGCACCAGCCCACCGCGGCCGACGTGGCCGCCGCCGCGGAGCTGAGCGGTCGCTACGGGGACGTGCTGGCCCGCCACTTCCAGTCCTGACCGCACCGCCCCCTTTACACGCGATTCCTCCAGATGCGCGCGAAGTTTCGCGCGCGTCTGGAGGAATCGCGAGTAGATGAGAGGAACCGAGCGGCCGGGGGCAGCGGCGGTGGAGGATAATGCGGCGCCATGGGAGACGTCGTGGTCGCGGCCGGCAACGAGCCGCAGCAGCAGATGTGGGACGGCGACGACGGCGCATTCTGGGTCGCTCACGAGGCCCAGCTCGCCCGGATGAGCCCGTTCGACGACGCACTGTTCCGCGCGGCGGCGGTGCAGCCCGGTGAGGCGGTGCTGGATGTCGGGTGTGGCACCGGCCAGACGACGCTGGCCGCCGCGGCCAGGTCGGGCCACGGACCGGTGCTGGGTCTCGACCTGTCGGCCGTGATGCTGGACCGCGCCCGGGCGCACGCCGCCGAGGCCGGCCGCCGCAATGTCGAGTTCCTGCAGGCCGACGCCCAGATCCATCGCCTGCCCGCGGCGGCGTTCGACCTGGCCATCAGCCGGATGGGGGTGATGTTCTTCAGCGACCCGGTGGCCGCCTTCGGCAACGTCGCCGCAGCGCTGCGTCCGGGGGGACGCTTCGCCTTCGTGGTCTGGCAGGGCCCGGCGGCCAACGAGTGGATCCTGACCATGGCCCAGGTGCTGGCCGGCCTGTCCTCTGGGCCGGCCCCGATGCCCCCGCCGGGGTCGCCCGGGCCGTTCCAGCTCGCCGACCCCGGTACCGCCACCGACATCCTGACCCGCGCCGGCTTCACCGGCGTCACCGTCACGCCGGTCACCGCCGCCATGACGGCCGGCGCAACCCCGGAGGAGGCCACCGGCACGATGGCCGGTTTCGGCATCGTCAAGGGCTTCCTGGCCGGGCTCGATCCGACTGACCGGGAGCGGACCCTGGACCGGCTGACGCAGGCCTACGCCCAGCACCAGACCGCCCGCGGCGTCGAGCTGGGGGCGGCCGCCTGGGTGTTGACCGGTCGTCGACCCGGCTGACCTGGCCCGGTGCTGGAGGCACCTGGACACGACTGCCGGAATGCAAAAACACTTCAAGGCCGCTCACGAATGAGCGACCTTGAAGTGTGTTGTCCGGCGACGTCCTAGTCTCCCACACGGTCCCCCGTGCAGTACCATCGGCGCTGAGAAGCTTAACTTCCGGGTTCGGAATGGAGCCGGGTGTTTCCCTCTCGCCATGATCACCGAAACTCTATGGAGATGTAGCGGGCGTGCACCTCAAGGGTGCACCACTCCCGACCGTATCTCGGGAGCTTCACAGTGGACGCGTAGCATCTTTGTAGGAACAAGCCCTCGGCCTATTAGTATCGGTCAGCTCCGTGCATTGCTGCACTTCCACATCCGACCTATCACCCAGTGGTCTGCTGGGGGCCTTACCAGGTTACCCTGTGGGAGCCATCATCTTGGAGCGTGCTTCCCGCTTAGATGCTTTCAGCGGTTATCACTTCCGAACGTAGCCAACCAGCCGTGCTCTTGGCAGAACAACTGGCACACCAGAGGTTCGTCCGTCCCGGTCCTCTCGTACTAAGGACAGCCCTCCTCAAGACTCCTACGCGCGCAGCGGATAGGGACCGAACTGTCTCACGACGTTCTAAACCCAGCTCGCGTGCCGCTTTAATGGGCGAACAGCCCAACCCTTGGGACCGACTCCAGCCCCAGGATGCGACGAGCCGACATCGAGGTGCCAAACCATGCCGTCGCTATGGACGCTCGGGCAAGATCAGCCTGTTATCCCCGGGGTACCTTTTATCCGTTGAGTGACGGCGCTTCCACATGCCACCGTCAGATCACTAGTCCCGACTTTCGTCCCTGCTCGAGATGTCTCTCTCACAGTCAAGCTCCCTTGTGCACTTACACTCGAAACCTGATTGCCAACCAGGCTGAGGGAACCTTTGGGCGCCTCCGTTACTTTTTAGGAGGCGACCGCCCCAGTCAAACTACCCATCAGGCACTGTCCCTGATCCGGATAACGGACCTAGGTTAGATATCCAGAACAGCCAGAGTGGTATTTCAACGTTGACTCCACAACCACTGGCGTGGCTGCTTCACAGTCTCCCACCTATCCTACACAAGCTGTACCGAACACCAATACCAAACTATAGTAAAGGTCCCGGGGTCTTTCCGTCCTGCTGCGCGTAACGAGCATCTTTACTCGTAGTGCAATTTCGCCGAGTCCATGGTCGAGACAGCGCCCAAGTCGTTACGCCATTCGTGCAGGTCGGAACTTACCCGACAAGGAATTTCGCTACCTTAGGATGGTTATAGTTACCACCGCCGTTTACTGGCGCTTAAGTTCAGTGCTTCGGTTGCCCTAACACTTCCCCTTAACGTTCCAGCACCGGGCAGGCGTCAGTCCGTATACAGCGTCTTACGACTTAGCACGGACCTGTGTTTTTAGTAAACAGTCGCTTGGGCCTGGTCTCTGCGGCCTCACCCGCCGTCCGGAGTAAATCCTTAGACAGGTTCGGCCCCCCTTCTCCCGAAGTTACGGGGGCATTTTGCCGAGTTCCTTAACCACGGTTATCTCGATCACCTTGGTATTCTCTACCTGACCACCTGAGTCGGTTTAGGGTACGGGCGGCTCTAGAACTCGCTCACGAAGATTTTCTAGGCAGCATAGGATCACCCACTCGTCCGTCCGTAGACGAACCAGCCGTCATGTCTCAGGCACGTGAGATGCGGATTTGCCTACATCTCGCCCTACACATTTAGCCCGGGACAACCATCGCCCGGGATGGGCTACCTTCCTGCGTCACTCCGCAGCTTGCCTACTACAAGTCTGGGTCGCAGACTCAGCTCGCTTCGACCCGAAGGTCTCCGCGTGCCTTGCGTGCTTAGCATCGCCTGATTCGGCAGGGACGTTCTAGCGCCGGTACGGGAATATCAACCCGTTGTCCATCGACTACGCCTGTCGGCCTCGCCTTAGGTCCCGACTTACCCAGGGCAGATTAGCTTGACCCTGGAACCCTTGGTCTTTCGGTGGAGGAGTTTCTCACTCCTCATTCGCTACTCATGCCTGCATTCTCACTCGTGTGCTCTCCACGACTAGGTCACCCTGTCGCTTCTTCGCGCACACGACGCTCCCCTACCCATCCACACACCTGGACCTGAGTAAACTCAGATCAAGTACACGCGTGAATGACACAGCTTCGGCGGATTGCTTGAGCCCCGCTAAATTGTCGGCGCAGAATCACTTGACCAGTGAGCTATTACGCACTCTTTCAAGGGTGGCTGCTTCCAAGCCAACCTCCTGGTTGTCTCCGCAACTCCACATCCTTTTCCACTTAGCAATCGCTTAGGGGCCTTAGCTGGTGTTCTGGGCTGTTTCCCTCTCGACTACGAACCTTATCGCCCGCAGTCTCACTGCCGCGCTCTCACTTACCGGTATTCGGAGTTTGGCTAATTTCGGTAAGCTTGTGGGCCCCCTAGACTATCCAGTGCTCTACCTCCGGCAAGAAACACGCGACGCTGCACCTATATGCATTTCGGGGAGAACCAGCTATCACGGAGTTTGATTGGCCTTTCACCCCTATCCACAGCTCATCCCCCAGGTTTTCAACCCTGGTGGGTTCGGGCCTCCACGACGTCTTACCGTCGCTTCACCCTGGCCATGGATAGATCACTCCGCTTCGGGTCTAGAGCACGCGACTCAATCGCCCTGTTCGGACTCGCTTTCGCTACGGCTTCCCCACACGGGTTAACCTCGCCACGTACCACTAACTCGCAGGCTCATTCTTCAAAAGGCACGCCGTCACCCATACACGTATGAGCTCCGACGGATTGTAGGCAATCGGTTTCAGGTACTATTTCACTCCCCTCCCGGGGTACTTTTCACCTTTCCCTCACGGTACTTGTCCGCTATCGGTCACCAAGGAGTATTTAGGCTTAGCGGGTGGTCCCGCCAGATTCACAGCCAATTTCAGGGGTTGGCTGCTACTTGGGGTGACGCTCAACAGTGATCGACTTACGTCTACAGGGGTGTTACCTTCTGTGCCGTACTTTCCCAAAGTGCTTCGACTTCATCGATCATTTCTTACTGTTCGACTGGATGACAGCCCGGTCAGAGCGGCCCCACAACACCGCACGTGCAACGCCTGTCAGCTATCACACACGTGCGGTTTGGCCTCTTCCGCTTTCGCTCGCCACTACTCACGGAATCACGGTTGTTTTCTGTTCCTGTGGGTACTGAGATGTTTCACTTCCCCACGTTCCCTCCAACTGCCCTATGTGTTCAGGCAGAGGTCGCCGGACATTACTCCGGTTTCTTTCGAGGTTTCCCTATTCGGAGATCCCCGGATCGAAGCTCGTTTACCAGCTCCCCGGGGCTTATCGCAGGTTACAACGTCCTTCATCGGCTCTTGGTGCCTAGGCATCCACCGATTGCCCTTAGTAGCTTGTTGTTACTACAAAGATGCTCGCGTCCACTGTGAAGTTCTCAACATACGGGCGGTAACGCAGAGCCGGCCACCCGTGAGGGCGCCGGCACTGGTCCGCTGAAACTCGGCTGCTACTGCCACCGAAGCCTCAGGACCCAACAGCGTGCTCGGGCCGTCGCCTCGTTGCCCTCGATGTTCCACTCCTGCAAGCAGGTTGTACTGACGAGAGCCGCGAAAGACGGCTTAATGGTCAATGTTCCACATTCCAGAGCTGCCCGACCGAGAACGAATGCCTCGGAACCGGGCGCATGGACGAGCGAACTCGCCACAATGCTCCTTAGAAAGGAGGTGATCCAGCCGCACCTTCCGGTACGGCTACCTTGTTACGACTTAGTCCTAATCGCCAGTCCCACCTTCGACGGCTCCCTCCACAAGGGTTGGGCCACCGGCTTCGGGTGTTACCGACTTTCATGACTTGACGGGCGGTGTGTACAAGGCCCGGGAACGTATTCACCGCAGCGTTGCTGATCTGCGATTACTAGCGACTCCGACTTCATGGGGTCGAGTTGCAGACCCCAATCCGAACTGAGACTGGCTTTTTGGGATTCGCTCAACCTTGCGGTATTGCAGCCCTTTGTACCAGCCATTGTAGCATGCGTGAAGCCCTGGACTTAAGGGGCATGATGACTTGACGTCATCCCCACCTTCCTCCGAGTTGACCCCGGCAGTCTCCTATGAGTCCCCGGCATGATCCGCTGGCAACATAGGACGAGGGTTGCGCTCGTTGCGGGACTTAACCCAACATCTCACGACACGAGCTGACGACAGCCATGCACCACCTGTATACCGACCTTGCGGGGGCTACATCTCTGCAGCTTTCCGGTATATGTCAAACCCAGGTAAGGTTCTTCGCGTTGCATCGAATTAATCCGCATGCTCCGCCGCTTGTGCGGGCCCCCGTCAATTCCTTTGAGTTTTAGCCTTGCGGCCGTACTCCCCAGGCGGGGCACTTAATGCGTTAGCTTCGGCACGGAGAACGTGGAATGTCCCCCACACCTAGTGCCCACCGTTTACGGCGTGGACTACCAGGGTATCTAAGCCTGTTTGCTCCCCACGCTTTCGCTTCTCAGCGTCAGGAAATGCCCAGAGAACCGCCTTCGCCACCGGTGTTCCTCCTGATATCTGCGCATTCCACCGCTCCACCAGGAATTCCGTTCTCCCCTGCATCCCTCTAGTTTGCCCGTATCGGAAGCAGGCTCAGGGTTAAGCCCTGAGTTTTCACTTCCGACGCGACAAACCGCCTACAAGCCCTTTACGCCCAATAATTCCGGACAACGCTCGGACCCTACGTATCACCGCGGCTGCTGGCACGTAGTTGGCCGGTCCTTCTTCTGTAGGTACCGTCACTTTAGCTTCGTCCCTACTGAAAGCGGTTTACAACCCGAAGGCCGTCATCCCGCACGCGGCGTTGCTGCATCAGGCTTGCGCCCATTGTGCAATATTCCCCACTGCTGCCTCCCGTAGGAGTCTGGGCCGTATCTCAGTCCCAGTGTGGCCGGTCGCCCTCTCAGGCCGGCTACCCGTCGAAGCCTTGGTGAGCCGTTACCTCACCAACTAGCTGATAGGCCGCGAGCCCATCCTTGACCGCCGGAGCTTTCCACTCCCCGTGATGTCACAAGGAGTCGTATCCGGTATTAGCAGCTGTTTCCAGCTGTTATTCCGAAGTCAAGGGCAGGTTGCTCACGTGTTACTCACCCGTTCGCCACTCGTGTACCCCCGAAGGGGCCTTACCGTTCGACTTGCATGTGTTAAGCACGCCGCCAGCGTTCGTCCTGAGCCAGGATCAAACTCTCCGTTGAAAAATATCGGTGCGACACGACCCGAAGGAGGTGCCGAATACCGTCGAAATCAACGAGCTTGATGTCTGACATGGACCCATTGCTGGGTCAATCTTCAATCAATCTCAAAGGAATCCGACTCGTCGACGCATCGGCCCGAGATCACGAAGATCTGAGGCGTTCAGTCGTCAGCCGAGCACGGGTTCTTTAGTGCATATTTGGCATTGACTTTTAAGCACGCTGTTGAGTTCTCAAGTTTCGGGTGCACACCGCGCCGGAGCTTTCGACTCCCGCTTGGGGCAACCTGACCAAACTTACCGGGCTGCACTCACCGAGTCAAATCGGATCCTGCGTTCCGGCCCCGTCCCGCAGCGGTACCGTGGTGTGCTCGAACGAGCGCACCACATCACGTCCTGCGAGGAGTGGTTCCG
Source organism: uncultured Actinomycetota bacterium (assembly GCA_963832435.1). Taxonomy (GTDB): domain Bacteria; phylum Actinomycetota; class Actinomycetes; order Propionibacteriales; family Propionibacteriaceae; genus Microlunatus. The sequence continues at coordinate 198,796 of CAWHTY010000027.1, forward strand.
ACCGGATCGGCCGCTCCGACCTCTCGGTCGGTGCGTCCCGCGCTCCGGCGGCTCGCAGAACACTACGCGGGTCGGTGCGGCGACGCAAATCTGACCCGCCGGCCCGGTGAACCCCTGCCCAGCAAGGGATCGCGCGGTCAGCGGCCGGCCAGGGCGACCGCCCCGACGGTGCGCTTGCCCCGGCGCGCGACGACGTACCGGCCGTGCAGCAGCGCACTCTCGGGGAGGGTGGCGTCGGGATCGGTGATCCGCACGTTGTTCAGGTACGCCCCGCCCTCGGCGATGGCGCGGCGGGCCGCCGACTTGCTGGCGACCACCCCGCTGCCCTCGAGCACGTCCACCACCCGGGGCAGCTCCCCCGGCGGAGCCGGCAGCTCGGTGGCTCCGACCTCGGCCAGCACGTCGGCCAGCACCGTCGGCGGGCAGTGCCGCCAGGTCCCCGCGCCCGAACAGCGCCGCCGCCGCCTGCGACCGCGGCGTCGCGGGCCTCCGGCGAGTGCACCAGCGCCGTCACGTCGTCGGCGAGGGCCCGCTGAGCGGTGCGGCGGTGCGGCGCCTCGGCGGTCTCGCGGGCCAGCGCCTCGATCTCGGCCCGCGGCCGCTCGCTGAACACCTTGAGGTACTCGACCACCTTGCTGTCCTCGGCGTTGAGGAAGAACTGGTGGAAGGCGTACGGGAGACGTCATGCCCGGGTCGAGCCAGATCGATCCGCCCTCGGTCTTGCCGAACTTGGATCCGTCGGCCTTGGTGAGCAGCGGAGTGGCCAGGGCGTGCACCCGCTCACCGGTCGCTCGGCGGATCAGCTCCACCCCGGCGGTGATGTTGCCCCACTGGTCGCTGCCCCCGAACTGCAGCGTGCACCCGTACTGACGGTGCAGCTCGAGGTAGTCCATCGACTGCAGCAGCACGTAGGAGAACTCGGTGTAGGAGATCCCGTCCTCCAGCCGGTTCCGCACCACGTCCCGGGCCAGCATCCGGTTCACCGGGAAGTGCTTCCCGACGTCCCGGAGGAAGTCCAGCACCGGCATCGGACCGGTCCAGTCCAGGTTGTTGACCAGCCGCGCGGCGTCCGGACCGTCCAGGTCGAGGTAGCGCTCGACCTGGGAGCGGATCCGCTGCACCCACTCCCCCACGACCTGCTTGGGGTTGAGGGTGCGCTCGCCGGAGTCCTTGGGGTCGCCGATCATCCCGGTGGAACCCCCCACCAGGATCAGCGGGCGGTGTCCGGCCCGCTGCAGCACCCGGGCCACCATCAGCTGGACCAGGTTGCCGAAGTGGATGCTCGGCGCGGTGGGGTCGAAGCCGACGTAGAACGTGACCGGCCCGGCGTCGAGGTGCTCGCTCAGCGCCGCCAGGTCGGTGGAGCTGGCCAGCAGGCCACGCCAGCGGAGTTCTTCCAGGACGGCGTTCACGAGGGGACAGGCTACCGGCGGCGTACTCGGCTCCGGAGCCGCGGGCGGCCGGGCTGCGCGCCGGCCGGCCTCTCGGTGCCGGCCAGGACCGAGCGCAGCTCGTCGAGCTGTTCACGGACCCGTACGCGCGCCGTCCCGCCCCGCCCGTCGCGGCTGGCGATCGACCCGGCGACGGTCAGGACGTCGAGCACGGCCGGATCGAGCCGGGGCGAGATCAGCGGCAGCTGGTCGGCGGTCAGGTCGGTCAGCTCGATCCGCTGCGCCTCGCAGAACCGCACGCAGGCCCCGGCGATCTCGTGCGCCTCGGCGAACGGCACCCGCTGGCGGACCAGCCAGTCGGCGACGTCGGTGGCCAGCGAGAAGCCCTGCGGCGCCAGGGCTCGGAGCCGGTCCGGGTGGAAGGTCAGGGTGGCGATCAGCCCGGCCACGGCCGGGGTCAGCACCAGCAGCTGGTCCACGGAGTCGAACAACGGCTCCTTGTCCTCCTGCAGGTCCCGGTTGTAGGCCAGCGGCAGACCCTTCAGCGTGGCCAGCAGACCGGTCAGGTTGCCGATCAGCCGGCCGGCCTTGCCGCGGGCCAGCTCGGCCACGTCGGGGTTCTTCTTCTGCGGCATGATGCTGGACCCGGTGGACCAGGCGTCGGCCAGCGTGACGAACCCGAACTCGTGCGTCGACCAGAGGATGATCTCCTCGCTGACCCGCGACAGGTCCACCGCGATCTGGGCGAGCACGTAGGCCGCCTCGGCCGCCTGGTCACGGGCGGCGGTGCCGTCGATGGAGTTGGCCACGCTGCCCGCGAACCCGAGGTCGGCGGCCACCGCCTCCGGATCCAGTCCCAGCGAGGTGCCCGCCAGCGCGGCCGACCCGTAGGGGCTGATCGCCAGCCGGCGGTCGAGATCGCCGATCCGGTCGAGGTCACGGACCAGCGCCCAGGCGTGGGCCAGCAGGTGGTGCGAGAGCAGGATCGGCTGCGCGTGCTGCAGGTGGGTCCGCCCGGGCATGGCCACGCCGAGGTGCCGGTCGGCCTGGTCGGCCAGCGCCGCCACCACGGTGCCGACCTCGGCGGCGACGTCGCGGAGAGCGTCACGCAGGTACAACCGGAGCAGGGTGGCGATCTGGTCGTTGCGGGACCGGCCGGCCCGCAGCCGCCCCCCGAGCTCGGCCCCGACCCGCTCCACCAGCCCGCGTTCCAGCGCGCCGTGCACGTCCTCGTCGGTCGGTGCCGGGCCGAACGCTCCGGAGGTCACGTCCCGCTCAAGGCGGTCGAGCGCCTCGATCAGGCCGTGCAGCTCGTGCGGTCGCTGAGCAGTCCGGCGCGCTGCAGGGCCCGGGCGTGGGCCCGGGATCCGGCCAGGTCGTAGCGCGCCAGCCTCCAGTCGAAGTGGGTCGACCGGCTGAGGGCGAACATCGCCTCGGCCGGCCCGCCGGCGAAACGCCCACCCCACAGCCGGCCGGCGTGCGCGTCACCGGCCTTCGCGCCCTCGCCGACCGAACCGGGACTCATCCGGACAGTCCGGCGTCCCGCCGGGCGGCGATCGTGCTGGACATCCCGTACAGCTCGATGAAGCCACGGGCCTGGGACTGGTCGAAGCTGTCCCCCTCGTCGTAGGTGGCGAGGTTGAAGTCGTACAGGCTGGTGTCGCTGCGCCGGCCGGTGACCGTGGCCTTGCCGGCGTGCAGGACCATCCGGATGTCGCCGGACACCACCTGCTGCGCCTCGGCGATCAAGGTGTCCAGCGCCCGCTTGAGCGGCGAGAACCACTGGCCGTCGTAGACGAGCTCCCCCCACCGCTGGTCGACGCCCCGCTTGTACCGGGCGAGCTCCCGCTCCACGGTGACGTTCTCCAGCTCCATGTGCGCGGTGATCAACGCGATGGCGCCCGGCGCCTCGTACACCTCACGGCTCTTGATCCCGACCAGCCGGTCCTCGACCATGTCCAGGCGCCCCACGCCCTGGGCGCCGGCCCGGCTGTTGAGCTGCTGGATGGCCTCCAGCATGCTGACCTTCTGACCGTCCAGCGCGACCGGCACGCCGGCCTCGAAGGTGACCACGACCTCGTCCGGCGGCCGGGGAACGGCCGGGTCCGCGGTGTAGTCGTAGACGTCCTCGACCGGACCGTTCCAGATGTCCTCCAGGAAGCCGGTCTCCACCGCCCGCCCCCAGACGTTCTGGTCGATCGAGTACGGGGACTTCTTGCTCTGGTTGATCGGCAGGCCCTTCTCCTCGGCGTAGGCGATCGCCTTCTCCCGCGTCCAGGCGTAGTCCCGGACCGGAGCGATGCAGCTCAGGTCCGGGGCCAGGTTGGCGATCCCGACCTCAAACCGCACCTGGTCGTTGCCCTTGCCGGTGCAGCCGTGCGACACGGTGGAGGCGCCGTGGGACCGGGCCGCCGCCACGAGGTGCCGGACGATCAACGGCCGCGACAGGGCGCTGACCAGCGGGTAGCGGTCCATGTACAGCGCGTTGGCCTGCAGCGCGGGCAGGCAGAAGTCGTCGGCGAACTCGTCCCGGGCGTCGACGACGACGGCCTCCACGGCCCCGCAGTCCAGGGCCCGCTGGCGGATCAGGTCCAGATCCTCGCCTCCCTGACCGACGTCGACGGCCACCGCCACCACCTCCTGACCCGTCTCCTCGGTCAGCCAGCCGATGCACACCGAGGTGTCCAATCCGCCGGAGTAGGCCAGTACGATCCGATCGCTCACGTTCTCGTCTTCCTGTCTGCAGGGTGGTGCGGTGGTGCTGTGGCGGCTGGCGGGCGGCTTGCTGGTCCGCCCCATGGTGAGGAACGCCTCGGCCATCGCGGCCCCGCCGGCGGGCGCCCGAGTGATCAGCAGGATGGTGTCGTCGCCGGCGATGGTGCCGAGGATCTCCTGCCATCCCACCCGGTCGATGGCCGAGGCGAAGTACTGCGCAGCCCCCGGTGGGGTTCGCAGCACCACCAGGTTGGCCGAGGCCTCCGCCGACACGAGGACCTCGCCGCAGAGCCGGGCCAGCCGGGCCTCGAAGGTGGCGAACTCACCCACCTGCGGGGTGCGGTCGCCGCCGTCACCGGGGACGGCGTACACCAGGTGTCCGTCGGGGCCGCGGACGCGGAGCGCCCCGACCTCGACCAGGTCCCGGGACAGGGTGCCCTGGGTCACCTGGACGCCCTCGGACCCGAGCAGCTCGGCCAGCTCGGCCTGGGACCGGACCCGGTGCTGGGCGAGCAGGCTGATGATCTTGGCGTGCCGGGCTGTCTTCGTCAGCGGGGCCCGAGCCGTCACGGTGCTCACGCCCCGCGCCCGGTCTCGGTGTCCAGGAAGGCGAGGATCGCCTTCTGCACGTGCCGGCGGTTCTCGGCCTCGTCCCAGACCACCGACTGGGGCCCGTCGATCACCGCTGCGTCGATCTCCTTGCCGCGGTAGGCGGGGAGGCAGTGCAGCACGATGGCCCCGGGGTCGGCCTGCGCCAGCCGGTCGGCGGTCAATGCGTAGGGGGTGAAGATCGAGAGCCGGTCCAGCCCGTCCGACTCCTGCCCCATGGAGATCCACGTGTCGGTGGCGAGGACGTCCGCGCCGCGCACCGCGTCGTCGACGGAGTCGGTGACCAGCACGCTCCCGCCGGCGCCGGCCGCGACCGCCTCGGCGCGGGCCAGGATCACCGGATCGGGCTGGAATCCCACCGGGGCGGCGATCCGGACGTGCATCCCGGCCCGCCCCCCGCCGAGCAGGTAGGAGTGGGCCATGTTGTTCGCGCCGTCACCCAGGTAGGTCAGGGTCAGGCCGGCCAGTGTCTGCTTGTGCTGCCGGACGGTCTGCAGGTCGGCCAGGACCTGACACGGGTGGTAGGAGTCGGTCAGCCCGTTGATCACCGGCACGCCGGCGAACTCGGCCAGCTCCTCCAGCCGCTCCTGCCCGGAGGTCCGCCAGACGACCGCGGCCACGTGCCGGCCGAGCACTCGGGCCGTGTCGCTGATCGGCTCGCCGCGACCCAGCTGGGAGAGCGCGGAGTCCATGATCATCGGATGCCCGCCGAGCTCCGCGATGCCGACCTCGAAGGAGATCCGGGTCCGGGTGGACGCCTTGTCGAACAGCACCGCCACCGCCCGCGGACCGGCGAACGGGCTGATCTTGAGCGGGTTCTCGGCCAGGTCGTCGGCCAGGTCCAGCACGGCGGCCTGCTCCGCCGACGACAGGTCGTCGTCGGTCAGGAAGTGCCGGGGAGTCACGCCGCCGCCCCCGCCTGCTCGAGCAACCGCGGCAGCACGGCCACGAACGAGTCCAGCTGCGCCGCGGCGATGATCAACGGCGGGGCCAGCCGGAGCACGTCCGGCCGGGGGGCGTTGATGATGAAACCCGCGTCCAGGGCGGCCGTAGCGACGGCCGGCGCCACCGGTGCAGTGAGCACGATGCCGCGCAGCAGCCCGCGCCCGCGGACTCCCGCCACCAGCGGGTGCAGGCCCGTGACGGCGGCGACCAGGTGCTCCCCCATCTCCTGCGCGTGGGCGAGCAGCCCGTCGCGTTCGATCACGGCCAGCACGGCCAGGCCGGCGATCGCCGCCACCGGGTTCCCCCCGAAGGTGCTGCCGTGACTGCCCGGTCCCAGCAGCCGGGCGGCCCGACCGGTGGCCAGGCAGGCCCCGACCGGGAACCCGTTGCCGAGCCCCTTCGCGATGGTCACCACGTCGGCCCGGACCCCCTCGGCCACGTGGACGAAGAAGTCGCCGCACCGGCCCATCCCGGTCTGCACCTCGTCGATCCAGAGCAGGGCGCCGTGGGCGTCGCAGAGCTGCCGGGCCCGGGCCAGGTAGCCGGCCGGTGGCACCACCACGCCGTTCTCACCCTGGATGGGCTCCAGCACCACTGCCGCGACGGTGTCGTCCAGCGCGGCCGCCAGCGCGTCGCCGTCGCCGTACGGGACGAAGTCGACGTCCCCGGGCAGCGGCGCGAACGGCTCGCGGTACGCCGGGTTGTGGGTGAGGGCCAGCGCACCCATGGACCGTCCGTGGAACGCGCCCTCGGTGGAGATGATCCGGGTGCGCCCGGTCGCCCGGGTGATCTTGAACCCGGCCTCGTTGGCCTCGGTGCCGGAATTGGTGAAGAACACCCTGGCGTCACCGGGGTCGCCCCCCAGCAGTCCGACCAGCCGCCGGGCCAGCGCCACCTGGGCGGGCGTGGCGAAGAAGTTGGAGACGTGGCCGAGGGTCGCGATCTGGCTGGTCACCGCCGACAGCACCGTGGGGTGGGCGTGGCCGAGGGCGTTGACGGCGAGCCCGGAGAGCAGGTCGAGGTAGGGCCGGCCGTCCGCGTCCCAGACGTGACAGCCCTGACCGCGGACGAACACCCGCTGGGGCACCCCGAAGGTCGGCATCATCACCTGCTGGTAGGCGGCCAGCACGGGGGCCGAGCCGGCGCCGTCCGGCAGGTCCGCCAGCTCCCGGCTCAGACTCAGGGCGTCGGTGGTCACGCGTCCTCCTCGGCGTCGGCGGCGATCCGGGTCAGCGGTCCGCCGTACTCTCCGTTGGCGTACTCGTGCGGGGGGATGCCGGTGTCGCGGGAGAACACCCGGCTGCCCAGCCGGACGAGCCCGTCCTGGGTGACCATGGTGCCGATCCCGGCGTTGGTGAAGATCTCCAACAGCAGCGCGTGCGGCACCCGGCCGTCGGTGACCGTGGCCCGCGTCAGGCCACCCCGGACGGCCCGCAGGCAGGCCTCCATCTTCGGGACCATGCCCGAGGACAGGGTGGGCATCAGCTCCGCCAGCTCCGAGGCAGACAGCTCGGTGATCACGTCGGTGCTGACCGGCCAGTCCCGGTACAGCCCCTCCACGTCGGTCAGCACGACCAGCCGCTCGGCACCGAGCGCGACCGCCAGGGCGGCGGCGGCGGTGTCGGCGTTCACGTTGTGCACCACCCCGTCGGCGTCGGGGGCGATGCTGGCGACCACCGGGACCTGGCCGGCCCCGATCAGCCCGGCAACAGCGTCGGTGTTCACCGCGACGACGTCACCGACGAGCCCCACGTCGACCTGCTCGCCGTCCACCAAGGCGGTCCGGCGGGCCGCGGTGAACAGCCCGCCGTCCTCGCCCGACATGCCCACCGCGATCGCACTGTGGCTGTTGATCAAGCCCACCAGATCCCGGCCGACCTGCCCGACCAGCACCATCCGGACGACCTCCATGGCCTCGGGCGTGGTGACCCGCAAGCCGCCGCGGAACTCCGAGGGGATGCCCAGCCGGGTGAGCATGGCGGAGATCTGGGGGCCGCCGCCGTGCACCACGACCGGGTGCACACCGCACCGCTTCATGAACACGATGTCCTGGGCGAAGGCCCGCTTGAGCTCCTCGTCGATCATCGCGTTGCCGCCGTACTTGATCACCACGGTCTTGCCGGCGTAGGTCTCCAACCAGGGCAGCGCCTCGGTGAGGATGGACGCCTTCTCCACCAGGGTGAGGGGGCCGGTCATCGCAGCACCTCGCTCACCGCGACGGCCGGGGGTCGCTGGGCTCCCATCCTCATGTCGAGTACTCCGCGTTCTCTCGTACGTAGCCGTAGGTCAGGTCGGTGGTCAGCACGGTGGCCGCCTCGTCTCCGGCGTGCAGATCGACCTCGATCGACACCTCGCGCGGACCGAGGTCGACCTGGTCCCGCGGGTCGCCGATGGCCCCGGCCCGACAGACCCGGACCCCGTTGAAGGACACGTCGACCTCGTCCGGCTCGAAGACCGCCCCGGTCGTCCCGACGGCGGCCAGGGCACGGCCCCAGTTCGGGTCCCCGCCGAAGACCGCGCACTTGAGCAGGTTGTTGCGGGCCAGGCTGCGGCCGACCTCGACGGCGTCCTCCACCGTTGCAGCGCCCGAGACGGTGATGGTGATGGTGTGCTCCGCACCCTCGGCGTCGGCCACCAGCTGGCGGGCCAGGTCGTCGCAGACCCCGGTCACGGCCGCCGCCAGCTCGGCGGGCTCGGGGGCGATCCCGGACGCCCCGCTGCTCAGCAGCAGGACGGTGTCGTTGGTCGACATGCAGCCGTCGCTGTCCACCCGGCCGAACGTGACGTCGCAGGCCCGGGCCAGCTGGTCGCGCAGGGTCCGCCCGTCGACCACGGCGTCGGTGGTCAGCACCACCAGCATCGTGGCCAGACCCGGGGCGAGCATCGCCGCGCCCTTGGCCATACCGCCGACCGACCAGCCGTCGGCGGCGTGCACGGCCTGCTTGGCCACGGTGTCGGTGGTCATGATCGCCTCGGCGGCCGCCGCCCCGCCCCCCGCGGCCAGCCCGGCGACCAGGCCGGTCACCGCGGTGTCGATGGCGTCCATCGGCAACCGTACGCCGATCAGCCCGGTCGAGCAGACGGCGACGTCGATGGCCCCGATGCCGAGGGCACCGGCGACCAGCTCAGCGGTGTGGTGGGTGTCGGCGAACCCGGGCGGGCCGGTGCACGCGTTCGCGCCCCCCGAGTTGAGCACCACCGCCCGCAGCCGGCCGTCGGTCAGCACCTGCTGGGACCACAGCACCGGTGCGGCCTTGACCCGGTTCGAGGTGAAGACCCCGGCCGCCTCGTACCGTGGGCCGGCGTTCACCACCAGCGCCAGGTCGGGGCGCCCGCTGTCCTTCAGGCCGGCCGTGACGCCGGCCGCCGTGAAGCCCTGGGGATGCGTGACGCTCATGACTCGTCGTCCTCCTCGACGTCGACCGTGTGGCCGTCGGCCCGCCAGACCTCGACCGCCGCGTCGGCCTGACCGACCGGGACCAGGATCCAGTCGGTGTCGAAGGTCGACTCGGCCAGGATGGAGATTCCGGCCTCGGCCAGCGGTCGGGCCAGCCCGGAGAGCACGCCGATCAACGCGTGGTCGAGCGGCCCGTCGATGCTGAACGCCGCGAACGGTCCGACCCCGGTCACCGTCCCCGGCAGCGCCTCCCAGGCGCAGATCACCGACAGCTCGTCGGTGGTCCGGGTGAGGCTCCAGAACGGGGTCGGATAGCTGTCGTCCAGCGCCCACCGCGGAGGGCTGTCGTGCGGTCCCAGCCGGGCGACCCCCACCTCGCCGGCGTGCCGGGTCAGCTCCCACGCGGTCACGGGGCGACCCCGATCGTGGTCAGCCCGGTGTCCTCAGGCAGCCCGAGCGCCAGGTTCATGCACTGCACCGCGCCCCCGGCGGTGCCCTTGGTGAGGTTGTCGAGAGCCGCCACGGCGATCAGCCGACCGGCCCGGGCGTCCACGGCCACCTGGACGTGCACGGCGTTGGAGCCCAGCACCGACTGGGTCTGCGGCCACTGCCCGGCGGGCAGCAGGTGCACGAACGGCTCGTCCGTGAAGGCCTTCGCGTACGCCGCGTAGGCGTCGGCCTGGCTCAGGCCCGAATCGGCCAGGGGGGCGGTGCAGGTGGCCAGGATGCCGCGGGACATCGGGACCAGCACCGGGGTGAAGGAGACCCGCGGGTGGGCGGCACCGCAGGCGGCCAGGTTCTGCTCGATCTCCGGGGTGTGCCGGTGCACGCCGCCCACACCGTACGCGCTGGCCGAGCCCATCAGCTCCGAACCGAGCAGGTGGGGCTTCAGCGCTCGACCGGCCCCGGACGGCCCGCTGGCCGCGACGACGACCACGTCCGCGGCGTCGGTGAGTCCGGCGGTCACCGCGGGCAGCAGGGCGAGGGTGACCGTGGTCGGGTAGCAGCCGGGTACCGCGATCCGCCGGGCCCCGCCGAGCACCCCCCGCTGTCCCGGCAGCTCGGGCAGCCCGTACGGCCAGCTCCCGGCGTACGGGGAGCCGTAGAACGACTGCCACTCCGCCGCGTCGGCCAGCCGGAAGTCCGCGCCGCAGTCGATCACCACCGGGCCGGGGCCGAGCGCCCCGGCCACCGCGGCCGAGGCGCCGTGCGGCAGCGCCAGGAAGACCACCTCGTGTCCGGCCAGCGTCTCGGCGCTGGTCGCGGCCACCACCCGGTCCATGAGCGGAACCAGGTGTGGCTGGTGCTGACCCAGGCGGCTACCGGCGCTGCTGTTGGCCGTGATCGCGCCGATCTCGACGTCGGGATGCCCCGACAGCAGGCGGAGGAGCTCCCCACCGGCGTAGCCGGTGGCCCCGGCGACGGCTACCCGAACGGACACCCACATGAATATGCCAGGAAGCGCAAGTTCATGCAAGCCGATCCCTCGAGGGTCAGTCCTTCCGCTGGACTGCCCCCACATCCGCGGCCGCGGCAGCCACGGCCGCGTCCCGCCCGGCGGCGGCCTCCGCCTCGGTCAACGTGCGGTCTGGGGCCCGGAACCGCAGGGCGAACGCCAACGACTTCTGGTTCGAGCCGATCTGCGGCCCGGTGTAGACGTCGAACAGCCGGACCGACTCCAGCAGCGGACCGGCACCGGCGATCAGGGCGGCGGCCACCACCCCCGCCGGGACGTCGGCGTCGACAACCAGGGCGACGTCCTCCTTGACCACGGGATAGGGGGACACCGGTCGGACGTCCCCCGCCGCGGGCGCGGCGGCCAGCAGGGCGGTGAGGTCGATCTCCACCGCTGCGGTCCGCGGGGGAAGGCCGAAGGCCCGGCAGACGTCGGGGTGCAGCTCACCCGCGTAGCCCAGCGCGGTGCCCTGCACGGGCTCACCGACGAGCCGGAACCGGGCACAGCGCCCCGGATGCCACGGGGCGTTCTCGGCCGCCTCGCGCAGCACGGTCACCCCGACCGCGGCGGCGACCGTCTCGACCAGGGCGAGGGCCTGCGGCCAGCCCGCGGGCACCGCCGGACCGGCCCAGCCGGCCGGCATCCACTGACCGGCCAGCACGGCCGCCAGGTGGCGCGGCTGGGTCGCCAGGGCGTCCTCGATGGCGGCGAGCTCGGTGTCGGTCGGCCGGTGGTCGACGGGAGGCCGGGGGGCGCGGGTGGCCGGCTGCGGCGCGAAGAACACCGACCCGGTCTCGAACAGGGCGAGATCGTCGTTGCTCCGGCTGGTGTTACGGGCGACCGCGGCGAACAGCCCGGGCAGCAGGGTGCTGCGCAGGAACGGCTGGGTCTCCGACAGTGGGTTGGCGATGTGGACCAGGTTGCGCCGGTGGTCCTCCGCGGGGAGTCCGAGCCGATCCAGGTCGTCGGCCGGCACGAACGGCAGGGACAGGACCTCCACGAAGCCGGCACCCGCGGCCGCCGCGGTGACCGCGCGCCGGTCGCGCTGGACCCGGGTCAGGCCGCGTCCCACCGGGGCCCGGGGGACGACGGCGGGGATCTCCTCGTAGCCGTAGAGGCGGCCGACCTCCTCGACGTAGTCGTACGGGTCCCGGAGGTCCGGACGCCAGCTGGGTGGCCGGAGCACGAGCTCGCCGCCGCGCGCGGCGACCTCCACCCCGACCCGGCGCAGGTAGCCCTGCACCTGGTCTGCGGGGATCGGCGCCCCCAGCACCCGGGCGGGCAGACCGGCGTCGATGCTCACCGACGGGAGTCCCGGCACCTCACCGACCACGGTCTCCTCGGCGGCGCGGGTGCCCCCGCCCAGGTCGACGAGCAGGTCGGCCACCCGGTGGGCCGCCGCGTAGCTGGCGTTCGGGTCGACGCCGCGCTCGAAGCGCCGGCTGGCTTCGGTGGAGAGCTTGTGGCGTCGGGACGCGCGGGCGATCGTCATGGCGTCGAAGCTGGCCGCCTCGATCACCACGGTGCGGGTCTCGCTGCTGATCTCGCTGGAGGCTCCGCCCATCAGACCGGCCAACCCGATCGGGCCGGAGTCGTCGGTGATCACCAGGTCGTCGGGGTCGAGCGGACGCACCACGTCGTCGAGGGTGGTCAGCTTCTCCCCGGGTTCGGCCGGCCGGACGATGATCGCTCCGGCGAGCCGGTCGGCGTCGTAGGCGTGGATCGGCTGCCCGGTCTCCAGCATCACGTAGTTGGTGATGTCCACGGCCAGCGAGATGGACCGCATGCCGGCCAACTGCACCCGGCGTGCCAGCCAGCGAGGGCTGGGTCGGGCGGCGTCGACCCCGGTCACCGTGACGGCGACGAACACCGGGCAGGCCGTCGGACTCGATCCGTACCGGGTAGCCGGCCTCCACCGGGGCGGGCACGCCCCGGTCGACCGGGTCGGTGAAGGTGGCACCGACGGCCTCAGCGGCCTCGCGGGCCAGTCCGCGCACCGACAGGCAGTACCCGCGGTCCGGGGTGACGGCGATGTCGAGGACCTCGTCGCGCAGGTGCAGCGGTCCGGCGGCGTCGGCGCCGGGGACCAGCCCCGGCTCGGTCAGCACCAGGATGCCGGTGTGGTCCTCGCCGAGCCCCAGCTCGCGGGCGGAACAGATCATCCCGTCCGAGACGTGCCCGTACGTCCTCCGGGCCGCGATCGCGAACCCCCCGGGCAGCACGGCCCCGGGCAGGGCGACCACCACGATGTCGCCCTCGGCGACGTTGTGCGCACCGCAGACGATCCCACGGGAGGGCGGGTAGCCCCCCGCCGGGTCGTTGTGGGACCCGACGTCCACCCGGCAGTAGCGGATCGTCTTGCCGTTGGTGTGCGTCTCCTCCGTCGCGGACAGCACGCGGCCCAGCACCAGCGGACCGGTGACGTCGCCGCCGGCGCTCTCCACCGTCTCCACCTCGAGGCCGGCCCGGATCAGCGCTTCGGCGAGGGCGCGCCCGCTCAGCTTCTCCGGCAGCGCGGCGTGGTCCCGCAGCCAGCTCAGAGGGACCTTCATCGTGCGCTCCCGAGCAGGGACCGGCTGAAGCGGACGTCACCCTCGACCATGTCGCGCATGTCCTCGGCGTTGTTGCGGAACATCAGCGTCCGGTCGACGCCCATCCCGAACGCGAAGCCGGTGTAGACGTCCGGGTCGACGCCGCAGGCGCGCAGCACGCGTGGGTTGACGATCCCGCACCCGCCCCACTCGATCCAGCCCTCGCTGCGGCAGGTGCGGCACGGGCGGTCGGAGTTGCCGACCGAGTCGCCGTGGCAGACGAAGCACTGCAGGTCGACCTCGGCGGACGGCTCGGTGAAGGGGAAGTAGTTGGGCCGCATCCGGGTCCGGGTGTCGCCGAACATCGCCCGGGCGAAATGGTCGAGGGTGCCGCGCAGGTGGGCCAGGGTGATGCCCTGGTCGACGCACAGACCCTCGATCTGGTGGAAGACGGGCAGGTGCGTCGCGTCGTACTCGTCGGCGCGGTAGACCCGCCCGGGGCAGACCACGTAGACCGGCAGCTCGCGCTGCAGCAAGGCCCGGACCTGCACCGGCGAGGTGTGCGTGCGGAGCACGAGACCGGCGTCGCCGGGATCGACGAACAGGGTGTCCTGCATGGTGCGCGCCGGGTGGTCGGGAATGAAGTTGAGGGCGTCGAAGTTCATCCACTCCGACTCGAGCTCGGGGCCCTCGGCGACCTCCCAGCCCATGGCCACGAACACGTCAGCCATCCGGTCCATCAGGGCGGTGATGGGGTGCACGGCCCCGCGGGGCGCCTGGTCGACCGGCAGCGTGACGTCCACCCGCTCCTCGATCAGGACACGGGCCAGCTCGGCCGTCGAGATCTCGGCCTCGCGAGCCGTCAGCGCCTGGTTGATCCGAGCCCGGGCCTGGCCGATCCGGCTGCCGGCGTCCTTGCGGGCCTGCGGCGGCAGAGCACCGATCTCGCGGTTGGCCATGGCGATCGGGGACCGGTCCGCCGCGTGGGCGAGTCGGGCCTGCTTGAGCTCGGCCACGCTGGTCGCGGCACCGAAGGCCTGCAGCGCGTCCGCCACCATCGTCTCGACACTCTCGGCGCTCAGCGTCGAGACCTCGACCGGGTCGTAGCTGGAGTTCGGCGCAGACATCGCTTCCTCTGGATCTCGGTGGCGCTCGGGCGGGTCGGCCGATCGGCCGGCGGAACGCGCCCGCCAGTCTACGAACGCCACCACGGCCGGGCGAACCGATTCCGCACCCGGCCGAATCAGGGTGGGCCGGCCGCGACGTCAGGCGCGCTGGGCGGTGGCGGTGGCGTACAGGCAGACGGCGGCTGCCGTGGCGAGGTTCAGGCTCTCGGCCGCACCGTAGATCGGAACGCGGACCACGCGGTCGGCCACGGCCCGGTCGACCTCGGGCAGTCCCCAGGCCTCGTTGCCCAGCACCCACAGCGTGGGCCACGCCAGGACGCCGCTGGCGGACAGCTCGATCAGCTCGACATCGCCCGCCCCGTCCGCAGCCAGCACCTGGATGCCGTGCTGGCGGGCGAGCCGGGCGACCTCCTCGAGGCCGGAGTCCACCGCCACGGGCAGGTGGAAGATGCTGCCCACGCTCGCCCGCACTGTCTTGCCGTTGTAGAGGTCGACCGACCCCGCCGTCAACGCGATGCCGTCGGCGCCGAACGCGTCGGCGCACCGGACGACCGTGCCGGCGTTGCCGGGATCGCGGACGGCAGCGCAGCAGACCAGCAGCCGCGCCTCGCTCCGCACCACCTCGGCCAGCGGACGGTCGACCGTACGGCAGACCGCGACCACGCCCTGCGGAGTCACCGCCTCGGTGAGGCGGGCGAGCTCGTGGGGGGAGACGGGGCTGACCGGCACGTCGCCGGACCCGGCGAGCAGGTCGGCGTGGGTGAGGTCGTCGGAGACGAAGAGACGCTGGACGACGCCGGCGGCCAGCGCCTCCCGGACCGCCGGGCGCCCCTCGGCCAGGAACAGGCCGGCCCGCTGGCGGTCCTTACGGCGCACCAACCGTCGAGCCGACCGGAGCTGGTTCTGCGAGGCAGGAACCAGGTCGGTCGGCTCGGGTCGGGTCAAGCGGGTGGGTTGCTGGTCAGGCGGCGGTGGCCGGCGCCTGGGCGCGGGCGACCTCAACCAGGGCTGAGAACGTGGCCGGGTCGTTGACCGCGAGCTCGGCGAGGATCTTGCGATCCACCTCGACCCCGGAGGTCTTCAGGCCGGCGATGAACCGGTTGTAGGTCATTCCCTCGGCGCGGGCGGCGGCGTTGATCCGCTGGATCCACAGCTTGCGGAACTCACCCTTGCGGTCGCGACGGTCGCGGTAGGCGTAGACGAGCGAGTGGGTGACCTGCTCCTTCGCCTTGCGGTACAGCCGCGAGCGCTGCCCGCGGTAGCCGGACGCGGCGTCGAGGATCTCGCGCCGCTTCTTGTGCGCATTGACGGAGCGCTTGACGCGTGCCATGCGAAAACTCCTTGCTTGTGTTCAGTCGGGGGTCAGTGCAGTTCAGGATGGTTTCAGGTCGTGATCGAGGATCACTTGCCCAGCAGCTTGCGCGCCTTGGCGGCGTCGCCGGGGGCCAGCACCTGGTCGCCCATCAGCCGACGGGTCCGGGTGGACGACTTGTGCTCGTTGAGGTGCATCTTGCCCGCCTTGCGGTGCATGACCTTGCCCGAACCGGTGACCTTGAACCGCTTCTTGGCACCGGAGTGCGTCTTCATCTTCGGCATGGCTGCCGCTCCATTCCTTGCTAACTTCCCGTCCCGGCTGCTGCCCGGGACGGGTCCTGCGGTCTCGGCCCCTCAGGTCAGGTCGACGTCCGGGTCGAGGTTGTCGGCCGGGCCCCGGCGGCGCTTGGCCACCGGCTCCGCGGCGTGCTCGGCCCGACGCGCGGCGAGCGCGCTCTGCTCGGCCTCGGCGTCGGCCGCCCGGAGCGCCGCCCGGCGGTCCCGCTCGGCCGCGACGTCGGCCTTGGCCTCGGTCTTCTTCTTGTGCGGGCCAAGGACCATGAGCATGTTGCGCCCGTCCTGCTTGGGCGCCGATTCCACGAAGCCGAACTCGTCCACCTCCGCGGCGAGCTTGCGGAGCAGGTTGTAGCCCAGCTCGGGGCGGGACTGCTCGCGCCCGCGGAACATGATGGTGATCTTGACCTTGTCCCCGGCCTTCAGGAACCGGACCACATGACCCTTCTTGGTCTCGTAGTCGTGGCTGTCGATCTTCGGCCGGAGCTTCATCTCCTTGATCACCGTGTTGGTCTGGTTGCGCCGGCTCTCCCGAGCCTTCTGCGCGTTCTCGTACTTGAACTTGCCGTAGTCCATGAGCTTGGCGACGGGCGGCCGGGCCATCGGAGCGACCTCGACCAGGTCGAGCTCGGACTCCCGGGCCAGCTGCAGCGCCATCTCGATCTTGACGATCCCGACCTGCTCCCCGGCGGGCCCGACGAGCCGGACCTCGGGGACGCGAATGCGATCGTTGATTCGCGGTTCGGTGCTGATATGTCCTCCACGGTTGAAGCATGGGTGAATAGGTGGCGATCGCCCCGGCACCCGACGGACCCGCCCGCGCCCGGGCCCAGACGACAACAGGGCCTTCGCGCACGCGAAGACCCTGGGGAACGCTCGCCGGCGGCCCGCAGGCCACCAGCTCACTGGACCGACCCGACGACGATCCGCAGATCTGGTCCGGGATGTCGTACGGGTGGGAGATCGGGTCTCCACTTGGCAGGTCCGGCGCATGCCGAACCGGTCGGTGGAAAGGCTACCAGCCCGGACGACTCCCGGCACATCCCGCGGCGTCGGGCCGCGGCGCACCAGCGGCCCGGTGCGCTGCCGCACCGGCGCGTCAGTCGGGCGCGGCAGCCAGCCAGCCGAAGCCCCCGTCGTCCAGCGCGACCAGCCGTCGCCCGGCAGCCAGCTCGGTGAGGATCTCCTGCTCGATCACCAGCGACGCCGGTCCCGCGGGGTCGACCAGCAGCGCGACCGCCCCCTCGCGGAGGGTGG
This sequence comes from uncultured Actinomycetota bacterium, assembly GCA_963832435.1. Lineage (GTDB taxonomy): Bacteria > Actinomycetota > Actinomycetes > Propionibacteriales > Propionibacteriaceae > Microlunatus. The sequence continues at coordinate 215,832 of CAWHTY010000027.1, forward strand.
TGGCGGCCATCAGGTCCAGCGTGACCGGGACCGGCCGGGCGTCGGGCTGCCACTGCTGGAGGGCGTCCAGACCGGTGAAGCAGACCGCGGCCCGGCGGCCGTCGGCGGCCTGCAGGAAGACCACCGCCATCTCGGCCTCCTTGTCGGTGGTAAGGCCGCCCACGGTCTGTCCGCCGCGGGTCGCGGTGGCCACCACCGGGGCCAGCAGCCGCTCCCCGCCGAGCGCGGCGACCGCCCGCAGGTAGCCCGGCACCGTGCCGTCGGCCGCGGCCAGGGCGGCGCGGGTCGGCGGGCGGGCCGTCCCGTCGTCGTCCGGGAACGGTGATGTCGACAGGCTTCGCTCATGCATCGCCCCACCGTACGGGCGCGGACCAGCCGGACCGCGTGCTGAACCGGGGGCGGCTGGGTGCTCTCACCCATCGTCGCCGGCCCGGCCCTGTGTCACGCTGGACAGATGCCTGCTGCTGACGTCGTGCTGCTCCCCCTCTGCATCGGTCTGGCCCTGCTCGGGGTCATCGCCACCGGGCTCGCGTGGCGGCGCGGCAACCGCGGCCGGGTCCTGCAGGGCGTCGGGCTGGCCCTGGCCCCCGTGGCGCTGTACCTCGCGGGCCTGCTGACCCTCCTCTGGAACGCCGTGGTGGCCGTCGTCGGGTGGGCCTCGCGGATCATCTTCTCCCCGCCGGTGTGGGTCGGGCTCGGCCTGCTGGCCGTCTGCGTGGTGCTGCTGGTGGTCGGCGGCCTGGTGGCCCGCCGGGCGCCGAAGCAGCGCGCCGTGCCCGCGGGCCGCACCGCCGACCGGCCGGCGGTGAGCGGGACGGCCACCTCCCGGGGGGCCGCCGGGACGGCCACCCCCAGGGGCGGCAAGCGCAGCGCGGCGGCCGCCCAGCAGGCACCCGTCGACGAGGACATGGCCGAGATCGAGGCCATCCTCAAGAACCGCGGCATCCAGTAGCACTCGACCCACTGAGCGGCGAGCCTCGCGGCGCCGTCGGGGTCCGCGGCGCGGTCGACCTCCGCGGCCCGGTCAGTGCTGTGCCGGCATGGCCGGCGGGCCTCCGTAGCGACGTTGCATCGCCGTCAGGGTCCGGACCGCCTCGCGCGCCGGCTCGCCGTCACCGGACTGGATCCCCATCAGCTGGAACTTCTCCGCGTCCAGGTCCACCTCGAACGGCCGGTCCTCCGGCTTGATCAGCACGATCCCCCACGGGTCGCCCGGCCGGAGCAGGAACTTGTGCACGCGCGCCCAGGGCACGCTGTGCACGCCCAGGCCGTTGCGGATCCGGATGCCCAGCGGGTCGGCCCGGACGTTGCTGGAGGCGATGATCAGCACCGCGGCGACCAGCAGCCCGAGGATGATCAGCAGGGTCACCACCTGGGACAGGCTGAAGTCCGCGCGCAGCTCGGGCGGCAGGGCGAACCAGCCGATGAAGGCCAGCAGCACCAGGGACAGGCAGGCCACGGTGGAGAAGATGATCAGCCGGTGCGGCCGCAGCACGAGGCGTTCGGGCGGGGGGGCGGGGGGCGGGGCGGTCACGGCTCAGATCCGGCAGGCCGCGATGTCGGTGACCAGGATGGCGCGCGCGCCGATGGCCCAGAGGTCGTCCATGATCTGCTGCGCGTCGGCCCGGGGCACCATCGCGCGCACCGCGCACCAGCCCTCCTTGGCCAGCGGCGACACGGTCGGGGACTCCAGACCCGGGGTGATGGAGGAGGCCAGCTGGACCACGTCGGTGCTGACGTCGTAGTCCATCATCACGTAGTTCCGTGCGACCAGGACGCCGTTGAGGCGCCGCTCCAGCTGCCCGAGCCCGGGCGGGCCCGGGGCGTCGGTCCGCTTGATCAGGACCGCTTCCGACACCAGGATCGGGTCGCCGAACAGCTCCAGGCCGGCCTGGCGCAGGGTGGTGCCGGTCTCCACCACGTCGGCGATCACGTCGGCCACCCCTAGCCGAATCGCGGTCTCGACCGCCCCGTCCAGCTTGATCAGCCGGGCGGTGACCCCCCGCTGCGCGAGGTAGGACTCCACCAGGCCCGGATAGGAGGTGGCCAACCGCAGCCCGTGCAGCTGCTCGACCGCCAGCCGGGAACGGGACGGGGCCGCGAACCGGAAGCGGCTGCGACCGAACCCCAGCGGCAGCACCTCGGTGGCGCCGGCGCGGGAGTCCAGCAGCATGTCCCGCCCGGTGATGCCGACATCGAGCGTGCCCTCGCCGACATAGACGGCGATGTCGCGCGGCCGCAGGTAGAAGAACTCGACGCCGTTCGCCTCGTCGAGCAGCACCAGCTCCTTGGGGTCGGTGCGCTGGGCGTAGCCGGCCTCGCGGAGCATCTGGGCTGCAGCCTCCGACAGCGACCCCTTGTTGGGGACCGCGATCTTGATCAGCGGACGGTCGGCGGCAGTCACGGAAGCGATACTAGGCACGACCTGGAGCCCGACCGGTCGAGATCTCAACCCGGCGGCGGCTCGGCGGCCCCGACCGCCAGGGCCAGACACTCACTCCTCGGCAGCGACCGCCCAGCGGCCCAATGGGTCTGGAACGCCTGGTCGCCGACGGCCCGGCGCATCCGGTCGACGTCGGACTCGTAGCTGATCGCCCCGCTACCCGGCGGCCGGGGGGTGCCGATGGACTCCCGGAGGGCCTCGGCAGCGCCCCACAGCCGGGCCGCCCGGACGCCGTCGCTGCGGGCGGCGGCTAGGCTGGCCGTCGCCTCCAGCCCGAAGGCCGTGCTGTCCAGGTCGCCGAGCCGGGTGGCCAGCCGCAGGCTCTCGGTGAAGGCCTCCCGGGCCGCCTCGACCCGTCCTTCGGTCAGCAGCACCTCTCCCAGGTTCAGCAGGCTGGTGGTGAGCCGCCAGTCGTCGTGCGCGCGGCGGTGGATGGCGACCGCCTCGTCCAGGTGGGCGTGCGCCCCGTCCAGGTCGCCCTGGCGGATGAGCAGCAGCCCGAGGTTGCTCAGCGCCGGACCGACCAGCCCCGGGTTGCCCAGCCCCCGGCTCAGCTCCAGCGACTCTTCCAGCAAGGCCCGGGCGGCGTCGAGGTCCCACCGTTCCAGCGCCAGGATGCCCAGGTTGCCCACCACCGAGGCCAGCTCCACGGGCTGGTCGGTCCCCCGCAGCAGGGCTCGAGCGGCCTCGTAGGCGGTCTGCGCGGCGGCATAGTCGCCCTGCACGTACGCCAGCACCCCCAGGTCCTTCAGCACCCGGGCCCGCCGCGGGCTGTCGGCCGCGAGCCGGTCCCGCACCTCGCCCAGCCACCGGCGACCCTCGGTGAGGTGGCCCCGGATCCACCAGAAATAGGTCAGCGCGGTCGCGAGCCGGGCCATCGCCTCGCTGCCGTCGGCGTCGCGGTAGAAGGCGAGGGCGGCGCGCAGGTTGTCGTGGTCGGCCTCCAGCCGGTTCAGCCACAGCCGCTGCCCCGAGCCGTGGAGCTGTTCGCGGGCCTGCTCGGCCAGGGCCAGGAAGTAGGCCCCGTGCCGCTCCCGGACCGGCTCGCCGGCCCCGTTGCGCGCCAGCCGCTGCAGCGCGTACGCCCGGATCGACTCCAGCATCCCGAACCGCACCCCGTCGCCGGCGTCGCGTGAGACCACCAGGCTGTGGTCCACCAGCACCGAGACCGGGTCCAGCAGGTCGAATGTGCCCTCCGGGTCGCAGACCGCCTCGGCGGCGGCCATGGTCCACCCGCCGGCGAAGGTGCTCAGCTCGAGCAGGACCCGCTTCTCGGTGCTCCGTAGCAGCGCGAAGCTCCAGTCGATGGTGGCGCGGAGCGTCTGCTGGCGGCTCGGCAGATCCCGGTCGCCGCCCTCCAGCAGCTCGAACCGGTCGTCCAGCCGCTCCAGCAGCTCGGCCGGGGACAGCAGCCGGGTCCAGGCCGCGGCCAGCTCGATGGCCAGCGGCAGCCCGTCCAGGCGCCGGGTCAGCTCCGCGACCAGCGGGCGTTGTCCTCGGTGAGCCGGAACGCCGCTCGGGCCTCCCGGGCCCGGGCCACGAACAGCTGCACCGCCTCGGCCCGCCGGACGACCTCCAGGTCCGCACCCACCCCGGGCGCCGCCAGCGGTGGTACTGGGAACTCGAACTCGGCCGCCAGCCGCAGCGGCGCCCGGCTGGTGACCAGCACGGTCAGCCGCGGACAGGCCGTCACCAGGTCGGCGATGTCGGGTCCGGCGCCGGCCACCTGCTCGACGTTGTCGAGCACCAGGAGCTCGTCGCGGTCGGCGAGCGCGCCCCGCAGGGCCTCGAGCCGGGAGCCGCCCTCGGTCTCCGGCACGCCGACCACGTCGGCGATGGCCGGGATGACCTGCGACGGGTCGTCGACGTCGGCCAGGCCCACGAAGGTCGCCGCCTCCCGCTCGGCCGCGGGCTGGCCGGCGGCCACGGCGAGCCGCGTCTTGCCGATCCCCCCGGTCCCGACCAGGGTGACCAGCTGGACGTCTGGGCTCTCCAGCAGCCCGGTCAGCGCCTCCAGCTCGGCGCTGCGACCGATCAGCCGGGTGGTGGTCCTCGGCCAGCGTGGCCGCTCCTCGGCGGCAGCCGGCGGCACCTCTGCGGCGACGCTGGGGGCCGCGGTCGCCTCGAACCGCTCGGTGAGCAGCAGAGCCAGGTCGTCCACCAGCAGCCGCTCCAGCTCGGCGGCCGAGCGGAACGGCTTGTACGACGCCGTGTCGTCGGCCCGGACCCGGTCCAGCAGCTCGGCCAGCCGGTCCTCGCGGTGGTCGGCGGGCGCCTTCACGTAGATCAGCTTCGGCCGGGACCCGGACAGCAGGTACTCGTCCTCGAGTCCCGAGACCTGCTCGCCGGGCGCCACCCAGCCGTACCGCTCCCAGTAGATGCCGACGAAGATGTGGCTCTGCTCGAGATACGCGCGGTACAGCTGCCGGGGCGGGTGGGGTCGGGCACCCAGCTCGAACATGACCGGGGACAGGTGCAGCCGGCGGATCGCCGCCTTGGCGCCTTCCCGCTCGGACCGAAGCTCCTGCAGGGTGGAGGACACGAAGACCCGCAGGCGCTGGTCCGGCGTCCGGATCACGGCGCGGCCCGCGCGGTCGTCATCGGCGCCGCCTCCCCGAGTGGCTGGCACGACGGCACCCTACCCTCGAAGCCCCACCCCGATCAGGCGTTCCGACCAGGTCGGCCGACTCCGGCCCAGACCGGATCCGCCGACCCGTCAGAGGTGGGCGTAGACGTCCTCCAGATCGAGCCCGAGGGCAAGCATCAGCACCTGCAGGTGGTACAGCAGCTGGCTGATCTCCTCGGCGGTCTGGGCACTGCTCTGGTACTCCGCGGCCATCCAGACCTCGGCCGCCTCCTCGACGATCTTCTTGCCGATCTGGTGCACGCCGGCGTCGAGCCGGGCCACCGTGCTGGAGCCGGGCTCACGCCGCGCCGCCTTGTCCGACAGCTCGGCGAACAGGGCATCGAAGGTCTTGGCCACGGCGGCCAGCGTAGGCTGTCGAGGCCCCCGCCCGGTGGTCGGGCGCAGCGTCAGCCGACCGTCTCCACCACCGGGTCGTCCACCCCACCGGTCCGGATCTCGTCCCGCTGCCGCCGTTCGATCCGCCACCACGACACGAAGCCGACGACGCAGAACGCCCCGTACACGATGTACATGATGGCCGACGGGTAGTAGCCGGCGGCCAGCAGCAGCGGTACGCCGACGATGTCCACCGCGATCCAGATCAGCCAGAACTCCACCCAGCCGCGCGCCATCCCGTAGGTGGCCAGGATGGACCCGGTCAGGATCCAGGCGTCGGCCAGCGGTCCCCAGGATCCCAGCGCCTTCAGCACGAAGTAGAAGATCGTGGTCAGGGCCACCGCGGCCATCAGCAGCTGGAGCCGACCGGACATCCCGGCCCACCGCGGAGCCACGCCCGCCCCGCCCGACGCCCCGGACCTGCGGTACTGGGCCCAGCGGACCCACCCGTACACGCTGACGGCCAGGAAGAACACCTGGCGGCCGGCCTGCCCCCACACGTCGTGCGCCTGGGGTGTGGTCAGGACACCGCCGAGGGCGCTGCCCACGAAGACCGTGAACAACAGCACGTTGCCCACGATCCCCACCGGCCATGCCGCGACCTTGCGCCGCATGCCCAACAGTGCGCTTGCCAAACCGAAGCCGTTGCCGATGATCTCCCGCCACAGGATGCCGGGTCCGATATCGAGCTTGGCGTTCAGCAACCGCACGAGAATGTCTGAGAGATCCATGTCGGACTCCCCTTCCACCTGCTCGGTCGCACGAATGCCGGGGTGGAAGAGCCAGCAGGCGCCACGTCGCCAGCGACGACGCGCGGGCCTGCCGCACTCGCGTGAACCTCCCATCCGGACTTTCACCGTCGGTCGTGGAGTTTCACCACATCAACCGGCCACTGGCTGTGGCCGGGTCGCGGACTGTCACCGCCGGTTCGGAATTACACCGACCCCGGAACACGCGCGAGTTGTCAACTCGTCGGGATGATCCTAGCGCCGATCCGCGGCCCCTCGTCCGCTTCCCGCAGCGTGGTCCGTGCCCGTGCCGCCACGTCGGTTGGCCTGGCGCCGTCGCTCGTTGCCCCCGCCCCGGGTTTCGCCCCACGCGGGTTCCGCCGGTCGGGCTGCTCGCGGCGCTGTCCAGCGCGCGCGGCCCGACACTGCGACGCAGGGCCGAACGCCGGCGCGGCATCCATCCCAGATGGATGACGCCGGCCGGACGGACCCGGGTTGCCGGCCCAGTCTGCGGCGCAGGGTCAGCGGGAGGCGCAGGGTCAGCCGGAGGCGCAGGGGGCTCGGTCAGGAAAGGTCGATGCCGAGCAGGGCGTCGACCAGCCGGGCCACCTGGGCCGGGGCGTCGGTGTCGTCGGCGTCGATGGCGGTGGAGGCACCGGCCCAGGCGTCGACGGCGGCGATCGCGGTCTCGACGTCGAGGTCCTGCCGGAGGGCGGCGCGGACCTGGGTGACCACCTCGTCGGCGTTCAGGGCGGCGTCGAGCCGGACCGCCTCGCGCCACCGGTCCAGGCGGGCGGCCGCGCCGACCAGGTCGGCGTTGCGCCACTCCCAGTCCGCACGGTAGTGGTGGGCCAGCAGGGCCAGCCGGATGGCCATCGGGTCCACCCCCGTCCGGCGGAGCTGGGACACGAAGACCAGGTTGCCCTTCGACTTCGACATCTTCTCCCCGTCGAGCCCGACCATGCCGGCGTGCGCGTACACCTGGGCGAACGGCTGCCCGGTCGCCACCCGGGCGGTCGCGGCGCACATCTCGTGATGCGGGAAGACCAGGTCGCTGCCGCCGGCCTGGACGTCGAAGTCGCGGCCCAGGAACTCCAGGGCGATGGCGGTGCACTCGATGTGCCAGCCGGGCCGGCCGCGGCCCAGCGAGGTGTCCCAGGCCGGCTCCCCGGGCCGTTCCAACCGCCAGACCAGGCTGTCGAGCGGGTTCTTCTTGCCGGCCCGATCCGGGTCCCCACCCCGCTCGGCGAACAGGTCGACCGCCTGGGCATCGCTCAGGTGCGAGATGGACAGGAACGCGTCGTCGCTGTCCGCGGCGAAGTACAGGTCGGGGTACTCCGCGTCGTCGACGGCGTACACCGCACCCTGCTGCCGGAGCAGCTCGATCAGCTCTGCGACCCGCTCGACCGACTCGACGGCTCCGACGTAGTGCTGCGGCGGCAGCACCCGGAGAGCGGTCATGTCGTTGCGGAACAGCTCGGTCTGGTCCTCGGCCAGACGCTGCCAGTCGACGCCGGTCTGGGTGGCCCGGTCCAGCAGCGGGTCGTCCACGTCGGTGACGTTCTGCACGTAGACGACCTCGAGCCCGGCGTCGCGCCACACCCGGTTCAGCAGGTCGAAGGCGACGTAGGTGTTGGCGTGCCCGAGGTGCGTCGCGTCGTACGGGGTGATCCCGCAGACGTACATCCGCGCCGTCCCCGAGGACGGGCCGGCGGGCTGCAGCCGGGTCTGGGCGGTGTCGAAGAGCTGGACCGGACCGGCATCGGTCGCGACCGGTATTCGGGGCACCTCGGGTGCCGGCCAGGCCTGCATGCCCGTCACCCTATCCGCGGCTCGGCCGCCGGCCGCGTCCCGCCCGCACGGCCCGGGCCCCTGCTCACGACGCTGCTCAGGACCCCCGCTCAGAACCGGCCCGCAGCGCTGCTCAGAACGGGGGCCAGGGGATGGCATGGCCGCGGGGCTGCGGGAAGCAGCCGCGCCGGAGCAGCACCTCGGCCCGCCGGACCAACGCCTCCACCTCGGGTTCGGCCAACAGGTCGGTGAGCCGGCCCGGGACCTCGTCGTGCACCGTGCGGACGAGGCCCAGCTCGTCGTCGGAGAGCTCCCCGCCGGCCCAGCCCCACAGCAAGGTCCTCAGCTTGGGGTCGGTGTGGAAGCTGACCCCGTGGTCCACCCCGAACACCCGGCCCCCGCTGCCCAGGATGTGGCCGCCCTTGCGGTCGGCGTTGTTGATCAGGGCGTCGAAGACGGCAAGCCGGCGCAGCCGCGGGTCGTCCGCGTGCACCACGGCCACCGACCGGTCCCGGCTGTCCAGTCCCTCGACCACGTCGAACCAGCCGTCCCGCGGCAGCAGCTCGGCCGGGACCAGGTCGACCAGCCGGCCGGTCTCCTCCTCGTCGGCCTCGACCCAGGCCTGCAGCGAGCCCGGCCCCAGGGGTCCGTCGGCCAACACGGTCACCGGCACGACGTCGAAGCCGGCCAGCCGTGACACCTCGTACGCCGCGACCTCGCGCAGGCCGAGGGTGCCGGTCGGGAAGTCCCAAAGCGGGCGCTCCCCGCGGATCGGCTTGTAGACGCACTCGCGCTGCTCGCCGGCGACGGCCAAGGTGGCCAGGAACGTCGCGTTGGAGGCCTGGACCAGCCGCCCGGCCAGCTCGATCTCCCCCGGCCGCAGGTCCGCGCTCAACGCCGGGTGCACCGCTTGGGTGTCGCGCTCGGTCACAGGGGCGGGATCAGCTGCGGTGAGGAGTCGAGCTCAGGCGAACAGCGGTCGGCGGTAACCGTTGGCGCGTGGGCAGATGTGACCGGCCGGGTCGAGCGGCTGGAGGCAGAAGGGGCAGGGGGGCCGGCCGGCGGAGACCAGCGCCTGGGCGCGGGCCACGAAGTCCCGGGCGTACGACGCGGTGATCTTGACCACGAACACCTCGTCCGCCTCGACCTCCTCGCTCTCCGGTGCGGCGACCGCCACCGGCTCGCTCTCCTCCGGCTCGTCGTCGTTGTCGACGTTGGAGAAGAGCTCGATCACGATCCGGTCGATGCTCGGGTCCCAGGCGATGGTCATCGTGCCGACCCGGAACTCTTCGGTGATCGGCGCGTCGAGCGGGTCGGTGTCCGACGGCGTGCTCTGGGCCGGCGGCACGGGGACGCCGCCGCCGCTGCGCCGCAGCACCTCGTCCAGCACCCGGTCCAGGTGCTCGGCCAGCACCGAGACCTGCTGCTTCTCGCAGACGACCGAGGTGATCCGGTTGCCCTCACGCGCCTGCAGGAAGAAGGTGCGCTCGCCCGGCGTCCCGACCGTGCCGGCGACGAACCGCTCCGGCGCGTCGTAGCGGTGCACGAGGATCGACATGACTACAGCCTAACTCTGCGTCCAGGGCCCACCAGCCGGCTCAGGCCCCACGGTCCGCCGAGCCCAGACCGCCGCCCACCGCAGCGTCGGAGTCGGCCGGGCGGCGACGCGACCCGGCCCTTCTTCGCCGGCGGCGGCGGGAACAGGGCGGCCAGGTCCCCGGCGGTGGAGTTCATCGTGACCACGTACGGCCGGCTGGGGGTGAAGCGGATCACCGACACCGAGGCCGGGTCGACCAGGATGCGCTGGAAGCCGTCCAGGTGGACAGCCGAGGGCGTCGGCCAGGATCGCCTTGATCACGTCGCCGTGCGACACCGCCGCCCACACCGCACCGTCGCCGTGCTCGCGGCTGATCTTCGCGTCCCAGCTGTGCACCGCACCCACGGCCCGGGCCGACATCTCGGTCATCGACTCCCCGTTGGGGAACCGGACCGCGGAGGGGTGCTGCTGGACGGTCGTCCACAGCTTCTCCTTGCTCAGCTCGCGCAGCGAACGACCCGTCCAGTCCCCGTAGCCGCACTCGACCAGGCCCTGGTCGAGTCGCCGCGACGGCGGGCGCGCCGAGCGCTTCCTGGACGGCGTGCGCGGTCTGCCGGCAGCGGCGCAACGGTGAGCTGACGACCGCGCGCAGCGGCACCCCGGCCAGCCGCTGACCGAGCGCGGCCACCTGCTGGCGGCCCACCTCGTCCAGCTCGACCCCCGGGGCCCGGCCGGCGAGGATGCCCTGGGTGTTGGCGGTGGTCCGGCCGTGCCGGATCAGCAGCACGGTGCTCACGGGCGGGTCGAGTCCGGGTCGGCGCAGTCACTGCTCACCCCCGAAGGCTATGTGAGCCGAGATCGGGTCAGCGCGGCGTCCTCAGACGGCGTGGTACCGGCCGCGGAGATACCCGAGCGTGCCGCCCTCGGGCTCCGGCCCGATCCCGATCTGCTGGATCTCGGCGCGGACCAGCAGCGCCCAGCCGGCCCGGCCCTCGGCGTCGGTGACCCGCGCGCCCAGCCAGCCCGGCGCGCCGGCCAGCACCGGCCCCCAGTCCGTGTCCTGCCACTCGGCCAGCCGGAACGGCCCGCCGGGCGCCGGGGCGACGCCGGCGAACGCGTCCGCCAGCCCCCGGTGCGCCCACCCGAGCAGACTCACCGCCAGCCTCGCGTCGGCGCCGCCCACGAGGGCGTCGGCCAGCTCGCTGTCCGCGTCCACCAGGCCGACCAGCTCCGCCGGCTCGCCGTCGGCCACCAGCATCGAGGACACCGTCCAGCCGACCGGGCGGCCGTCGGCCACGGCGGTCCACACGCTCACCGGCAGCGGCATCCGGCCCCGGAACCGCCGCAGCGGGTTCCGGTCGCCCTCCGGCGGCAGGAACGGGTGCCGGCTGTGGATGGTCACACGCGAGTGTCGCATCCGGGCCGCATCCACCCTGCGTGCCGGTTCCGGACCGGTGGCCGGTCCCGTCTACGGTGGTGCGGGTGCCCGACCGGGCACGTCACGGACGGGCCCGGGCGGGCTCACCGACGAGAGGGTGCGGACCGCGGAATGGGGTGGTTGGAGGCGCTGGTCCTCGGCATCGTGCAGGGCCTGACGGAGTTCCTGCCGATCTCCTCGAGCGCGCACCTGTCGATCGTCGGTCAGCTGTACGGCGGGACCGACCCCGGGTCGGCGTTCACCGCGATCAGCCAGCTCGGCACCGAGACCGCCGTCATCATCTACTTCCGCCGCGACATCTGGGCCATCATCCGCAACTGGTGCCTCGCCCTGGTGGGCCGGATCCCCCGCGACGACCCGGAGGCCCGGATGGGCTGGCTGGTGATCATCGGCTCGGTCCCCATCGTCGTGCTGGGCGTGCTGTTCCAGGACTCGATCGACTACGCGCTCCGGAACCTGTGGGTGACCACGGCGATGCTGGCCGGCTTCGGGGTCGTGATCGGGGTCGCGGACCACTTCGCCCGCAACACCCGGCCACTGGAGCGGCTCACCTGGGGTCACGGCATCCTGTTCGGCCTGGCCCAGTCCCTCGCCCTGATCCCCGGGGTGTCCCGCTCCGGCGCGACCATCGCCGCCGGGCTGGCGCTGGGTTACCGCCGCGAGGCCGCCGCCAAGTACGCGTTCCTGCTGGCCATCCCCGCCGTGGTGGGGTCCGGCTTCTTCAAGCTGGCCGACATCTCCGCCGACCCGGTCGAACCGGCCTGGGGCCCGATCATCCTGGCCACCGTGGTCGCCTTCGGGGTCGGGCTGGCCGTCATCCACTGGCTGCTGCGCTACATCAGCACGCACAACTTCCTGCCGTTCGTGCTGTACCGGCTGGTGCTCGCCGCCGTGGTGGCGGTGCTGCTGCTCACCGGCGTACTGAGCCCGCTGCCCCACGGGTGAGGCTCAGCCGACGCCGGCCAGCTCGAACGCCTGGGCCACCGTGGTCAACGCGTGCAGCTTCTCCTCCACCGAGCGGCCGATCGGCGCCACCGCGCAGGTGGTGACCCCGGCGGCGGCCAGGGCCCCCAGCTGCTCCGCCAGCTTCTCCCGAGGGCCGAGCAACGAGGTGGCGTCGATGAACTCGTACGGCACCGCGGCCATCGCGTCCCGGTGGCGGCGGCCGAGGTACAGGTCCTGCACGGTGGCCGCCGCGTCGGCGAACCCCATCCGTACCGCCAGCGCGTTGTAGAAGTTCTGCTCCCGGCTGCCCATCCCGCCCAGGTAGAGCGCGGCGTAGGGCCGGACCGGGTCGGCGCAGGCCCGCGGATCGGCCCCGACGCTGAGCGGGACGCTGGCCACCACGTCGAAACCGTCCAGGTCGCGACCCGACCGGGCCCGGCCGGCCTCGACGGCGGCCAGCTGCTCGCGCGCGAAGTCCGGCGCGACGAACACCCCCAACCAGCCGTCGGCGAGCTCCCCGGCCAGCTCCAGGTTCTTCGGGCCGACCGCGGCGAGGTAGATGGGGAGGCCGTCCCGGACGGGGGTCAGGGTGAGCTTCAACGGCTTGCCCGGTCCGTCGGGCAGCGGCAGCGTGTAGTGCCGGCCGGCGTACGCCACCGTCTGGCGGGCCAGCGCGGACCGGACGATCTCCACGTACTCCCGGGTCCGGGCCAGCGGGGCGGCGAACCGGACGCCGTGCCAGCCCTCCGACACCTGGGGACCGGAGACCCCGAGACCGAGCCGGAACCGACCTGCGCTGAGCACGTCCAGGCGTGGCGGCGGTCATCGCGGTCATCGCCGGGCTCCGGGCCGGGATCTGCATCACCGCGGACCCGATGCCGATCCGCTCCGTCTGGGCGGCCAGCCAGGCCAACACGGTCGGGCTGTCCGAGCCGTACGCCTCGGCAGCCCAGACCGAGTCGAAGCCGAGCGACTCCGCGTGCTGGGTCAGCTGGAGCTGGGCCCGCACGTCGTCGGAGCCGACCAGGTACGCCAGGTTGAGCCCGAGTCGCATGTCCGCCACCGTACTGGCCTGCCGGGCGCGGAGCGCCGGTTCGTTAGGGTCGCTGGCATGAGGTCCCGGGCGGTCGGCGCGAGTGGGCTGCGCACCTCCCGGCTCGGGCTGGGCACCATGACCTGGGGTCGCGACACCACCGAGGAAGAGGCCCGGGCGCTGCTGAGCATGTTCGTCGAGGCCGGCGGCACCCTCCTCGACACCGCCGCGGCCTACGGCGCCGGCGACGCGGAGCGGCTGGTCGGCCGGCTGCTGGCCGAGCACGACAACCGCGACGACATGGTCATCGCCACCAAGGCGGGGTTCGTCATCCGCGACGGTGAGCGAATCGTGGACACCTCCCGGCGGGCCCTGCTGCGCGACCTGGCCGGCTCGCTGCGCCGGCTCGGCACCGACTACATCGACCTGTGGCAGATCCACGCCTGGGGCGCGGCGCCGCTGGAGGAGTCGCTCAGCGCCGTGGACCACGCCGTCCGGCAGGGCATGGTGCGCTACGCCGGCGTCTCGAACTTCGTGGGCTGGCAGACCGCGCAGGCGGCGACCTGGCAGCGCGCGGTGTCCGGCCGGGCGCCGCTGGTCAGCGCCCAGGTGGAGTACTCGCTGCTGGCCCGGCGGGCCGAGGTGGAGGTGCTGCCGGCGGCCGCGGCCTTCGCCCTGGGGGTGTTCCCGTGGTCCCCGCTGGGGCGCGGCGTGCTGACCGGGCAGTACCGGTCGGGAACGCCCCGCGGGTCCCGGGCGGCCACCGACCACTTCGCCTGGTTCGTGCAGCCGTACCTGGAGCAGCGCAGCCGCGGCGTGGTGGAGGCGGTGGCCCGGGCGGCCGACGGGCTGGACCTGACCCCACTGCAGGTCGCCCTGCTCTGGGTCCGGGACGCGCCGGGCGTCACCGCCCCCCTGCTGGGCGCCCGGACGGCGGGCCAGCTGGCGCCGGCGCTGGCCGTCGAGGACGACGTGCTGCCGGCGGAGATCGTCTCCGCCCTGGACGACGTGTCCGGCGGCCCGAACCTGGCGCGCCAGCCCGGACCCCCGCCGGACGCCTGACCCTCCCCGGCCGGCCCCACCTACACGCGATTCCTCCAGGTGCACGCGATAATTCGCGCGGATCTGGAGGAATCGCGTGTAGGTGAGCGAGAGCGGGCGGCGGCGGTCAGACGGTGAGCGGTACGCGGATGATCTTGCGGCGGATCCAGACGTCACGGGTGCCGTCGCGGTAGCGGCGCAGCCGGGTGAGCTCCCAGCCGCCGTACTCGGCGTGGTCGGTGAGCAGCTGCCGGACGGCACTGCGGGGCAGGTGGCGGCCGATCCGGACCCGCTCCACCTCGTACTCGACGGACCGATGCTTCATCCCGGCCCAGCCTAATCGCCGGTCAGGCCTGGTCGAGGAAGCGGTCCAGCACGCGCGCGCCGAACTCCAGCGCATCGGTCGGGAACCCGCTCGTCGACGCCGTGGAACAGGCTGACGAAGTCGAGATCGGGCGGCAGCCGCAGCGGCGCGAAGCCGAAGCAGCGGATCCCCAGCCGGCTCCAGGCCTTGGCGTCGGTGCCGCCGCTCATCAGGTACGGGACCGTCCGGGCCCCGGGGTCCTCCGCCTGCAGGCAGGCCTGCATGGCCTCGACCAGGGCGCCGGAGAACTCGGTCTCCACCGAGGGGTGGTCGGCCACCACCTCGTAGCGGACCTTGTCCCCGACCAGCTCGTCGATGGTGGCCAGGAACTCGTCCCGGCCGCCGGGCACGAACCGGCCGTCGACGGCGGCGGTGGCCCGGCCGGGGATGACGTTGTGCTTGTAGCCCGGCCTGGAGCATCGTCGGGTTGGCAGTGTTGGACATGGTCGCGCCGACCATCCGGGCGATGCTGCCCAGCCGGGCCAGCGTCTGCTCGGCGTGGTCGGGGTCCAGCTCGACCCCGAACGCCTCCGAGACCGCCTCCAGGAACGCGCGCTGCGCGTCGGTGATCCGGTGCGGCCAGGCGTACGACGCCGATCCGGGCCACGGCGGCGGCGAGCTCGGTCACCGCGTTGGCGTCGTTGCGGAACGACCCGTGGCCGGCCCGGCCGTCGGCGATCAGGTCCAGCCAGGCCATCCCCTTCTCCGCGGTCTGGATCAGGTACAGCCGGAGGTCGTCCCGGACGGTGAGCGAGAAGCCCCCCACCTCACCGATCGCCTCCGTGCAGCCCGCCACGGTCTCCGGGTGCCGCTCGGCCAGCCACAGCGCCCCCTTTCCGCCGCCGGCCTCCTCGTCGGCGGTGAACACCAGCCGGATCGGGCGGCGGGGGGCCGCGCCGGCCCGGGCCCGCGCCCGGACGACCCCGAGCACCATGGCGTCGAAGTCCTTCATGTCGACCGCCCCGCGGCCCCACACGCACCCGTCGGTGACCTCGCCGGAGAACGGCGGGACGGTCCAGTCGTCGGCGTTGGCCGGCACGACGTCGAGGTGGCCGTGGACCAGCAGCGGGCTCAGCGAGGCGTCCACGCCGGGGGGCTCCCAGCGGGCCACCAGGGTGGTCCGGCCCGGCTCGGACTCGTACAGCTCGGCGGCGATCCCGACCTCGTCCAGCAGCCCGGCCACGTGCTCGGCGGCCGCCCGCTCCCCCGGGCCCGGCCCCGGCCCGTAGTTGGAGGTGTCGATCCGGATCAGGTCGCGGCAGATCTCGACGACCTCGGCGTCGGGGCGGTACGGTGGACGGGGTCATGCCGCCGGCCCGGCGCGCGGGCTCATCCGTCCCAGCCCTGCCGGCGGCGGCTGGGAGGATGGGCCGGATGAACACCGCCACGCGTCGCTCCTGGGCGGTCTGGGGCGTGGCCGTCTTCGCGTACGCGGTGGCGGTGTTCCAGCGCACCTCGCTGGCGGTGGCCGCGGACCTGGCCACCAGCCGCTTCCACATCGGGGCCTCGGTGCTGTCGCTGTTCGCGGTCCTGCAGCTGGTGATGTACGCGGCCATGCAGATCCCGGTCGGGGTGCTGGTGGACCGGCTCGGCTCGCGGGCCATGATCGCGCTCGGCGGCGGGGTGATGGCCGGCGGTCAGCTGCTGCTGAGTCTCGCGGACGCACCCGGTCCGGCGGTCGCGGCCCGGGTGCTGGTGGGCGTCGGGGACGCGATGACCTTCATCGCCGTGCTGCGGATCATCCCGGCCTGGTTCCCCACCCGCCAGGTGCCGCTGGTCACCCAGCTGACCGGGCTGCTCGGCCAGCTCGGCCAGGTGGCGAGCACCATCCCGCTGGTCGCCCTGCTGGCGGGTCCCGGGTGGACCGCCTCCTACCTGGGCGCCGCGGCGGTCGGCGTGCTGACCGCGATCCTGGTCGTGCTCGCGGTCCGGAACCGGCCGGCGCGGCGCCCCGCCCGCCCCGACGCGCGGCCAGCTGGCGGCAGGCGCTCCGGGACCTCCGGGCCTCCTTCCTGCAGCCGGGCACCCGGCTGGGCCTGTGGTCGCACTTCAGCACCCAGTTCTCCGGCATGGTGTTCGCCCTGCTGTGGGGGTTCCCGTTCATGACCGCCGGTCTGGGGTACTCGCGGCAGGCGGCCGGCGTCCTGCTCACCCTGATGGTGCTGGCCGCGACGGTGATCGGGCCGGTGCTGGGCCAGCTGACCGCGCGCTACCCGCTGCGCCGCTCGAACCTGATCTTCGGCGTGCTGATCGCCACCATCCTCGTCTGGACGGTCGTCCTGCTCTGGCCGGGGGCGGTGCCGCTGCCGGTGCTGGTGGTGCTCATCCTCGTGCTGGCCGCGTACGGCCCGGCGTCGGCGGTGGGCTTCGACTTCGCCCGGACCTTCAACCCCTCGACCCGGCTCGGCGCGGCCACCGGGATCGTGAACATGGGCGGCTTCGTGGCGTCGCTGGTCACCATCTTGGTGATCGGCGTGGTGTTGGACCTGCGGTCGGGCGGGGAGGGCTACGACCTGGCCGACTTCAAGATCGCGTTCTGCTTCCAGTACGTGGTGTGGGCCTTCGGCCTGCTCAGCCTGCGGCACAGCCGCCGCCTGGCCCGGGCCCAGCTGCGCGCCGAGGGCACCACCATCGACCCGCTGCCCGACGCGATCGCCCGCCACTGGCGGTCCCGGCGCGACCCCTGAGCAGCCGCCGCCGGCGGCGTCCCGGGCCGGCTGAGGATTCGTCCGCACCTGGGGGAGTTGCTATAGTTCGTTGGCCGTTCAGCAGCTCGCTGGGCGCACTCGTCCGGGTGGCGGAATAGGTAGACGCGCTAGCTTGAGGTGCTAGTGCCCGTATTACGGGCATGGGGGTTCAAGTCCCCCCTCGGACACGATTCAGCCTGGGGTGCACCCCCTGTGGGCGACACCAGCACCGAACCGGGGACCCTTCTGTGCGTCCCGGTCGGCGTGTCGGGTCCGTTCGCTGAGTGGTGATGACACCAAGAGCCAGCGACCACTTGCCGGGAACGGCTGCCGGCCGGCCGGGTGGCCAGTAGCATCGTGCTGCCCGAGCCGCGACCACCGAGCACGCAGGGGTCCCGGGGGCAGTCCATGGATGCGCGGGTGCTTCCACGTCCGTCGACCTCGACCGCCGGTCGGTGGCCGGGTCGGCGGCAGGGACCCGACCGCCACCGAGCGCGCAGCGCTCCCGAGCCGAGGCAGTGCACCGATGATCACCTTCCGCACCTTCTTCGTCCTGGCGGCCGCGGCCGCCGTGCTGTGCCTGCCGTCCGAGCGCCGCGGCGGACACGACGGTGAAGGCCAAGCTGGTCGAGCAGAACGGCAGCGGCGCGAGCGGCACCGCCACGCTGACCGCGATCGGCGACGGCGGTCTCAAGGTGGTCATCCACTCCCGCGGCCTGGTGCCGAGCCAGCCCCACCCGCAGCACATCCACGGGTCCGCCGCACGGGGGCCACTTCGGGTGCCCCACCCTGAAGACGCAACGACACCGACGGCGACGGGTACCTCACCAACGAGGAGGCGACCGGCGAGTACGGCACCATCTTCCTGGCGTTGACCACCAGCGGCGGCGCGACGCCGGAGGACGGGCTCGACGTCAACCGGATGCCGGTCGCCGACGCGAAGGGCCGGCTCGACTACGAGCGGACCTTCTCCGCCGACGAGGTTCCCGACGGCCTGCTCGAGCACCTCTCCTCGGTGCACGTCGTGCAGCACGGCATCGACGTCAACGACAACGGCAAGTACGACGTGGACGCCCTCGGGGATCTCGACCTTCGCCAAGAACCTGGGCGTGGACGGCGTGCCGGAGGAGGCGACCAACCCGGCGTAGCTGCGGCGTCGTGCAGGGCGCCGGGGCGGCGCATCCGGCGCGCAACGGCGTCGAGACGGGCGGCGCACCCGCCGCCGACCTCGGCGCACCGCTGCTGGCGGCCGGCGCCGCGCTGCTCGTTCTCGGCGGCGGTGCTGTTCCTGCGCCGGCCGAGGCCGGCCGCCGCCCGCCGCCGGCCCGGACCGGGACTCGTCGTCCTAACCGGCCCACGCCTGCCCTGCGCGTGACGGCACCACGCTGATGTCCCGCTCAGCCCAGCGGCCTCCGAGCCGGCGAGCCAGGATCGCCGGTCGCCGGCGGGCTGGCGCTGGCCGGCGTGGTGCTGATCTGGGCGGCGCTCAGGCCGGGCCGTCCGCGTCCGACGCGCCCGGTCGGGGCGCCGAGCCCGAGCTCAGCAGCCCGTCGCCGTCGCCCGGCCCGCGGCCCACGGCCGAGCCCGACCCGGCGACCGGCCGCGCCGACGGACCGCGACCGACGTCCGGGACCGGACCACGGGTCCGGTGCTGCCGGAGTCGGACCCGGTGGCCGTGTCGATCCCGCGGATCGGGGTCCGATCCACGCTGGTCGACCTCGGGCTGGACGCGGACGGGGCGATGGAGGTGCCGCGCGACCCCGCCCTCGCCGGCTGGTTCTCCCGCGGGCGCGGCGCCCGGCGCCCTCGGGCCGGCCGTGATCGCCGGTCACGTCACCTGGAACGGCGCGCCCGGCGGTGTTCCACCGCCTGGGCGTCCTGCGGCGCGGACGACCAGGTCGCGGTCACCCGGCGCGACGGCAGGACCGCCGTCTTCACCGTCAGCCGGGTGGCCCGGTTCTCCGAAGGCGCAGTTCCCGACCCAGGCGGTGTACGGCGCCATCGACCACGCCGGCCTGCGGCTGATCACCTGTGGCGGCGACGTACGACGCCGTCCGGCACCGGTACCTGGACAACGTCGTCGTCTTCGCCCGGCTGACCGCGGTCCGCGGGTCGCGCGGCTGACGGACGCGGCTCAGCTGCTGACCACCAGCACGAAGGGTTCGGACGCCACGCCCGACGCCGGGTCCAGCACCCGCAGCCGGTAGCGACCCGGCCGTCCGAGCTCGACGTAGGCGGTGAACTGGCCCGCCCGGTCGGTCTTCGCGGGGAGCGGGAAGGACCGCCACCGGCCGTCCTCCCAGCGCTGCACGCGCAGGAACGTGTCGGCCCCGCCGCGGTGGGTGCCGGTGATCCGCACGGCTCGGTACGGCTTGGCCGAGGCGGCCGCCTCGTCCAGCTGGATGCGCGGCGCCTGCCCCTCAGCGGCCAGGGTCCCGCTGGTCGCGGTCCTCGGCCTGTGGCCGGTCCCACGGGACGGCTTGGCGCTCGGCGGTTCGGCGCTCGACGGTGCGGCGGCTCGACGGTGCGACGCTCGACGGTGCGACGCTCGACGGTGCGGTCGGGGTCGACGGGGCGGTCGCGGTCGGGGGAAGCGGCGCTCGGGGTCGAGGCGAGTTGGGTCGCCGGCGTCGCCACCCCGGAGGAGGTCGGCTTGGTGATCACCCAGACGGTCACCGAGGCGACCACCGTGACCATGGCCGCGGCCGCGGTCAGCGCCCCCACCCGGCGCAGCCCGCGCCAGCCCCCGTCCCGGGCGGGGCTCGGCCGGCCTGGGGCCGGTGGGGTCTCGGGCGCGGTGATCGCCGCCTCGCCGCGGCTGGTCGCAGCCGGACGCGCGCCCGGCTTCCGAACGACGACCCGGCAGGATGACGGTCGCCTCGCCGGCCGGAGCGGACCGCGGCCCGCGGGCTGTGAAGCCGAGCGCAGGTACATGCGCCAGCTGGTCACGCAGCTCCGCCGCGGTCGGCCGCGCCTCGGGATCGGTGCTCAGTGCGGTCATCAGCACGTCCATCAGGTACCAGTTGACCCCAGGGATCGGCTCGATCGGGCTGTCGGCGACCTCGGCCATCTGCTCCAGGGTCGACACATCGCCCATCGCCCGGGGCGGGCACCCGGCCAGCAGGGCGTACAGGGTGGCGGCCAGCGAGAAGACGTCGCCGGCCTGGGTGGCGGGCTGGGCGCCGAAAGCCTCCGGCGGCGCGTAGGCCGGGGTCACGAACTGGGCGTCCGCCGCCGCGTCGGCCCCCACCGCGGCGGCCAGGCCGAAATCGGCCAGCCCGACGTTGCCGTAGTCGTTGATCAGGATGTTGGCCGGCTTGATGTCGCGGTGCAGCACCCCCCGGGCGTGCACCGCGGCCAGCGCGTCGGCGAGCCCGACCCCGATGTCGCGCACCCGCTCCTCGCTGGGCCGGTTCTCCGGATCGAGCCAGTGGGTGAGCGACCCGCCCGTGCACAGGTCCATGACGATGTAGGGCCGGTCATCGGCCAGGATGCCGGCGTCGTGGGCCGTGACGACACCCGGGTGCCCCGACAGGCTGCCCGCCGCGGCAGCCTCCTGGAGGAAACGCCGCCGGTCGCTGTCGTCCAGGGCGCGCTGGTACACCTTGACCGCGACAAGCCGGTCCAAGGAGAGCTGGCGGGCCTCCCAGACCAAGCCGAGGCCGCCGCGCGCGAGCGGACGCCAGTCACTCAGTCCGCGGATCCGCGGATGTTCCATGCTCGATCTCCCCCCTCGACCTCCTGCTTCCCCGGTTCCCCCGTCAGCAGGTCGCTCCACCCAGATCACGCCGGTCTGCCGACCGGACTCGAGAATCACACCAGCTCGGCACCCGCCCGGACATCCGCAGGCCTGGGACTCGAGTCAGTGGGCCGCTGGCGCAGCGGCGGCCGGCACCGCCGCTCGTCGGTCTGCGGTGCCGCGCACGAACCGGTGTTCACCCAACCCCCCGAGGTGGCACGTATCCCCCACGTGCCCGCCGATTCGTACAGTCAACCGCGCAATCCGCGCCGGCGCCATCCCTGGGCACCGCGAATCTGCGATTTCCGACGCCGGTGTGGCCAGACGTGACGACGACTGAGCGAGAACGCGGTGCGGCGGCTAGCGGAAGTCCCGCGACGCCGAGCGGGCCGGCAGCACCCGGGCGGCCTCCGGGAGCACCACGCCGAGCGGGTCGAGACGATCCGCGACCAGGTTGGTGACCCCGTCGGTGTGCTCGATCGTGCCCCGGACGAGCATCCCCGCGGCGGTCCGGGCCACCCGTCGGTGCCGCCGCCAGAGGGCCTCCCCGCAGACGACGTTCAGCATCCCGGTCTCGTCCTCCAGGTTCAGGAAGGTCACGCCCCCGGCAGTACCCGGGCGTTGGCGGTGGGTGACCAGACCCGCCACCCGGACCCGCCGCTGATCATGACCGGGACCGAGGTCGCCGATCGGCACGATGTCGCGCTCGGCCAGCAGGGGACGCAGGTGCCCGACCGGATGATCATCCGGGGAGATCTTGGTCGCCCACAGGTCGGCCAGGGTCAGCTCGACGGGACTCATCCCGGGCAGGGTGGGGGGTGCGGCGTCGATGGCACTGCCGGGCAGGGTGTCCGGGCTGTCGGCGTACCCCGCGTTCCACAGTGCCTGTCGCCGGGACAGCCCGAACCCCTCGAACGCCCCGGCGGTGGCCAGCGCCTCCGTCTGGGCCACCGTCAGACCGGTGCGTCGGACGACGTCGTTCATGTCCGAGAACGGCCTGGCCGCCCGTTCTGCCACGATCCGCTCCGCCAGCGGGCGCCCGATCCCCTGCACCGACAGCAGGCCCAGCCGGACCGCGTGCCGTCCGTCCCGGCGATGGTGCAGAGAACGGTCCGGCGCGGAGCGGACGAAGGCGGGCACCTCCGGCTGCCCGGCGACCAGGCACGACGCCATCCCGGTCGGGCCGTGGTCGTGGTCGTGGTCGGGGTCGGGGTCGGGGTCGGGGTCGTGGAGCGGTTCCAGATCGGCGTCGACCCCAGACCAGCCGATGTCGGGACGCAGCACCCGGACGCCGTGCCTCCGGGCGTCCGCGACCAGGGACTGCGGAGAGTAGAAACCCATCGGCTGGGCCCGGAGCAGACCGGCCAGGAACGCACCGGGGTAGTGCAGCTTCAGCCAGGAGCTGGCGTAGACGAGCAGGGCGAAGCTGATCGCGTGGCTCTCGGCGAAGCCGAAGTTGGCGAAGGCCTGGATGCGGGCGTAGATGTCGTCGGCCAGCGGGCCGGTGATGCCGTGGTCGGCCATCCCCGCGTACAGCTTGTCGCGCAGCCGCTCGATCTTCTCCACGCCCCGCTTGGAGCCCATGGCGCGCCGCAGCAGGTCGGCATCGTCACCGGTGCAGCCGCCGACGGCCATGGCGATCTGCATCAGCTGCTCCTGGAACAGGGGAATCCCCTTGGTCCGTTCCAGTACGGGGATCAGCGCCTCGTGCAGGTAGGTCACCGCCTCCCGCCCCGTCGCCCGACGGATGTAGGGGTGCACCGCCCCGCCCTGGATCGGACCGGGCCGGATCAGCGCCACCTCGATCACCAGGTCGTAGAACCGGCGGGGCAGCAGCCGGGGCAGGGTCCCGACCTGGGCGCGGCTCTCGACCTGGAAGACCCCGATCGAGTCGGCCCGGCAGAGCATGTCGTAGACCCCGGCCTCTTCCTTGGGGATGGACTGCAGGGTCCACTGCTCCCCGACCCGCTCCCGGACCAGGTCGAAGGTGTACTGGATGGCGGCGAGGATGCCCAGACCGAGGAAGTCGAACTTCACCAGTCCCATCCAGGCACAGCTGTCCTTGTCCCACTGCAGCACGGTGCGGTCGTCCATCCGGCCGCGTTCGATCGGGCACACCTCCCCCACCGGACGCTCGGTCAGCACCATGCCCCCGGAGTGGATGCCGAGGTGGCGGGGCGCACCGAGCAGCTGGTCGGCCAGCTCGACGACGGGGGCAGGGATGTCGTGGCCCTGGTGGTCGGCCGCGGTCGGGATCGCCCCCCAGCTGTCGATCTGCTTCGACCAGGCGTCCTGCTGACCGGTGGAGTAGCCCAGGGCCTTGGCCACGTCGCGGACGGCGGACTTCGGACGGTAGCTGATCACGTTGGCCACCTGGGCGGCGTTGCGGCGGCCGTACCGGCG
Source organism: uncultured Actinomycetota bacterium (assembly GCA_963832435.1). Lineage (GTDB taxonomy): Bacteria > Actinomycetota > Actinomycetes > Propionibacteriales > Propionibacteriaceae > Microlunatus. The sequence continues at coordinate 239,003 of CAWHTY010000027.1, forward strand.
GTACACCTCCTGGATCACCTCCTCCCGCCGGTCGGAGTCGAAGTCGACGTCGATGTCGGGTTCCTCGTCCCTGGTGGTGGACAGGAAGCGCTCGAACGGCAGCCGGAACAGGATCGGGTCCACCGCGGTGATCTTGAGCACGTAGCAGACCACCGAGTTGGCGGCCGACCCCCTGCCCTGGCAGAGGATGCCGCGGTCGCGGGCGAACGCCACCATGTCGTGCACGATCAGGAAGTAACCGGGGAAGTCCTTCTCCTCGATCACCGCGAGCTCCCGGTCGAGCCGCGCCCGGGCGACCTCACGGTTCGTCGGGTACAGCTCGTCGGCCCCCCGCTGGGCCAGCTCCCGGAGCCAGCTGATGGGGCTGTGGCCGGGGGGCACGTCGAGCTTGGGCAGCCGAGGCTTGGCCAGCTGCAGGTCGAACGCGCAGCCCGCCGCGACGTCGAGGCTGCGCGCGACCGCCCCCGGGTAGCGCTGGAACCGGCGCGTCATCTCCGCCCCGCTGCGCAGGTGGGCGGTGGGCGGTGGGAGCCAGCCGTCCATCTCGGTCAGGCTGCGACGAGCCCGGACCGCGGCCATCGCGGCGGCCAGCCGGCTCTCCGCCGGGGTGGCGTGGTGCACGTTGCCGGTGGCGACCAGCGGCAGGCCGAGATCTCCGGCCAGACCGGCCAACGCGTCGTTGACCGTGGAGTCGGTGGGCAGCCCCTGGTCGGTGATCTCGACCACCACCTGGTCGTGACCGAACAGCGCCACCAGCCGGTCCAGCTCACGCCGGGCGCCCGCCCGCCCGGCGCCGTCCAGCGCCGAGCGGACGTGCCCCTTGCGGCACCCGGTCAGAACGGTCCAATGACCCGCGCCCCGGTCCGCCAGACGCTCCAGGTCGTAGGTGGGTCGGCCCTTCTCGTCGCCGAGCAGCTGGCCTTCGGTGATCGCGGCCGCCAGCCGGTGGTATCCCTCGACCCCTCGGGCCAGCAGCAGCAGGTGGTGGCCTTCGGGGTCGGCCACCCCGTTCTGCGGTGTCGTCAGACCCAGCGACAGCTCGGCCCCGTACACGGTACGGATGTCGAACCCCTGGGCCGCCTCGGCGAACCGGGCGGCGGCGTACAGGCCGTCGTGGTCGGTGATGGCGAGCGTGTCCAGCCCCAGCCGGACGGCCTCCGCGAGCAGGTGCTCCGGGTCGCTCGCCCCGTCCAGGAAGCTGAAGTCGCTGTGACAGTGCAGCTCTGCGTACGGCACGACCGGCCCGGGCGGCGGCGAGACCTGCGGCGGCGGGCTCCGCCGATCCTGCAGCCAGTACGGCACCGGGTCGCCGTTCCGGTCGAGGCTGGGGTCGTCCTGCTTGGGCCGGCGCCCCGACATCCGGCTCTCCAGCTCCGTCCACGAGATGGGCGGGTTGCTGAAGCTCATGGCCGACCCCGCTCGTGATCCATCACCGGGGCGCCCACCGGGTCACTCATAGGCGGCCTCGGTCCACCACTGGCCGTTCTCCACCATCAGCAGCCAGGCCGAGCCGTCGACGGCGACCACCTGGAACCGGGCGACGCGGCGGGCCGCGGTCGGGTCCCACCACAGCTCGTCGATCGGCCAGGGTCCGGCCCAGGCCTGGATGGTCAGCAGGTCGGCCTGCAGGTGGGTCCTGATCATGGTCGGCTCGGCGGTGACCGCCCCCCGGCTGGACACCCCGACCGGCTGCCGACCCGGACCCAGCACCTGCGCGGGTCGCGGTTCGGCGAACACCCGCGCCGGGGCCGGGGGCGGGATGCTGCCGGGCCACGGCAGCCCGGTCCGGCGCTGGGCCCGGGCCCGGTCACCCCAGGGGGTGTCGGCCTGTCGGTCCCGCGGGCCGCGACCGCCCTGGACTCCGGGGGCGACCACCGCCTCCGGACCCAGCATTCCTTGCAGGCGGGCGATCCCGCGTTCCACCTTCTCGTCCTGAGCGGTTCCCCACAGGCCGTCGCCGTGGTCCCCGACCGACTCGGTGACCTCCGGCACGAAGCGCACCCGGTCGACCGGCTGCGGGGACGGGTCGGCCTGCAGCTGCCAGTACAGCCGGTCCACCATGTCGGCGCTGCCGAACCAGCGGGAGTGGCCCCAGACCCGCGCCGAGGACCAGCCGGAGTCGCCGTACACCTCCACCGTGAGCCGGGTGCAGACCAACCCGTGCCGCGCGAGCTCGGCGACGCACCGGTCGGCGGTCTGCCGGCTGCTGAACACGATCGGCTCCACGGTGTCCAACGGCGGCTCGAAGGACACCGACTGGGCCACCTCGAGCGGCGGACGACGACCAGCGGCCACCCGTTCGTCACCGCCTCGGGCGAGTCGGTGCAACCACGCTCCCGGCCGGCCGAACCGGGTGGTGACGTCCCGGGTGGAGAGCCGGGAGAACTCCCCCACCGTCCGCACGCCCAGCCGCCGCAGCAGGCTGACCAGATCGGCGTCGTCCAGCACGTCGACGGGGAGCCCCGCCAGGTAGGCCGCGGATCCCCCGGCGGGCACGATCGCCGTCTCCTGGGGGCCGGCCGCCCGCGCCGCCTGCTCGGCGGCGAAGACACCGTCCGCCACGCCGATCCGGCAGTCCCACACGCCGAGCCCGACCAGCCGTTCGGCCACCACCGCCGCGGCCTGCCGCTCGCCGCCGTAGAAGCGGCTCGGCACCGGGCCCGCGCAGAGCCCAGGACGCACCGGGGTGACGGCGCTGCACAGGTCCTCCACCGCGGCGAGGACGGGCTCGAACGCCCGGGCGTCCCGAGCCGGGGAGGCGTCCACGAGCAGCAGCTCCGGGCAGTGCCCGGATGCGTCGCGCCGGCGCATCCCGCGGCGGACCCCCTCCGCCCGCGCCGCCGACGAGCAGGACAGCACCTCGTTCCGATCGATCACCGCGACCGCGGCCCGCGCGGACAGCTCCCCCTCGGCCACCGCCGCAGTCACCGGCCAGTCGGGGCACCAGACCACCAGCACCCGGCCCGACGGCCCGGCGCCCGACGGCCCGGCAGCGGCGGGGCTCTCGGCCAGCCCGACCATCCCCCCGCCCATCCCCCCGCCCATCCCCCCGCCCATCCCTCAGCCCGCCGGGACCGCGGTCAGCACCGGCGGGGTGACCGGGGCGGCAGCCACACCGACACGGTCGTGGGGCAGCAGCAGCTGGAGGGAGCGCGGCGGGGCAGACCCCGACCGGGCCGTCACCGTCACCTCGCGGCCGGACAGGTACCCGTGGCCGAGGCCGAGACCATGCCAGCGGGGCGCGTCGAGGTTCAGCCGCTGGGAGGCCCGCGGCCAGGCGCCGTAGCAGACCAGGGCGGCGTCCCGCTGCCGGAGCCGGGAGGCGATCCGAGCCGCCTGGTGCTCCGACACCGAGCCGGTCGGTCGCACCACCACCACCGACGCCACGTCCACCAGTCCGGCCGTCACGGTCAACCAGTGCTCCCCGGGATCGGGCACCGCGATCGTGCGCGACAGGTCCACCCCGTACTGCTCGGCCGCCTCCCAGCCCAGATCGGGCAGGCCGACGACGGCCGACCACTCCCCGGCCCGGGAGGGTCCGGCGAGCAGCGCCAGCACCAGGCCCAGGGCATCGACGGTGACCACCGACCCGGTCCGGAGGCTGACCAGCGGCGCCAAGGTCTCCAGCACCGGAAGGACTCGCGTGAGCGTGGCGCCCTCCATCCGGTGCACTCGCTGCTGGAGCTCTCGGATGCTGTCGGCGACGGCTACGGACACCTCTCCATAATCGAACACAAGTTCGAACACGTCAATCCCTGACGCTCCCTCAGCGCTCGGCGCCCGCTCCGGTCGTCGCTGCCCCGCGGAGCCGGTCGAGCTCGTGCTGCGCGCGGGCGATCACCCCGGCGGCCCCGAGCCGGGCCGCCTCCGCGCTGAGCCGGGCCAGGGTTCCCGGTCCGAGGCGGGCGGTCAGCTCGGCGCGCGCGGCGGTGAAGGCCACGCCGGGATCACCGGCCACCGCCGCAGCCCCCGGGCGCCGTCCGCCGCCGCGAGCAGCAGGGCGGACCCCTCGTCGGCGCCGGTGCGGTGCAGCAGCAGGGCCGCGTTCCGTACCGTCGTCCAGAGCTGGGTCAGGTTCCCGCTCGCCTGCCAGGCGGCAATCAGCTGCGCGTACGTCTCGGCCGCCGCCTGGACCTCGCCGAGCTCAGCCTGCTGACGGGCCAGCCCGAGCGCGGAGACCCCCACCACGAACGTCGCCCCGCAGGACCGGGCCAGCGCGATCGACTCCCGGTACGCCTCGATCGCCGCGCCGGGGTCGGCGGCGATCTCGGCGGTCGTGTACAGCGTGAACGCCCGCGACGACGGGCAGGCCGGTAGCGCGCTCGCCTGGTCGAGCAGGCGCTCGGCCCGGACCCGGTCACCGCCGTACCCGGCGGACAGGGCGGCAGCGGCCAGCTCCGAGGCGGGGTCCAGCGCCCCCGCCGCCGCCCGCTGGTAGGCCCGGGTCGCCTCGTCGAACTCGCCGGAGAACAGGGCCACCGCCGCGATCGCGTTCCAGGCGCGGGACAGCTCCGAGTCCGAGGTGGCGTCGTCGGCGCGGGCCAGGGCGGCCCTGCTGAGGCGGCGGGCCTCGTCGTGGTCGCCGAACAGCCAGCTCGCCATCGCGGCGCTGCCGAGCACGCTGACCTGCCGCCGGTGCCCGGACAGGCCGGGGTGGGCGGCCAGCTCCACCGCCCACCCCCAGACGGCCGGCAGGTCACGGAAGACGGTCGCCGTGTCGACGGCCAGGTCGATCTCGACCGCGGAGTCGAGGTCGTGTCCAGCGACGGCCAGGTCCAGGGCCGCCCGCAGGTTGGCCAGCTCGGCCCGCAGCCCACGGTCCCCGTCCCCCTCCTGCTCGGAGTACAGCTGGCCCGCGAGCCCGCGGGTGGCCGCCACCGCCCAGCGGACGAAGCGACGGTCGGCGTCCGCGCGCTCGCCGGAGCGCTCCAGCTCGCCCAGCAGGAAGCTGCGCACCGTGTCCAGCAGGGAGTAGCGGGCCGCCGACTGGGAGTCGACGGCCAGCAGCGACGCGTCGACCAGGCGGCTCAGGCTGACCAGGGGGTCGCTGCCGTCGGGGAGCACCTGACCGGCGATCTCCTCCACCGTCGCCAGCTCGACCCCGCCGGGGAACGGCGCGAGCGAGCGGAGCAGCCGACGCTCGGGCTCCCCCAGCAGCCGGTAGGACCAGTCCACGGTGGCCCGCAGGGTCCGCTGCCGGGCTTGGTCGTCGGGCCGCTCGGCGACCAGGACGTCCAGCGCGCGTCCCAGCCGCTGACCGAGCGCCGGCAAGGGCAGAACCGCCAGCTGCCCGGCCGCCAGCTCGATGGCCAGCGGCAGCCCGTCCAGCCGGTGCAGCACGTCGATGATCAGCGCGGCGTTCTGCCGGGTCACCTCGAACCCGCCGACGCGGCGCTCGGCATGCTCGACGAAGGCCCGGACCGCCGGCTGCCGGCCCAGGTCCCGCAGGTCGCCCGCGGACAGCTCGCCCCCGGGGATCGGCAGCGGCATCGGCAAGGGCTGCAGCCGGACCACGTACTCGCCGGGGACGTGCAGGGTGGTCCGGGAGGTCGCCAGCACCCGCACGTCCGGGGCCCGCTCGCCGAGCACGGTGACGAGCTTCCGGCAGCCCGTCGCCACGTGCTCGCAGTTGTCCAGCACCAGCAGCAGCTGCTGCCCGGCCAGGGCGTCGGCCACCGAGGCCGCCGACGGGTGGCCGCTCACCCGCAGCCCGAGGGCGGACACCACCGCTTCGGGAACGCGGGCCGGCTCGGTCACCGCCGCCAACGGCACCCACGCCACCCGGTCCGGCTCCCGCTCGGCCGCGTCGGCGGCCACCTCCAGCACGATCCGGGTCTTCCCGACACCCCCCGGCCCGGCGACCGTCACCACCGGGAACCGGCTGAGCAGCCGGTGCAGCTCGTCCCGGTCCCGAGACCGACCGACCAGCGGGGTCCGCGGGCGGACCAGCGGCCGTCGGGCGGGGCGGGCGGGAGGGGCGAGGGCGCCGGAGGCGACCTGCTGCTCGAGCGCGGCGAACCCGGGGCCGGGGTCGAGGCCGGTCTCCTCGGCCAGCTGGGTGCGGAAGCTCCCCGCGGCCCGCATGGCCTCCGCCGAGCGACCCGCCGCGGCCAGGGCCCGAACGTGGACCACGGCGGTCCGCTCGCGGATCGGGTCCGCGACCAGGGCCGTGGCCGCCTCCGCGGCGACCGTGTGGTCCCCAGCGGCCAGCCGGCTCTCCCACCAGAGGTCCCGCAGATCCTCGTACAGCTGGGTCAGCCCCACCTGGTACGCGGTCAGCGGGGCGATCTCTCCGAACTCGGCGAGCGCCTCCCCCCGCCACAACGCCAGCGCGGCCCCGGCCCGGTCCGCCGCGGCCCGCGGGTTCGACCCGGCCAACGCCGTTGCCTCGGCCGCCAGCCGCCGGGCCTGGTCGACGTCCAGCTCGTCCGGTTCGAGCCGCAGGCGGTAGCCCCCGGCGACTCGCTCGACGCGCTCGGCGGCCGACCCCAGCGTCTTGCGCAGCCGGGAGATCTGGCTGTGCAGCGCCTGCACCCCGCCCTCGGGTACGCGGTCGCCCCACAGCGCGTCCGTCAACAGGTCGGTGGTGACGGTCCGTCCGGCGGCCAGGGCCAGCACGGCGAGCACCGCGGACCGGCGCAGTCCCGGTACGGCGACACCGACCCCCTGCACCCGCAGCTCCAGCGGCCCCAATACGGCCACCCGCACGGGCACCGCCGCGGCCACGAGCCGGCACGCTCGGACGTGGGGTGGTCATGCTCCTCCGATCACCGGGGCGGCTGGGTCCGAGTCTGCCCGAGACCACGGGCGACGTCATGCTCAGCCGGGGCCGGCGGCGACGAACGACTCGGCGCGCACCCACGCCGCGAACGCGTCCCGCCCGATCGCGTCCATAATGCCGCGGTCTGGCTGGCCTGGGCGGCCAGCGCCGCGACCTTGCGCGGCAGCGCGGGACCCGACAGCTCGAGCCGGACGCGCCAGGTCGGCGGCCTCCACCAGGCGCGGACGCCCCAGCGCGTACACCCCGAACCGCTCGTCGACGGCGGCGCTGGCCGCCAGGTCCGCGGGGGTCGCCGAGGCGTACAGCAGCCGGGGCCGGCGGCGGCAGCCGGCGACGGCCGCCGTCACCCAGCGCGACACGGCGGTGTGGTCGGGGTGGCCGGTGAACCCGTCCGGCCCGAAGGCGAGCACGGTCGTCGGGCCCGATCTCGTCCAGCAGCCGGACAGGGGCCCACCGCGGCCTCCGGGATCGACCGCGGCGAGGCCGCCGTCGGCGTAGCCGAGCCAGTGGTGCTCGGTCACGCCGAGCTGGGCCAGCGCGTCCGCCAGCTCCCGGGCCCGCAGCGCGCCGAGCTGGGCGCGTTGCCGCGCGCTGCCGCCGAGGTGGAGCCCGTTCCCGGCGTCGCCCCGGGTGGCGGTCACGCACACCACCCGCTGGTCGGCGTCCCGCAGCGCGGCCATCACCCCGGCCGCCAGGTACGTCTCGTCGTCGGGATGGGCCCAGACCGTCACGGTCGTGCCGAGCCGGCCGAGCTCCGCTGCCGTGGTCATGCCGACAGCCAACCCGCTCGGCGCTGTCATGTGACTGTCACTCGGCCCTGCCAGCCGGATCGACGGTGGGCGGCGCGCGACGCCGGCGCGACAGCCGGGCCGGTCATCGTCGCCGCAGGAACCACGAACGGCTCGTGGTCCGGACGAGAGGAAGCAGCACCATGACCATCACCGAGCACCAGCCCGACACCGGCACCGACACCGACACCGACACCCACACCGGGGCGGCGGCCGGACCGGCGGCGACCGAGGCGGAGTTCGTCGCCCGTGTCCAGGCGTTCGCCCTGAAGGTCGCCGGCGACCAGGGCGCCGCCGCGAACGCCGTCCTCACCTACCTGGGCGACCGGCTCGGCATGTGGCGGACGCTGGCCGGCAGCGGTCCGGTGACCAGCGCCGGGCTGGCCGGCCGCGACCGGCCTGGCCGAGCGGTACCTGCGGGAGTGGCTGTCGGCCCAGGCGGCCGCGGGCTACCTGGCGTACGACCCGCAGAGCGAGACCTTCACCCTGCCGCCCGAGCACGCCGCCGTGCTGTCCGACGACGACAGCCCGGCCGCCCTGGCCGGCGCCTTCGAGATCAACGCGGCGGTGTGGGCCGACGTGGACCGGCTGGCGCACGCCTACACCACCGGCGAGGGGCTGGGCTGGCACGAGCGCGACCCGCGGCTGTTCAGCGGGGTCGAGCGGTTCTACCGGCCGCTGTACGCCACCTCGCTGGTCGGGGAGTGGCTGCAGGCCGCGGACGGGCTGCCCGACCAGCTCCGGGCGGGCATCCGGGTCCTCGACGTCGGGTGCGGCCACGGGGCGCCGACCATGATCATGGCGGAGGCCTTCCCGGCGTCGACCTTCGTCGGGGTCGACTACCACGCCGCGTCGATCCGGCGCGCCACCGCCGCGGCGGCCCGGGAGGGCCTCAGCGGCAACATCCGGTTCGTGCAGGGCAGCGCCGAGGAGAGTCGAGGGTCGCTACGACCTGATCTGCTTCTTCGACGCCCTGCACGACATGGGCGACCCGGTCGGCGCCCTCCGGACGGCCCGGGCGTCGCTGGCCCCCGGGGGCCGGGTGCTGGCCGTGGAGCCGGGCGCCGGGGACGCCCTGCAGGACAACCTGCATCCGCTGGGGGTGAGCTGGTACGCCGCCAGCGCGAACATCTGCGTGCCGCACAGCCTGTCCGAGCCGGGGCATCTGGCCCTGGGCGCGCAGGCCGGGCCGGCGCGGACCGTGGAGGTGTTCCGCGAGGCCGGCTTCGCGGAGGCCCGGGTGGTCGCCACCACGATGTTCAACCTCGTGGTCGAGGCCCGCGGCTGACCGGCCGACGGGCGGGCGCGATCCCCCCGCGTCCCGCCCGTCGCGCCTCAGAAGGCGGTCGGCTGGTGCGGCCGGTACGGCTCCTCGAGGGCCGCGATCTCCTCCGTCGCCGAGCTCGAGGTCCAGCGCGGCCACGGCGTCGGCCAGATGATGCTCCTTGGTGGCCCCGACGATGGGGGCGCTGACCACCGGGTTCCGCAGCACCCAGGCCAGGGCGACCTGGGCCATCGGCACCCCGTGGCCCTCCGCGACCCGCTGGACGGCCTCGACGATCGGCTGGTCGCTGTCGAGGTCGAACCGCCGGCCGACCGGGTCGACGTCGAACCGCTGGGTCCGCTCGCCCCACGGCCGGGTCAGCCGGCCCTTGGCCAACGGGCTGTACGGGATGCTGCCCACCCCCTGGTGGGCGAGCAGGCCGAACATCTCGCGCTCCTCCTCCCGCATCATCAGGTTGTACTGGTCCTGCATGGCGACGAACCGGGTCCAGCCGCCGCGGTCGGCGGCGTGCTGCAGGGTGGCGAACTGCCAGGCCCACATCGACGAGGCGCCCAGGTAGCGGGCCTTGCCGGCCTTCACCACGTCGTGCAGGGCCTCCATGGTCTCCTCGATCGGCGTCTCCGGGTCGAAGCGGTGGATCTGGTACAGGTCCACGTAGTCGGTGCCGAGCCGGGCCAGGGAGGCGTCGATCTGCTCCATGATCGCCTTCCGGGACAGGCCCTGGCCGCCCGGCCCGTCGTGCATCCGGAAGTGCACCTTGGTGGCCAGCACGATGTCCTCGCGCCGCGCGTACCGGGTGATGGCCCGGCCGACGATCTCCTCGGAGCTGCCGAAGCTGTAGACGTTGGCGGTGTCCCAGAAGGTGATGCCCAGCTCGACGGCCTGGGCGAAGAACGGCTGGGAGGCCTCCTCGCTCAGCGACCACTCGCTGAACCCGCGGGAGGCGTCGCCGAAGCTCATGCAGCCGAGAGCGATCCGGCTGATCTTCAGGCCCGTGGTGCCGAGCCGGGTGTACTGCATGGGGGAGGTCCTCTCAGTCGATCGGCAGGTGCGTGCGGACCTCGGCGCCGACCGCCTCGACGAGGCCGACGTACTCGTGGCCGATGGGCCGCGGCCTCGTCACCGGGTCGATGCCGCGGTACGGCCACAGGTCGGAGCCGCCGACGCAGCCGCGACGGTCCGGACGATGGCGTCGGTGGGCTCGGTGATCACCGGGTCGGGTCGCTCCACGACCCGGATGTCGCCGGGGCGTGGAGGATGGCGCCGCGCATGCGGTCAGCTCCTCTCGGTCGGAGCGGGGTGGTCGGCGGGTTCCTCGGGGCGGTCGGACCGGCCCGGGTACTCCTGGTCGGTGAGGTGCTCGGCCCAGTCCGTCTCGGGTCCGTCCTGGTCCGCGGCGAGGCCCTCCCAGACGGCCAGGTGCGCCATCGCGTGGTCGGGCGCCGCCCCGTGCCAGTGCCACTCACCGGGCGGGGTCCAGACCGTGTCCCCCGGCCGGATCTCCACCACCTCGCCGCCCCGGGACTGGACCAGGCCGACGCCGTCGGTGACGTGCAGCGTCTGGCCGTTCGCGTGCCGGTGCCAGGCCGTGTGGGCGCCGGGGCTGAACCGGACCAGGTTCAGCCGGATCCTCGACGGCAGGTCGCCGCGGGCGAGCACGTCGAACCAGACGTCGCCGGTGAACGTCTCGGCGGGGCCCTTGGTGGTGGGGTGCTTCGGGTTGATCCGCACGCTTCTCCTCGGCTGGCTCGCGGTGGGCGGGGGGGTACGGATCGCCGATGACGAGGCTCGCCGACCCTCCCCGACCGTAGGCGAGGTCGGGGGAGGGCTGGGAGGCACTGTCAGTACCTGTGTCAGCAGTCACTCCCTCGGCGGGAAGGACCGTGCTGGGCTGGACGCTGAGCAGATGACAGGCCAAGAGGGAGCGCCGACGGTGCCGCCGCCCACGAACCCGCCCCGAGGGGCGGGTCGGGCCACCCGATCTGTACGACCTCACCCGAAGGATTCACGTGACCACCGCCGTCCTCACCCCGACCCGCACCCCGATCGACCACGACCACCACCGCGCCGAGCCGACCGGCTCCGCCGCTCCCCAGCCCGCGCCGCCGCGGTCACCCCGGACCTCCCGCTGGTTCCTGCACGACGTGCTGTCCGTCCTCGTCTCGACCTCGGGCGGTGGCCTCGACCCGGCGCCGCAGGCGCTGATCGGACCGACCGGGGGTCCGGTGTGGGCCGGCGGCCGGGGCGCGCGCCGCTGAGCGCAGCCCCACGGCGGCCATCGCCAGCCCCGCGGCGCGGCCCGCCGCCCTCCGGCTCACGCGCGGCCGCGAGTGACATGCTGCGGCCATGGCCTCCCCCACCACGCCCACCGTGGATCCGAGCGGCGCGCTGGCCGAGCTCACCGGCACCGAGCGTGCCGTCCTCGGGGCCGTTCCGGTGGCGGAGGTGCGGTCGTTCTTCAGCGACTACGCCCAGGACCGCCTCGGCAGCCCGATGGCCGGCATCCGCTTCCGCTCCGGCCGCATCGACGCCGTGTGGGGGGTGGTGCTGGCCGACGGACGCGAGGTGGTGATCAAGAGCCACCGGCGGCCCGTCGACCTCCTCGCCGTGGCCGCGGCCGCGGAGGCGAAGCGGGTGCTCGCGTCCTCCGGCTTCCCGTGTCCGGACCCGCTGTCGGGGCCTGACCAGATCGACGGCCAGGTCCTCACGGCGGAGACGCTGATGGGTGGCGGGGAGGCTCCCGATGGACGGGATCCCGGCCACCGCCGGTTGCTCGCCGCCGGTCTGGCCGCCCACATCGACGTGCTGCGGGGGCAGCCCGGCCTCCGCGCCCGCGCCGGGTCGGGGCCCTCGTGGTGCCGGTACCAGGCGGGGCCGTGGCCGGTGCCGCACGACCCGATCGTCGACTTCGGCTCCACCCCCGACGGCTACGGGTGGCTGGACGCCTTCGCGCAGCGGGCCGCTGACCAGATCCTCGCCCACCGGGACTCCACCGAGGTGGTGGTCGGCCACGCCGACTGGTACGCCGGGAACACCGGGGTGTCCGGGGGTGAGCTGGTGGCCACCTACGACTGGGAGCTGGTCGCCGACACCGAAGCCGTGATCGCCGGCTTCACCGCCGCGTGCTACGCCGCGAGCTCGACCAGCGGGGGTGGGCTGTCGACGCCCGAGGAGGTGGCGGAGTTCCTCTCCGACTACGCCGCCGCCCGTGGCGCACCGCTGCGCGCCGGCGAACAGCCCGCCGCGGCGGCCTCGGCCGCCTGGATCCTCGCCTTCAACGCCCGCTGGGAGCTCGCGCTCCGCGACACCGGCCACGACGGCATCGGCACGTTGGCGCTGCTGCGGGAACGACAGGAGGACTATCTGGGCCTCACCTGGTGACCACCAGGCGCGCCGACCCGTCACGACGGGCCGCTCTCGGCGTCCCGGCGGGCCTGCAGCAGGTCCTCGACGGCTTGCGGGATGGTGTGCTCGAAGTCCAGCAGCTTGGCCCAGTCCGGCTCGACGGTGATCACGACCATCCGGTCGTACAGCGCCCGCACCCCCTGCTCCCAGGCCGCGAAGTGCTCCGCCGGGACCACCTTCCGGGACGCGTCGACGTAGGCGTCCGGCACCCCGTCGACCAGCGCGAGCCGGGCCGCACCACGGATCAGCAACACCCTCGGCGGCCAGACGTCCTGGGTGTCGACGGTGAGCGCGACTCTGGGGTGTCGCCGCAGCGCCCGGACCTTCGCCGAGGTCGGCACGGTGGCCATGATCACCTGCTCGCCGCTCCACCAGAAGCCGATCGGAATCGCCCGCGGCGCACCGTCGAGGCCGACGTAGGCGAGCCGCGCGGGAATCGACGACCCCAGCAGCTGCTGTGAGATCGGCTCGGCCAGCACCTCGGCGACATCGTGGCGGTCCATGTCCCTCTCCTTCCTCGGCTGACGCACCTTCGGCGCGTTCATCAGGGAGTCGGAGCCGACCGCGCGTTCTCGACACCGTCGCCCCCGGAGGGCCGGCGTCTCGGGCGGTGGCCAGACGAAGCGTGGTCCGGGGAGGGCAGCCGGGCCGTCGCGCTAGGACGCAACGAACCCGAGCCCCCGCGCCGACAGCTCAGCGGCAAGCAGCCGGACGGCCTTGGGTCCGACCCCGTGGATCCTCAGCAGGTCCCGGCTGCTGACCGCGGTGAGCTGCTCGTAGCGGAGGAAGCCGTGCGCCGCGAGCTCGCGCCGGGCGACCTTGCCGAGCGCCCGGGTCAGCTCCGAGTCGGTGTGCCGGGCGAGGGGGGTCCGGTCCCCGACCAGCCACCGGTGGCCGTACGGGTCGACGAAGCCGCCCTGCCGGTGAGGCCCCCAGGGCATCTCGTGGTCGCGGATCGCGTCGATCCGCCCGTCGGCCCCGGCGGCGACCGCCCGCCCGACGAGGGCGTCCGGGTCGTCGGTGAAGACCTCGATCCGCACGGTGGGCAGTCCGGCCTCAGCCGGCGTCTGCCACCCGTTCCCTTCGGGCTCCCCCAGCATGAAGGGCGCGCCGGCGAGCTCGAGGCCGACCACCGAGCCGAGGTCCCACAGCCGGGTCGCCCCCAGCGCCTCGGCGTACCAGCGGGCGGCGGCCTGGGCGTCGGGGACCGCCAGCATGACCGAGACCACGGCCGGCGCCTCCTGCGGACTCGTCATCGCTCCCCCGCTCTCCCGGGTCTCTCTCGCCGAGACGCCATTCGATGACCTCTCCGGCACGGCCTGTTTCGCTAGGGTCTGCCCATAGTCAATACTGACACTGTGCCGCAGGCCCTGCCCGTTGACAAGCCCGCTCGCCGCTACCGCTCGCGGGTGCGGAGCGAGCAGGCCGACCGGACGCGGACGCGAATCGTGAGCGCCGCCTCGCGACTCTTCGTCGACTGCGGGTACCGGGGCACCACCGTGGCCGCGGTGGCGGCAGCGGCCGGGGTGGCCGTGCCGACCGTGGAGCTGCTGTTCGGGACGAAGCCGCGGCTCCTGCACGCCGTGCTCGACGTCGCGATCGCCGGCGACGACGAGCCGGTGGCGGTGCTGGACCGCGACTGGGCCCGACGGGCCGAGGCGGCGACCACGCTGCCGGACTTCCTCGCCCTGGTGGCGCCGGTGCTGGGTGCGGCCCAGGCCCGGTCGGCGGGCGTCCTGGCCGCAGCGTACGAGGCCGCCGGCACCGACCCGACCATTGACGCGGTGGTCACCGACCGGGAGCGGCAGCGGCAGGGCAGCGCCGCGTGGCTGGTGGGCCAGGTCACGCGGCGACGTCCGCTCCGCGCCGGCCTCGACGCGCAGGCGGCGGTGGACTCGGTCTGGATGCTGATCGACCCGGCCGTCTTCCTGCGCCTGACCCGGCGCCGCGGCTGGACCGCGGAGCGGTACGCCCGCTGGGTGACCGACGCCATCGCCCGGCTGCTCACCGACCCGCCCTGCCCCACCCCGCCGGACCGACCGGCACCGACCGACCGAGAGGACCTCCGATGACCAGCACCCCGCCCGACGCCCCCGACGCCCCCGACGCCCCGACGCCACGTACCACGACGAGCCGGGTCCGGGCACCGTCCGCCACGGCCAGCTCGGCTACGTCCAGATCCCCGCCGCCGACCTGGCCTCCGCGGCGTCCTTCTACGCCGCGGTCTGCGGCTGGCAGACCGACCCGGCGGAGTCGGGCTTCGCAGCGCCGGACCTGATCGGCCAGTTCGTCACCGACCGCGCCCCCGGCAGCAGCGCAGGCCCCGTGCTCTGGATCGTCGTCGCGGACCTCGACGAGGCCCTGGTCCGAGCGCGCGAGCGGGGCGGGGCGGTCCTGGAGCCACCGGAGCCGGACGGCCCGAGCCGCCTGCTGGCCACCGTGGCGGACCCGTCCGGCAACCGGCTCGGCCTGGTCAGCCACAGCTGAGGGCTCCGACCGCGCGGCCCGGGCGCGGACTTCCCGCGCTCCGGATCGGGGTGGCGTGCGCCCAGTTGGGGGGGACGACGCATAATCCCATGACAGCACCTGTTGTGTCCGACACCCTGGTCGAAGGCGTCCGAGGGAAGGGTCGGCGGGAAGGTAGGTGGGCCGATGTCCGGGGTCATCGTCCTCAACACCGACAACACCGCGCTGCACACGGTCACCGTCCAGCACGCCATCCGGATGCTCGTGCGGGAGGTGGCCATCGTCGAGGAGGCCCACGAGGGTCGCCGGATCGGGCCGTTCCCGGTCCCCCGCGTGCTGCGTCTGGTCCGCTATGTGAAGACCGCCTTCCTGTACGCCCGGTCACCGGCCTGGTCCAAGCGCGGGGTGCTGCGGCGCGACCAGCACCGGTGCGGGTACTGCCAGGGTCGGGCCGAGACCGTCGACCACCTGCTACCGCAGTCGCGCGGGGGCCGCAACAGCTGGCTCAACACGATCGCGGCGTGCACCCGGTGCAACAACGTGAAGGCGAACCGCACCCCGGCCGAGGCCGGCATGCTGCTCGCCTTCCCGGCCCGCATCCCGACCTGGCGCGAGGCGCACGGCTAGCTGCGCGGCCGCCGTCGACGGGTCGGGGCTCGCCCGGCAGCACGTACGGTGTGCAGCCCGTACGGTGTCAGGGTGCCGTCCCCTGCCGAGGAGCAGCCCGCCGACCGTGAGTGGTGGGACGACCCCCGGATGCCGTGGAAGGGCAAGCCCGGCCGGGCCGACGTCGGCTGCTGGGTGGGGTTCAGCCTGACCGGCCTCTACTCGCTGGCGCTGCTGCCGTTCCGGCCCGTCCTGCTGGGCGCGAACCCGTACCTGCTGGCCGCGCTCGGCGGTTCCCGGACGACGGCGGTGACCATCGGTGCCCTGGCTGCGGTCGGGCAGGGGTACTGGCCGCTGGGCCTGCTGCTGGGGGTCTTCGGCTCGGTCAAGTTCGACTGGTTGTACTGGTGGGCCGGCCGGCTGTGGGGCCGGGGCCTGATCGAGGTCGTCGCCGGGCGGTCGCCCCGTGCGGCCCGGAACGCCGCCCGCGCCGAGCGGCTGGCCACCCGGTTTGGGGCGGTGGCGGTGATCGCGACGTACCTGGTCCCGCTGCCCAGCGCGGTGGTCTACGCCACGGTCGCGGCCGCCGGCATGTCGCTGCGGCGGTTCCTGCTCTACGACGTGCTGGCCGCCGCCGGCACCCGCGCGATCTGCATCTACCTGGGGTACCGGATCGGCCAGCCGGCCGTCGACGTGGTCGAGCTGATCGCCCGGTACTCGCTGTGGCTGTCCCTGGTGCTGCTGGTCGGCATCATGATCAGCTTCTGGCGTCAGTCGCGCCGCGACCGGGTTACCGCCCGCTGAGGGTCAGTCCAGCCGTCCCAGCCGGCCCCGGCGGCGCAGGGCCGGCACGACGAGCGCCAGGAACACCGCCGACGCGGCCAGGCTGGCGGTCAGGGCCACTAGCCCGAGCGGCACGGCACTCCGCTCCCCGGCGATGCCGACCAACGGTGCCGCCAGCGCGCCGCCGACGTACTGGGCCAGGCCCAGCAGCGACGACGCCCCGCCCGCCTGGTGCGGATAGTCGGCCAGGGCCAACGTCGTGGCGGTCGGGAAGACCAGACCCACAGCGCTGACCATCACGAACAGCGAGCCCACCAGCGGCGGCAGCCCCAGGCCGGTCAGCACGCTGGTGGCGACCCCCACCGCCCCGAGCAGGTTGAGCCCGAGACCGAGACCGAGGACGGTCGCCGGTGGCCAGCGGTGGGCCAGTCTCCCCCCCAGCTGCCCCATGGCCATGATGCCCAGCGAGTTCGCGCCGAAGACCAGCGAGAACCCCTGCGGTGAGAGCCCGTAGATGCGCTGCAGCACGAAGGTCGCCCCGGCGATATAGGCGAACATCGACGCCCCGGCCAGGCCCGAGGACAACGCGGCCCCCACGAACAGCCGGTCCCGGCCGAGCTCGGCGAACCCCGCCAGGGTCTCGGCCAGACCACCGGTGCGCCGGCGCTCCGGTGGCAGGGTTTCCTTCAGGCCCAACGCCCCGGCCAGCAGCAGCACCACCCCGAACGCGGCCAGGACCACGAAGATGCCCCGCCAGGACATGACCCGGCTGAGCTGGCCGCCCAGCACGGGGGCGACCACCGGCGCCAGCCCGGAGATCAGGATCAGCCGGGAGAAGAAGATCAACAGCTCTCGCCCGGAGTACAGGTCGCGGGCCACCGCCCGGGCGATCACCAGCCCCGCCGCCCCCGCCAGCCCCTGCACCAGCCGGACCGCGACGAGCACGGTGATGCTCGGGGCGACCGCGCACGCCAGCGAGGCCAGCAGGTACACCACCAGACCGACGACCAGGGGGCGCTGCCGGCCGAACCGGTCCGACAGCGGTCCAGCCACCAGCTGACCGGTGGCCAGCCCCAGCAGGCAGGCCGTGATCGTCAGCTGAGCGGCCGACGGGCTGGCCGCAAGGTCGTCGGCGAGCTCGGGCAGGGCCGGCAGGTACAGGTCGAGGGAGATGGGCCCGAAGGTGGACAGCAGCCCCAGCACGACGATGCTTCGGTTCCGCGGGATGGGAGCGGGCGGCTGGGCGGGCGTCGGCACCGCCACACTCTGCCAGCCCGTCCGGCGGCGCCGCCCGGCGGCGCCGCCCGCGACCGCACGTCACACCCGTCAGATCGACTCCACACCCCCGCTGCGGGTGTGCGGTCGTTCGGAGGGATGTGAAGCGGGGGCGGGGAAGGGTTCGGCTACGGCGCGGCGGCGCTCAGTCGCGGGCCCGCTGGTCGTGCCGGCTCCGGACCACGGCGTAGCTGCTTTCGAGTGCCTCGATGGTGGAGTCGTACGAGCGCTGCGCGACGCCGGCGAACAGGCAGTCGACCAGGGCCAGCTGGGCGATCCGGCTCGACATCGCGCCGGAGCGGAACGTCGTCTCCCGGGCGGCGGTCAGCAGCAGGTGGTCGGCCTGGGCGGCGATCGGCGACCCGGCGTAGTTGGTGATGGCGACGGTGGTGGCGCCACGGCGGCGGGCCACCCGGAGGGCGTCGACGGTGTCGGTGGTGGTGCCGGTGTGGGAGATGCCCAGCGCGACGTCCCCCGCCGTCAGCACGGCGGCCGAGGTGAGGGCCAGATGCGGGTCGGACCAGGCCGCCGAGACCAGGCCGATCCGATGGAGCTTCTGGTGCAGGTCCGCGGCCACCAGCCCGCTCGCGGCGATGCCGTACACGTCGACCCGGCGGGCGTCGCAGACGGCGGCCACCACCCGCTCCAGGGTGGTCAGGTCCAACGCCGATGCGGTGTCCTCGATGGCGCACGCGTCCGCGTGGGTGATGGTCGCGACCACCTCCGCCAACGTGTCGTCGGGGTCGATCCGCCCGGTCAGCGGGGCGCCCGCGGCGTGGCCCGCCTCCTCCCACTGGGCGGCCCGGGCCAGCGCGATCCGGAGCTCGGGGTACCCGGCCAGACCGACCGCCCGGCAGAACCGCAGCACGGTCGTCTCCGAGGTCTCGCACAACCGGGCGACCCGGGTGATGGAGCTCTCGGAGACCCCGGCGGGGTCGGCCAGCACCGCCTCAGCCACCCGTCGCTCGGCGGGCCGCAGGTTGGGCAGCAGGCCACGGACCCGGATCAGCACCGACACCGACGGGCGGCGATCGCGCGGGGGCAGGGCGGTCGGCCCCGACCTCGCATCGTCTGCGGCCGTCGTGCTCGTGGGTGTGCTCACGCGACCCACCTCCCCGTCCCGGTTCGACCGGGCCCGAGCCTACTCGCGTGGGGCGTCCGCCGTCAGGCGCAGCCGCTGGGAGAGGAAGCGCACCGTGCTGGCCCAGGCGGCGGCCGAGGCCCCCGGGTGGTGGAACAGGGGGTTGGGGTTGTCGAACGCGTGACCGGCGCCTTCGTACGTCTCGACCAGCACGTCCGGTTGTGCGCCGACCGATGCCGCGATGTCCGCCACGGTGTCCGGCGGGATGAACTGGTCGGCCAACCCGAAGTGGTACAGGCTCGGAGCGCTGACCAGACCCGCCTGGTGATGCCGCCCCGGCAGGCTGGAGCCGTAGTAGCTGACCAGCGCGTCCGGGTCGTCGCGGACCGCCACGTCGAACGCCAGACCGCCGCCCCAGCAGAACCCGAGCACACCGACGTCGCCGGTGATCTCGATCCGGCCGCGCAGGTGCTCGAGGGCCGCGATCCCGTCGTCGACCGCGGCGTCCCAGTCCAGCTGGCCGGCCGCCCCCATGGCCTGGTCGAGGATGTCAGGACCCTCCTCCGGGGTCGAGCTCCGCCCGATCCGCCAGTAGAACTCGGGGGCCAGCACGACGTAGCCGAGCGCGGCCAGGTCCGCGCAGCGCGAGCGGATGTAGCGGCCGACGCCGAAGATCTCCTGGTAGACCACCACGCCGGCCCCGGTCCCGGCCGGCGGCAGCCATAGCTGGGCGGGCATCGTCCCGTCGGGTGTCTCGATGCCGACGGTCTGGGACGGGGAGGAGCTCACGGCTCGACCCTACGAGGCGAACGTCGGGGAGCTGGCGGGTGGTGGCCGACCGAGGTAAGGTCGCCCCGGTCTATCTTGATGTCAAGAGATGGGAGCGGCGATGGTCGACTGGGACCCCGAGCGCTACCTGCAGTTCGCCGGCGAGCGCGCCCGCCCGTTCGTCGACCTGATCGCCCGGGTGGACGCGGACCGGCCGTCGAGCGTGGTCGACCTGGGCTGCGGCCCGGGTCAGCTGACGGCCACCCTGACCGACCGGTGGCCGGCGGCCCAGGTGCTGGGCCTCGACTCCTCGCCGGCCATGATCGAGACCGCGGCCCGGCAGGCAGTCCGGCACGCAGCCCGTCGTGGTGAGGGGCGGCTGCGCTTCGCCGTCGGCGACGTCCGCGACTGGTGGCCCGAGGCACCGGTGGACGTGATCATCAGCAACGCGGCCCTGCAGTGGGTGCCGGGACACCGGCAGCTGCTCCCCCGGCTGGTGGCGGCCCTGGCGCCGGGCGGTTGGCTGGCGTTCCAGGTGCCCGGGAACTTCGGCGAGCCCAGCCATCGGCTGCTGCAGGCGCTCGCGGCCGATCCGCGGTTCGCGCCCCACGTCGCCGACCTGGGCCGACCCGCTTCGGCCGGCCCGGCGGACTACGTGGACGACCTCGCCGGTCCGGACCTCCGGGTCGACGCCTGGGAGACCACCTACCTGCATGTGCTGTCCGGGCCGGATCCGGTGTTCAGGTGGATCTCGGGCACCGCCGCCCGCCCCGTTCTCCAGTCCCTGCCCGACGATCTTCGGCCGGTGTTCGAGCAGGAGTACCGCGCCGCGTTGCGTGCGGCCTACCGCGAGCGCCCGTACGGAACCGTGCTGCCGTTCCGCCGGATCTTCGTCGTCGCCCAGCACGGTTGACCGCGCCCCGTCCACACCGGCCGTCCACATCACGGACACGGGTCGCGATACCGGGCGTCCGCCGGCCCGTCGGGGTGGGATGGGTCGGTGAGCAGCTGGCAGCAG
Source organism: uncultured Actinomycetota bacterium (assembly GCA_963832435.1). Taxonomy (GTDB): domain Bacteria; phylum Actinomycetota; class Actinomycetes; order Propionibacteriales; family Propionibacteriaceae; genus Microlunatus. The sequence continues at coordinate 259,259 of CAWHTY010000027.1, forward strand.
CCGTCGGAGATCCGCGGCCGGATCCTGGCCCTGACGCCGCTGCGGCCCGAGGACGCCGCGGATTTCCTCGACGCACTGGGCCCGCCGGAGGCGGCGGCGGAGGTGCTGCAGCACCTGGGGCCGGTTTACGTGCTGCCGATGGACCGGTCGGCGGCGGACCGGGTGATCGCGGCGGCGATCGACGACCCCGACCGATGGCCGTTCACCCAGCGGCTGGTCGAGCACGGGGACCTGGTCGGCACCACGTCGTTCTACGAGATCGACCCGGTGAACCGCGCCGTCGCCATCGGCCACACCTGGGTCGGGAGGCCGCACTGGCGGACCGCGGTCAACACCGAGTCGAAGCTGCTGATGCTGGGCTACGCCTTCGACTCCCTCGGCGCCGAGCGGGTGGTGTGGCACACCGACATCGCCAACGCCCGGTCCCAGCACGCCATCGCCCGACTCGGCGCCCAGCGGGAGGGGGTGCTGCGCCACCACCGGATCCGCCGGGACGGGTCCTGGCGCGACACCGTGCAGTACTCGATGCTCGCCGCGGAGTGGCCCGGCGCCCGCGACTGGCTGACCGCGCGGCTCGGGACGGCTGGCTAGCCTGACGCCGTGGACGACCTGGACTGCCGCCGCGACGACGACCGCTCCCGCTACGAGGGCCGACTGGACGGCGAGGTGGTCAGCGTGATCGAGTTCGCCGTCCGCGGCCCGCAGATGATCATCACCCACACGGGCACCGACCCGGCGCGGCGCGGGCACGGCTTCGCCGCTCGGATCACCCGGTTCGCCCTCGACGACGCGCGCCGCCAGGGGCTGGTGGTGGTGCCCCGCTGCCCCTACACAGCCGCCTTTCTCGACGAGCACCCGGAGTACGCGGACCTGCGCGCGAGGTGATCCCGGGTACCTGCGGGGGTACCGCGCCATCCTGGCGGACCTGAGCGGCCGATCCGCCCCCGAGCTCAGGTCTGCGGGTGGGGCCCGCCGAGCCGGGTCGTCTCGTCGGAGACCCAGAGGCCCACCAGGCCTCGGAAGTGGGCCAGGAACTTCTCCTGCTCGTGGACCGGGTAGGTGGCGGTCACGGTCTCCCGCAGCACCCGGTCGAAGTCGGCCGAGGTCACCCACTCCAGCACCATCTCGTCGATGTCGGGCAGGGCCGCGGCGCAGAACTCGTGGTAGTGCTCGGTGGCGAAGTGCTCGTCGGCCAGGCGCTGGTAGTGCCGGAGCTTGCCCGCGTAGTCCAGGTCCGGGTCGTCGGCGATCGCAAACCAGGGCGCCGGGTCGACGTGCAGGCGCGCCCGCCGCCCGGTCGCGGCGCAGAACGCCGTCCACTTCACCAGCGTGCGCATGGCCCACGGGAAGTAGTAGTGCAGCGAGGTGACGGCGACGTCGGGGCAGGCGTTCGCGTAGTCGATCGGCAGCACGGTGTCGCCCTGGACCAGCATCTCGCAGGAGTTGAACTCCCAGCGGAAGAAGGCGTTCACCGTCTGCGCGATGGTGATCGCCTCCTGGCCGGCCGACGGTGACAGGAACCCGTGGTCGACGGCGTAGCGGTTGTGCATCGGCTCGTCGGGCTGGAAGTGCATGACCATGGTCTCCGGTCCGATGGTCAGTGCCCGGGCGAAGACGTCGAACGGCTCGACGGCCTTCTGCAGGTGCATGAGCATCTCACCGGAGTCGTCGTAGGCCGAGATCAGGGCCGCCTCGTCCTTGATCCGCGACACCCCGCGCCAGCCCCCGCCGTCGAACGGCTTCATGAACAGCGGGTAGCCCATCTCGCGGGCGATGGCCGGCAGGTCGAAGGGGTCGTTGTAGCTCCGCGATGTGTAGGCCCAGCGAGTGTTGTCGACCGGGTTCTTGTAGGGCACGAGCACGGTGTCGGGGATGTTCATCCCGAGCCGCATCAGCGCGCAGTACGCGGAGTGCTTCTCCATCGACTGGAACGTGAACGGGGAGTTCAGCAGGTAGACGTCGTCCATCAGGGCGACCTTCTTGAGCCACTCCCGGGGGTGGTAGTACCAGTACGCCAACCGGTCGATGACGATCTCGTGGCGGGCGCGGTCGCGCAGGTTGAACGGTGAGATGTGGACCCGCTCGGTGTCCAGGCGGTGCCGGCCCCCGTCGTAGTCGAACGCCCCGACCCGACCGGCGATCGCCTCGAACGCCTGCGGCCAGTCCTCCTCCGCGCCCAGCAGCAGTCCGACCAGATGATGGGTGTCCGACACAGCGTCCCCTTCCCGTTCGCTCGCGGTGGCTGGGTTCTCAGCAGAAGCGTGGCAGATGGTGGGCGAACTGCTGCTGCCACCACTCCCAGTCGTGGGAGACGTCGTAGCCCCACAGGTCCAGCTCGCAGCGGATGCCCTTCTCCTGGAGCAGCCGAGCCGTGGTGATGGTGGACGGCAGCGAGCCCGTCGGGTGGGTCTCCCAGGCCCCCTGGCCGACGGTCAGCAGGATCGACACCCGGCCCCGCAGCCACTCCAGATGATCACCATGCAGGTTGGGGATGTAGTCGGTCGGGTTGGCGAAGTAGGTGGCGTCACCCCGGTCCCCCCACGAGCCCCAGCTGTTGACGTCGTAGTTGCCGGACATCCCGATGGCCAACGGCGCCAGGTCGGCGCGCTGCAGGGAGAAGTGCACCGCGTGGTACGCGCCCATGCTGCAGCCGGCGGTGATGATCTCCGCGCCCGCGCTGGTGTCGTCGTGGATCAGCGGCACGACGGTGTGGGTCAGCCAGCGGGTGTAGACCTCGTGCCGCAGCGCCCGCTCCTCGATCGGCAGGCCCTTCTCGGACCACGTGTCGGCGTCCAGAGAGTCCACGCAGTAGAGCTTGGCCCGGCCCTCGCCGATCAGGCCGGCGACCGCGTCGACCATCCCGTTGTTCTCGAAGTCCCAGGCGCGGCCCGCCTCGCTGGGGAAGACCAGCACGGGGCGGCCATAGTGCCCGTACCCGATGATCGTCATCCCGCGGTCGATGCCGCTGCCCAGCCCGACCTCGAACTGGTGCCGTCTCACGTCGGTGCCGTCCGGGGGGTGCTCACAGCGACCATCCTTGAGGTTGCCGCACGAGCCCGCAAGTGCGGGCCGTCAGGGTCCCGAGCTCACGGCGTCGAGGCCGACTCCGCCGGGGCGGACGACCGGGCCGGGACCCGAAGCCCGCTGCGCCGCAGCTCCACCTCGGCCAAGGCGTTGATCACCGCCCGGTCGCCCCGCCGCCAGGCCGAGACCGGGTCGTCACTGATCCGGGCGATCACGTGCATGGGCTGGACGACCATCGCCCGGAGCGCGAACAGGTCGAGGTCGGGCTGCGCGTCGATGAACCTCCGGGCGGCGCGCGCCCGGACGTAGAACCGCACCCGGCGGGGCAGCCAGACGACCAGCAGCAACAGCACCGGAATGACGAAGACCGACCACCCGAGCACCAGGGCCGCGCGCTCGATGGCCGCCACCTGCTGGTCCGCCGAGGTGACGACCCCGTCGAGGGAGCGGACCACGTCGTCGAACGGCCGGCGGAGGTCGCCGCCGATGCCGGGTACCCGGCCCGCCTGCTCGGCGGCCTGAGCCACCTGGACGGCGAGGTTGCGGGTCGACTCGCGGGTGCTGCGGGCCGGACCGGCCACGTCGGCCACGGCCCGCTCGACCCCGCGGCCCACGAACCACCACAGGACGGTCCAGCCGATCATGAACAGGTCCGCCGCGATCTGACCGACCAGCCGCCCCGGCCGGCGTGCGTAGATGCCCACGGGGCGACACTACGGCGGCGGCGGCCGGGTTCAGCGGGAGCGCAGGTCCGGCCAGCTGAAGAATCCCTGGCCGGTCTTGCGTCCCAGCTCACCGCGCGCCACCTTGTCCACCAGCACCTGGGGTGGGGCGAAGCGGTCGCCGTACGCGGCCTGCAGGACCCGGGCGATCTGCAGCCGGGTGTCGAGGCCGACCAGGTCGGTCAGCCGGAGCGGCCCCATCGGATGCCGGTAGCCGAGCACCATCGCCCGGTCGATGTCCTCGGCGCTGGCGACGCCGTCCTCCAGCATCCGCATCGCCTCCAGACCGAGCAGGACCCCGAGGCGGCTGGTGGCGAAACCGGGCCGGTCGCGGACCAGGACCGCCTCCTTGCCGAGGTCCTCGACCAGGGTGAGGGCGCGGTCGACGACGGCGGGGTCGGTGCGCTCGCCGCGGACCACCTCGATCAGCGGCATGACCCAGACCGGGTTGAAGAAGTGCAGCCCGACCAGACCGCTCGGCTGCTCGAGCCCCGCAGCCAGGTCGCCGATGGGGATCGAGCTGGTGTTGGTGGCCAGCAGCCGGGGGGCCAGGCCCTCGACCTGGCGGAGCACCCGGGCCTTGAGCGCGCGGTCCTCGGGGACGGCCTCGACGACCGCGTCCAGGGCATCGGCCAGCTCGGCCACCACCCGGAGCCGGCGCACCCGTCCCGCCGACTCGCGGTCGTGCCGCTTGATCCGGGCCAGGGCCCGTCCCGCCTGGCCGTCGTCCGGTTCGACCAGCTCGACGGTCGCTCCCGCGGTGGCCAGGACGCCGGCGATGCCGGCTCCCATCGTGCCGCCACCGACCACACCCACCCGCCGGAACCGCATACGCCCACTCTGGCACCTGCCCAGACGCGCCGGCCTCGCCGCGTCGCCGGGCCGGGAACCGATCGGGAGGCCGTGGCAGGATGAGGCAGATGCACCGACGAGCTCCTGGCCGGTCCCCTGCCCTGACCCTGGCCCTGTCGGCCGGGCTGGCGGCGCTGCTGCTGGCCGGGTGCACCAACGGCACCCTGCCCACGCCGAACCCCGGTGACGATCCCGATCGGGCCGCGACCGAGCTGGCCGCGGGGCTGGCCAAGCGGGACGTCTCCGCCGTCGAGTTCGTGGCCACCACCGGGTCGGCGGTGAACGACCAGCTGACCGGACTGCTCCGGGGCATGAGCACCCTGAAGCCGGCTGTCACGGTGACCGGTGTGGATCGTCAGGGTGGGTCAGCGACGGCGACGCTGATGTACACGTGGTCGTTCCCCGGGGTGCCGCAGAAGCTGCAGTACACCAGCACCGCCCAGCTGCAGGACGAGAACGGGCGCTGGAAGACCCGCTGGCAGCCGAGCATCGTGCATGCCCAGCTGGACGGTGGCACCCGGCTGAGCCAGCGCCGCCTGGCGGCCCGGCGCGGCAACCTGCTCGGCGCCGGCGGCGAGGGGATCATGGTCCCGCGCGCCGTGGTGCGGATCGGGATCGACAAGCCCTCGGTGGCCGCCGACCGTCTGGACAGCTCAGCGGCCCGGCTGGCCCGGCTGGTCGGCATCAACGCCAGGACCTACCAGCGGGTGGTCCGCGCGGCCGGGGCGCAGGCGTTCGTCGAGGCCATCGTGTTCCGGGCCAAGGACCCCGACCGGCCCGCCAACCAGGACGTGCGCGCCATCCCCGGTGCCTTGCCCATCCAGGGCGAGCGGGTGCTGGCCCCGTCCCGCGACTTCGCCCGCCCGATCGTCGGTACCGTCGGCGAGGCGTCCAAGGAGATCGTTGCGGAGTCGAAGGGTGCGGTCGTCTCCGGCGACCAGGTCGGAACCACCGGACTGCAGCGCCGCTACGACGAGCAGCTGCGTGGAACCCCCGGGGTCCAGGTGCGGTTGCTGCCCGCGACCGGCGGAGGCGCCTCGGCCTCGGCCCCGCCGGGCGGTGCGTCGGCCTCACCGGCGGTGACACCCAAGCCGTCCGGCCCGGCCAGCGCCAGCCCTGGTCCGAGGTCGCCCGTCACGCTGTTCGAGAGCAAGCCGGTCGCCGGCCGCGACCTGACGATCACCCTGAGCCTCCCCCTGCAGCGGCTGGCCGAGGCGACTCTGCAGGACACCCCCTCAGCCGCCGCGATCGTGGCCGTCCGGCCGTCGACCGGGGCGATCCTCGCCGCAGCCAACAACGCCGGGACCAACAGCCAGTCGATCGCCACCGTGGGCCAGGCCGCACCCGGCTCGACGTTCAAGGTGGTCTCGGCGCTGGCGCTGCTGCGGGCCGGGCTGAAGCCCACCAGCCCGGTGACCTGTCCCGACACCCTGACGGTCGACGGGCGCCGGTTCACCAACTACAGCGACTACCCGAGCAGCAGCCTGGGCCGGATCCCCCTGCAGACGGCGCTGGCCCAGTCCTGCAACACCGCCTTCATCGGGCAGCGCGGCGAGCTGGGTCGGCGGGATCTCGCACAGGCGGCGGGCTCGCTGGGCCTGGGTATCGACTACGACGCGGGGTTCCCGTCCTTCTACGGGTCGGTCCCGGCCACCAGCAGCCAGACCGACGAGGCGGCCACCATGATCGGGCAGGGCCGAGTGCTGGCCTCGCCGATGGCCATGGCCGGTGTGGTGGCCTCGGTCCAGGCCGGTAGGACGGTCGTCCCGAACCTCGTCCAGGGCACCACGCCCGAGTCGACCGGGGCGCCGCTGACGTCCGCGGAGGCGGCCGACCTGCGGCGGATGATGCGGGCGGTGGTCACCGAGGGCAGCGGCAGACGGCTGGATGACGTGCCGGGCCCGCCGGTGATCGCCAAGACGGGCACCGCTGAGTTCGGCAACGACTCGCCGCTGAAGACCCACGCCTGGATGGTGGCCGCTCAGGACGACCTGGCGGTCGCGGTGTACGTGGACCGGGGACAGTCGGGTTCGCGCACCGCGGGGCCCCTGCTGGAACGGTTCCTCCGCGGGGCGCGCTGAGTCCGGCACCGGCCCGCCACGGTGCAGGCCCGCCCGGAGGATCCACCCGGGCGGACTGCGACCGTAGCTCGGAGCTGCTCGGATCGGGCCTCAGCGGCCGTCCTCGTCGGGCAGCTCCTCCACCGTCTGAGTCACGCGCTCAGTGACCACGTAGCGCCGCAGGCGGGTTCTGGTCTCACCCGGGGTCACCGCGTCGAGGTCAGCCTGCTGCGACGGGGTGGAGTCCCGGTCAGCCGCGACACGGCCGGCGTCTGCACCCTCCCGGTCGGACCGGTCGTCGTCGCCCAAGGCTGAGTCCTCAGCCCCACGGTCGCGGTCGACGGCGTCGCTGTCCACCCGGTCGGAATCCACCCGGTCGGAATCCAAGCGGTCAGAATCCACGCGGTCGGAATCCACGCGGTCGGAATCCACGCGGTCGGAATCCACCTCGTCGGCGCTGCGGCGGGGCGCGGCGGCCGCGACACCCGCCGTACCCACACCCGCCGCCGTCCCCACGCCGGCGTCGCGGTCATCTCCGTCGGCGGTGTCACGGGAGCGGTCCTGGTCGGGGTCGGCGGTCCGGTCCGCGCGGTCGCCGGCTGCGGCCGAGTCGGTCCCCCTCACCCGTTCGGTCGGCGTCGTCGCCGACGCCGTAGTACCGGTACAGGTTCTCTTCCTCGTCGGGTTCGAGGTGACCGTCGGCGTCGACCCGCGGGGCGTCCTTGACCGTGGCCTTGTCGAACTGCACGTGCAGCTCGCCGGACTCGGCGCGGGCGCCGCTGAGGGGTACGAACGACTCCTGGCTGCCGAACAGGCCGGTGCGGACCGTGGCCCACGTCGGCTCCCCGGTGGAGTCCGAGAGATAGAACTGGCTGACCTCGCCGATCTTCTCGCCGTCGGAGCCGACGACCGTCCCGCCGGCGAGGCTCTGAATGTCGTCCTGGGTGAAGCTCATGACTGATGTCCTTGTCTACGTTGACCGAACCTGTGACCCCTGGATGACGGGCCCGCCGCTCCGCCCTGACCTTCGCCCGGCGCGGCCCGTCGCCGAACACCGGTGACCGGCGTCCCGCCCGGGGGTGTCACGGGCGGGGACGCCGGTGAATCGCCTACGGGGCCGGGTTCTCCGGGGCCGGCTCCCCCTCGCCCTGACCGCCGAGCTGGTCGCGGACGAAGTCCTGACCCTTGTCGACGTGCTCGGCGTGCTGGCCGCCGGTCTTCTCGTCCACGAGATCGCCGCCACGCTCCACGGCCTGGTCGACCTGCTCCTCGTGGCCGCCGAGTGCGTCCTTGGCCTGATCGAACATGCTCACTGCCGTACCTCCTGTGGCTGTCGGTTGTGACATCTCCGTCTTACCAGGCCGGTCTCGTCAACGAACATCCGGGGGTTTACGCCGTACGGGAATTGCCGGCTGCTTTACGAGGGTGGTGGTCGGCGAACGCGCCATTCTCCGGCGGCGCCACCGGGCCCGACCCGTCGCCCGCGAAGCGGTTAGGACATTTGCGCGGCAATTCCCCAGACCACCACCCGAGAGTTATCGGCTGAATTCCTGCAGAACCCATTCAATTTGGCGCGCAGCGAACGCTGGAAGGAGTAAAGGGGTTAAGATAGTCTCGCTACCACAAAGCACCGAATCTATGAACAGGACAATGATGGCCAAGCGCACGATCGAGATTCTCACCGACGACCTCGACGGCACGGAGATTGCTGATGGTGAGGGTCAGACCCTCCGCTTCGCCGTCGGAACCGCCACCTATGAGTTGGACCTGAGGCAGCAGAACATCGACGAGTTCTACAACGTGCTCACTCCGTACATGGAGAAGGCCCGTAAGGTCGCGGGGCGGGCGCCGAGCACCTCCCCGTCAACGCCGGCGACAGGCACCCGCGCAGCCACCCGGCCCGATCGCGAACAGCTGCAGGCGGCCCGCGAGTGGCTGCGCTCCCAAGGCCACCAGGTCAGTGACCGCGGCCGGATCAAGGCCGACCTCATGGAGCTCTACAGCTCGTCCCACTGATCCGGCCGCAGGCCGACCGGCCTCGTCCGGGGATTCCCAACCGGTTGCTGAGCGGGGCAGGTCTCCTCATCGTTACTCCGGGCCTCCGAGAAATGGGCCGGAATCGCCGCAAACTCGCTCGGGATCTTCGCTGTCGTGGTCGGTTCCGCGTGTCGATTGAGCCGGGTTGGCGCGAATACCCATCATCTCGGCGCATTCCCCATTCGCACACGGGCGGCGGCCGGGCTTTACCGCCGGCATTCGATGCCGGGCAGCGTGGGTGCGCGGCCCGTCATTTGTTCAGACCCAAGGCGACACCACGGCAGACGGGTGGAGGGTGCGCGGGTCCTTCACCCCTTGAGCTGACCGGTTCGCTCGGTGCCGCCTGAGCCGGAGCCTGAGCTGGCGCCGACCAGCACCCGCCAGCCGGCGTCGGAGCCCTCCACCAGGCCGGCCGCCTCCAGCTCGGCGAGCTGGGCCAGCACGACCGGCATGCTCACCCCGGCGGTGAGGGCGATGTCCCCGGCCGAGGCTCGGCGCCGGGCCGGGACGGCCTCGAACACCGCGAGCCGGGTGGGGTCGAGGTGGTCGGTCACCCGCGTCGGGCCGTGGGGCGGGTCGACGGTGAACCGTCCGGCCGGGGAGATGAGCTCCAGCACGTCGGGAGCACCGGTGACCAGGCAGGCCTGACCGTTGCGGATCATCAGGTGCGGAGCCTCCGACTGGGCGGAGTGCACCGGGCCCGGCACGGCCATCAGCAGCCGATGGCAGCCAACCGCCCAGCTCGCGGTGTTCCGGGCCCCGGAGCGGATCGCGGCCTCGACCACGACGGTGCCGACCGCCAGCGCGGCGATCAGCCGGTTGCGGGCGAGGAACCGCACCCGGGTCGGTGTGGCACCAGGCGGCAGCTCCGAGACCAGCAGCCCCTCGTCGGCCACCCGCTCCAGCATCGCGGCGTTGCCGCGGGGGTAGGCGATGTCCAAACCGTTGGCCAGCACCGCCACCGTGGCACCGCGGACCGCCAGCGCCCCGCGGTGAGCGGCCACGTCGATCCCATAGGCCCCGCCGGAGATCACGGTGACGCCCCGCTCGCCCAGCTCCGCCGCCAGGTCGGTCGCCACTCCACTGCCGTAGGGCGTGCAGGCGCGGGCGCCCACCACGGCCACCGAGTGCTCCGTCATGGCCGCGAGGTGCCCCGGCCCACGCAGCCAGAGCCCGAAGGGGATCCCGCCCCGGCGCTGGACGTCGTCGCAGTACCGCAGGGCGTCCAGCTGCTCAGGCCACTCCTCGTCGCCCGGGATGACGAACCTGGACTCGCACTCCGCGGTGGCCGCGACCACCGTCGCGAGGTCGAGCGCGGCCGCGCGGCGACCCAGTCCCTCACCGTGGCCGCCGGCCCGCACCGCCGCCCAGGTCGCCTGACCTCCGTCGGTCACCACCAGCTCGCTCAGACCCGGGTCGCCGGCGTCGGCGGTGCAGGCGAGCGCCAGCCGGGCACTCCGCTCCGACAGGGTCACGACACCTCCCGCAGCGGGGAGTCGTACAGGTCGCCCCGCCGCATGGCGACGGCGGTGGCGACGTCCTCCGCGGCGGGCCGGTCGCGGCCACCGAGGTCGGCCACGGTCCAGGCCACCCGGAGCACGCGGTCCACGCCCCGCGGGCTGAGTCGCCCGTGGCTGACCGCCTCCTCGAGCAGGGACAGCCCCGCGGGCAGCGGCAGGTGTGCCCGCAGGTACGGCCCCGGCACCTCACCGTTGGTCAGCCAGCCCGTGCCGCGCAGCCTCGCGGCTTGGCGGCCGCGGGCCTGCCGGACTCGGGCGCCCACGACCGCCGTGCTCTCCGGAGGCGACGACGGCGACAGTAGTGCCCGCCGCACCGGGCGGAATGCCTGGGTGATGTCGATCCGGTCGCGGATCGGCCCGGAGATCCGGTCGGCGTAGCGGCGGACCGCCATCGGCGCGCAGGTGCACCCCTGGCCCCGGACCGTCGCCAGCCCGCAGGGGCACGGGTTGGCCGCGAGGACGAGCTGGAAGCGCGCCGGGTACCGGGCCTGCGCCTCGCTCCGGCCGAGCGTCACCACCCCGGACTCCAGCGGCGTCCGCAGGGCCTCCAGCACCCGTGCAGGGAACTCCGGCGCCTCGTCCAGGAACAGCACCCCCCGGTGAGCACAGGAGACGGCTCCGGGGCGGGCGAGCCGAGGGCCGCCGCCGATCACGCTGGCCACGGAGGCGCTGTGGTGCGGGTCGGCGTACGGCGGCCGGGTCACCAGCCCCCCGGACAGGTCGAAGCCGGCCAGGGAGTGCACCGCCGACACCTCCAGGGCCTCGTGCACCTCCAGGTCGGGCAGCAGCCCCGGCAGCCGCTCAGCGAGCATGGTCTTGCCCACGCCAGGTGGCCCGGTGAGCAGCATGTGGTGCCGGCCCGCGGCCGCCACCTCCAAGGCCCAGCGCGCCTCCTGCTGCCCGGAGACGTCGGCCAGGTCGGGGGCGACACCCGGCGGGTCACCGGCCCGCTCTCCCTGGACCGGCACCACCTCCGCCGCCGGCATCGGCTCCCGGTTGAGCAACGCCACCAGCTGGGCCAGCGACGCCACCCCGACCACCTCGACGCCGGTGACCAGGGCGGCCTCGACGGCCTGCCCGGTCGGCACCACCACCCGCCGGAACCCGGCCTGGGCGGCGGCCATCGTGGCCGGCAGCACACCCCGCACCGGCCGCACCCGGGCGTCCAGGCCGAGCTCCCCCAGCAGCACCGTGCCGACCAGCTCCTCCGGACGCACCACCGCGGCCGCACCGAGCACGGCGGCGACGATGGCCAGGTCGTAGCCGCTGCCCGTCTTGGGCAGCGTGGCCGGTGACAGGTTGATGGTGAGCAGGGAGGACGGCCACAGGTGCCCGGTGCTGGCCACCGCGGCCTTGCACCGGTCCCTGGCCTCGTACAGCGCGGTGTCGGGCAACCCGACCAGCACCGTGCGCGGCAGTCCGCCCCCGATGTGGGCCTCCACCTCGACCACCCGACCCTCCAGCCCGACCAGGGCGACGGACCAGCTGCAGGCGAGTGTCATCCGATCGCCCGCACGTGCGTGACCCGCGGCGGGCAGCCGGGCCGCAGCAGCACCCCGACGGCGTCCAGCCGGACGCGGTCGGCGACCGCGCCGGTCACCGCCATCCACTCCGCGGCCAGCTGCCGCAGTCGCCGCAGCTTCGCCCAGGTGATGGCCTCGAGCGGGTCACCGAACCGCAGGCCGGTCCGGCACTTCACCTCGCAGAACACCAGCGTGCGGTGCTCCCCGTCGGCCTCCACCGCGATGATGTCGAGCTCCCCACCGCGGCAGCGCCAGTTCCGGTCCAGGATCCGCAGACCCTGGCGGGTCAGCTCCGCTGACCGCGAGCTGCTCCCCCGCGGCGCCGAGCTCCTGCCGTCGTCGGTCCACCACCCACCTCCACCGACACCCTGCTGGCGTCGGCGGCTGGCAGTTCACCCCGCGGTGCGGCTGTGGACGGCGTCGACGGCCGTCCACAGCCCCTCACTCGACGGTCTTGGGCACCTCCAGGTCGCTGTGGGCGATCTCCTCGATCGACACGTCGCGGAACGTCAGCACCTTGGCCGACTTCACGAACCGGGCCGGGCGGTACATGTCCCACACCCACGCGTCGGCCATCGACACCTCGTAGTAGACGTCGCCGCCCTCGGTCCGGACCTTCAGGTCCACCGCGTTGCACAGGTAGAACCGGCGCTCGGTCTCCACCGCGTAGGTGAAGATGCCGACGACGTCCTTGTACTCCCGGTAGAGCTGGAGCTCCAGCTCGCTCTCGTACTGCTCGAGGTCCTCGGTGCTCACCGGCTGTGCTCCCACGCGATCGTCATGACACGGCTCGCCGCAGCCGCTGGGGTTCGCTCGGCGCAGGCTCGTTCATCGCCTCGACCCTAGCCGTTCGCGACACGTTGACGAAGCGCATCCGGTGGGTGGCCGACGGGCCGTACCGGTCGAGTTGCTCCTGGTGCAGCTCGGTGCAGTACCCCTTGTGAATCTTGAACCCGTACTCGGGATGGCGCTCGTCGAGCTCGACCATGATCCGGTCCCGGGTGACCTTCGCGATGATCGAGGCCGCGGCTACGCAGGCAGCGACCCGGTCGCCCTTCCACACCGCCAGCCCGGGCACGCCCAGCCCGTCCACGCTGAAACCGTCGGTGAGCACGTACGTCGGGGCGAGGTCCAGCCGCAGCAGCGCCCGGCGCAGGGCCTCGACGTTGGCGACGTGCATGCCCATCCGATCGCAGTCACCCGGCTCGATCACCACGACCGACCAGGCCAGCGCCTTGGTGGTGATCTCCTGGTAGGCCCGGTCCCGCTGCCGGGCGCTCAAGAGCTTGGAGTCCCGCAGGTCGGTGATCTGCTTGGACTTGGCGTCGGACAGGATCACCGCCCCGGCCACCAGCGGCCCAGCGCAGGCCCCCCGACCCGCCTCGTCGGCCCCCGCCACCGGATCCAGACCCACCCGCTTCAGCGCCCGCTCGTACCCGTACAGACCGCTGTTGCGTCGGACCTGCACGCTGCCGGGGACCAACGGGGCCGTCATCAGCAGGCCACGTCCGCCGGCTTGATCACCGCTTCCGCGGGCGCAGGCTGCTCGGCGGCCGGGACGTTGCCGAACGTCGAGGGCCGGTGCAGGACCGTGGCCCGGGCGAAGGGCGCGGCGACGGCCACGGCCGGGCCGACGACGAGGCTCTCCGGGACGAAGGCGTCGGACCCCTTGGCGCCACTCTTGGTCAGGTCGGACAGGTGGCAGCGGGAGTCGGCGCTGAGGTCGCGGTGGTCACCCATCACGAAGATCCGCGCAGCCGGGACAACGACCTCGAACGCGACCTCGGACGGAGCCACCCGCTCGCCGTCCGGTGAGGTGTAGAGGTAGGACGTCTCGTCCAGGGGGAACCCGTTCACCGTGAGGCGGCCGGACCGGTCGCAGCACACCACGCGATCGCCCGGCATCCCGATGACCCGTTTGATCAGGTGCTCGGGAGAGCTCGCCGTCGGGAAGCCGACGAACTCCAGCACCTTGTCGAGCCCGGTCTGCTGAGCGGTGGGCTCGTCGCCGAGCCAGGTGCCCGGGTCCTCGAACACCACCACGTCCCCGCGCTGGAAGCCGGTCATCTTCTCCACCACCACCCGGTCGCCGACGAGCAGGGTGTTCTCCATCGACTCCGACGGGATGATGAACATCTGGCCGACGAAGGCCCGGAGCAGCGAGGACACGACGAGCGCGCCCACCACCACGAACACGAGCTCCCGCAGAAAGCTGGCGAAACGGCTCCGGCGCCGGGTGGTCGGCTCGGTGTCGGTCTCCCGACTGGTGCTGGTGGTCAACAGGTGGCCTCGGGGCCGTCGCTGATGGTGGCCTGGGTGGGTGCGGGGATGTGGCCGGTGGGCACGGACTCGAAGGTACCCGGGCGCCGCAGCCGGCCCAGGTCCGCCGGCGGCCACGCCACCGCGAACGCTCGGCCGACCACCAGATCCGAGGACACGAAGGCATTGTCCCCCCTGGCCCCGGCGGCCTGCAGTTCGGCGAGGTGGCACCGCGAGTCGCGGCTCTGGGGGCGGTTGTCGCCGAGCACGAAGATCCGTCCGGCGGGTACCGTCACGTCGAACCGGATCGTCGACGGCTTGACCTGGCGGCCGGCCGCGTCGGTGTACAGGTAGGAGGTCTCGTCCAGCGGCTGGTCGTTGACCGTGATCCGTCCGCGATCGTCGCAACAGACCACCCGGTCCCCCGCCATGCCGATCGCCCGCTTGATCAGGTGCTCGGTCCCGGTGTCGGGCAGCACACCGACGAACTCGAGCGCCTGCCCGACGGGTCCGCGCGGCCGGCTCGTGACGCCGGTCAGCCAGCCGCCGGGGTCCTCGAACACGATGACCTGGCCCCGCCTGACCGTGGTGATCTTCTCCACCACCACGCGGTCGGAAACCTGCAGCGTGTCCTGCATGGAGACCGACGGGATCAGGAACATCTGCCCGACGAAGGCCCGCAGCACCGAGGCCACGATCACCGCCCCGATGACCACGGCGACCAGTTCGCGGGTGAAGGCCAGCAGGTGCTGGCCCAGCGTCATCCGCCGTGCGGGACGGGCTCGCGCGGCCGGCTCGTCGTCGGGGCGGTCGTGCTCGCCGGCCGGCGGACCGACGCCCTCACGGGCTCTGGACGCGGCGGCGGAACGTCGTGCCACTCCCCCGGGCCGCTCAGCGCGCGGTGGTTTCGCGCTTCTCCTTGATCTTGGCCTTCTTCCCGCGCAGACCGCGGAGGTAGTACAGCTTCGCCCGGCGGACGTCACCGCGGCGGTCCACCTCGACCTTGTCGATGATCGGGCTGTGCAACGGGAAGGTGCGCTCCACCCCCACGCCGAAGCTGACCTTGCGGACCGTGAAGGCCTCCCGCACGCCGTCGCCCGCCCGGGAGATGACCACACCGGTGAAGACCTGGATCCGGGAACGGTTGCCCTCGACGACCTTGACGTGCACCTTGACGGTGTCACCGGGTCGGAAAGCCGGGAGGTCGTCGCGCAGTGAGGCGCGGTCGAGCTCGGTGATGAGCTTGCTCATGGGAGTTGTCCTAGCCAGTGCCACAGGTCACCGATCGGTTGCGTCACGACGGCCCGGCGTCGCGAACGATCCCCCTGTGGCAGGAGTCGCGGTGCGCTGGGCAACAGCGAGCAAGTCTGCCACAGCGAGGCACCGGCGTGGAAATCCGGACCCCGCCGCGCCGGGGGCCCTCGGCCGATGACCACTCGCCGGCGACCACCCGGCGACGCGCTCAGCGCTCCATGACGGTCACCACCCCCGCGTCCGAGCCGAGGTCCAGGACGCCGGTCAGGTGGATCTCGGCCAGGAACCGTACGTCGTGGCTCACCACCAGCAGTGCGCCCCGGTAGGCGGCCAGCGCCGCGATCAGCTGCCCGACGCTGTCCAGGTCCAGGTTGTTGGTGGGCTCGTCGAGGACGAGCAGCTGCGGCGCCGGCTCGGCCAGCAGCAGCGCCGCCAGCGTGGCCCGGAACCGTTCCCCGCCCGACAGGGTGCGGACAGGCCGCACGAGGGTGGCCGCGTCGAGCAGGAACCGCGCCAGAGCGGCCCGCAGGGTGTTGTCGTCCGCCCCCGGTGCGTACCCGGCGACCGCGCTCAGCACCGTCGCGTCGTCGTCGAGCAGCTGCAGCCGCTGCGGCAGGACGCGGACCGGGACGCGGAGGTCGACCGTCCCCGATCGGGGCGGGACGCGGCCGCACACCGTGTCGACGAGCGTGGTCTTGCCGGCACCGTTCGGGCCGACCACGGCCACCCGCTCCGGGCCGCGCAGGTGCAGCGACACCGTCGGACCGTTGCGCAGCTGCACCCGGTCCAGGACCAGGACGTCCCGGCCGGCCGGCACCGCGGTCCGCGCCAGGTCGACCCGGATCAGGTCGTCCTCGCGGACCCGTTCCTCCGCGGCCGCCAGGTGCTGGCGGGCCTCGGCCACGTCGCCCTCGTGCCCACCCCTCAGCTTGCCGGCCGAGACCTGGGCGGCTCGCCTCTTGGCGCCGGCCACGATCTTGGGCACGTTCTCGGCCTGGCTGCGGGCGTAGCGCAGGCGCCGGTCGAGCTTCATCCGCATCTCCACCAGCTCCCGCTGCTGGCGCTTCAGATCACCCTGGGCGGAACGCACCGCCCGCTGCGCGGCCTGCTGCTCGGTGGCCACCGCGTCCAGGTAGGCGCTGAACGTGCCACCGTAGAACCGCAGCTCGCCGTCCCGCAGCTCGGCGACGGCGTCCACCAGGTCGAGCAGCTCGCGGTCGTGGCTGACCACCACCACCGGTCCGCGCCACCGCTGCACCGCCGCGTACAGCCGGCCCCGGGCCCGCCGGTCCAGGTTGTTGGTCGGCTCGTCCAGCAGCAGCACATCCGGCTCGGCCAGCATCAGCGCGGCCAGGGCGAGCAGCACCACCTCGCCGCCGGACATGGTGGCGACCCGGCGTCCCAGCTCCAGGCCGACGAAGCCGAGGTCGGCCAACGCGGCGGCCACCCGCTCGTCGAGGTTCCACCGCTCACCCACGGTCTCGAAGTCGTCGGCCGTGCCCACCCCGGAGGTCACCCGGTCCAAGGCGGCCAGCGCGCCTTCGACGCCCAGTACGTCGGCGACCGTGCGGTGGCCCTCCAGGACCAGCTGCTGGGGCAGGTACCCGACCTGCCGCGGCCCGGTGACCCACCCGGCAGTCGGGGTTCGGCGGCCGGCCAGGATCTCGATCAACGTCGACTTGCCGGAGCCGTTGCGGCCGACGAGCCCGGTGCGGCCGTGGGGGAAGGTGGCCTCGAGGCCGGCGAAGACGGTCTCCCCGGACGGCCAGTGGAACGAGAGCTGATGGCAGACGAGGGACGGCATGGGTGCTCCTGGAGTCGAGAAAATGTCCCGTCCCGCGACGGCGGACGGGGGGCGGGGATCGACTCAGAGCGACACGGGCGGTCCTTCGGTCGGGAACACGGCCGCACCGATTGTTCCAGCGTCGGAGCCGGGCCTCAAGCAGATTGTCGGGGGCCCGGTGTAGCAAGGAACTATGAGGTCCTTCAGCGACGCGGACCGCCGCGCGCGGCTGGTGGCCCGGCAGCATCTCGGCGGCACCGCGGCCACCGTGCAGGACGCCGTCACGGGCCTGCTGGTGCTGCACGCCACGGATCCGGCCACCGTGTTCTTGTCGGTGCTGGCCCGGTGCCGGACCGCGACGGTGGTCGACGTCTCCCGGGCGATGTACGAGCAGCGAACCCTGCTGCGGATGCTGGCCATGCGCCGCACGCTCTTCGTCGTGCCGCGGGACCTGGCGGCCGTCGTCCACCACGGTGCGGCGTTGGAGGTGGCGGCCCGGATCCGCCGACGGCTACTCAGCCAGCTCGCCACCCTGCCCACCGAGCCGCAGCTGCCCGAGGATCTCGGGCGCTGGCTGCGGGAGGTCGAGGCCGGGACCGAGGTGGCCCTGGCGCGTCTGGGCAGCGCCACCGGCGCACAGCTCTCAGCCGCCGAGCCGCGCCTGCGAACCGCGCTGCTGCCCACCACCGACAAGGCCTGGGACGTCCGGCGCTCGATCACCACCCAGGTGCTGACCCTGATGGGGGCCGAGGGCCGGATGGTCCGCGACCAGCCGCGAGGGGAGTGGCAGTCCCGACAGCACACCTGGCGGCCCGTCACGGCCTGGTGGCCGGACGGCCTTCCCGACCTGTCACCCGCCGAGGCGCGCCGCGACCTGGTGGCCGCCTACCTGCGGCAGTTCGGCCCGGCCACCGAGGCCGACGTGACGTGGTGGACCGGCTGGAACCGACGCCAGACCACGGCTGCGCTGGCGGCGCTGGAGCTCGAGCAGGTGGGACTCTCGGCCGGCCCGGGCCTCGTGCTGGCCGGCGACACCGACCCACCCGGACGCGGCGACCCGGCCGCCGCGCTGCTCCCGGCACTGGACGCGACCCCGATGGGCTGGAAGCAGCGGGAGTGGTTCTCCCCCGACGACGTGCGGCCGCTGTACGACCGGAACGGCAACATCGGCCCCACCCTGTGGTGGCACGGCGAGATCATCGGCGGCTGGGCGGTGCGGCCCGACGGGACCATCGCGACCCGGTTGCTGGTCGACCGCGGGGCGGAGGCGGTTCGAGCCGTGGCGGCCGAGGCGGGGCGGCTCACCGGGCTGTTGGGCGGCACTCCGGTCGTCCCGACCTTCCCGACCCCGCTGGAACGGCAGCTCCGGACCGCCTGAGCCGCGAGCCGACGGGTGAGCCGGGGTCCGTCCGCGACGTGGCGGGGTCAGCAGGGCGGGTCAGGACCCAGGGTGGGTGAGGGCGGTCATCATGTCCCGGTTGAGCCGGTTGATGGTGTCCATCGGGATCCCCTTGGGGCACACGGCCGTGCACTCGCCGATGTTGGTGCAGCCGCCGAAGCCCTCGGCGTCCTGCTGGGCGAGCATGTCCCGCACCCGCGAGTACCGTTCCGGCTGACCCTGCGGCAGCAGCGCCAGGTGGGTGACCTTGGCCGCGGTGAACAGCATCGCCGACCCGTTCGGGCAGGCGGCCACGCAGGCCCCGCAGCCGATGCAGGTGGCCGCGTCGAAGGCGTGGTCGGCGTCGGCCTTGGGAATCGGCGCAGCGTGCGCGTCGGGGGCGGTGCCGGTCGGCGCGGAGATGTAGCCACCGGCCTGGATGATCCGGTCGAAGGCCCCGCGGTCGACCACCAGATCCTTGATCACCGGGAACGGCTCCGCCCGCCACGGCTCGATGTCGATCACGTCGCCGTCGGAGAACGACCGCATGTGCAGCTGGCAGGTGGTGGTCTGCTGCGGCCCGTGCGGCACCCCGTTGATCACCAGACCGCACATGCCGCAGATGCCTTCGCGGCAGTCGCTGTCGAAGGCGACCGGGTCCTCGCCCCGCGCCGTCAGCCGCTCGTTCAGCACGTCGAGCATCTCCAGGAACGACATGTGCTCGGAGACCTCGGCCACCTCGTAGCTGACCATCGAGCCGCTGGCCTCGGCGTGCGGCTGCCGCCAGACCCGAACGGTGATGTTCACTTGTAGGACCTCTGCTTCATCTCGACGTAGTCGTACACCAAGGGCTCCTTGTGCAGGACCGGCCGGTTGCCGTCCCCGTCGAACTCCCAGGCCGAGACGAAGGCGAACTCGTCGTCGTGGCGGAGCGCCTCGCCGTCCTCGGTCTGGGACTCCGCCCGGAAGTGCCCACCACATGATTCGCGCCGGACCAGGGCATCGATGCACATCAGCTCGCCGAGCTCGAAGAAGTCGGCGACCCGCCCGGCCCGCTCCAGGGCCTGGTTGAGCTCGTCGTTGCTGCCGAGCACGTTCACGTCCGACCAGAACTCCGCCTTGAGCTCACGGATCCGGCCGATCGCCTTGCGCAGGCCCTCCTCGCTCCGCTCCATGCCGCAGTAGTCCCACATGATGTGGCCGAGCTCCTTGTGGAAGGAGTCCACGGTCCGGCTGCCCTTGATCGAGAGCAGCTTGTCGACCCGCGCCTGGACGGCGTCCACGGCCGCGGCCGCCTCCGGGTGGGAGCGGTCGACCTTCTCGAACGGACCCGCCGCCAGGTAGTCGTTGATGGTGTTCGGCAGCACGAAGTAGCCGTCGGCCAGACCCTGCATCAACGCGCTGGCGCCGAGCCGGTTCGCACCGTGGTCGGAGAAGTTGGCCTCCCCGGCCACGAACAGGCCCGGGATCGAGGACTCCAGGTCGTAGTCGACCCACAGCCCGCCCATCGTGTAGTGCACGGCCGGGTAGATCCGCATCGGCGTCTCGTACGGGTTCTCGCCGGTGATCTGGGCGTACATGTCGAACAGGTTGCCGTACTTGGCCTCCACCGACTTCCGGCCCAGCCGCTTGATCGCGTCCGCGAAGTCGAGGTACACCCCCAGCCCGCCGGGACCCACACCGCGGCCCTCGTCACAGACGTTCTTGGCGGCCCGGGAGGCGATGTCGCGCGGGACCAGGTTGCCGAAGGAGGGGTAGATCCGCTCCAGGTAGTAGTCGCGGTCCTGCTCGGGGATGTCGGGGGCGGGACGCTTGTCCTCACCGCTCTTCGGCACCCAGATCCGGCCGTCGTTGCGCAGTGACTCGCTCATCAAGGTGAGCTTGGACTGGTAGTCGCCCGAGACCGGGATGCAGGTCGGGTGGATCTGGGTGTAGCACGGGTTGGCGAAGTAGGCGCCCTTGCGGTGCGCCCGCCAGGTCGCCGTCACGTTGCACCCCATGGCGTTGGTGGACAGGAAGAAGACGTTCCCGTACCCGCCGGTGGCCAGCACCACCGCGTCGGCGAAGTGCGGCGTGATCTCCCCGGTGACCATGTCGCGGATGACGACGCCGCGGGCCTTGCCCTCGATCACGATCAGCTCGAGCATCTCGTGCCGGGTGTGCATCGTCACGGTCTTGGCCGCGATCTGCCGCTCGAGCGCCTGGTAGGCGCCGATCAGCAGCTGCTGGCCGGTCTGCCCGCGGGCGTAGAAGGTCCGCGACACCTGCACGCCGCCGAAGGACCGGTTGTCCAGCAGGCCGCCGTACTCACGCGCGAACGGGACGCCCTGGGCGACGCACTGGTCGATGATCTGCACGCTGACCTGCGCGAGCCGGTAGACGTTGGACTCGCGGGCGCGGAAGTCTCCGCCCTTGACCGTGTCGTAGAACAGCCGGTACACGGAGTCGCCGTCGTTGCGGTAGTTCTTGGCGGCGTTGATCCCGCCCTGCGCGGCGATCGAGTGCGCCCGCCGCGGGGAGTCCTGGTAGCAGAAGCTGGTCACCTGGTAGCCGGCCTCGCCCAGCGTGGCGGCCGCCGAGGCACCCGCCAGACCGGTGCCGACGATGATCACGCTCAGCTTGCGGCGGTTGGCTGGGTTCACCAGCCGGGCGTTGAACCTGCGCTCGTCCCAGCGCTTCTCGATCGGGCCCGCCGGAGCCTTCCGGTCGGCGATGTCGTGACCCTCGGCGTAGACGGCGTCGGCGTCGACCGAGCTGAAGGCGGCCTCGTCCTTGCGGTCGACGGTCTCGCTCTCGAAGGTGTCGTCGGCGTACGGGTCGGACGTCACCGCGCCCTCGACCAGGGCGCGACGCGGGCCACGGGCCTCGGGGTTGCGGTTGCGGCGGAAGATCATCAGCTCACCAGTCCGAAGAGGATTGCGAAGGGGGGCAGCAGGAACCCGATGAAGATCACGGCGGCCACGAGGTAGGCCAGCCCGTTGAGCCGGGCCCGGGCCACCGCACCGGCATTGGCGCCCAGGGTCGTCAGGGCGCTGTACACGCCGTGCCGGAGGTGGAAGCAGACCGCGATCATGGCGACCAGGTACGACAGCACCACCCACCAGATGCCGAATCCGTTGACCACCCGCTGGTACGGGCTGGCGGCGGGCCCCCCGGGGGCGACCACGTTCCAGGTCAGGTGCAGCAAGTGGTAGATCACGAACAGCGCGATCACGATTCCGCCCCACCGCAGGGTGAACGAGGCGTAGCTACGCTGAACCCCACGGCGGGCCTTGCTGCTGTGGTAGCGCCGGGCCCCACCGCGCGCCGCCCGCGACCGGCTCCACAAGGTGAACGCGGCGTAGGCGTGGCCGACCACGCTGGCCAGCAGCACCACCCGGACCACCCAGAGCAGCCCCGACGGCGGCAGCAGCGGCTCGCCGATCACCCGCAGGTGGTGCGCGTACTCATCGAACGCGGCCTGCCCGGCGAACAGCTTGAGGTTGCCGTACATGTGCAGGATGAGGTAGCCGATCATGATCAGGCCGGACACGGCCATCAGCGCCTTCAGCGCATAGGTCGACCGCGTCGCCCTCTGCGCAGGCGACAAGGAAGTCACTGCCACGGCGTAAGCGTAGAACGATCAGGCCGCTCCGCCTAAGTAAGGCCACCCTTGATACTGGTCACATTCTCGATCCGGAGCGCTTCGTGTGCCGAACCTCACAGCCGGAGCGCGGCGTGCGTCACCTGCTCCCCCGAGATCCTGACCCGGCGTCCGTGCTGACGGCCCACGCGGCCACGCCGCTCGCACGCCCGGCGAGGAGTCTCGGGGCGTGCCGGCGCGGGTCGAGCCGGGCTCAGCGATCCTTCTGCAGCACCAGGAGTGGGACCTCGTCCGGGCCGCCCAGACGCTCCACCTCGCGGTAGCCGCGGCGGTGGTAGAAGGCCAGGTTGCCGGTGCTGTTGCCACCGGCGGTCAGCCGGTACCGCCGGGCGGCCTCAGGGGCGAGCTGCTCGATGGCGTCCAGCAGGCGTCCGCCGATCCCCCGCCGCTCCTGATCGGGAGCCACCATCAGCCGCTGCACGAACCAGGTGCCGTCCTCGCGGAGCTCGGCGCGGACAGAGCCGACGACGCGCCGGCCGATCCGGGCCACCAGGAACGGCCCGGCCGACATGGCCGCCCGCAGCTCGTCCAGCGTCTCGGTCAGCGGCGGGATGGTGAGGTCGCGGTGCAGGACGCCCTCGGTCAGGTACGCCGCCTTCTCGATCGTCCACACCTCCCCGGCGTCGGCGTCGGTGGCCGGTTCGATCAGCACCGGCTGCTGGTCCGGGGGCAGCAGCTCGGGCCGCCGCTGCCGGGTCAGGGCGACGGCCTGGTCCCGCCGCCAGCCGGCGATCTGGGCGTGGTGCCCGGAGAACAGCACCTCGGGCACGTCCCGGCCCCGCCAGCTCGGCGGCTTGGTGTAGACGGGGTACTCCAACAGGCCCGCGTTCCCCGCCGAGTGCGACTCCTCGGCCAGGGACTCCGGGTTGCCGATCACCCCCGGCAGCAACCGGACGACCGCCTCGACCACGACCAGCGCGGCCGCCTCGCCGCCGTTCAGCACGTAGTCGCCGATGCTGACCTCCTCGGTGCGCATCCGGGTCGCAGCGTCGGCGACCACCCGGGCGTCGATGCCCTCGTACCTCCCGCAGGCGAGGACGAGGTGCTCCTCGCCGGCCAGCTCACCGGCCAGCGCCTGGGTGAACGGCCGGCCGGAGGGGGTGAACACGATCAACCGGCTCGCGCTGGTGGCCACCGCGTCGAGCGCCTCACCCCACGGCTCGGGTCGCATCACCATCCCGGCACCGCCGCCGTACGGGGTGTCATCCACCGTCCGGTGCCGGTCGTGGGTCCAGGTCCGCAGGTCGTGCGCGCCGAGATCGACGAGGCCGCTCTGCACGGCCCGTCCGACCAGCGACAG
Organism: uncultured Actinomycetota bacterium; assembly: GCA_963832435.1. Classification (GTDB taxonomy): domain Bacteria; phylum Actinomycetota; class Actinomycetes; order Propionibacteriales; family Propionibacteriaceae; genus Microlunatus. The sequence continues at coordinate 282,614 of CAWHTY010000027.1, forward strand.
GGAGAGCGGGGTCAGGTAGTCGGGGAAGATCGTGATCACGTCGATCTTCACGGGCGGGGCCTCATCGGGTCAGGACTCGGGCTCGTCGGCCAGCAGTCCGGGCACCTCGGCCAGGTGCAGCACACCCGCGGCGAGGTCAACGACCGGCACCAGGGCCACTACGAACGGCACCAGCCGCTCCCCGCCCGGGGTCTCGACCGCCAGCAGGTCCTGGGCCGGGAGATGGGCCACGCCGCTGACCCGGCCGACCCGCGACCCGGTCGCGTCGAGGACGGTCAGCCCGACCAGCTGCCGGTCGTAGAACTCCTCCGGCTCCGCAGGCCGCTCGTCGGGCGCGACATCGGTCACCAGCCGGACACCGCGGAGGGCCTCGGCGGCCGTGCGGTCGTCGACCCCGGCGAACCGCACCAGCAGCCGGCCGGAGTGGTCCCGGCGCGACGCCACGGTGAACCGGCGGTCGGTGCCCTCCGCCCGGAGCTCCAGCCCGGGGGCGAACCGCCGCTCGGGCTCGTCGGTACGCACCTCGACCACCGCCTCGCCGGCGAGACCGTGGGCGCGGCCGACCACCCCGACCACCACCTCGATCGAGGCGGGGCGCCGCCCGCCGTCCGCGGTGGCGTCGGCCCCGTCCGGTGTCACCTCAGGTCGCACGGGTTCCTCCTCGGCATGATGGTCCCAGACCGGTCCGGGGACGCCGAACGCCCCGGCCCTCCCGCACGGGAGGGCCGGGGCGCATCGGTGAGCTGACGGACCTCAGCGGCGGCGGTTCCCGCCGGAGCGCGGCCGGTCCACGTCGACGAAGTCGACCCGGACCTGTTCGCGGCCCGACAGGGCGCCGATCACGGTGCGCAGGGCGGTGGCCGTGCGACCCGACCGCCCGATCACCTTGCCGATGTCGTCGGGGTTGACCCGCACCTCGAGCATGCGGCCGCGCCGCAGGTCCATGTCCCGGACCGTCACGTCGTCCGGGTGGGCGACGATCCCGCGGACCAGGTGCTCCAGTGCGTCGGCGAGCACCCTCAGGCCTCACTCGGCTCGGTGCCGGCGTCGGCCTCGGCGGGCTTGGATGCCCGGCGCGAGATGGCCGCACTGCTCGGCTCGTTCCCGGCGTCGGCCAGGGCGGCGTTGAACGCGTCGGTCTTGTTCTTCTTCTCCCGCTGCGGCTCCACCCCGGACGGGGAGGTGTCGCCGGAGAACTTCTGCCAGTCGCCGGTGCGCTTGAACAGGGCGACGACCGCCTCGGAGGGCTGCGCCCCGACCGAGAGCCAGTACTGGGCGCGCTCGGAGTTCACCTCGATCACCGACGGGTCGTTCTTCGGGTGGTACTTGCCGATCTCCTCGATCGCCCGGCCGTCACGCTTGGTGCGCGAGTCGGCGACGACGATGCGGTAGTGCGGCGAGCGGATCTTGCCCAGTCGCTTCAGACGGATCTTGACGGCCACGTGTGTGGGTGCTCCTGTGGGATGTGCCTGGCTGAGCCAGGCGGCTCGGGTGAGGACGGCGTCGCAGGTGGGGACCAGGGCGACGACCTCGGGTGGATCCGCGTCGTCGGGCGATGAGAGGGCACCGTTCGACACAGACGCGCCCAGCATTCTGCCAGATCGCGAGCCGTCGACGCGAACTCGCGCCCCCCGCAGCAGCCCGCTCGCGGTGTCCGCGCCCTACGGTGGGGCCGTGGACATCCTCACCGAGGACACCCGGATCGCCGACCGCCGGCTGCTCGTCACCCGCCCGGTCGGACCGGGCGCGTGGCCGGGGGTGGTGATGCTGCACGAGCTGTTCGGGATCGACGACGTGCTCCGCCGGCAGGCTGAGCGGCTCGCCTCAGCCGGGTACCTGGTCTACGCGCCGGACCTGCTGGGCGAGGGATCCCGGCTCGGCTGCATGTACCGGATCTTCCGGTCGTTCAGCGCCCGGCAGGGCCGGCCCTTCGAGCTGATCGAGGTCACCCGCCGCCAGGTCGCTGCCGACCCGCGGTGCACCGGCCGGGTGGGGGTGATCGGGTTCTGCCTCGGCGGCGGGTTCGCCCTGCTGAGCGCTGTGGCGGGGTTCGACGCCGCTGCGGTCAACTACGGCCAGTTCGGCGACGACGTGGCCGAGGTGCTGTCCGGGGCCTGCCCGGTGGTGGCCAGCTACGGCGGGCGTGACCGGCTGGCCGACCGGGTGCCCCAGCTGCAGGCCGCGCTGGAGACCCACCGGATCCCGTACGACCTGAAGGTCTACCCGGCGGCCGGGCACAGCTTCCTCAACGACGCGCCCAACGGTCCGCGGCTGATGCGACCGCTGGCCAGGATCGCCCACGTCGGCCCCGAGCCGTCGTCGGCCGCCGACGCCTGGGACCGGATCGAGGCCTTCTTCGGCCGGCATTTGTCCGGCTGAGGGCCCCGTGGCCCGGGCTACCGGGGAGCCACCGAGGTCGGCAGCTCGTGCTCGATGGTCAGGTTGGGGTCCTGGGGCTGGGGCTCGGCCGTGGCGCCGGCCGGTCGGCGGCCGGTCCCCCGCCCCTGCTGGATCCGTGCCTCCAGCCAGATCGCCAGCCGGGTCAGCGCGAAGTTGATCACCACGTAGATGATGCTGACCACCACGAACGACTGCAGCAGCAGCTTGGTGTTGTTGGCCAGGGTGTTGGCCTGCTTCATCAGCTCGGGGTAGCTGACCACGTAGCCGATGGTGGAGTCCTTGACCAGCGCGACCAGCTGGGTGACCAGGGACGGCACCACGAGCCGGATGGCCTGCGGCAGGATCACCAGCTGCATGGTCTGCCCGGTCGTCATGCCGACGGCCAGGGCCGCCTCCCGCTGTCCGCGGTCCAGGGCGTTGATGCCGGCCCGGACGATCTCGGCGATCACCGCGGTGTTGATCAGGATGATGGGCACCACGAGCTTCCAGAACACCGGCAGGTTCAGGCCGAGGCCGGGCAGCGCGAACAAGAACACGTACACCAGCAGCAGGGTCGGCACCGAGCGGAAGATCTCGATGTAGGCGGTGCAGACGGCTTTGAGCACCGGGTGGCGGCCGGCCCGCCCGACGGCGAGGGCGGCCCCCAGCGGGAAGGACGCCAGCGAGGAGGCCAGCATCACCAGCAGCGTGCCCTTGAGCCCGTCGAGCAGGAACCAGACGGCCCACTGCTGGACGAACGGCTTCCACTTGGCGTAGGCGAGCTCGCCGCTGGAGGCGAGCCCGGCGAGGGCCAGCCCGAGCAGGGCCAGCAGGGCGAGGCTGATCACGACCGTCAGCAGCAGGATCCGGCGCCGGCCCCGCGGGCCGGGGTCGTCGAACAGGACGCGGGGGGCGGCGGCGGTCATCGGCTGATCGCCAGCTTCCGCTCCAGGACCGACCCGGCCCCGCCGCCGAGCAGGGCGATGACGATGTAGACGACGGCGCTGACCAGGAACAGCAGCATCGACTCCGCCGTCTTGTTGCCGACCTGCTGGGCGGCGTAGGTCAACTCCGGCACCGCGACCGCGGCCGCCATCGAGGACCCGAGCGCCACTCCGATGAAGATGTTGACGAACGGCTGCACCATGCTGCGCAGGGCCTGCGGCAGGATCACCAGGCCGAGCGACTGCCCGAAGGTCATGCCCAGCGCACGGGCCGCCTCGGCCTGGCCCACGGGCACCCCGTTGATGCCGGCCCGTACCGTCTCGCAGGCGAACGAGGAGGAGACCAGCGTCAGGCAGATGACGGCGGTGCTGAACAGCGAGAACTGGAAGCCGACGTACGGCAGCCCGTAGGCGACGAGGATCAGTAGGCTCAGCAGCGGGATGTTGCGGAACAGCTCCACGTAGACCGCCCCCACCCAGCGCAGCGGCGGGATGGGACTGACCCGGAACACCGCCATCACCGTACCGAGCAGCAGCGCGCCGACGAAGGCCAGCGCGGTGATGGCCAGGGTCGTCAGCACCCCGTCGCGGAGGGCGGCGAAGTTGTCCTGCAGGACGCTGATCACGGTCGCGGTTCCTCGCCCGCGCTCAGGACCCCGCGGCCTCGCCGATCGTGGGCGGGGCCGGGGCTTCGCCGGACACCACGGTGCCGATGGTGGCCTTCCAGAGCTTGGCCCAGCTGCCGTCGGCCTCGATCGCGGTCAGGAAGTCGTTGACGAACTTCTTGGCGTTCGGGTCGGACCGGGTGACCCCGATCCCGTAGAAGTCGTTCGAGAACGGCTCTCCCACCACCTTCAGCGTCTTGTCGGTGCTGGCGTTGGAGATCAGGATCCCCTGGTCGATGACGTACGCGTCGACCCGCCCGGTCTTGAGGGCGGCCAGGCACTGGGCGTCGTCGGGAAACAGGCTCACCACGGCCCCGGGCGCGTCCTTCTTGATCCGGTCGGCGGTCGTGCTCCCCTGCTGGGTGGCGATCTTCTTGCCGTCCAGGTCCTTGACCCCGGTGATGTCAGTGTTGTCGGACTTCACCATCACCGCGTCACCTGAGCGGTAGTACGGGCCGGCGAAGGCGACCTTCTTGGCCCGCTCGGGGGTGATCGAGTAGGTGGCGATCACCGTGTCCACCGTGTTGTTCTGGATCACAGCCTCCCGGGTGTCCACGGTGGTGATGGTCAGCTCGATGGGCCCGTCGGCCTTGCCGGTGATGTAGTGGCTGAGCAGCTGGGCCAGGCCCGCGTCGAACCCGGTCAGCTTGCCGGTGGCCGGGTCCTTCATCGAGAACAGCGGCCCGGCGTCGGACCCGCCGGTCTTCAGGTTGCCCCGGTCCTTGATCGTCTTGGCCCAGGCGTTGCCGTCCACGGTGGCCGCGTCGGCGGTCGGCCCCTCGCTGATGATCTTGTCAAAGTCGGTGACGTTGGTCTGGTTGCCGGTCAGGGCGCTGGTGTCGTTGCCGCAGCCGGCCAGGCCGGCGGCGGCGACCAGGCCCAGACCGGTGACCAGGGCCGTACGGCGGGTCGTACGCAGCATGGGGGCTCCTCGGATTGCTCGATGTCGGGGGACGTTCTCGTGACATGGACTGCCGGCTCGAGCCGGGCGTGGATAGCCGGATCATCTGTCCAGCCGCCGGACGAACCGGCGCGGCCTACCCTGCCACGAGCCCCCCGTCTGAGGGAACGCGAATCGCGGGAAGCACCCCGACCCGCCGTCCGGGCCGAGGCCGGGCATGGCAGGATCTCGTCAGCGACGACCGGCGTCGGCCGGCGTCGGCCCGTCGCGGGAGAGCCGAGGTCGAGGTGTACCGCCTGCAGCCGTTCCTGCACGATCTGGTGACCGTGCTGGCCGCACCCACCCAGGTGCTGTCCGGGGCCGACGGGCAGGTGCGGGCGACCGGCGCCCAGGGTGCGTACCACGCCGACGTCCGGGTGCTCAGCGTGGTCGAGGTCACGGTCGACGGCGACCCCGGTGAGCCCGTCGCCCACACCGTGGACGAGGAGGGGGCCCGGTTCACGTCCCTGCTGCGCCAGCTGCCGGTGCTGGCCGGTCTGCGGGCTGATCCGGCCGTCCGACTGGACCGGCACCGCGCGGTCTCGCCCGGACGGGTCGCCGAGCGGCTGGTCGTGTCGTCGGTGCTGGAGGAGTCGTTCCCGGTGGTGGTCGCGGTCCGGCTGGCGGCCGACTTCGCGCCGCTGGAGCTGGTCAAGAGCGGCTCCGCGCGAACGCCGCGCTCCGCGACCACCACCACGAGCGGGGCGGGCAGCGGGGCCCGGTGGTCGGAGGCGGGGCTGAGCGCCGAGCTGACCGCACCCGACGCGGGTTCCGGCGGGACCGCGGTGGTGACGGTGGGGGTCGACGACCTGACGATCAGCTGGACCGTCACGGTGCCGGCCCGGGGGGCGGTCGAGGTCGGCTGGCAGCTGGCCGTTCACGACACCGGTGGGGCGGTGGTGGCGGGACCGGCGGGTGCCGCGCTCGAGGAGCAGGTGCAGCGGGGACTCGCCCTCGCCGGGTCGGCCGGCGCGGCTGACCGTCGCCTGGAGCCGTGGCTGCGGCAGGCCGTCTCAGACCTTGCGGCGGCTCCGGCTGGCCACTCCCGAGGCCCCGCGCGAGGTGTTCTTCGCCGCCGGCGCCCCCTGGTACTTCACCCTGTTCGGCCGGGACAGCATCCTGGCGGCCCGGATGATGATCGCGGTGGATCTCGAGCCGGCGGCCGGCACCCTGCGGACGCTGGCCCGGCTGCAGGGGCACCGCCGGGACCCGGCGACCGGCGAGGCGCCGGGCAAGATCATGCACGAGCTGCGCCGGAGCGACCTGGCCGAGGGCAGCTGGCTACCGCCGCTCTACTACGGGACCGTCGACGCCACCCCGCTCTGGGTGGGGCTGCTGCACGACGCCTGGCGGGCCGGCCTGGACGACGCCGTGGTCCGCGAGCTGCTGCCAGCCCTGGAGGCGGCCCTGGGCTGGCTGACCACCGACGGCGACGCCGACGGGGACGGGTTCGTGGAGTACCTGGACGCCAGCCGCCGCGGGCTGGTCAACCAGGGCTGGAAGGACTCCGCGGATGCGGTGCGGTTCGCCGACGGCACCATCGCCGACGGGCCGGTCGCCCTGTGCGAGGTGCAGGGGTACGCCTACGAGGCCGCCGTCGCCGGGGCCGCGCTGCTGGACGCCTTCGGCCGGCCCGGGGGCGACAGGTACCGCGCCTGGGCCGGCGCGCTGGCGGAGCGGTTCCGCGCCGCGTTCTGGTGCCGGCGGCGCGGCCGGCGGTTCCCGGCGCTGGCGCTGGACGGGCAGAAGCGGCGCGTCGACGCCCTGACCAGCAACATCGGGCACCTGCTGGGTACCGGGCTGCTGAGCGCCGAGGAGGAACGGACGGTGGCCGAGCTGGTCAGCGGCCCCGAGCTGGACTCCGGTCTCGGGCTGCGCACCATGGCCAGCAGCGACGGCGGCTATGCCCCGTTGAGCTACCACTGCGGGTCGGTCTGGCCGCACGACACCGCGGTGGTCATCGCCGGGCTGGTCCGCGCCGGGCTCGCCGAGTACGCCCGCGGGCTGGTCGACGGCCTGCTGCGGGCCTCCACGGCGTTCGACCAGCGGTTCCCCGAGCTCTGGTCCGGCGAAGGCCGGCCGGTCCCCTACCCGGCCGCCTGCCGCCCCCAGGCGTGGTCGGCCGCCGCGGTCCTCCCGGTGGCGGTGGCGCTCGGACGGCTCGGCCCCTGACCGCCGGCGTCGTCGCGACGGGGGCCGCGCCAGAATGACGCGGTGGACATCATCCTCATCCCCGGGCTCTGGCTCAACGCCTCCTGCTGGGAGGCCGTGACGCCGCGGCTGCGAACAGGCCGGCCACCGGGTGCATCCGCTGACCCTGCCCGGGATGGAGAGCCGGGCCGCCGACCGGTCCCGGGTGAGCCTGGCCGATCACGTCGACGCGGTGGTGGCGACGATCGACGCCGCCGCGGACCCGGTGCTGCTGGTCGGCCACTCGGTGGGGGTCGGCATCGGGCACGCGGCCGTCGACGCCCGGCCGGACCAGGTCGCACGGGCGGTCCAGGTCGGCGGGTTCCCGACCCCGGACGGAAGCCCGATGCTGACCGGCCTGCCCGCCGAGCACGGTGAGGTGCCGATGCCCGACTGGGCCGAGGTCGGGGAGGAGGCGAACATCGTCGACTTCGACGCCGAGGCTCTGGCCCGGTTCTACGCCGCAGCCATCCCGGCCCCGGAGGGGGTGCTGACCGGGGTGCAGCGGCTGCACGACCCGCGGCGCTACGACGTGCCGGTCACCGCCGTCTGCCCCGAGTACACCGCCGCCGACCTCCGGGACTGGGTCGAGGGCGGCGAGCACGCGGTGAGCGAGCTGGCCCGGGTCCGCGAGGTGGTCTACGTCGACCTGCCCGGCGGACACTGGCCGCAGCTGCGCCAGCCCGGTCGGCTCGCGGAGGTGATCCTGGCGGCGGCCGCCCCGGGCTAGCTCGTGATGTCCCTCTCTGATGCTGCGTGATGTCCCTAGCTCGTGATGTCCCTAGCTCGTGATGTCCCTAGCTCGTGATGTCCTTGCGCAGGAAGTGCCAGACCGCCACGCCGGTCAGGAGGACCGCGTAGCCGATCGACCAGAGCGCGCCCTGCGCCATGTCGGACCAGTCGATGGTCGGCGCCAGCGCATCCGCCCAGGCGTACGCGAAGTGGCCCGGGCAGGCCCTGCCGGACGTCCCCCAGCGCCGTGATCGAGTCCAGGATGGTGCAGACGATCATCAGCAGCACCGCCCCGCCCACCGCACCCAGCGGGGCGTCGGTCCACACGCCGAGGGCGAACGCGAACGCGGCCACCACCAACAGGCTGACCATCAGGTAGCCGACGATGATCCCCAGCCGGACGGCGAACGCCGGCCAGCCGATCTGCTCCCCGGTCGGCCCGATGTAGGGACCGAACCCGTACGCGACGCCGCCCACCAGCAGGGTCCAGCCGGGCAGGAAGACCAGCGCCACCGTGGAGGAGATCCCGGCCACCACCAGCTTCTGGCGGACGAGGCGCTCGCGGGGCACGGGAGCCGCCAGCAGGTAGCGCAGGCTCGACCAGCTGGCCTCGGCCGGCACGGTGTCCCCGGCGAAGAGGGCCACCACCACGATCAGCAGGAACCCCGTGGAGGCGAACAGCGCGAACACGGTCAGGTTGGCGCCGCTGGCCTGTCCGAGGTCGACGAAGGACTGCGGGCCGGGCTGCGGCTCGTCGCCGCCGATGGTGAACGCGACGACCAGGATCAGCGGCAGGGCGGTCAGCACTGCGAAGACACCGACGGTGCGCCTCCGCTTCAGCTGCCGGAGGAGCTCCGCCGACAGCGGCAGCGGGCGGTAGCGGGTGGTGACCGGCGGGTCGACGCCGGACCGCTCAGCCATCGACGCCCACCCGCTCCCCCGGACCGACGAGACTCATGAAGACGTCCTCTAGGTGCTGCCGGCCGTCCACGGAGCCGACGCCGAACCCGGCCCGGACGAGTCGGCCCACCAGGGCCGACCGGGCGACCGGGCCGCTGACCCGCAGCTGGTCTCCCTCGATGCGCACCTCCAGGCCGGGCTGCGCGAGCGCCGCGGCCGCCGCGGCCAGGTCCGCCGCCGGCTCCAACCCGATCACCGTCACCGAGCCCGTCCGGGTCAGGTCCGGCACGGACCCGGTGAGCACCACCCGGCCCCGGTGCATGACCACGACGTCGGTGCAGGTCAGCTCGACCTCGGCCAGCAGGTGGCTCGACACCACGACCGTCCGTCCGGTCGCCGCGTAGTCGTGCAGCACACCCCGCATCGCCTTGATCTGCGGCGGGTCGAGCCCGTTGGTCGGCTCGTCCAGAAGCAGCAGCGACGGCAGGCCCAGCATGGCCTGGGCGATGCCCAGCCGCTGCCGCATGCCCTGGCTGTAACCGCGCACCCGTCGGTCGATCGCGGTGCCGAGCCCCGCGATGGCGAGCGCTTCCTCGAGGTGGGCGTCGGCCGCGGGCCGGCCGGTCGCCGACCAGTACGCCCGCAGGTTTCCCATCCCGGTCAGGTGCGGCAGGAACCCCGGCCCCTCGATGAACGCACCGACCGAGGCCAGCACGTCGGCACCGGCGTGCACCGGGTCCCCGTGCACGTACACCGATCCGGCGTCCGGCCGGATCAGGCCGACCATCATCCGCATCACGGTCGTCTTGCCGGCCCCGTTCGGTCCGAGCAGGCCGACGACCTGGCCCGGCTCGGCCCGGAAGGAGACCCCGTCGACCGCCTTCAGACCGTCGGCGTAGGTCTTGACCAAGCCGTCGACGACCAGCGGGACCCGAGCCAGGTCAGGACGCCGGTGGATCTGACGACGCCGCAGCCACACCAGCACCAGGCCGGCCGCCCCGGCCAGCACCAGCAGGCTCACCACGACGAGCAGCGGCAGCGGCACCTGCAGACCCGACCCGGTCTCGGCGGTCAGCGGCAGCATCGGCACCGCGAGTCCCCGGTCACCGGCCAGCTCCACGGTGTACGCCGTTGGGGCGGCCGGCACGGCGTAGGCCTGGTCGGTGCTGGAGACCACCAGCCGCAGCCGGTGCCCGACGGGGACCTGCGTCGCGACCGCCGGCAGCGCCACCCGCACGGTGGTCGCCCGGCCCGGCGTCAGGTCGGTCAGGCGCACGGGCGCCACCGCCAGCTGCGGCAGGACGGCGGTCTGCGGGGTCACCCCACCCGTGCTCAGGGCGACGTCGGGTCCGAGGTCCCAGACCGCCGCGAACAGCGTCACCTCCCGGCCGGTCGGGGTGATCCGCAGCGCCACCTCGCTGCTGCCGACCAGGGTCAGCGGCTGTCGCAGCTCGGCGGAGGTGAAGGTCGCGGACTGGCCGGGCAGGACTCCCAGCGGGTAGCCGCCGACCCCGTTCAGAGCGGCCAGGGCCTGGCCGCTGCCGGGCAGGTTGGTCAGTGCGGCGGGCACACCCCCCGCGGGGTTGACCACGGTCTGCCGGCGCCCGTCGAGACCGATCGTGGTCCGGCCCAGCTGCTCGCCGGTCGGATAGGCGGGGCTGACCAGGGTCTGCGGCGGCTGCCGATCGGTGTCCCGCCCGACCAGGCTGGTCTGCGGCACCACCACGCTGAAGGTGGTGTCGGGGGCGCTGCCGTCGTCGGTGAGGTAGCGGTCGAACCAGGCGGTCAACTCCGGCAGCAGCTCGTCCACGTCGATCCCGGCATCGTGGCCGCCCTGGGCCCAGGTCGTCTTGACCGGGGTCGTCGCGGGCAGCCCGCGGCGGTTCGCGTCCGCCTGGTCGAGCGGGAACAGCGTGTCCTGCTCCCCGTGCACGAGCAGGGTGGGCGCGGTGATCCGGGGCAGCACCGTGGCCATCGACGACTTTTCGAGCAGCTCCACGAGGTCCGGCGTGGCCCGCCCGCTCTGGGCGGTCTGCAGGTAGGCCACGCACAGCTCGACGGCGAACCGGCCGCACAGGTCCCGCCCCGGCCGGTCGCCGGCCGCGGCCCCGGACTGGAAGAACAGCGAGGCCCAACGCTGCTTGAAGACCCCGACGCCGGTGATCGGATCCACGTCGGCGGCCGTCCGGTGCGGGGCCCGGACGGCGTACTGCGGGACCAACGCCTGGGTCAGGCTGTGCCAGGTGAAGGCCGGGGCTATCGCGTCGACCCGGCGGTCCAACCCGCCGGCCAGCAGGGCGGCGGCCCCGCCGTAGGAGGCACCGGCGAAGCCGATCACCGGGTCGCCGGCCCGCTTCTCCACCTCCGGGCGGCCGGCGGCCAGGTCGACGATGCGGGTCGTGTCGACGCCCTCGTACGCGGGGTTGTCGAGGTGAATCCGTCCCCCGGACCGGCCGAAGCCGCGGGCGGTGTAGGTGATCACGGTGTAGCCGCTCCGGGCCAGCGTGCTGGCCGTCCCGGCGCTGTCGGCCTTCGTGCCGCCGAAGCCGTGAGCCAGCACGATGGTCGGTCGCGGCACGCTCGGATCGGTGCTGAAGACCGACGCGTCGAGCCGGACCGCGCTGCCGTCCGGCTCCGGGACGCTGGGGACGCTGACGGCGGACTCGGTGACGGCGGTGTCGTCGGCCGCCGCGCGCCCGGGTGCGACGGCGACCAGGCCCGCCCAGCAGCCCCAGCGCCAGCACGCCGGCCAGCGCGCGACGCAGACTCCGCCGGCCCATCAACGGGTGACCGGGGTGCCGCGCAGCACGATGTGGCGCGGCGAGCGGAGCACCCCGAGGTCGGCCCGCGGGTCGGCGTCGTACACGACCAGGTCGGCGGGCGCCCCCTCGCCGAGGGTGTCCGGTCGGCCGAGCCAGGCGCGCGCGGCCCAGGACCCGGCGGCGAGGGCCTGCTCGGCCGGCAGGACCGCACCCAGTGCCTGGATCTCGCCACCGACCAGGCCGTGCGGGAGGAAGCCGCCGGCGTCGGTGCCGGCGTAGATCGGTACGCCCGCGTCGCGGGCGAGGCCGAAGACCTCGAGCCGGCGGGCGTACAGGTGACGCATGTGTCGAGCGTAGGCGGGGAACTTCGCCTCCCCGGCTGCGGCGTAGGACTCGAAGTTCTCCAGCTGCAACAGAGTGGGGACCAGGGCCACCTGCCGCTCGGTCATCTGCGCGATGACGTCCCCGCTGATCCCGGTCCCGTGCTCGATGCCGTCGATGCCGGCGGCCACCAGCTCGGCGACGGCCTGCTCGCCGAACACGTGCGCCGTCACCCGGCAGCCGAGCTCGTGGGCCCGGCCGATGGCCGCCGTCGCCACCTCGGCGGGCCACAGCGGGGTGAGGTCCCCGGCCGCGCGGTCGATCCAGTCGCCGACCAGCTTGACCCAGCCGTCGCCGCGGGCCGCCTGCACCTCCACCGCGGCGACCAGATCCTCCGGCTCCACCTCGTGGCCGTAGTGGCGCAGGTAGCGCCGGGGTCGGGCGATGTGCCGGCCGGCGCGGATCAGCCGAGGCAGGTCCTCCCGGTCGTCGACCCAGCGGGTGTCGGCCGGGCTGCCGGCGTCCCGGAGCAGCAGGGCGCCCGCGTCCCGGTCGGCGAGGGCCTGCTGTTCGGCGACGTCGTCGGTCACCGCCCCGTGCGACGCCAGCCCCACGTGGCAGTGCGCGTCCACCAGACCGGGCAGGATCCAGCCGTCCTCGCACACGGTGACCGCGTCGCGGACCGGCTCGGTGCGCACCACCCCGTCCACGACCCACAGATCCTGGTGCACCCCGGCGGGCAGCACCGTGCCGCGCAGGTGCAGCCTCATCGGCCGCCGGCGCCGGGCGGCGTGGTCGGCGTCCGGGTCCGCATCGGGGTCGGGGTCCGTCCACCCGAGTCAGGGCGTGGTCGGGCGTTCCGAGCGGAGCGAGCGTCAGCGAGCGCGGCGAGGTGGGCGGGACTCGGGTGGTCGGGCCCCGATCCGGACCCCGACCGCGTGAACCCCGACCACGTCGACCCCGACCACGCGGCCCCGGACGGCAGGCGCACGAGCGTCTGCCTACTTGCCGAAGCGGTTCCGCAGGTCGGCGGGCAGCTCGAAGTCCGCCATCGCCTTCTGCAGTGCCGCCGGGTCCAGCTCCGAGCCGGCGCCGAACGCAGCCGCCGGGTCGACCGCCGGGCCGCCGGGTCGCTGCGGTGCGTTGCGCTTCGCCGGGTTCCCGGAGACGCCGCGGCCGCCCTTCTTCTTCTTGGGCTGCGGCCGCCGGGCGGGTCCGGCGGCACCGGGCAGGCCCGGCATGCCGGGCATCTTCCCGCCGGCCATCTGCGACATCATCTTGCGGGCGTCGAAGAACTTGTTGACCAGGTTGTTCACCTCGGCCACCTCGGTACCGGAGCCCCGCGCGATCCGGGCCCGCCGGGACCCGTCGATGATCTTGGGGTTGTCGCGCTCGGCCGGGGTCATCGAGTGGATGATGGCCTCGATCCGGTCGACGTCCTTCTCGTCGATGTTGTTGATCTGGTCCTTCATCTCCCCCATCCCCGGCAGCATGCCGAAGATCTTGGACAGCGGGCCCATCTTGCGCACCATCTGCATCTGCTGCAGGAAGTCCGCCAGGCCGAAGTCGCCGCCGCCCTTGCTGGTCAGCTTGGCCGCGGCCTGAGCCGACTGCTCGGCGTCGAAGGTCCGCTCGGCCTGCTCGATCAGGGTGAGCATGTCGCCCATCCCGAGGATGCGGCTGGCCATCCGGTCGGGGTGGAAGACGTCGAAGTCCTTCAGCGTCTCACCGTTGGAGGCGAACATGATCGGCCGCCCGGTCACCCGAGCGATGGACAGGGCCGCGCCGCCGCGGGCGTCGCCGTCGAGCTTGGTGAGCACCACGCCGTCGAAGCCGACGCCCTCGGCGAACGCGTTGGCGGTGTCGACGGCGGACTGACCGATCATCGCGTCGACCACGAACAGCACCTCGTCGGGGCTGACCGCGTCGCGGATGTCGGCGGCCTGCTGCATCAGCTCGGCGTCGATGCCGAGACGGCCGGCGGTGTCCACCACCACGACGTCGTACAGCCGGCGCTGGGCCTCGGCGATGGAGCTCCGGGCCACCGCGATCGGATCCCCGACCCCGTTGCCGGGCTCGGGCGCGAAGACGTGCACCCCGGCGCGCTGGCCGACGACCTGCAGCTGGTTGACCGCGTTGGGGCGCTGCAGGTCGGCCGCCACCAGCAGCGGCGAGTGGCCCTGCTCCTTCAGCCAGACGGCCAGCTTGCCGGCCAGGGTGGTCTTGCCGGACCCTTGCAGGCCCGCCAGCAGGATCACGGTCGGCGGTCGCTTGGCGAACCGCAGCACCCGGGTCTCGCCGCCGAGGATGCCGACCAGCTCGTCGTTGACGATCTTCACGATCTGCTGGGCGGGGTTCAGGGCGGCCGACAGCTCGGCCTCGCGGGCGCGCTCCTTCACGTTGGCGATGAAGTCCTTGACCACCGCCAGGTTGACGTCGGCCTCGAGCAGCGCCCGCCGGATCTCGCGCGCGGTCTCGTCGATGTCGGCCTCGGACAGTCGCCCCTTGCCGCGCAGGTTCTTGAAGGTCGCCGCCAGGCGGTCTTGCAGGGTGTCGAACACGCTCGTCCTCGGAGTCGGGGCGTCAGAAAGCCACGGTCAGTGCTCGGATCAGCCTACTCAGGCTCGTTCCCCGCCGACATCGTGAACGGTTTCGCCGGATAGACCCTCCGAGAGTGTTCACGATCCGGCCCGGGAAGCACCCGGTAGTTGCGCCAGGCAACTTCGGTAGTCGGTACCGATGGGTGGAGCCCCCCGTGAACCGAGGGTGGAGCATGCCCGACGCGATCGCGCGGGCTCATCCCGTTCTCAGGAGCTCCGTTCCGCCATGGCCCGCTATCTCTTCGCCACCGTTCCCGCCGACGGCCACACCCTGCCGGCTCTCCCCATCGCCCGCGCCCTGATCGAGCGCGGCCACAGCGTCCGCTGGTACGCCGGCGCGAAGTACGCCGAGAAGATCGGCGCCGCCGGTGCCGCCCACGCCCCGATGGGGGTGCACGACTACAGCCTGCGCGGGCTCGACGAGTTCTACCCCCGCCGCCGCGAGCTCCGCGGCATGGCCAAGCTGCAGTTCGACATGGTGGACGCCTTCGCCCGGCCCGCCGGCGACCACGTGCCGGCCCTGCTCGACCTGCTGGACGAGGAGCCGGCCGACGTCATCGTGGCCGACACCGGCATGCTGGCCGCGCTGCTGGTCGCGCAGCTGCGCGGCCTCCCGCTGGCGGTCGTCGGGATCAGCGTGGTCGGCTTCCCGAGCCGGGACCTGCCACCGTTCGGGCTGGGCCTGGCCCCCTCGTCAGGCCTGCTCAGCCGGATCCGCAACCGGGCCCTGGACCTGCTGACCCGCCGGGTGCTGTTCCGGCCGATGACCAGAGTGGTCAACGAGATCCGGTCCGATCTCGGGTTGCCCACCAAGGACGACATGGTCTTCGAGTACGCCCTCGGCGCCGACCTCTACCTGCAGATGGGGGCCGAGGGCTTCGAGTACCCGCGGAGCGACCTGCCCCCGATCCTCCGCTACGTCGGCCCACCCCGCCAGGTCAGCGACCCGTCCTGGCAGCCGCCGGCGTGGTGGTCCGAGCTCGGCGGCGACCGGCCGGTCGTGGTGCTGAACCAGGGCACGGTGGCCACCGACTCCGCGGAGCTGATCCGGCCCGGCCTGGACGCCCTGGCCGGCGAGGACGTGCTGGTGGTGGCCGTCACCGGCGGCTCGGATCCGGCGCTGATCGGTGAGGTGCCCGCCAATGCGCGGGTCGAGCGCTACATCCCGTTCGACCGGCTGCTGCCCCACGTGGACGTGCTGGTCACCAACGGCGGGTTCGGCGGGGTCCAGCTGGCGCTGGCCCACGGGGTGCCGATGGTCGCCGCCGGAACCACCGAGGACAAGATCGAGGTCACCGCGCGGGTGGCGCACAGCGGAGTCGGGATCAACCTGCGGACCCAGACCCCGTCCAGCGCACAGGTCCGCGAGGCGGTCCGGGCGGTGCTGGCCGACGGGCACTATGCCCGGCGGGCCCAGGAGCTGGCGGTCGAGATCGCCGCCGCCGGGCGGGAGGAGGGCGCCGTCCAGCACCTGGAGGAGCTGGCGCGCAGCGCCGGCGACAGCCGGGACTCCGATACCGTCCGGGCGGCCTGACGTCGCCGGTCAGTCCCCGAACACCGGCGGGGCGTCACCGCTGACGCCCAGCCGGTCGACCAGCAGCAGGAACGCCTCGGCGAAGGGCTGGTCGTGGCCCACCTCCCGGAGCCGGTCCCAGTCGAGCTGCTCGCGGGTGGCGCGGACCACGGCGAGCAGCGGCGCCAGGTCGCAGTAGTGCTCAGAGAGCGCCCCGAGCTTGGCGGCCACGATCTCCGTGGCCGCCAGCACCGGGATCCGCAGACCGAGCACCTCGTGCTCCTCGGCGGCAGCGACCATCCCGGCGTCGACGGGTACGCCCCCCAGCCGGTGCAGGACGTCGACCAGGGCGTCCTCCCGGTAGGCCTTGAACAGCCAGTCCTCGGGGGGTCGCTCGACCCGGAGGCCCGCCGAGGCCAGGGTGGCGGCGGCCGCCTCGACGTCCGGCTCGGCCACCACCAGGTCGACATCGTGGACCGGCTCCGGGGCGCCGTGCACCCACAGCGCGTAGCCACCGGCCAGGGCGAACGGGACCTGGTCGGCCTTGAGGGCGGACGCGGCGGCCCGCAGCGCCTCCCGGAGGGGCCGGGCGAGCTCGTTCGAGGCCGCAGCGGCCGATGCTTCGTCGGTCACGATCGGTAGTTTCTCCTCATGCGGCTGGCCACGTTCAACATCCTGCACGGTCGCTCCCTGGTCGACGGCAAAGTCGACCTCGATCGCCTCCGGTCGGCGGTCCGTACCCTCGACCCCGACATCCTCGCGCTCCAGGAGGTGGACCGCGACCAGCCGCGCTCACACCTGGCCGATCTGACCGCCGTGGCGGCCGAGGCGATGGGCGCGGTCAGCCAGCGCTTCGTCGCCGCGCTGGCGGGCACGCCGGGGGCGACCTGGATCGCGGCCACCGAGCGGGACGTGCCGGGGGAGGCCTCGTACGGGATCGCCCTGCTGTCGCGGTACCCCGCGCGCAGCTGGCAGGTGCTGCGGCTGCCGCGGATCCGGCCCACGTTTCCGCTCTGGCTGTCGGGCCCGCGCCAGCTGATCATCGTCCGGGAGGAACCGCGGGCCGTGGTGGTCGGGCACTTCGACACCCCGGCCGGTCCGCTGGCGGTGGCGAACACCCACCTGTCGTTCGTCCCGGGCTGGCGGCGGCTCCAGCTGCGGCGGCTCACCCGCGACCTGGCCCCGCTGGCGGACCCGGTGGTGCTCATGGGCGATCTCAACCTGCCGGCCCCGGCCCCCACCGCGATCACCGGCTACACCTCGTTGGCCGCGCACCCGACCTTCCCGCTGGAGGCCCCGACCGAGCAGCTCGACCACATCTTGCTGCGCGGCCGGCTCGGCCCGGTCCGGGCCAGCCGGGCCCCGCGGTTCGACCTGTCCGACCACCGGGCGCTGGTCGTCGAGGTCGGCTGAGGCTCCCTGCCTGAGCGTCCCGGCCCCACCCGACCCGCTCAGGTGGCGCGCTGGGCCGCGTGCCACGCCTGCTGGATGTCGGCGCGGACCCGGCCGCGGTCGGGCACCTGGTAGCCCTGGCGTCGGGCCCAGGCGCGGACCTCCGCCGGGCTGGGGGCGGTGACGGGGGCCGGACCGGCCGGCGGAGCGGTGGCCGCGGGGCCGGCTGCGCGCCCGTCACCCACCCAGGTGAGGGCCGCGGCGAGGTACCGGTAGGTCCACTCCTCGGCCAGCTTGCGGGTCTCGCAGAACACGATCGGGATGGTCGGCCACCGGACCTGCAGCTCGGCCAGCGCGTCGAGGACCTGGGACGGGCGGACCCGGTCCTGCTTGAACACCTGCGAGTAGCGGTCCTCCACCACCACCGCGGCGCGCGCCAGGGTGGCCAGCTCGGCGACCGCGAAGCGGAGCCGTCCACTGCTCAGGCTGGAGAGAAGATCCGACAGCGACTTCCGTTCCACGGAGGCGAGGATCTCCCCGTCGGCCCGCACCGCGTAGTCGCCGCAGACCAGGGCCCGGCGTACCGTCCGGACCTGCTGGTCGGCGAACCGGTACGGGTACCGCTCGTGCGCGTCGACCAGGATCTCCAGCTCCTGCGATCCCGGCGGCGCGGGCCGTCGGCGTGCTGACCTGCGGCCGGGCCTGCTTCCGGGTCCGCGGGGACTGCCAGAACACCATGTCGCGGCCCCGGGCGGTGCTGTAGACGATCTGCGAGCGGTGCTCCCGCGAGCGGTCCGCGATCACGTCGATCGCCTTCCCGCGCCGCACGCAGGCCCGCAGGGGAACCTGCTCGACCAGCTCCGGGTCGGCCGGCCACTCGCCCAGGCTCACCGGGTAGCAGAACAGCGCACTGGTCCGCGGCCAGGTCCCCTTGGTCCGGAACACCAGGCCCTCGCCGACCGGCAGCCTGATCAGGAACGGCAACGAGCTGTCCGGATCCGGGTTGCGGGCGATCAGCAGCTCCACCGTCCCGAGTCTGCCACCCGAGCGGCACCTGGGATGCTCAGCCCGTGCGCGTTCTCGTCCTCGCCGACACCCACGGTCCCCGGTTCTGGAAGCGGTGCCCGCCCGCCGTGGCCCCGTACCTGACCGGCGCCGACCTGATCCTGCACGCCGGCGACGTGTGCACGGTGGACGTGCTGGCGGAGCTGAGCCGGTTCGCGCCGGTGCGAGTGGTGCGGGGCAACAACGACGGAGCCGACGTGGCCGCCTGGGGCGCTCCGGAGACCCTCGAGCAGGAGCTCGACGGGCTGCGGGTCGCGATGATCCACGACGCGGGCCCGAAGGCCGGACGGCTGGCCCGGATGCGGCGGCGCTTCCCCGCCGCCGACCTGGTCGTCTTCGGGCACTCCCACATCCCCCTGGACGAGTCCGACGACCGGCTGCGGATCCTCAACCCGGGTTCGCCGACCGACAAGCGGCGCCAGCCGCACCCGACGCTGGCCGAGCTGACCATCACCGCGGGCCGGCTGGCGGAAGTGAAGATCATCCCGCTGCCCTGAGGCGCCGGTGATCGCCGCCGGTGACCGCCCCCGGTGACCTCCGCCGGGACGCACCACGGTTCAGTACGGTTCGGGGGTGAGCTTCCGTACCGCCGTCGTCACCGGGGCGTCCCGCGGGCTGGGGGCGGTCATCGCCCGTCATCTCGCCCGGTCGGGCTGGGCCGTCGCCGTCAACTACGCGCAGGACACCGCCGCCGCCGAGCAGGTGGTCGCCGACATCACCGCCGCCGGGGGCACGGCCCGGGCCTACCGGGCCGACGCCACCGACGAGGCCGGCGTCGCCGACCTGGTCGAGCGGGCGCACGAGCTGGGTCCGGTGCTGGCCGTGGTGGCCAACGCCACCGGGCGCCAGCCGGTGACCCCGCTCGAACAGCTCACCTGGCAGGGCTACCTGGACCAGCTCGACTTCTTCGTCCGCAGCCCCACCCTGCTCGTCCAGGCGGCTCTGCCCACCATGCGCGCCCATGGTTTCGGGCGGGTGGTCATGATCGGCTCCGACATGGTCGACCGGGCCAAGCCGGGCTGGTCGGCCTACACCGCCGCCAAGGCCGCCCAGGCGGGGCTGACCAAGGTGTGGTCCCGCGAGCTGGGTCCGCACCGGATCACCGTGAACCTGGTCGCCCCCGGGTGGATCCCGGTCGAGCGCCACACCGGCGCCGACACCGGCGCGTACGTCGCCGAGGTCCCGCTGGGTCGCATCGGCACCCCGGACGACATCGCCGGGCTGGTGGCCTACCTCGCCTCCGACGCGGCGGCGTTCGTCAGCGGCCAGCGGATCGGCGTCAACGGGGCCCACACCCTCGGCTGACCTGCGGCCGGGTCAGGGAGCCTCGGGTACGTGACGCCTCCGACCCCTTGGGCCTTTACGGCGTAAGCGCTAGGTTCGGGGGATGGCTGACACGAAGAAGATCGCATTCCTGGTCGCCACCGAGGGCATCGAGCGGGCCGAGCTCGTCGAGCCGTGGGCGGCCGTCGAGCAGGCCGGCCTGCAGCCGGTGCTGCTCAGCTCGGAGTCGGGCACGGTCCAGCTCTTCGAGCATCTCGACAAGGCCGACACCCGGCCCGTCGACGCCACCGTGGGTGCGGTGAGCCCCGACCAGTACGCCGCTCTGGTGCTCCCCGGCGGGGTGGCCAACCCGGACGCACTGCGGACCGACGAGGCGGCCGTGGGGTTCATCCGCGGCTTCGTCGAGTCCGGCAAGCCGGTGGCCGCCATCTGCCACGCGCCCTGGACCCTGGTCGAGGCCGACGTGCTGCGCGGCAAGCGGGTGACCTCCTGGCCGAGCCTGCGGACCGACATCCGCAACGCCGGCGGCAGCTGGGTGGACGAGGAGGTCGTGGTCGACGGCAACCTGATCACCAGCCGCAACCCCTCCGACATCCCGGCGTTCACCGCCGCCTTGCTGGCGGCGGTCCACCACGGCGTCTTCAGCGCCTCGGCGGCAACGGGCTGACCACGGCCCGGCGGTCGACCACGCGGGGTCGACCGGGAGTCGCTCGGCGGACCCGTCACCACCGCGGGTGGACGGCCTTCCGCAGCTCGCGGTCGTAGAGCGCGCGGACCGCGGCCAGGAACTCGGGCCCGAGCGGGGGGACGTCGGCGGCCGACGCGTTGGCCCGCGCCTGCTCCACCGACCGTGCCCCGGGGATGACCGTGGTGACCCCCTCCTGCTGGACGACCCAGGCGATCGCGGCCTGCGCCGGCGTGACGTCCGCGCCGAACCGGTCCTCGACCAGGGCCACGAACTGCGCGGCCACCTCCAGGCCGGTCTCGTAGCCCACGCCGGAGAAGGTCTCGCCGGCGTCGAAGGCCTCGCCGTGCCGGTTGAAGCTGCGGTGGTCGCTGTCGGCGAACGTGGTCTCGCGGGTGTACCGCCCGCTCAGCAGTCCACTGGCCAGCGGGACGCGCGCGATGATCCCGACCCCGGCCTCGGCGGCCGCGGGCAGGACGTACTCCAGCGGCTTGAGCCGGAAGGCGTTCAGGATGATCTGCACGGTGGCCGTGCCGCGGCGTGAGATGGCGGTGAGGGCCTGGTCGCAGGTCTCCACGCTCACCCCGTACGCGGCGACGGCCCCCTCCTCGACCAGGGTGTCGAGCGCGTCGTAGGTCTGGTCGGAGGAGAACACCGGCGTCGGCGGGCAGTGCAGCTGGACCAGGTCGAGCTGGTCCACCCCCAGGTTGCGTCGGGACCGGTCGGTCCAGGCCCGGAAGTTGTCCAGGGTGTAGTGCTCGGGCGCCTGCTCCACGCGCCGGCCCACCTTCGTGCCGACCGTGACCACGAGCTCGGGGTTGTCGCCGAGGAAGCGCCCGATCAGCTGCTCGCTGCGCCCGTCCCCGTACACGTCGGCAGTGTCGAAGAAGCTCACCCCGGCCTCGACGGCTGCGTCCAGCACGGCCAGCGCCTGGCGGTCGGTGACCTCACCCCAGTCGGCTCCCAGCTGCCAGGTGCCGAGTCCGACCACGGAGACGGGCCGTTCGGTGCGACCGAGTACGCGCTCTTCCACCACCCGACCCTACCCAGCGCCGCGGATCACGCCGTCGCCGACCGGGCTCCGGCTCAGGCGGCGGCCGGCTCCAGCAGCGCGTCGACGAAGACCGCGGCGTCGAACGGGGCCAGGTCGTCGACCCCCTCGCCCAGGCCCACCAGCTTCACCGGGACCCGCAGCTCACGTTGCACCTGGACCACGATGCCGCCCTTGGCGGAGCCGTCGAGCTTGGTCAGCACGATGCCGGTGATGTCGACCACCTCGGCGAAGATGCGGGCCTGGGTGAGTCCGTTCTGCCCGGTGGTGGCGTCCAGCACGAGCAGCACCTCCCCCACCGGGGCCTGCCGCTCCACCACGCGTTTGACCTTGCCGAGCTCATCCATCAGCCCGGTCTTGGTGTGCAGCCGGCCGGCGGTGTCGATCAGCACCACGTCGACCTCCTGCTCGATCCCGGCCTGCACGGCGGCGTAGGCCACGCTGGCCGGGTCGGCGCCCTCGGCTCCCCGGACGGTCGGCACGCCGACCCGGTCGCCCCAGGTCTCCAGCTGGTCGGCGGCCGCCGCCCGGAAGGTGTCGGCGGCCCCGAGCAGCACGTCCTTGTCCTCGGCCACCAGCACCCGGGCCAGCTTGCCGACCGTGGTCGTCTTGCCGGTGCCGTTGACCCCGACCACCATCACCACGGCGGGCTGGTCGGTGCGGGTGACGTGCAGGGAGCGGTCCAGGTCGGGGTCGACGAGCTTGAGCAGCTCCTCGCGCAGGATGGCCCGGGCCCGGGCCGGATCACCCACCCCGTCCACCCGCAGCCGGGTCCGGAGTGCCTCGACCAGCTCGGTGGCCGGCCCGACGCCGAGGTCGGAGGTGATCAGGGTGTCCTCGAAGGCCTCCCAGGTGTCCTCGTCGATCCGGTCCCGGGAGAGCAGCATCAGCAGGCCCCGGCTCAGGGCCGAGTTCGATCCGGCCAGCCGGCGGCGCAGCCGGGCCAGCCGGTTCTCCGGCGGCTCGGGGCGCTCGAGCTCGGGCTCGACCGCGACCTCGGGCAGCTGGTCGAGGTCGGCGCCCGGACCGGCGTCGCCGCGCTCCAGCAGGTCGGTCGACCCGTCACGGTCCTCGGCCGGCCCGGGCCGGGTGGCCCGCCCGGCCGGCAGCTCCTCGGTCCGCCGGCCGCGCAGGGCGGCGCGGCGGTTGACCGCGACGAAGCCGACGACGACGAAGGCGGCGAGGATCAGCGCCCCGACGACGATCCAGGTGGTGAAGACGTCCACCCGCTCATCCTAGGGTCCCCTGGAGCGGTCGAGACGCACCGGCGGCGGCCGCGACCGCGCGGCCCGGTCCCGGTCGGAGGGTCGCGGCGCGGTCAGGCGAGGTGCCGGGTGAAGAAGCGCATGAAGCGCCGGGGCACCCGGCCGTCCCCGTTCAGGTGCCGGGCCGCTCTGGCCAGCCGGTCGGCCAGCTGCGGCAGGCGGGTGCGGCCGCGGCCCTCCAGACCGACCAGGACGAGCCCCGCGGTCACCGCGACGAGACCCAGGATGACGAGCATGGAGAACACGATGGCGAGCATGGGTGGTGCCTTTCGACAGCCGGTCGTACGGGGGGAAGGACCTGTCGTGGACGCCCCGGGGGAGGAGCCCACCGGCCCATGCTCGCGCCGGAGGAGGCCGAGACGCGGGACGGCTCGCAGGCCCGCACGCTCACGGTTTGGTGACGATCCGGAGCCTCAGGCGACCGAGTCGACCGGCTCCCGGAGCCGCTGGGAGATGACGGCCGAGACCCCGTCCCCGCGCATGGTCACGCCGTACAGCGCGTCGGCGATCTCCATGGTGCGCTTCTGGTGGGTGATGACCAGGAGCTGGCTGGAGTCGCGGAGCTCGGCGTAGATCTCCAGCAGCCGGCCCAGGTTGGTGTCGTCCAGCGCGGCCTCGACCTCGTCCAGGATGTAGAACGGGCTGGGCCGGGCGATGAACAACGACACCAGGAACGCCACCGCGACCAGGGACCGCTCGCCGCCGGACAGCAGCGACAGCCGCTTCACCTTCTTGCCGGGCGGGCGGGCTTCGACGTCGACCCCGGTGGTCAGCCACGAGCCCGGCTCGGTCAGCACCAGCCGGCCCTCGCCGCCCGGGAACAGCCGGGCGAAGACGCGCTCGAAGGCCTGCTCCACGTCGGCGTAGGCCTCGGCGAAGACCTGCTCGACCCGGGTGTCGACCTCGGCGATGATGTCGGTCAGGTCGGCGCGGGTCTTCCGCAGGTCCTCCAGCTGCTCGGACAGGAAGCGGTGCCGCTCCGCCATCGCGTCGAACTCCTCCAGCGCCAGCGGGTTCACCCGCCCCAGCACGCCCAGCGACCGCTCCGCGGCGCGCAGCCGCTTCTGCTGCTGGTCGCGGACGTAGGGCACCGGGTCCGGCGTCTCGTCGTCGTCGGTCAGGGCCGTGCCGTCCGGCCGGGTCAGCACGGGCACCACCAGGTCCGGGCCGTACTCGGCGACCAGGGTCTCGGCGTCCAGCCCGAGCTCCTCCATCGCCTTGTCGGTCAGGGTCGCTACCCGCATCCGCTGCTCGGCCCGGGCCATCTCGTCGCGGTGGGCGGTGTCGACCAGGGACTCGAAGTCCGCGGTCAGGGACCGGACCGCGGCCCGGGCCGCGCCCAGCGCCGCGTCGGCCTCGGCCCGGGCCGCCTCCGCCGCCGCTCGCTCCGCCGCGGCCATCGCCAGCGAGTACTCCACCCAGCGGGCGAGGTGGCTGCCCGCCCGGTGCACCGCGGTCGCGGCCCGCGCCTCCCGGAGCATCCGTTCCCGCCGGGCCTGCGCCCGGGCCCGGGCCTGCCGTTCGTTCTCGGCCGCCCGCCGCAGCGCGTCGGCCCGGCCGGCGAGGGCCCGGACCCGTTCCTCCATCGTCCGCAGCGCCAGCCGGGCGTCCATCTCGGCCGCCCGCGCCTGCCGGGCCAGCTGGTCCAGCCGGTCCCGCTCCGCCGGGTCGGGGTCGGACTCGTCGACCGTGTCGGCGGCCAGCTCCAGCCGGTGCTCCAGCTCGGCCAGGCCCGACAGGTCCGCGTCCCGCGCCTGCTCGGCCCGGCCGACGGCCTGCAGCAGCCGGTCCGCCTCGGCGTGGGCGGAGCGGGAGGCGGCACTCAGCTGACCCAGCTCCTCGGCCAGCGCGGCCATCGCCGCATCCGACTCGTGCAGCCGAGCCAGCGTGGCCTCGACCGCCTGGGTGGCGGCCCGGTGCCGGTCCTCCAGCTCGCTCTGGGCGAACCGGAGCCGCTCGCAGGCGTGGTTGGCCTCCCCCAGCCGCACCTCGGCCTCGTCGATCGCGGCCTGTACCTCGATCAGGCTGGGCTGGGCCGAGGATCCGCCGGAGGCGAAGTGCGCACTGAGCACGTCACCGTCGCGGGTGACCGCGACCACGTCCGGGACCCCGTCGACCAGGGCCCGGGCCGCGGCGAGGTCCTCGACCACCGCGACCTTGCGCAGCACCCGGCGCACCGCGGGAGCCAGCTCCGGCGGCACCTCCACCACGTCGACGGCGTACGCCACGCCGCCGGGGAGGCCCGGGCCACGGCTCGGCCGATCCGACGTCGTCGGCCCCGCCCAGCAGCAGGCCGGCCCGGCCGAGGTCCTCGGCCTTCAGGTGGTCGAACGCCCCGAGGGCGGCGTCGACGCCGGCCACCGCCACCGCATCCGCCGCGGACCCGAAGGCGGCAGCGACGGCGGTCTCGTACCCGCCGCGCACGGTGACCAGGGCGGCCACCGAGCCGAGCAGCCCGTCCACGGTGTCGGTCGCGGCCAGCAGCGCGGTGGAGGCGTCCTTGCGGTTCAGGCCGACATGCAGGGCCTCCACGCGGGCGGCCAGGGCGGCGCGCTGCTGCGCGGCGGCCAGCTCCTCGCGACGAAGCTCGGTGAGCCGCCGGTCGAGGACGGCGAGGACCTCCAGCGCCTGCTCGTGCTCGGTGTCCAGCCCCAGCTCGCCGGCGTCCAACCCGGCCACCTGGGTCTCCAGCGCGGTGAACGCCCGGGTGGCGTGCTCGGCCCGCTCGGTCGCTTCGGCGTGCGCCGTGCTCAGCCGGCCGATCTCGGCGTCGGCGGCCTCGGCCCGACTGCGCAGCGAGTTCACCTGCCCGGTCAGCCGGGCCAGACCCTCCCGGCGGTCGGCGGCGGCGCGGACCAGCCCCGCCAGCCGGGCCTCCTCGGCCCGGTGCGCCTCCTCAGCGGCCGACCGCTCCCCGGTGGCCGCCGTGAGCGCCCGGCTCAGCTCGGTGACCTGCCGGGCCAGCTCGCGCTCCTGGTCGGCGACGGCCGCGGCCTCGGCGTCGAGGGCCTCCGGGTCGCGGGTGTAGCGCAGCTCACCCGGGTCGCCGGACGCCTCCAGGTCGGCGTTGCGCATCCGCTCGGCGGCGATCGAGACCGTGGAGGTGACGCGCTCCCGGAGGGCGGCCAGGGAGTACCAGGTGTCCTGGGCCCGGCTCAGCCGCGGGACGCACCCGCGCACCGCGTCCTCGGCGGACAGCTCCCCGGCGCGGGCGGCCTCGAGGTTCTGCTCCAGCTCGACCCGTCGGCGGCGGGTCGCCTCCTCGTCGGCCAGGTCGGACTCCAGCGCGAGGGTGGCCTGGACCAGGTCGTCGGCGAGCAGCCGGGCCCGGGCGTCGCGCACCTCGGCCTGGATGACGGCCGCCCGGCGGGCCACCTCCGCCTGCCGGCCGAGCGGCTTGAGCTGGCGGCGGATCTCGGCGATGAGGTCGGCGAGCCGGTTGAGGTTGCCCTCGCAGGCCTCGAGCTTGCGCAGCGCCTTCTCCTTGCGCTTGCGGTGCTTGAGGACGCCGGCCGCCTCCTCGATGAAGCCGCGCCGGATCTCCGGGGTGGCCTGCAGGATCGAGTCCAGCTGGCCCTGACCCACGATGACGTGCATCTCCCGGCCGATGCCGGAGTCACTGAGCAGGTCCTGGACGTCGAGCAGCCGCGCGGAGTGCCCGTTGATCGCGTACTCGGACCCGCCGTTGCGGAACATGGTGCGCGAGATGGTCACCTCGGCGTACTCGATCGGCAGCGCGCCGTCGGTGTTGTCGATCCGGAGCTCGACCTCGGCCCGGCCGAGGGGGGCGCGACCCGAGGTCCCGGCGAAGATGACGTCCTCCATCTTGCCGCCGCGCAGCGACTTGGCTCCCTGCTCCCCCATCACCCAGCTGAGGGCGTCGACCACGTTGGACTTGCCGGAGCCGTTGGGGCCGACCACGCAGGTGATGCCCGGCTCGAAGTTGAGCGTCGTCGCGGAGGCGAAGGACTTGAAGCCGCGCAGCGTCAAGCTCTTGAGGTACACGACGCACCTTTCGTTCTTCGACCGGACGCGAGCGAAGGCGACGGTCCGG
The DNA here is from genome assembly GCA_963832435.1 of uncultured Actinomycetota bacterium. Lineage (GTDB taxonomy): Bacteria > Actinomycetota > Actinomycetes > Propionibacteriales > Propionibacteriaceae > Microlunatus. The sequence goes on from CAWHTY010000027.1 coordinate 309,356, forward strand.
TCCGCCGGCGGGAAGGCGGTGCCAGCGTAGTTCTCCGGCCCGTCCGGGCCGGGGACCTCAGACGGTGCCGGCGGGTGTGTCCTCGCGGACGCCGTCCTTGTGCCTGCTGCGGACCGCGGAGAAGGTCCAGACCTTGTTGAGCACGAACGAGAGCGGGGTGACGACGGCGATGGCGATCAGCTGGCCCCAGTACAGCCGGGTGCGGAAGCCGGTGGAGTCGTCGAAGAAGCTGGTCGGCAGGGACAGGAACGAGCCGGGATGCAGCAGCAGGGTCAGGATGCCCAGGTTGGCGGCGAGGCCGACCACCCCCACCGCCAGGAACGGCAGGTACTCCCGGAACCAGGAGGCGTGGGCGGCGCTGCGGAACGTCCACAGCCGGTTGAGCTGGAAGTTCCACAGGTTCGCGAGCAGGAAGGAGATGGTGGAGTACACGTGGTACCAGCGGATGTTGAAGTCGGTCAGCGGCAGGTCGACGGCCACGCCGTGGGCGTTCGGGCCGACCTTGTTGGCCACGATGATGGCCAGCATGTTGACGAGGACGCCGGAGCCTCCGACCAGCCCGAACCGGAACAGCAGCTTCCAGTTGTGGCTGTGCCGGACGAACAGGTAGTGACGGAGACGCTGCACGGTGCGGTTCGAGCCTACCGCCACCTCAGCCCGGGGCGGCAGCGGCGAGCCTGCCACGGCGCGCGGGTTGGTGGCCACCCAGTAGCGCCGCTTGACGCCGATGGCGTTGTCGAACCGCCCACCGCCCTGCTCGATGATCAACCTCGAGCCGGTGTTGTCGGCGTCGCAGGTCACCAGGGCCGGGTCGATGCCCAGGGCGTACACGTACGGCAGGGTGGCCCGGAAGGCGGCCGAGCCGTGGCCCCGTCGTCGCGCCGAGGGTCGGACCCAGTAGCCGATGTGCCCGCCCAGCGTGGCCAGGGTGCCGACCAGCCGGTGCCGGATCGAGACCCGGGCCAGGAACTCGTCGGCGACCACCCACCACAGCGTGGTCGTCGGCACCCACCCCGCGGGACGCGGCGAGTCGTCCCGGGCATCCGCACGCAGCCGCCGGACGAGCTCGGCGAACGCCTCGGGCCGGGTCAGGTCGAGACCGTCGGCCGCCCAGGACTGCGGCAGCCGGGGGTCCTCGTCCCGGGCTCGCAGGTAGGAGGCGTGGAACGTGGCGTCCGGCTCGACCAGCACGCGCTCATTCTGCCGCCGGGAGAGGTCGGACCGCTACCGCGTGCCTCCGCGCTGCGGTCGGCTCGGCCGTCGGTGGTCCGCGGGCCGGGCACTGCCGACGTCGGGGTTGTTGCCGATGCCGACGTCCAGCGCCGCCGGCCGGGCGCCGGTGAGGAAGGCGTAGCTGGCGCCCGCGATGACGGCCCCGATGACCGGCGCGACCAGGAACAGCCACACCTGCCCCAGCGCGGCCGGACCGGCGAACCAGGCGACACCCAGCGACCGGGCGGGGTTCACCGAGGTGTTGGTGACCGGGATGCTGATCAGGTGGATGAGGGTGAGGGCCAGCCCGATGGCGATCGGGGCGAACCCCTTCGGGGCTCGGTCGTCCGTCGCGCCCAGGATCACGTACAGGAACGCCGCAGTGAGCACGATCTCGGTCAGCAGGGCGGCCCCCAGGCCGTAGCCACCGGGTGAGTGCGCCCCGTACCCGTTCGAGGCGAACCCGCTCTCGGTGGCGGAGAACCCGGCCCGGCCGCTGGCGATGACGAACAGCACCAGCGCGGCCAGGGTGGCGGCGACGATCTGGGTGAGACGTAGGGCGGCACGCCCTTCCAGGCGAAGCGCTTCGCGACCGCCAGTCCGATGGTCACGGCCGGGTTGAAGTGACCACCGGAGACGTGGCCGAACGCGTACGCGCCGGTCAGCACCGTCAGACCGAAGGCCACGGCGACACCGAGGAACCCGATCCCGAGCTGCACCTCGTCGCCGGTGCTGAGGAACTTGGCGGCCAGCACGGCACTGCCGCAGCCGCCGAAGACGAGGCCGAAGGTGCCGAGGAACTCGGCGCCGAGCCTGCGCTGTGAGAGGGGGTCTTGCATGGCGGCAGGTCCTTTCGGTGTACCGGGGAGGGGAGGGCGTCGGTCGACCGACTCCCGCTCCCCAGGTGCTGTCGCGCCGGAAGGCGAGATCCTGGCATGCGTACGAATGGTCGACGCGCGGCCGGTCGGGCGCGAAGGTCAGAAGCGGGCGTGCCGCGGCGCCCGCTGGCAGCGCGGGCAGCGGTAGGAGGAGCGGTTCATGAACGGTTCCCGCCGGATCGCGGACCCGCAGCGCGGGCACGGCTCCCCCGCCCGCCCGTAGACGGCCAGCGAGCGGTCGAAGTAGCCGCTGCTGCCGTTGACGTTCACGTACAGGCTGTCGAAGGAGGTCCCGCCCGCGCCCAGCGCGTCCTGCATCACCGCCGCCGCCGCCGCCAGGACGGCCACGGCGGAGGCGCGCGGCATGGTGTCGGTGGCGCGGGCGTAGTGGGTCCGGGCCCGCCACAGCGCCTCGTCGGCGTAGATGTTGCCGATGCCGGAGACCAGCGTCTGGTCGAGCAGCGCGCGCTTGACCCCGGTGCGCTTGCGGCGCAGCCGGGCGACGGTTTCCGCCAGGTCGAAGTCCGGGTCGAACGGGTCCCGCGCGATGTGGGCCACCTCGCCGGGCAGTCCGCGCGCCGCCCGGAGACAGCGCGAGCCCGCCGAACATCCGCTGGTCGACGAACCGCAGCTGCGGGTCGCCGTCGGCGAAGGCGAACCGCACCCGGGTGTTCGGGGCGTCCGCGGCGTCGGCCGGGTCGAGCCGGAACTGGCCGCTCATCCCCAGGTGGGCCAGCACCGCGTCTCCGTCGGTCGAACGGCCAGCCAGAGGTACTTGCCCCGGCGGCGCGGCTCCGCGAAGGTGCGCCCGACCAGGGTCGCGGCGAAGTCGTCGGCGCCCGGGAGGTGGCGGCGGACCGGCCGGGGGTGCAGGACGTCCACCCGGGCGATGGTGCGGCCACCGATTCCCGCCGCGAGACCGCGCCGGACGGTCTCGACCTCGGGCAGCTCGGGCACTCAGCCCCGGGCTGACTCCGCCGCGTCGGGGGTCGCGGCCGTGCTCGTCGAAGGGGTCGCAGCCGTGCTCGTCGACGGGGTCGCGGCAGTGCTCGTCGAGGGGGTCGCGGCGGTCTTCAGCGCGGCGAAGGCGACCGCGGCGGCGGCCTGCTCGGCTTCCTTCTTGTTGTGGCCGCTGCCCGGGCCGTAGGCCGTGGCGCCGATCGTCACCATGGCCCGGAACGTCTTGTCGTGGTCGGGACCGGACTCGGCGATCTGGTACGCCGGGACGCCCAGACCGCTGACCGAGGCCATCTCCTGCAGGCTGGTCTTCCAGTCGAGACCGGCGCCGCGGGTCGCGACCTCGGCCATCAGCGGGTCGAACAGGTGGTGCACGAACACCCGCGCCGCGTCGATGCCGTGCTGCAGGAACACCGCCCCGATGACGGCCTCCATGGTGTCGGCCAGGATCGACGACTTGTCCCGGCCACCGGTGCTCTCCTCGCCCCGACCGAGCCGGATCAGCGAGCCCAGGTCCAGGCTGCGGGCCACGTCGGCCAACGCGCGGGAGTTCACCACGGCGGCGCGCAGCTTGGCCAGCTGGCCTTCGGAGTCGGTCGGGTAGGTAACGAACAGGTGCTCGGTGACGACCACGCCGAGCACGGAGTCGCCGAGGAACTCCAGCCGCTCGTTGGTGGGCAGACCGCCCTGCTCGTAGGCGTAGGAACGGTGGGTCAGGGCATGCAGGTACAGCTCGGGATCGACGGGCATCCCGAGCTGGACGAGCAGCTCACCGACCGACAGCCGGACGGGAGCCTGGTCGGAGTCGATCAGGACGCACCTCGCCGGCGCATCCCGGGAACCCCCCGGTCCCGCACGACGTCAGGACTCGAGGACCTGGCGGCGCCCGTTACGCGGGCCGTACTGTCCGCAGGACGGGCAGGCGGTGTGCTGCAGGTGCTTCTCCCGGCAGGCCGGGTTGGTGCAGGTCACCAGGGACGGCGCTGTGGTCTTCCACTGCGAGCGGCGGTGCCGGGTGTTGCTGCGTGACATCCGCCTCTTGGGAACGGCCACGATCTCTTCTCCTCGTTCCACGGGGCCGTCGCGGGCCCCGTCACATCGTCTGGGGTCGTACTGGGTCGTGCTGGGTCGGTGCTGGGTCGTACTGGCGTGCGAGCCGGTCGCGCCGGCTCAGTTCTCGCCGGCCACGCCGGGGTCGTACGCGCTGAGGGCCGACCACCGCGGGTCGGTCCTCTGCCCGTGGCTGTGCCCAGGGTCGTCGTTGAGGTCCGCCCCGCAGGCGGGACACAACCCCCGACAGTCCTCGGCGCACACCGGCTGGAACGGCAGGTCGAGCACCACCTGATCCCGGAGGACAGGCTCGAGGTCGATCAGGTCACCCGCCAGCCGCCCGGCCTCCTCGTCGGTGGCCTCGCTGCTCGGGTAGGTGAACAGCTCCTGGACATCGACCTCCAGCTCCCCGGAGATCCCGACCAGGCACCGCACACACTCCCCGCGGAGCTGGACGACAGCCGTGCCGGTGACCAGCACGCCCTCCACCACCGACTCGAGCCGAAGATCGAGATCGACGGGCGATCCTTGTGGTACCCCGATCACGGCGATGCCGAGATCCGCCGGCGCCGGGACGGTGGTGTGGATCTCGCGCAGCGCGCCCGCGTGACGCCCCAGATCATGGGTGTCGAGGACGAGCCCCGATCGGGTGTCCAACGGGCGATGCGGCGAACCCATCGCTATCCCTCCAAGCACAGACGGTCACGGACTCACCACGACCGACGTCCAACCTTACCGGTCGCCCGGCGGGCGGACCAAACGGCCGGCCCCGGGAGGCTGGCGGCCGGGGCCGGCGGCCTTGGGCGCGCCCGGCGCGGTGACGGCCTCGTCGAGCCGGCTGCGTTCGGCCAGGCGGGCCCGCGCCGTCTTCACCTGGCTGGTCGTCTTGTGCAGCACCGACTCGAAGCCCGCCATCCGGGCGTCGACGAAGGCGTCCGCCTCCCGGCGGAGCGCGGCCGCCTCCGCCTCGGCCTCCGCCGTGATCCGAGCGGCCTCCTCGTGGGCCAGCTTGAGCACCTCGGTGTCGGTCGCCATCCCCTTGGCCTGCTCACGCGCCTCGGCCAGCAGCTGGGCCGCCTCGTCCCGGCCCTCAGCCGCGCTGGCCTTGGCCTGCTCAAGAACGTCCTGCGCCTCGGCGATCTCGTCGGGTAGGTGGCTGATCACGTCGTCGATGGCCCTCAGCACCTCGTTACGGTTGATCACGCAGGACGCCGACATGGGCATCGCGCGGGCGTTCGAGATCAGCGCGCGGAGGGCGGCCAGTCGCTCCTCCGCGGTCCTGCGGTCTGCCATGGGTGTCTTTCGTCGCCGTCGGGTTCACCTGAGGGTAACGTCCCCGGCCAATCTCGCGCCGCCTGCGGTCCGCCGTCGGGCAGCCCTGGGCCGGGTCGGGCCGGGGCGTCGGGTCAGCCCGCGGACCGGCGCTCCGCCACCCGGGCGAGGGTGCGCCCGGCCACCCCGTCGGGCAGGAAGGCGGCGACGTCGCCGCCGAGGGTGGCGACCTCACGGACCAGGCTGGAGGACACGTAGGACCACTCGGGCGCGGTGGTCAAGAACACGGTCTCCACCCCGGTCAGGTGGTGGTTCATCTGCGCCATCGGCAGCTCGTAGTCCAGGTCGGCCGCCCGCCGCAGCCCTTTGACGATGGTCTCGATGCCCTGCTGGTTGCAGAGGTCGACGAGCAGGCCGCTGAACACCGTCGCCGACACGTTGCCCCACGGCACCGCGGCGGCGATCATCTCGGCCCGCTCGTCCGGGGTGAACAGCGCGTTCTTGCCCATGTTGGCTCCGACGGCGACGACCACCTCGTCGAACAGCCGGGCGGCCCGTCCGATCACGTCGAGGTGCCCGCGGGTGATGGGGTCGAACGATCCCGGGCAGACGGCACGCATGGTTCTGGCTCCTCCCCCCGCTCCACCGACCCGGCCGGACGGGCGGGCCGGGCGGGCCGGGCAGCTGCGAGGCTACCGGCTGCCGAAGTGCAGGACGGTCTCGCCGTAGCGGCGCTGCCAGGTCTCGAACCCCGGCGGCCACCGCGGGTCCGGGCTGCGCGCGGAGCGTTCGAGCACGACCAGCCCGTCGGGGGCGACCCAGCCGTGCCGGACCAGGTCGGCCACCACGGCGTCGAGCTGCTCGGTCGGCAGGTCGTACGGCGGGTCGGCGACGACGATCCCGTATCCGCTTCGAACGCCGCCGGTCTGGGGGCACGGCCGCTGGGCCAGCTCCTCCACCCGCGCGACCCGCAGCGTCGCCCCCAGCCCCACCTCGGTGATGTTGCGGGTCGCGGTCCGGGCGGTGCGGCGGTCCGCCTCCACCAGCAGCACCGGTGCGGCCCCGCGGCTGGCCGCCTCCAACCCGACCGCGCCGGACCCGGCGTACAGGTCGAGGAACGCCAGCCCGGCCAGCGCCTGGTCCGCAGGGCCCGCCGACCCGCCGGCCCACGCGGCCAGGGCGGAGAACAGGGCCTCGCGGACCCGATCGGCGGTCGGTCGGGTGCCGGTGCCGGCCGGGGTGACCAGCCGATGACCACCGTGCGATCCCGCGATCAGGCGGCTCACGTCCGCTCCAGCCACTCCCCGGCGGCCCGCAGCTCCACCTGGGTGACGACGTCGGCGAGGCCGGCGTCGGTGAGCTCCGGGTCGGCGGCGATGCAGCGGTCGGCGATCGCGCGGGCCTGCCCGATCAGGTCGGCGTCGGACAGCACCCGAAGCAGTCTCAGGCTCGAGCGGGCCCCCGACTGGCTGGCCCCCAGCACGTCGCCCTCCCGGCGCTGCTCCAGGTCGACCTCGGCGAGGACGAACCCGTCCCGGGTGGCGGCCACGGCGTCCAGCCGCTCCCGGGCTTTGGTCCCCGGCGGCACGGTGGTCAGCAGCAGGCACACCCCTGGGTGGCCTCCGCGCCCGATCCGGCCCCGCAGCTGGTGCAGCTGGGAGATGCCGAACCGGTCGGCGTCGCAGATCACCATCACCGAGGCGTTCGGCACGTCGACCCCGACCTCGATCACCGTGGTCGCGACCAGGACGTCGGTCTCACCGGCGGCGAACCGGCCCATCACCGCGTCCTTCACCTCACCGCTCAGCCGGCCGTGCAGCATCTCGACCCTCAGCTCGGCCAGCGGGCCGGCGCTCAGCTCGGCGTACAGGTCCTCGACGGCGATCGGTGGCTCAGCCGCCTGCTCGCCGTCGGGTTCGCCGAGGTTCTCGCTGGCGCTCTCGGGGTCCTTGCCGGGCTTGTCGGTGCTGGTGATCCGCCCGCACACCACGTACGCCTGGCGTCCGGCGCCGACCTCCTCGACGATCCGGCTCCAGGCCCGGTCCACCCAGGCCGGCTGCCGCCGGGTGTCGACCACCACCGTGCCGACGTCCGCGCGGCCGGCTGGGACCTCGCGCAGCGTCGAGGTCTCCAGATCGCCGAAGACCGTCATGGCCACCGACCGCGGGATCGGCGTCGCGGTCATCACCAGCACGTGCGGCCGGAGGACCGCCTTGGCGCTCAGTGCGGCGCGCTGCTCCACCCCGAACCGGTGCTGCTCGTCGACCACGACCAGCCCGAGCTCGGCGAACTGCACCCCGGCGCTCAGCAGGGCGTGGGTGCCGACCACGATGCCCGCCTCGCCCGAGGCCACCCGCAGCGTGGCCTCCCGGCGCTGGGCCGCGGTCAGCGACCCGGTCACCAGCACCACGTCGGTGGCGTGCTCGTGGGCCGCCAGCATGCCGCCGCCGGCGAGGTCCCCCAGCATTCGGGTGATGGTCTGGTGGTGCTGCGCGGCGAGCACCTCGGTCGGCGCCAGCAGGGCGGCCTGGCCGCCCGCGTCGATGACCGCGAGCATGGCGCGGAGCGCGACCACGGTCTTGCCGGACCCGACCTCCCCCTGCAGCAGCCGCTGCATCGGGCGGGGCTGCGCGATCTCGTCCAGGATGACGGCGCTCACCTCCCGCTGGCCGGCGGTCAGCGTGAACGGCAGCCGGGCGTCGAAGGCGTCCAGCAGGCCACTGGCCCGCCGGGGCCGGGGAACAGCACCGTGCGCGGCGGCGTCGGCGCGGCGCCGGGCCATCGTGAGCTGGAGGGCGAAGGCCTCGTCGAAGCGCAGCCGGTCCCGCCCGGCCTCGACCTCCCCGCGGGTCTGCGGCTGGTGCACCGCCCGCCAGGCGGTCTGCAGGTCGAGCACCCCGGCGTCGGCTCGCACCGCGGCGGGCAGCGGATCCGCGACCCCGGCCAGATGCTCCAGGCCGAGCCCGACGCATTGGGCGATCGTCCACGTGCGCAGCTGGCCGGTCGCCGGGTACAGACCGACCATCGCGGCCTGGGAGACCTGCGCCATCACCTGGTTGCGTTCCGCGCCGCCGACGATGTGCCCGTCGTCGTCCAGGATCACGAAGTCGGGGTGGGTGAGCTGCAGCGTCTGGTTGAACTCGGTCACCTTGCCCGCGAAGATGCCACGCGAGCCGCGGGTGAGCTGGTCGGCCCAGTAGTGGACCAGGTGGGAGGAGCCGAAGAACACCAGGGTGAGGGTGCCCTTGTGGTCGGTCACCACCGCCTGCAGCCGGGACCGGGGGCCACCGCGGCCCCGGCCCCCGGAGCCGCCCGCCATGCCGAAGGTGCGGCAGTCGACGACCTCCGCCAGCACCGCCACCTCCTCCCCGGGCCGGAGGGTGGACAGGTCGCTCAACTCGGTGCCCGCCAGGTAGCGGCGCGGCAGGTGCAGCATCAGGTCCCCGAGGGTGCGGACCTTCAGCGCCTCGAAGGCCTTGGCCGTCTTGGCCCCCAGCAGGCCGTCCAGCCGGCCGGCCAGGCGAGCGTACGTCTCGGTCCGCCACGGGCCCTGCGTCCCGGGCGGCGCGGTCCCGGCGGCCACTACTCCAGCCCCACCAGCAGCGGGTAGCGGCGTTGACCGCCCTCGATCACCTCGACGTCCACCCGGCTCTCGCGGCGGAGCCGGTCCCGGAGGCGGTCGACGTCGGCGGGTTCGGCGGTCTCCCCGACGACCAGGGTGAGCAGCTCGCCGCCGCCCGCCGAGGCGATCAGCCGCTGCACCACCCGCCAGGCGACGTCGGGCACGGAGTCGCCGATCTCCACGAAGTCGCCGTCGACGAGGCCGAGCACCTGCCCGACCTCGCACCGGCCGGCCATGGTCATGGCCGGGCTTTCGGCCACGGTGACCGCGCCGTGCCGGGCGTGGCCGGCGGTGGTGCTCATGGCCACCACCGCCGAGTCGAAGTCGGCGGTCGGCTCGTGCACCGCGATCGCGGCCAGACCCTGGATCTGGGCGACCGTCGGGATCACCGCGATCCGGCGCCGCGGGCCGCGCAGCTCCGGGGCCAGGTGGCCGGCGATCTCCAGGCACTCCATGTCGTTGGGGAGCACCACCACGTCGCCCTCGAGCCGGCCCAACGCCTCGGTCAGCTCCGCCGCGGTGGCGTGGGCGCCGGCCGGGACGACGGGGACGCCGCCGAGTGAGCTGACCGCGGCGGCCAGGCCGGGTCCGGCGACCACCGCGACGACGCTGCGCGCGGTCGGCGGCGCCGTCTCCGGCAGGGCCGTGATCCGGAGCCGGCTCGGCGTCCCGTAGGCCAGCCCGGCCTCGATCGCCGCCCCGGCGTCGGGCAGGTGGACGTGGACCTGCGCGATCGTCTGGTCCCCGACGACGACCACGCTGGTCCCGATCCGCGACAGGTCCCCGCGCAGGCCGGTCAGCGCGGTGGCGTCGGCGCCGCGGAGCGCGTACATCACCTCGTACTCCAGCTCATCGACCGGCCGACCTGGCCGACATGGCCGCCCCGGTCGCGCCGCGGGGCGTCCGCGACCGCGGTCAGGGGCTGGGCCGGCGGTCCGCCGAGCACCTCGACCAGGACCCCGAGGAGCAGCACGTACGCCTGTCCACCGGCGTCGACCACGCCCGCCTCGGCCAGCACGTCGAGCAGCTCGGGGGTGCGGCTGAGGGCCTCCTCGGCTCCGCGCAGGGACGCCGTGGCCACCGTCAGGGCGTTCCCGGGACACTCCGCCGCCGCCCGTTCGGCCGCCTCGGCGGCCCCGTCGGCGACGGTCAGGATGGTTCCGGCCACCGGCCGGGCCACCGCCTGGGTGGCCGCCTCGGCGACGGTCCGCATCAGTACGGCCACGGCCAGGCCGGGCGCGGCCTGCGAAGCCCGGGAGGGCGCCTTCTCCAGGGCCCGACAGACGCTGGTGATCATCTCGGCCAGGATGGCGCCGGAGTTGCCGTGCGCCGACAGGATCGCGGCCTGGACGACGGCGTCGATGTCGGCCCGGCCGAGATCCGGGACCGACCGGGCGATGCCGGCCAGCGTGACGGTGATGTTCGAGCCGGTGTCGGAGTCGGAGATCGGGAACACGTTCATCGCGTTCAGCGCGTCACTGGAAGCCGCCAGCACCTCGTGCGAGCGGTGCAGCCACCGCCGGCACACCGCCCACGGGTCGAGCGGAGCCGTGGCCACGGCTCCACCGAAGGGGGTGACGGCTTCCGGCACGCAGGTAGCCTATCCGCGGCCTCGGCCGGCGCCCGGCTGCTGACGAGCGCGGCGCCCGTCACGATTCGCCCCGCTCGGGAGCGGTCGGGTACGCTGTTCCGGTTGCCCGCACGGAGTCGGATACCTCGCCATGCCGGTGCAACCCGTGTTCGAGTTCGATCGTGTGAGTGGGAGAGACTCCAGTGGCTGCCGTATGTGACGTCTGCGCCAAGGGGCCCGGCTTCGGCCACAACGTCCCCTGGTCCAAGAAGAGGACCAACCGCCGCTGGAACCCCAACATCCAGCGCGTCCGCGCCGTGGTGGCCGGCACCCCCAAGCGACTGAACGTCTGCACCTCCTGCCTGAAGGCCGGCAAGGTCACCCGCTGACCCCGGCTCCACCCGGACCTGCCCCGACACCGGGGCAGGTCCTTTTTGCGTCCCGGACCTCGGTGGGCGGGCCCGGTTGGCGCCCCTCGTGTGCGAGGCCCCCGCCGAGTGCGGGGGCGCCTCAGGTCGGGCGCAGCAGCGGCCGCAGGCTCTCCACCACCGAGGCGTCCTCGACCGTCGCCGGCACGGCGCCGGGATGCCCAGCGGCGATCTCACGCATCGTCTTTCGCAGGATCTTGCCCGAACGGGTCTTGGGCAGCGCCGCCACGACGTCGACCTGCCGCAACGAGGCCACCGCGCCGATCTCGGCCCGGACCAGCGCCACCAGCTCAGCGGCCACCTCCGAGGGCTCCTGCTCGGTCCCCGCCCTGAGCACGACCAGACCACGCGGCACCTGACCCTTGAGCTCGTCGACCACCCCGATCACCGCGCACTCCGCGACCGCCGGGTGCGAAGCGAGTACGGCCTCCATGGCCCCGGTCGACAGCCGGTGGCCGGCCACGTTGATGACGTCGTCCGTTCGCCCCATCACGTGCAGGTAGCCGTCCCCGTCGAGGTATCCCCCGTCGCCGGTGAGGTAGTAACCGGGAAAGGTCGAGAGGTAGGCGTCGACGAGCCGCTGGTCGTCCCCCCAGATCCCGGTCAGAGTGCCGGGTGGGAGCGGCAGGCCGATGGCCACCGCCCCCTCCTGGTCGGCGCCAAGACGGCTGCCGTCGCGGCCGAGGACGCACACGTCGTACCCGGGTACGGCCACCGACGGCGACCCGGGCTTGAGCGGGAGGGGTTCGAGCCCGCGCGGGCTGGCAGCGATGGGCCACCCGGTCTCGGTCTGCCACCAGTGGTCCACCACGGGCACCCCGAGCCGGTCGGTGGCCCAGTGGTAGGTGTCGGGGTCCAGCCGCTCCCCGGCCAGGAACAGCGTCTGCAGGCTGGAGATGTCGTGGCGATGCAGCAGCTCCGCCTCGGGGTCGACCGCACGGATGGCCCGCAGGGCGGTGGGGGCGGCGAACATCACCTTCACCCGGTGCTCGGCCACCACCCGCCAGAACTCCCCCGCGTCGGGTGTGCCGACGGGCTTTCCCTCGTACAGCACGGTGGTGGCCCCGACCAACAGCGGCGCGTACACGATGTAGGAGTGGCCGACCACCCACCCGACATCGCTGGCGGTGAACATCACGTCGCTCGGCCCGACGTCGTAGATCGCGCGCATCGAGTAAGCCAGGGCCACCGCGTGGCCGCCCTGGTCCCGCACGATCCCCTTGGGCTTGCCGGTGGTGCCGGAGGTGTAGAGGACGTACAGCGGGTCGGTCGCCGCCACCTCCACCGGCACGGCCGGTTCGAACCTCCCGGGACGCATCAGCAGGCCGAAGTCGAGGTCCCGTGGCTCGGTCAGCTCGGCCCGCATCTGCGGTCGCTGCAGGATCACGCAGTAGTCAGGCCGATGCGCGCTGCGCTCCAGGGCGGCGTCCAGCATCGGCTTGTACGCGATGGTCTTGGCCCCCTCCAGCCCGCAGGAGGCGGAGATGACGACCCGGGGGCGGGCGTCCTCGATCCGGGCGGCCAGCTCGGCGGGCGCGAAGCCGCCGAACACCACCGAGTGCACGGCCCCGATCCGGGCGCAGGCCAGCATGGCCATGGCCGCCTCCGGGATCATCGGCAGGTAGATCACCACCCGGTCCCCGGGTCCCACCCCGAGCCCACGCAGGGCGCCACCGAGCTGGGCCACGCGCTCCAGCAGCTCGGCGTAGCTGTAGGTCCGGCGCTCCCCCGTCACCCCCGAGTGGAAGACCAGGGCCGGCTGCTCGCCCCGGCCCCGCACGACGTGCCGGTCGAGTGCGTTGTAGCTGGTGTTGAGGGTGGCGTCGGGGAACCACCGGTACGCCGGCGCGCGGGCAGGGTCCAGGATCGCGTCCGGGCGCCGGAACCAGTCGACGGCCGTGGCCTGCTCCCGCCAGAACCCCTCAGGGTCCCTCAGACTGCGTCGGTGCTCCTCCAGGTACCCCATGGCGAAAACCTAGCCCGCCGGGGCGCAGCGGAGGCGAGCATCACGCGGAGATGACCACCGGGACGATCATCGGCCGGCGGCGGTGGGCGTCGTTGACCCACTTGCCGATCCGGCGCCGGAGCACCTGCTGCAGACGGTGCGGGTCGTCGACCCCTTCGGCCAGGGCCTGCTCCAGGGCGGTCACCAGCAGGGGTCGGACCGGGTCGAAGGCCCGGTCGTCCTCCAGGAACCCGCGGGCGTGGATGTCGGGCCCGCTGACGATCTTGGCGGCGGTGATGTTGATCACCACGATGACCGAGATGAAGCCCTCCTCGCCGAGGATCCGACGGTCGGTCAGAGAGGCCTCGGAGATGTCGCCGACGGTGGTCCCGTCGACGAAGATGTAGCCGCAGTCGATCTTGCCGACCACCCGCGCGCGACCCTTGTCCAGGTCGACCACCGAGCCGTCCTCGACGATCAGGGTCCGCTGGCGGGGCACACCGGTGGCCACCGCGAGGTCGCCGTTGGCGATCAGGTGCCGCACCTCGCCGTGCACCGGCATCACGTTCTTGGGCTTCACGAGGTTGTAGGCGTAGAGCAGCTCGCCGGCGCTGGCGTGACCGGAGACGTGCACCAGGGCGTTGCCCTTGTGCACCACCTGCGCACCGAGCCGGCTGAGGCCGTTGATCACCCGGTACACCGAGCTCTCGTTGCCCGGGATCAGCGAACTGGCCAGGACCACGGTGTCGCCGGCCCGGAGCGTGATCACCGGATGTTCCCGGTTGGCCATCCGCGACAGGGCCGAGAGCGGCTCGCCCTGCGAGCCGGTGGAGATGATCACCACGTCCTCGGGCTTGAAGTTGTCGATGTCCCGGAGCTCGATCAACGTGTTCTCAGGGACCTTGAGGTAGCCCAGGTCGCGCGCCACGCCCATGTTGCGGAGCATCGAACGCCCGACGTAGACCACCTTGCGGCCGTGCGCGACGGCGGCGTCCATCACCTGCTGGACGCGGTGCACGTGGGAGGCGAAGCAGGCCACGATGACGCGCTGGCGGCTGCGGGAGAACACGGCATCGAGGGCGGGGGTGATGTTGCGCTCGGGCGTGGTGAAGCCGGGCACCTCGGCGTTGGTCGAGTCGACCATGAACAGGTCCACGCCCCGCTCACCGAGCCGGGCGAAGGCCCGCAGGTCGGTCAGCCGACCGTCGAGCGGCAGCTGGTCCATCTTGAAGTCGCCGGTGTGCAGCACGGTGCCGGCGTCGGTGCTGATGGAGACGGCCAGGGCGTCGGGGATGGAGTGGTTGACGGCCACGAACTCCAGGGCGAACGGGCCGACCCGGCGGTGCTCACCGTCGGTGACGACGGTGGTGTCGGTCCCCCGGATCCGGTGCTCCCGGATCTTCTCCTGCAGCAGGGCCAAGGTGAGGCGGGAGCCGATCAGCGGAATGTCGGGACGCTGACGCAGCAGGTACGGCACGCCGCCGATGTGGTCCTCGTGACCGTGGGTGAGGACCAGGCCGACCACGTCGTCCAGCCGGTCGGCGATGGCGTCGAAGCCCGGCAGGATCAGGTCGACGCCCGGGTGGTCGTCCTCGGGGAAGAGCACACCGCAGTCGACCAGCAGCAGCGACCCGTCGATCTCGAAGACCGTCATGTTGCGACCGATGTCGCCCAGACCGCCCAGCGGAATGATGCGCAACCGTCCCGGCGGCAGGGTGGGAGGGGTCTGGAGGTTGCTGGCGGCCACCGGCACAGGCTACTCAGCCCCTGCGGGTGCCCTGCGCGCGACGCGGCCGATGGGCTCGGCTGTCGGCGGCTGCGGTCCCCTGCTGCCGTTGCGAGGCGGCCGAACCCGACGCCGAGGACCTCGGGGCACGGTGTCGTCGGTCGGCGCTACGGTGCGCGGATGGAGAACACAGCGCCACGCGCGTCACGGCCGGACCTGCCGGACGGATACGGACTGCCGACCACGAGCACGGGTCTGCTCGACTGGGCCCAGGTGGAGCAGAAGCTGGTGGAGTCCCTGCACTACTGGATGGCCACCGTGCGACCCGACGGCACGCCACACCTGGTGCCCCGCTGGGGCGTGTGGCTGGACAGCCGGTTCTACTACGACGGCGCGCCGACCACTCGGCACGCCCGCAACCTGCGGACCAACCCGGCGTGCGCGATGAGCCTGGAGAGCGGCACCGAGGCGGTGATGGTCAACGGCGTCTCCGAGCCGACCCGGGCCGACCCCGGCGACCTGGGTGCGCGGCTGTCCGCCGCCTTCGCGAAGTACCACACGGCGGGCTACTCGCCCGGCCCGGACTCCTGGGCCGCCGAGGACGGCGGCGGCCTCCGCGTGCTCATCCCGCGCCGGGCCCTGGCCTGGTTCGCGTTCCCCACCGACTGCACCCGCTTCACCTGGTGAGGCGGCCTTGGCCCGCTGGTCCGGGGCGGTTCCGCGCGCGTCCGCCGTCTGCCGGGTGCTGCCGCGCGTCGGGAGTGCTGACCTCCGGCGACCGACCGGCCCCGGACGTAGCGAAGTCCGTGATTGCCTGCTCGGGGGTTCAGGTAATCACGGACTTCGTAGATATCTTCGCGGATGGATCACCGGAACGTGAAGTCGAGAGGGTGTGATCTACCTCACACCCCGACCGGCAGCTAGGTTTGCGCCGTGCCGACCCCCCCGCAGACCGCCGACTCCGTCCGCCTGGCGCTCCCGCAGGAGGCTGGTCTGATCGCTGCCGTCCAGCGCCGGGCGTGGGCCGCTCACGCCGACCCCCGGCTGTCTCAGGACCTGCTGGAGATCGCCGATCTGCCCGCCGTCACCGAAGACTGGAACCGCTCGATCAGCCGGCCGCCGGATGCGCGCTGTCGAGTTCTCGTGGCCCTGCGCGACACGACGGTCGTCGGCTTCGCCGCGACGACCCCGAGCCCCGACGCCGACGCCGAGTCCGGGCGCGACGGGGCCATCGCCGAGATCGCCATCGACCCGGTGGCCCGCCGCCGCGGGCACGGCTCCCGGTTGCTGAACGCCTGCGCCGACACCCTGCGGGCCGACGGGTTCACCCGCGCCACCATCTGGGTACCCACCACCGACGACGGGCTGCGCCGGTTCCTGCTCGACGCCGGCTGGGCGTCCGACGGCGCGCATCGCGAGCTGGGCACCCTCGAGGACGAGGACGCGCGGCTGAGGCAGATCCGGCTGCACACCGACCTCTCCGAGGCCGTCGGCTGAGGCCCCGCCCGGAGGGCCGCGTCGGCGGGTCGGCCGCGCAGGTCCCGCACCCGCCCCCGCGCCACCGGCGAGTGAGGTCCGCCCCTCGGCCGCGGCTCAGCCGCGGATCGGGATGTCGGTCCCGGTGCCCGAGACCAGGACCCCGTCCTGGCGCACCTCCAGGCCGCTCAGCTGCAGGTCGTACGGCAGCGCGTCAAGGGGGACCGGTCCGAGCACCAACCGGCCGACCGCGTCGGCGACCGACTGCTCGCCGCCACCGGAGGTCAGCGACACCGAGACGTCCTCGAAGGTCAGCCGGCGCGCGTCGTCGTCCAGCACCGGCCGCCCGGTTGCGACACCGCTGACCTGGAACGAGCCGATCGGCACCGTGAACCGCACCCGCACGGCGCCACCCTCGGCGGGCTCGACATCGAGCCCGGTCAGCTGCGAGACAGTGTCGTAGGTGAGCAGGAACGACCCCTCGGCGGTCCCGGCCCGGATGGTCTGGAACCGGTTCGTGGTGCTCACCTGGTTGAGGGTGACGTCGGCGTGCGCGACGGCGACCGGGTCGTGGTCGGCCACCGGGACCTCGGCGCCGTCAGCGACCACGTGGACGGAGTCGTAGCGTCCGCGGACCACCTGGTTCAGGAACGGGAAGCCGGCGAAGTCCACCGCCGGGCGCTGCGGGGTCGCCAGCTGGCTCTGCAGCTGACCGGCCGCGGTCCGCTCCGCGGCCCAGACCGCCACGCGGTCGCCGCCGACGACCAGGGCGGCCACGATCAGCACGATGACCATCACGGTGATCAGCGGGGCGAACCGGCGCCACTCCCGTCGGGGCGCCGCCGGGGGCGGCGGCGGGTCCGCGGCCGGCCGACCCGGCCGAGCCGACCGGTGGGGTGGCAGCGGGCCGGACCCGACGGGGTCGCTCATCGCGCGTCCAGCCCGAGGATCGGCTCGATGCCCACGGTCAGCCCGGGTCGGTCGGGCACGGCCCGGACCGCGGCGATCACCCCGGGCATGAAGGACACCCGGTCGAGGGAGTCGTGGCGGATGGTGAGGGTCTCCCCCTCGGCCCCGAACAGCACCTCCTGGTGCGCGACCAGCCCGCGGAGGCGGACGCCGTGGACGCGGATGTCGTCGACCGTGGCGCCCCGGGCCCCGGGCAGCTCCTGCACGGTGGCGTCGGGTGGGGGGTCCAGGCCGGCGCGTTGCCGGGCGGCGGCGATCCGGCGGGCGGTGGCCGCGGCGGTGCCGGACGGTGCGTCCGCCTTGTCCGGGTGGTGCAGCTCGACGATCTCCACGCTCTCGTAGAACCGCGCCGCCTGCTCGGCGAAGCTCATCATCAGCACGGCGCCGACGGAGAAGTTGGCGGCGACCACGACGCCGACCTCGGGGCGGCCGGACAGCAGGCGCCGGACCTGCTGCAGCCGGTCCTGATCGAAACCGGTCGTCCCCACCACCACGTGGATGCCGCGGTCGATGCACCACCCCAGGTTCGCGAGCACGGCATCGGGATGGGTGAAGTCGACGGCCACCTGCGCCGACTCGGCCTCGGCCCGGTCGTCGCCCACCTCGAGGGCCGCAACGAGCTCCAGCCCCTCGGCGGCCTCCACCGCCCGACAGACCTCCGCCCCCATCCGTCCGCGGGCGCCCAGCACCGCCACCGTCGTCATCTGCAGCTGCCTCCGTCCGGTCGGCCGGCCGGCGTGCGGCTCAGCCCGGCCAGTCTCGCAGCACCAGCCGGATCCCGCGCGTGGCCACCCGGGGTCCGACCACCGCCAGCACCGGCCGCTGGGTGAACAGGTCAGCGGCAACCCGCTGGAGGTCGGCCGCGTCCACCGCGTCGTAACCGTCGAGCAGGTCGTTGAGGCTGCGGTCGTCCCCGACCAGAGCGTTGCTGCCGAGCCGGCTCATCCGGCTCACCGGCCCCTCGTACCCGAGCATGGTCTGGCCGCGCATCTGCCCCTTGGCCCGGGCCAGCTCGGCCTCGGTCGCGCCGTGCTCGGCCACGTCGAGGAGGATCTGGCGGACCAGGGCGGTGATGTCGGTGAGCCGTTCGGGGGCGCACTGCCACTCCACCGTCCAGAGCCCGGCGTCGGTGTAGGCCGTCTCGCCCGCGTCGATCCCGTACGTCAGGCCGCGCTTCTCCCGGACCTCCAGGAACAGCCGGGACGACATGCCGCCGCCGACGATGACCGAGAGCAGCCCCAGTGCGGGCCGCCGCAGGTCGAACAGCCCCGGGCCGGCGAAGGCCAGCACGGCGGTGGACTGCTCGACGCCCCGGACCGCCGTCACGACGCCGCCCTGCCCGGTCACCGCGGTCGGTCGGGGCGGACGGACCAGGCCGGGGACCGGTTGCTCGCCCAGTGGGGCCAGCAGCTCCAGCAGCCGGTCGTGGTCGACCCGGCCGGTGGCGGCCACCACCATCGTGTCCGCCCGGTAGTGGCGGTTCCAGTGCCGGGCCACCTGCTGCCGGCTCATGGCCGTGACGGACTCGGGCGACCCCACGACCGGGGCCCCCAGCCCGTCGTGCCCGAACAGGCTTCCCGCGACCAGCTCCGCGGCGACCTCACCCGGGTCGTCGGCGTGCATGGCGAGCTCGTCGAGGATGACGGCCCGCTCGGCGTCCACGTCGATGCTGCGCACCAGTGACGAGGTGATCATGTCGCTCAGCACGTCGACGGCCAGCTCAGCGTCGGCGTCGAGGACCCGACCGTAGAAGCAGGTGTGCTCCTTGGCCGTGTAGGCGTTCAGGTCCCCGCCGACGGACTCGACCGCGATCGAGATCTCCTCGGCGCTGCGCCGGCGGGTGCCCTTGAACAGCACGTGCTCGAGGAAGTGCGAGGCTCCGCTGAGCTTCGCGGTCTCGTGCCGCGACCCGACCGGGACGAAGTACCCGACGCTGAAGGTGCGGCTCGCCGGCACCTGCTCGGTGACCACCCGCAAGCCGTTCGGAAGCACGTCACGCCGTAGGTCACCGGCCACCAGGGGTGGCCGGGACGTACGGCGTGCGCGGGAGCCTGGGCTCACAGCAGCCCGTCGAGCGGCGCGGGGATGCTGCGGGTCAGACCGAGACCTCTTCCTCGACCACCGGAACCAGTGACAGCTTGCCGCGGTCGTCGATCTCGTTGATCTCGACCTGGATCTTCTGACCGACGCTGACCACGTCGTCCACGTTCTCCACCCGCTTGCCGCCGGCGAGCGGCCGCAGCTTGGAGATGTGCAGCAGGCCGTCCTTGCCCGGTAGCAGCGAGACGAAAGCGCCGAACGCGGTGGTCTTGACCACGGTGCCGAGGTAGCGCTCGCCCTTCTCCGGCATGGTCGGGTTGGCGATCGCGTTGATCATGGCGCGGGCGGCTTCGGCCTTGTCGCCGGAGTCCGCGCCGACGTAGATCGTCCCGTCGTCCTCGATGCTGATCTGGGCACCGGTGTCGTCCTGGATCTGGTTGATCACCTTGCCCTTGGGCCCGATCACCTCGCCGATCTTGTCGACGGGGATCGTGATCGTGATGATCCGCGGGGCGTACAGGCTCATCTCGTCCGGGCCGTCGATCGCCTCGCCCATCACCTCCAGGAGGGTGGTGCGGGCGTCCTTGGCCTGGTCCAGCGCCGACGCCAGCACGGAGGCGGGGATGCCGGCGAGCTTGGTGTCCAGCTGCAGGGCGGTGATGAACTCGCTGGTGCCGGCGACCTTGAAGTCCATGTCGCCGTAGGCGTCCTCGGCACCGAGGATGTCGGTCAGCGCGACGTACTCCGTCTGCCCGTCGACGGTGTCGGAGACCAGGCCCATCGCGATCCCCGCAACCGGGGCGCGCAGCGGCACCCCGGCGTTGAGCAGGGCCAGCGTCGAGGCGCAGACCGAGCCCATCGAGGTGGAGCCGTTGGAGCTGAGCGCCTCCGACACCTGCCGGATGGCGTACGGGAACTCCTCGCGGGTTGGCAACACGGGCAGCAGAGCCCGTTCGGCCAGCGCGCCATGGCCGATCTCCCGCCGCTTCGGCGAGCCCACCCGACCGGTCTCACCGGTGGAGTAGGGCGGGAAGTTGTAGTTGTGCATGTACCGCTTGGAGGTCTCCGGCGCCAGGGTGTCGAGCTTCTGCTCCATCCCCAGCATGTTCAGCGTGGAGACGCCCAGGATCTGGGTCTCCCCGCGCTGGAACAGGGCCGAGCCGTGCACGCGCGGCACGACGGCGACCTCGGCGGACAGCGTCCGGATGTCGGTCAGCCCCCGGCCGTCGATGCGCACCTTGTCGGTGAGGATCTTCTGCCGGACGAGCTTCTTGGTCAGTGCCCGGTACGCGCCGCTGATCTCCTTGTCGCGCCCCTCGAACTGGCCGGACAGCTGGTCCTTGACCGTGGCCTTGAGGGACTCGGTGGCCTCCTCACGGTCCTGCTTGTCGGCGATCGTCAGGGCCTTCGACAGCGCAGCGGTGGCGGCGTCGGCCACGGCGGCGTACACGTCGTCGGCGTAGTCCAGGAAGATCGGGAACTCGGCCGTCTCCTTGGGGAACTTGGCCACCAGCTCGGCCTGGGCGTCGCATAGCGCCTTGATGAACGGCTTGGCCGCCTCCAGGCCGGCGGCCACCACGGGCTCGGTGGGCGCCGTCGCCCCGGAGCGGACCAGGTCCCAGGTGTGCAGCGTGGACTCGGCCTCGACCATCATGATCGCGACGTCGCCGTCGGCCAGCACGCGGCCCGCGACGACCATGTCGAAGCTGGACTCCGCCAGCTGGTCGACGTCGGGGAATCCGACCCACTGGTCGCCGATCAGGGCGACCCGGACGCCGCCGACGGGGCCGGTGAACGGCAGACCGGCGAGCGTGGTGGACAGCGACGCGGCGTTGATGGCGACGACGTCGTAGGTCTTGTTGGGGTTCAGAGCCATCACGGTGACGACGACCTGGACCTCGTTGCGCAGGCCCTTGACGAAGCAGGGGCGCAGCGGCCGGTCGATCAGCCGGCAGGTGAGGATGGCGCCCTCGGAGGGGCGGCCCTCACGGCGGAAGAACGAGCCGGGAATCCGGCCCAGGGCGTACATCCGCTCCTCGACGTCCACCGTCAGAGGGAAGAAGTCGATGGCGTCGCGCGGCTTGCTCTGCGCAGTGGTGGCCGACAACAGCATGGTGTCGTCGTCCAGGAAGACGGTCGCCGAGCCGGCGGCCTGACGGGCCAGCAGGCCCGTCTCGAAGCGGACCACGTGCTTGCCGTGCGCTCCGTTGTCGATGATGGCTTCAGTGAACTGAAGGTCGGGTCCCTCCACGGGATGCTCCTGTTCTGGTGCTGGTTCTCAGCACCGTTGCGGATTGCATCCGCACACCAGGTGAGGCTCGGGCCGTCGCCGCACTGGGGCGGCGGGCCGGTCGCGCTCCCGGCTCAGCAGGCCGGTCTTCGATCGAGACCCGCGGGGCGCCGCCGTGACGACGGTTCCCGAAGATCACTACCGGAGACCGAGACCCTGCGCGTTGAGCGTGTGTGGGATGCAATCACCGAATTGGTTCTGCTGCTGATGAAGTTGTGGGTGAAAGCGGACCAGCGGCCCTCCTCGGCCCCGGAGGGCTGCGGAGAACCGCTGGTGCAGGTCAGCGGCGGAGGCCGAGGCGTTCGATCAGCGACCGGTACCGCTCGATGTCGGTCTTGGCGGTGTAGTTGAGCAGCCGGCGGCGCTGACCGACCAGGAGCATCAGGCCACGACGGCTGTGGTGGTCGTGCTTGTGCTCCTTGAGGTGCTCGGTCAGGTGCGCGATGCGCTTGGTGAGGATCGCGACCTGGACCTCGGGAGAACCCGTGTCACCCTCGCTGGTCGCATACTCGGCGATGATCTTGCTCTTCTCGGCAGCGTCGATCGACACTGTTCTCCTCTCGGTTTCCCGCTGCGCGGCGCCTCCGCACCCGGCCTACCCGGGGTCTCACCTGATGTGAGGTGGAAGCTCTTCGTGTTCCGCGGCCGTTCGAACGGCGATCCAAGGCTATCAGCCGGGGGGATGCCGGCCGAATCGTCGCGCCGAGGCGGGTGGGGAGTGCTCTGTCGGGGCCGGCCGCACCGACGGTCAGCCGCGGGTCCGCCGGACCGCGCCGAGGCCGACGGCCAGCGCTCCCACCGAGCACAGGGCCGCACCCACCGTCTGGAGGTCGAGTCCGAACACCGAGTCGCCGAACACCTCGGCGAACGTGGGACCCCCCGACGCGGGGGCCGTCCCGACGGCGACCACGACGGCCTGGGCCACCGCGGCGGCCGACTCGGTCGCCTCCAGCACCCCCAGCCCGCACAGCGCCAGCCCGAGCCAGACGATCCACGACCAGCGCGCGGTGCGGCGCGGCGACCTGCTCACCGACCTCACCGACCTGCTCACTGACCTGCTCACTGGGCACGTCCTTCGGCTCCGTCCCGGGCAACGCCCGATCAGCCGTTGGAGGGGCCGGCGGCGGCGCTGATACCGATGGAGTGGCGGATAGGGTCCCCCTGTGCTCACCGTGGCCGGGTTGACGCCGTCGTTGGACCTCACCTACGTGGTGCCCGACCTGCGGCTCGGTGAGATCCACCGGCCGACCGAGGCCGTCCGCTGCGCCGGCGGCAAGCCCCTCAACATGGCCCGGGCGGCGTCGGCGCTGGGGGCGGACACGGCGGTGGTGGCCGTGCTCGGCGGTCCGACCGGCGCTTTCCTGCATGCCGCCCTGGTGCAGGCCGGGATCCGGGTGGTCGACGTCGCCACCGCGGCCGAGACGCGCACCTGCGTCTCCATCGCGTCCTCGGTCAGCGGGGCCCTGACCGAGGTCTACCAGTACGCCGAGCCGATCCCGCCCGAGGTCTGGTCGAGCTTCTGCGCCTCGCTCACCGCCACGGTGGCGGCTCGCGGCCCGGCTGGCTGTCGATCTCGGGCGGACCGCCGAAGGAGCTTGGCCCTCGACGCGATCGCCGACCTGGTCCGGATCGGCGCCGCCGCCGGGCTCCGGGTGGCCCTGGACACCCACGGACCCGCTCTGCCCGCCGCGGTGGACGCCCGGCCGGCGGTGGTCAAGATCAACCGGTACGAGGCGGCCGACCTGCTCGAGGTGCCCGCCAGCCACCGAGCTGGCCACCATGGCGGAGGCCATCCGCTCGCGCACCGCGGGCTTGGTGGTGCTGACCGACGCCCATCTGGGCGCCCTGGCCGACGACGGGACCGGACCGGGGTCGCCTCTGTGCCGGGGGTCCGGGGGTCGTTCCCGGTCGGCAGCGGCGACGCGTTCCTCGGCGGGCTGATCGCCGAGCTGGACCGCGGCGCACCGCTGGAGACCGCGCTGCGCACCGCGACGGCGGCCGGCACCGCGAACGCCCTGGTGCCGGGGCCGGGCGTGCTCGCCGAGGCGACGGTGAGCGAGCTGGCCGCGCCCAGGTCCGGATCCGGCGTCCCTGACCGGGCCGGGCGTCGACGGCGCAGGGCCGGAGACCGCAGCTCAGAGCTGGTGCAGCAGCACCCGCACCTGCTCGACGTCGGCGTGCATCTGCTTGACCAGCGCCGGCATCCCCTCGTACTTCACCTGCCCTCGCAACCGGGCGTAGAACTCGATCGCGATCTCGACGCCGTACAGCTCGAGGTCGTCGCGATCCAGCACGTACGCCTCGACGCGGCGCTCGACGCCGTCGAAGGTGGGGTTGGTGCCGACCGAGATGGCGGCCGGCCAGCGCGGCGACGGCACGTCCAGCCGCTGCACCCACCCGGCGTAGACCCCGTCGGCGGGTACGGCCATCCCCGGCGCCACCGGGACGTTCGCCGTCGGGAACCCCATCTGGCGGCCACGCTGGTCGCCACGCACCACCACCCCGGAGAAGCGGAACGACTGGTCACTGAGCTCGCGCACCCGGCCGAAGTCGCCCTCGGCCACCGCGTGCCGGATCAAGGTCGAGGAGTCGGGCTGGGTACCGTCGGTGACCAGCGGCACCGCCTGCACGGCGAACGCGCCGGCCCCGAGCTCGGTCAGTGCGGCGACGTCGCCGGCCGCGCGGAACCCGAAGCGGAAGTTCTCCCCGACCACGATGCGCGCGGGGTGCAGCGGCCGCAGCACGCGCTCGACGAACTCGGCCGGACTCCACTGGGCGACCTCGGCGGTGAACGGCACCACGACCACCTCGTCCACCCCGGCCTCGTGCAGCAGCTCGGTGCGCCGGTCGAGGGAGCTGAGCAGCAGCGGCGCCTGGTCCGGGCGGATGACCGACATGGGGTGCGGCCAGAACGTGACGGCCACCACCCGGGCGCCGGGCTCGGCGGCCGCTGCGGACCGCACCAGCGACACGTGGCCCCGGTGCACGCCGTCGAAGTTGCCGATCACCACGACCGGACCGCCCGCCATCGGATCTCCGCCTGGCGCTCCCACCGGGCGCCTCGCGCGCTCGGCATCGGACAGTTAACCACCGCCGATGGGGGCGCCTGACGCGCTCGCCGGACGCCGCCGGCTCACCCGCAGAACACAGCCTCGGCGACCGCGTCCGCACCGTCGGTGCGGTAGAGGGCGAGGAACTCCTGCTCCGGGCCGATCACCGCGGTCGGGCTGCCCGGCAGGCTCAGCCGCTCCAGCCGACGGCCGTTGCGGATCAGCGCCTGCTGTGCCTCGTCGACCACCAGGGTGGGGAAGCACCGGCGGGCCACCTCGACCATCGGGATCACGCTCAGCGGGAGCCCGCCGTCGATGCCCTGAGCGGCGTCGAGTCCGAACGGACCGACCCGGGTCCGGCGCAGCGCCGTCAGATGACCGCCGCAGCCGAGCGCGCCGCCGAGGTCGCGGGCCAGGGCTCGGACGTAGGTGCCGGTCGAGCAGTCCACCTCAGCCCGGCAGTCGATCATGGTCCGGCCGTCCACCTCGACCCGCTCCAAGGCAGTGCAGACGAACCGGGTGACCCGCACCGGACGGGCGGGGAGCGACACCTCGGCCCCGGACCGGACGCGGGTGTAGGAGCGCACGCCGCCGACCTTGATCGCGGACACCGAGCTCGGCACCTGCAGCAGGTCTCCCCGCAGGGTCGCCAGCGCGTCGCGTACGGCGTCGTCGCTGACCCCGGCGGCACCGGGGGCGGACATCAAGTCGCCCTCGGCGTCGTCGGTCACCGTGCTCGCTCCCAGCCGGATCGTGGCGGTGTAGCTCTTGTCGGTCAGGCTGAGGTGACCCAGCAGCCGCGTGGCGCGCTCGATGCCGAGCACCAGTACGCCGGTGGCCATCGGGTCCAGGGTGCCGGCGTGGCCGACCTTGCGGGTGCGGGCGAGCCGCCGGACCCGGGCGACCACTTGGTGGGAGGTGATCCCGCCCGGCTTGTCGACCACCAGCACGCCGGACACGGCGTCGCTAGTCGCTCCGGTCGGCTTCGTCGGACTCGTCCTCCTCGCGCTTGTACGGGTCGGCCTCGCCGGCGTAGGCCGCCGACGCCGCCTGCTCGGCCACCTTCGCGTCGCTGCTGCGGGCCTCGGCCAGCAGGGTCGTCGAGCTGGCGGGCCGTCTCGGGTACGGAGTCAGGGATGAAGGCCAGCGTCGGCGCGAACCGCAGCCCGAGCTGCTTGCCGACGGTGGATCGCAGCAGCCCGGTGGCCGAGGTCAGGGCCGCGGCCGTACCCGCCTGCTCCTCGGCCGTGCCCAGCACCGTGTAGAACACCGTGGCCTCACGGCTGTCGCCGGTGAGCCGGACGTCGGTGACCGTGACGAAGCCGAGCCGCGGGTCCTTGATCCGCCGCTCCAGCATCTCGGCCACGATGACCTTGATCTGGTCGGCCAGCTTGCCGATCCGGGGCGAGCTCATGGGCTCCTCCTTCGAGGGACGCAAAGGAGGAACTCTAGTCGGCGCCCGGCCCCGTCCCCGACGGTGCGCCAGCGCCCCCGCCGGGACCTGCCGCGCTCGCTGCGGACCGAGCCGCCCCGGGAGGGCTCCCCCGCGCGGTGAAATCGCTCCGCGGTCGGCCCGCCGACGGCTGGTTTTTCACTTCGGCATCGCAGCCGGCCAGTTGGTGCTTGACTCCGCCCAGGGGGCAGCAGCGCCGCTCGGTGCCATCTGCGGGGATCGCGGACGAGCGCACAGGTCGAGCAGACATGTATCGCGAGCACGCCCTCACGGCTCTAGGCCAGGGGTGATGCGAGATGACGCAGAACGACCAGGCTCGACCGACCGCGAGGTCGCGATCCGCCGGAGTGCCCTCAGCTGTCTGCAGGTGCTCGCCCTCGCCCTGACCCTGCTGGTCGCGCTGCCGGCGCCCGCCAGCGTCGCCGCTCCGTGCGACGCTCCGGTGACCAACGAGATCGCCTGCGAGAACACCAAGCCCGGCAACCCCGAGAGCGAGTGGGGGATCAGCGGCTCCGGCAGCAGCGCCCTGCAGGGCTTCGCCACCGACATCAGCGTCAACCGCGGCTCCACCATCGGCTTCAAGGTCAAGACGACGCTTGGCGTCGCTACCGGATGGACATCTACCGGATGGGCTACTACGGCGGCCTCGGCGCCCGCAAGATCACCACCATCACGGTCGGCACCCGGACCACGCAGCCGGCCTGCCAGACCCAGTCCAGCACCGGCCTGGTCGACTGCGGGAACTGGGCCCAGACCGCGTCCTGGGCGGTGCCGGCCACCGCGGTGTCCGGGCATCTACTTCGCCAAGCTGGTGTCCGGGTCGACGGTCAGCCACATCGTCTTCGTCGTCCGGAACGACGCCAGCACCTCCGACCTGTTCTTCCAGACCTCCGACACCACCTGGCAGGCCTACAACAGCTACGGCGGCAACAGCCTGTACGTGGGCAGCCCGGCGGGACGGGCGTACAAGGTGAGCTACAACCGCCCGTTCAGCACCAACAGCGGCGACACCGAGCACGACTTCGTCTGGAACGCCGAGTACCCGATGGTGCGCTTCCTCGAGGCCAACGGGTACGACACCAGCTACACCACCGGGATCGACAGCGACCGGCGCGGCAACCTGATCAGGAACCACAAGACGTTCCTGTCCGTGGGTCACGACGAGTACTGGTCCGGCGGCCAGCGGACGAACGTGGAGGCGGCCCGCAACGCCGGGGTCAACCTCGCCTTCTTCAGCGGCAACGAGGTGTTCTGGAAGACCCGCTGGGAGAACAGCATCGTCACCGGGGGCGCCGCCCACCGCACGCTGGTGACGTACAAGGAGACCCTGGAGAGCAGGAAGTTCGACCCCGCCGGAGCCGCCACCTGGACCGGCACCTGGCGGGACCCGAGGTTCAGCCCGCCCGGCGACGGCGGGAGACCGGAGAACGCGCTGACCGGGACGATCTTCTCCGCGAACTGCTGCACGACCGACATGACCGTGGACGGCACCGACGGGCAGCTGCGGTTCTGGCGGGGTACCCGGGTGGCCTCCCTCGGCGCGACCCAGGAGACCACGCTCGGTTCGGGGATCCTGGGCTACGAGTGGGACGAGAGCCCGGACAACGGCGCCCGGCCACCGGGGCTGATCCACCTGTCGACCACCACCGAGAGCATCTCCAGCAAGCTGCAGGACTACGGCGCCACCTACGGTCCGGGCACCGCGACGCACCACCTGAGCCTGTACCGGGCCGCCAGCGGCGCCCTGGTGTTCGGGGCCGGCTCCATCCAGTGGGCGTGGGGGCTGGACGACGAGCACGCCCTGCAGACCGGCACCTCCGACCCGGCCGTGCGGCAGGCCACCGTGAACCTGCTGGCCGACATGGGCAGCCAGCCGGCCACCCTGCAGTCCGGCCTGACCGCCGCGACGGCCAGCACCGACACCACCGCGCCGACCTCGGCCATCACCAGCCCGGCCGACGGGGCGACCGCGACCGTGGGGCAGCCGCTGACCATCTCCGGCACCGCCTCCGACAGCGGAGGCGCGGTCGCCGGGGTCGAGGTCTCCCTGGACGACGGCGCGTCGTGGCACCCGGCGACCGGCCGGGCGGCCTGGACCTACACCGTCACGCCCGGGGCGAGCACCACCCTGACCATCCGCACCCGCGCCACCGACGACAGCGCCCGCACCGGCGCCGCGTCGGCCGGCCGGGTGGTGACCGTCGGTACCGGCTCGACCCCGCCCGGCACCTGCCCGTGCAGCATCTGGCCGGGCACGGCCACCCCGGCGGTCGCGGCCGACCCCGACACCTTGCCGCTGGAGGTCGGGGTCAAGTTCCGGACCAGCCAGCCGGGCTTCATCACCGGCATCCGGTACTACAAGAGCACCGCCAACACCGGCACCCACGTCGGCAGCCTGTGGTCCTCGGCGGGCACCAAGCTGGCCTCGGCGACCTTCACGACCGAGTCGGTCAGTGGCTGGCAGGAGGTGGCGCTCTCGGCTCCCGTGGCGGTCAGCGCCAACACCACGTACGTGGCGTCCTACTACGCACCGAACGGTCGCTACGCCGCCGACGACGGCTACTTCACCACCGCCACCACCCGCGGACCGTTGAGCGCGCTGGCGGACGGGACCGACGGGCTCAACGGGGTGTACCGGGCCGGGTCGACCGGATTCCCGACCCAGGGCTACCGCGCGTCCAACTACTGGGTGGACGTGGTCTTCAGCCAGTCGAGCACCGACCAGACGAAACCGACGGTGACCGCTCGTCAGCCGGGCACGGGGGCCAGTGATGTCGACGTCACGACCGAGGTGTCAGCGACCTTCTCGGAGGCGGTCACCGCCTCGACCGTCCAGCTGGGACTCAAGACCGGTGGAGGCACGAGCGTGGCCGGCAGCACGAGCTACGACTCGGCCACCCGGAAGGCGACCTTCACCCCGTCCGCCGCCCTGAGCGCGTCCGCCACCTACACGGCGGCCGTCTCCGGCGCGACCGACCCGGCCGGCAACACCATGGACCCGGTGAGCTGGAGCTTCAGCACGGCCGCGGCCCCGCCTGCGGACACCGCACCGCCGACGGTGACCGGGCGGACGCCGGCCTCGGGGGCGACCGGCGTGGCGCCCACGACCCCGGTCTCGGCAGTGTTCAGCGAGCCGGTGCAACCAGCCAGCATCACCCTGGCCCTGACCGGACCGTCCGGTACGGTCGCGGGGTCCACGGCCTACAACGCCACCAGCCGGACGGCCACCTTCACGCCCACCGCGACCCTGGCCGCCTCGACCGGCTACACGGTGAACCTGTCGGGGGCCACCGACCCCGCCGGCAACACGATGGCCCCGGTCAGCTGGTCGTTCACCACCGCCGCCCCGTCGGGCTGCCCGTGCACCATCTGGCCGGCGACCGCCACGCCGGCCGTCGCCGCCGACCCCGACACCGGGCAGGTCGAGGTGGGCGTGAAGTTCCGGGCCAGCCAGAACGGCACCGTGACCGGCATCCGCTTCTACAAGGGCGCCGGCAACGGCGGCACCCACCTGGGCTCGCTGTGGACCGGCACCGGGACGAAGCTGGGCACCGCCACGTTCAGCGGCGAGACCGCCACCGGCTGGCAGCAGGCCAGCTTCCCCACCCCGATCCCGGTGACGGCGGGCACGACCTACGTGGCCTCCTACTTCGCACCCACCGGCCGCTACTCGGTGACCGAGAACGCCTTCGGCTCGGCCACCACCCGAGGACCGCTGACCGCCCTCGCCAACGGCACCGACGGCGTGAACGGCGTCTACCGCTACGGGGCCTCGGCCTTCCCGACCACCGGCTACCAGTCCAGCAACTACTGGGTCGACGTGGTCTTCACCACCAGCTGACACCACCAGCCACCCGGGAGAGCCTCCGATGTCGCACCGTCCAGGGATCCTGCTGCCGCCCCTCCAGCTCCGGGTGGTGGCGCTCCTCGTCGCCGCCGTCCTCGGCCTCGGGCTGCTGACCGTCGAGCCGCCCGCGCCCGCGGCCGCCGCCACCTGCCCGTGCACCGTCTTCGGCACCCAGACCCCGGCCAACCCGGCGGAGGACGACCCCGCTGCGGTCGAGCTGGGGATGAAGTTCCGCTCCGACCAGGCCGGCTCGGTCACCGGGGTGCGGTTCTACAAGGGCACCGGGAACACCGGCACCCACACCGGGTCGCTGTGGAGCAGCACGGGCACCCGGCTGGCCACCGTCACGTTCAGCAACGAGACCGCGACGGGCTGGCAGCAGGCCACCTTCGCCACCCCGGTGGCCGTCACGGCCGACACCACCTACGTCGTCTCCTACTACGCGCCGAACGGCCGGTACGCGGGCGACAACGACTTCTTCGCCGGCTCCGCCGTGGTCAACTCCCCGCTGACCGCCCTGCAGGACGGCACCGACGGCGGCAACGGGGTCTACCGCTACGGGACCGGTGGCGGCTTCCCGAACAGCACGTACGCGTCGTCGAACTACTGGGTGGACCTGGTCTTCACCCCGAGCGGCGCCGACACCACCAAGCCGACCGTGACCGACCGCCAGCCGGCGGCCGGAGCCACCGGGGTGCTCGGCGACCACGGCCCCGGCCGCCACGTTCAGCGAGGACGTCACCCCCGCGAGCGTGGTGATGACGCTGACCACCGGGGCGACCACCGTGCCGTCGACCACCTCCTACAGCGCGGGGACCCGGACCGCCACCGCGACCCCGAACGCCGCGCTGGCCGCCTCGACCACGTACACGGTCAACCTGTCCGGGGCGCGCGACGCCGCAGGCAACCAGATGGACGCGATCACCTGGTCGTTCACCACCGGGTCCGGCGCGAGCGGGTGCCCCTGCACGATCTGGCCCAACACCACCGCGCCCGCCACCGCCGCGGCCAACGACAACTCCGCCGTCGAGCTGGGGGTGAAGTTCCGCACCAGCCAGGCGGGCTACGTCACCGGGCTGCGCTTCTACAAGGGCACCGGCAACACCGGCACCCACCTCGGCTCGCTCTGGTCGGCCACCGGCACCAAGCTCGGCGCGGTCACCTTCACCGGCGAGTCCGCGACCGGCTGGCAACAGGCCACCTTCGGCGGCCCGGTCCCGGTGAGCGCCAACACCACCTACGTGGCGTCCTACTACGCCCCGGTCGGACGCTACGCCATCAACGCGAGCTACTTCGCCAGCGCCGCCACCACCCGGGGACCGCTGACCGCCCTGCGCAACGGCACCGACGGCTCGAACGGCGTGTACCGGTACGGGGCGTCCGGCTTCCCGACCAGCACCTTCCAGTCCAGCAACTACTGGGTCGACGTCGTGTTCGACACCACGGCCACGGACTCCACGGCGCCGACGGTCGTTGCCCGGACCCCCGGTGCCGGAGCCAACGGCGTGCCGACCACGACGGTGGCGTCGGCGACGCTTCTCCGAGCCGGTCACCGCGGCGGCCATCGAGCTGCGGGGGCCCAACAACGCCCTGGTCCCGGCCTCCACCGCGTACGACAGCGCGATCCCAGACCGTGACCGCTACGCCGTCGGCACCGCTGGCCAACAGCACCACCTACACCGTGCGGGTGTCGGGGGCCCGGGACGGGGCCCAGAACATCATGACCGACGTCAGCTGGTCCTTCGGCACGGCGGCTCCCCCGCCGCCGGGCCCTGAGCAGGGGCCCGGCGGTCCGATCGCGGTGGTCACCTCGGGCAGCAACCCGTACTCCCGTTACCTGGCCGAGATCCTGCGCACCGAGGGGCTGAACGAGTTCGCGACCATCGACGTCGGCACCCTGTCCGCCTCGACCCTGGCCGCGTACGACGTCGTCGTGCTCGGCGCGGTCGCCGTGGACGCCACCCAGGCCGACACCCTCGCCACCTGGGTGAACGCCGGCGGCAACCTGATCGCGATGAAGCCGGGTGCCTCGCTGTCCGGCCTGCTCGGCGTCACCTCCTCGGGGACGCCCGTCACCGATGGCTACCTCGGCGTCGACACCGCCACCGGACCCGGGTCCGGCATCGTGTCCGACACCATCCAGTTCCACGGGCCAGCCGACCGCTACACCGCCGCCGGTGGCACCCAGACGGTGGCCAGGCTGTACACCACGGCCACCGCGGCGACCACCTCCCCGGCGGTCACCCTGCGAGACGTCGGCAGCAGCGGGGGCCAGGCCGCCGCGTTCACCTTCGACCTTCCCCGTTCGATCGCCCTCACCCGGCAGGGCAACCCGGCCTGGGCGGGGACCGAGCGCGACGGGCAGTCCCCGATCCGCTCCGACGACATGTTCTTCGGCGGATCCCAGACCGACTGGGTGAACCTCAACAAGGCCGCGATCCCCCAGGCGGACGAACAGCAGCGCCTGCTGGCGAACCTCATCCAGGTGATGAACCGCGACAAGAAGCCGTTGCCCCGGTTCTGGTACTTCCCCCGTGACCTGGAGGCGGTGGTGGTGGCCACCGGGGACGACCACGGCAACAACGGGACGGCCGGGCGTTTCGACCAGTACCTCGCCAACAGCCCCGCCGGCTGTTCGGTGGCCGACTGGACCTGCCTGCGGTTCAGCTCCTACCTCTACCCGAACACCCCCATGACCAACGCCGCCGCCGTCAGCTACAGCGGGCAGGGCTTCGAGGTGGGCGTGCACCCCTCGACCGGGTGCGCCAACTACACCGCCAGCTCGATCGCCACCACCTACGCGAGCGAGCTGTCCAGCTGGCGCTCCCGGTACACCGGCGTGGCCAGCCCGGTCACCAGCCGGACGCACTGCATCGTGTTCAGCGACCTGGTCCTCCCAGCCCAAGACCGAGCTGGCCAACGGCATCCGGCTGGACACGAACTACTACTACTGGCCCGGCAGCTGGGTGCAGAACCGTCCGGGCTTCATGACCGGGTCGGGGATGCCGATGCGGTTCACCGACACCGACGGGTCGATGCTCGACATCTACCAGGGCATGACCCAGATGACCGACGAGTCCGACCAGACGTTCCCGTTCACCCCGAACACGCTGCTCGACAACGCGACCGGGAGCCTCGGGTTCTACGGAGCGTTCATCGCCAACATGCACACCGACCAGGCGACGACGCCCCAGAGTGACGGACTGCTCGCCTCGGCCCGAGCCCGGGGGATCCCGATCATCACCGCCAAGCAGCTGCTGACCTGGACCGACGGCCGCAACGGGTCGAGCTTCGGCAGCCTGGCCTGGAGCGGCAACACCCTGAGCTTCACCGTCGGGGTCGGGTCCGGGGCCAACGGCCTGTCCGGGATGCT
Organism: uncultured Actinomycetota bacterium; assembly: GCA_963832435.1. Lineage (GTDB taxonomy): Bacteria > Actinomycetota > Actinomycetes > Propionibacteriales > Propionibacteriaceae > Microlunatus. The sequence continues at coordinate 342,514 of CAWHTY010000027.1, forward strand.
GCCCACGGCCGGGCCGAACGGGACGCGGCTCACCGGCATCAGCCGGGGCGGCAGCCCGGTCGCCACCACGGTGAGCACCGTGAAGGGGATCGAGTACGCCGGCTTCACCGCCGCCACGGGCAGCTACACCGCCACGTACGGGGCGGCTCCGCTGGCCATCAGCGCCGTCGACACCAGCGCCTCCCGGGTGACCGATCCGTCCGCGTCCCTGTCTTCGGTGACCAGCAGCGAGCCGGCGACCACCGTCGCCTGGAAGACCACGACCCCGAGCACCAGCCAGGTGCTGCTGGGCACCTCGCCCACCGACCTCCAGGTGGCGGCGACCGAGGCCGGTTCGACCACCCGGCACGCCGTGGACCTGACCGACCTCAAGCCGTCGACCACCTACTACTACCGGGTGGTCTCGACCGACGCGAAGAAGGTCCGGCAGGTCCGGCCGGCCACGACGGCGGCGCCGTCACGGTTCACCACGCCGGCGGCAGACCGGCGCAAGGCCGGCGTCAGCAAGCCGGAGGTGACCCCGCTCCCCGGCGGCACGGCTGTGGTCTCGTGGACCACCACCGAGCCGACCGCGGCGATCGTCCGCTCGGGTCGCAGCCGGGCCCGGCTCGACCAGCAGACCCGCGACCAGCAGCTGCGCACCCGCCACAGCATGGTGGTCACCGGGCTGCGGGCGGGTTCGACGTACTGGTTCGACACCGTGTCGGTGGACGCGGCGGGCAACCGGTCGGTGACCCAGGACGTCCGGTTCGTCACGCCGGCCAACGGGGTGGCGGAGCTGATGGCCGCCTCCTTCCGGCGCGGCACCGACTCCGGCGAGGCGACCGTGACCGATGCCGGGGACGGGGCGGTGACCCTGGCGGGGTCGTCGTCGCGGGCGCGCCGCGGCACCTTCACCTCCGGCGTGCTCGACGCTCAGGCCATGGTCGACTGGGACCGGGCGACGGCTGACCTCTCCGTACCGCGGGGCGCCCGGCTGGCGCTCAGCTACCGGACCGGGAGCACCGACGAGCCCGACGGCACCTGGTCGGGCTGGCAGCGGGTCGGCGCCGATGACCGGACGACCGGCAGCTCCCGGTACATCCAGTACCGGGCGGTGCTGTCGGCCGAGGCGGGCGCGGCGGCGCCGTCCCTGCTCGCGGTCGGGTTCAGCCACAACGGTGGCCCGCCGCCCCGCGAGTACGAGACCCGCTGAGCCTGACCCTGCCCCCGCCCCCGGTGGCGGGGGGCCCGGCGGTCAGCGGGTGGTGCGGCCCAGCGCTGAGCCGGGCAACGGGGCGGACCGGGCGCGGTACGCGAGCACCGCGCCCGGGACGCATAGACCTACGTGCGCGCCTTCTCCTGCATCTCGTAGGTCTCGATGATGTCGCCGACGCGGATGTCGGAGTAGTTGGCGAGCGTCATGCCGCACTCGAACCCCTCCCGGACCTCCGTGACGTCGTCCTTCTCCCGGCGGAGCGAGCCGATGGTGCTGTCGGCGACGACGACGCCGTCCCGCAGCAACCGGGCCTTGGCGTTCCGCCGGATGGACCCGCCGATGACCATGCAGCCGGCGATGATGCCCGCCTTCGAGGAGCGGAAGATCTCGCGGATCTCCGCCTGGCCCAGCTGGGCCTCCTCGTAGATCGGCTTCAGCATCCCCTTCAGTGCGGCCTCGATCTCGTCGATCGCGGCGTAGATCACCGAGTAGTACCGGATGTCGACACCCTCGCGGTCGGCCAGCTCCGTCGCCTTGCCCTGCGGGCGGACGTTGAAGCCGACGATGACGGCGTCCGAGGCCGCCGCCAGGCTGACGTTGGTCTCGGTGATGGCCCCGACCCCGCGGTCGATGACCCGCAGCGAGACCTCGTCGCCGACGTCGATCTTGGACAGGGCGTCCTCCAGGGCCTCGACCGAGCCGGCGCCGTCGCCCTTGAGGATGAGCCGGAGCTCCTGGGTCTCGCCCTTCTCCAGCTGCTCGAACAGCTGGTCGAGGGTGCGCCGCCGGGTGCCGGCCGCCTGGGCCGCCATCCGGAGCCGCGCGGCCCGCCGCTCGGCGATCTGCCGCGCCATCCGGTCGTCGTCGACGACGATGAAGCTGTCGCCGGCGCCGGGCACCGCGGTCAGACCGAGGACCTGCACCGGGAAGGAGGGCGGAGCCTCGGTCACGTTGGTGCCGTGGTCGTCGAGCAGCGCCCGGACCCGGCCGTAGCCGGTCCCGGCCACGATCGAGTCCCCGACGTGCAGCGTCCCGCGCTGGACCAGGACGGTCGCGACCGCCCCCCGGCCCTTGTCCAGGTGCGCCTCGATGGCGACCCCCTGGCCGTCCATGTCCGGGTTGGCCCGCAGGTCGAGCGCGGCGTCGGCGGTCAGGATGACCGCCTCCAGCAGCGCGTCGAGGCCGACACCGGTGATGGCGGAGACGTCGACGAACATCGTGTCGCCGCCGTACTCCTCGGGCACCAGGCCGTACTCGGTGAGCTGGCCGCGCACCTTGGTCGGGTCCGCGCCCTCGCGGTCGATCTTGTTGACCGCCACCACGACCGGGACCTCCGCCGCGAGGGCGTGGTTGAGGGCCTCGATGGTCTGCGGCATCACGCCGTCGTCGGCCGCCACCACCAGTACGGCGATGTCGGTCGACTTCGCGCCACGGGCCCGCATGGCGGTGAACGCCTCGTGGCCCGGGGTGTCGATGAAGGTGATCTTGCGGTCCTCGCCGTCGACCTCGGTCGCCACCTGGTAGGCCCCGATGGCCTGGGTGATGCCACCGGCCTCGCCGGCGACGACGTTGGTCTTGCGGATCGCGTCGAGCAGCTTGGTCTTGCCGTGGTCGACGTGACCCATGACCGTGACGACCGGGGGACGGGCCTCCAGGTCCTCCTCACCGCCTTCGTCCTCGCCGAACTCGATGTCGAAGCTCTCCAGCAGCTCGCGGTCCTCGTCCTCGGGGGAGACGACCTCGATGGCGTAGTTGAGCTCACCGGCCAGAACCTGCAGCGTGTCCTCGGACACCGTCTGGGTGGCGGTCACCATCTCGCCGAGGTTGAACAGCACCTGGACCAGTGACGACACGTCGACGTTGATCTTCTCCGACAGGTCCGTCAGCGAGGCGCCGCGGGCCAGCCGGATGGTCTGACCGTCGCCCTGCCGGACGCGGACCCCACCGATCTCGGGGGCCTGCATCTGGTCGAACTCCTGCCGACGCTGACGCTTCGACTTGCGGCTCCGGCGCACCGGGCCCCCGGCGCGACCGAACGCACCCTGGGTACCGCCACGCCCACCGCGACCACCGCGACCGCTGGGCGGGCCGCCGCCGCCGGGACCACCGCGTCCCGGGGGACCACCGCGGCCACGAGCCGGGGCGCCACGACCACGGGCGCCGGGAGCGCCCGCGGGTCCGCTGAGCTGGCCGGAGGCCTGCCGGGGCATCATCGCCGGGTTGGGGCGCGGCATGCCCGGGACACCAGCCCCGGGACGACCGGGTGCCCCACCCGGGGCGCGACCGGCGGGCGGGCGGGGTCCGCCCGGACGGCTCGGGTCGACCGGTCGCTGCGGCCGGGACTGACCCATGCCCTGGGACGGGGCGAAGGGGTTGTTGCCGGGTCGCGGCGTGCCCGTGCGGCGCTGCTGGCCCGCGTTGGGCAGGCCCCCGCTGGAGCCCGGACGCGGACGCGGGGCGCCCGGCTGCGGGGGCTGAGTGCCAGGGGCGGACCGCTGCTGGTCGGACCGGGCGGCCGGGGCGGCCTGCTGACCGGGGCTCCGCGGCGCACCGGGGCGCGGCGCACCGGGGCGGGGCCCCGGAGCCTGCGGCGCGGAGGCTACGGACGGACCGGACGGACCGGACGGACCGGACGGCTCCGCCGGTCCGGCGGGGGTGGTCCGCGCGGCGGGTCGTTCCGGCGTCGGGGAGGCCGGTCGCGGCGCGGACGGGTGACCCGGCGCTGCGGTCGGGGTGCTGGACGGACGGGCGGGCTGCGCCGGGGCCAGATCGGCGGTTGGCACCGCCGGGGTGCTGGGCGCCGGGGTGCCGGGCGCGGGGGTGCTGGGCGCCCGGGTGCTGGGCGGCGTAGCGCTGGGCGCGCGGGTGCTGGTGCGCGCGTGGTGCTGGGCGCCGTGGTGCTGGGCGCGGGGGCCGCCGGTGCCGCGGCGCTGGCGGCGGCCCTCGGCGCGGCGGGACGCTCGGCCGGGGCCGATGGTCGGGTCGGGGGGGCTGCCGGGCGGGCGGGGGCCTTCTTCGCCGCTGCCGGCTCGCTGGTCAGCTGCTCTTTCAGACGCCGGACCACCGGCGCCTCGAGGGTGGAGGAGGCCGAACGCACGAACTCCCCCATGTCCTTTGCCTTCGAAAGGACAGTCTTGCTGTCGACTCCGAGCTCTTTCGCGAGCTCATAGACGCGGACCTTGGCCACTGCTCTCCTTGTTGGCGGTCCGGGCCTGTTGGGTACCGGACCAGTTAGTTGTCGTACATGCTCATTGAGCGGTTCTCATCGACTGGTCATGAGCGTGAGCCCACCTTCTGGTTCGGCACCGGCTGCGAGAGTCGGCACTTGGCGCGACCTGACCCGTGACGGGTCAGGTCCGATGAAGAACTCTATGCCCAGCGGCGCACAATCGCCTAAGCGGTCCGGCGTCCTACCCCCGGTCGGAGGGCAGGTGCGGGGCGACCACGGCGGCCAGGTCGTCGGCATCGACTCCGGTCACCCTGAGCGCCCGTCCGGCCGCGCGGCGGCGGATGGCGTCGTCCAGGCACCCCGGGTCGCGGTGCAGGTACGCGCCCCGACCCGGCTCCCGCTGCAGCGGGTCCGCCACGAGGGCGTGCCGCCAGACCAGCCGGAGGAGCTCGGACTTGTCAGCTCGTCCCCGGCACCCGATGCAGGTCCGCACGGGACGGCTCACCCGATCGAGTCTAGCGCGATCCGGGGAGGCCCGGCTCCTGGTCGAGGCCCGGGCGAGCTCACCCCCCGCGGCGCTGATCGACAGCGGCGCCCGAGACGTCCCGCGCCGGTTCAATCCCGAGTGGCGCCACCACTTCGGCTGAGGGGTGCGACGGGAACGGGGACCGAGGCGGCAGCGGCGTGGCGCCGTCCCGAGATGGTAACGCCGACGGGCCACGGGACCGAGGCCCGCAGGTACCGGCGACGACGCCACCGGCACCGCACCAGCAGCCAGAAGCTCAGCTGGTCGGCTCGGTGTCGGAGCGGATGTCGATCCGCCAACCGGTCAACCGGGCCGCAAGCCGCGCGTTCTGGCCCTCGCGACCGATGGCCAGCGAGAGCTGGTAGTCCGGGACCACCACCCGGGCCGCCCGGAGGTTCGCGTCGACCACGGTGACCGAGGACACCTTGGCCGGCGACAGCGCCTGGCCGACGAACCGGGCCGGGTCGGCCGACCAGTCGATGATGTCGATCTTCTCCTCGTTCAGCTCGTGCATCACTGCCCGGACCCGCTGCCCCATGGGGCCGATGCAGGCCCCCTTCGCGCTGACGTCGGGGTTGTGGCTGGTCACGGCGATCTTGCTGCGGTGGCCGGCCTCGCGGGCCACCGCCTTGATCTCGACCGTGCCGTCCTCGATCTCGGGCACCTCCAGCTTGAACAGCCGCTCCACCAGACCCGGGTGGGTCCGAGAGACCACGACCTGCGGGCCACGCAGCTCCTTGCGGACGGCGACCACGTAGACCTTGATCCGGGTGCCGTGCTGGTAGCGCTCCCCCGGCACCTGCTCGGACAGCGGCATGATGGCCTCGATCTTGCCCAGGTCGACCAGCACGGTCCGCGAGTCGTGACCCTGCTGGACCACGCCGGAGACGATGTCGCCTTCGGTGCCGGAGAAGTGGCCGTACTTCGCCTCGTCCTCGGCGTCCCGCAGCCGCTGCATGATCACCTGGCGGGCCGTCGAGGCGGCCACCCGGCCGAAGCCCTCCGGGGTGTTGTCGAACTCCCCGACCTTCTCGCCGTCCTCGTTCAGCTCCGGCGCCAGCACGATGACATGCCCGGACTTGCGGTTCAGCTCCACCCGGGCGCCGGGGACCGAGCCGTCGGTCTTCTCGTAAGCGGTCAGCAGGGCCTCCTCGATCGCGCCGGCCAACAGCTCGAAGGGCAGGTCCTTCTCCCGCTCCATCAGCCGCAGCACGGAGATGTCGATGTCCACCGCTCAGTCCTCCTCGTCGGCCTTCGGCCGGTTGAACTCCACCTGCACCAGGGCTTTCGCCACGTCGCCGAACGCGACCCGATGCTCGCGGCCGTCGACGTCCAGGACAGCCCCACTGTCGTCTGCACCAACGATCCGCCCGGCGAGGTCGTCCCCACCGGCGGTCCGGACCTGCACGAGCCGGTCCCGGTTGCGACGCCAGTGCTGCGGCGCGGTCAGCGGCCGGCCGATCCCGCGCGAGGACACCTCGAGGGTGTACGGAGCCTCCCCGGTCGCGTCCGAGCCGTCCAGGGCCTCCGAGATCGCCCTGGTCGCCTCGGCGATGTCGTCGAGGTTGGGGCCGCGTCCAGCCGGTCCGTCACCGTCCACCACGATCCGCAGCAGCCGGCGCTTGCCGGCCGGCAGGATCTCCACGCCGTCGAGCTCGAGGCCGAGCGAGGCCAGGACCGGGGTCAGCAGCGGCGTGATGCGGCTCTCTTTCATCGACCCTCGATCCGATTGTGTCCTGCGGTTGTCTGCTCCATCCGATCGGGCAGACGAGCCTCCCCGGCGGTTCACCGATTCTTCCACGCCGTGAGGTACGGTCGGCGCGTGGTCCCGCCCCCTCCGGCCTCAGACCCCGGTCGGCGGCTGGGACGGCGCCCGGTTCTGGCCGCGGCCGGCTGGCTCGGGATGGCGGCGGTCGCCGGCTGTGCGCCGAGCGACCCGCGCATCGTCGGCGGCCCGCCGAAGGCCCCGACGGGGTCGGCCAGCCCACCGGGCCGCACCCCGGCCGGTCAGCCGGCCCCGCCCCGCCCCGCTCCCACCTTCGCCGGCGCTGCTGCGGGCGCCCGGCTGGAGGAGCAGCTCGCCGGAGCGGTGGCGGGGGTGCTGAGCGCCTTCGGCAAGCGGCTCGGCGACCGGCGGGACCTGCTCGGCGCGACCCGGGACATCCACCTCGCCCACGCCGCCGCCCTGCTCGGCCCGAACCCGAGCGGCCGGGACACCACGGCCGGCACCCCCCGGCCGCGCGCCGTCCCACCCCGCTCCTCGGACTCGCTGACCGAGGCCCTCGACCGTCTGGCCCGGGCCGAGACCGCGGCCGCCGCCGCCCACCGCCGGTCCGCCCTGGCCGCGGTTGGGTCGAGCGCCCTGCTGTGGGGGTCGCTGGCCGTGACGGCCAGCACCCTGGCCACCGCGGTGACCGCCGAGGACGCGGTCCCGGTCGCGGCGGTCCGACCGCCGCGCGACGTCTCGCCGCTGCCCGACCTGCAGGCGGTGCAGCAGGTGGTGGCGCAGCTGCACGCCGTGGTCTACGGCTACCAGCTCGCGATCGGGCAGCTCAAGGTCAGCAGCGCCGGCCACGACCGCGCAGTCGGCCGGCTGCGGAGCCACCGCCGGCTGCGGGACGACCTGATCCAGCAGCTGCTGGACCGGTCGGCCGACGTCCCGGTCGCCGCCCCCGCCTACGTCCCGTCCGTGAACCCGACCACGCCGTCGCGGGCCGGGCGCCTGATCCAGCAGATGGAGACCGCGTTCAGCCCGTTCTGCGGCCAATGGCTGGCGGCGGCCGGCGACCCCACGCAGCGCGGCCTGGCCTACTCCGCGCTTGCCGGGGCGATCGCCACCGCGCGGACCTGGGGGGCGGCGGTGCCCCGCTGGCCGGGCTGGCCCGCGTGACGCGAGCCCCCCGCCCACGGCCGAGCCGGCTGGTCAGCGGACCAGCTGCAGCATGGTGTCGTAGCCGAGCTTCAGCACCAAACCGGCCAGCACGACCAGGAAGACCCGGCGGACGAAGGCGTTCCCGCGGCTGATCGCGGTCCGGGCGCCGATCAGCCCGCCGACCAGGTTGGCCGCTCCCATGCTCAGCCCCAGCGCCCACAGCACCGACCCGTGGGCGGCGAACACGGCGATGGCCGACAGGTTGGTGACCAGGTTGGCCAGCTTGGCCTTGGCGCTGGCCTCCAGGAACCCGTACCCCAGCACCCCGACCAGCAGGATGACGAAGAACGAGCCCGTTCCCGGCCCCAGGATGCCGTCGTAGGCCCCGACCCCCAGGCCGATGCCCGCGGTCAGCAGGTAGTGCCTGCGGCCGTCGTGCTTCCGCGCGCTGACCAGCCCCAGCTCCGGCCGGCGCCAGGTGTAGATGCCCACCCCGACCAGCGCCACCAGCACGATCGGGGTGAACAGCTCCCGGGGCAGGTACTTCGCCGCCTGGGCCCCGAGCGCCGAGCCCACCGCCGACCCGGCCACCAGCGGCAGCACCGTCCACCAGTCGGGGCGGATCTTCACCGCGTACGTGATGGAGCTGGTGAGTGTCCCCCACACCGAGGACACCTTGTTGGTCCCCAGGATGGCGGCCGGCGGGGTGTCGGCCGGCAGCCCGATCAACAGGGCCGGCAGCTGGATCAGCCCTCCACCGCCCACCACGGCGTCCACCCAGCCAGCCACGAACGCCGCCAGCACCAGCAGGGCGACGGTGAGCAGGGACAGGCCGTACAGGTCCACGGTGGCGGCGGGCGGGGTCAGCCGAGGGCGGGGCGGCCGTGCACGGCCGCCAGGATACGGCCGACCGCGTCGTCGACCGGAACCTCCTCCTGCTCGCCCGACTTCCGGTCTCGGACCTCGACGACCCCGTCGGCCAGACCCCGGCCGACCACCACGATCGTGGGCATGCCCATGATCTCGGCGTCGGCGAACTTCACCCCGGGGCTGGCTTTGCGGTCGTCCAGCAGCACCGGCACCCCGGCCCGATCCAGGTCCTGCGCCAGCTCGGTGGCCTTGGTCAGCACCTCCGGGCTCTTGCCGGTGGCCAGGATCTGGACCGCGAACGGCGCCAGTTCGCGCGGCCAGCACAGCCCCTTCGCGTCGCAGGTGCCCTCGGCCACCGCCGCGACGGCGCGGGACACCCCGATGCCGTACGAGCCCATGGTCACCGTCACCAGCTTGCCGTCCCGGTCGAGCACCTTGAGGCCGAGCGCCTCCGCGTACGTGCGGCCGAGCTGGAAGATGTGGCCCATCTCGATGCCGCGGGCCAGCTGCAGCGGGCCGGACCCGTCCGGTGACGGGTCGCCGGCGCGGACCTCGGCGACGTCGATGACGCCGTCGGAGGTGAAGTCGCGGCCGCAGGTCAGCTCGAACACGTGCCGGCCGGGCTGGTCCGCGCCGGTCACCCACCGGGTGCCCGGCACGATCCGGGGGTCCGTCAGGTAGCGGATCCCGCTCCGGTTCCCGGTTCCGAGCACCCCGGGGCCGATGTAGCCCTTGGCCAGCTCGGGGTGGGCGGCGAAGTCGTCGTCGGTGAACGGCTCGGCCTCGGCCGGTTCCAGCAGCGCGCCGAGGCGCTTCAGGTCCACCTCGCGGTCGCCGGGCAACCCGACGGCCAGCGGCTCGCGGGTCCCGTCGCCGCCCCGGACCATGAAGACCACGTTCTTCAGGGTGTCGGCAGCCTGCCAGGCGCGGTCGGGGCGCGGATGGTCGGCGTTGGCCAGGGAGACCAGGGTCTCGATGGTCGGCGTGTCGGGGGTGTCCTCCACGTGGGCCGCGGGAGCGTCCTGGTAGTCGACGGGCTGGGGTGCGGGCACGCGGTAGGCCTCGACGTTGGCGGCGTAGCCACCGGCCGAGCGGACGAAGGTGTCCTCACCGTTCTCGGCCACGGCCAGGAACTCCTCGCTGGCCGAGCCGCCCATCGCCCCGGACATGGCGTGCACGATCACGTACTCGAAGCCCAGCCGGTTGAAGATCTTGATGTAGGCGTCCCGGTGCAGCTGGTAGGACTTCTCCAGCCCCGACTCGTCGATGTCGAAGGAGTACGAGTCCTTCATCACGAACTCGCGGCCGCGCAGGATGCCGGCCCGGGGGCGGGCCTCGTCCCGGTACTTGGTCTGGATCTGGTACAGCGACAGCGGCAGGTCCTTGTAGGAGGAGTACAGGTCCTTGACCAGCAGGGTGAACATCTCCTCGTGGGTCGGCCCGAGCAGGTAGTCCGCCCCCTTCCGGTCGGTGAGCCGGAAGATGTTCGGGCCGTAGTCGGTCCAGCGCCCGGTGGCCTGGTAGGGCTCCTTGGGCAGCAGGGCGGGGAAGTGCACCTCCTGGGCGCCGATGGCGTCCATCTCCTGCCGGACGATCTCCTCGACGTTGCGCAGCACCTTCCAGCCGAGCGGCAACCAGGTGTAGATGCCGGGCGCGACCCGCCGGACGTATCCGGCCCGGACCAGCCACCGGTGACTCGGCACCTCGGCGTCCACCGGGTCGTCGCGCAGGGTCCGGACGAACAGCTCCGACATTCGGGTGATCACGGGGTGGTGCCTCTCTGGGCGTACGGCTGCAGTGCCCTGACACCCTATCCGCGCGGCCGGACCTCCGGCCCTCGCCGGTTGCGGGCCCGCGCTTGACCTCGACCACGCTCGACCAGGCACACTCACCGGAGCACCCATCCAGCACCGAGGGGGAGCGCTGACCGAGCCGGCCAACCACCGCGGGCTGCCGCGGGCCCTGCTGCCGTTCGCCGCGCGGCAGTACCGGATCCTGGTACTCGCGCTGACCATGTCGCTGCTCGGCTCCGGCGTGTGGCTGGTGGCGGTGGTCTGGCAGGTGATCGCGCTGGGCGGCGGGCCGGCGTCGCTGTCCGTGGTCGCCACCGGCGCCAGCCTGGGGCTCGTCGGTGCGGTGCTGTTCGGCGGGGTGGCGGCCGACCGGATCCCGCAGAAGCGGATCCTGGTCTGCGTCGAGGCCGTGAAGGGCGTGGCGGTGGGCGCGGCGGCGGGGCTGGCGCTGACCGGCCGGCTCGAGATCTGGCAGCTGGCCGTGGTGTCGCTGGTCCTCGGTGCGGCCGACGGCTTCTTCTACCCCGCCTACTCCGCCATGCTGCCCTCGGTCCTGCCGGCGGACCACCTGCTGGCCGCGAACGGCATCGAGGGCATGCTCCGCCCGACCGTGATGCAGGCGGCCGGTCCGGCGCTGGCCAGCGCGGCGATCGCGCTCGCCTCGCCCGGCGCGGCGATGGCCGTGGTGGCGCTCACCCAGCTGCTCGCGGTCGCCGGGCTGGTGTGGTTCCGGACGACGCCGCTGCGGCGCGACCTCGGGCCGGGCGCCCATCCGGTACGCGCGCTGTTCCGCGACCTCACGGACGGCTTCGTCTACATGGGCCGAACCCCGTGGCTGCTGGGCACGCTGCTCTTCGCCTGCCTGCTGATCCTGGTGATCATGGGTCCGATCGAGGTGCTGCTGCCGTTCGCGGTGCGGGACCAGACCGGGGGCGGGGCCGCGGCCTTCGCACTGGCCATCGGCGCCTTCGGCGTCGGCGGGGCGCTCGGCTCGCTGGCCGTGGCCTCGGTGCCGCTGCCCCGGCGCTACCTGACGATCATGGTGCTGCTGTGGGGCCTGGCCTGCCTTCCGCTCACGGTGATCGGGCTCACCAGCCGGCTCTGGGTGATGGTGGTGGCCATGTTCGTGGTCGGTCTCGGCGCCTCGATGGCCCAGGTCATCTGGGGCACCCTGCTGCAGCGGCGGGTGCCACCGGCCATGCTGGGCCGGGTCTCGAGCCTGGACTTCTTCGTGTCGCTGGCCCTGATGCCGGTCTCCATGGCCCTCGCCGGGCCGGTCGGGGAGCGGATCGGCCTGCCGGTCGCGTTCGCCGTCGCCGGACTGGTCCCGATCGGGTTGGCGGTGATCGCGATCCTGGCGGCGCAGATGCCGGCCGACGAGATCGCTCATCCGCTGGACGCGGCGGAGCCCGACCCAAGCTCCTGACCGAACCGCGGCCAACCGGACGTGCTGTCCACAGATCGGGTCGACCGCGACGCTGAGCCTGCTCCGCCGCCGTAGCGTTCCTGCACCGAGCCCAGACCGGAGCGGCGAAGCACATTGATGAAATTCTCAGAGTGAGATTAGCGTGTCGGCTTGCGTTCAGTGAGAAATGTTCACTCGAGATATTGCCGAGACTCTCGATAACGATTTAGTGTCGTGAGCATCCTGAGGCCGTTGTGACTCCTGTTACGGCGATTCACCCGATCTCAGCGAGCGTCCCCCGACAGGAGAGCCACCATGGGTCGAGCCCGCCGCCTCGTCCGGAGCGCCGCGTCCGCCGTCGGCGGCCGGTGCCCTGGCCACCGTGCTGGTCGGCGCCCCGGCCGCAGACTCGGCGACGACCGCGACCGCCGCCGAGGCCGTCAACGTCCGCTCCGGACCCGGCACCGACCACGAGGTCGTCGGCGGCCTGGACCGCGGCCAGCGGATCACCGCCCTCGGCCCGGCCTCGAAGGACTGGACCCGGGTGAAGTTCGGCTCCCGGACCGCCTACGTGGCATCCCGCTACCTGTCGGGGTCGACGACGCCGCCGGCCACCCCCGCCGCATACGCCCCGGGCAGCAGGGTGACGACCGCCGTGCTCAACGTCCGCAGCGGGCCGGGTCTGGGCCACCGGGTCGTCGGCCGCATCGCCGAGGGCCGCGCCGTCAGCCTCACCGGCCGGGCGGCCAAGGGGTACGCCGAGATCGCCTACGGCGGCCAGCGCCGGTGGGTGTCCGCCCAGTACCTGACCTCCTCGACGTCCTCGATCGGCACCAAGACCTACCCCCGGGTCGCCACCGCCGACCTCGACATCCGCGCCACCCCGGCCCGGCGGACGACCGTGATCACCACGGTGCGCTCCGGGACGCGGCTGGAGACCACCGGGGCGACCCAGGGCGGCTATGCCCAAGTCGTCCACGGGGGCGTGGTCCGCTGGGTGACGGCCAGATACCTGGCCAACCCGCAGGCGAGCCTCCCGGCGGTGCCGGTGGTGGCGAGCTCAGGCAGCCGGGGCGCCATCGCGCTGGCCTTCGCCAAGCGGCAGCTGGGCAAGCCGTACGTCTTCGCCGCCGAGGGACCGAACGCCTATGACTGCTCCGGACTGACCCAGACGGCGTGGAAGCAGGTCGGGGTCTCCCTGCCCCGCCTCAGCTACGACCAGATCCGGGTCGGCACCCGGGTATCCAAGGCCGACCTGCGCCCGGGCGACCTGGTGTTCTTCTATCGCGGGCGCACCCACGTCGCGATGTACGTGGGCAGTGGGATCGTCATCCACGCGCCCCGCCCCGGCAAAGTCGTGCAGTACATCAGGATGAGCTACATGCCCTTCAACGGAGCGTCCCGGCCCGGCTGAGGCCGGCGTCGGCGATGGTCGACCGAGCCGTCCTCGGCGTCGCGATCAGCGGCCCTCACGGAGTGGCCCTCAGTAGTGCACGGTGGCGAACTCGCCCACCTCGACCATCCCCACCTGGGCGTAGGTCCGGCGGGCCGCGGTGTTGTAGTCGTTCACGTACAGCGACACCGTCGGCGCGGTGCTCCGGGCCAGGTTGACCACGCTCGCCATGGCGGGCGGAGCCAGCCCGCGGCCCCGCAGCTCCGGGTCGAGCCACACGCCCTGGATCTGGCAGACCGGGCCGGCGACCGACCCGATGTCGGCCTTGAACAGCACCCGGCCGTCCTCGACCAGCCCGAAGGCCCGGCCCGAGGTGATCAGCTGGCGGACGTAGAACCGGTAGCCGGCCGGGTTGCCCTGCTCGGGCGAGACCCCGACCTCCTCGGTGTACATCCGGACGGCCGCCTCGTAGTAGGCGTCCCAGTGGTCCAGGGTCACCCGCCGCACCCGGGCGTCCGGTGCGATGGTGGCGGCGGTGGCGATCGACATCACCGGCTGCCGAGGGCGGACCTCCCGGACGTCGGACCAGGGCCGCCCCCAACGGTCGGACAGCCGCCGCCACAGACCGAGGGCGGAGTGCGAGGGCCCGATGATCGAGTAGCACATGCGTTCCGCTCCCGCGAACTCCGCCCAGGCGTCCAGCGCCGCCTCGTCGGCGTTCACCGGCACCAGGTTCGCCCCGGCGTGGCACAGGGCGCGCAGCACGCCGTCCCGCTCGAACCCCCAGACCGGACACCCGAGACTGCCGGCCTCGACCCCCGAGGCCCGGATCCGGGCCCCCACGAACACGTTCTGCACGGGGTCGACCGCCAGCACCCGCAGCGCGGCCGACACGTCGTCCCGACCCAGCACCCGGACCCGCGCCGGACCCGTGTCCAAGGTGGGGGTCGCGGGCCGCCGGGCGGGGGGCATCTCAGCGCACGCTGACTTCCGGCACGCCCTCGCCCGCCGGCATCGCCTCGGCGATCCGCATGGCCTCCTCGATCAGCGTCTCGACGATCTCGCTCTCCCGGACCGTCTTGATCACCTCGCCCTTGACGAAGATCTGGCCCTTGCCGTTGCCGGACGCCACCCCGAGGTCGGCCTCCCGGGCCTCCCCCGGCCCGTTCACGACGCACCCCATCACCGCGACCCGCAGCGGCACCTCGAGGCCGTCCAGTCCGGCGGTGACCGCGTCGGCCAGCTTGTAGACGTCGACCTGAGCCCGCCCGCACGAGGGGCAGGAGACGATCTCGAGCCGCCGCGGCCGCAGGTTCAGCGACTCGAGGATCTGCAGGCCGACCTTGACCTCCTCGACCGGCGGGGCGGAGAGCGAGACCCGGATGGTGTCGCCGATGCCCTTGCTGAGCAGGGCCCCGAAGGCCACCGCCGACTTGATGGTGCCCTGGAAGGCCGGGCCGGCCTCGGTGACGCCCAGGTGCAGCGGGTAGTCGCAGGCCTCGCTGAGCAGCTCGTACGCCCGCACCATCACCACCGGATCGTTGTGCTTGACGCTGATCTTGAAGTCCCGGAACCCGTGCTCCTCGAACAGGCTCGCCTCCCACAACGCCGACTCGGCCAGCGCTTCGGGCGTCGCCTTGCCGTACTTGGCCAGCAGCCGCTTGTCCAGGGACCCGGCGTTGACCCCGATCCGGAGGGAGGTGCCGTGGTCGGCCGCCGCCGCCGCGATCTGCTTGACCTGGTCGTCGAAGGCGCGGATGTTGCCCGGGTTGACCCGGACGGCCGCGCACCCGGCCTCGATGGCGGCGAACACGTACTTCGGCTGGAAGTGGATGTCGGCGATCACCGGGATCTGCGACTTCGCCGCGATGGCGGGCAGCGCGTCGGCGTCGTCCTGGCTGGGCACGGCGACCCGGACGATGTCGCAGCCGGTCGCGGTGAGCTCGGCGATCTGCTGCAGGGTGGCGTTGATGTCGGAGGTGAGCGTGGTGGTCATCGACTGCACGCTGACCGGTGCGTCACCGCCGACCTCGACCTTGCCGACCTTGATCTTGCGGGTCTTCCGGCGCGGCGCGAGGGTGGGCGGGGGCAGGGTGGGAAGCCCCAGATCGATGCTCATGGTTCCATTCTGTCGCGGTGGCCGGGCGATGCCCGTCCGGGACGATCGTCGGGGACGGGAGCCCCGGCGGTCAAGGGTAGTTCGGTGCCCGCACGCCCAGGGCGGGCCGGGGTCCGGGCGGACCGATGCCGACGCTAGAACAGCCGGATCGGGGTGATGATGTCGGCGAGGATGAGCACCACGCCGGAGACCAGGATCAGCCCGCCGACGGCGTACGCCACGGGCAGCATCTTGGCGGTGTCCACGAACCCCGGGTCGGGCCGCCGGAGCAGCCGCGCGAGCCCTCGCTTCAGCGCCTCGTAGATGGCGCCGGCGATATGCCCACCGTCCAGCGGCAGCAGTGGCACGAAGTTGAACAGCGCCACGAACAGGTTCACCGACCCGAGCAGAGTGAACAAGGTGGCGACCTTGTCGGCGGCACCGATCCGGTCGGTCGAAGCCACCTCACCGGCTGCCCGGCTGGCGCCGACGATGCTCATCGGCCCGTAGATGTCGCGGGGCTTACCGGTCACCAGGTTGTAGGCGGTGAAGTAGACCTTGGCCGGGAAGTCGACCAGGGCATGGGCGGTCTGCCGGGTCATCTCGGCCATGTCGGCGAGCACGACGAGCGGTCCGCCGCGCTCCCGCTCGACCACCGGCTGCACCCCGAAGAACCCGGCGGCCACCCGCTTGGACGGGTCCCAACGATCGGGCACGCCGGTGATGACGGTGTCGACGGTCCGCAGGTCCAGGCGCTGACCGTCCCGGAGCACCGTGACGGTGGCCGGCAGGTCGAGGTTGGCCCGGATGGCGACCGACATCTCGCCCCACGAGCCGATCGGGCGGCCGTTGAAGGCGACCACCGTGTCGCCGGCCCGGATCCCCGAGGCGTACGCGGGGGTCTTCGGCTTGCCGACGCAGCTGGTGTCGGTGCTGCCGGCCGCGACGATGCACTCCTGGACGGTCTCGATCCGCAGCTGGGAGCGGTAGACGCCGTAGATCCCGGTCACACCGAGCAGGATGAGAAAGGCCAGCAGAATGTTCATGGTCGGCCCGCCGGCCATGATGACCAGCTTCTGCACCGTCTTCTTCTGGTAGAACAACCGCCCGTCGTCCTCGGGACGGATGGTCTCCCACTCGGCCGAGCGGGCGCTGTCGGCCATGGTCTGGAAGAGGCCGGTCCGTGCCGAGCGCACCTGACCCGGGCGGTCCTTGGCCGGCGGGTACATGCCGACGAAGCGCACGTAGCCTCCGAGCGGCACCGCCTTGACGCCGAACTCGGTCTCGCCGAAGCGGCGCGACCACAGGGTCTTGCCGAACCCGACGAAGTACTGGGTGGTCTTGACGTCGAACAGCTTGCCGGGCACCAGGTGGCCCACCTCGTGCAGAGCGATCGAGGCCATCACCAGGGCGAAGAACAGCAGCGCACCGCCCAGATAGATCACGATCTCCACGAGGCACCCCGCCACGCGCACCGCCGGCCGGGCCGCAGACCGCTTCGCTGCCGCACGCTCATCACTGCTACGCCTGCTCCGTTCCGACCCGTTCCTCGACGCGTGATGCCGACCGCTGACCGACCGCCTCCGCCGCCCGGTCGCGGGCCCACCGGTCCGCCGCCCGCAGCACCTCCAGGTCGAGGTCGGCCGCGGCGACCAGCGTCGAGCCTACGCCGCCCGCGGAAGACCTGTGCGGTCTCGCGTCGGGCGACCCCTGGGCCCCGGGTGTCGACGGACCGGCGTGCTCGGCCAGCACCGCGGCGACGATGGCCAGGATGTCGCCGAAGCCGATCCGCCCCTCGTGGAACGCGTCGACGCACTCCTCGTTGGCGGCGTTGAACACCGCCGGGGCGGAGCCGCCGAGGTACCCGGCCCGGCGGGCCAGCTCGACCGCCGGGAAGGCGTCGGTGTCGAGCGGCTCGAAGGTCCACCGGGACGCGGTCGTCCAGTCGCATGAGCGCGCGGCACCGGGCAGTCGCTCGGGCCAGGCGAGGCCGAGGGCGATCGGCAGCTTCATGTCCGGCGGGGAGCACTGGGCCAGCGTCGAGCCGTCCACGAACTGCACCATCGAGTGCACGATCGACTGCGGGTGCACGACGACGTCGATTCGGTCCAGCGGGACGTCGTAGAGCAGGTGCGCCTCGAGCAGCTCCAGACCCTTGTTGACCAGGGTGGCCGAGTTGGTGGTGATCACCCGGCCCATGTCCCAGGTCGGGTGGGCCAGCGCCTGGGCCGGGGTGACGCCCGCCATCTGCTCCGCGCTCCAGCCGCGGAACGGCCCCCCGCTGGCCGTCAGCACCAACCGGTCCACCTCGCTCGAGGCGCCGCCGCGCAGGCACTGGGCGAGCGCGGAGTGCTCGGAGTCCACCGCGACGATCTGGTCCGGCGCGGCGGCGTCGATGACCAGCCGTCCGCCGATCACCAGCGACTCCTTGTTGGCCAGCGCCAGCACCGAGCCCGCCTTCAGCGCCGCCAGGGTGGGGGCCAGGCCGGCCGAGCCGGTGATGCCGTTGAGCACGACGTCGCACGGGCTGCCCGCCACCTCGGTGGCCGCCTCCGGCCCGGCCACGATCCGCGGCAACCGCATCCGGCCCTCGGCCCAGCCGCGGCGGGACGCCTCCGCGTAGAACGCCAGCTGCAGGTCCTGCACCACCGTGGCCCGGGTGACGCCGACCAGGCGGGCCCCGGTCTCCAGCGCCTGCCGCGCGAGCAGCTCGACCTGACCGCCGCCGGCGGCGAGCCCGACCACCCGGAAACGGTCCGGGTAGGCCGTGACGACCGCCAGCGCCTGGGTCCCGATGGATCCGGTACTCCCGAGGACCACCACGTCGCGCATCAGGTCAGTCTGACAGGTCCGCGATCCGCCCACGGGCCCGCAGATCCTCCGCACCAGCGCCCTGAGCGGCCAGGGCGGCCCGGCCGAGAGGCCGGTGGGGTGACCGTCGATGATGATGGCGGCCGCCGCCGGACGAGCGCAGTGCGCGACGCCGCCCGGGTTCTCACGCCCCCCTGAACGCGCGCAGCACACCACACCTCGACGTGACGGGGCTGGGCACCGCGACTGCCCAGCGTGAGGCGATCTTCCGGCGAGAACGGGTGCTCCGGCGCGGCTCGAGGAGCTGCCGAGGTATCTAGACGGGCGTAGCCGACACGTTCATTCGACGTCTGAGTGGGCGCCGATCCCGAACCGAGCATGGGGGCACTGTCATGGGGACCAAGATCACGCAGCTGCGCCGGGTGGGGATCAGGGCGCGGGCGAGGAGAGCGGGGGCGGGATGGACGGTTCGGGCCTGCGCGGTGCTGGCGTTGTCACTGGTCTTTGCTGTCATTGCGGTTGGCCCTGCCGCTGCGGATGAGCTCGAAGAGCCGACGGTCGTCCCCAGCAGCGGCTCCGAAACCGGCAGCCTGCCCGGCTGGATCATCGTTCGATGGGGCCACTCCGGCCAGGGTCTGAACGAGTTCTCGGTCGAGCGTGAGAACCCGTACTTCCGCTGGGACAACGTGAACGCTGCCCAGCGGAATCTGCCTGACGGCGGCCTCCAGCCGGACACGACGTACCGCTACCGGGTCTGCGCCTACTTCAACACCGAGGACGGCGAGCCGGCGTGCTCGCCGTGGCAGGCGGGCAAGACGAGCCCGCCCGAGACACCGCAACAGCAGCGGCGTCCCCCCAGGCCCCGGATCGTCGAGCACCAGGCCGGCCACACCTGGGTCGGGATCACGTGGCAAGCCGGGTATGACTACGACTCCTACTTCATCAACATCACCGGCCCGTTCGGCACGGCGAAGGGACCGCGCGAGCTGCGCACCATCCACCACGACGACGATGGGACCTGGGGTTACCAGCGCGTAGAGGGGCTGCTCCCGGGCCGCGCGTACGGCTTCTCGGTGCAAGGATGCACGGAAACGATCTTCGGCCTCGGCGACGACAGGTGCTGGGACTGGGCCCCGGAGTACCCGGCTTACACCTCGACGTATCCGCTGCACTCCGGGCCCGACACCTGCGCACCGCCCTTCGTCTGGCGGGAGGCGTTTGCGGGCGACCGGGCCTGTGTCGAGGCGCACCGACGCAGACAGGTCGCCGCCGACAACGCGCAGGCGCAGTCACGTCGTGCGTACACCTGCACTCCGCCCAACTGCACCTTCACCGCACCCGACACCTGCAAGGTCCCCTTCGTCTGGCGAGAGGCGCGGCCCAGCGACCACGTCTGTGTCACCGTGCCGGAACGCTCGCAGGTGGCGGCTGAGAACGCCCTGGCCAGCCAGCGCCGCGCCGCTCCGCGTTAGTCACCGTTCGCCGTTCTGTCGCCGGAGGACCGTGGACCGATACTCACGTCACACAGAACTCGTTGCCCTCCGGGTCGCGCATGGTGACGCCGTAGAAGTCGGCGTCCTCCGGCGCGTTCGTCCAGGCGTGCGTCGCCCCGAGCCTGAGGAGCCGCTCGACCTGGGCGTCGATCAACCGGCGCCGCTCGGCGTACGGCGTCGCCAGCCGGTCGGTGATCAGCAGGTCAAGATGCAGCCTGTTCTTCTCACGGCGCTTGCCCTCCGGCACCTGCAGGAAGCAGATCCGCGGGCCAACGCCGTCCGGGTCGATGATGGCGTTGCCGGCGGTGCTTTCACCCAGGTCAGCCTCCGGGATGCCGAGGGAGCGCCAGTAGTCGCGATAGCTCGCGAACCCTGGCGGGGGCGGCTGTCGCACGTAACCGAGAGCTTGGGTCCAGAACTCAATCTGGCGTTCCTCCTCGCGGCAATCGATCGCGACCTGGAATCCGGTGGCCATGGCCCTCCTTTCGAGCTGCAACCGGAGCACGGTAGCGAGGACCCTCCCACAAGCCGTCCTCGCACGGGTCACGCCCAGGCTCATCCAGCGCCTCGCGGCGGCTCGTCGGTGGAAGACCCGCCCGAGGAACCGGCCCAGCGAGCGCCGGACGGCGACGATCGACGTGCAGGTGAGTCCGCGAACCCCACGACGACAGTTCGAAGGCCCGCGGAGCGGACCCGGCGCGCAGAGTCGGACAGGGACAGACGGCCCGGAACGACAGGGCCCTGAGACCCGGTCGGCGGGCGTGGCTAGGCTCGGCCGATGTCCTCTCCCGTCCTGACCCGCGAGCCGTTGCCGACCAGCACCCCCGAGGCCCAGGGCGTCGATCCGGCCGGCATCACCGCGTTCCTGGACACCTTGGAGGCGGCCGACGACATCGAGCCGCACAGCCTGATGGTGCTGCGCCACGGCCACGTCGTCGCCGCCGGCTGGTGGGCGCCGTACACCCCCGAGCAGCCGCACCTGCTGTACTCGCTGAGCAAGAGCTTCACCTCGACCGCGGCCGGTTTCGCCGTCGCCGAGGGGCTGCTCGACCTGGACGCCACCGTGCTGTCCTACTTCCCCGAGCTCGACGCTGACATCACCGACGCGCGCAGCCGGTCGATGAAGGTCCGGCACGTGGCGGCGATGGCGAGCGGGCATCTGACGGAGACGGTCGAGCGGGCGGTGCGGACCGACCCGGCAGAGCCGATCCGCGGGTTCCTGCTGACGCCGCCGGAGCGCGACCCGGGCACAGTCTTCGCCTACAACCAGCCCTGCACCTACGCGCTGGCCGCGATCATCCAGCGGCAGAGTGGGCAGACCCTGGTGGAGTACCTGCGACCCCGGCTGTTCGAACCGCTGGGCATCGACCAGGCCGGCTGGCAGACCGACCATCTGGGCCGCGAGCTGGGCTTCACCGGGCTGCACACCACCACCGACGCGATCGCCCGGCTCGGTCTGCTCTACCTGCAGCGCGGGTCGTGGGGCGGTCGGCAGCTCCTCTCCGAGGCCTGGGTCGAGCAGGCCACACGCACGCAGGTGGCGAACCCCGACGAGCCGAACCCGGACTGGCGTCAGGGGTACGGGTACCAGTTCTGGATGGCGCGCCACGGCTACCGCGGGGACGGCGCGTACGGGCAGTTCTGCATCGTGCTGCCCGAGGTGGACGTCGTGGTGGCCTCGACGGCCGAGACGACCAACATGCAGGGGATCCTGGACGCGGTCTGGGAGCACCTGCTGCCGGCCTTCGGCACGGCGCCGGGCCCGGGGTCGGCGAGCCCGACTGCGCTGCCGGCTCGGCTCAGCGCACTCAGCCTGCCCACCGTCGACGGCGCCCCGGAGCCGTCGGGACCCGGATGGCCGGACACCTCGTTCAGCCCCGGCAGGGGGGCGGAGCTGCAGCCCAGCCTATCCGCGGTCGACCTGGAGCATGGCCCCCGGGGGTGGTCGCTCACCCTCCTCGACGCCGGCGAGCACCTGACTGTCGACCTCGGGACGGGCCGGTGGGCGACGAACCTGGAGACCACCGACCACGGGCGGACCGGTGTGCCGATGGCCGCCAGCGGTGGATGGGTCGACGACGACCGGTTGAGCGTCGAGGTGATCTTCCTGGAGACCCCGCACCGGCTGGCGCTGGACATCTCCCGGAGCGCGCGGCGGTTCGACCTGGAGTGGCGGACCGTCCCGCTGCGCTCCGGCACCCTCGCCGAGCTCCGGATGCCTCGCTGACCTGGGCCGACCGCCCACACCCGCGGTCGGGCCAGATCTCCTCGCCGTCAGATCTCCTCGTCGGCACTCTCGACGTGCGGCACGGTCTCGTCCCCGTCCGGCAGGTCGGTGTCGCCACGGGAGGACTCGGCGACCACCGCGTCCGTGGCGGCCTCGCGGGCTTCGTCGATGCTGTCCTGGGCCCGCTGCAACGGCTCCTGGTCCTCCGCCGATACGTAGGGCAGGTCGTCGGACTCCGCGGCCGAACCCTGCTCGTCCACGACCGCGCCCTCGGCGTCGAACGACGCGCTCTCGCCGTCGGCGTCGCCGGGGTCCTCGGCCGCTCCGGGGGCCTCCGGGTCCCGGCCGTCGTCCCCGGAGCTCGCGTCATCCTCCGGGGCCTCGGCGGCGGTCGGGTCGGCCTCGGCCGGCGGTGAGGTCGGGTCCGGCACCTCCGCCGTGGCGTCCCCAGTCTCCGGGGACTCCGTCTCCGCGGACTCCGTCCGGGGGGCCTCGGGGGTCTCGGGCTCGGGTGCCTCCGGCTCGGCGGTGCCCGGCTCGGGGGACTGGGCGGCAGTCAGGTCGTCTGTGCTCATGACACCTCTCGGGGTTGGCGGGGTTCACAGCCTGGCCGCTCCGAGCGCCTGTGACAAGGGAGCCGCCGCCGACTGCCGGCCGGGCGGCGGAAGGTGATGTCCCGCGGCTCAGGCGCCTCGGTAGCTGTCGATCCTCGACCGGGACCCGAAGGTGAGGACGAGGACGAGGATCCCGGCCGCCAGCAGGGGGACCCAGCCCCACCCGAGGTGGGCGTCGACCCCGGCCGCCTGGAAGATGAGCACGCCGACCCAGCTGCCGACCGTGGCCAGCACCAGGATCCATCCGGCCAGGTGGAGGGGCCACCACAGGAACTTGTTGATCTCGTCCATGAACAGTCCCCACAGCGTGACCACGGCGAGCACCAGCCCGACCTGGTGCATGCTGGCGCCGAAGGTCAGGAAGTCGACCCCGCGCTGCAGATCATCGGCCCCGGCCTCGGGACCCGCCGGCAGGTAGGTGAGGCTCAGTACCCGCAGTAGCCGCGCGGTCGGCCACAGGCTGAGCGTGGGACGGACCGGCCGGGACGAGAAGTCCTCGTACCCCAGGGTGAGATACGGCAGCAGCGCGCCCACCACACCGATCACCACCACCGCGACGACCCCGAGGATGCGGTTCCGGGTGACCGTGAAGGCCCCGCGGTGCCAACCCTCGCCGGTCACCGGCGAGCCTGGGTCCGGGGCCGCCGCCGGTCTGGCTGCGTACGCATGCCGGCCATTGTTGCCGATGCTCGTGCTCGGTACGGGTATGCCGGGGCCATCGGGGCGCCGGTCGGACCTCGGGGACTCAGCGGCTCGGGCCGCCGCCGAGGTCCGTTCGTTCGCCCGCTGCAGAGCGTCGACCAGCTCGGCCTTGGTCCTCGACGACCGACCTGTCACGTTCAGCCGGGTCGCGAGCTCGTCCAGGTGCTGCTTGGAGGCGTTGGCGTGGACCGGCCGCCGGGTCGTCGGTGCCGCGGCCTGACCCAGAGCCCCTCGAGCCGGCTGAGGAACCGCGCCCGCGCCAGACACCGGACCCACACTCGGCTGCTACCTGAGGCACAGCCTGGTCACAGCCGGGCCTGGTCGAATCACGGCGGGCCGGGCCACGCCTGGTCGATCGGGCACAGACACTCTCAGGCCGCTGCCAGGTCGCTGCCAGTCCGGCACCAGGTCCGGCGGCGACGGTAGTCCGGTAGGCAGTCACGCACGGCACCCCCTCGGGGCGGTGTCACCAACGGAAGGAACCACCGATGTCGAACTCCCCGGAGACCACCCCCGCGCCCGACCGCCAGCCAACTCCGCAGTCCCGTTCCCGCGCCTCCAAGCGGTGGACCGCGGTGGCCGTGTCCGCGGGTGCGCTCGCCGTCGCCGCCGGCGTGGGGGTCGCGGGCTACGCCCAGGCCGACCCCACAGCCGGCCCGAGCGCTTCGAGCGCCGCGCCCAGCGGGTCCCCTGGTCAGGCCGGACCCGGCAAGGGCCGGCACGGCGGCGGAAGGGGGGTCCTCAACGAGCAGCTCGCCCAGCAGCTGGCCGAGAAGCTCGGTGTCACCGAGGTCAAGGTGACCGAGGCGCTGAAGGCCATCCGGGAGGCCAACACGCCGACCGCCGCGCCCTCGGCCGACCCGTCGGCTCCGACCACCCGGCCGGACCGGTCGGCGCGGGATGCGGAACTGGCGCAGCAGCTGGCCGAGAAGCTCGGCGTGGCCGAGGCCAAGGTCAAGGCCGCGCTTGAGGAGATCCGCGCCGACCGGGACAAGGAGCGGGCGGCCGCGCTCAAGACCAAGCTCGACGCCGCGGTCAAGGACGGCACCCTCACCCAGGCGGAGGCCGACGCCGTGACGAAGGCCGTGGAGAAGGGCGTCATCGGGGGCGGGCCGCGCTGACCCCGCTGCGCTGGAGGCGGCGCTGCGAGCCACTCGCTCTGAGCCGGACGCGCTGAGCGGGGCGCGAGGACCGGGGTGTCGGGGCCGCGGGTCAGGCCGTGTCCCCTCTCGGGCGACCTCACACCCTTCCGGTCGACCTCACACCCGCAGCGGGGGGTGTGGGGTGCACCGGAAGGGCGTGGAGTGCGGCCCCGGGCCCTCAGCGGCCGACGACACGCAGCAGGTCGGCGGCCCGCCGGCTGGTGAACACGTCCTCCAGCCCGATCACCGAGCCGTCAGGGCCGGACAGGGGGACCCGCCAGTTCGGGTAGGCGTCGATGGTGCCGGGCTGGTTCTGCACCTTCCGGTCTCCCACGGCGTCGGTGAGCGCCACGCACAGCAGCCGGGACGGCGTCCAGGTCAGGTAGCGGTGCAGGGCCTGCACAGTCTGCTCCTCGTCGGCGTCCTCGGCGAGCCCACCGCGCGCGCGCAGGTTGTCCAGCCAGGCCCGGCGCTCCGCCTCGTCGGTGGCCAGCTCCTCGGCGAGCGGCCGGGTCAGCACGCCGAGCTCGTCACGGAGCCGGACGTGCTCGCCGGCCAGGTAGCCCGCCGTCGGCGGCAGGTCGTGGGTGGTGACCGAGGCCAGGCAGTACTCGCGCCACCGCTCCGGTGCCAGCGGGGCGCGAGTCGCCGTCGAAGTCGAACTCGAACCACAGAATGGACGTGCCGAGGATGCCGCGCTCGCGGAGGTAGTCGCGGACCCACGGCTCCACCGTCCCGAGGTCCTCCCCCACCACCAAGGCGCCGGACCGGTGCGCCTCCAGGGCGAGGATCCCGATCAGGGCCTCGTGGTCGTACCGGACGTAGGTGCCGGCCGTGGGCAGCGCGTCCTCCGGGATCCACCACAGCCGGAACATCCCGATCACGTGGTCGACCCGGACGCCGCCGGCGTGCCGGAGGATGGTGGACACCAGCTCCCGGAACGGCGCGTACGCCTGCTCGGCCAGCCGGTCCGGCCGCCACGGCGGCTGGCTCCAGTTCTGACCGTTCTGGTTGTACGGGTCGGGCGGGGCACCGACGGAGATGCCCCGGGCGTAGGTGTCCTGCAGGCCCCAGGCGTCGGCCCCCCGCGGGTGCACCCCGACGGCGAGGTCGTGCATGATCCCCAGGGTCATCCCGGCCCGCTGCCCTGCCTGCTGGGCGGCCGCGAGCTGCTCATCCAGCACCCACTGCAGCCAGCAGCCGAAGTCGACCTCGGCGGCATGCCCGGCTCGGAAGGCCTGCACCGCCGGCCCGGCCGGGTGCCGCAGCTCGGCCGGCCAGACGGCGAAGTCCGGACCGTGCAGCTCGGCGAGCACACACCAGGTCGCGAACGCCTCCAGCCCGATGCCCTCCCGCCGTCGGTATGCCTGGAAGGCCAGCTCCCGGCCCGGGGTGCGGGGCACGGCGAAGATCTCCCGCAACGCGGCCCGCTTCGCCGACCAGGAGGTGTTGCGGTCGATACGGTCGCGGACCTCGGGGGTGTCGAGCTCGGCGCGCAGCAGCCGGACCTGGGCCCGCACCTCCTCCGGGGCCACCGCGAACTCCTCGATCCGCTCCGGACGGATGTAGAGCGGGTTCGCGAACCGCCGGGTGGTGGGCAGGTAGGGCGACGGCTCCATCGGCGCCACCGGCTCCGCGGCGTGCAGCGGGTTGACCAGCACGTAGTCGGCGCCGTGCTCGGCCGCCGCCCAGACGGCCAGGTCCTCCAGGTCGGTCAGGTCACCGGTCCCCCAGGACTCAGCCGACCGGACGCTGTAGAGCTGGCTGGCCAGCCCCCACGCCCGCCGCTGGCCCATCCGCTCCGGGAACCCCAGCCAGACCGGCGTGATGATCAACGGCATGGTGGCGTGCCGACCGCCGCTGTCGGCGTGCAGGGTGTGGTAGCCGAGCGGCAGGTCGGCCGGGATCTCGAAGGACGCCTCGCCGACCCATCGGCCGTCGATCTCCCGCGGCGGGGTCCAGTTCTCCAGCTGCCGCAGGTCGCCGCGGCTGCCACCGGTCTCGAGCTCGATCCAGATGTCCACCGGGTCGCCGTGCGTGACGTGCACCCAGACCGCGGCCGTCCGGTCCGCGCGCAGGGCCAGGCACGGCGGCAGCATCCGGGTCCAGGGCCGGTGGTGGTGCTCGGCCAGTGCCAGCCACGCCTTCTCGGTGGTGGCGGCGTCGACGCCCATCCCGGCCAGCACCGCGACCACCGTCTCGGCGGTGACGGCGACGTGCCGCCCCTGCCAGTCCCAGTACTCGGTGGCGATGCTGTACGCCTCGGCGAGCTCGACGAGAGCCTGGTCCAGTTCGGGCACGGCCCCATCCTTGCAGCCCCGGCCTCCCCCCGCCTCGGGGCTCAATCCTCCTGGGCGGCCAGCTGACCGCAGGCGCCGTCGATCTCGCGACCGCGGGTGTCGCGGACGGTCACCGGGACGCCCCGGTCGCGGAGCCGGCGGACGAACTCGTCCTCGTCACGGCGCCGGGAGGCGGTCCAGCGCGAGCCTGGGGTCGGGTTCAGCGGGATCAGGTTGACGTGCACCCAGCCCCAGTTGCCACGCCGCTTCAGCACCTTGGCCAGCAGCTCGGCCCGGAAGGCCTGGTCGTTGACGTCGCGGATCAGGATGTACTCGATGGAGACCCGCCGGCGGGTCTGCTGGGCGTACTCCCAGGCTGCGTCGACCACCTCGTCGACGTTCCACCGGGTGTTGATCGGGACCAGCTCGTCGCGCAGCTCGTCGTCGGCGGCGTGCAGGGACAAGCGCCAGCGTGACCGGGATGCCCTCGGTGGCCAGCTGCTGCATCCGCGGCACCAGGCCCACGGTGGAGACCGTCACCCCGCGGGCGCTCATCCCGAGACCGTCCGGGGCGGGGGTGGTCAGCTGCCGGATTGACCCGATCACCGCCTTGTAGTTGGCCAGCGGCTCGCCCATGCCCATGAACACGACGTTGTTGACCCGGCCCGGCCCGCCCGGGATCTCGCCCGCGCTGCAGCCGCCGGGCTCCGTCGAGGACCTGCTCGACGATCTCGGCGGTGCTCATGTTGCGCTGCAGCCCGCCCTGGCCGGTGGCGCAGAACGGGCAGGCCATGCCGCAGCCGGCCTGGCTGGACACACACATGGTGACCCGGTCCGGGTAGCGCATCAGCACGCTCTCGACGGTGGCGCCGTCGAACAGCCGCCACAGCGTCTTGACCGTCATCCCCTCGTCGCAGGTCAGCGCCCGGATCTCGCGCAGCAGCCGGGGCAGGAACTTGGCCGCCAGGGTGGTGCGGACGGGCTCGGGCAGGTCGGTCCAGGTGGTGGGGTCGTCGCGCAGGCCCTCGAAGTAGTGGGCCGACAGCTGGCGGGCCCGGAAGGCGCGGTGGCCGGCGGCCTCGACCAGCTCGCGGCGCTGGGCGGGCGTCAGGTCGGCCCAGTGCTGGGGCGGGCGGCCGCGCCGCGGCGCCTCCATGACGATGGGGAGCTCGGACACCTCAGCCCCCCGGAACGAGCAGGTACATGATCAGCCAGGCTACCGGGGCGGCCACCAGCAACGAGTCGAGACGATCCATCACGCCTGCCGTGACCGGGCAGGAACGAGCTCATGTCCTTGATCCCCAGGTCGCGTTTGACCATCGACTCGATCAGGTCGCCGCAGGTGCCGACCGCCACCAGGCAGACGCCGAGCAGCAGCCCCACCCAGAACGGCTGCCCGAGCAGGAACACCGTCAGCAGTACCGCCGTGGCGCAGCCGAACACCACCGAGCCGGCCAGGCCCTCCCACGACTTCTTGGGGCTGATGGTGGGGGCCATCGGGTGCCGGCCCAGCAGTACGCCCACCGTGTAGCCGCCGGTGTCGCTCATCACGACGGTGAGGATGAGGACGATCAGCCGTGCCGCGCCGTTCTCTCCGGCCAGCAGCAGGGCGGCGAAGGAGCCGAGCAGCGGCACGTACCCGATGATCATCAGGCTGGCTGCGACGTCGGTCACGTAGCCCTTGGCCCCCTTGGGGATGCGCCAGATCAGGCAGGCCAGGACGGTGAGCGCCAGCGAGGCCAGCAGCACGCTGGTGGTGGAGAACACCACCGGGTTCTGCAGGCCGGCCAGGTAGGAGCCGGTGGCGATCGGCATCGTGCCGACCACGATCGGCACGATCTGGGCCTCCATCCCGTGCCGCCGCAGGGCCTGGTACAGCTCGATCGATCCGAGGGCCAGGGCGGCGGCGACGATCACCACCACCCCTGGCTTGAAGAAGGCCAGGGTCAGCACCAGGTAGGTCAGCAGGCCGACGGCGACCGCGATCGCGGCCGGCAGGTCGCGCCCGGCGCGGCCGTGGTCCCGGGCCGGTGGCCCGGCGGCCGACAGCGGCGCCGACCCCGTGGTCGGGCGACCGCTCGTCGGTGGCCCCGGATCGCCGGACGCCTCGCTCATGCGGCTCAGACCTCGAGCAGCTCGGCTTCTTTGTGCTTGAGCACGTCGTCGATGGCGTCGGTGTGCTTCTTGGTGGAGGCGTCGAGCTGCTTCTCGGCGCGGGTCACCTCGTCCTCGCCGACCTCCTTGTTCTTCACCATCTTGTCGAGCGCCTCCTTGGCGTCCCGGCGGTGTCCGCGGATGGAGATCCGCGCGTTCTCGGCCTTGGTCCGCGCCAGCTTGATGTACTCCTTGCGCCGCTCCTCGGTGAGCTGCGGCAGGGTGACCCGGATGACGTGTCCGTCGTTGGAGGGGTTGACGCCAAGGTCGGAGTCGCGGATCGACTTCTCGATGGCGGTCACCGACGACTTGTCGTACGGGGTGATGAGCACCATCCGGGCGTCGGGCACCTGGAAGGTGGCCAGCTGCTGCAGCGGGGTCGGCGCCCCGTAGTACTCGGCGGTCAGCTTGGCGAACATGGCCGGGTGGGCCCGGCCGGTACGGATCGCGGCGAACTCGTCCTTCGCGTACTCGATCGCGAGCTCCATGTTGTCCTCGGCCTCGCTCAGGATGTCGGAGATCACCGGTGTTGCTCCTCGTGGCTCTGGTGCGGGTGTGAGGGGGCTGGGTCGCCCGGGCGGGGTCGACGGGGGTCGGCCTGACGGGCGTCAGGCGTGCACCGTCGTCCCGATCTTCTCACCTGCGACAACCGCGACGATCGTGCCGACGTGGTCGAGGCTGAAGAACACCATCGGCAGCTTGTAGTCCCGCGCCATGCTGATCGCCGTCGCGTCGGCGACCTTGAGGTTCCGGGCCAGGTACTCGTCGTAGCTGAGGTGGTCGAACTTGATGGCGTCGGGGTTCCGCTTCGGGTCGGAGTCGTAGACCCCGTCGACCCCCTGCTTGCCCATCAGCAGCACGTCGGCGCTGATCTCCAGCGCCCGCTGCGCGGCGACGGTGTCGGTGGAGAAGTACGGCATCCCCGAGCCGGCCCCGAAGATGACGACCCGGCCCTTCTCCAGGTGCCGCTCGGCGCGCCGCGGCACGTACGGCTCGGCGACCTGGCCCATGGTGATGGCGGTCTGCACCCGGGTCTGCACCCCGGCCTTCTCACAGAAGTCCTGCAACGCCAGGCAGTTCATCACCGTGCCGAGCATGCCCATGTAGTCGGCGCGGTCGCGTTCCATCCCCCGCTGCTGCAGCTCGGCACCCCGGAAGAAGTTGCCGCCGCCGACCACCACGGCCACCTGGACGCCGGCCTTGGTGACCTCGGCGATCTGCCGGGCGAGCCCGGACACCACGTCGGGGTCGACTCCGACCTTGCCGCCACCGAACACCTCGCCGGACAGCTTCAACAGCACACGCTTGTAGGGGCTCGATGTCATCCCTGGGGTGGTCCCTTCTGTCGGCACCGGACCGGCCTGCTCGGCGCGAGGCGCATGCTCCGGCGTTCCCGGCGCGGGCGAGAACGCGCTACGGACCCGATGGTCCGTAGCGCACTCTATTGACTCGGGGGAGCGCACCGAACACCAGCCGTCGCGAGCGCGTCCGGTCCTCAGGCTCCGGCGGCCTCGAAGCGGACGAACCGCTTGACGGTCACGCCGGCGGCCTGCAGCTGCTTGCCGACCGTCGTCTTGGGGTCGGTCACCGACGGCTGGTCGAGCAGCGCGACGTCCTTGAAGTACGCGTTCACCCGGCCCTCGATGATCCGCGGCAACGCCTGCTCGGGCTTGCCCTCCTCCTTGGCGGTGGCCTCGGCGATCCGCCGCTCGTGCTCCACCGTCTCGGCCGGGACCTGGTCGCGGCTGACGTACAGCGGACGCATGGCCGCGATCTGCATGGCCGCGGCACGGGCCGCGGCCTCGTCCTCGCCGTCGTACTCCACCACGACCCCCACCTGGGGCGGCAGGTCGGAGGCGCGCTTGTGCAGATAGACCACCGACGGCCCGGACACGTAGGCGGCGTTGCTGACCTCGAGCTTCTCGCCGATGGTCACAGCCAGCTCGCCGACTGCCTCGGCCACCGTCTTGCCCGATGGGAGCGCGGCCGCGTTCGCCGCCTCGACGCCGTCGGCCTTGGCCGCGGCCACCGCCTTCACGACGTCGTCGGCCAGCGCCTGGAACTCGGCGTTCTTGGCCACGAAGTCGGTCTCGGCCCCCAGCTGGACCAGGGCGCCGTCGGTGAAGACCACCAGGCCGTTGGTCGCGGCCCGCTCGGCGCCCCGCTTGGCGGCCTTGGCCTGCCCGGACACCCGGAGCACCTCGACGGCCTTGTCGTAGTCGCCGTCGGCCTCGGTCAGGGCCTTCTTGCAGTCCATCATCCCGGCGCCGGTGGCGTCGCGGAGCTTCTTCACGTCAGCAGCACTGAAGCTTGCCATTGGATTCGTCGACCCTTCGTGTGGTTCTCGTTCTTCAGTTCTCGCCTGGCCCGCGGGGTACCGCGGGATGCGTTGCCGGGTGGTCCGGCGCACGGGGAACTCGGGCTCCCGGTCCGGGAGCCCGAGCCCACTCCGCTCAGCGGGTGGAGTCGGCTTCCGCCTCGACCCGGTGCTCGCCCTGCTGCAGCGGCTCGGCCTGCTCGTCGGCGTCGGCGGCCACCACGGCCGGCACCTCGTCGGCCGGCACCGGCGCGGCGGCGGGAGCCGCGGCGACGGCCTCGACCTCCTCGGCGGGGGTCTGCACCCCGGGGGCCTCACCCGCGGCGGGCTCATCGGCCGCGGACTCCGCCGCCGGCTCAGCGACCTGCTCGGTCGTCTGCGCCGGGGCCTGGTCCCCGCCCAGCAGCTCGCGCTCCCAGTCGGGCATCGGCTCGACCTCGGCCTCCTCACCGGTCTGGGCGCCCCCGGAGCGGGAGACCAACCCGTCGGCGACGGCATCGGCCAGCACCCGGGTCAGCAGGGAGACCGAGCGGATGGCGTCGTCGTTGCCGGGGATGGCGAAGTCGACCTCGTCGGGGTCGCAGTTGGTGTCCAGGATGCCGATCACCGGGATCTTCAGCTTGCGCGCCTCGTCGACGGCCAGGTGCTCCTTCTTGGTGTCCACGATCCAGACCGCCTGCGGGGTCTTGGTCATGTCGCGGATCCCGCCCAGGGTCTTCTCCAGCTTGTCCTTCTCGCGGCGCAGGCCGAGGAGCTCCTTCTTGGTCAGCCCGGACGCGGCGACGTCGTCGAAGTCCATGCCCTCGAGCTCTTTGAGCCGCTGGATGCGCTTGATGATGGTGCCGAAGTTGGTCAGCATGCCGCCCAGCCACCGCTGGTTGACGTAGGGCATCCCGACCCGGGTGGCCTGCTCCGCGATGGTCTCCTGGGCCTGCTTCTTGGTGCCGATGAACAGGATCTGACCACCGCGCGAGACGGTGTCCTTGACGAACGCGTACGCCCGGTCGATGTAGGTCAGCGACTGCTGCAGGTCGATGATGTAGATGCCGTTGCGCTCGGTGAAAATGAAGCGCTTCATCTTGGGGTTCCACCGGCGGGTCTGGTGCCCGAAGTGGACGCCGCTCTCCAGGAGCTGGCGGGTCGTGACGACGGCCATGGCCGTGTTCCTCTCCTTACCGGGCAGGCTGCGCCCGGCGTACGGTTCCCGGCGCCGAACGGTTCGGAGCCGCCTGATGCCCGGCGCGCCACCCACCCGACAGATCGGGACCGAGGGTGCCGCCCGGCCGACCGGCCGGTGGTGCGGGCATGCGAAGTCAGCCCTGGTGGGCAGGACTGCTCGCAGAAGTCTACCCGAAACCCACCAGGCACCCGCCCGCCGCGGTCGTGCACAGCGGTGCGCGCGCAGCGGGCGTCCTCCACAACCCGGGGTGCACCACGACACGCCCGCCCTCGGCGTGCCGAACGTGACGACATGGTGCGTCTCCTCGTCGGCCGGTGGGCGGCCGGTCTGCTTCTCGTGCTGCTCCTTGGGTCGGGGCTGGGCCTGGGGTCAGGGGTGGTCGCTGCGCCGATGGCCGGCGCGGCTCCGGTGCTGCCGCGGACCACGTCGTGGCCGCTGGCCGGGGCGGTGCAGGCGCTGCGCGTCTTCGACCCGCCCGCCGAGCGCTGGGGGCGCGGCCACCGTGGCGTCGATCTGAGGGCCCGGGTCGGAGACCAGGTGCTCGCCGCGGCGGCCGGGCGGGTGACCTTCGCCGCCCGGCTGGCCGGCCGCGGCGTGGTCGTGGTGGACCACGGGGCGACCCGGACCACGTACGAACCGGTGCTGGCCGCGGTCACGGTGGGCAGTGAGGTGGAGCCGGGCACGGTGATCGGTCGCATCGGCCACGGCGGGCACTGCTCCGCCCGGTGCCTGCACTGGGGTTTGATCCGCGGCGACACCTACCTGGACCCGCTGCTGCTGGCGCCGTACGAGGGTCCGGTGCGGCTGCTGCCGCCCGACCGGCGGCGGGTCGCCGAGCAGCGGGCGACGCAGCGGGCCACCCGGACCGCCGCCGCGGCCGAGTACACCGAGGTCTCCTTCGCCGGCCGGAACAGTCGGGGTGACTTCCTGCACCCCGTCCCCGGCGGCGTCACGTCGCCGTTCGGGATGCGCTTCCATCCCGTGCTGCATGTCTGGAAGCTGCACGACGGTACCGACTTCGGGGCCTCGTGCGGCACGGCGATCCGGGCACCGGCGGACGGCCGGGTGCGGTCGCGCTCGTACAACGCCGGGTACGGGAACCGGTTGATGCTGGACCACGGGACCGTGGCCGGGCAGCACGTGGTCACCGGCTTCAACCACGCGATCCGCTACGTCGTGGGCTCGGGAACCACGGTGCGCCGCGGTCAGGTGATCGGCTATGTCGGCTCGACCGGGTACTCGACCGGCTGCCACCTGCACCTGATGGTGTGGCTGGACGGCCGGCTGCGGAACCCGATGACCTGGTTCGGCGCGTGAGCGGGCGGGCTGGGCCCCGTCCTCAGCGGGCCGGCACCACGGGCGGCGTCCAGGCGGTCAGCCGTTCCACCATCCGCAGCGAGAGTGCCGGTGGTGTCAGGCCCATCAGCAGGGTCCGCAACCGGACCGCCACCCGGCCGTCGGCCTGCGCCAGCCGGCCGGTCCGGCGTGCGGCCCGGAGCACCTGGCTGGCCCGCGGTCGGCGCTGCCGGTCGTAACGGTGCAGCGCTTCCGGCCAGCTGCCGGAGGCCGCCACCGCCGCGGCGAGCACGACCGCGTCCTCGATCGCCTGCCCCGCCCCCTGACCCACGTCGGGGGTCATCGCGTGGGCGGCATCTCCGAGCAGACCGACCCGGCCGACAGCGAACGGCGGCAGCGGCAGGTGGAGGTCGCAGATGTCGAGTGACAGCACGTCCTCCGGAGGAGTCCCGGCCAGCAGGGCGGGGACGGGTGCGTGCCAGCGGCCGAACCGTCGCATCACCTCCGGATGCGGGTCGACCCGGCGTCCGGCGGGCCCGTTGGCCACGGCGAACCAATAGACCCGGCCGTCACGGAGCGGCAGGATGCCGAACCGCTCCCCCGCCCCCCAGGTCTCCCCGGCCACGCCGCCGACCTCCACCGGGTCGGCCGTCACCCCGCGCCAGGAGGTGTACCCGGCGTAGCGAGGCCCACGGTGGTCCGGGACCAGGGTGCTGCGGACCCGGCTGCGCAGGCCGTCGGCCGCCAGCACGCCGTCCGCCACGTCCCGGGTGCCGTCGGCCGCCGTGAGCAGCACCCGGTCGCCCTCCGCTCGGACGGCCACCACCTCGACGCCGGTCCGCAGCACCCCGGCAGGCAGCAGCGAACGCAGCGCGGCGTGCAGCTCGGAGCGGTGGAAGGCGTACAGGTCGGTGACGGCCGGCAAGGTGCTGGCGTCGACCACGACGCGGCCCGTGGGCAGCCGCAGCCCGCCGCCGCCGGCGGGCGGCGCCGTCCCGACCGCCCGCACCGCCGGACCGGCCCCGATCGCGTCGAGCCCGGCCAGGCCGTTCGGGAACAGGGTGATGCCCGACCCGCCGTCCCCGGGCCCGTCGAAGCGCTCCAGCACCGTCACCCGACAGCCGACCCGAGTCAGCGCCAGCGCTGCCGTCAGGCCGCCGATGCCACCGCCGACCACCGTCACCGCCGGGCCCCGATCCGCCATCTGGCCATGCTCCCACCGGGTGGCGCTCAGCGGCGGTGCGCCGCGGTCGGCCGGTGGCTCAGCGGCGCTGGTCCGGGCCGGTCAGCCGGATCCGGTAACGCACCACCGGCAGCGGCACCCCAGCGATGTCCTCGGTGCGGGTGGCCTTGTCGTACCGCCAGTCGGCCAGCTCGTAGAAGCGGATGGCGGACGCGTTGCTGGCCAGCACCCACAGCGTGGCCTCGGTGAACCCGGCCTCGGCGAGCGCCCGCAGGGCCGCCTGGTGCAGGCGGCGTCCCACCCCGGTGCCCTGTGCCTCGGCCAGCACGTAGATCGCGTACAGCCGCCCCAGGCCGTCCTCGTCCGGGTCGGGTCCGACGGCGGCGAACCCGACGACGCGGTCGTCGAGCTCGGCCACCCAGATCGACTGCCGCGAGGCGAGCGGGGCGGAGTCCCGCAGCCGCTGGTTCCAGGTCGCAGCGTCGAACGGCAGCCGGTCGAGGGCCCCCGCCGGGAGGTCCTGGGCGTAGGTCTCCCGCCAGCTGCGAGCGTTCACGTCCGCGATGAGGGCACCCTCGTCGCCGCGCGCGCGGCGGATCAGAACCGATGACACGACGGACAGTATGGCGGGGCCGTGCGGCCGCGCCTGAGGGGGCAGGCTGTGGAGCTGCTGTCAGTCGGGTTCAGGCCCGCGGATGGGCCTGCTCGAACGCCGCCCGGATCCGGGCATCGCTGACATGGGTGTAGATCTGCGTGGTGGCCAGCGACGCGTGGCCCAGCATCTCCTGGACGCTGCGCAGGTCGGCTCCGCCCTCCAGCAGGTGGGTGGCCATGGCGTGCCGCAGCCCGTGCGGACCCAGGTCCGGCGCCCCGGGCACCGACCGCATGGCCCGGTGCACGATCCGCCGGACCACCCGCTGGTCGATCCGGCCGCCGCGGTCGCCGACGAACAGGGCCGCCCCCGACGAGCCTCCGGCCAGCTGCGGGCGGCCCTGGCTCAGCCAGCCCGCCACCGCCCGCAGTGCCGGGGCCCCGACCGGGACCACCCGTTCCTTGTTGCCCTTGCCCAGCACGCGCACGGTTCGCCGACCCTGGTCGATGTCATTGAGGTCCAGGCCGCAGAGCTCGGCCACCCGGATGCCCGTGGCGTACAGCAGCTCGAGCAGGGCGCGGTCTCGGAGTGCGGCCGGCGCCGGAAGGTCGTCGACCGGGCTGGGTGCCCTGAGGACGGCGTCGGTCTCGGTCTGCCCGAGGGTGGGCGGCAGGACCCGCGCCTTCTTCGGTGTCCGCAGCGTCGCGGCGGGGTCGTGGTCGCTGCGCCCGGTCTCCAGTGCCCAGCCACAGAACATCCGGGCGGCCGCGGCCCGGCGCTGCAAGGTGCTCCGGGACCGACCGAGCGACTGCTGCTTGGCCAGCCAGCTGCGCAGCGACCGCACGGTCGCCGCCGCGAGGGAGTCCACCCCCAGCAGCTGCAGATGGGTGAGCAGGTGCTCCACGTCAGCGCGGTAGGCGCGGACGGTGTGCGGTGAGCGCCCCAGCCGCAGATCGAGGTAGGCGCAGAAGTCGTCGACCATCGAGCGGTACGCCGCCGACAGCCCGTCCGCGGGGGCCCCACCCGGCGGCTCGGTCGCCACCGGCCCGCTCGCGGTCACCGCTCCACCCTGGTCGGCCCGGCCGACCCGCGCAAGGCGGCGCACCGTCGCCGACACCTTGTGATATCCAAGACGGCGTGTCCCCCTCAACACCGCCCGCGGTCCGCCACCTCCTCGTCGGGGCCTACACCGCCGAGGCCGACGGTCACGCGACCGGGATCCGCAGCCTGCACAACACCGCGCACGGCGCGGGCAAGATCAGCCTCGAGGAGCGGCGCGGGGTCACCCTGCCGTCCCCGACCTTCCTGGTCCGGCACCCGACCCGGCCGTGGGTGTTCGCGGTGTCGGAGGGCTCGCCGGCCGGCGTGTCCAGCATCTCCGTCGACGCCAACGGCGACCTGACGCTGCTGTCGACCGTCTCGAGCGGCGGCGAGGGAGCCTGCCACCTCGCGGTGACCCGCGACGGGCGCTTCGTGATCGTGGCCAACTACAGCTCGGGGTCGATCGCGACGTTCGCGATCCGCGACGACGGCACCCTGACCGAACGGGTCGACCTGCTCGAGTTCTCCGGCTCCGGCCCGGTCGCCGACCGCCAGCAGGGGTCGCACGCCCACCAGGTGGTCGTCGACGGTGACGAGCTGCTGGTCTGTGACCTCGGCACGGACCAGATCCACCGCATCCGGATCGAGCCCGAGCACGGCGTGCTGGGAGACCAGCGCGACCCGATCGAGCTGCCGGCCGGATCCGGACCGCGCCACCTGGTGGTGGTCGAGGACTTCCTGGTCGTGGCCTGCGAGCTGAGCGGCCAGGTGTGGTTCGGCCGGCGCACCGACGACGGCTGGGAGCACATCCGCAGTGTCGCCACCTCGACCCGGGCCGGGCACGTCCAGCCGTCCGGAATCGCCGCGGAGGACCACCGGGTGTTCCTGGCCAACCGCGGCGTCGACACGATCGCGGTCTTCGACGTGGACCCGGGCAAGGCGTGGTTGACCCGGATCACCGAGTTCGACTCCGCCGGCGCCTGGCCGCGGGACGTGGTCGTCGGACACGGGCTGCTGTGGGTCAGCAACCAGCACAGCGACGAGATCAGCGTGTTCCCGATCAGCCCCCTACCGCCGGCGGGGCCGGTGGTGGAGCTGACCACCGGCAGCCCGGCCTGCGTCCTGCTGCTCGACGATCCCGGGGACGCGGCCTGATGCCGCGGCCCGCCGGGCCGGGCCCGGGGGCGCTGCCGGGCGCGGGCCGTTGACCCCGGTGCAGGACCTGCGGAGTGGCGGCACCGTACGCCCGATCACCCGCTGGGGTACACCGGTCATGCACCGCCCGACCCGCCCCGTCACGGCGTACGACGACCAGCTGCACGCACTCGTCCGGGACATGTTCGCCACCATGGCCGCCGCGGAGGGCGTCGGGCTGGCGGCCACCCAGGTCGGGGTGGACCTGTCGGTGTTCGTGTTCGACTGCCCTGACGACGACCAGGTCCGCCAGATCGGCGTAGTCTGCAACCCGGTCGTCGAGCTGCCCGAGGGGCGCGACCGCAGCCTGGAGACCGCCGACGAGGGCTGCCTCTCGCTGCCGGGGGGGTACATGGAGCTGGCCCGCCCCGACTACGCCGTGTGCCGGGGGCAGGACGCCCAGGGCGCGGATGTCGAGGTCGTCGGCACCGGACTGCTGGCGCGCTGCCTGCAGCACGAGACCGACCATCTCAACGGCACCGTGTTCGGCGACCGGCTCTCGGGGCGGGCCCGCAAGAAGCTGTACGCCGCGCACCGGGAGCTGGCCGACCGCTACCCCGACGACTGGCCGGTCAGCCCGCGGCGCCCCGACGACTCCCCTGACTCCCCCGCCGCCGCTGAACCCCCTGACTCCGCTGACTCCCCTGCCTCCGTTGACTCCCCTGCCTCCGCTGACTCCCCTGCCTCCGCTGACTCCGCTGCCGGGGGGCCGGCGTCCGGTCCGAGCAGGTAGCAGGCCACGGCCGACGCGGCGGCCACGTTCAAGGAGTCGATGCCGGCGTGCATCGGGATCCGGGCCCGCACCTCGGCGGCGGCCGTCCAGCGGGGCGACAGCCCGGCGCCCTCGGTGCCGAGCAGAATCGCCACCCGCCGCGGCCGGCGGCGCAGACCGGTGGCCAGGCTGCCCAGGTCGGCGGCGTCGTCGGCCAGGGTGAGCGCCACCGTGAGGAACCCGGCCTGCCGGAGCTCATCGACCGCACCCGACCAGTCGGCCAGCCTGGCCCACGGCAGTGAGAAGACCGCGCCCATGCTGACCTTGACGGCGCGTCGGTAGAGGGGGTCGGCCGTCCGGGGGGCTAGTAGCACGCCGTCCCAGCCCAGGGCGGCCGCGTTCCGGATCACGGCGCCGACGTTGGTGTGGTCGACGACGTCCTCGATCACCACGAGCCGCTCCCGGTGAAGCAGCTGCTGCGGCGTGTGCCGGACCGCGCGGTGCAGCGACGCGAGGGCCCCGCGGTGTACGTGGAACCCGGTCACCTGCTCGGCCAGCTCCTCAGTGACCACGAAGACGGGCGCGTCCGGCCAGCGGGCGAGGACGTCGGCGAGGCCGGGCAGCCAGCGTTCGGCGAGCAGGAACGACCGGGGACGGAAGCCGGCCTCGATGGCGCGCCGGATCACCTTCTCCCCCTCGGCGATGAAGATCCCGTGCTCGGACTCCAGGTTGCGGCGCAGCGACGACTCCCGGAGCCGGACGTAGTCGGCCAGGCGCGGGTCCTCGGGCCGCTCGACGGCGATCATGGCGGCAGGATCGCAGACGGGCGGCCCGGACCCTGTGCTTAGAGGGCTTTAGATCTTAAAACACTTCTAACTTCGTCTATGCTGACCCGGTGGCGAGCCCTCCGGTCAACCCGTACGCACCTGGCGCCGGCACCATGCCGATGCGGTTGCCCGGCCGCTCCGACGCCCAGATCTGGTGGCGCCGGTCGCTGACCGAGATCCAGGCCACGGGCGCGAGCAGCCTGCGCGGGCGCGTCTTCACCGGCGTCCGGGGGGTGGGCAAGACCGCCCTGCTCCGCGACTTCGCCCGGAGCGCCCAGCAGGCCGGGTTCGGGGTGGTGCTGGTCCAAGCCGGTGGCGGGGACGCGACCCGGGCGTACGTGCTGGAACGGCTGCGCCGGCTGGAACCGCATGAGCCGGAGACGTTCGAGGACAAGCACGGGCACCTCACCGAGCTGGCCGTGGGCGCCGGACCGGTGTCGCTGGCCGCCCGCCGCGAGCTGCCGGACGACCCGCAGCCGCCCGACCCGCCGCTGGAGGACGAGTTCCTGGGCGCGCTGGAGAGCGCGGCCCGGCGCTTCCGGGCCAACGGCGCCGGAGTGGCGCTGCTGGTCGACGAGGCGCAGGACTCCGACCTGCCGAGCCTGACCAGTATCTGCCGCGCCGCCCACCTGCTGGAGCGGCCGGCCCTGCAGATCGTGCTGGCGGGGCTGCCCGGGCTCGACGACCGGCTGGACGAGGCCATGAGCCACGCCGACCGGCTGTTCGAGTACCGAGTGCTCAGCAACCTCGACCCCGACGCCACCCGGGAGGCCCTGGTGGAGCCCGCACTGTCCCAGGGCGTCCGCTGGCAGACCGACGCCCTGAACCGGCTGGTGGACCTCAGCCGCGGCTACCCCAGCTTCATCCAGGAGTACGGTCACGCCACCTGGACCGCCAAGGGGTCGGCGACGCTGATCGACGACGCGGTGGTCGAGGCGGGGATCGCCGCCGCCCAGCAGAACCTCGACCGCCAGTTCCGCTCGGTCTGGCGCGGGGTGACGCCGGCCGGCCAGGACTACCTCACGGCGCTGGCCGGTCTCGGCGGCACGGCCCGCTCAGCCGAGGTCGCGGCGGCGCTGGGCAAGGAGACCCGGCAGCTCAGCGTCGCGCTGCAGACGCTGAAGCAGCGCGGGGCGGTGCTCAGCCCGGCGTACGGGGTGGTCAGCTTCGTCCGCCCCGGGATGGACCGCTGGATCACCGAGAACCGCGACCTGCTGACCGCCGAGCGCGGTGCGGAGCTGCCCGCGATCACCAGCACTGGACCGTAGGCTCGGGTCAGTGTCAGGGTGACAGCGCCGCTGTTGCGGTGTTCGGGTCCTGATCACCGGTCGTCTGGCGCGTAGGGTCGTTGCCACGGTGTGGCGGGCACGCCTCTGCCAGCGGCTGGCGGCCCTGCGCTGCCTCGGACGCTGCCACGCCCGCGTTGTCTTCAGCCATCTGACCACCGACCAGACAGCGGCCGCGAGCTGCCTCGCGCCCGCCGCTCGACAGAGGAGAACGGGTGAGCACACCCTCCCTTGGCACCCTCGACTGGCTGTCCGCCCGCGACCACCCCGACCTGCTCGCGGGACCGGTGTCCGCCGGCCTGCGGCAGGCCTCGCCGGCGGTCGCCGCGACGACCTACGTGGCCGCCATCGACGCCGAGCTGGCCGACACGGCCGCCTTCTGTGCCGCGTATCAGGTGCCGCTCGAGACCTCGGCGAACTGCGTGGTGGTCGCCGGCCGCCGGGGCGAGACCACGAGGTTCGCGGCCTGCCTGGTGTTGGCCAGCATGCGGGCCGACGTGAACCGTACTGTTCGCAAGCGGCTGGACGTCCGGAAGATCTCGTTTGCCCCGATGGCGGAGGCCGTGGCGCGGACCGGGATGGAGTACGGCGGCATCACCCCCGTCGGGCTGCCGGCCGACTGGCCGGTGCTGGTCGACCGGCAGGTCACCGACCAGCCGTGGGTGGTCATCGGCAGCGGCCTGCGGGGTAGCAAGATCGCGCTGCCGGGGGCGGCCGTCGCCGCCCTCCGGGGGGCGGAGGTCCTCGACCTCGCGGTCAGCGCAGCAGGCTGATGATGGCCGCCAGCCCGACCAGCACGATGACCACCCGGTAGACGGCCGGCGGCAGCCGCCGGCCCACCCGGGCGCCGACCTGGGCACCGAGCACGGACCCCACGGCAATGGCCAGCACCACCCACCAGTTCACCTCTGCGATGAGCACGAACACCACGCCGGCCACGGTGTTGGCGACCAGCACCAGCACGTTCTTCAGCGCGTTCAGGCGGGGCAGCGTCTCGGTCAGCGCCACCCCGAGCACCGCGATGGCGATCACCCCCTGCGCGGCGCCGAAGTATCCGCCGTACGCACCGGTGAGCACGACCACGAACCAGAGCCAGACCGGCTCGTGGTCGGCGCCCACCACCCCGCGACGCTCGCGGTAAGCAGCCACCCGCCGAGACAGCCACGGCCCGAAGACCACCAACAGCACGCCGAGCCCGATCAGCACCGGGACGATGGTCTGGAACGCGTCGGCCGGCAGCCGGAGCAGCAGCATCGCTCCCGCCGTGCTGCCGACGAGCGAGGCCAGGCCGTAGCGCAGCACGCGACGGCGTTGGCCGACCAGCTCGGGCCGGCCGGCCAGCACCCCGGACAGGTTCCCCGGGGCGAGCCCGAT
The DNA here is from genome assembly GCA_963832435.1 of uncultured Actinomycetota bacterium. GTDB lineage: Bacteria > Actinomycetota > Actinomycetes > Propionibacteriales > Propionibacteriaceae > Microlunatus. The sequence goes on from CAWHTY010000027.1 coordinate 384,262, forward strand.
GCTGTTGGAGACGTTGGCGACCACCGGCGGCACTCCGAGCGCGAGCAGGGTCGGGAAGGTGACCAGCGTCCCGCTACCGACCACGGTGTTGATCAGACCGGCCGCGCCGCCGGCCAGGGCGACCAGCAGCAGCTCGGTCCAGGTCACCGCGTCGGGTACTCACCCTGCGACTGGGGTTCCCCGGCGGGCGCGGCGAACTCCGGGCCGGGCACGTCGTCGCCAGCTGCCGGGGTGGAGCCGTCGCCGATGCCGAGCTGCTCGCCGCCACCCTCCCGGATCCGCAGCGAGGCGGGCCGTGGCCGTCCGGTGCGCTCCAGCTCCTGCGCCGCGGCGATCGCCTCCTGCACCGTCTGCTCGGCGGCTGCCTTGTCCCGGGCGTTCTGCGCCTCGATCTCGGCCTGCACGTCGATCTTGTCGGGCGCCCGGAAGTCGCCTTTGACCTGCTCGGGGACGGCGGAGCTGAACGAGCCGACCGCACGTCCGAGGCCCTCGAGGGCCTTGGTGATCTCGCTCGGCACGACCCAGACCTTGTTCGCGTCACCCTGCGCGATGCTGGGCAGCATCTGCATGTACTGGTAGGCCAGCAGCGCCTGGTCCGGCTGCCCGGCGTGGATGGCGCTGAACACCGTCGAGATCGCCTGCGCCTCACCCTCGGCCCGTAGCATCTGCGCCTGCCGGTCCGCCTGGGCCCGCAACACCGCGGCCTCGCGGTCGCCCTGGGCGCGCAGGATCGCGGCCTCCTTCTCGCCACCGGCGTTCAGGATGGCCGACTGCCGCTGGCCTTCGGCGGTGAGGATCGCGGCCCGCTTGTCCCGCTCGGCCCGGGCCCCCTTCTCCATCGCGTCCCGGATGGTCGGCGGCGGCTCGACGGCGCGGAGCTCGACGCGGTTGACCTTGATCCCCCACTTGCCCGTCGCCTCGTCCAGCACGACCCGCAGCTTCTGGTTGATCTCCTCGCGGCTGGTCAGCGTCTGCTCCAGGTCGAGGCCGCCGATGATGTTCCGCAACGTGGTCTGGGTAAGCTGCTCGATGGCGCTGATGTAGTTCTGCGCCTCGTAGGCCGCCCGCTCCGGGTCCAGGATCTGAAAGTAGATCACCGAGTCGATGCTCACCATCAGGTTGTCCTCGGTGATCACCCCCTGCGGCGGGAACGGGACGACCGCCTCCCGCATGTCCAGCTTGTAGCGCACCCGGTCCAGGATCGGGATCACCAGGTGCGGGCCGGGGCCCAGCGTCCGGTTGAACTTGCCCAGACGCTCCACCACCCCGACCTGGCGCTGCCGGATGACCTTCACCGAGCTGGCCAGGAAGAACGCGACCGCCAGAAAGATCACGAGTCCGACGATCAAGCCTGCTGGGTCCACGGTTCACTGCTCCTTGCTGGTTGCTGCCGGTTGTCTGTGGTTGGGGTGCACCAGTCTGCGGCGCCCGGGGGTCGGCGCCGCCGGTCAGGGCAGGGCGTCGTGCTTGGGGTACACCACGGCGATCGCCCCGTCGATCTCGAAGACCTCAATCTCGGTCCCCTTCTGGATCACCAGGCCGGGCTGGTAGCTGCGGGCCGACCAGCTCTGCCCGTCCACCTTCACCTCACCGGTGTCGCGGGTGATCTCCGACATCGCGATGCCCGACGACCCGACCATCTTGTCGGTCGAGGACCGGTAGCCCGGGAGGCTGCGGACCCGCGCGAGCAGGGTCGGCCGGAGCAGGGCCAAGGTGGCGACCGACACCCCGATGGCCACCGCGATCTGCAGCCACCACAGGCCGGGTGCGATCAGCGCCACGCCGGTCCCGGCCAGCGCACCCACGGCGAGCATGATCAGCACCAGGTCCAGCGAGAGCACCTCGGCCACGGCCAGCAGCACGGTCAGGGTGAGCCAGATGGCCCACGGGTTGTCACCCAGCCAGTCAGTCAAGTTCACCTCCATCGGCGCGGTCCGCTCGGTGCCGACCCCGGTGGTCCTGCCTCCATGGTGCCAGCGGGCCGAAGAGCCGGCCGGGCCTCAGACGGCACGCGCGGCCCATCGCCCCGCCGTCTGGGTCAGGGCCAGCGGGAGGTCGAAGGTGGTCGAGAGGTTGGCCGCCGTCAACGTGTCTGCGATCGGGCCGGCGGCCACCTGACGGCCCTCCTTGAGCAGCAGGGCATGGGTGATGCCGACCGGGATCTCCTCCACGTGGTGGGTCACGAGCACCGACGCGGGGGCGTCCTCGTCCTGGGCCAGCTCGCTCAGCGTGCGGACCAGCGCCTCGCGGCCGGACAGGTCGAGACCGGCGGCGGGTTCGTCCAGCAGCAACAGCTCCGGGTCGGTCATCAGCGCGCGCGCGATCTGCACCCGCTTGCGCTCGCCCTCGCTGAGGGTGCCGAACGTCCGGTCGGCCAGGCGGCCGATGTGCAGGCTGTCGAGCAGCGCGGCGGCCCGCCGGTGGTCGAGCTCGTCGTAGTCCTCGCGCCACCGGCCCAGCACCGCGTACGAGGCGGAGACCACGACGTCGTGCACGCGCTCGCCGCGCGGGATCCGTTCCGCCAGCGCGGCCGAGGTCAGCCCGATCCGGGGTCGGAGCTCGAATACGTCCACCGTGCCCAGCACCTCACCGAGCAGGCCGGCGACGCCGGCGGTCGGATGGATCTGGGCGGCCAGGACCTGCAGCAGCGTCGTCTTTCCGGCCCCGTTGGGTCCGATCACCACCCAGCGGTCGGCCTCGTCGATCCGCAGCGTGAGGTCGTCGACCAGGGTGGCCCCGCCCCGGACGATGCTCACCCCGGCGAGGTCGACGACAGCGGACATGCGCCCCAACCTACAGGTGGGATCCGGGCCATACCCGGACCCTGCTCGGGTGCCGGCCGGTGCCCGGCTGCGGAGGGTCGCGCCGGGGGGCGGAGACGGTTCGCGCGGCCCGCCGGCCGCTCGTACGGTGGGGTGCGTGACCCTGCTCGCGAGCGCCCGGCTCACCGCGTACCTGAACGCACTGGCGGCCGGCCAGGTCTCGCCGGAGGTCGCCGCGACCGCCGTGGTGGGCGACGACGTAGCGCACCACGTGGTCGACCCGGCGGCCCTGGCCGGCCTGGATCCGCTGGGCGCCACGCCGCTGCGCCGGGCGCTGCCGGCCGTCGCCGCCCTGGAGCCCGAGCTGTGGGTGCTGGTGCTGCCGGCGCCGGGCCGGCTGGGCGGCCTCCGCGGGCCCCGGGAGCTCAATCTGGCCGCGCTGGACGCCGGGGCGGCGGTGGTCGCCGGCTCGGGGGGCGCGGCCCTGGTCCCGCACGCCGTCGGGCAGGCGGTGCAGTGGCGGCTGCACGCGGCCGAGCGCCCCACGGTGCCGCCCGGTCCGTACGAGGCCGAGCGCGCCCTCAGCGAGATCGTCCTGCGGGCCGCAGCCACGCTCGCGGCCCTCGACGTGGCCGCCGGGCGGCGCCCCGGGCACCCGCCCGCGCTGCGACTGGCCCCCGGATACGACCATCGCCGGCAGGCCAGCGCAGACCGGGCCGCGCGGTTGCTGCAGGCCTGCCGGGTGGCACTGCACGACGACGGCGGCAGCATCACCAGCCACGAGTCGCTGGCGCGGGACCGCGAGCTGCGGGCGGTCCGGGACGCGGCGGCCGAGGCGCTCTGCTCCGCCGCCACCTGGCGCAGCTGAGGGGCCACCAGCCTCGGTGAGCCGGCGCGCAGGCCGGCTCGCCCGGCCCGTTGAGCCGCTCCCGGCCCGGCCCCTCCGTATCCTTTTGCCATGCTCGACGGAAGCGGCGCGGACCGCGGTACGGCCGGCGCGGCGCGGGGCACCCTCTACGCCATCGGTGGCGCCGAGGCCAAGCTGCGGCGCCGCACCGTGCTCCGGTCCTTCGTCGAGGACGCCGGCGGCCCGTCCGCCCGGATCGCCGTGGTGCCGAGCGCCTCCTCGCTGGGGTCGGAGGTGGTCGAGGTGTACCGGGCGGTGTTCGAGTCGCTGGGGGCCGCCGAGGTGCTGGCCGTCCGCCCGGAGAGCCGCACCGACGCCGCCGACCCCGCCCTGGTGGAGCCGCTGGCCGAGGTGACCGGGGTGTTCATGACCGGCGGCAACCAGCTGAAGCTGAGCGGCTTCGTGACCGGGACGGCGTTCGCCGACGCCTTGCACGCCGCGTACCGCCGGGGTGCGGTGGTGGGCGGCACCTCCGCCGGCGCCAGCATCCTGGCCGACCACATGATCGCCTTCGGCAGCGGCGGGTCCACCCCCAAGCAGCGGATGAGCCAACTCTCGGTGGGGCTCGGGCTGGTGCGGGGGGTCGTCATCGACCAGCACTTCGAGCAGCGCAACCGGTACGGCCGGCTGCTGTCCCTGGTCGCCCAGTCGCCCTCGCTGCTGGGGCTAGGGGTCGACGAGGACACCGCGGCCGTCTTCCGCGGCGGCGGCCGGCTGCTCGAGGTGGTGGGCCGGGGGGCGGTGACGGTGATCGACGGCCGGCAGCTGACCTCCAACGCGTTCGCCGCGAAGCGGACCGCCCCGCTACTGGTGTCCGGGGCCGTACTGCACGTGCTGCCGGCCGGCAGCCGCTTCGATCTCGCCCGCCGGGTTCTGCTCGCCCACACCGAGGCCCAGCCGGACGAGGAGGTGGCCGAGGTCAGGGCCGCCGAGCGCGACCTGCGGCTGCTCGCCGACGACATCGCGGCCGACGGCGTCTCGCCCAGCCACTACTCCCGGCGCCTACGGCGGACCCCGCGGCGCTGAGTTGCGTCCACGCCGTTGTGCGGGGGCCCGTCGGGGTGCACTCCGACGGGCCCCGGGCGGTGGGCCACGGTGAGCTTCGGAGCCCGGCGACCGGTGCCCCCGGGACGGGCCGGGGATGGCAGGATCACGGTCGACCCGTCCGCGAGGAGGACCCGTGACCGAGAGCACCGCCCCGACGCCGCAGCCCGATCTCCGGATCCTGTCGAGCCGCGTGTTCCGCGGGCCCAACGTGTGGCACTACGAGCCGGCCATCCAGCTCGTCGTCGACCTCGGCGTGCTCGAGGACTTCCCCACCGACCGGCTGCCCGGATTCACCGACGCACTGGTCGCGCGGCTGCCCGGCCTGGAGAACCACACCTGCAGCCGCGGCCGTAGGGGTGGGTTCGTGGAGCGGCTGCACGAGGGCACCTGGGTCGGCCACGTCGCCGAGCACGTCGCCCTGCAGCTGCAGCAGGAGGTCGGTCACGACCTGCGGCGCGGCAAGACCCGCGGGGTGCGGGGCGAACGGGGTCGCTACAACGTGATCTACGCCTTCTCCGACGAGTCGGTCGGCCTGAACGCCGGCGAGCTGGCCGTGGCCCTGGTCAACGACCTGATCCGCCACGACGAGGCGTTCGACTTCGACGCGGAGATGGAGCGTTTCATCGTCCGCGCGGAGCGCTCCGCGTTCGGCCCGTCCACGCAGGCCATCGTCGACGAGGCGGTCAGCCGCGACATCCCGTTCATCCGGCTGAACACCTCGTCCCTGGTCCAGCTGGGCCAAGGCGTGCACCAGAAGCGGATCCGGGCCACCATGACCTCCCAGACCTCGTCGGTCGGGGTTGACATCGCCAGCAACAAGGAGCTGACCCTGCAGCTGCTGGCCGCCGCCGGGCTGCCGGTCCCGCGCTCGCAGTCGGTCCGCCGGGTCGAGGACGCGGTCCGGCTGGCCAACCGGATCGGCTACCCGGTGGTGGTCAAGCCGTTGGACGGCAACCACGGCCGGGGGGTGATCCTGGACCTGCAGAGCGACGACCAGGTACGCGAGGCGTTCGTGCTCGCCGAGGCCGAGTCCCGGAACGGCTGGATCATCGTCGAGACCTTCGTGACCGGCAAGGACTACCGCTGCCTCGTGATCGACGGGAAGATCGCCGCGATCGCCGAGCGGGTCCCGGCGCACGTAGTGGGCGACGGCACGTCGACGGTGACCGATCTGGTGAACCGGACCAACGCGGACCCGCGCCGCGGGGTGGGGCACGAGAAGGTGCTGACCCGGATCAGGGTGGACGACGCTGCGGTCGCGCTGGTCCGCGAGCAGGGGTTCGCGATGGACGACGTGCCGCCCGCCGACACCCAGGTGCTGCTGGCCAAGACCGGCAACATGTCCACCGGCGGCATCTCCATCGACCGCACCTTCGAAGCCCATCCGGAGAACGTCGAGATCGCCGAGGAGGCCGCCCGGGTCGTGGGGCTGGACATCGCCGGCATCGACTTCATCGCGCCGGACATCACCCAGCCCGTGCGCGAGACCGGCGGGGCGATCTGCGAGGTCAACGCGGCGCCCGGCTTCCGGATGCACACCCATCCCACCATCGGCGACCCGCAGTACATCGCCAAGCCGGTGATCGACATGCTGTTCCCGCCCGGCACCGCCAGCCGCATCCCGATCGTCGCGGTCACCGGCACCAACGGCAAGACCACCACCTCCCGGATGATCGCCCACATCTTCAAGGGCATCGGCCGGAAGGTCGGCATGACCTCCACCGACGGGGTGGTGATCGACGAGCGGCTGGTGATCAAGTCCGATGCGTCCGGGCCGCGGTCGGCCAAGATGGTGCTGCAGAACCCCCGGGTCGACATGGCGGTGTTCGAGGTCGCCCGGGGCGGCATCCTCCGCGAGGGGCTCGGCTACGAACGCAACGACGTCGGGGTGGTGCTCAACGTGCAGCCCGACCATCTGGGGCTGCGGGGCGTGGACACCCTGGAGCAGCTGGCCGACGTCAAGGGGGTGATCGTCGAAGCCGTACCGCGCAACGGCTTCGCCGTCCTCAACGCCGACGACCCGCTGGTCCGGGGGCTGCGCCGCCGCTGCTCCGGCCGGGTGCTCTGGTTCACCATGGCGCAGCCGGGCACCGAGATCCGCGACTTCGTCGATGACCACTGCCGCCGGGGCGGTCGGGCCGTGGTGCTGGAGCACAGCGACCTGGGGGACATGATCGTGGTGAAGGAAGGCCGGCGGGCGATGCAGCTGGCCTGGACGCACCTGCTGCCGTCGACCTTCCGCGGGCGGGCCATGATGAACGTCGCCAACGCGATGGCGGCGGCCGCGGCGGCGTTCGCGGCCGGGGCGTCGCTGCACGACATCCGCCAGGGCCTGCGGACCTTCTCCACCAACTACTACCTAGCGCCGGGCCGGCTCAACGAGGTGATGGTCGAAGGGCGGACCGTGATCGTCGACTACGCCCACAACCCGCCTGCCCTGCGGCTGCTGGGCGACTTCGTGGACAAGACCGGCGCGGCCCTGGACGCGGCCACCGAGCTGGGCCGGGTGTCCCGGATCGGCGTGATCGCAACGGCTGGTGACCGGCGGGACGCCGACATGCGGGAGCTGGGCGAGATCGCCGCCCACCACTTCGACGTCGTGATCGTCCGGGAGGACGAAGCCCTGCGCGGTCGCGGGCGCGGCGAGGTGGCCGGGCTGATCACCGAGGGCGTCCGGTCCGCGATGGGTGAGGGCGTCCGCTGCAAGCAGGTGGAGGTGGTGCTGGGCGAGCTCGACGCCACCCGGCACGCGATCGCCCGCAGCAACCCCGGTGACCTGATTGTGGTCTGCGTCGACCAGCACGCCGCCGTGATGTCCATCCTGGAGTCGTACGGCCACCAGGCCCAGCCGGGCGCGCGGCGGGACGAGCACGAGCGGACCCACGCCGTCTCCGACCCGGACTTCAACCCGGCGGCGCAGCAGCCCGAGCAGGAGCCCTTGCCACAGATCTGAGTGCGGTGGTCGGACCGGGGGCTGGGTCGGGTGCCGGGCCATCACCAGCTGCCCGCGGGCGACGCTGACCATCCCCGGGGGCGGGTCGTCGTCGCTCCGGGTGCGCCGCATCTCGTTCGCCGAGATCGGCGACGACCGTGTGGCGGTCCGGTTCACGGCCACCTCGGGGCCGCTCCGGGGCTTCGAGCTGATCCAGCTCGGAGCCCACAGCGGCGACGTGCTGGTCGGGATGACGGTAGTCGGGCTGCCGGCGGCCGATGCCGAGCAGGCCACCAAGGACGCGGTGGCGAAGGTCGAGAAGCGGCTCGGCACCGGCGGCACCATCTGATCTGCTGAGGTCACCACCGCCTCGGGACGGGCTGCGGTCTTCCGCCGGGGGCGGCGGCAGGCGCAGGATGAACCCGTGAGGTTCCTTCGGTGAGCAGCTACCCCGACTCCCTGGTCCCCCCCGGCGGCACCGCGCCCGTCCCTCGTCGGCTGCGTGGGCAGCTGGCGGGGGCGTGGGTGTTCGACACCGAGGACGCCGTGTACGTGTGGGAGATCCCGCCCTACCCGCAGTACTACGTGCCGGTGGCCGACCTGGACCCCGACGTGCTGATCGACGAGCAGCACACCAGCCCGACCCGGCGCGGCACCGCGGCCCGGTGGGGGCTGCGGGTGCGTGACGTCACGCGACCCGGCTCGGTCAAGGTCTACGGCGAGGACGCGTCCCCCGACGCGCTGCGACAGCTCGCGAGGATCGACTTCGCCGCCCTGGACGCCTGGTTCGAGGAGGACGAGCGGATCTACGTGCACCCGCGCAACCCGTACAGCCGGGTCGACGCGCTGCGGGCCAACCGCTCCGTCCGGATCGAGGTCGACGGGGTGGTGCTCGCGGACGCCCCGGCTGCGATGATCGTCTTCGAGACCGGCCTGCCGCCCCGCTACTACCTCGACCCCGCCACCCTCCGCCACGAGCACCTGAGGCCGTCGGACACGGTGACGGCCTGCCCGTACAAGGGGACCACCAGCCAGTACTGGTCGGCGGAGGTCGCCGGCACGCGCCACGAGGATCTGGCCTGGTGCTACGGGTTCCCCACCCGCGAGCTGCAGCCCATCGCCGGCCTGGTGGCCTTCTACAACGAGCGGGTCGACACCTTCGTCGACGGCCGGGAAGTCCCCCGACCCACCACCCCGTTCAGCTGACCGCTCCGGCGGCGCACCTTCGGTGGCGGGCATGAGCTGGCCGACCTGGTCGTTCCCCACGGTGCAGCGCACCCGGCCGCCGGTGCGGGTGAACCAGCTCGGCTACCTCGCCGGACAGCCCCGGCGGGCCACGGTCGTGACCCGCGAGGCCGCGGCCGCAGCGGGCGCGGCTGCTCGACCGGGACGGCGCCGTGGTCTGGACGGGCCGGTCGCAGCCCTGGCCGGAGCGGCCGGAGCCCACCTCGGGTCAGGCGGTGCACGTGGTGGACTTCAGCGCGGCGGGGCCCGCTGCCGGGGAGCACGTGCTCGAGGTCGGCTCGCTGACCAGCCACCCCTTCGCGCTCGGGGCCGCGGAGCGCTACGCCCGACTGGCCGATGACGCGCTCGGCTTCTTCATGCTGATGAGGTCGGGGGCGGCGGTCGACGACGGGACCCACCCCGGGTACGGCCGACCGGCCGGACACGTGGGACGGCCCCCGAACCGCGGGGACACCGCCGTCCCGGCCTGGACCGGACCGGACGCCGAACGGCTGTACCCGGAGTGGGCGTGCCCGGGGACCTTCGACGTGTCGGGCGGGTGGTACGACGCGGGTGACTACGGCAAGTACGTGACCAGCGGTGCCCTCGCGGTCTGGCAGCTGCTCTTCGTCCTCGACGCCGGTTGGTGCCGGCCAGGGCCGTTCGCGGCGCAGCTGGCCGGGGAGTGTCGCTGGCAGCTGGACTGGCTGCTGCGGATGCAGGTGCCCCCGGGGGCCCCGTTGGCCGGCATGGCGTTCCACCGGGTGCACGGCAGCCGCTGGTCGCCGCTGCCGGGGTGGGCCCACGAGGACCCGACGCCGCGCGTCCTGCACCGGCCGTCCACGGCGGCCACCTTCCAGCTGGCGGCGGTCTCGGCGCAGGCGGCGCGGCTCTTCCGGCGCAGCGAGCCCGGCTACGCCGACCGGCTGCTGACCGCGGCCCGGACCGCCTTCCGCGCGGCCTGCCGACACCCCGAGCTGGCGGCACCCGATGATCACGCCCGGTTCGGCGGCGGCCCGTACAGCGACCCGGACCCCGCCGACGACGCCTACTGGGCGGCAGTGGAGCTGTGGCTCGCGACCGGCGAGCCGTCCTACCTGGGGCAGCTCAGCGCCTCGCGCTGGCACCGGGACGAGGCGTTTGCGGAGGACGGGTTCGACTACGACCGGGTCTCCGACCCGGCGCGGCTCGACCTGGCCCGGCACGGGCGCACGCTCCCCGACCTGGACCGGGTCCGGGCCAGCGTGGTGACGGCGGCCGACCGGCTGCTCGAGGTACAGCGGGCCCAACCGTGGGGTCAGCCCTATGCCCCCGCGACCGGTTGGGACTGGGGGTCGAACGGACGGATCCTCAACAACCTCGTGGTGGTGACGGCGGCCCACGCGCTGACCGGCCACCCCGCCTACGCCACGGCGGTCGCGGTCGGCGTCGACTACCTGCTCGGCCGCAACGCCCTGGGGCAGAGCTACGTCACCGGGTACGGGGCGGACTTCTCACAGCACCAGCGGACCCGACAGTTCGGCCACGACCTCGACCCCCGGATGCCGCCGCCGCCCGCCGGCGCGCTGGCCGGCGGTGCCAACTCCCGCCCCGCCGCCGACTTCCCGTACGACCAGCGGCTGGTCGGCCTGCCCCCACAGTGCTGCTACCTCGACGAGCCGACCTCGGAGGTGACCAACGACGTCTGCATCCGTTGGAACGCGCCGCTGGTCCACGTCGCGAGCTTCCTGGCCCAGCTCTAGCGACCTACCCCGCTTACACCGCGATTCCTCCAGATGCGCGCGAGTATTCGCGCGCATCTGGAGGAATCGCGTGTAAGGGGGGTCAGTCGGCGTGCGCGCGGCGCACCTTGGCGCGGAGCGCCTGGTCGGTGTCCCGGGTGCCGCCGGCCGCGGCGAGCCAGGCGTCGATCGCGGCCCGGTCCTGGTGGGCCATCACGGCGACCACGTCGCCGTCGGCGGCGGCGGCGACCAGGGACTGCAGGCAGGAGAGCTCGTCAGGGTGCTCCCCCGCGATCTCCATGCCGGCGTGCGCCGCGCCCTCCCGAAGCAGGCCCCCCAGCTCGCTCATCGGCCGCCCCCGCAGGTACTCGCTCTTGTGGGCGATCTCGACGTGGTCGGCGCCCAGGGCGGCGATCTCGCCGAGCCGGACGAACACGTCGTCACCGCGGTCCCCCGCCGTGCCGACCCCCAGCAGCAGCCGGGCCCCGGCCGGCCGGATGCCGTTCATGATCTCCAGCAGGGCCTCCAGACCGGCCTCGTTGTGCGCCAGATCGACGACGACGCTGGCCTGCCCGCCGGCGCACGGCACCGTCCAGGTGTTCATCCGGCCGGGGTTGTCCTCCGCCGGGGAGAAGCCGGTCAGTCCCGCCGCGACCTGGTCGGCGCCGACCCCCAGGGCCAGGGCGGCGGACGCGGCGGCCAGCGCGTTCTCCACGTTGACCCGGCTCAATCCGGCCAGGGTCATCGGGACGTCGACGACGGCCACCACCGGTCGCGGGTCGGTGCCCGACTCCAGCACCGCGATCCATCCGTCGAGGACCGTGGTGACCCGGCCGCCGGCGTCGAGCACCGAGCGCCCGCTCGGGGAGTCCGGATCCCGGGTGAAGACCCAGATCCGGGCCTTGGTGCCGTGCCGCATCGCGTACGTGCGCGGGTCGTCGGCGTTGAGCACGCACCAGCCGTCCGGCCTGGTGATCTTGGTGATCACGGACTTGACCTCGGCCAGCTGGTCGAGGGTGTCGATGCCGCCCAGCCCGAGGTGGTCGGCACTGATGTTGGTCACCACCGACACGGTGTTGTACGCCGTCCCCACCCCTCGCCGCAGGATCCCGCCGCGAGCGGTCTCGGTGACAGCGAGCTGGACGCCCGGCAGACGGAGCACCTGCCCGGCCCCGCTCGGCCCCGAGTAGTCCCCCGCCTCAACGAGCTCCCCGTTGAGGTAGACCCCGTCGGTGCTAGACCAGCCTACCGACCAGCCGGCCCGTTGGGCGATGGCCGCGATCATCCGCGAGGTGGTCGTCTTGCCGTTGGTCCCGGTCACGGCCACGACGGGGATGGTGGGCCGGATCAGCTCCGGCGGATGTCCCGCGGGCGTACGGGCCAGCGAGCCGGCGGCCGCCTGGACGGCGTCGGCGACCGAACCGGTACCGATGGCGTCGAGGCTGGCGGCCAGCCCGGCGGCCAGCGCCTCCGCGCGCCTAGAGTTCCGCCAGGGGTACGCCACCACCAGCTCCTCGACCCGCGCCCCGGAGCGGGAGCGGACGGCGAGTCGCTTCACCCCGGCGGCCAGCGCGAGCTGGCGGACCAGGTGCGCGACGGCCCGGGCCGCGAACCGCTGGCGGAAGGCCGACCCGGCCGGGCCGGGCGCAGCCCGGTGCAGTCCGAGCTCGGCGGCCACGGCCCGGGCGTCCTCGGTGGTCAGCGACAACAGCGGGCCCACATCCAGGGTCACCTTCGCGGCCGGCCTGGGGAAGTACAGGTTCGGCCCGTCGAGCAGCCGCACCTCCCGCAGCGCCCCGCCCCGCGCGGCGGCGGCGCCGGTCAGATCCGCCATCTCCGCTCGTGCCGCTCAGGCGCCGGTGGCGTGCAGGCCGCCGTCGACGTGCACCATCTCCCCGGTGGTCGCCGGGAACCAGTCGCTCAGCAGGGCCACCACGGCGCGCGCGGTGGGCTCCATGTCCTTCGGCTCCCAGCCCAAGGGGGCGCGCTGCCCCCAGATCTCGTTGAACTCGTTGGCGCCACCGATGGCCTTCTTGGCCAACGTCTCCAACGGCCCGGCCGCCACCAGGTTGACCCGGACACCCTGCGGCCCGAGGTAGCGTGCCAGGTACCGGCTGGTGCTCTCCAGCGCCGACTTGGACACCCCCATCCAGTCGTACACCGGCCAGGAGACGGTCGCGTCGAAGGTGAGTCCGACCACCGACGCGGTCGGGGCGAACAGGGGCTGGCAGGCCATGGTCAGCGAGGCCAGCGAGTACGCCGACACCTGGATCGCCGTGGCCACGTCCGGCCACGGGGTGCTCAGGAACTTCCCGCCCAGGGCCGTCTCGGGGTTCGCGAAGGCCAGCGAGTGCACCAGGCCGTCCAGCCGGTCGACGTGGCCACGCAGGCTGTCGGCCAGGCCGGCCAGATGCTCCTCGTTGGTCACGTCGACCTCGAGCAGCGGCGGCACCGGATCCAGCTTCTTGATCACCCGCCCGGTCAGGCTCATCGCCCGGCCGAAGTTGGAGACCACGACGTTCGCCCCTTCGGCCTGCGCGACCCGCGCCACGTGGAACCCGATGGAGGTGTCCAGGGTGACCCCGGCCACCAGGATGTTCTTGCCGTCCAGGATTCCCACGGTGCCCACTCTCTGCCCACTCTCTGCTCGGATGCTCGGTGTCGGATGCTCGGGTAGTGCTCGGTGTCGGATGCTCGACTGGCCCTCACAGGTCCGACGCCACTGCGGGCCGGGTGCATCCGTACCGCCCCGCGCGGCGGTACCTAACTCAGTGACCCATCCCCAGTCCGCCGTCGACCGGGATCAACGCGCCCGTGACGTAGCCTGCCGCGTCGCTGCTGAGGAACTCGACCAGCGCGGCGACGTCGGAGACCGAGCCCAGCCGGCCGAGCGGGATCTGTTCGTTGTACTTGGCGACCAGGGCCTCACCCAGCTCGGCGGTCATGTCGGTCTCGATGAAGCCCGGGGCCACCACGTTCGCCGTCACTCCCCGCGAACCCAGCTCGCGCGCCAACGACCGGGTCATCCCGACCAGCCCGGCCTTCGACGCGGCGTAGTTCACCTGACCCGCAGACCCGAGCTGACCGACCACCGAGGAGATGAAGATGAGGCGTCCGAACCGGCCGCGGATCATCGGGCGAGCCGCCCGCCGAGCGACCCGGAAGGCCCCGGTGAGGTTGGTGGCGATGACCGCGTCCCAGTCCTGGTCGCTCATCCGCATCAGCAGCGTGTCCCGGGTCACCCCCGCGTTGGCCACCAGCACCTCGACGCTCCCCAGCTCGGCCTCCACCCGCGTGAAGGCGGCCTCCACCTGGGTCTGGTCGGTGATGTCACACGTCACGCCGAGCACGCCGTCGGGGACACCCCCGCTGCGGTACGTGGCCGCCACCCGGTGCCCGGCGTCCCGCAGTCGTTCGGCGATACCGCGGCCGATGCCCTTGCTCCCGCCGGTCACCAGGACGGTGCGCGGTGACTGAGCGGCGGCCCCGGTGGGGCTCGGACCGGCGTCTTCGGCGGTGGGGGTGTCCGTCACGGGGGTCACGCTACCGAGTGCCGTCCGGCGTGGCGAGCAGGCGTACGCTGACCAGGTGGCAGGCACGATGACCAAAGGCAAGGCGGGCCCGAGCGGCTACCAGCGCCAGAACTCCAGCGTGATCACCGACGCCCGCACGCCGAACAGCGAGGAGATGGCCGGCCGGGTCAAGCGGTACGCCATCACGATGGGCTTCCGCACCGCGTGCTTCATCTCCATGATCTTCGTCAGCGGGGCCCTGCGCTGGGTGTTGTTCGCCTGCGCGGTGTTCCTGCCCTACATCGCCGTGGTGCTGGCCAACCAGGCCCACCAGCGCGGCCAGTGGCGGCCGACGGTGGAGGTCGCCCCGGCCGACGCGCGGCAGCTGACCACCGGCCCCGACCAGGGCGAAGTGATCAGCGGCGACGTGTCGGACCACGGCCCGCGGACCGACGCCCGGTCGAGCCACCCCCCGGGGCAGGGTGAGCGCGTCGCCTGAGGGAGTCGACCCGCTGCCGAGCGGCCCCGAGGGACTGGTCTGCTCAGCCCGGGACTGCCGGGCGGCCGCCGCGTTCGACCTGCGGTGGAACAACCCCCGGATCCACTCCGCCGACCGGCGCAAGCACTGGCTGGCCTGCGTCGCGCACCGCGAGAGCCTGAGCGGCTTCCTCGCAGCGCGTGGCTTCCTTCGCGAGGTCGTCGACCTCGCGGACCGCCGCGACGGGGACGAGCCTGCCCCCTCCCGGTGAGACGCCGGCCTCAGAACTGCTCCCGCCGCCGTAGGGCGCGGGGCCGGCCGTCGGGGTCGTGGACCGCCCGGTACACCGGCTCCGCCCATAGCCGCGTCAGGCGGCCGATCCGGGTGGGCGGCAGCGGCCGGAGCCGTCCCGGCGGTCGGGGGCCACGCCGACCGCCGTCGTGCCAGGCCTCCAGACGACGGGCCGAGTCCGCGTAGGCCGCGAACATCCCCTCGGAGTCCACACAGTCGGCCATCACCTCGAGCAGGGTGGCGTCGTCGAGGTCCCCGGGGGCGGTGCCCTGCTCGATCCGGGAGATGTCGCCCGGGAACTCCGCCGGCCCCACCTCCCGGTCCAGGTGCTCGGCCGCCAGGGTCAGGCGCAGTCGCCGCGCGTACGCCGAGTGGTCGCCGCCGACGGTGTCGAGCACCACCGCCGACAGCTCGGAGTCGTGGGTCCAGGACCGGCGGTTGAAGTTGTCCGAGCCGATGGTGGCCCACCGGTCGTCCATCACGCAGATCTTGGCGTGCACGTACACGGGGAAGCCGGCGTGGTTCTCGATGCTGTACGCCGCCACCCGGTCCCCGCCGGCCTCGGTGATCATCCGCAGCGCGTCGGCCCGGCCGAGCTGCTGCGGGATGCGGGACACCGGCGCGGCCTGGTCGGGCACCCGGGGCAGCACGGCGATCACCCGCAGCTCCGGGGTCTTGGTCAGGGCGTCCACGAACGCCCGGGCGACGTCCGGTGACCACAGGTACTGGTCCTCGATGTAGACGAGGTGGCGGGCCCGCGCCAGTGCCTTGCTGTAGCCGCGGGCGACGCTACGCTCCCCGCCCCGGGCGAACGGGTAGTCGCGACCGTGCCGCAGGTTGGGATAGGTCCTGAGCAGCTGCACGAGGTGGGTGCCGCCCGGCACCGGTGCCGGGGGCGGGGTCTGCTCGGCGAGCGGATCGGGACTGGTGTCGATCCGGGTCAGCTTGTCGTGCAGCCAGTGGGTGGGCAGCTGGCTGAGCGGGGTCGGGTCCAACCACCGTTCCCGGAAGACGGTCTCGACGTCGTGCACGGCGGGTCCGGAGATCGCGGCCTGGATGTCGTGCCAGGCCGGACGCGGGCCGTACGCCGGCGCCATCCTGGCGGCCTGCGGGTCGCCGGCGTGCCGCGCGTCGTCGCGCCGGGTGTGGCACAGGTCGATCCCCCCGACGTAGGCGACGTCACGCTCCGGCTGCCCGTGGTAGCGGATCACCACCAGCTTCTGATGGTGCGAGCCGCCGGTCCGGACCCGCATGTCGATCAGCACCTCGGCCCCGTTGCGCTGCAGCTCCACACCCATCCGGCGGTTGGCCCCCGCGTTGAAGGAGAGCTTGTCCCAGTGGGAGCGCCAGATCAGCCCGCGGACGTCGACCCCGCGGCGGTCGGCGGCCGACAGCAGGTCCTCCACCTCGGAGTCGGGGTCGCCGGTGAGCAGCTCGTCGGCGTCGCCCCGCCAGTCGGTGAAGTAGATCAGGTCGCCCGGCCGGGTGTCCTTGATCCGCTCGCACAGCTCGGCGAAGTAGGTGGCCCCGTGCACCAGGGGGCGGACGTGGTTTCCGGAGGACCACGCGTCGTCGCCGGCGTGCTGGGCGTCGAGCACGGTCTGCTGGTTGGCCCGCTCGCTCTTGGTCAGCAACCAGTCCGCAGGGTTCAGCTCCACCGTGCTCCCGCCGTCCACATCCCGCCAAACTACGTCCGCCCGGCCCCCGACGTCAGCCGGGGCCGCGCGGGGGGCGGGCGTCGGGGTTGCTAGCGTCGATGAGATCATGGCTGCCGACCTCGAACGCTTCGTCACCGCCCAGGACGACGGGGGCACGTACCTGCAGGCGCTCACCGAGCTACGCCGCGGACGCAAGTCCAGTCACTGGATGTGGTTCGTGTTCCCCCAGATCGCCGGTCTGGGACTCAGCGCGACGTCACAGCACTTCGCCATCACCTCGCTGGACGAGGCGCGGGCCTACCTGGACCACCCGGTGCTCGGGCCGCGCCTGCGGGAGTGCGCCGCCGTCGTCGCGGCGTCGGACGCCCCGTCCGCCGTGTCGATCTTCGGAGGCGTCGACGCGCAGAAGCTGCGGTCGTCGATGACGCTGTTCGCACGGGCCGCGCCGGAGGAACGGGTGTTCAGCGCGGTGCTGGACCGGTTCTTCGCCGGCCGGGCCGACGAGGCGACCGACCGGCTGCTCTGAAGCCGCGCGGCGGTCAGCTCCGACCGGGTCGTCCGACCCCGATCACGTCGTCGTCAGCGGTCGCTCGGCGACCAGGCGCCCGAGCCGGGTCCAGGTCTCGACCACGGTGTCGGGGTTGAGGGACATCGACTCGATGCCCTGGTCGAGCAGCCATTCGGCCAGGTCGGGGTGGTCGGAGGGGCCTTGGCCGCAGATGCCGACGTACTTGCCGCGGGCCTTGCAGGCGGTGATGGCCAGGCTGAGCATGTGCTTGACGGCGGGGTCGCGTTCGTCGAAGCCGGCGGCTACCAGCGCGGAGTCGCGGTCCAGGCCCAAGGTGAGCTGGGTCATGTCGTTGGAGCCGATCGAGAACCCGTCGAAGTGGTCGAGGAACTCATCGGCCAGTACAGCGTTGGACGGCAGCTCGCACATCATCACGACCTGCAGGCCGTTCTCACCGCGCCGCAGACCGTGCCGGGCGAGCAGGTCGATCACCCCGGCCGCCTCGGTGAGGGTGCGGACGAACGGGATCATGATCTTGACGTTGGTCAGGCCCATCGTGTCGCGGACGTAGCGCAGCGCCTCAGCCTCCATGGCGAAGCAGTCCGCGAAGTCGGCCGACAGGTACCGCGACGCGCCCCGGTAGCCGATCATCGGGTTCTCCTCGTGCGGCTCGTACAGCTCGCCGCCGACCAGGTTCGCGTACTCGTTGGACTTGAAGTCGCTCATCCGCACGATCACCGGCTCGGGGGCGAACGCGGCGGCCAGGGTGGCGATCCCCTCCGCCACCCGGGTGACGAAGTAGTCCCGCGGGCTCGGGTAGGCGGCCACCGCGTCGAGGACCTGGCTCGCGGACGTCGGCGGGCAGCGAGTCCGGCTCCGCGGCGGCGGCCAGCAGAGCCTTGGGGTGGATGCCGATCTGCCGGTTGATGATGAACTCCAGCCGGGCCAGCCCGATGCCGGCGTGCGGCAGCCGGGAGAACGCGAACGCCTGGTCCGGGGTGCCGACGTTCATCATGATCTTGACCGGCAGCTCGGGCATCGTGCCGAGGTCGGTGGACTCCACGCTGAAGTCCAGCCGGCCGGCGTACACGAACCCGGTGTCGCCCTCGGCGCAGGACACGGTGACCTCGACGCCGTCGGCCAGCTCCCGGGTGGCGCTGCCGGTGCCGACCACCGCGGGGATGCCCAGCTCCCGGGCGATGATCGCCGCGTGGCAGGTCCGGCCACCGCGGTTGGTGACGATCGCCGAGGCCCGTTTCATGATCGGCTCCCAGTCCGGGTCGGTCATGTCGGCGACCAGCACCTGCCCGGGCACGAACGCGCTCATCTGGTCCACCGAGGTCAGCACCTTGACCGGTCCGGCGCCGATCCGCTGGCCGATGGCGCGGCCCTCGACCAGCACCGGGCCCCGCTGCTCCATCCGGAACCGCTGCACCGATCCGGCCGCCGCCCGGGACTGCACCGTCTCCGGCCGCGCCTGCAGGATGTACAGCCGGCCGTCCACGCCGTCCTTGCCCCACTCGATGTCCATCGGCCGGCCGTAGTGGTCCTCGATCACCAGCGCCTGCCGGGCCAGCTCGGTCACCTCGGCGTCGGTCAGCGACAGCAGGCCGCGGTCCGCCGGGTCCACGTCGACGAAGGCGGTGGTCCGGCCGACCGTGGCGTCGGCGGTGTAGACCATCTGGATCGCCTTGCCGCCGATCCCCCGCTTCAGGATCGCCGGCCGACCGGCCCGCAGCGCCGGCTTGTAGACGTAGAACTCGTCCGGGTTCACCGCCCCCTGCACCACCGCCTCCCCCAGCCCGTAGGAAGAGGTGAGGAACACGGCGTCGGTGAAACCGGACTCGGTGTCCATGGTGAACATCACCCCCGACGCGCCCATGATCGGAGCGGACCATCCGCTGCACCCCAGCCGACAGCGCCACCGCGTCATGGTCGAAGGCGTGATGCACCCGGTAGGCGATCGCCCGGTCGTTGTACAGCGAGGCGAACACCTCCCGGATCGCGGTCAGGACCGCATCGATCCCGCGCACGTTCAGGAACGTCTCCTGCTGCCCGGCGAACGACGCGTCCGGCAGGTCCTCCGCGGTGGCCGAGGACCGCACCGCGAACGACACCTCGCCGCCGGCGGGTCGGCCCACCGCCGGCGCGCCGAACAGCCGCGTACGCGGCCCGGATGTCGGCCTCCAGATCCGGCGGGAACGGCTGGTCGACCACCGCGGCGCGGATCTCCGCCCCGGCCCGGGCCAGCTCCGCCACGTCATCGGTGTCCAGACCGGCCAGCCGGGCGCTGATCCGCTCCGCCAGACCGGTGTCGCCCAGGAAACGCCGGTACGCGTCCGGCCGTGGTAGCGAACCCGCCAGGCACCCGGACCCCCAGACCGGACAGCTGGGAGATCATCTCCCCCAGCGAGGAGTTCTTCCCCCCCACCTGCTCCAGGTCGGCCAGCCCCAGATCGGACAACCAGCGGACGTTCTCCGGGCGAGGGTCGGTGGGGGCGACCCCGGGGGTGAGCAGAGTGGACACGACGGTCTCCTTGGTCAGCGGGGGGACGGGCGGCCGGGAAGGGCCCGGCCGGAGGGCTTGGCGAGGGACTGCAGGATGACGGTGGACATCTCCTCCACCGACTTGGCCGAGGAGTTGATCACCGGCAGCCGGTGGGCCCGGTACAGGGCCTCGGCGCGGCGGATCTCGTAGCTGCACTGCTCGAGCGAGGCGTAGCGGGAGTTGGGCCGGCGCTCGTTGCGGACCTGGGTCAGCCGGGCGGGGGTGGTGGTGATCCCGAAGCACCGGCTCGGCAGGTCGCGGACCGGGCGCGGCAGGTCGTGCGGACTCCAGGTCCTCCGGCACCAGCGGGTAGTTGGCCACGAACACGCCGTGCTGCAGGGCCAGGTACATGGTGGTCGGGGTCTTGCCGCACCGCGACGGCGCCAGCAGGATCACGTCCGCCTTCTCCAGGGCCCGCAGGCTCTGACCGTCGTCGTGCTCGATCGCGTACTCCACCGCCGCCATCCGCGCGTTGTAGCGCTGGATGTCGCCGACCCCGTGCAGCCGGGCCGCGACGTGCATCCCCTTGGCGCCCAGGATCGACTCAACCCGGGCCATGTGCAGGTCGAAGAAGTCGATCAAGGGACAGCGGGTGCGGTGCAGCACGTCCCGGATCTCCGGCACCGCGGTGGTGGAGAACGCCAACGGGGTGACCGGGCCGGCCATCGCCTCGTCCAGCACCGCCACCACCCGCTCGGCCTCCTCCACGGTGGTGATGAACGGGATCAGCCGCCGCTCGAACCGGTGGTCCGGGAACTGGATCAGCAGCGCGTTGCCCATCGTCTCCGCGCTGATCCCGGTGGAGTCGGACAGGAAGAACACCGGCACGACGTCCTCGGGCGCGGCCGGACCCGGACGGGCGCGGCGGGTGGGGGAACAGCTGACATGGACAACTCCTGCGGGGTTTCCAGAACCCTAGACCACCGACGCCACTGGTCTGGCGTGATCAGCCGCCGGACCAGTGGTGAGAGTGGTCACATCCCTCTGACCAGGCGGAACGGTCGGGGAGGTGACTGAGGTCACCATCCGGTCGTCACCGGGGCACAGACCAGGTGACCCCGGTCACATGGGTCAGCGGGCCGCGACCGGCTTCCGGTCCAGGCTCGCGTTGGCAACCTCGGCGCCGTAGTCCTCGTCGTCGACCATGGTGGTCTCGTCGAACGGGGCCTGCCCGGACAGCACCCGGCTGACCTGGTCGGGATCGATCGAGCGGGTCCAGGTCCCGATCACCAGGGTGGCCACCGCGTTGCCGGCGAAGTTGGTCAGTGCCCGGGCCTCGGACATGAACCGGTCGATGCCGACGATCAGCCCGACCCCGTCCACCAGCTCGGGGCGGTGCGAGGCGAGGCCGCCCGCGAGGGTGGCCAGACCGGCTCCGGTCACCCCGGCGGCGCCCTTCGAGGCGATCATCATGAACACCAGCAGCGAGATCTGCTCACCGACGGTGAGCGGGTCTCCCATCGCGTTGGCGATGAACAGCGAGGCCATGGTGAGGTAGATGGCCGTCCCGTCGAGGTTGAACGAGTAGCCGGTAGGTACCACCACGCCGACGGTCGACCGGGAGACCCCCAGGTGCTCCATCTTGGCGATCAGCCGCGGGAGCGCCGACTCCGACGAGGAGGTCGACACGATGAGCAGGAACTCGCGAGCCAGATAGGCGAACAGCTTGAAGATGTTGATGCCGGCCACCAGCCTGAGCAGCGCCCCGAGCACGACCACCACGAAGGCGATGCACGCCAGGTAGAAGCCGATCATGATGATGGCCAGGCTCTTCAGCGCAGCCACCCCCGTCTCGCCCACGACCGCCGCGATCGCGCCGAAGGCCCCGATCGGCGCCAGCCACATGATCATGGCCAGGACCCGGAAGACCAGCTTCTGCAGGTGTCCGATGCCGGTCAGGATCGGCTCGCCGGCCCGGCCCATCGCCTGCAGCGCGAAGCCGACCAACAGCGCGACCAGCAGGGTCTGCAGGACGATCTCGGTGGTCAGCGCGGAGAACAACGTGGTCGGGATGATGTGCAGCAGGAACTCGACGGTCGTCTGCTTCTCGCCGCCGGCGGCGGTGGCGCCCTTCTCGGCCACCTCGGTGGTGATCCGCAGACCGTCACCCGGGTGGATGAAGTTGCCCACCACCAGGCCGATCGCCAGGGCCACCGTCGACATGGTGAGGAAGTAGACCAGGGCGATGCCACCGACCTTGCCCACCTGCGACGCCTTGCGGACGCTGCCGATGCCGAGCACGATCGTGCAGAAGATGACCGGGGCGATCATCATCCGGATCAGCGCGACGAAGCCGGTGCCGAGCGGCTTGAGGGCCTTGCCCACGCCCGGCGCGAGCAGACCCACCGCGATGCCGAGCGCCACCGCCGCGATCACCGCGATGTAGAGGTAGTGGGTACGGTCCTTCTTCTTCTGCGGTACGGCGGGGTCGGTGGTTGCCTGAGCCATCTGTCCTCCTCGAATCGACGCTGACGAGTGGGTGCCCCGGGGGGTGGGTGCCATCCTGGGCCTACGGCGGCCGCGGACGCTGGTTGCGTTCATTGTGTTCACGGCAGCCTGGGGTCCGGCTGGTGGAGAATTCCCGCATGGGAGTACTGCGGGGGGTCAGCCGTCGCAGCGTAGCGGCTCAGATCTTCGTGCTCCAGCTGCTGGTGGTGCTGGTCGTCGTCGCCGGGGGTCTCGCCCTCGCGGTGGCCGACGCACAGCGGGACCAGCGGCACGAGACCGAGCGGACCGTCCTGGCGGTGGGCACGACCGTCGCCGACGCCCCGGTGATCCCGGCGGCGCTGGCCACGACGGACCCCTCCCGGCTGCTGCAGCCCTACGCCGAGCAGGTCCGGCGCGACACCGCCACGGACTTCGTGGTCATCATGACCGTGCAGGGCGTCCGGTACACCCATCCCGATCCCGCCCAGATCGGCGGCCGCTTCCTCGGCTCCATCGCCGAGGCTGCGCGCGGCCGGGCGCACGTCGAGCAGTACACCGGGACGCTCGGCCCCTCGGTACGGTCCGTGGTCCCGGTCCGTGCCGGCGGGCAGATCATCGCCCTGGTGTCGGTGGGGGTCACCACGGCCACCGTGCAGCGCGCCGTGCTGGCCAGCCTGCCCAGCATCGTGCTGGCCGGCCTCGGGGCGCTCGGGGTGGGCTGGGTCGGTGCCTGGCTGATCG
This sequence comes from uncultured Actinomycetota bacterium, assembly GCA_963832435.1. Lineage (GTDB taxonomy): Bacteria > Actinomycetota > Actinomycetes > Propionibacteriales > Propionibacteriaceae > Microlunatus. The sequence goes on from CAWHTY010000027.1 coordinate 407,018, forward strand.
GCCGACGGCTGGACCGGCAGACCCAGGGCCTGGCCGCGACAGACCTGGCGCAGATGGCCGACTACTACGACGCGGTGCTGCACGCGGTCCGCGAGGGACTGCTGCTGCTCGACCGGACCGACGTGGTCCGGCTGGCCAACGACGAGGCCCGCCGTCTGCTGGGGCTCACCGACGAACCCGTGGGCCGCCCCCTCGGCGACCTGGCCCTGCCGGAGGTGCTGGTCGCTGCGGTGCGCAGCTCCGGGACCGTCCGGGACGAGATCTTCCTGGTCGGGGAGCGGGTGCTGGTGGTGAACCGCACCACCGCCGCCCGGGACGGCCGGGTGCTGGGCTCGGTGCTCACCCTCCGTGACCGCACCGACCTCCAGGAGGTCACCGGAGAGCTCGCCTCGGCCCGCAGCCTGGCCGACTCGCTCCGGTCCCAGAACCACGAGTCCGCCAACCGGCTGCACACCGTGGTGTCCCTGGTCGAGCTGGGGCGGCTGGACGAGGCGGTGGACTTCGCCACCCACGAGCTCGAGCTGGCGCAGCGGCTCACCGACCGGGTGGTCTCCGCCGTCGACGACCCCGTGCTGGTCGCGCTGCTGCTGGGCAAGTCGGCGCAGGCGGCCGAGCGCGGGGTCGACCTGGTGGTGGCACCGGGCTCGACGGTGCGTTCACACACCTTCGAGTCCCACGACCTGGTCACGGTGCTCGGGAACCTGGTGGACAACGCCGTGGACGCGGCGGCCGCGGTGTCCGAGCCGGGGGAGGAGCGCAGGGTCGAGGTGCTGGTCGAGATCGACGGGCCGCGGCTCCGCCTCCGGGTCGGGGACACCGGGCCCGGGCTCAGCCGCGGGCAGGAGAACCTGGTCTTCGAGCGTGGCTGGTCGACGAAGTCCGCCGACGCCGCCGGCGGCCGTGGCATCGGGCTCGCGCTGGTCGCAGCCACCGTCCGGCGGCTGGGGGGCTCGGTCGTGCTCGGCCGCAGCCCGCTCGGCGGCGCCGAGTTCGACGTCCGGTTGGGTCAGGTCGGCGCGGGTCCGGTCGGCGCGGGTCCGGTCGGCGCGGGTCAGGGTGGCGCGGGTGGGGTGGACCCGGTGACCCGGCAGCAGGTGGGCCGCGGATGACGTACCGGGCGCTGGTCGTGGAGGACGAGGTGGTGGCCGGGGAGGCCAACGCCGCGTACCTGACCAGGCTGGGCCTGGAGGTGGTCGGCGTCGCCCGGTCCGGCCGGGAGGCCCTGCGGATGCTGGAACAGGTCGGGGGCGTCGACCTCCTGCTGCTCGACCTGCATCTGCCCGACGGGCACGGGCTCGCGCTGCTGCGCCAGCTGCGGGCCGCCGCGCTGCGCGCCGACGTGATCGCCGTGACGTCGGCCCGCGACATCGACGTGGTCCGGCAGGCGGTGGCGCAGGGGGTGGTCTCGTACCTGATCAAGCCGTTCACCTTCGCCGCGTTCCGAACCAAGATCGAGCACTTCCTCGCCTACCGGGCCCGGCTGGACGACCAGACCGGCAGGGTCGGCCAGACCGAGGTGGACGCCGTGCTCGCCTCGCTGCGTCCCGCGCTCAGCTCTCAGAGCCTCCCGAAGGGGCTGACGGCCCAGACCCTGGAGTCGGTGTCGCAGGCGGTCCGCCGGAGCGGGCCGATCTCGGCCCGCGAGCTGGCCGAGCTGGTCGGCATCTCCCGCGTGACAGCCCGGCGTTACCTCGAGCACCTGGCCGCGGGGGGCACCGTGGCCCGGGCACCGCGGTACGGGAGTGCCGGGCGACCCGAGGTCGCCTACCGCTGGCGCTAGCCGCCGTCAGCCGCCGATGGCCGACATCGGGCGGTCGGGTTGCAGGAAGCTGGGGTCGTCGATGCCGTGCCCGGGACGTTTGCCGGCCACCGCACGCATCCACAGCTCGGCGAGCTCGTCGTCGTCGGCGCCCGCCCGCAGCGGGGTCCGGAGATCGGACTCCGTCCGGGCGAACAGGCAGTTGCGGACCTGGCCGTCCGCAGTCAGCCGGACCCGGTCGCAGGTCCCGCAGAACGGCTTGGACACGGCGGCGATGATCCCGACGGTGGCGTCGGTGCCGACCACCCGGAACAGCTCGGCCGGTGCGCTGCCCCGGTCGGCGGCATCGTCGGGGTCCTCGACCAGCTCGACGTGCTGCTCCAGCCGAGCCTTGATCTCCGCGGCGGTCACCATCTCGTCGCGCCGCCAGGCGTGCTGGGCGTCGAGCGGCATCTGCTCGATGAACCGCAGCTGCACGCCCGCCGCCAGCGCCCAGTCGAGCAGGGCCGGTGCCTCTTGGTCGTTGACCCCCCGGAGCAGGACGGTGTTGATCTTGACCGGGTCCAGGCCGGCGGCCCGCGCGGCGGCCACCCCGGCCAGCACGTCGGCCAGCCGGTCCCGCCGGGCCAGCCGTTTGAACGTCTCCCGGTCCAGGGTGTCGAGGGACACGTTGATCCGGCCCAGGCCCGCCGCGGCCAGCGCGTCCGCGCGGCGGGCCAGCCCGATCCCGTTGGTGGTGAGGGCGAGGGCGGGGGCCGGGCGGAGCGCGGCGATCCGCTGGACCAGCGACTCGAGGTTGCGGCGCAGCAGGGGCTCTCCGCCGGTCAGCCGGACCGTCCGGATGCCGAGCCTGTTCACCCCCACCGCCACCAGCCGGGCGATCTCGTCGTCGGTCAGCACCTCCTCGCCGGGCATCCAGTCGAGGCCTTCGGCGGGCATGCAGTACGTGCAGCGCAGGTTGCAGCGGTCGGTGAGCGACACCCGGAGATCGGTGGCCACCCGGCCGAACGCGTCGCGGAGCTCGCGAAGCCCTCCGGAGACCTCCGTGCCACGATCGGGCCGGGTGGGCCCGGTGGCCCGCACGCGGGGCATCGGCAGCACGGTGGACATCGTCACATTCTAGGCGCCGGCCGATCGCCGGGCGCCCCGCGGAGGCCCGACGGGCGGGCGGGCCCTCAGCTGTCGCTGTCGAGCTCGGCCTCCGTGGACCCCTTGGCCTGCCGAGCGCTGTAGATCAGGTAGGCCGCCGAGCCGAGCGTGGCGGCGTAGGCCACCGCGCCCATCCACGGCTTGTTGAACAGGTTCCGCGTCAGGGCGTCCAGGGAGTACTTCCCGGGGCCGGTCACCGCCAGCGCCGTCGCCGCCAGCCCGAAGGTGGCCGGCAGCTCGAACCCACCGGCGGTGTTGAAGAAGCCGTTGGGGACGTGGGTGGAGCCGGCCGTGGTCATCGTGCCGGTGACCGCCGCCGCGGCCGGGCCCGTGCCGAGGCCGAGGGCGAGCAGCGCCCCGCCGCCGGCCTCGCCGAGGCCGGCGAGGATCGCGTTGCGGCGTCCCGGCCGGAAGCCGAGACTGTGCATGAACTGGCCGGTGCCGTCCGGCCCACCGCCGCCGAACCAGCCGAACAGCTTCTGGGCGCCGTGCGCGAACAGGGCGCCGCCGACACCGACTCTGAGGGCAAGAGTGCCCAGGTCACGGGACGTCATGATGGGCGTCCCTCCTCTCGAGATGGGGGTTCTCGTGGTCGCTCTCGACGGTACCCCGATCCTTGAAATGTCAATCACCCGCCCCCGGGCGGGCCCTCCAGCTGGATCCGGTCCGGGTGGGTGTACACGTTCATCCGGTCGTCGCGGACGAACCCGACCAGGGTGAGACCTGCCGCCTCGGCCAGGTCGACCGCCAGCGTGCTGGGCGCGGACACCGCCACCAGGACGCCGATCCCGGCCAGCACCGCCTTCTGGGTCAGCTCGAAGGATGCCCGGCCGGACACGCAGAGCACGACCCTTGCCAGCGGCAGCCGTTCCTCCCGCAGCGCCCAGCCCACCACCTTGTCGACCGCGTTGTGGCGGCCCACGTCCTCCCGGACGCAGAGCAGGTCGCCGCCCAGGCTGAGCAGCCCGGCCGCGTGCAGGCCGCCGGTGGCGTCGAACGCGCGCTGCCGGCTCCGCAGCAGCTCGGGGGCTTGGCGGACCAGCGCTCCCGGCACCCGCAGGTCGGGGTCGAGCGGGTACCGGGCGTCCCTCCGCACCTGGTCGATCGACACGCTCCCGCACACCCCGCAGGCGCTGCTGGTGACCACGTTGCGGGCCAGACCGGGGTCGGGCCGGGCGACACCGGGGCCCAGGGTGACGTCCAGGACGTTGTAGGTGTTGAGGCCGTCCGGCCCCACCCCCGCGCAGTAGCGGGCGAGGGTCACGTCCTCCCGGCGGGCGATCACCTGCTCGGCGGCCAGCAGTCCGTGGACCAGGTCCAGATCGTCGCCGGGAGTCCGCATGGTGACCTGGAACGGCGTCCCGTCCAGCCGGATCTCCAACGGCTCCTCGACCGCGAGCTCATCGATCCGCCGGACCGTACGGTCCGGCGTGACCTTCAGCACCGCGTGGCGGCGGCTCAGACGCCCCATGTCATCATCCTGTCAGGCGGTCCAGGGGCGGCAGCGGCGGCGAGGAGTGATGGACATGACGACGAAGGAGCTGGACGCGTGGCTGGCCGCGGTCTCGGCCGAGCTGGGCACCACCGACCTGGGCCTCGACAACAACGCGATCCACACGCTGCTTGACCTGGCGCGCGACTCCGCCCACGAGGTGGAGCGGATCGCGGCGCCGCTGACCACCTTCCTGGTCGGGGTGGCCGTCGGCCGGGGAGCCGGTCTGGGAGCGGCGGCCGCGCAGGTCACCGCCCTCGCCCTGCACGACGAGTCGGCCCTGGCGGACGAGGAGCCCTCCGGCCCCGCAGGACCCGACTAGCCTGGGCCCGTGCAACGGCTCTGGGTGCGCTGGGCGCTGCTCGTCGTCTTCGTGGCCGTTCTGGGCACGGTCTTCGTCAACCTCGGAGGGTGGCAGCTGGACCGGCTGGCCCAGCGCCAGGTTCGCAACACCAGCACCATCGCCAACGAGCGCGCCCCGATCCGGCCGGCCGCCGAGATCTTCACCCGGCCGATCGCCGAGGCCGATCAGTGGCAGCGCGCGTCGGTGAGCGGCACCTTCGATCCCGCCCACCAGTTCGTGGTGCGCTACCGGGAGAACAACGACACCAGCGGGTACGAGGTCGTCACGCCGCTGCAGACCTCGTTCGGGACGCTGCTGGTCGACCGGGGGTTCATCCCGCTGGCCCGCGGCACGGCGATCCCCAGCACCGCGCCGGCCCCGCCGAGCGGGCCGGTCACCGTCACCGGCCACGTCCGGCGCAGCGAGAACGGCCGGGCGGGCGCGGTCCAGCCGGTCAACGGGCAGGTCCGGCTGATCAGCTCCGCGGCGCTGCAGTCCGTGCTTCCCTACCCGGTGGTCGACGGCTATCTGGGGCTGGTCACCATCACCCCCGCCCAATCGGGCGGCTTCCAGCCCGTGGCCCTGCCCGAGCTGTCGGAGGGGCCCGCACTTCTGGTACGCGGTGCAGTGGTTCATGTTCGCCGCCATCGGCGTGCTCGGCATCGTGGTGTTCATCCGCGGCGACATCCGCGAGCGGCGGCTGGCCCGCGAGCAGGCCGCGGCCGCCCCGGCGGCGGGCCCGGATCCCGCCCCGGTCGCTCGCTGACCCGGATGTCGGCTGTGCCAGGATCGCGATCATGGACCTGGGGCTGACCGATCGGGTGTACCTGGTGACGGCCGCGAGCAGCGGCCTGGGGCGGGCCACCGCCACCCAGCTCGTCGCCGAGGGCGCCCGCGTGGTGCTGGTCGCACGCCGGGACGACGTGCTGGCCGCGGCCGTGCGGGAGCTCGGCCCGGACCGGGCCGTGGCCCTCACCGCGGACCTGGCCGAGGAGGCCACCGCCGAGGCGGCCTGCGACCTGGCCCGGTCGACCTACGGCCGGCTGGACGGTGCGCTGGTCAGCGTCGGCGGCCCACCCGCCGGCACGGTGCTGGGCACCACACCCGACCAGTGGCGCGGGGCGTTCGAGTCGGTCTTCCTGGCCGCTCTCCGGGTCACCGACGCCGTGGTCCGGTCCGCCACCGCCGACGGACCTGGCCATCGCCTGGGTGCTCTCCACCTCGGTCAAGGCGCCGATCGGCGGGCTGGCCGCCTCCAACGGTCTCCGTCCCGGCCTGGCCATGCTGGTCAAGCAGCTGGCCGACGAGCTGGGTCCCCAGGGCACCCGGGTGCTGGGGCTGATGCCGGGCCGGGTGGAGACCGAGCGGGTCCGGCACCTGGACTCCCTGGCCGACGACCCGGAGGCGGCCCGGGCCGCCGGTGAGGCGGCCATCCCGCTCCGCCGGTCCGGCGACCCCGCCGAGTTCGGCCGGGTCGCCGCGTTCCTGCTGTCGCCCGCGGCGTCGTACCTCACCGGCTGCGTGGTCCCCGTCGAGGGCGGGGCGCTGCGCAGCCTGTGACCGGAGCCGGCCGGTGAGCCTGGACGCCGTCGTGGACCTGCTGGCCTGCCCGCACTGCGCGGTCGCCGCTGGCGCCGGGACCAGCGGACGCTCCGCTGCCCCGCCGGCCACGCCTTCGACATCGCCCGGCAGGGCTACGTCAACCTGTCCGGGTCGGCCCCGCCGGCCAACGCCGACTCCGCGGCCATGGTCCAGGCCCGGTGCCGCTTCCTCGGCATCGGGCCGGTACCGGGCGATCTCCGAGGCCCTGGCCGCCCTGCTGCCGGCCGGGTCCCGCACGCTGGTCGACTGCGGCGCCGGCCCCGGGCCACCACCTGGCCGGGTTGGTGGCGGCCGCCGCCGGCCGACGCGGGCTGGCGCTGGACGTGTCGGTGCCGGCCTGCCGGGTGGCGGCCCGCGCCCACCCGGCGGTGGGGGCCGCGGTGGCCGACACCTGGGCGCGGATACCCGTCCGGGACCGGCGGTCGACGCGGTGCTGTGCGTCTTCGCCCCCCGCAACGCGGGCGAGTTCGCGCGGATCCTGGGCCCGGGCGGGCGGCTGCTGGTGGTCACCCCGATGCCGGACCATCTCGGCGAGCTGCGGGCGGCGCTGTCCTTGATGGAGGTCGCCGCCGACAAGCCCGACCGTCTCGCGGCCGCCCTGGACGGCCCGTTCCGCGCCGAGGAGTCGGTCGACGTACGGCGAGCGTCAGAGCTGGGACGCGGCCACGGCGACGGCGGCGGTGGCGATGGGCCCGAACGCCTTCCACCTGGAGCCCGCCGAGATCGCGCGCCGGGTCGAGGGTGCCCGGTGGCCGCTGTCGGTCATCCTCGCCTGCCGGGTGAGCCGCTGGGCGCCCGGCACCGGGTCCGGCTGAGCGCCGACCCGGGACGGCTGCGTCGGCGCTACCGGTCGGCGAACTGGGTCGCGTACAGCTCCGCGTAGAGCCCGCCCTCGGCCAGCAGCCGGGAGTGCGGACCCTGCTGCACCACCCGGCCCTGGTCGATCACGACGATCGCGTCGGCCGAGCGCACGGTGGACAGCCGGTGGGCGATCACCAGGCTGGTCCGGCCCCGCATGGCGGTGTCCAGGGCCCGCTGCACGGCCGCCTCCGACTCCGAGTCCAGGTGGGCCGTGGCCTCGTCCAGCACCACGATCGGCGGCGCCTTGAGCAGCAGCCGGGCGATCGCCAGCCGCTGCCGCTCACCGCCGGAGAGCCGATAGCCCCGCTCCCCCACGACGGTGTCCAGCCCGTCGGGCAGCGAGCCGATCAGGTCGCCGATGTGGGCCGCCTCGAGCACGGTGAGCATGTCGTCGTCGGTGGCCTCCGGCCGCGCGTAGCGCCAGGTTGGCCCGGATGGTGTCGTGGAACATGTGCGCGTCCTGGGTCACGTAGCCGACCGCGCGGTGCAGAGACTCGCCCTCGAGGTCGCGGACGTCGTCCGGTCCGATCCGGACCGCCCCGCCGGTGACCTCGTAGAGCCGGGCCACCAGGTGGGTCAGCGTGGTCTTGCCCGCTCCCGACCGCCCGACCAGGGCCACCGTCGAGCCGGCCGGCACGTGGAAGGAGACCTCATGCAGCACGGCCCCGTCGGGGCGGCTGTCCCGGGTGGCCACCGACTCCAGGCTGGCCAGCGACACATCCGCCGCCGTGGGGTAGGTGAACGACACGTGCTCGAAGGTCACCGACGGGTCGTCCCGACGGCGCGCGCCGCGGGCCGGTCGGCGATCATCGGCGTCAGGTCGAGCACCTCGAACACGCGGTCGAAGCTGACCAGGGCGTTCATCACGTCGATCCGCAGGTTGGTCAGTGAGGTCAGCGGACCGTAGAGCTGGGCCAGCAGGCCGGCCAGGGCGGTCAGCGTGCCCACGGTCAGCAGCCCGTCGATCGGACAGCACGCCGCCGACGCCGTAGACCAGCGCCGTGGCCAGCGCGGCCACCAGCCCCAGGGAGGTGATGAAGAAGCGACCGTTCATGGCGATGCGGACCGAGATGTCGCGGACGGCCCCGGCCCGGTCCGCGAAACGGGTGTGCTCCTCGCTCGGCCGGCCGAACAGCTTCACCAGCAGGGCTCCGCTGACGTTGAAGCGCTCGGTCATGGTCGCCGACATCTCGCCGTTCAGCTGCATCTGCTCGCGGGTCAGACCCGCGAGCTTGTTGCCGACGATCCGGGCCGGGACGAGGAAGATCGGCAGCATGATCAGCGCGGCCAGGGTCAGCTGCCAGCTGAGCACCAGCATCGCGACCAGGACCAGGACCAGGCTGACGATGTTGGACAGCACGGTGGACAAGGTCGAGGTGAACGCCTGCTGTGCGCCGATCACGTCGGAGTTGAGGCGGGACACGAGCTTGCCGGTCTGGGTCCGGGTGAAGAACGCGATCGGCATCTCCAGCACGTGGTCGAAGACCTGCGTCCGCATGTCGAAGATCAGCCCCTCACCGATCCGGGAGGAGCACCAGCGCTGGACCAGGCCGAGCAACGGCCTGCAGCACGGCGAGGGCCGCGACCACGATCGACAGCTCGATGACCAGGGTCCTGTTCCCCTGCAGCACGCCGGCGTCGATCAGCTGCTTGAACAGCAGCGGTGGGGTGACGGCCAGCGCGGCGGCCAGCACCACCAGGGTCACGAAGAAGACGATCAGGCGCCGGTACGGTCGGGCGAACCGCAGGATGCGGCGGAGGACGCCTTTGGACAGCCGGTGGTCGGCGACCTCGGGATCGGCGTTCATCCGCCGCATCAGGCGCATCGAACCGCCGCGCACCATCGCCATCGATCGACCTCCTCCAGCCGCCGGGGCACTCCGCTCGGCGACCAGCGACGACCGTACCCGGGCGGCTCAACCGGCCCAGATGGACCCCGGTACGTCGGGGCGGGCCGGAAGGTGGCGTGCCAGCGGTCAGGACTTCTTGGTGACCTTCTTCGCCGTCTTATTCGCCGCCTTCTTCGCCGCTGTCTTCGCCGCCCGGTGCGGACTGCTTGAGGGCCTTCGTCGCTGTCGTGCCGATGCGGCGGCTCTTCGTGGCCGGGCTCTTCGTGGCCGGGCTCTTCGTGGCGGGGCTCTTGGCGGCCGGGCTCTTGGTGGCGGGGCTCTTCGTGGCGGCAGCGGACCGGGTGGGCGAGCTCTTGGCCGCCTTCTTGGCCGGTGCCGTGCTCGCCGACTTCTTGGCTGTCGCCGGCCGGCGGACTTCTTGACCGTGGACTTCTTCGCCGTGGACTTCTTGACCGTGGACTTCTCGCGGTGGACTTCGTTGCGGTGGACTTCGTGGCGGTGGACTTCGTGGCGGTGCTCTTCGCCGGGGTGGCCTTCTTCGCCGGCGTGGTCTTCTTGGTCGTCGTGACCGCGGCCTTCTGCGGCGGATGTGGCGGCTGACTTGTGGCGGCGATTCGTGGCGGCGGACTTCGTGGCGGCGGACTTCGTCGCCGGCGCCTTGGTCGCGCGACTTCTTGGCGGTCGAGCTGATCTTCGCTGCGCCGGCACCGCGGGTGGCGCCGCCCCGTCCGCGCAGCTCGGCGCCGGACTCCTTGAGCACGCCGTGCACGAAGCCGTACGACCGGCCCGCGTCCTCGGCGATCTTGCGGATGCTGTCGCCGGCGCCGTACCGCTTGGCGTACTGGGTGGCCAGCGTCGAGCGCTGTGCACCAGTGATCCGGGAACCCTTTGCCAGTGCCTTGGCCACCATGCCTCCTCAGGGCTGTCCTCGCCCCGCGCAGGCGAAGATCATCGTTCAGGTCTTTCTAGCACTTTTCCCGCGTGATTTCTGCCCTCCGGCGGCGATGATCACGCCGTGACCACCCGCGCCGCGAGCCGATGATCAACTCCGGGGTGGGCCCGGGTCAGGCCAGCGAGATCAGGTCGGCGTAGTCGCGGGTCCAGAGATCCTCGACCCCGTCCGGCAGCAGCAGCACCCGGTCCGGGTCCAGGGCCTCGACCGCGCCTTCGTCGTGGGTGACCAGCACCACCGCCCCGGCGTAGGTCCTGATCGCGGACAGCACCTCGGCGCGCGACGCCGGATCGAGGTTGTTGGTCGGCTCGTCGAGGAGCAGCACGTTCGCACTGGACACCACGAGCATGGCCAGGGCCAGGCGGGTCTTCTCCCCGCCGGAGAGCACGGCGGCCGGCTTGTCCACGTCGTCGCCGCTGAACAGGAACGACCCGAGCACCTTGCGGACGTCGGTGTCGTTGAGCTCGGGAGCGGCGGTGCGCATGTTGGCCAGCACCGAGCGGCCGGTGTCCAGCGTTTCGTGTTCCTGGGCGTAGTACCCGAGCCGGAGACCGTGGCCGGGGCGCACTTCGCCGGTGTCGGAGGGTTCCAGACCGGCCAGGATGCGCAGCAACGTGGTCTTCCCGGCCCCGTTCAGACCGAGCACGACCACCTGGCTGCCGCGGTCGATGGCCAGGTCCACGCCGGTGAAGACCTCCAAGGATCCGTAGCTCTTGCTCAGGTCGGCGGCGGTCAGCGGGGTCTTCCCGCACGGCGCCGGATCCGGGAACCTGATCTTGGCCACCCGGTCGACGGCCCGTTCGCCCTCGATCCCGGCCAGCAGCCGTCCGGCGCGGCGGGCCATGTTCGCCGCAGCGGTGGCCTTGGTCGCCTTGGCCCGCATCTTGTCGGCCTGGCTCATCAGCTGATCAGCCTTGCGCTCGGCGTTCAGGCGCTCGCGGCGGCGCCGCTTCTCGTCGGTCTCACGCTGCTGCAGGTAGCGCTTCCAGCTCATCGCGTACACGTCCAGCTCGGCCCGGTTGGCGTCGAGGTGGAAGACCTTCGTCACCGTCTGCTCGAGCAGGCCCACGTCGTGGCTGATCACGACCAGGCCGCCGCTGTGGGCCTGCAGGAAGCTGCGCAGCCAGATCACCGAGTCGGCGTCCAGGTGGTTGGTCGGCTCGTCGAGGAGCAGCGTCTCGGCACCGGAGAACAGGATCCGCGCCAGCTCGACGCGGCGCCGCTGGCCGCCGGAGAGGGTCCGCAGGGGCTGGTGCAGCACTCGCTCGGGCAGGAACAGGTTGCCGGCGATCCGCGCGGCCTCCGCCTCGGCCGCGTACCCGCCGGCGGCGGCCAGCTCCGCCTCGGCCCGGGCGTACGCCGCCATGGCCTTGTCCCGGACCTCGTCGGAGTCGTCACCCATGGCCAGCTCGGCCCTGCGCAACCGGGCCACCACCGCGTCCAGCCCGCGGGCGGCCAGGATCCGGTTCTTGGCCAGCACGTCCAGGTCGCCGGTCCGCGGGTCCTGCGGCAGGTAGCCGACCGCGCCGGTCCGGGTGACGGACCCCGACGCCGGCTGCGCCTCCGCGGCCAGGATCCGGGTCAGGGTGGTCTTGCCGGCGCCGTTGCGTCCGACCAGGCCGATCTTGTCCCCGGGCGCCACCTGGAACGAGGCACGTTCCAGCAGCAGTCGCGCGCCCGCACGCACCTCGAGGTCCCTGGCCACCAACACGGGAGTCAACTGTTCCGCACGGCGGGCCCGAACCCAAACCGGTGCAGTCCGAGGCTCAGCCGAGCCCCGCCTCCCGGGCTCGGAGGATGGCCTGCGTCCGGTCGGCGACCTGCAGCTTGGCGAAGATCGACGACAGGTGGTTGGCCACCGTCTTGGGCGACAGGCCGAGCCGGGCCGCGATGGCCGGGTTGGGGTGCCCGGCCGCCAGCAGACCCAGGATGTCCCGCTCCCGCCCGGTCAGCTCGGGGAACGGGTCGGTCGGCGCCGGCGGCCGGGCGAAGAACTGCAGCACCCGGGCCGCCACCCCGGGTCCGAAGATCGCCTCCCCGGCCGCGACCGCCCGGATGGCCCGGCCGATCTCCTCCTGCTCGGCTCCCTTGATCACGTAACCGCGGGCCCCGGCCCGCATGGCCGCGAAGACGGAGTCGTCGTCATCGAACATGGTCAGCACGAGCACGCCGACCTCGGGGGCCACCCGGCCGATCTCGCGGGTGGCCGCGAAGCCGTCCGTGCCCGGCATCTGCAGGTCGAGCACGGCGACGTCCGGTCGCTGCAGGACCACCTCCCTGACGGCCTCACGGCCGTCGGTGCCGACCCCGACCACCGCGATCCCCCCCAGCGAGGACAGCAGGGCGGTCAGACCGGCCCGCACCACGGGATGGTCGTCGGCCAGCACCACCCGGATCTGCTGCCCGGCGGCCTCCGGGGGGCTCATCGCGGGCTCATCGGGATGGAGGCGGTGACCCGGCCGCCGTCGGGGGTGGGTCCCACGGCGAGCCGCCCACCCAGCTCCGCGGTCCGGTCCTGCATCGCCCGCAGGCCCACGCCCGGCTGCCACCCCGGGCCGGCCGGTCCGTCGTCGAGCACGGCCAGCTCGAGCCGATCCCCGCAGCGGATCCGGACCACCGCCGAGGTGGCGCCGGCGTGCCGGGCGACGTTGGTCAGGGCCTCGCTGACGATGCGGTAGGTGGCGACCTCGACCGCCGCCGGCAGCTCCGGGGGCGGGTCGGGCAGGTCCAGCCGGACCTCGAGCGTCTCGCCGTCGCTGCGTCGGCTGAGCTGGTCGGCCCGCCGCCGCAGCGCGCCGACCAGTCCGAGCTCGTCGACCGCGTCGGGCCGCAGGTCGTCGACCAGACGGCGGACGTCGGCCAGCGCCACCCGGATCTCGCGTCGTACCTCGTCCAGGATGCGCGCCGCGGCCTCCGGGTCGTCGCGGACCAGGTTGGCGGCCGCGTCGGCGCTGAAGGCCAGGCCGGTGAGGGCCGGTCCCAGCCCGTCGTGCAGGTCGCGGCGGACCCGGCGCCGCTCCGCCTCCCGGGCGGTCACCAGCCGTTCGCGGGCGGTCTGCAGCGCCTCCGCCAACCCGGTGGCGTACAGGGTGGCGGCGACCGGTCCCGCCAGCAGGCTCAGCACCCGTTCGTCGGCCGGGCCGAGCACGCTCTCCCCCCGCCGGAGCCCGATGGTCAGCTCGCCGACCGGGCTCCCGTCGTAGACCAGGGGCCGGCTCCGGGTCAGGTCCGGCCGCGTCCCGACCTCGATCCGTGCGCCGGTCGTCCCGGTGATGGCCACGTACGGGACGCGGAGCGCCTCCCGGAGGGTCTCGGCGACCCCACCGAGGCCGGCACCGGAGGCGACCAGCTGCTCTCCCACCCGGGTCGCGATCCGGTCCGGGCGGTCCCGGTCCCCGTACACCGCACGGTCCAGGACGCGGGTCAGCCGGGGCAGCACCGGCGCCGCGACGAGGACGAGCAGCACCGTGGCCACGGCGGAGCGTCCGAACTGGGCGGACACGAACCCGTCCAGCACCCCGACCAGCCCCGCGTACGCGAGCACGACGGCCAGCGACAGCAGCAACCAGGCCAGGGCCCGGGACACGACCAGGCGGATATCGAGCAGCTGGTGGCGGATGACCGCCACGGTGACCGCGATCGGGATCAGCGCGATGCTGAGCAGCACCACCACGGGGGTGCCGGTGACCAGCCCCCAGGGGAGCGTGGCGAGCAGCGTGATCGCGGTGGCCAGCACGAGCCACAGCAGCTGACGTCGCTGGGACTCCGCACCGCGACGGTAGCGCAGCACCAGCGAGACCATGGCCGCCACCAAGGCCAGCAGGGTCCGGATCTCGGCGAACCGCCACAGCCAGTCCAGGTCGGCGTAGGAGGCCAGGGTCAGGTACCCGGGCGGGAAGCCCGGTTCGCCGGGGTCGGGGCTCGCGCCCATCTCCAGTGCGAACAGCGGAGCGGTCACCACGAGCGCGCCGGTGACCCACCGCCAGGCCGGCGACAGCGGCCGCCCGTCCGGGAACAGCAGCAGGGCCAGCGGTAGACACAGACCGATGGACCAGGGCCAGCACCAGGCGAACAGGGTGACGGTTATCCGAAGCACGACCTCCGGGGCCCCGGCCCCCAGCAGGAGGTTGCCGAGCGGCGGCATCAGCGCGGACGTGGACTGCGCCACCCCGCCGAACAGGAACAACCAACCGATCGGGTTCCGGGGACGGTGCCAGGCGATGATCATCCCGCAGCCGGCCAGCGTGCCACCGATCAGGCCGTTGGAGACCACGAAGGCCTCCAACGCCTCCGCCCAGCTCCAGCGCAGCCACCCGGCCAGGCTGCCGGCGGCGACGACCGCCAGCAGGGCGTATCCGCCGGCGCCGGCGGCGAGCACCCGGAGCCCGCGGGATGCGCTCGGGTGCGACCTCATGCCTGAAGTGTGCACCGGGCCGGCTCCCGGTGTCCCGGGACAGCATCCCGTCCGGCCGGGAGGGAGAGACCCGGCGGGACCGGCGAAGATCCCGGGCGAGGTGCCGGCCCGACCCAGGCGCTCGGGTCGGTCCGATCGCGAGGCTGGACAGCGACGGAGCCACCGTGGCCCGTCCGAGCGAAGGAGATCGACATGTCATCTGCGTACCGGGCCGGACTGGTCCTGCTGGCCCTCGTCTCGGTGGGCGACCTCGCGGCGCCGCTGCTCACCGACGGCCAGCATCCGCCGATGGTGATCGCGCTGATCGGGTCGGTGGCCGGCCTGGTCAGCCTGGTGCTGGCCGTGGTCGCCTGGCGGACCGGGCATCCGGGTTGGGCGATCGCCCTGGTGACCGTACGGCTGCTGTCGGCGCTGACGGCCGTGCCCGCCTTCACCCTGCCCGACATCCCGACCGGACCGCAGGTGCTGGCCGGGGTGTTCATCCTGCTGACCCTGGTGGGTTCGGTGCTGACCGTGGCCGGCCTGGTCCGGCGCCCGGTGGGGGTCACGGCGTGACCGCGCTGGAGCACGCGACCGCGGTCGCGCCGGCCCCGCTCACACCGCGGCCGCTGGGCACCGCGCTGGCCGCAGCGCTCGCCCCGTGGGGGTTCGTGGTGGCCAACCTGAGCTACACGGTGGCCACCTGGCGGGGCGGCAGCGACTCGACCGGCGCCGAGGCGCTGCTGCTGTTCGGTGCCCACCCCACCCTGACGCGGGTGGCCAGCCTGGCCGTCATGGTCGGCAGCCTCCTGCTCGTCCCGGCCGTGGTGGGGATCCTGGCCCGGGTCGGACCCTCCCGCCTGGCCCGGGTCGGCGGCTGGCTGATGATCGGCGGCTACGTCGCCTACTTCGCGGTGGGGTCGTCGAACTTCCTGCAGCTGGCCATGGCCGAGCACGGCGGTCCGCAGGCCGACTTCGCCTCCGTGATCGACGCCGCCCAGGCCGATCCGTGGGGTCTCTGGGTGTTCCTGCTGTTCGTTCTCGGCAACCTGGTCGGCACCCTGCTGTTCGCCGCCGGCCTGCTCCGCGGCCGGGCGGTCCCCGGGTGGGCCGCGGTCATGATCATGTGCTGGCCCCCGTTGCACGTCACCGGTCTGGTGGTCGGCAGCGAGCTGTTCGAGGTCGCCGGTGCCGTCCTGCAGGCCCTCGGGTTCGCCGCCGTCGGTCTGGCCCTGGTCCGGCCGCCCCGCTGATCCCCCGACCCCTCACCTACACGCGATTCGTCCAGATGCACGCGAGTACTCGCGTGCATCTGGACGAATCGCGTGTAGGTGAGGGACGCGAGGGGGGTGGAGGGTGCCAGGGTCAGCGGTATCAGGGGGTACCTCAGACGTTGAAGCCCAGGGCCCGGAGCTGCTCCCGCCCGTCGTCGGTGATCTTCTCCAGGCCCCACGGCGGCATCCAGACCCAGTTGATCGTGAAGTCGTTCACCAGCCCCTCGAGGGCGGTGTTGGTCTGGTCCTCGATCACGTCGGTCAGCGGACACGCCGCCGAGGTCAGCGTCATGTCGATGGTCAAGGTGTTGTCCGGCTCGAGCTTGAGGCCGTAGATCAGCCCCAGGTCGACGACGTTGATCCCGAGCTCGGGGTCGACGACGTCCTTGAGGGCCTCCAGCAGGTCGTCCTCGCTGGGCGCGGCCGACGCCGCGTCGCCGAGGTCGACGACGGGCAGGTCGTCCTGCACCAGATCGGACGGGCGGGTGTCGGTGGTCTCGCTCATGATCACTCCTGGTCGTTGCGGTCGGGGTCGTCGGTACGAGCCTGGGCGACCAGCACGGCGTCCTTGAACGCCGACCAGCCGAGCAGCGCGCACTTCACGCGGGCCGGGAACTTCGCCACCCCGGCGAAGGCGATGCCGTCCTCGAGCCGCTCCTCGTCCGGGCGGCCCCTGCTCTGCATCATGGCCAGGAACTCCTCGTGCAGCTCGAGACCGTGCGCCACGGAATGGCCGATCACCAGGTCGGTCATCACCGACGTGGATGCCTGGGATATCGAGCACCCCACGCCCTCGTACGAGACGTCGGTGACGGCCCCGTCGGCCACCTGCACCCGCAGGGTCACCTCATCGCCGCAGCTCGGGTTGACGTGGTGCACCTGGGCGCCGTACGGCTCGCGCAGACCGCTGTGGTGCTTGGCCCGGTAGTGGTCCAGGATGATCTCCTGGTACAGGTCCTCGACGTTCATCGGGCCGTCCCGCGGTTGAAGAAGCGCACGACGTAGCCCAACCCGTCGACCAGCGCGTCTATCTCCGCCCGCGTGGTGTAGAGGTAGAACGAGGCCCGGGTCGAGGACTGCACCCCGAACCGCTCGTGCAGCGGCCGGGCGCAGTGGTGCCCGCCCCGGACGGCGATGCCGCGGGAGTCGAGCAGCTGGCTGACGTCGTGCGGATGGATGTCGGGCAGGGTGAAGGACACCGCTCCGCCACGGTCCACCGCCTCGGTCGGGCCGAGCACCTTCAGGCCCGGCACCGTGGCCAGACCCTGCAGGGCGTACGCGGTGATGTCGTGCTCGTGCGCGGCGATCTGGTCCATCCCGATCTCGCTCAGGTACTCCGCGGCGACCCCGAGGCCGACGGCCTGGGCGATCGGCGGCGTGCCGGCCTCGAACCGGTGCGGCGGTGGCGCGAACGTCGAGGCAGCCATCGTGACCACCTCGATCATCTCCCCCCCACCGAGGAACGGGGGGAGCTCGGCCAGCAGCTCGTACCGCCCCCAGAGCACACCAATGCCGGTGGGACCGACCATCTTGTGGCCGGTGAAGGCGACCAGGTCGGCCCCCAGCCTCGACACGTCGACCGGCATCTGCGGCACCGCCTGCGAGGCGTCGACCACGAGCACCGCGCCGACGGCGTGCGCCAGCGCGGCGATCTCGGTGATCGGGTTGACGGTGCCGAGCACGTTCGAGACGTAGGCCACCGAGACGACCTTCGTCCGCTCGTTGACCAGGCCGGCGGTCACTGCCGAGTCCAGGTCCAGCCGGCCCCCCTCGGTCACGTCGAACCAGCGCAGGGTGGCGCCGGTGCGCTCGGCCAGCAGCTGCCAGGGCACGATGTTGGAGTGGTGCTCCATCACCGAGATGAGGATCTCGTCACCGGGACGGAGCCGCGCGCCGAGGGTGTGGGCGCAGAGGTTCAGCGCCTCGGAGGCGTTCTTGGTGAACACCACCTCCTCGGACCGGCCGGCCCCCAGGAAGCGGGCGAGCTTGGCCCGAGCCCCCTCGAACGCCGCGGTCGCCTCCGCACCGAGCAGGTGCATGGCCCGGGCCACGTTGGCGTTGTGGCTGAGGTAGTGGTCCTCGATCGCCTCCACCACCACCCGCGGCTTCTGCGAGGTGTTCGCACTGTCCAGGTAGACCAGCGGCCGGCCGTCCGCGGTGGTCCGCTCCAAGATCGGGAAGTCGGCGCGGATGGCCCCCAGGTCGAACGGGATGACCTCCGGGGCCGGGTCCGCCAGCTCGTCGACGCCGGTCGGCAACGGGTACTCGGGCAGCCGGGTGGCGGCCCCCGCCCCGTTCCCGGTCCTGGCCTGAGACGTCATGCTCAGACCGTCCGCGCTCCGGCCGCTGCGCGCACGTAGCGGTCGTACCCCTCGGCCTCCAGCCGCTCGGCCAGCTCCGGCCCGCCCTGCTCGGCCACCCGGCCGGCCACGAACACGTGCACGAAATCGGGGGTGATGTAGCGCAGGATCCGGGTGTAGTGGGTGATCAGCAGCACCCCGCGGTCACCCTGGGCGCTGAATCGGTTGACGCCTTCGGAGACGACCCGCAGCGCGTCGATGTCGAGGCCGGAGTCGGTCTCGTCGAGGATGGCGAAGCGGGGGTTGAGCAGCTCGAGCTGGACGATCTCGTGCCGCTTCTTCTCACCACCGGAGAAGCCCTCGTTGACGCTGCGCTGGGCGAACTCGGGGTCCATCTGCACCCGTTGCATGGCGGTGTTGACATCCTTCACCCAGGTCCGCAGCTTCGGGGCCTCGCCGTCGATGGCGGTCTTGGCGGTGCGCAGGAAGTTGGCCACCGACACGCCGGGCACCTCGACCGGGTACTGCATGGCCAGGAACAGTCCCGCCCGGGCCCGCTGGTCGACGGTCATCGTCAGCAGGTCCTCACCGTCCAGGGTCACCGTCCCCGAGGTGATCGTGTACTTGGGGTGACCCGCGATCGAGTACGCCAGGGTCGACTTGCCGGACCCGTTCGGCCCCATGATCGCGTGCGTCTCGCCGCTACGGATGGTCAGGTCGACTCCCTTGAGAATCTCCTTCTCCCCCGCCTCGGTCTGAACCGACACGTGCAGGTCATGGATTTCGAGAGTGGACATCGGTTTCGGAACTCCTGGTTTGCTGAGCTGGATGGGCGGGTGGGGGCGTTCAGGTCGAGGGGGCGGAGACATCGACCAGCACCTGGTCGTCGCTCACCCGACAGGGGTAGACGGCGACCGGCTCGGTGGCCGGCAGACCGAGGGGCTTCCCGGTCCGCAGGTCGAAGCGGGAGCCGTGCAGGTAGCACTCGATCTCGCCCGCGCCGACATCGCCTTCGGACAGCGGGACGGCGGCGTGCGAGCACTCGTCGGCGATCGCGTAGAACTCCCCGTCGGAGGAGACGATGGCCAGGTCGACCCCGTCGACCTCGACGGCGAGCGCGGACTCCGGTCGGAGCTCGGCGACCGCACAGGCCGGGACAAAGGTCATCGCTGCTCCTGCTGGGGCAGTCCGACGGTGACGGCGAGCTCGGCCTCGACGGCCTCGAGCAGCCGCTCCTCGATCGAGGGGATGCCGATCTTCCGGATGATGTCGGCGAAGAACCCGTGCACGACCAGCCGGCGGGCCTCGGTCTCCTCGATGCCCCGGCTGCGCAGGTAGAACAGCTGCTCGTCGTCGAAGCGGCCGGTGGTCGAGGCGTGGCCTGCGCCGGCGATCTCGCCGGTCTCGATCTCCAGGTTCGGGACCGAGTCGGCCCGGCAGCCGTCGGTCAGCACCAGGTTCTTGTTCGACTCGTACGTCTCGATGCCCTCGGCGACCTTGCGGATCAGCACGTCGCCGATCCATACGGCGTGTGCGCCCTGGCCCTGCAGCGCGCCCCGGTAGTCGACGTTGGACCGGGTGTGGGGGGCGTTGTGGTCCACGAAAAGCCGGTGCTCGATGTGCTGGCCGGCGTCAACGAAGTACAGCCCCAGCTGCTCGATGCTGCCGCCGGGACCGGCGTACTCCGCGGTCTCCACCAGCCGGACCAGGCTGCCGCCCAGCGACACGGCCACACTGCGGACCTGGGCGTCCCGACCGACCGTGATGCCGATGTGGCCCCCGTGCACGGCGTCGTCGGCCCACAGCTGCATGCCCACCACGTCGACCCGGGCGCCGTCGCCGACCACGACCTGCACCACGCCGGCGTACTGTGCGGACCCGCGGTGCTCGAGGATCACGGTGGCCCGGGCGTGGGCGCCGACGGTGACCACCGTGTGGCCGAACACCGGCGGCTCCAGGCCCCGTCCGGTCAGCTCGATCAGCACCGGGGTGTGCAGCTCGGCATCGTCCGGGATGTCGACCCGCAGGGCGGTCCCGCTGTTGGCCACCGCCAAGGCGGCGACCCGGTCGACCGGCAGCTGCCCGCCGAGCGCGATCGCCTCCGCGGTCGGGATCTCGCTGGTGGTCACCCCTGCCGGGGCCTGCACCGAACGGTCCAGCCGGCCGGCGCTGGCCCCGGTCTCGTCGACGGTGGCCTCCAGCAGGCTTCGGAGCCGCTTGAGCGGGGTGAAGCGCCAGATCTCCTCCAGACCGGTCGGCCGGGGGTGGTCGGCCAGGTCGTAGGACGGAGTCGGGTGCAGGTGGGACGCCGGTCGCTCGATCGCGGCGGCCACATTGGGCTCGGCCCGGCCGCTGGGCTCGAGGATGACAGCGCTCGGCTGGATGTCGACGGACACGGTCTCTCTCTCTGGATCTGGTACGAACGGCAGGGGGCGGGTCAGCCGACCGCGCCCTCCATCTGCAGCTCGATCAGGCGGTTGAGCTCGAGGGCGTACTCCATCGGCAGCTCCTTGGCGATCGGCTCGACGAAGCCGCGGACGATCATGGCCATCGCCTCGTCCTCGCCCATGCCCCGGCTCATCAGGTAGAACAGCTGGTCGTCGCTGACCTTGGAGACGGTGGCCTCGTGGGCCATCGAGACGTCGTCCTCGCGAACATCGTTGTACGGGTAGGTGTCCGAGCGGCTGATCTGGTCGACCAGCAGAGCATCGCACTTGACGATCGACTTGGAGTGGTGGGCACCCTCCTGGACCTGCACCAGGCCCCGGTAGGAGGTCCGGCCGCCGCCGCGGGCCACTGACTTGGAGATGATCGAGCTGGAGGTGTGCGGCGCGCAGTGCACCATCTTGGAGCCCGCGTCCTGGTGCTGGCCCTCACCGGCGAAGGCGACGGACAGCGTCTCGCCGCGGGCGTACTCCCCCATCAGGTAGACGGCCGGGTACTTCATGGTGACCTTGGAGCCGATGTTGCCGTCGATCCACTCCATGGTGGCGCCCTCCTCGCAGGTGGCGCGCTTGGTGACCAGGTTGTACACGTTGTTCGACCAGTTCTGGATGGTCGTGTACCGGCAGCGGGCACCCTTCTTGACGATGATCTCCACCACCGCGCTGTGCAGCGAGTCGCTGGAGTAGATCGGGGCGGTGCAGCCCTCGACGTAGTGCACGTAGGCGCCCTCGTCGACGATGATCAAGGTCCGCTCGAACTGGCCCATGTTCTCGGTGTTGATTCGGAAGTAGGCCTGCAGCGGGATCTCCACGTGCACGCCCTTCGGCACGTAGATGAACGAGCCCCCCGACCACACCGCGGTGTTCAGCGCGGCGAACTTGTTGTCCCCGACCGGGATCACGGTGCCGAAGTACTCCCGGAACAGGTCCGGGTGCTCCTTCAGGGCGGTGTCGGTGTCGAGGAAGATCACACCCTGCTTCTCGAGCTCCTCGTTGATCTTGTGGTAGACCACCTCGGACTCGTACTGGGCGGCGACCCCGGAGACCAGCCGGGCCTTCTCCGCCTCCGGGATGCCCAGCTTGTCGTAGGTGTTCTTGATGTCGGCCGGCAGGTCGTCCCAGCTCGTGGCCTGCTTCTCGGTGGAGCGGACGAAGTACTTGATGTTGTCGAAGTCGATGCCGTCCAGCTCGGCGCCCCAGGTGGGCATGGGCTTGCGGCCGAACAGCCGGTGGCCCTTGAGCCGCAGGTCGAGCATCCACTGCGGCTCGCTCTTCAGCGCCGAGATGTTGGCGACCACCTCAGGCGTCAGGCCACGCTGCGCGATCGAACCGGCGGCGTCGGAGTCCGACCAGCCCCACTGGTAGCGACCGAGGGCGTCGAGATGCTGGTCCTGGGTGTCGCCGGTACTCACGTACGCCGTGGGGGTGGTCGGGTTCTGCGTCTGGGTCATATCTCTACCGATGCCTTCCGGTGGGGGTCGCTGCGGTGGGTGCTGCGGGTTCTCGGGGGACGGTGGTGTGCGTGGTCGCCGGGCTCGGGGACGCCGTCGTCTCCCGGGACGCGGCGGAGGTCGACCGGGTCACGGCGGAGCGTGGGATGTGCGTGGTGCACACGCCGTCACCGTGGGCGATGGTGGCCAGCCGCTGCACGTGGACGCCGAGGAGGCGGGAGAACGTCTCGGTCTCGACCTCGCAGAGCTGCGGGAAGCGCTCGGCGACGTGAGCCACCGGACAGTGGTGCTGGCAGAGCTGCTCACCGGCCGCGGACGGCAGCACCGAGGCGGCGTATCCCTCGACGGACAGGGCCCGGGCCAGGGCCTGGGCCGGGGTCTCGTCGTCGGCGGCCGTGGCCAGGGTCTGCTGGTACCGCGTCTCCAGCGCCTGGATCCGGGTCTCGGCGAACCGGGACACCGCGTCGGCCCCGGCCTCGGCGGCCAGGAACTCCAGGGCCTGCACGGCGAGGGCGTCGTAGGCGGAGTAGAAGGTGTCGCGACCGGCGTCGGTCAGGGCGAAGACCCGGGCCGGGCGGCCGCGGCCGCGGGCCCCGTAGACCCGCTGCTCACGGGAGGTGAGCCGACCCTGCTCGGCCAGCACGTCCAGGTGGCGGCGCACCCCGGCCGCGGTCAGACCCAGCCGCTCAGCGAGCTCGGCGGCGGTCGAGGGACCATGCTCGAGGATGGAACGGGCCACCCGCTGCCGGGTGGAGGCGTCCGACTCCGCGCCAGGACGCACGGCCGCATCGCCCGTGGCCCGCTCCGGAGTGGTTTTCACAACACCAGTGTGCGCTTATTCCCTCAAGTCCTTCAAATAAGGAAACCCTAACCGTGGACGAACGGTCCGGCCCGCCGCTCGGCCGCGCCTCTCGGCAACCCCATCAGGTCCTCGGTAGCAGTCACGGATACCCCGAGGTCTGGCCGGAGCACACCGTGGTGAGCATGACCCCACACCCGTTCCACGTCCCTGCCGCGTCCGGGTGAACGCACTGGGCTCGGCCTTCGACACCGAGGCGGAACGCACCGTGGTGGAGGGGCTGGCCGGCGAGGACACCCTGCGGCTGCTGGGCGACCTGGACGCCCTGACCGAGGTGACCCTGGACGGCGGTCCCGGGCGCGACCTCCTGGACGGTGGCGCCGGAGCGGAGGTGCTGCTGGGCGGTGCGGGGGACGACCAGGTCATCGGGCACCCCGGCCGGGACCGGATCGTCCTCGGCGCCGACCACGATACGACCTTCTGGTCGCCGGGTGACGGCGACGACGTCGTCGAGGGCCAGCAGGGTTCGGACGCCCTGTCGTCACCGGGACACCGAACGGCGACAGCGTCGAGGTGGCACCCGACGGGTCGCGGGTGCGGCTCACCCAGAACACCGACCGCCTGGACCTGGACGGCGTCGACCGGCTCAGCGTGACGCCCCGGCGGGCGCCGACGTCGTGGCGGTCCACGACCTGTCCGGAACGTCACTCCAGGAGGTGACCGCGGATCTCACCCCGACGTGGGGGCACGGGTCGGGATGGCGCGGCCGACCGGGTGAGCGTGTCGGGAACGCCTGCGGTCGACCGCCTGGAGGTGCTCGGCGACTCCGCGTTCCTGGTGGTCCGGGGCCTGCCGGCCCCCACCCGCGGACAGCACACCGACCCGGCCCAGGACCATCTGCTGATCGACACCGGGGCCCGGGGGCGACGCGGTGTCGACCACCGAACTGGCCCCGGGCAGCATCGGGCTGACCAGCACCTGAGTCCATGCCGCGTCCTAGCCGCCCGCGCCGCCTGGGAGTCACTCACCGCGGGTGGCGAGGATGTCAGCCAGGTCGTACCGGACGGGCTCCTCCAGCTGCTCGTACGTGCACGAGCGGGGGTCCCGGTCGGGTCGCCAGCGGTTGAACTGGGCCGTGTGGCGGAAGCGCTCTCCCTCCATGTGCTCGTAGCGAACCTCCACGACCAGCTCGGGCCGCAGCGGTACGAAAGAGAGGTCCTTACCGACGTTCCAGCGGCTGAACTCGGAGCTCCGGGGGTTGCGGGTGGCGCCCTCCTGCTGCTGACCGGCCCAGTCCCAGGGGTGCCCGGCGAAGGTGGTGACCATCGGCTGCAGCTCGGTGAAGAGCTCCTTGCGTCGGGCCGCGGGGAAGGCGCCGATCACCCCCACCGAGGCGAGGGTGCCGTCGTCGGTGTAGAGCCCGAGCAGCAGCGAGCCGATCGCGTCCGGTCCGCTCTTGTGGATCCGGTATCCGGCCACCACACAGTCGGCGGTGCGCTGGTGCTTGATCTTGAACATGGTCCGCTTGTCCGGCTGGTAGCTCCCGGCCAGCGGCTTGGCCACGACCCCGTCCAGGCCCGCGCCCTCGAACTGGGAGAACCACCGCTCGGCCACGTCGTGGTCGCGGGTGATCGGGGTCAGGTGGATCGGCGCCCGGGCGGTGCTCAGGGCCTGCTCGAGGGCGGCGCGCCGCTCGGCGAAGGGCCGCTTGGTGTAGTCGGTGTCGTCCAGGGCCAGCAGGTCGAAGGCGATGAAGCTGGCCGGGGTCTGCTCCGCCAGCAGCCTGACCCGGCTGGCCGCCGGATGGATCCGCTGCTGCAGCACCTCGAACTCCAGCCGGTTTCCCACGACGACGACGATCTCGCCGTCGACCACGCACCTCTGCGGCAGGTTCGCTCGGATGGCGTCCACCACCTCGGGGAAGTAGCGGGTCATCGGCCGCTCGTTGCGTGAGCCGATCTCGACCTCGTCCGCGTCGCGGAACACGATGGATCGGAAACCGTCCCATTTCGGTTCGAAGGACAGGTCTCCGGTGGGGATCGTCGGGACCGACTTCGCCAGCATCGGCGAGACCGGCGGCATGACGGGCAGCTGCATGGACTCATTGTGCTGGCCGGTCCGCGGCGCTGCGCGTTCGCGGTCCTCAGCACGCGGCCCACGACTTAGACTTCTGCGGTGCCCATCCCGGACGTCGCTGCGCTGCAGGTGCGCGACCTCCGGATCGTGCTCGGGCGGCGACGGGTGCTGGACGGGCTCAGCCTGCTCGCGCGGCGGGGTGAGCTGACCGCGGTGCTGGGACCGAACGGCGCCGGCAAGACCACCCTGGTGCGGTGCGCCACCGGGTTGCTGCCGATCACCTCCGGCTCGGTCCGGGTTCTCGGCCAGCAGCCGGGGTCACCCGCGGTCCGGGCCCGGGTCGGGCTGATGCCGCAGAGCACCGGATCGTGGTCCGGTATCCGGGCCGGTGAGCTGCTCGACTACCTGGCCGCCCTGTACGCCCGGCCGCAGGACGTCGCGGCGCTCGTCCGTCGCCTCGGCCTGAGCGAGGTCGTGCGGACCCCGTACCGACGGCTGTCGGGTGGCCAGCAGCAGGCGGTCAACCTGGCGGCAGCGCTCGTGGGCCGGCCCGAGCTGGTCTTTCTCGACGAGCCGACGGCCGGCATGGACCCGCACGCCCGCCGGGCCACCTGGCAGCTGCTGCGTGACCTGCGGACCGCCGGCGTGAGCATCGTGCTCACCACCCACGCCATGGACGAGGCCGAAGCTCTGGCCGACCGGGTCGTGATCGTGGACGGCGGGCGGGTGGCCATCGAGGGCACCGTCGCCGAGCTGACCCGCCGGGGCTCGCTGGAGGACGTCTTCCTCAGCCACACCCACGCCCGGGTGGGCCGATGACCGCGCTCGACCTGTCCCCGGCAGCCCGTCCAGCGGCCGGCCGGCGGCGGGTCCTGGCCCACGCGCGGACCGAGGCGATGCTGCTGGTCCGCAACGGGGAGCAGCTGTTGTTGGCGTTGGTCATCCCGGCAGCGATCCTGGTCCTCGGGCGGTTCGTGAGCGGACCGTTCGGCGACCTGAGCCGGCTCGCACCGTCGGTGCTGGCGCTCGCCGTGTGGTCCTCGGCGTTCACCTCGTTGGCCATCGCGACCGGTTTCGAGCGCCGGTACGGGGTGCTGGAACGGCTGGCCGCTACGCCTCTGGGTCGGGCCGGCCTGCTCGCCGGCAAGGCTCTGGCCACCACGGCGGTCGTGGTCGGCCAGCTGGTGGTGCTCACGGTCCTGGCCCTGGCGCTCGGCTGGCGGCCGACCTGGACGCCCGGCAGCAGCGTGCTGGCCGGCCTCGCGGTGCTGGCCGCCGGCTTCGCGTTCGCGGCGCTCGCCCTGGCCCTGGCCGGACGGCTTCGGGCCGAGGTCACTCTCGGGCTGGCCAACCTGGTCTACGTCGTGCTGCTGGCCGGCGGCGGACTCGTGCTGCCGGTGGCGGCCTACCCGGCTGCGCTGCAGCCGGTGATCATGCTGCTGCCCACGGGGGCGCTGGGCGAGGTGCTGCGCAGCTCGGCCGTCGGCGTGGTCGTCGGGTGGCCGCTGCTCGTCCTGCTCGGCTGGTGCACGGTCGGCGGCCTGCTGGCCTGGCGGGGGTTCCGATGGGTCTCCTGACCGACACCCCGGTCGCCGGGCTGGTCCGCGGGGGGCGGGCGCTGCGGTTCTGGTCGGTCGCGTCGCTGGTCGCCAACATCGGGATCGTGGTGACCGGCGCCGTGGTCCGCCTGACCAGCTCGGGGCTCGGCTGTCCCACCTGGCCCCGCTGCACCGAGGACTCCTACGTGACCCACCCGGCGCTCGGGATCCACGGCGCCATCGAGTTCGGCAACCGGCTGCTCACCTTCGTGCTGATCGTGGTCGCGCTGCTCACCTTCGTGTCGGCCCTGCTCTACCGCGAGGACGGCGCGGCGCGCCGGGACGTGCGCTGGCTGAGCGCCGGACTCGCCCTGGGCATCCCGGCCCAGGGCGTGATCGGGGGAATCAGTGTGCTGACGCAGCTGAACCCGTTCGTGGTGGCGCTGCATCTGCTGGCGTCGATGGCGCTGATCGGGCTGTCGGTCTGGCTGGTGCGGATGAGCCGCCAGCTGAGGCCCCGACCCGTACGGGCCCCGGGCACCCTGCTGGCGCGCCTGACCTTCGCGGCCATGGTGGTCGCGGTCTGGCTCGGCACGGTGGTGACCGGCAGCGGACCTCACGCCGGTGACCTGAACGCCGTCCGAACCGGGTTCGACGCCGCCCTCCTGTCCCACCTGCACGCCGGCGCTGTGTACGTCGCCATCGGCGCCACGCTGGGCAGCCTGCTGCGTGCTGCGCAGCCGGGCGGTGCTGGTGCTGCTGGTCGTCGAGCTGGTGCAGGCCGGTATCGGGCTGACCCAGTACCACCTGGGCCTGCCGATCGCGCTGGTGGCGCTGCACCTGCTGGGCGCCGCGTTGGCCGTGGCGGCGGCGACGAACCTGCTGCTGTCGGTCCGTCCGGCCCGTGCCTGAGCCGTCCCTGGCCCGCTGGTCATCCCCGGAGTGGCGCACGGCCGCCACAGCGTGGGTCGACCAGCGCCTCGACGAGCTCGGCGCGGTTCGGACGGGACCGTTCGAGGTGGCAAGGATCCGGTTCTGGTCGGTCCACCTGAGCGCACCCACCGACTCCGGACGGTTCTGGTTCAAGGAGAACTGCCCGGAGCAGCTGTTCGAGGCCCGGTTGGTCGCAGCCCTGGCGGGCTGCGCCGCGGAGCGCGTGCTGAGGGTCGCCGCCGTGGATCCCGACCGCGGCTGGATCCTGTCCCCGGACCAGTCCCCGGTCCTGCGGGACGCCGGCCCGGTCTCCGCCGCCGGCTGGCAGCGGCTGCTGGTCGACTACGCCCTGCTGCAGCGGGAGGTCACGGCCCAGCACCTCGACCTGCCGGGTCTCGGTCTGACGGTGCTGACCCCGGCGGACGCCCCCGCCCACCTCGACCGGCGCCTGAACGAGCTGAGCCGGCTCCCGGCGGACGACCCGGGGCGGCTCGCCGACGCCGATGCCGCCCGGCTCCGGTCGTTGGTGCCGACGGTCGCGCGCTGGGCCGAGACCGTCACCGACCTCGGGCTCCCGCTCACCCTGGAGCATTCCGACCTGCACACCGGCAACGCCTTCGCGACCCCGGTCAGGACACCGCTACGGGTGTTCGACTTCGGCGACGCCGTCTGCTCCTCGCCGCTGCTCTCCCTGCTGGTGCCGATTCGCGCGATGACCGTGGACGACGCGGCGGACCGGCTGACCCCGGCGGAGGTCGACCGGGTGGTCGACGCGTACCTGGAGGTCTTCTCCGACCTGGTCCCGTTGCCGGCGTTGCGGGCCGCCGTGCCGGCCGCGGTCGAGCTCGGCAAGCTGAACCGGCAGGAGAGCTGGCGGCGGACGCTGCTGTCCGCTGACGCCGCGGGCTACGCCGAGCTGGGGGACGCACCCGCGGCCTGGTTGGCCATGCTGGGCCGCTGACGCGCGGGTCAGACCAGACGGGCCCAGGTGGCCCCGTCGACCGTGCCGCTGGCGGTGAGCCGCATGCGCTGCTGGTACGCGACCACGGCCGCCCGGGTCTTCGCGCCGGCCACCCCGTCGACGCGCAGCTCGGCCCCGGCGGCCCGCAGGGCGGTCTGGGCCCCGCGGACGTGCTGGCCGCGGGCGCCGGGCCGGACCGGGACCACGAGCTGCGGCCAGGTCATCGGCCCGACGATCCCGTACGCGGGCAGGTCGTGCCGACGCTGGAAGGCCACCGCGGCCCGCTTGGTCTTGCTGCCGAAGTAGCCGGTCACCTCGACCCGGAAGCCCGCGTGGGTCAACAGCCGCTGGATGACTCTCACCCGGAAGCTGTCGGCGCCCGTCCGGACCGTCGGCCAGCCGGTGGCCGCCGCCGGGGTGACCACGGGGACCGGTGCCGGCGCGGGCGTACCGGCAGTGATCCGAGCGGCCAGCCGGGCGACCCGCGGGTCGGTCGGCCGCACGTTGATCTCGAAGTGCATCTCGTCCTTGCGGCCGCGGTAGTCCCCGCCCCAGCGGACCACCCCGTCGCAGGCGTCGATGATCGCGTGGATCCTGCGGACCTGGGCGGTCGAGAATGTCCCCCGCCGGCCCAGCGGATGCCGCGGCGCGTTGAGGTCCAGGGCGGTCGCGCTGGCGTGGTTGGAGTACTGCGAGCCGCCGCGGATCCGGCGGTAGCTCCACCCCCAGCACCAGCCGGAGCGCAGCGGCTCGACCTCGGCGTGCATCCGGGTCGCCACGTACCGCAGGATCGTGCCCGCCTGACCCCGCCGGACGCCGCCGGGGAAGCCGACACCGGCCACCACGAAGCCGCGGTCCAAGGAACGCGCTGCTGCCGGCGGCGATCGTCGACCAGCCGTTCTGCGAGTCGGGCGCGGCGACCAGACCGGACAGGTCGTCCGGTCGGGCCGCGGCGACGCCGCCCGAGGCCCAGACCAGGCCGGTGCCGGCCAACCCGGCCAAGAGCGTGCGGCGGCCGAGCAGGGCGACGTCTGATGCGAGAACGGTCGCGGGGACCTCCGGGTGGTCGCACATGACTCTCAGCTCCTCGTCGGGCGGACGGTCGACCGATGCGCCCCGGCCCCCCGGACCCCGGACACCCGCACCAGCCCGCGAAACAGTAGTCATCAGAGTGACGCGTGTGACCAGTGAGAAGATAACGATTCGGTCACGCATGCGTGTCGCGCTTCACCCCGCGCCCCAGCTCCCACTCAGCCCTTCCCCCTTACACGCAAAACCTCCAGCTGCGCGCGAAGGTTCGCGCGCATCTGGAGGTTTCGCGTGTAAGGGGGGGAGGGAGCCGCACCCGGGGAGTGAGGGGGCGCGGCCCTCAGCCGGCGGGGGGCTCGGTGAGCGACCACTCCACTCGGGCGGTGCCGTCCCAGCGGCGGGCGGTGCACGCCCGTGCGGCGATGCTGGTCTCACCCAGAACGCGCACGGCCGCCCCGAGCTGTTCGGTCGGGACCCGGCGGGCCAGCGTCACGTGCGGCGTCCACCGTCCGGCGGCGAACTGGCCTCCCGGTTCGGCCCGACACAGCTCGGCGACCTGCTGCTGCAGCCGGAGCAGCCCACGGGTCGCCGCGACCGAGCGGACCAGGACGCAGCGGTCCCGGCGCGGTCCGAAGATCACCAGCGCGCCGATCACCAGGTTGAGGTCCAGGCCGGTGAACAGCTCGGGCAGCGCCTCCTCGGCGGCCGGCGCGATGCGGTCACCGGCGTACAGGGTGACGTGCGGGCGGTGGCTGCCCGACGGCTCCGGCCGCCGTTCGGAGGGCAGTCCGGCCTGGGCGAGCACGTCCCACTGGCGGCGGATGGCGTGGTCGGCCCCGGGATCGAGCAGCAGCTCGACGGACTGGGCCATGGTCGGCGGGGCGTCAGCGCAGCAGCGGGTCGACGGCGGCGGCCACGAAGACCAGCGCCAGGTAGGAGTTCGACCAGTGGAACAGCCGCATCGGACGCAGCGCCGCGTCGACCAGGCCGCGCTGGGCCCGACGGAGCAGCTGGGCCGCCTCCCAGACCAGGGCCGCCCCGGCTACGGCGGCCACCGCCGGGTACAGCCAGCCGGTCCCGGCCACCGGCCATAGGGCCAGCGACACGGCGACCGTGATCACCGAGTAGACGAGGATCTGTCGGGCCACCACGAGGGCTGGGCGGACCACCGGCAACATCGGCACCCCGGCCGACGCGTAGTCCTCGCGGTAGCGCAGGGCCAGCGCCCAGGTGTGCGGCGGGGTCCAGCAGAACACAATGAGGAACAGCACGAACGGGGCCGGCGCGATCGAGCCGGTGACCGCCGTCCAGCCGATCAACGGCGGGAAGCAGCCCGCGATCCCGCCCCACACGATGTTCTGGGCGGTGCGGCGCTTCAACCACAGCGTGTAGACGAAGACATAGAACGCGTTCGCGCCGAGCGCCAGAGCCGCGGACAGCGGGTTGACGGCGAAGCCGAGCCACAGGGTCGCCGCCACCCCGAGCACGATGCCGAAGACGGTGGCCGGCCACGGGTCGACGGCATGCCTGGGCAGCGGCCGGCGCCGCGTCCGGCGCATCTGCTCGTCGATGTCGCGGTCCAGCACGCAGTTGAAGACATTGGCGCTCGCCGCCGCCAGGCAGCCGCCAACCATGGTGGCCAGCACCAGGCGCAGCGACGGTACTCCGCCGGCGGCCAGGAACATGGCCGGCACGGTGGTAACCAGCAGCAGCTCGATGATCCGCGGCTTGGTCAGCCCCAGGTAGGCGGACAGCACGTCCCGGGCACGAACCCCGCCGCGGTCGCGAACCGGATCGCTGGTGAGGGGGCTGTCCAGCTCCATCGACCGGGACACCAGGGTGTCGTCGGCGGACACCCGACCCGTCACGTCGATGCTCGTCACCAGTGCGCTCTCCCGGTTGGTGGCAGCGCCCGGGTTCGGGGCGCCGAAGGTGAGTCTAGGGCCCGGTCCGCACATTGCCAGCCCGGTCCCCTCCGCTCCCGCCGAAGTGTCCCCCGATCCCCCGGTGGGTGCGGAGCCGCTCCCACGACGTTCGCCCGGCGAGGACGCACCGGTTTCATCACGGGGCGCCGGCCTCGACGAGACGGCCCCGTGTACCGGCCCCGAGCACGGCGATAGGGTGCCTCTGAGCCCTCATGGGAACCCTGGGAAGGACTAGCCGACGTGACGGAAACCACTACCAACGCCCTCGTCCTACCGGAGGACTGGAGTGACCTGGACGCGCGCGCCATCGACACCGTACGGGTGCTGGCGGCCGACGCGGTGCAGAAAGTGGGTAACGGCCACCCCGGGACGGCGATGAGCCTGGCCCCGGTGGCGTACACCCTGTTCCAGAAGGTCATGCGCCACAACCCGGCGGACCCGCACTGGCCCGGTCGGGACCGGTTCGTGCTGTCCTGCGGGCACTCCAGCCTCACCTTGTACATCCAGCTCTACCTCGGCGGCTTCGGTCTGGAGCTCGACGACCTGAAGGCACTCCGCACCTGGGGGTCCAAGACCCCGGGCCACCCCGAGTACGGCCACACCAAGGGGGTCGAGATCACCACCGGCCCGCTGGGCCAGGGGATCGCCAACGCAGTCGGGATGGCCATGGCCGCCCGCCGCGAGCGTGGTCTGCTGGACCCCGACGCGGCCGAGGGCGAGTCGGTGTTCGACCACCAGATCTACTGTCTGGCCTCCGACGGCGACATCGAGGAGGGCATCACCTCCGAGGCGTCCTCGCTGGCCGGCACGCAGCGGCTGGGCAACCTGACGGTGATCTACGACCACAACCACATCTCGATCGAAGACGACACCAACATCGCCCTCACCGAGGACACCGCGGCCCGCTACGAGGCGTACGGGTGGCACGTGCAGTCCATCGACTGGACCAACGGCGGTACCAGCTACGAGGAGAACGTCGGCGCCCTGATCGAGGCCCTCGACGCCGCCCGGGCGGTCACCGACCGGCCCAGCTTCATCAGCCTGCAGACCATCATCGGCTGGCCGGCTCCCAACCTGCAGAACACCGGCAAGGCCCACGGCTCCGCCCTGGGGGCCGCCGAGGTCGCGGCGACCAAGGAGGTGATGGGGTTCGACCCCGAGCAGACCTTTGAGGTGTCCGAAGAGGTCATCGGCCACACCCGGGCGTTGCTGGACCGCGGTCGAGCGGCCCAGGACGAGTGGCAGAGCGCCTACGAAACGTGGGCGGCGGCCAACCCCGACGGCAAGACCCTCTACGACCGGTTCGTGGCCAACGAGCTGACCCCCGGCTGGGACGAGGCCCTGCCCAGCTGGCCGGCCGATCCGAAGGGCATCGCGACCCGGGCCGCCTCCGGCAAGATCCTCGCGGCGCTCGCGCCCAAGATGCCCGAGCTGTGGGGCGGGTCGGCCGACCTGGCCGAGTCCAACAACACCACCCCCGAGGGTGAGCCGAGCTTCCTGCCCACCGACCGGCAGACCAAGATGTTCAGCGGCGGCCCGTACGGTCGGGTGCTGCACTTCGGCATCCGCGAGCACGCCATGGGCGCGATCATGAACGGCATCAAGGTGCACGGCGGCACCCGTCCCTACGGCGGCACCTTCCTCACCTTCAGCGACTACATGCGCGGGGCCGTCCGACTGTCGGCGCTGATGCGGGTGCCGGTGGTCTACGTCTGGACCCACGACTCGATCGGCCTCGGCGAGGACGGTCCCACCCACCAGCCGATCGAGCACGTGGCCGCCCTGCGGACCATCCCCGGGCTGGACGTGGTCCGGCCGTCGGACGCGAACGAGACCGCCGCCTGCTGGGCCGCCGTGTTGCGCAACGACGACCGGCCGGCCGGGCTCATCCTGAGCCGGCAGAACCTGCCGATCGTGCCGCGCGGCGAGGACGGCTTCGCCGACACCTCCGGCGTGGCCAAGGGCGCCTATGTGCTCAAGGACTCCGAGGGCACGCCGGACGTGATCTTGATCGGCACCGGCTCGGAGGTGCAGTACGCGGTCGCCGCCCAGGAGCAGCTGGCCGCCGAGGGCATCGCCGCCCGGGTGGTCTCCATGCCCTGCCGGGAGTGGTTCGACGAGCAGGACGACGCGTACCGGGAGTCGGTCATCCCGGCCGCGGTCAAGGCGCGGGTCAGCGTCGAGGCCGGCGTCAGCGCCGGCTGGCGGGACATCGTCGGCGACGCCGGCCGGATCATCAGCATCAACCACTACGGCGCGAGCGCAGCGGGTGCGCTGCTGTTCGAGGAGTTCGGCTTCAGCGGGGCGACCGTGGTGGCCGCTGCCAAGGAGAGCCTGCAGGCGGCAGCACAGGAAGGCGCACCGCTGCACCCGGCGGCGGCCGGCCCGAAGTCCACGGCGGACCTCGAGGACGACCCCGGCGTCACGATCAGCTGACGCTGGTCCACCTCATCAACCACCGCACCATCGCAACCCGAAGGACTGACCATGAGTGACCGACTGAAGAAGCTCGCCGACGCCGGCGTGTCCATCTGGCTGGACGACCTGTCCCGGGAGCGCCTGGTCTCCGGCAACCTGGCCGAGCTGGTGGCCAGCAAGTCCGTGACCGGGGTGACCACCAACCCGACGATCTTCGCCGCGGCGCTGGCCAAGGGCGAGGCCTACGACGCCCAGGTCGTGGAGCTGAAGAAGCAGGGGGCATCGGTGCACGACGCCATCCGGGCGTTGACCACCGACGACGTCCGCAACGCCTGCGACGTGATGGCCGATACCTACCGGGCCACCAAGGGCGTGGACGGCCGGGTCTCCATCGAGGTCAGCCCGCTGCTGGCCATGGACACCGAGGCCACCACCGCCGAGGCCGCCGACCTGTGGAAGACCGTGGACCGACCCAACACCCTGGTCAAGATCCCCGCCACCCTGCCGGGGCTGCCCGCGATCACCGCGACCATCGCCGAAGGGGTCAGCGTCAACGTCACGCTGATCTTCGCCCTCGATCGCTACCAGGGCGTGATCGACGCCTACCTGGACGGGCTCGAGCAGGCCGCCGCCAACGGCCACGATCTGAGCGGCATCCACTCGGTGGCCTCGTTCTTCGTCTCCCGGGTCGACACCGAGGTGGACAAGCGGCTCGACAAGATCGGCAGCGACGAGGCGAAGGCGCTGAAGAGCAAGGCCGCGATCGCCAACGCCCGGCTGGCCTACGGCGTGTACGAGAAGGCCTTCGCCGGCGAGCGCTGGGCGGCGCTGGCCGCCCAGGGGGCCAACCCGCAGC
Source organism: uncultured Actinomycetota bacterium (assembly GCA_963832435.1). Classification (GTDB taxonomy): domain Bacteria; phylum Actinomycetota; class Actinomycetes; order Propionibacteriales; family Propionibacteriaceae; genus Microlunatus. The sequence goes on from CAWHTY010000027.1 coordinate 441,423, forward strand.
GGCCGCTGTGGGCCTCCACCGGGGTCAAGGACCCCAACCTGCCCGACACCCTGTACGTCACCGAGCTGGTGGTGGCCAACACCGTCAACACCATGCCGGAGAAGACGATGGACGCCTTCGCCGACCACGGCGAGGTCGAGGGCGACAAGGTCACCGGCACCGCGGCCGACGCGCAGCAGGTCATCGACGCCATCGAGGCCCTGGGCATCTCCTTCGACGACGTGGTCGCTGTGCTCGAGTCCGAGGGCGTCGACAAGTTCGAGGTGTCCTGGAATGAGCTCGTCGAGACGGTCCAGGGCCAGCTGGACAAGGCCGGCACCGCGTGACCCTGGTCGACCGCCCGAACCCGCTCCGGGACCCGCAGGACCGGCGACTGCCTCGCATCGCCGGTCCCTGCGTCCTGGTGATCTTCGGGGTGACCGGCGACCTGTCGACCAAGAAGCTGATGCCCGCGGTGTACGACCTGGCCAACCGCGGGCTGCTGCCCCCCGGATTCGCCCTGGTCGGGTTCGCCCGCCGGGACTGGGCCCACCAGGACTTCGCCAAGATCGTCCACGACGCCGTCAAGCAACACGCCCGGACCCCGTTCCGGGAAGAGGTGTGGAAGCAGCTGTCGGAGGGCATCCGCTTCGTTCCGGGCGAGATCGGCGACCAGGCCTCGATGGAGCGGCTCCGGGAGACCATCTCCGAGCTGGACGAGGCCCGGGGCACGGGCGGCAACCACGCCTTCTACCTCTCCATCCCGCCCGGGTTGTTCCAGACCGTGGTCGACCAGCTCCGGGAGACCGGGCTGGCCAACCAGGAGATGGGCCGCTGGAGCCGGGTGGTGATCGAGAAGCCGTTCGGGCACAACCTGGAGACGGCCCGAGACCTGAACCGCATCGTGTCCAGCGTCTTCCCCTCGTCGTCGGTGTTCCGGATCGACCACTATCTGGGCAAGGAGACCGTCCAGAACATGATGGCGCTCCGGTTCGCCAACCAGCTGTTCGAGCCGGTCTGGAACAACAACTACGTCGACCACGTGCAGATCACCATGGCCGAGGACATCGGCATCGGCGGCCGGGCCGGCTACTACGACGGCATCGGCGCCGCCCGGGACGTGATCCAGAACCACCTGCTGCAGCTGCTGGCGCTGACCGCCATGGAGGAGCCGACCTCGTTCGAGGCCCGCCAGCTCCGGGCCGAGAAGCAGAAGGTCCTGGCGGCCACCCGACCACCGAAGGACATGGCGCTGCACACCGCCCGCGGCCGCTACCGCGGCGGCTGGGCCGGCGGGGAGAAGGTGATCGGGTACCTGGAGGAGAAGGGCATCCCTGCCGACTCCAACACCGAGACGTACGCGGCCGTCCGGGTGGACATCGACAACCGCCGGTGGGCCGGCGTGCCGTTCTACCTGCGGGCCGGAAAGCGGCTGGCCCGCCGGGTGACCGAGATCGCTCTGGGCTTCAAGCGCGCACCGCACCTGCCGTTCACCGCCACCGACACCGAGGAGCTCGGCTACAACGCCCTGGTGCTGCGGATCCAGCCGGACGAGGGCGTCACCCTGCGCTTCGGGGCCAAGGTGCCGGGGACGCAGATGGAGATCCGTGAGGTCAACATGGACTTCGCGTACGGGGGCTCGTTCACCGAGTCCTCACCGGAGGCCTACGAGCGCCTCATCCTGGACGTGCTCCTCGGCGACCCGCCGCTGTTCCCGCAGCACGAGGAGGTCGAGCTGTCCTGGGAGATCCTCGACCCGATCCTCGACTACTGGGCGGGGCTGACCACCCGGCCCGAGGACTACGAGCCCGGCTCCTGGGGTCCGGCCAACTCCGACCAGATGCTGGCCCGCGACGGGTTCGGCTGGCGCCGACCGTGACGGAAGGACCGATGAGTCACCGAACCGCACTCCAGCCCCTGCGGCGAGCCGTGCCATGATCACCACGCTCAGCGACACCACGTCCGCCAAGATCTCCTCGGCCCTGCTCAGTGCGCGGCGGAACGCCGGCAGCCCCTCGATGGGCATGGTGCTGACCCTGATCATCGTCTGCGACGAGTCCGAGTATCAGGACGCGCTGGCCGCCAGCGTGGCCGCCGGCCGGGAGCACCCGGCCCGGATCCTGCTGGTGGTCACCTCCTCCGGCCGCCAGCCGTCCCTGGACGCCGAGGTCCGGCTCGGCGAGGGCACCCCGGGCGAGGTGGTGGTGCTGCGCATGTACGGCGCGGTGGGCGCCCACCCGGCGTCCGTGGTCCGGCCGCTGCTGCTGCCCGACTCGCCGGTGGTGATCTGGTGGCCTGGGCGCTGCCCCACCAGCACCGAGACCGACGAGCTTGCCCACCTGGCGGTCCGGCGGCTGAGCGACGCGGCCGGGATGCGCCGCCCGCGACAGGCGCTGCTGGACCGGGCCCAGGCCTACGTGCCGGGCGACACCGACCTCGCCTGGACCCGGATCACCCGCTGGCGCGGGCTGCTGGCGGCGGCCCTCGACCAGTACCCGGCGCGGATCAAGAGCGCCGAGGTGGAGGCCGAGCGCAACAACCCGTCGGCCGAGCTGTTGGCCGCCTGGCTGGAGAGCCACCTCAAGGTGCCGGTGGTGCGGACGGTCAGCGAGGGTCCGGGGATCACGGCGGCCCGGATGAGCACAGCCGCCGGGGACATCGCCATCACCCGACCGGACGGGCTGCTGGCCTCCTACACCGTGCCCGGCCAGCCGGAGCGTCTGGTCGCGCTGAAGCGCCGGGAGATCACCGACCTGATCAGCGAGGAGCTGCGGCGCCTGGACGCCGACCAGGTCTACGAGGCGACGGTCAAGACGCTGCTGAAGACGTCGAACCGGTCCGCCCGGAAGACCACCGCCAGGAAGGCCACCCCACCCAAGGCTCCGGCCGCCAAGGTCGGGGTGACCAAGAAGGCGACCCGGAAGGCCGTCACCGGGCGCCCGACCAAGCGCGCCGTCCGGAAGGCCGGCTGAGTGGGCGCCGCCGAGCTGCTGGTCCACCCCGGTCCCGACGAGGTCGCCCAGGCCCTGGCCGCCCGGCTGGTCCGCCGGATCGGTGAGCTGCAGCAGGAGCAGCGGATAGCCCAGCTGGCGCTGACCGGTGGGCGGATCGCGCTCCAGGCGTACCGGCAGCTGGCCCGGGACGGGGCCAGCGCACCGGTGGACTGGGCCCGGGTGGAGCTGTGGTGGGGGGACGAGCGGTTCGTCCCGGCCGAGGACGGCGACCGCAACGCCAAACAGGTGCTCGACGTCCTGAGCGGGGCCCTGCCCTTCGACCCGGCCCGCATCCACCCGATGCCGGCCAGTGACGGGCCGCTGGACCTGGACGCCGCGGCGGACGCGTACGACAAGGCCCTCGGCTCGACGACCTTCGACATCTGTCTGCTCGGGATGGGTCCGGACGGGCACGTGGCCTCGCTGTTCCCCGACCACCCGTCATCGTCGGCGCCCGGTCGGGTGATCGGTGTCCGCGAGTCCCCCAAGCCGCCGCCGGACCGGATCAGCCTCACCCTGGCGGTGATCAACAGCTCGACCGAGGTCTGGTTCTGCGTCAGCGGCGGGGACAAGGCAGTCGCCGCCGCCGACGCGCTGTCGGGTCACGGCAGCGTTCCCGCGGCCAGGGTCACGGCGAAGCAGCGGGTCGTGTGGTTCCTCGATGACGCCGCCGCCGCCCAGCTCGTACCGACTCGACCTGACGACCCGACCTGACGGCCCGGGCGGACCGCCGGGCGATGCGCGCCGGCTGAGCCTGCTGCTGGCGTTCGCCCTGCTGTCCTTCTCCGCGAACTCCCTCATCACCCGGCACGTGGTCGCCGCCCGCCTGTTCGACCCAGGGCTGCTCAGCGGTGTCCGGGTCCTGTCGGGAGCGGTGGCGCTGGCCGGGGTCGCCCTGGCCCGGCACGAGCGGGTGGTCCTCGACCGGGGCAACCTGGTACCGACGGTGGCGCTCGGGGTCTACGCCGGCTGCATCTCCTACGGGTACCGCTTCATCGGCGCCGCGGCGGGCACCTTCGTCTTCTACGCGACGGTGATGCTGACCCTCGTGGTCTCCGATCTGCTCGCCGGGACCCCGTTGTCGGCCCGGCGCCGCTGGGGGGCGGCGCTGTCGCTGCTCGGCATCCTGGTGCTGACGGTGGGCCGCGCGCAGTCGGTGACGCCGCTGGGCGTGGTGCTGCTGGCGGCCACCGGCGCAGCCTGGGGCGTCTACACCCGGGCCGGCCGCGGGGCGGGTGACCCGCGGGTGGTCACGACCGGCACGTTCGTGCTGCTGGCGGTCGTGCTGACACCGTTCACGGCCGCCGGGCTGATCAGCGGGCTGCGGGTCAGCTGGGCGGGGGCCGGTTGGGCCGTCCTGATGGGGGCGGTGACGACCGCGTTCGCCTACGTCGCCTGGTACGCCTGCCAGCGGTCGCTGACCGGGACGGCCGCCGGCTCGGCGCAGTCGCTGGTCCCCGTCCTCACCGCGATCGGGGCGGTCCTGCTGCTGGGCGAGCGGCTGACCTGGACGATGCTGGTCGCGGCGGTCCTGGTGGCTGCGGGGCTGTGGCTGAACAGACCGCGGCCCGCCTCAGAGGCTGCGGCCGCTCAGTAGATGACCTCGCCCCGGTCCCGCCGGGCCCGGAGCGCCTGCAGGGCCTCCTTGAGGATGTCGGCGGCCTCCGCGTCGGAGCGACGCTCCTTCACGTACGCGAGGTGCGTCTTGTACGGCTCGATCTTCGGCGGCGGGGGTGGGTTGAGGGAGTCGAGGTTCGACGGCAGGCCGCAGCGCGGGCAGTCCCAGGTCTCGGGGATCTGAGCGTCCGCCGCGAAGGCCGGACGTGTCTCGTGTCCGTGGGCGCAGAAGTACGAGACGTAGAGCCGCGGGGCGGCGTCCCCGCGCTCGGCCTCGCCCATCGGGCCAGCCCCCACCCGGCTCCCCCGAATGGCGCTTCCACCAGTCACGCTGTTCTCCTGTTCCTGCTCTCGGTCTGCGGTGCGGTCAGTGAATCGGACAAGTCTCAGGCACCCAGCTTGTACAGCAGGCCGAGGGCGACGATGCAGGCCAGCCAGACCACGGCCACGATGATGGTGATCCGGTCGAGGTTGCGCTCGGCGACCGAGGAGCCACCGAGCGACGTCGAGATCCCGCCGCCGAACAGGTCGGACAGTCCGCCACCCCGCCCCTTGTGCATCAGCACGAAGAGCGACAGCACGACGCTGGTGATCACCAGGACGATCGAGAAGACCAAGATCGGGGTGGTCATCAGCGGTACCAGGACGAAAAGCACGGACGTACTGTAACTCAGAGCGACAAGGAGTCCAGCCACTCCACGGGGCCTGAGCAGCCGGTCACAGCACCGGCAGGTCGTAGAAGCGGGCGATGGCCGAGAACTCCTCCACCTTCAGGCTGGCCGCGCCCACCAGGCACCCGTCGATGTCGGGTTCGGCCATCAGGGCCGCCACGTTGCCGGCGTTGACCGAGCCCCCGTAGAGGATCCTGATCTGCTGCGCGACGGCATCGCCGTACTGGCGGGCGACCCACCCGCGGATGGCCGCGCATACCTCCTGGGCGTCGCCCGGTGTCGCCACCCGCCCGGTGCCGATCGCCCACACCGGCTCGTAGGCGATGACCATCGCCGACACCTGGTCCGCGGTCAGCCCGGCCAGCGCCCCCTCCACGTGGCCGAGTGTGAACGGCACCTGCCGCAGCTCCTGCCGCACCGCGAGCCCCTCACCGACGCAGACGATCGGGGTCAGGCCGCCGGCGACCGCGCGCACGGTCTTGGCGTTGACCATGTTGTCGTCCTCGCCGTGGAACCGTCGGCGCTCCGAGTGACCCACCACCACGTAGCGGCAGCCCAGCTTGGTCAGCATCTCGGCCGAGATGTCGCCCGTGTAGGCCCCGTTCTCGAACGGCGACAGATCCTGCGCCCCATAGCCGAGGTCGATCCGGTCACCCTCCACCAGGGTCTGCACGGTCCGGAGGTCGGTGAACGGCGGGATGACGACCACCTCGCTCTTGGCGGCGTCGTGCTTCTTGTCCTCCAGCGTCCAGGCGAGCTTCTGCACCAGTCCGACGGCCTCGACATGGTTGAGGTGCATCTTCCAGTTGCCCGCCATCAACGGCTTGCGGGTCATGACTCACGCACCCCCGGCCAGCGCGGCCAGCCCCGGCAGGGTCTTGCCCTCCAGGTACTCCAGGCTGGCCCCGCCGCCGGTGGAGATGTGCCCGAACGCGTCGTCGGCGAAGCCGAGGTCGCGGACCGCGGCGGCGGAGTCGCCCCCGCCCACCACGGAGAGGCCGTCGACCTCGGTCAGGGCCTGGGCCACGGCCTTGGTGCCGGCGGCGAAGCTCTCCCACTCGGCGACCCCCATCGGGCCGTTCCAGAACACCGTCTTCGCGCTGGAGACCACCGCGGCGAACACCTTGGCGGAATCCGGGCCGATGTCCAGACCCAGCTGGTCGTCCGGGATCGCGTCGGCCGGCACCACGGTGGGCGGCGCGTCGGCGGCGAACTCCGGGGCGACCACGATGTCGGACGGCAGCACGATCTGCTTGCCCCCCGCCGCAGCGTCGTTCAGGTAGCCCTTGACGGTCTCGATCTGGTCCTTCTCCAGCAGGCTCTTGCCCACGCCGTAACCCTGGGCGGCCAGGAAGGTGAACACCATCCCGCCCCCGATCACCAAGGTGTCCGCGGTCTTGATCAGGTTGGCGATCACCGCCAGCTTGTCGGAGACCTTCGCCCCGCCCAGGACGACCACGTACGGCCGCTCGGGGTCCTCGGTCAGGCGCTTCAGCACCTCGACCTCGGTCTCGACCAGGCCGCCGGCGGCGTTCGGCAACCGCTGGGCCAGGTCGTAGACGGAGGCCTGCTTGCGGTGCACCACCCCGAACCCGTCGGAGACGAAGACGTCGCCGAACGCCGCGTACCGGTCGGCCAAGGCTCCCCGCTCAGCCTCGTCCTTGGACTCCTCGCCCGGCTCGTAGCGGACGTTCTCCAACATCCCCACGTCACCGTCGGCCAGCCCGTCGACGGTCTCCCGGGCCGACTCACCGACGACGTCGGCCGCCAGCTTCACCTCGGCACCGAGCAGCTCACCGAGCCGCCGCGCGGCCGGCGCCAGCGAGTACTTCGGGTTCACCTGGCCCTTCGGCCGGCCCAGGTGGGCGAGCACCACCACCCGCGCGCCGGCTTCGCGGAGCCGGTTGAGGGTGGGCAGCGAGGCCCGGATCCGCCCGTCGTCGGTGATCGTGTCACCGTCCAGGGGGACGTTCAGGTCACACCGGACCAGGACGCGCTTGCCGCGCAGGTCGCCGAGATCGGATACCGACTTCATGGAACTCCTCTTCCTCCGCGCCGGAGCTCGTCGACCGGGCGCGCACAGCAGGGTCGCAGCCCTCGACGGGCTCCGGGGTCGTGCTCGGCTCAGAGTCGCTCAGAGCGACTTGCCGACCAGACCCACCAGGTCCACCAGCCGGTTGGAGTAGCCCCACTCGTTGTCGTACCAGCCGACGACCTTGACCTGGTTGCCGATGACCTTGGTCAGCCCGGCGTCGAAGATGCAGGAGTGCGGGTCGGTCACGATGTCGCTGCTGACGATGGGGTCCTCGGTGTACTTGAGGTAGCCCTTCAGCTCGCCCTCCGCGGCTGCCTTGACCGCCGCGTTGACCTCCTCGGCGGAGGTCTCCGTCCGCGCCTCGAACGTCAGGTCAGTGGCCGAACCCGTCGGCACCGGCACCCGGAGGGCGTAGCCGTCGAGCTTGCCCTTCAGCTGCGGCAGCACCAGGCCGATGGCCTTGGCCGCACCGGTCGAGGTGGGCACGATGTTGAGCGCGGCGGCCCGGGCCCGCCGGAGGTCCTTGTGCGGGCCGTCCTGCAGGTTCTGGTCCTGGGTGTAGGCGTGGATGGTGGTCATCAGGCCCTTGACGATGCCGACCGACTCGTCGAGCGCCTTGGCCATCGGACCCAGACAGTTGGTGGTGCAGGACGCGTTCGAGATGATGTGGTGCTTGGCCGGGTCGTAGGCGCTGTCGTTCACGCCGAGCACGATGGTCAGGTCCTCGTTCTTGGCCGGGGCCGAGATGATCACCTTCTTGGCGCCGCCGTCGATGTGGGCCCTGGCCTTGGTCGCGTCGGTGAAGATGCCGGTGGACTCGATCACCACGTCGGCGCCCACGTCGCCCCAGGGCAGGGCGGCCGGGTCGCGCTCCTCGTACACCTTGATCGACTTCCCGCCGACCTTGATGTCGCTCTCGGAGGCCACCACATCGCCGTCGAGCCGACCCAGGATGGAGTCGTACTTGAGCAGGTGACCGAGGCTCGCGTTGTCGGTGAGGTCGTTGACCGCCACCACCTCGATGTCTGCGCCCGCCGCTAGTGCGGCGCGGTAGAAGTTCCGGCCGATACGCCCGAACCCGTTGATGCCAACCCGTACGGTCATACTCACGTTCTCCTGTCTCACCGGAACCGGCCCCGGAAGAGGTGAGGGCCGGAACTCACCTTAACGAAGGTGTCACGGCCACGGCCCGGCGGTTCGCGGGCGGCATACCAGTGCCCCGGTGGTTGGGGCAGGCTCACTGGTCGGGCCGCGTCACTCCGGCTCGTCGAGCAGCTCGGCGGTCAGGGTGGCCTCGGTGTTGGGGATCCCGAGCTCGGTGGCCCGCTTGTCCGCGGTGGCCAGCAGCCGCCGGATCCGGCCGGCCACAGCGTCCTTGGTCAGCTGCGGCGAGTGCAGCTGACCCAGCTCCTCCAGCGAGGCCTGCTTGTTCTCGATCCGCAGCAGACCCGCGGCCTTCAGGTGCTCCGGCACGTCGTCTCCGAGGATCTCCAGGGCCCGCTCCACCCGGGCCCCGGCGGCGACCGCCGCCCGGGCCGAACGGCGGAGGTTCGCGTCGTCGAAGTTCGCCAGCCGGTTGGCGGAGGCGCGGACCTCCCGACGCATCCGGCGCTCCTCCCAGGCCAGCACCGACTCGTGCGCGCCGAGCCGGGTCAGCAGCGCGCTGATCGCGTCGCCGTCGCGGATCACCACCCGGTCGACCGCGCGGACCTCGCGGGCCTTCGCCGCGATGCCCAGTCGCCGCGCCGCCCCGACCAGGGCGAGGGCCGCCTCCGGACCCGGGCAGGTGACCTCGAGGGCCATCGACCGGCCCGGTTCGGTCAGCGAGCCGTGGGCCAGGAAGGCCCCGCGCCAGGCGGCCACGCAGTCGCAGAGGCCACCGCTGACCACCTGAGCCGGCAGGCCGCGGGCCGGTCGGCCGCGCGAGTCGATCAGGCCGGTCTGTCGGGCCAGCGCCTCCCCGTCCCGGATCACCCGGACCACGTATCGGGTGCCGCGGCGGATGCCGGAGCCGTTGACGATGACCATCTCGCTGGTGTGGCCGAAGACCTCGCTGATCTCGGTCCGCAGCCGGCGGGCCGCCGAGCCGGTGTCGAGCTCGGCCTCGATGACGATCCGGCCGCTGACGATGTGCAGACCGCCGGCGAAGCGCAGGGTGGCCGCCACCTCGGCCTTGCGGCAGCAGGGCTTGGTCACCTTGATCGTGGCCAGCTCCGCCTTCACCTGCGCCGTCATCGCCATCCGTGCATGATGCCACGCGCACGTTTCATCACCGTGCCCACGTGAGACCGGCGGGCGACCCCCTCCGCGACACCCCTGGTCACCGACCGGGGGGACTGCCCGACCGGAGTCGGGGCGTCTCAGATCCCCATGATCTCGGCGTACGCCGAGGCCAGCCGCAGCTGGTCGTGGCGCGGTGAACCGTCCCGGGCGGCGAGGTCGGCGACCACCAGCTCGGCGCCCAGCGAGGCCGCCCAGTGCGCCAGGTGCGGGTCGTCCTCGGCGAACCGCTGGTCGGCGAGAACGGCGTCCAGCCGCAGGTCGGGCGCGTGCTCGGCCAGCAGCTCGACGTGCCGCGCCGCGCTGAAGCCCTCGGTCTCGCCCGCAGGTTCGAGGTTCAGGGTCAGGATCCGCCGGGCGGGCGTGGCGTGGATGGCGTGCGCCAGCTTCGGCACCAGCACGTGCGGGATCACCGAGGTGAACCAGGAGCCGGGGCCGAGCACGATCCAGTCGGCGTCGAGGACGACGTCGATGGTCTCCGGACAGGCCGGAGGGTCGGGCGGGATCAGGTGCACGGACCGCACCTCGGCGGTGGTCTTGGCGACCCGGGCCTGGCCCGTGACCACCGAGATCTCGTCCGGGCTCATCGGGTCGAGTCCGATCACCTCGGCCTCGATCTGCAACGGCACAGCCGCCATCGGCAGCACCCGACCTTCGGCGCCGAGCAGCCGGGCCACCATGTCCAGGCCGGCCACCGGGTCGCCCAACCGCTCCCACAGGCCCACGATCAGCAGGTTGCCGATCGCGTGGTCGTGCAGCGCGCCGTCCCCGCCGAAGCGGTACTGGAGGACGTCCGCCCAGGTCCGGCCCGACTCGTCGTCCCCGCACAGGGCGGCCAGCGCCATCCGCAGGTCCCCCGGCGGCAGGCAGTCGAGCTCGGCCCGGAGGCGACCGCTGGAGCCGCCGTCGTCGGCGACGGTCACCACCGCGGTCAGCCGGTCGGTGATCCGGCGGAGGGCGCTCAGGGCGGCGGCCAGCCCGTGCCCGCCGCCGAACGCCACCACCGCCGGCAGCTGTGGGCGGGGTGAGAGCAGCGACAGGGGCTGGGCGCGGTGGCCCGGCGCGGCGGTCACTACTCCCGACCCAGGTCTCGGTGCAGGACCTTGGTCGACATCCCGAGCTCGCGCAGCCGACGGCCGAACTCCTCGGCCATCGCCGTACTCCGGTGCTTGCCGCCGGTGCAGCCGACCGCGATGGTCACGAACCGCTTGCCCTCGTGGATGTAGCCCGCCGCCATCACCTCCAGCAGCCCCTGCAGCCGGGTCAGGAAGTCCTCCGCGCCGGGCTGGGCCAGCACGTACTCGCGGACGGGCGCGCTCAGGCCGGTCTGCGGCCGCAGCTCCGGAACCCAGTGCGGGTTGGGCAGGAAGCGCACGTCGACCACCAGGTCGGCGTCGACCGGGATCCCGTTCTTGAAGCCGAAGCTGACCAGGGTGACCCGCAGCCGGTCGTTGGTCGGCCCTCCGTAGGCGTGCGACACCCGCGAGCTGAGCTGGTGGATGTTGATCGAGGAGGTGTCGATGACCAGGTCGGCGGCGGCGCGCAGGGTGGCCAGGGTCGCCCGCTCCCGGGTGATGCCGTCCAGCAGTCGACCGTCGCCCTGCAGCGGGTGCGGCCGGCGGACCGACTCCTGGCGGCGGACGATCACGTCGTCGGACGCCTCCAGGAACAGGATCTCCGGCAGCGTGCCGCTCGCCGTCAGCTCGGCGAACATGGTGGGGAGCTGCTCGAAGAACGAGCGGGTGCGGACGTCGAGCACCACGGCGAGTCGGCCGATCCCGGAGCGCTGGGCCTGCCGGACGACCTCGGGCAGCACCGTCGGCGGCAGGTTGTCGACCACGTACCAGCCGAGGTCCTCCAAGGTGTTGGCCGCGGTGGAGCGGCCCGCGCCGGACATCCCGGTGACCACGACGAGCCGGAGCGGCTCGACGGCACGAGACGGCGCCGGCCCTGGACGCCGCGGCCTCCGGCTGCGGTTCGTCCGGGGTGGCGACGGCCGGCTCGGCCTCGGCCGTCTCCGCCGCGGCCGCGGGGACGGCAGTGACGAGGTCAGCTGGCTCCGTACTCACGGGTGACATCCTATTGTCCGGGCTCGGTCGCGGACCGGCCGCGGCCGTGCGGTCCGGATCAGTCCAGGATCTCGCCGGTCGCGGTGTTCACCGCCTCGGCGGCGGGGCGGCGGTCGAGCTGCTCCTTGATCGCGGCGGCGGTCACCCGGCCGAAGCCGGGGACGGCCGCGATCTCCTCCACGGTCGCGACCCGGAGCTTCTTCAGGGAACCGAAGTGGGCCAGCAATGCCTTGCGCCGCACCTCCCCCAGCCCCGGCACCTGGTCGAGCAGCGACTCGACCATGGTCCTGCTGCGGCGGGACCGGTGGTGGGTGATCGCGAACCGGTGGGCCTCGTCGCGGATCCGCTGCAGCAGGTACAGGCCCTCGCTGGCCCGCGGCAGGATCACCGGGTCCTCGCTGTCGGGCAGCCAGACCTCCTCCAGCCGTTTGGCCAGGCCGCACAACGCGACGTCGTCGATGCCCAGCTCGTCCATGGCCCGGGCGGCGGCGGCGACCTGGGGCGGCCCGCCGTCGACGACGACCAGCGACGGGGCGTACGCGAACTTCCGCGGCGCCCCGGTGGTCGGGTCCACCAGCAGCGGTCCGTCGCCGTCTCCGTCGCTTCCGGCGCTCATCGCCCGGCGGTCGTCGAGCAGCCGCCGGAAGCGGCGGGTGATCACCTCGTGCATGGCCGCCACGTCGTTCTGGCCGTCCACCCCGCGGATGACGAACCGGCGGTACTCGCTCTTGCGCGGCAGTCCGTCCTCGAAGACGACCATCGAGGCGACCACCTCGGTGCCCTGCAGGTTGGAGATGTCGTAGCACTCCATCCGCAGCGGCGCCGTGGGCAGCTCGAGCGCCTCCTGGATCTCCTCCAGCGCCCGGTTGCGGGTCGACAGGTCGCCGGCCCGGGTCGTCTTGTGTCGGACCAGGGTCTCGCCCGCGTTCCGGGCCACCGTCTCCATCAACGTCCGCTTGTCCCCGCGGTGCGGCACCCGGATGTGCACCGTCGAGCCGCGGAGCTCGGTGAGCAGCGTGGCCAGCGCCTCGTCGTCGGACGGCAGCACCGGCACCAGCACCTCCCGCGGCACCGCGCCCGGATCGGTCTCGGGGTCCACGTCGGCGTACAGCTGGAGCAGGAACTTCTGGATCAGCTCATCGGTCCCGGCGTCGTCCACCCGATCCGCGACCCAGCCCCGCTCGCCGCGGATCCGCCCGCCGCGGACGTGGAAGATCTGCACCGCCACCTCCAGCGGGTCCTCGGCGAGCGCGACCACGTCCACGTCGGTCCCGTCGCGAAGCACCACGGCGTTCTTGGCCATCGCCTGCTGCAGCGCGCCGAGGTCGTCACGGAGCCGCGCCGCCCGCTCGAACTCCAGCTCGGCGCTGGCCCGCTGCATCTCCGTCTCGAGCCGCTTGACCAGCGGCGCGGCGTGGCCGGACACGAACTGGACGAAGTCGTCGACGATCTCGCGGTGCTGCTCGGCGCTGACCCGACCGATGCAGGGGGCCGAGCACTTGCCGATGTAGCCGAGCAGGCAGGGCCGTCCGATCTGGTGGTGGTTCTTGAACACGCCGGGGCGGCAGGACCGCATCGGGAACACCCGGAGCACCAGGTCGACGGTCTCCCGGATGGCCCAGGCGTGCGAGTAGGGACCGAAGTAGCGGTTGCCCTTGCGTTTCGGCCCCCGGCCGACCATCACCCGCGGGTACTCCTCGCCCAGCGTCACGCACAGCCACGGGTAGGACTTGTCGTCGCGGTACTTGACGTTGAACCGGGGGTCGAACTCCTTGATCCAGGAGTACTCCAGCTGCAGGGCCTCGACCTCGTTGCGGACCACCGTCCAGTCGACCTTTGCGGCCGTCTGCACCATCGAGCGCGTCCGGCTGTGCAGCGTGTACGGGTCGGCGAAGTAGGAGTTCAGCCGGGACCGGAGGCTGATCGCCTTGCCCACGTAGATGACGCGGCCCTGCTCGTCGGAGAACCGGTAGACCCCGGGCTCGTCGGGGATCGACCCCGACACCGGTCGGTAGGTCGCGGCGCTGGGCACGTCGGCAAGCCTAGGTCGAGCCGCGGACAGCGCGGCCGCTTGCCCGCCGCCGAGACACCCGGGACCGCTGCAGGGCCGGGTATCAGGGGCGGCCATCAGGGGGGCATCCGGGGGGGTATCAGAAGCGGGGGTCGTCGCTCTCCCCAGCAGCGGGCGTGCGCCGTCGAACCGGGGCGGCCCGGCGGCGCGGCCACCTCGGGGGGAGGACGACGTGCACCAGCCGATCTCCGTCGCGTCCGCCGTCCTCCGAGCCGCGGTCGCCGCCAACCGGCGGGCCGGCCACGAGGCGGCCGGTGCGCTCGCACCGGTCAGCGGCTTCGTCCCGACGGCTGCCCCGGCCGCCCGGCTGCCGACGAGTCACGCCGCCTGGGACTCGGCCGCCCACGACCTCCCCGACCTGGTCCGCGACCTGCGGGTCCGGCATCGGCTCGACCAGCTCCCCCTGCTCGCGGCCGACGAGCGTCACCTCGCCACCGCCGACCTGCCCCGGGCCGCCACCGTGCTGGGCACGCTGGCGCACGCCTATATGCACGTCGAGCCCACCAGGTCGACCCGGCCGACCGGGCTGCCGCCCGCGCTGGCCCGGCCATGGCGGCAGGTGCGGCGGCGGCTGGGCCGCACCAACGGTCCCGTGCTCGAGCTACGCGGACCTGATCGTGCACAACTGGCGCTACGCCGACCCGGCCCGACCCCAGCTGCGGGTGGCCGACCTCCGGCTGCTCGTGCCCACGGTCGACAACGCCGAGGAGCGCGTCTTCTACCTGACCCAGCTGGAGATCCTGGCCCGGACGGGTCCGGTGGTGGGGGCGGTCGCCGAGGCCCATGATGCGGTCCTGGCGCGGGACCTCGACCGACTGCAGGCCGCCCTGCAGGCCGTGGCGGCCGGGCTGGAGTCGGTCAACCGGGCCGCCCTGCCCCTCATCGACCCGCGGGCCACGAGCCCGACCTACGTCGACCCGCCGGTGTGGGCGAAGACCGTGGCCCCGCTGGCCGTACCGATCCGGCCGGGCTTGCTGGGGCCCAGCGGCACGGCATCACCGGTGATCAACACGCTGGACGCGTTCCTCGGCCGCGACCGACACGACAGCCTGCTGGGCCGGGAGATCCTGGCGCACCGCAGGTCCTACCCGCCGCACTGGCGTCGGTTCGTGGAGGCGGTCGCCGCGGTCGACCTGGTGCCGATCATCGCCGAGCACGGCGTCCCCGAGACCCGCCGGAGCCTGGAGTACTTGCAGCAGGCGTACAGCGGCTCGAACGGCTTCCTGGAACGACACCGCCGCAAGGTGTTCGGCTATCTCGCCATCGCGTTCAAGGTGGGCCGCGGCGTCACCATCGGTGGCTTCCAGGGTGGGCCGGTCTCAGGTGAGTGGGAACGGGTCGACCGGGAGCTGGCGGCGGCGCGGGCCGAGCGGCCCGCCCACCTCGCTCCCGCCGCGCCGGGCCCGGGACGCGTGCGGCGGCCGGGTACCCGTCGGCTGGGCGCGGTCACCGCCGTCGAGCTGGCCCGGCACAACGAGGCGACCACCGGCTGGTGGGTCGCCGTCGACGGTCGGGTGCTCGACGTCACCCCGTTCCTGACCCGACATCCCGGCGGCCAGCACATCCTCCGCGCGTACGCCGGCCTGGATGCGACCGAGGCGTTCCGTCGCGCCCACCGCGACGTGCGGTCGGTCCGCAACCTCCTCGAGGCCCACGCCATCGGTGAGCTGGTCAGGCGACGACTGCCCCGAGCGGGCCAGACTGGAGCGTGCGCTGGCCGCGGTGGTCGAGGCGCAGAACAACCTCCGGCTGGACGTGTCGATCGCGGCGGGCACCAGCCTGCTGAGGGCCGGCGGCGAGCCGCCGACGGCCTTCCAGACGGACCGCTTCGCCGACACCTGCCAGCGCTACGCGGCCCTGCTCGACCAGCCCGGTCCCGGTGGGCCGGAGGTGAGCGCGCCGGTCACCGGAGTGGGTGCGGCCGATCAGCTGCAGCCGGTCTGGCTCCGCCGCCGGTTCCGACAGCTCGAGGCAGCCCTGGCCGGAGCCAAGTCCAACCTCATCGAGCTCTGGCCAGCCTGCCCCTGCCGCGACCACGCCGCCGGCTGACCGACCTGGGGGTGGCTCACTCCTCGACGTAGACCTTGTTGCCCGAGACCGTGGCGGTGAACTCCTTCAGGGGCTGCTCGGCGGGCGGGTTCACCACCGAACCGTCCTTGACCGAGAAGTCACTCTGGTGGCAGCCGCAGTGGATGACGTCGTCCCTCATCTCCGACACCTTGCACTGCTGGTGGGTGCAGATCGCGGTGAAGGCCTTGAAGTCACCCTTGGTGGGCTGGGTGATCACGTAGTCGGCGTCGTCCAAGATCACGCCGCTGCCGACGGGCACGTCCGCGGTGGCCACACTCGGCCCGCTGGGGGCGGCCGCCGGGGAGCTCGCGCTGCTGGACGCGGCGCTGCTGGGCGCCGCCGAGCTCGGGGCCTGTCTGCTGGACGCGGTGCTGCTCGGGGCCGCGCTGGTGGCGGCCGGTGTCGTGGTCTCCCCGGACGCGCAGGCGGCGAGCACGGCACTGCCGCCGCCGGCCAGGGCCACCAGCCCCGCCGCCCGGAGCACGGTCCGCCGATCACGCTCGACGGCGCGCGCCGGGAGGCGGGCCGGTGAGGAGGGACGCGCGTCCTCCCGCTCGGTGCTGTCGTCGCTCATCATCTGGTCGGTCATGCCTGCCTCCAGGGGGTGGGTCGGCCGAATCTCGGAGAGGAGAGGGGAGGAGAAGGATTCAAGCACCCGTCTCTGTGCGGATCCTGTGCGTCCGGGATGCTGCGACACAGAGCCGCGGTACGGTCGCCGAGCTCCGGGACCCGCCTCGTCCTGGCAACGACCGGGGCCCGCCGCACGTGCCCGACGATCCCGGTCGGCTGCCTGTCACCCGCTGCCTGTCGCGCGCCGCGGCCTGCCGCCGCCGGCTGGTTGTCAGTGCGAACGCCTACCGTGATCGGGTGTCGATGACCGTGGAGTACTGGGCCGCCTGTGAGGCTCGGGACTGGGAGGCCTTCGGGGCGCTGCTGACCGACGACGTTGTCGACGAGCTGCCGCAGACCCGGGAACGGGTCCGGGGCGCGCAGCCTAGCTCCCCTTCACCGGGAGTACCCGGGCGACTGGCACGCCACCCTGGTGCAGGCGGTGACCGACGACGCGGGTTCGAGTCGGTGAGGGCTCAGCTGGCCCGCGCCGCGAGTTCCGGGCTGGTGGCAGAGCGGGGTCGGGCGGCGGACCTCTCGGCTACGGTCTTGCGAGCGGCCGGCTTGCTGGCTGCGGTCTTGGTGGCTGCGGTCTTGCCGGCCGCGGTCTTGCCGGCTGCGGTCTTGCCGGCTGCGGTCTTGCCGGCTGGAGAGCCCTTCTTCGTGGCCGGGGTCTTCGCCGCCTTGGCGCCGGCCGCGCGGGTGCGACGACCGTTCGTCGCCCCTGCGGTCAGCGCGTTGTCGAGCTCGGGTTGGGTGTCACCGACCGGCACCTCCCGACCAGCCAGCACCGTCTTCAGGAACTCGCCGGTGTAGGAGTGCGAGTCGGCCGCGATCTGCTCCGGGGTGCCCTCGGCGATGACCGTGCCGCCGCGCGATCCGCCCTCGGGACCCATGTCGATCAGCCAGTCGGCGGTCTTGATCACGTCCAGGTTGTGCTCGATGACGACCACGCTGTTGCCGGCGTCGACCAGCCGGCCGAGCACGCCGAGCAGCTTGCGGATGTCCTCGAAGTGCAGCCCGGTCGTCGGCTCGTCCAGCACGTACATGGTCCGGCCGGTGGACCGCTTCTGCAGCTCGCTGGCCAGCTTGACCCGCTGGGCCTCCCCGCCGGAGAGGGTGGGAGCCGGCTGCCCGAGTCGCACGTACCCGAGGCCCACCTCGTTCAGCGTGGTGAGGTGCCGGGCGATGGCCGGGATCGCGGCGAAGAACGTCGCCGCGTGCTCGATCGGCATGTCCAGGATGTCGGCGATGGTCTTGCCCTTGTAGTGGACCTCCAGCGTCTCCCGGTTGTAGCGGGCGCCGTGGCAGACCTCGCACGGGACGTACACGTCCGGTAGGAAGTTCATCTCGATCTTGATCGTGCCGTCGCCGGCGCAGTTCTCGCAGCGGCCACCCTTGACGTTGAAGGAGAACCGCCCCGGCTGGTAGCCGCGGACCTTCGCCTCGGGGGTCTCGGCGAAGAGCCGCCGGACGTGGTCGTACACCCCCGTATAGGTGGCCGGGTTGGATCGCGGGGTGCGACCGATCGGCGACTGGTCGACGTGGATGATCTTGTCGATCTGCTCCGCCCCGGTGATCGAGCGGTGCCGGCCGGGGACGTCGCGGGCGTTGTAGATCCGCTTGGCCAGCGCGGTGTACAGGATGCTGTTGACCAGGGTGGACTTGCCGGACCCCGAGACGCCGGTGACGGCGATCAGCTGGCCCAGCGGGAAGCTGACCGTGACGTCGCGCAGGTTGTGCTCGACCGCCCGGTGAACGGTGACCTCTCGGCCCTTGGTCCGCGGCCGGCGGGTGCTCGGCAGCGGGATGGAGCGTCGACCGGACAGATACTGGCCGGTGATCGAGTCCGGGTGCGCCAACAGGTCGGCGACGGTGCCGGAGTGCACCACGTGCCCGCCGTGCTCGCCGGCCCCCGGACCGATGTCGACCGCCCAGTCGGCGGTCTTGATGGTGTCCTCGTCGTGCTCGACCACGATCAGGGTGTTGCCTAGGTTGCGCAGCCGGATCAGGGTCTCGATCAGCCGGCGGTTGTCGCGCTGATGCAGCCCGATCGACGGCTCGTCGAGCACGTACAGCACGCCGACCAGCCCGGAGCCGATCTGGGTCGCCAACCGGATCCGCTGGGCCTCCCCGCCGGACAGGCTGGCGGTGGGCCGGCTCAGCGACAGGTAGTCCAGGCCGACGTCGAGCAGGAACCGCAGGCGCTCGTTGATCTCCTTGAGCACCCGCTCCGCGATCTGCTTCTCCCGGTCCGAGAGCTCCAAGCCGCCGAGGAACGCGGCGGCGTCGTCGATGGAGAGCGACGACACCTCCGCGATGTTCTTGCCGCCGACGGTGACCGCCAGCGAGGTCGGCTTCAGCCGGGCGCCGTGGCAGGCGGTGCAGGGCACCTCCCGCATGTAGCCGGCGAACCGCTCCCGGGAGGTGTCGGTCTCCGCCTCGGCGTGCCGCCGCTCGATGTAGCTGACGATGCCCTCGTACTTGGCGTTGTAGCTGCGCTCCCGGCCGTAGCGGTTCTTGTAGCGGACGTGCACCTGGCCGGGCACCCCGTACAACAGCACCTTCCGTGCTGCGGCGGGCAGCCGGTGCCACGGCACCGTGGTGCTGAAGCCCGAGCTCTCGGCCAGCGAGGCGATCAGCCGCTGGAAGTAGTCGGCGACGTGCGCCGACGACCACGGGGCGATGGCGCCCTCGTCCAGGCTCTTCTCGTCGTCGGGCACGACCAGCTCGGGGTCGACCTCCATCCGGGTGCCGAGCCCGGAGCAGACCGGGCACGCACCCCACGGCCCGTTGAACGAGAACTGCCGCGGCTCCAGCTCGTCGATGGCGATGTCGTGGTCGTTGGGACACGCCATCTTCTCCGAGTAGCGCCGCTCCCGCATCGGGTCTTTGACGTCGAGGTCGACGAAGTCGACGGTGACGATGCCCTGGGCCAGCGACAGGGCGGTCTCCACCGAGTCGGTCAGCCGCTGCTTGACGGTCGGCTTCACCGCCAGCCGGTCGACCACGACGTCGATGGTGTGCTTGTACTTCTTGTCGAGAGTGGGCGGGTCGGTCAGCGCGACCACCTGCCCGTCGACCCGGGCACGGCTGAACCCGGCGGTGGCCAGGTTGCGGAAGACGTCCACGTACTCGCCCTTGCGGCCACGGACGACCGGGGCCAGGATCTGGAACCGGGTCCCCTCGGGCAGCCCCATCAGCCGGTCCACGATCTGCTGCGGCGACTGCCGGCTGATCGGCTCACCGCAGATCGGGCAGTGCGGCCGTCCGGCGCGGGCGTACAGCAGGCGCAGGTAGTCGTACACCTCGGTGATGGTCCCGACGGTGGAGCGCGGGTTCCGGCTGGTCGACTTCTGGTCGATCGACACGGCCGGTGACAGCCCCTCGATGAAGTCCACGTCCGGCTTGTCCATCTGACCCAGGAACTGGCGCGCGTAGGCGGACAGCGACTCCACGTACCGACGCTGGCCCTCGGCGAAGATGGTGTCGAAGGCCAGGCTCGACTTGCCCGAGCCGGACAGCCCGGTGAAGACGATCAGCGCGTCCCGCGGCAGGTCGAGGGAGATGTTCCGCAGGTTGTGCTCGCGGGCACCCCGGACGACGAGACGGTCAATCACGCCCGCCATCGTATGTGGGCCGACTGACAGCCCGCGCAGCGACGGCTCCCGGCTGGGCACCCCCGGCTCGGGCCCGGTCCCAGCGGTCCGCCACCGCCCGGGCACTAGGTTGGACCCATGACATCGGCGGACGAGGCGGGCGAGCTCGCCATGGCGCAGGGGGTGTCCGCCGACCCGCCGCCCGACCCGTCGGAGAGCCAGCTGGAGGCGGTGCTGCACCTGGTCAGCACGACCACCGCCCGACTGCTGGGGGACACCATCGCGTTGTCCGACGACGAGTGGCGCGCCCCGTCCCGGCTGCCCGGCTGGAGCCGGGCTCACGTCGCGAGCCACGTCGCCCGGCAGGCGGACGCCCTGGTCCGGGTGGCCGGGTGGGCGACCAGCGGGGAACGGGCCGCCATGTACGCGTCGTCGCAGCACCGGGACGCCGAGATCGAAGCCGGCGCCGGGCGTCCGGGCCTCGAGCTCCAGATCGACCTGGACACCTCGGCGGAGCGGCTGACGGAGGCGTTCGACGCTGTCCAGGGCGCCGCCGCCTGGGACGCCGTCGTCGAGCTGCGCGGGGGTCTGCAGGTGCCGGCCCGCCTGCTGCCGCTGGCCCGGATGACCGAGGTCGTGCTGCACCACGTGGACCTGGACGTGGGGTACGAGATCGAGCAGGTGGACGAGACGACGGCGGCCTGGCTGCTGGAGTACTCCGCGTTCCGGCTGCGGCACCGCGACGAGTTCCCGCGGCTCGAGCTGACCTCGGACACCGGCCTGCACATCGCCGTCGGGAGCTCCGGGCCTCCGGCGCGAGTCACCGGGACCAGCCAGCGGCTGCTGGGCTGGCTCACCGGCCGGTCCGCCCCCGACGCCGTCCAGGGCACGGGCGGGCTGGTGCTGCCGTCGTTCTGAACCCGTCGCCCGGGTCACGCGCACCGCCCCGCCCGCCCGTCACCGAACAGGAGTCCCGCATGACCAGCCGTCCCAGCGATCCGCGTTCCGGCCATGTCGAGCCCGGTGGGCCGCCGCTGGTCGTCGAGCTCTCCCCCACGTTGGCCCTGGCCAAGATCTCGGTCGGCCGCATGGACAACAACGCATACCTGCTGAGCACGCCGGAGGTGTCGATGCTGGTCGACGCCGCCGACGAGGACGACCGGATCCTGGGCCTGGTGGCCGGCCACCCGGTGGAGACCATCGTCACCACGCACCGGCACGGCGACCACTGGCAGGCCCTGCCGGCCGTGGCGCGGGCCACGGGCGCGGTGCTCGTCTGCGGGCGTCCTGACCTGGACGCGATCGCCACCGGTGCCTGGCTGGAGAACCTCACCGGGGTCTGGGACGGCGACCAGGTGGCCCTGGGCTCGGAGACGTTCGAGGTGATCGGCCTCGTCGGCCACACGCCGGGCTCGATCGCGCTGGCCTGGACCGGTGCGTCCGGCACCCACCTGTTCACCGGGGACAGCCTGTTCCCGGGTGGCCCGGGCCGGACCCGCACGCAGCAGGACTTCGGCACGCTGATGGCCGATCTGGAGGGAAAGATCTTCGCGCGGTTCGACGACGCGACCGTGGTGCACCCGGGGCACGGCGACGACACCACCCTCGGCGCGGAGCGCCCGCACCTGGACGAGTGGCGGGCGCGGGGGTGGTGAGCCGCCCCGCTCAGCGCGCCGTCGGGAGGGTGACCCGTCGCTCCACCCGGAGCAGGTACCCCTTCCGGTCCAACGGGTTGGCGTCGGTCCGCGGCCGGGCCGGGGCCGGGCCGGCCACCGGTTCGTAGCGGTCGAACGCGGACTCCAACACGGCCTCGCCCCGGGTCAGCGGAGGCACCAGCAGCTCGAGGGTGTGCACCAGGCCCGCGGCCACGTCGCCCTCGACGACCGCGGTGCCGCCGGTGACCGTCGGCGAGTGCGGCACCGCCCCGAGCCGGCTGACCGCGGCCACCACCGCCCCGAAGGTGTCGGCCGGAATCTCGAGGGAGAACCGGTGGACCGGCTGGCAGACCTGGGTCCGAGCCCGCCGGAGCGCGGTGGTCAGCACGAGCGGGACGAGCTTGCGGAAGTCACCGGCGGTGGTCGACATCGACTTGTCGAAGGTGGCGTGCATGTGGCTCTGCCGCGGGGCGTAGCCGGAGTGGGTCATCACCACCCGGCAGTCCGGGACGTCCCACCCGTGCAGGCCCTGCCCGAGGGTGAGGCGCACCGTCTCCTCGACAGCCGCAAAGAAGGCGGACGGCATGGCCCCGCGCTCCACGTCCAGGCCGAACGTGACCCCGGCGCCGATCGGGGCCGGTTCGACCCGCAGCCCGCAGGTGGCCAGGAACGGGTTGGGGTCGACCTTCATCCGCTCCACCGCCGAGCCGCACCCGAGCAACCGCTCGATGCAGATCGTGGTGGACTCGCGGAACGTCGCCCGGACCCCGAAGTCCTCGGCCAGCGTGGCCTGGATGACCTCCTTCTGCACCTCGCCGTACAGCGAGACCGAGGTCTCGCCGCGCAGCTCGTCGGTGCGCAGGTCGATCAACGGGTCCTGCTCGGCCAGCTGCGTCAGGGCGAGATGCAGCGGCGCCCGGTCCGCGGCGGTGGCGGGCCCGACCACGGTCTCCAGCGACGGGGGGGCGAAGTGGTGCGGGACGCCTCCGCCGGCAGCCCCGATCGGGTCCCCGATCGTGATGCCACCCAGACCCCACAGCTGGGCGATCCGGCCGGCGGGCACTGCGTCGGTCGGCACCGTGCACCCGTCGGCGAACAGCCGGGCAGCCGTGATCTTCTCCTCGGCTCCGTGGACCAGCAGCCGGTCGCGGACGCGCAGGGTTCCCGCGCGCAGCGCGACGAACGCGACCTTCTCCCCGGCCCGCCCGCGCTCGATCTTGAACACCCGGCCGGCGGCGGGGGCGTCCGGGTTGGGGTGGCGGATCGGCAGCAGGGCGGGGATCTGCCGGAGCAGCTCGGGCACCCCCGCGCCGGTGATCGCGGACCCGTACAGCAGGGGGTGGACCCGGATCTGCCCGGTCTGACGGCACAGCTCGTCGAAGAGATCCGCCCCCGGCCAGGTCCGCCCGACGACATAGTCGCCCAGCAGCCGCTCGTTGCCGTCGGCGAGCACCTCGCGGAGGCACTCGACGAAGGCCGGGTCGTCGGCCCCGTGGGGGTGGACCGCGGCGCCCCGCATCCCCGGGTCCGACACCGCAGCGAGCGGGAGCGGGATGACGCCGAGCCGGTCCCGTACCTCAGCCGCGACCGCGTCGGGCCGGGCGCCCAGCCGGTCGATCTTGTTGACGAAGACCAGCGTGGGCAGGCCGAGCCGGCGGAGAGTGCGCATCAGGATCCGGGTCTGGGCCTGCACGCCCTCGACGGCGGACACCACCAGCACCGCACCATCGAGCACGCTGAGCACGCGCTCGACCTCGGCGATGAAGTCGGGGTGGCCCGGGGTGTCGACGAGGTTGACCGTGACGCCGGCGATCTCGAAGGACACCACCGCGGCCTTGATCGTGATGCCGCGCCGCCGTTCCAGCGCGAGCGTGTCGGTCTGGGTGCTGCCGTCGTCGACGCGACCGATCTCGTCGATGACCCCGGCCGCATGCAGCAGCCGCTCGGTCAGGCTGGTCTTACCGGCGTCGATGTGAGCCAGGATCCCCAGGTTCAGGGTCGGCTGCAGGGCGGGCTGCTGGATCGGCTGCTGGGTTGGCACCGCGGGGCATGTCCTTCGAGTTGGTGAGGGTGGTGGACATCCCGGCTGCTCCCATGAGTTCTCCTGTGTCGTTCCGGTGGGGTCGCTGGAGTCAAGCAGGTCCCGCGCCGGGTCGGCAACGCGTTTCCGCTCACGGCCGGCCTCGGCGGCGGCGTGGCGTATCGTCCGTGCCCGGGCGGTCGGATGGCCTCCCGTGTCCTCGCGAAAGGTGTTTCCCGTGGCCGAGCCCGTCGTCGTGACCGCCTACTTCCGACCGGCGGAGGGTCAGCACGACCGGGTGGTGGCCGCCCTCCAGCCGGCCATCGCCGCCGTCCACGACGAACCCGGCTGCGAGCTGTACGCCATCCACGACGCCCCCGACGGGACGATCGTGATGATCGAGAAGTGGACCACGGCGGCCGAGCTCGACAGCCATGGCGGCGGGGCGGCGGTGAGAGCGTTGAACGCGTCTCTGGAGGGGCTGTTGGCTCGTCCGGTGGAGGTCACTCGGTTGGTGCCGATCGCCGCGGGCACCCCGGGGCAGGGCGCACTTTAGGGAGCGTGGTGAGCCATCGGACGGACAGGGCACAGACGCGGATGACTGGGCTGGACCTGCCTCGGCGGGTGGAGATCCGCGAGGTCGGTCCCCGCGACGGGCTGCAGATCGAGCAGCCGCTGGCCACTGCGGCGAAGCTCGAGCTGCTCAGCGCGCTGGCTGCCACCGGGGTGACCCGGATCGAGGCGACGGCATTCGTCTCCCCACGCGCGGTACCGGCCCTGGCCGACGCCGAGGAGGTGGCCGCCTTCGTGCAGACCCTGCCGGGGGTCGACTGGTCGGCGCTGGTCGCCAGCCCGACCGGCGCCCGCCGGGCCGTCGGCTCCGGGCTCCGGACGATCGAGTACGTGGTGTCGGCCGCGGACGGCCACAGCCGGGCCAATGTCGGTCGGTCCAGCGAGGAGGCGCTGGCCGGGGTGGAGGAGGTCGCGTCCGTGGTGCACGCGGCCGGCGGCCGGCTCGAGGTGATCATCGCGACGGCCTGGGACTGTCCGTTCGACGGTCCCACCCCACCCGGCCGGACGCTTCAGGTCGCGAACCGGGCCGTCGAGCTCGGCGCCGACCGGTTGTGCCTGGGCGACACCATCGGCAGCACCAGTCCGGCCCGGGTCGCGGCTCTGATCGGGGCGGTCCGGCAGGCGGTGCCCGGGGTGGAGCTGGGCGTCCACTTCCACAACACCCGGGGCCAGGGCATCGCCAACGCCCTGACCGCGCTGCTGGTCGGCATCACCCAGCTGGACGCGTCGGTGGGCGGGATGGGCGGCTGCCCGTTCGCGCCGGGGGCCAGCGGAAATATCGCCACCGAGGAGCTCGTCTACCTGCTCGACGACGCGGGCATCGAGCACGGCGTGGACTCGGCAGCCGTGCTGCGGGCCGCGGACCTGGCCCAGCGCCTGGTCGGCCACCCGTTGGAGAGCCACCTGCTCCGCGCCGCCGGGCGCTCCCGGCCACGTCCCTCCCCTGACCCCGGCCCAGATCACACCCGATGAGATGACTCCACACCCTCAGCCGGGGGGGTGGTGATGCGCAGACGGGTGTGAAGGGCACCGCGGAGACCCCGGGGCGCAGGCCTCAGCCGGCGGGGCAGCCGCAGGACTGTCGGATGATCAGCTCCGGCCGGAAGAACAGCGCGGCGGGTTCGGCCGGGCGCAGCACCCGCTCCACCGCCGCGGCGGCCATGGCCGGCAGATCCTGCCGGACGACCGTCAGCGGGGGCCAGGTGAAGGCCGCCTCCTTGCTGCCGTCGAAGCCGATCACCGCCAGATCACCCGGGACGTCCAGCCCGAGCTCTCGGGCCGCCCGGAGCAGCCCCACCGCCTGCAGGTCCGAGGCCGCGAACACGGCCCGCGGACGGGCCGGCCCGGACAGCATGCTCAGTCCCGCGGCGTGACCGCCCTCCCGGCTCCAGGCGGCCCGGACGACCGGGCCGTCGTCGCGACCACCCCGCCGGAGCGCCTCGCGCCACCCGCGTTCGCGCGGATCGACCAGGCGGCTGTTCTCCGGCTCACCGACGACCAGCCCGACGGTGGGGTAGCCGTGCTGGCCGATGAGGTGCTCGACCGCCGCCCGAGCGCCCCACCGGCTGTCCGTGCCGACCGTCGGGTAGCCGGGCACCGGGCGGGACGCGTCGATCCACACGATCGGAACGGCCGGCCCCGCGGTTCCCACGGCGGGCAGCCGGCGGTCCGGCCGGCCCAGGACGCTGGCCACCAGCAGCCCGTCGACGCCGCGAACTCCGAAGTCCTCGATCAGCGCCCGTTCGATCTCGGGGTCGCCGTGCGTGTTGCCGATCATCAGCGCTCGGCTGCTGCGGACGGCGACTGCCTCGATCTCCCGGGCGAACTCGGCGAAGAACGGGTTCTCGTTGTCGGAGACGATCAGCCCGAGCACGGCGCTGGCCCCGCCGCTGAGGGCCCGGGCGTGGGCGTTCGGGCGGTAGTTGAGGGCGGCGATCGCGGCCCGCACCCGAGCGGCCGTGGGCTCGGCCACCCGCTTGGGGCCGTTGTTGATCACATAGCTCACCACGGCTCCGCTGACCCCGGCGAGCTGGGCGACGTCGGTCCGGGTCGGCGCGCGGCCAGGTGCCGGTGGATCGCTCACGACCGACCCCCTCGGGGCTGCGACCGGAGTCGTCCCGAACTCGCCCTACGGTTCGAGGGGACCGAGGGTACCGGAGGTGGGTCAGCTGCGGTCGAGCGACGTGCAGATGCAGACCCGGTTGCCGTCGGGGTCGGCGAGCACGGTGAACGACGGCGCCGCGGAGTCGTCGACGACCGAGCCACCGGCGGCCACGGCGGCGGCGATGCGGGCGTCGGCCACCTCGGGCGCGAGCCACAGATCCAGATGCCACCGCTGCCGGGGCGGCTCGTGCTCGTCGGTGGGTTGGAACCAGAGGCTCGGGACCCGGCCGGTGGGGTCGACGACCGAGTCGACCACGATGTGGTCCGGACTCCCGGTCAGCAGGGCCGACCAGAACGGGGCGATCCGGTCACGATCGGCGGTGTCCAGCGCCAGCTCCAGCTGCGTCACGGCCGCAGGGTCGGCCACCAACCCGTGCTCTGCGGCGAGAGCGCTGATCCGGGCCGCCCGGTCGAGGTCGGACTGGCCCACCCAGAGGCCGCCCTGCCACCGCGTGGCCACCGAGACCGCTACCACCTCACCGCTCAGCCGGACGTCGGGCGGGTCGGCGTCGACCTCTCCGACGAGCAGGTCCGTGAGGAAGGCGCGGACGGCTGGGCGGTGCGGGGACCGGAAGGTGGCGTGCAGGGCCTGGGCGAGCTTGCGCCAGTCGTCGAGCCCGGCGGCCGCGATCTGCTGGTTGCTGAGAACGTCCATACGTCGACCCTGGCACGGGGCACCGACAGGCGAGCCGCTCGGCCGGAGGGCGCCCACCGACCACGCTGCGGCGCGCCGGTCAGCCGACCTCGAAGGTGGTCCCCAGCCGGGCGGCCGAGCTGCCGCCCACCCAGACGTCGACGGTGGTGGCGTCCTGCACCCAGTCCCGGACGGCGGCGTTCCAGTACCGCAGCTCGGCGGCCCCCAGGGTGAACTCGACCGTCCGGCGCTCGTCGGCGGCCAGCGCGATCCGGGAGAAGCCCTTGAGCTCGCGGACCGGCCGCGAAGCCTGCCCGTGCCGCTGGTGGAGGTACAGCTGGACGACCTCCTCGACTGCGACGGGGCCGGGGTTGTGCACCGCCACCGAGACGGTCACCGACTCCCCCACGGCCAGGCTCGACCGGTCGAGGCTGAGGTCGCTGTAGCCGACCTCGCCGTAGCTCAGGCCGTGACCGAACGGGAACAGCGGGGTGCTCTCCACGTCCCAGTACCGGCGCCACTGCTTCTCCGGGTCGTGCGAGGTCAGGTGGGCGTAGATCAGCGGCACCTGGCCGACGGTCCGCGGCCAGGTGAACGGCAGCTTGCCGCCGGGGGCGACCTCCCCGAACAGCAGGTTCGCGACGGCGGTGCCGCCCTGGCTCCCGGGGTACCAGATCTCGAGGATGGCCGGCACATGGTCGGCGGCCCAGCGCAGGTCCAGCGGCCGGCCGTTCATCACCAGCAGCACTACGGGCGTCCCGGTGGCCACGACCCCCTGCAGCAGCTCCAGCTGCCGCCCGGGCAGGTCGAGGCTGGCGCGGGACGCCCCCTCCCCCACCATGTGCTGCCACTCGCCCACCACCACCACGGCCACGTCGCTGCGGGCGGCGAGGTCGACAGCCCGCTCCAGCTCGCCGTCGTCGTCGAAGTCCTCCGGGTCGGGCGGGGTGTTCCCGGGGAACGTGTCGAACATGGACGGGTACGTGCGGCGGCCCGGCCGCACACCAGGGGCGTACGCCACGTCGACCCGGTCGCCGACCAGGGCCTGGATGCCGGCCCGTACAGTCACCGTCTCGGCGAGGTCGAAGTCGAAGATCCACGGGCCGAGCGTGTCCCGCGGCGAGTCGGCCAGTGCGCCGATCACCGCGATCGAGTCCAGCCCCGCCGGGTCCAGCGGCAGCAGCGACTCGCGGTTCTGCAGCAGCACGGCCGACCGCTCGGCGGCGACGCGGGCCACGTCCCGGTGCGCCGGGTCGGCGAGCACCACCCGCGCGCGGTCCTCGTCCACGTACGGCTGGTCGAACAGCCCGAGCCGGACCTTCGCGGTCAGCACCCTGCGAACCGCGGTGTCCAGCTCGGCCTCGGTGATCAGGCCGCGCTCCACCGCCGCCGGCAGCTGGGCGTGGGCGGGATCGGTGACCGCCATCTCCAGGTCCAGCCCGGCGCGGACCGCGCGTGCCCCCGCCTCGGCCAGGTCCCGGGCGAACCCGCGCGTGCGGAGGTCATGCACGGCCTGGGCGTCGCTGACCACGAAGCCGTCGAACCCCCAGGTGTTCCGCAGGATGTCGGTGACCAGCCAGGTGTTGGCGGTGGCGGGGATGCCGTTGAGATCCATGTAGGCCGTCATGATGTTGCCGGCCCCGGCGGCGACCGCGGCGGCGAACGGCGGCAGGTACACGTTCCACAGCTCGGACTCGGACAGGTTGACCTCGTCGTAGTCGCGTCCGCCGAGCGCGGCCCCGTAGCCCGCCAGGTGCTTGGGTCCGGCGATCACCCGCTCGGGCGTTCCGACGGCGGGTCCCTGGAAGCCGCGGACCTGGGCGGCGGCCACCGCGCAGCCGAGGTACGGGTCCTCCCCGGCCCCCTCGATGATCCGCCCCCAGCGCGGGTCGCGGGCGATGTCCACCATGGGCGCGAACGCCCAGTGCACACCGGCGGCCCGGGCCTCGCGGGCCGCGACCGCTTGACCGCTCTCGATCACCGCGGGGTCCCAGGAGGCGGCCAACGCGATCGGCACGGGCAGCACGGTCCGGAACCCGTGGATGACGTCGAACCCGAACAGGGCCGGGATGCCCAGCCGGTGCCCCTCGACCGCCAGCCGCTGCAGTCGGTTGATCTCGGTCGGATCGGTGACGAACAGCATCGACCCGACCTCACCGCGGCCGAGCGCCGCCTCGACCAGGTCGGCGGGCGACGGAGCCGGCTCCCCGTCGTCACCGACCAGGTCGGCGTCGTCGGCGTTGGGACCCGCACCGGTGGGGAAGTAGAAGTACTGGGTGAGCTGACCCGCCTTCTCGGCCAGCGTCAGCTGCCCGACCAGCTGGTCGACCCGGGCCCGGATGCTCTGGTCATCCCGCTCGCGGCTCTGCTGTTCGGTCATCGGGTTTCCTCTCGGACGGGCGGCCGGTTTCACCGCCGGCTCGGTTCACCGACTGCCCGATGCTCCCGCGCCGCAGCGATCTCCCGCCACCCAACCACAGGTGGTCCGCCCACGCTCGGGGTCCCGGCCAACACCCAGCCCGCCGTCAGGCCACCGTCCGGGCCACCGGCTGGGACGCGGACGGCTCAGCCCCCGCCAGCCACCAGACCATCAGCGGCTGCAGCGCTCGGACCAGCTCCTCCCCCCGCGGCGCCGGGGTGTAGGTGATCTGCACCGGCATCGTGGGCACGACCGTCCTCTCCACCAAGCCGTGCTGCTCCAGCTCGCGGAGCCGCTGGGTGAGGACCCGGTCGGAGATGCCCACCGCGAAGCGGCGGTACTCGCTGAACCGCCGGGCGCCGAGGCAGCCGGCGATGAGCACCACGCTCACCCAGCGCCGGCCGACGAACTCGACGGCTTCCTGCGAGCTGCGGCACATCTCGGCGTCGCTGTGCAGGTCGAGGATGGTCCGGAGCGTTGGCACTAACCCAGAGTAAGTCACTAACTCACGGTTGGCCAGGTCGACTCGCGCGGGCCACCCTGAGGGGCATGTCGCACAGCGGACCCGACCACAGCGGAGGCGGACCCATGACCACAGACACCCCCGTCGAGCCGACGACGCCCGGCTCATCGCGTGACGCTCGCCCGGAGGCGCTGGCCGACCAGCTGCGCTGGGTCCACGACCTGCTGCGCCGTGACCTGGACACCCTCCAGCAGCTGGCGGCGCGGGTCCGCGCGGGTGCGCCCGCCGCGACCGTCCGCGGCGAGCTCCGCGCCCTGCAGAGCAACGGTCCGCTGTTCCGACTGAGCGTCAACTGCCTCAGCTTCTGCCAGACCGTGCACTCCCATCATCGCAACGAGGATGCGGTGCTGTTCCCCGCCGTACGCCAGGCCGCACCCCACCTCTTCGCGACCGTCGACCGGCTGGAGGCCGATCACCGGATCGTGGCTGCCCTGCTCGACGACGTCGAGAGGCTGGCCCACCGACTTGCGGCGCCGCCGGCCCGCCGGGCGTTGGTCGACGCCCTGGAGTCGCTGTCGGGAAACCTGCTGCGACACCTCGAGCTCGAGGAGGCGGCGCTGCAGCCGGTCCTGGAGTCGTGGAGCCGCTGGCCGGAGAGCGCCCCGGCCGACATCCGCGGTGCGACACGCCCCGCCGGTGGCTGAGCCGGCCACCGCGGCCAGGCCTGCCCGGACGGCAGCACGGGGCGAGTGCCAGGCTGCGCGTCATGACCAGCGGAGCGGGCGCGGTCTCCGCCGCGGCCGACCGCCGCCGGATCCGCCGCGCGGCGGCCGCCGGCATGGTCGGCGCCGTCCTCTTCGTGGCGGCGTTCGCCGTGCAGGGGTGGTTGCGCCCCGGCTACTCGGCCGTGAGCATGTTCGTCAGCGAGCTGTCGGCGGGGCCGTACGGCTGGATCCAGGTCCTGAGCTTCATGGTGTCGGGTGCTCTGGTTCTCGTGTTCGGACGGGGCCTGGCCCTCCACTTCCGGTCCGGCCCGGCCTCCCGCGCTGGACCCGTCCTGGTGCAGGTGCTCGGGGCCAGCCTGCTGGCCTCCGGGCCGTTCCTCACGGACCCATCCGCGCCGGGCCACCCGGCGACCTGGCACGGAGTCGTCCACGGCGCTTTCGGCGCCGTGGTCTTCGCGTCGGCACCGGTCAGCTGCTTCGCCTTCTACCGCCGCTTCCGCACCGACTCCGCCTGGCACCCGTTGGCGGCATGGACCCTGACCGCCGGGGTCGTCCTCACGGTGGGGATCGGCCTGCTGAAGCTCAGCCAGCAGCCCGGCACCGAGCTGTTCGGGTGGAAGGGACTCGTGCAGCGCGTGCTGCTGGTCACGGTGATGTCCTGGCTGTTCACGCTGGCGGCATGGCTGTGGCGGCGGGCCGCATCCCCGGCCGGTTGAGCCGCAGTCCACTCACCCGACAACCGCGTCCACGGCGCTCCGGCCGAACACGGCGTCCGCCACCATGGCGGTGGCGCCGGTGATGCCGGCCCGGTCACCGAGCACGGTGGGCGCGATGGTCAACCGCGCGGTGGCCAGCGGTTGGCTGCGGGCCAGCAGGGTGTCGCGGACCCCGGCCACGAACTGCTCGTGGGCATGGGCGATGTCGCCGCCGATCACCACCACGTCCGGGTTCAGCAGGCTGACCGCAGTGGACAGCACGTCACCCAAGGCACGTCCGGCCGCGGCGACGATCCGCACCGCTTCAGGTTCTCCCGCGCGCACCAATGCGACCACGTCGCGGGTGGTCTCGGGCTGGTGGCCGAGGCGCCGCAGGTCCCGGACCATGGCCCGCCCGCTGGCCGTGGCCGCCAGGCAGCCGCGAGCCCCGCAGCTGTGACAGGTCTCCTCGACACCGATGATCTTGGCGTGCCCGATGTCCCCTTCGGCGGAGTCGGTGCCCCGCAGCAGCTCGCCGTCGAGGACCACCGAGGCGCCGATGCCGGTCCCGATCTTCACGAAGAGGATGAGATGGGCGGTCGGGTAGATCCGCCGCTGTTCGCCGAGGCCCAGCAGGTTGGCGTCGTTGTCCACCACGGCCGGCAGCCCGTAGTGCTCGGCGAGCGCGTCCCGGACCGGGTGGTCGTCCCACCCCGGCATGCTGATGGAGCGGGCGATCCGGCCGGTGGTCCAGTTCACCGGTCCCGGCACCCCCACCCCGATGCCGCGCAGGCTCGACCGGTGGCGTCCGGAGGCCGCCAGCAACCCCGCGAACTCCTGGTGCACCGTGCTCAGCACGGCGGTCGGCCCGCTGGCGATGGCGCTCTCGATCACGGACTCCGCCAGCACCTCACCGGCCGCGGTGGCCACCGCCAGCCGCCCGTGGGTCGCGCCGAGATCGGCAGCCAGCACCGTGGCGTCGCGGTCGTTCAGCCGCAGCCGCGTGGACGGACGGCCCCGGCCGTCGACAAGGCTGGCCGTCGGCGACCAGATAGCCCGCCGCCAGCAGGGAGTCGATCTTGTACGTGACGGTGGACCGGGCCAGCCCGGTCATCGTCTGCACGTCCTTCCTCGTCCGGGCGGCGCCGGATCGGAACAGCTGCAACACGGCGCCCGCACTACTCGCACCCGCCGGCACGTAGGCCTCCGAATCCTCTGGCCATCCTCGTCGACCGGCAACCGTGTCGAAGGGATCGATTCGGAAGGAAATATACCAATACTTGATGTTTTACGTATTGTCATCGGTTGAAACTCCGGCTTAGATGAGCCTAAGCGGTCCGGACCACTGGGTCAGGTCGTCATCGCCTCGTGATCATGCGCCATCGACCCAGGCGAGATCCGCAGCCAGCCCCGGCTGGGTGCAGCTGGGCCTGAGCAAAGGAGCTGCGCATGTCCAAGCTGACCCGACCCTCCGTCGTCTTCGCGGCGATCCTCGCTCTACTCGCCCTGGCGGCCTGCGGCGGTCCATCGAGCCAGGAGGAGCGGCGGCGGTGACAACAAGATCGTGGTGTGGACGGGCGACACCATTCCGGACCGCGTGGCCAAGACCAAGCAGATCATCGCCAAGTTCACCGAGTCCACCGGCGTCCAGGTCGAGCTCGTGGGGGTCGACGAGGACCAGTTCAGCCAGCTGCTGACCTCGGCCGCGGCCGCCGGGAAGCTGCCCGACGTCATCGGCTCACAACCGCTGGCCGCGATCCGCTCCCTGTCGGCGAACGACCTGCTCGACGCCGACGCCGCCAAGGCGGTGGTCGACAAGCTCGGGGCCGACACCTTCTCGGCCCGGTCCCTCGAGCTGACACGGCAGGGTGACGAGCAGCTGTCGGTGCCCACCGACGCCTGGTCGCAGCTGCTGTACTACCGCAAGGACCTGTTCGACAAGGCCGGTCTCAAGGCACCGGAGACGTATGCCGACATCACCGCGGCCGCCAAGGCGCTGGACACCCCCCAGCTGGCCGGGTTCGTGGGCGCCACCACCCCCGGGGACGCGTTCACCCAGCAGACCTTCGAGCACATCGCCCTCGGCAACGGCTGCCAGATGGTCGACGACGCGGGCAACGTGACCATCGACAGCCCGCAGTGCGTGGCCGCGTTCCAGTTCTACAAAGATCTGGTCACCTCGTACTCGGTCCGGGGCACGCAGGACGTCGACACCGTCCGCGCGAGCTACTTCGCCGGCAAGGCCGCCATGGCCATCTGGTCCACCTTCCTGCTCGACGAGCTCGCGGGCCTCCGCAACGACGCCAAGCCGAGCTGTCCTGAGTGCAAGAAGGACCCGAAGTTCCTGGCCGCCAACACCGGTGTGGTGGCCGCCATCGCCGGCCCGGACGGCGAACCGGCCCAGTTCGGCGAAGTCTCCTCCTGGGCGGTCACCGCCACCGCCGAGAAGGAGCCGTCCCAGAAGTTCATCGAGTACATGCTCAGCGACGGCTACACCGACTGGATCGGGATCGCTCCGGAGGGCAAGTACCCGGTCCGCACCGGCACCGCCGAGAACCCGAAGCAGTACGTGGACGCCTGGCAGGATCTCGCCGTCGGGGTGGACAAGAAGGCCCCGCTATCGGACTTCTACCCGGAGCCCGTGATCGGCATCCTGACCAGCGGGGCGGACAAGTTCTCCCGGTGGGGGATCACCCAGGGCCAGGGCGACCTGGTCGGGGCCTCCCTCGGCGAGCTGCCGGTGCCGAAGGCGATCGGCGAGCTGGTGACCGGCCGCACCGACGCTGCCGGCGCGGCCAAACAGGCCGCCGCCGACCTGAACACGATCAAGAAGTCGCTGCAATGAGCCAGCGCGCCGGGTCCTCCGGCGCACCCTCGCCGGCGTCTCCGGCGGGGCCGGCACGGCCCACCGGTGCGGCCCCGGTGGCCCGCCGCTCCAGCGGCCGGCAGCGGCGGGCCGACGCCCGCGCCGGGCTCACCCTGATCGCCCCCACGCTCGTGATCGTGGTCGTCATGGTCGTGCTGCCCATCCTGTGGACGGTCTCCATGGCCTTCCAGCGGATCCGGCTGATCAACCTGCGGCGGGCGGGCATCATCGGTGAGTACACCCTGAGCAACTTCGCCGGGATCTTCACGTCCGAGGGGTTCTGGACGTCGCTGCTCACCACCTTGGCCTACTCGGTGTGCGGGACCGCGTCGGCGATCGTGCTCGGCCTGGTCGCCGCCTTGGCCCTCCGCAAGCCGTTCCGCGGCCGGACGTTCGTCCGAGCCGCCATGCTGCTGCCCTACGTGGCCCCGGTGGTCGCTGCGACCTTCGCCTGGAGCACGATGCTGAACCCGCAGTTCGGGATCGTGAACTACTGGGGGCAGCGGCTGCTGGGCTGGGACGAGCCGATCGCCTTTCTCAGCGAGGCCGGCGGACCGCTCGGCATCTCCACGGCCCTGCTCACCGTGATCGCTTTCGAGGCCTGGCGGTCGTTCCCGTTCGCCTTCTTGTTCCTGACCGCACGGTTGCAGGCCGTGCCCGGGACGCTGGAGGAGGCGGCCCACGTGGACGGTGCGACCACGACTCAGCGCTTCGCGTACGTCGTGCTGCCGCAGCTGCTGCCCACCATCGCGGTGCTGTCGGTGCTGCGCTTCATCTGGACGTTCAACAGCTTCGACGACATCTACCTCCTCACCGGCGGCGGCGCCGGCACCGAGGTGGTCAGCGTCAGGGTGTTCAACGCCCTGACGGCTCGCGGGGACATCGGTGCCGCGTCGGCCCAAGCCCTGGTGCTCGCGCTGATCCTGGCCATCCTCGTGGTCGTGTACCTCCGCCGGTTCCGGACCCAGGAGGAGGTGGCCTGATGACGACGACGCTGCAACAGGATCGGCGTTCCGCGCCCCCACCGCCGGCCGGGGCCCGCTCGGGGCTGACCCGGGACTCGGTCGAGCGTCGCGTCTTCGGCGTGCTGCGCTGGGTGGTCATCGTCGGGCTGCTGCTGGTCACGCTGTTCCCCTTCTACTACACGGTGCTGCTCTCCATCCGCCCTCTGGACGCAGTGGTCCAGGACCCGGGGGCGCTGTTCGTTCCGCCGAGCGAGTGGGTGCTGGACAGCTACCGCGCCGTCCTCGCTTCACCGGAGGCCGGCGGGCAGGGCTTTCTGATCTTCATCCGGAACAGTGCCGTGATCGCCCTCAGCACGGTGGCCATCACCCTGCTGGTGGCCTTGCCGGGCGCGTACGCCGTCAGCCGGCTGCAGTTCTTCGGCCGGCGTCAGATCAGCGGGTTGTTCCTGGCTGTCTACCTTTTCCCCAGCATCCTGCTCGCCGTCCCGCTGTTCGTCTTCTTCACCCGGATCGGCCTGCGCGGCACGCTGGTCGGCCTCTTGATCGTCTACGTGTCCCAGATCGTCGCGGTGTCGATCTACATGCTGCGCAACTACTTCGACACCATCCCGGTGAGTCTGGAGGAGGCGGCGGCCATCGACGGCTGCACCCGGCTCGGCATCATGCGCCGGATCAGCCTGCCGCTGGCCATGCCGGCGATCATGTCCAACGCGCTGTTCGTGTTCATGATCGCATGGAACGAGTTCCTCTTCGCTCTCCTGTTCCTGGTCGAGGAGCGCGACCGGTGGACGGTGTCCCTGGGGCTGTCGCAGCTGGCGGGCAGCATCGAGATCCCCACCACGGTCCTGATGGCCGGCTCGGTGATCATCACCCTGCCGATCATCATCATGTTCTTCGCCACCGAGCGTCTGCTGACCGAGGGACTGACCGCGGGTGCCGAGAAGGGCTGACCGGACGCGGCCGGCCGGCGGACCGCGCGAACTGTGGAGGCGTCCCGATGGCTTATCTCGCCGAGCTGACCGAGCCGGGGAGGGTGGGCATCCGGACCTACGCCACCCCCAGCGTGGGTCCGGGTGAGGTGCTGGTCCGCACCCTCTACTCCGGCATCTCCGCCGGCAGTGAGCTCGCGACCTACCGGGGCACCAACCCCTACCTGGCCAAGCGGTGGGACCCCCAGCTCGCGATGTTCCGGCCGGGCGGGACGACCTTCCGTTACCCGGTGGAGGCGTGGGGCTACTCGGAGGTGGGAGTCGTGGAGACGGTCGGGCCCGGGGTGCTCGGCCACTCCCCCGGTGATCAGGTGTGGGGCATCTGGGGGCACCGGTCGCACGCCGTACTGCCGGCCGATCGGCTCGACGGCCACCGGATGCCGCCGGGCCTGGACCCGGTGGTCGGCACCTTCGACCGGGTCGGCGCGGTGGCGCTCAACGCGGTGCTGGCCGCGGACGCCCGGCTCGCCGAGACGGCCGTCGTCTTCGGACAGGGCGTTATCGGCCTGCTGGCCACCCAGCTGCTGGTCAGCCAGGGCACCGAGGTGCTGGCCGTGGACACCGTGCCCCGCCGGCTCGACCTCGCCCGCACTTTCGGGGCGACCCCCCTGCTGGCGACCGACCGCGACCTGGCCCTGGCCGTCCGGGAGCACACCGGGCCGGCCGGTCCGGACCGGGTGATCGAGCTGACCGGCGCCTATCCTGCGCTGGATCAGGCCATCCGCGTGGCCGGTGTCGGGGGCACGGTCATCGCTGCCGGCTTCTACCAGGGCCCGGCCACCGCCCTGGCGCTCGGCGAGGAGTTTCACCACAACCGGGTGACCATTGTCTCGTCCCAGATCGGCTCGCTGCCGCCGGCCCTGCGCGACCGCTGGAGCCGTGAGCGACTGCACCAGGCAGTGATCGGCCTGTGTGCCACAGGCCGGCTGAACCC
The DNA here is from genome assembly GCA_963832435.1 of uncultured Actinomycetota bacterium. GTDB lineage: Bacteria > Actinomycetota > Actinomycetes > Propionibacteriales > Propionibacteriaceae > Microlunatus. The sequence continues at coordinate 478,517 of CAWHTY010000027.1, forward strand.
CCGGCCCCTGGTCAGCCATCTGCTGCCGGCCACCGAGGCCGCTGAGGCCTACGCCCTGATCGACGCAGCGCCGCCCGACCTGCTCCAGGTGATCCTGGACTTCACCGACGACCACCCGGCGCCCGGGTCATGAGGCACACGGTGCGGCTGTCCGTGCAGGAGCAGTACCTGCGGGGTGTCACCATGATCGAGAAGTGGGACCACGCCCAGCGGCTCGGCTTCGACGCCATCGAGCTGAGAGGGCGCGGGGGCGGGCAGTTCGCGTCCCGGCTGCCGGAGCTCACCGCAGCGGCGGCGGCCGGGGTCCCGATGCCGACTGTCTGCGTGGAGATGCTCCACTTCGTCGGCGACTTCGATCCCGACCGACGCCGGGACGCCCTCGTCCAGATGAAGTCCCAGCTGAGCGTCATGGCCGCCATCGGCGGCCGGCTGGCCGTGACCCCAACCTCCTACGGGATGTTCAGTCTCCGGCTCCCGCCGTTCGTCTCACCGCGCAGTGAGGCAGCAGACACCGAGATCCTGGTGGAGGCCTTGGGCCAGCTCGCAGCCCACGCTGAGAGGGAGGGCGTGGTGATCGCGCTGGAACCCCTGAACCGGTACGAAACTCACATGATCAACACCCTCGACCAGGCGCGCGCCCTGTGCGGGACGGTGGGGTCCCGGCATCTCGGCATCGCCGCCGACACCTACCACATGAACATCGAGGAAGCGGATCCGCTGAGGGCCCTGCTCGACGTGGCGGAGTGGCTCCGGCACGTCCAGCTGAGCGACAGCAACCGGCTGGAACCGGGCGCCGGTCATCTCGACTGGACGGCGACCCTGCAGGCCATCTGGGCCGCGGGCTACCAGGGGGAGCTGGCGTACGAGTGCCGTCTCTCCGGCGACGTGGACGAGGTGCTGCCAGCGTCGGCGCGCCGGATCCGGCAGGCCGCGTGGGCATGACCGACCCGGCGGACACGGCCCGAGCCGCTCCGGCGACCGGGCAGGTCGCCCCCTTCGACGCCGAGCTGGCTCGGGCCGCCATCACGACTCTCGGTGGCAACTGGCATGGCCACTCGACCGTGCCCTCGCGCGGTCTCTACCCCCATCAGTGGAGCTGGGACTCCGCGTTCATCGCCCTCGGGCTGCGCCACTGGGCGCCGCGCCGGGCAGCGACCGAGCTGATCAGCCTGTTCGGGGCACAGTGGGCCGACGGGCGCGTGCCGCACATCGTGTTCAACCCCGCCCTCCGGGACGACGCCTACTTTCCGGGCCCGTCGTTCTGGCGTTCCGACGACGTCGCGGGACACCCTCCGGTGGCCACCTCGGGCATCGTCCAGCCCCCGCTGCACGCCGTCGCGGCGGTGGCGGTGATGGCCCGGCTCGGGGACCGGGCCGGGTCGGAGCTGGGTCGGCGGATCTACCCCCCTCTGGTGGCCCAGAACGCCTACCTGCGGGACTGCCGCACGGTGCCGGGGAGCGCGCTGGCCTTCGTGGTCCATCCCTGGGAGACCGGCATGGACAACTCGCCAGCGTGGGATTCGCCGTTGGAGGCGGTGCCGGCCGATCTGGCCGTCTTCGACACCCACACCCGCCGCGACCTGGACCACGCCGCGAACGACGAGCGCCCGACCGACGAGGACTACGCGCGCTACATCCGACTGGCCGGCGCCTACCGGGACCACGGGTACGACGACCGGTGGGTGCGGGCCGAGGGCGAGTTCCTTGTGGTGGACCCCGGCTTCAACGCCTTGTGGGCGTGGTCGGAGGTGGCTCTGGCCGAGCTGGCCGGCCGGATCGGGGCGGACCCCGAGCGCCACCGCGCCGAGGCGGCCCGGATCACCGCGGGGCTGGTCGACGAGCTCTACCTGTCCGGGACCGACTGCGGCCTCTTCCACGCCACCGACCGGCGGGCCGAACGCCGGTTGACCGAGCGCACCGTGGCCGGGCTGCTGCCCCTGCTGCTCCCGGGCTTGCCGACGAGCGTCGCGGACCAGACGCTGGCCACGTTGACCGGACCCGCCTTCTGCGCCGGGCGGCCGGACGTGGTCGGAGTGCCGAGCTTCGACCTGACCGACCCGCGGTTCGATCCACAGCGCTACTGGCGGGGGCCGGCCTGGTTGAACACCGGCTGGCTCATCGGCCACGGTCTGCGCACTCAGGGCCGACCCGAGCTGGCCGCCGACCTGCTGTCTGATGTCGTCACACTTGCGAAGCGCTCGGGGTTCCGGGAGTACTTCGACCCTCGCGGCGGGAATGGTCACGGCACCGACCGTTTCAGCTGGTCGGCCGCCCTCGTGCTGGACGTGCTCGCCGAGAGCGGACCCACCCGCACCTCCGGAAACTGTGGCCAGACGTCAACTTTCGGGGCCGTCAACCGGTCGTTGACCCACAGTTTCCCCGGGGGGTGGGGGCGGTCAGCGGGGTGAGCGGGCCCGCAGCATCGCCTGCCGGCGGTCGGTGACCTGCAGCTTGGCCAGGATGCTGCTGACGTGGTTCCGCACGGTGATCGGCGAGATCACCAGCACGTCGGCGATCTGCTGGTTGGTCAGGCCGTCGGCGAGCTGAACCAGCACCTCCTGCTCCCGCGTCGACAGCTCCGGGAAGCGCTGGGTCGGGCCGGGCGGTGGCGGAGCGCGCGAACAGCCGCAGCATCCGACCCGCCAGACGCCGAGCCGAACACCGCGGTGCCGAGGGCGGCGGCGCGGACGGCGCTGGTCACCTGCTCCGGCCGGGCTCCCTTCAGCGGGTACCCGCGACGCGCCGGCCCGCATGGCGGCGAGCACGTCGGCGTCGTCGTCGGACATGGTCAGCATCAGCACCGCGGTGGGTCGGGCATCGCCACCACCTCACGGGTGGCGGCCAGCCCGTCGAGCCGGGGCATGCCGATGTCCATCAGGACCACGTGGGGCCGGAGGGTCCGGACGCGACGGACGGCCTCCCCGCCGTCGCCCGCCTCGCCGACCACCTCGATGTCGGCGGCCCGGTCGAGGACGAACCGGAGCCCCTCCCGGAACATCGGGTGGTCATCGACCAGCACGACCCGGACGCGGACCCGGTCGGCGTCGGGGGGCGGCTTCACGGCGCCACGGCCCCGAGCCGCGACGGCAGGCGAGCGACGACGCGGGTCCCCCCGCCGGGTCCGGACCCGATCGCGCAGCTGCCGTCCAGCTCCTCCGCCCGCTCGCGCATGCTGGAGACGCCGATGCCGCCGACGGTGCTCTGCAGCAGGCCGCGGCCCCGGTCGACCACCTCCACGACGACCTCCCCGTCCTCCTCGGCCACGGTCAGCCGGGCGCGGGCGACGCCGGCGTGCGCCGCCACGTTGGCCAGGGCCTGCTGGCCGATCCGGAAGGCCGCGACCTCCACCTCGGCGGGAAGGCTCAGCCCGGCGGGGGCGACCAGCTCCAGACCCAGCCCGAGGGCATCCGCCTCCCGCCGCAGCGCCTCGGTCAGCCCCAGCTGGTCCAAAGTCGGCGGTCGCAGGTCGCGGGCCAGCCTCCTGACCTCCGCCAGGGTCGAGCTGAACGCCGCCTCGAACTGGCCGGCCGCGGCGGCCCGCCGGGCTCGGTGCCGACGAGGCTGCGGACGGCCCCCAGCTGCCCGGCAGGGAGGCGATCGTGGGACCCGGTCGGGCAGGTACCGCCCGTCCGGCGCCGCTCCTCTCGCGCGCGGCACGATCCGGTGCCGGCTCTCCGCGACGGATCCGCGTGGTCGCGGGGCGGCCGACGAGGGCGGCCAGGCCGGCCAGCGTCGCCAGCAGCCGGGTGTCCGCGGCCCGCCAGCCCCGACCGGCGCCGACGCCGACCCGCAGCTCCCCGATCGGCACCCCGTGGTTCTCCAGGGGGTACCCGACGATCCTGAACCCCGGATCGGGACGCCCCCGGGTCCCGATCAGGTCGACGGTCGCGACCTCCACCCACGCCACGCGCAGGGACTCGGCCATGGCAGCAGCCACCTGGTCCAGAGCGTGCTGCGGCGTGAGCGTCGACCGGGTGCTGTCCACCATCCGGCGCACGGCGCGGTACGGGTCGTTCCGGTCGCCGTACAGGAGTCGGTCGACCAGGCGCTGCAGCCGGCCCCGGACCGGGAGCAGGGCGAGCGCCACGACGGCGGCGATGACCCCCTGGCCGAACGGCGGCAGGCTGGACCCAGCCCACTGGGCCAGCGCCCCGGCGGCCAGGTAGCAGCCGGCGATGATCATGGTCAGCACGACGAAGACGAGCGAACGGCGCACCGCCCACTGGATCGAGCGTTGCCGCAGCACGCTGCCGGTCACGACCGCCGCCAGCACGGCACTGGCGGCCACGTCCATCAGGTCGGCCGCGGACGGCCAGGCCAGGTGACCGGCCACCAGCGCGGTGGCGAACACCGCGGTCGCCGAGCAGCAGCGCCACCAGCCGGGGACGCTCGTCGCCGTCCGCCATCCGCGGCTGGTGGGCGAAGGCGGCGGGCGCGAGCAGCAGCGGCAGCTGGAGGACCAGCAGGTCGAGCCCGTCCACGTACGGCGCGAATGCGGGGGTCAGCACCCCGACCGGGTTGGCCAGACCGGCGTACGTGTCGGGCGCCGACGAGTCGGGTCCGGCGGCGGGACCCTCGAGCAGGCAGAAGACGGTGAGCAGCAGCCCCTGAGCAGCCACCACACCCGTCACCGGCAGCCGCCAGCGCGGCGACGGCAGCCTCCCGTCGGGCAAGAGCAGCAGGGCCAGCAGCGCACACGGCACCAGGAACGCCGCGGCGCGGTCCAGGTACCAGACACACCACGCGCTGGCGTGGTCGATTGCGCCCGGGTTGGAGCAGAAACGCCCGGGCCAGCCCGATGCCGACGAAGAAGGCTGCGACGGCGAGCATCAGCCAGCCCACCGCCGACCTCGGGCGGACCGCCGCGATCAGCACCCCGGGCACGGACCAGATCAGCGGAAGCACCAGTGGCTTCCAGGCGGTCGGCTCATCCGCCCGGGCCAGCATGATCACGGTGGCGGTGGTGCCGGCCACGACGGCGAGGGCGGCCACCCACACCGAACCCGTGGCCAGGCGGTTCCGAGCTGCGGTGCGCACCGCTTCAGTATGGGCGTGCCGCCGCGGCCGCGGTGGCGGATCGGGACGACGACCCGACCCGCCAGCCGTCCGCCGGCAGCCGGACCAGCTGGATCCCCAGCCACACCCACCCGACGGCCAGGAGGAGATGCGGCTCCAGCGCGCCCCGGGAGGGCAGGAAGAAGTCCCAGACCAGGAAGACCAGCACCGCCGCGCAGGCGATCCGCGAGAACAGGCCGGACCGCCAGGCGGCCAGCGTGAGCAGCGCCACCCCCAGCAGCGAGCCGACCAGATGCGGCACCAGCGCGGTCGCGAGCACGGCGGGGTCGGTGGCCAAGGCGTCGTTCACCGTCACCGCGTCCTCCACCGACAGCGCGGCCGGGACCACGGCGCTGGGCACGAACCCCATGCTGATCACGTTGTGGAACCCCCACGTCCCCCACAGGACCAGCGGGGCGGCCACCAGGGTGAGCCGCGGCGCCCGCCACCGGGTGACCTGGGCCAGACCGAGGAGCCCGAGCGGGAGGCACAGCAGGCTCACGACCAGAACGGTCTGCTCGACCCGGTGGGCTGGGTGGGTGGCGCCCCAGGCGATCTGGGCGGCGAACGAGCCGTCGAAGGCCAGCGCCGACATCAGGTACTGCGGCAGCCCGTTCAACAAGCCGGCCATGATCAACAAGACGCCGGAGGCCGTCTGCACGAGGCGGGAGTACGGCGGCCGGGTCAGGTCGGCGGGTGCGGTGGGCGACGAGGTGAGGGTCATGTCCCTCACCATGCCGCCGCCGGCGGGGTCGGCGCCTGGTGCGGATGACCCAATTCGGGGTACCAATGGTGCCGACGACGCACCGGGAGAGGAGGAGGATGGTGGGGATTGGCGCCGGGGTCCGACTCCACCTCGATCGGGTCCGTGCCGCCGTCGACGTGATCGATCCCGTCTTCCTCGACACCCCTGCGCTGGCGTGCCCGCCCCTCAGCCGGGCGCTCGGCTGCGCGGTGACACTGAAGCTCGAGATGCTCAACCCCGTGGGGAGCTTCAAGGGACGCGGGACCGAGACGGTGACCGCCGCAGCCCAGCGGAGGACGGCGTCACGCCTGGTGTGTGCCAGCGCCGGAAACCTCGGCCAGGCGCTGGCCTACAGCGGTGCCCGGCGAGGCCTGGCGGTCACCGTGGTCGCCGCCTGTACCGCCAGCCCCCTCAAGCTGCGCCAGATGGCCGGCCGGGGCGCCGACATCCGGCTCCACGGCGAAGACATCGAAGACGCCCGCCGGCTGGCTCGACAGATCGCGGAGACGGCTGGCGCCTACCTCGTGGAGGACAGCCTGGACCTGGCCACCTGCGAGGGCGCCGGCACCATCGGCCTCGAGCTGGTCCGCGACGATCCGGAGCTGGATGTCGTGCTCGTCGCCCTGGGCGGCGGCGCACTGGCCAGCGGGGTCGGCTCCACCGTGAGGTCGCTGACCCAGCGCGGTGTGGTGATCGGGGTCCAGCCGGTCGGGGCGCCGGCGATGGCCTTGTCGTGGCGCCGGGGAACGGTGGTCGAGACCGACCGGTTGGACACGATCGCCGACGGCGTCGCCGGCCGCTGCCCGATCCCCGAGGTACTGGACGACCTGCTGGTCCTGCTCGACGACGTCGTGCTCGTGCGCGAGGAGTCGATCATGGCCGGGATGCGCGCGCTGCACGAGCACGCGGGGCTTGTGGTCGAGCCGTCCGCGGCGTTGGGGGTCGCCGCCCTCCTCGAGCAGCCGGACCGCTTCGCCGGGCGGCGCGTCACCACGATCCTGTGCGGGGGCAACGTCGACCCGGTCGACTTCGCCCGCTGGGTGCCGGCCTGAGTGCCGCAGCCGGGCTCGGGTCCGGCTAGCTGATCCTGCGCCGATAGATCAGCATCGCCACGACGTAGCCGAAGATCAAGATGCTCACGCACCAGACCAGCGCGACCCAGATGTCCGCGCCGACCGGCTGCTGGGTGAGCAGGTCACGGATCGTGTCGACGATGGACGTCACCGGCTGGTGTTCGGCGAAGGCGCGCACCGGGCCGGGCATGGTCTCGGTGGGCACGAACGCAGAGCTGACGAACGGCAGCAGGATGAGCGGGTAGGAGAACGCGCTCGCGCCGTCGACGGACCTGGCGGTGAGACCGGGGATCACGGCGATCCACGTCAGGGCCAGGGTGAACAGCAACAGGATGCCGACGACCGCGAGCCAGGCGAGCAGGCCCGCCTCCGAGCGGAAGCCCATCACGACGGCCACCAGCACGACGACGACGAGCGAGATCAGGTTGGCGACCAGCGAGGTGACCACGTGGGCCCAGAGCACGCCCGATCGCGCGATCGGCATGGACTGGAACCGCTCGAAGATGCCGCTCTGCAGGTCCAGGAAGAGCCGGAACGCGGTGTAGGCGATGCCTGACGCGATCGTGATGAGCAGGATGCCTGGCAGCAGGTAGCCGACGTAGGAGTCCGTGCCGGTCTCGATCGCGCCGCCGAACACGTAGACGAACAGCAGCATGATCGCGACCGGCATGATCGCGGTCGTGATGATGGTGTCCGGGCTGCGGGTGATGTGACGCAGGGATCGTCCCGTCAGGACGGCGGTGTCGCCGACGAAGTGCGTGGTCGTCATCGCTCCTCACGCTCCGGACTCGCCGGGGCCGGGGACCGGTCGGTCACCCGGCCGTCACCGTCACCGTTTCGGTCACTGACGATGGCGAGGAAGACCTCCTCGAGTGTCGGCTGCTTCTCGACGTACTCGACCCTCACCGCCGGAAGGAGCCGCTTCAGTTCGGCGAGGGTGCCGTTCGCGATGATCCGCCCCTCGTGCAGGATCGCGATCCGGTCGGCGAGCTGCTCGGCCTCGTCCAGGTGCTGGGTCGTCAACAGCACCGTGGTGCCGTGTTCGGCGAGGTCCTTGACCGCCTGCCAGACCTCGATCCGACCTTGGGGGTCGAGCCCACCCGTCGGTTCGTCGAGGAAGACGATCGGCGGACTGCCGATCAGGCTCATCGCGATGTCGAGGCGGCGACGCATCCCGCCTGAGTAGGTCGCTGCCCTCCGCCCGCCGGCGTCGGTGAGCGAGAAGCGCGTCAGGAGGTCGTCCGCGGTCGCACCCGGGTCCTCGAGGTGGCGGAGCCTCGCGACCAGCACCAGGTTCTCACGGCCGGTGAGGACCTCGTCGACGGCCGCGAACTGTCCCGTCAGGCTGATCGACTCGCGCACCCTGGCCGATTCCCCCGCGACATCGAAGCCGTTGACGCTGACCGTCCCGGCGTCGGCCCTCAGCAGGGTCGACAAGATCTTCACGACGGTGGTCTTGCCCGCCCCGTTGGAGCCGAGCAGGGCGAAGATGCTGCCCGGGCTCACCTCGAGGTCCACGCCGCGCAGCACGTGCAGCTCCCGGTACGACTTCGCCAGGCCCCGCACCCGGATCGCCGCCTGCGTGGTCATCTGAGCTCTCCTCGCTCGGCGTCCTCGACGGCCTTGGTCAACCGGGCGCGTTCCTTGTCGATCCACTGCGAGCCGGTGTAAGCCTGGGCGAAGGCCTCGGCGAACTCCACCGGGTCCTCGCCGACGATCTCCCGCACCGGGGTCCCATCGGCCGCGGCGCGCTCCCAGAGGTCGGCGAAGTCGCCGAACATCGTCAGCACCGTCTCACCGTCCGTGACGCCGCCGTAGTAGGTGAAGTACCGCTGCAGCGCCTTCGCGACCGTTCCGTACGGTTCGGGGAGGGCCTCGATGCGGGCCTTGTACCGCTTGTACTGCTTCTTCTGCTCGAGCGAACCGGTGAGGGTCTCGATCCACTTTGCGGCCATGATCACTTCTCCCCTTCGTGGAGCCGTTCGATCCGTTCAGCGAGGAAGCTCCACGTCCTCCAGAACTCTTCGAGGTAGTCCTGCCCCTGAGAGTTGAGCGAGTACACCTTGCGCGGCGGTCCCTTCTCCGACGGAACCTTCTCCACGTCGACGAATCCGCGCTGCTCGATCCTGACCAGCAGCGCGTACACCGTGCCCTCGGCGATGTCGGCGAAGCCCTGGTCCCGCAACCACGAGGTGATCTCGTAGCCGTAGGCCCGCCGGCGCGACAGGATGGCCAAAACGATGCCCTCCAGGATTCCCTTGAGCATCTCCGTGGCCTGCTTGCTCACCGACAGCCCCTCTGCTACTCACTGACACTGACTACCGCTAGTGAGTATCACTGAATACCGCGACGGACGCAAGTCTCACCGGCTCGACTCGCTCGCGGCCCAATGAGCCTCCAGCCGCTTCCCCAGCGGGCCGGCGACCTGCATCGGCAGGGAATGGGTCGTGTCGGGCCAGGTCTCCACAGTGCCCTCCGGCAGGGCGCTGCGGGCCCGGCGCGCGGCATCGGCGCCCCCGGCGAGCGAGTCGCGCGCGGCGATCGCGACATACACCTGCATCATCAGCTGCCCGGCCTGGTCGTCGGTGAGCAGGCTCGGGTTGGGCAGTGCCGCCGCGTAGTGCTCGCTGCCTGCGGCGATCATGCGGGCCAGCGGCTCGGTGTCGTCGAACTCACTGCCGCCGATCTTGCCGAGCGCTGTCTTCCGGACGGCGGCGGGGAGGCCCGGGAGCGAGGCGATCACCGTCCAGGCCATGATCGTGGCCGGCGGGTACCCGAACGTGAGGACGGGCTCCAGCAGGGTGAGCGAGACGACCTCACCGGGGTAGCGGCGCGCGTAGGCCGCGGCGGTCGCGGCCCCGAACGAGTGCCCGACGACGTGGGCCCCGCCCGGGGCATGTGTGGTGAGCACCTCGTGCATCCACGACGCCTGGTCGTCGACACTCACCATCGGGACCCCCTGGACCGACAGGCCCGCGTCACCGAGCGCATCGAAGGCGAGGACTCGCCGGCCCTGGACGAAGCCCGGCAGGTTCTCCGACCACATCGGGACGCCCGAGCTGCGACCCGGCACCAGGACGACCGGGATGCCGCCCTCCGTGTCCGGCGGGCTCCATTCGTACGCTCGAACGGTGCCCCAGCGGGTCGCCACATCGTGGACCGCCGTGGGTGCCGGCATCGCGCTCATCGCCTCCTCGTACGCGGTGACGTACGCCGCCCGTCCGGCCACGGACCGGAAGTGGCCGGTCTGCGGCGGTCCGAACAGCAGCTGGTACGACGCGACCACCCCGGCCACGGTGAACAGGCCGACGAGGCCGATCCCCAGCCGCCGCGGCCACCGGCGGCGACGGATCTCCACCGTGCCGACCGGCTCCAGTCGATGGTGGTGGTTGCCGGTCTGCATGCCGCCCCCGTCCGTCGATGCAATATCTTCGTATCGTATCCTATGGCAAGTTGTCTATACCGTAAACTGTGGCGATGCCGAAGGTCGTCGATCACGCGGAGCGACGCCGCGAGATCATCTACGCGTTGTGGGTGGTGATCTACCAACGTGGGATCGCGGGAGTCACGCTGCAGACCGTCGCAGCCGAGGCGGGCGTCTCCGTCGGGCGAATCCAGCACTACTTCGCGTCGAAGCATGCCCTCGTGCTCGCCGGGGCCCGCGCGATGCTGGACGAGTCCCTGATGCAGTGGTCGGCGACCTCCGACGGCGCCCCGTCGGAGGCCCTTGGCGCGCTGGCGCGACAGCCCATCCCCCGCTCGGAGGAGTTTCGCGTCGCCTCTTCCGTCTGGTACGCCTACCTCGCCACCGCTACCGCCGACCCCGAGATCGGCGCCGTGGTGCGCGACGCCGTTAGCGACGGGTTCGAGACCGCCACCCGCCTCACGGTCCGGCTGGGCGGCGACGAGCCCGACGCCTCCGAGACTGGGCGCAGGACGGCCGTTCGGCTGGTGGCCCTGGGCCACGGGTTGGCGCAGGCGGTGTTTGTCGGGGCGCTCGGCGCGGACGAAGCGCTCGCGCTGCTGGACGCCGAGCAGGATCGGCTGCCCGGGGGCTGACCCGGCACCCCCGGCCCGTGATCGAGAGGTCAACCGCCGGTGACGGCCGTCGTCGGACCGCTCACGGGCCGCCAGCACCTGCTCGCGGAGGATGTCGGCGTGGCCGCTGTGCTGCGCGAGTTCGCGGAGCACCTGCAGGTGGATCCAGCGCAGGGTCATCGCGCCCATCCGGTGTCCGGTCACCACGTCGTCGAGGTGGTGCACAGCGTCCACCTGGCGCGCCAGCGCACACGCCTGGTCATAGCGGACGAGCACCGACTCGACGGTGTCCGACTCGGTCACGTCGAAGGAGTCGTCCACATCGGCGGGTTGACCCAGCTGAGTCCTGGGGGTGCCGGTGATCGCCTCCTGGTACCAGACCACCTGCAGGAACGTTGCGTGCTTGATGAGTCCGAGCAACGTCGTCTTGGACGGAACCAGCCGTGACCGCACCTCGTCCTCGGTCAGCGCCTCCAGCGTCGCGCGCAGGATCGCGCGCTGGGCATCGAGGAAGACGGCGAGCTGGCCGGCCTCGCCCAGGGTCCGTTCGGCCACGGCACGCTCGAGCGGGGATGCCGGGTTCGTCATGGTCGAGAGTCTGCCCCGCTCTCCGGGCTCCCGGCGTCGGGCCGGGGATCGAGAATATTGCCGGTTCCGCTCGGCGACCCGTCTCCATCGACGCTGAGCACGATGAGCGGGCTGTGCTGGAGCATGTCGGCGACGTCGGTGCGACCCCAACGCTTCGCGGCGATCTCGATGAGCGGCAGGCGTTCGTCCGGGTCGGTGATCACGCGCGCGGTCGCCGGGATGTCAGCGACGACGGACTGCTTCAGGTGGACGACGACGCTGGGATCGGCCGCGATGTTGTGGATCCAGTCCCGCGTACGGTCGGCCCGGGGCAACCCGGTGATGAACAACCGACCATCGTCGACGTGCAGGAAGATCTCGATCCGCCGCTGCTGACCGGACCGGCGGCCGGTCGTCGTCAGGTCGATGACCTGGCTGTGGTGAAGGGCGGTGCGGATGGCGTCATCCATGCGGGCTCCTCCGGCTACCGTCGCCCCTGTGACCCGTCCGGCCTTCGACTCGTACCTGATCTGCGCGACGCCACGCTCGGGCAGCACCCTACTCTGCGGTCTGCTGCGGTCATCCGGGGTTGCCGGCCAGCCAGCCTCCTACTTCAACCGCGTCGGCCTGCACGACTACGCCGTCGACTGGCGGATCGCCCGACCGGGTGACGGACGGATCGACGACGCGTACGTCCGGGCGGCGCTGGCCGCCGGCCGGACACCGAATGGCGTGTTCGGCGGAAGGATAGGGCAACGCTGCCGGAGCTGATCGGCGACCTCGTTGCCGCCGATCCTGGACCGGCACCGACCGATCTGGGGCTGTTGAGCGCCCAGGTTGGTCGGCACCGGTTCGTTCACCTTCGCCCGCACGATGTCGTGGCCCGGGCGGTGTCGTGCGCCAAGTCGCTGCCGACCCACTTCTGGCACCCGGGCGAGTCCGTCCTGGAGGCCAGAATCCCCACGACGACCCAGACCGGATCGGTCGGCTGGTCGCCACCATCGAGGGGTTCGAGGCGGACTGGACCCGCTGGTTCGCCGCCCAGAGCATCGGGCCGTGCGAGGGGAGCTGCGGCGGGCCCACTGCGGCACCGGTGTTGACACTCGGCCTCCACCTTCCGCCCGACCGGCACCTGCTGATCGAGCATTCTCGACAGGCCGATCACGTCAACGCGACTGGGCGGCCAGGTTCAAGGCTCCCTGAACCACGGCGTCTGGCCCTGGCGTCCTCGGTGGCGTGGGACGATCGGTGCGCGGCATCGAGGGGCTCGAGGTCGAGACCGCTAGCGCTCCCGGACCGCGTAGGTCAGGTGGGTCACCCGCTGCGTCGGCTCCGCGCCGACTGGCTCCAGGGCCACGCGGCGCGCGTCCACGCCCTCGAACAGGCGGATTCCGGAGCCGAACAGCACGGGTGAGAGCGCGATCGAGAACTCGTCGATCAGGCCGGCGTTCACGTACTCCAGGATCGTCGCACCGCCGCCTGCAACGCGCACGTCTCGGTTGCCGGCGGCCGCGCGGGCCTGGTCGAGCGCGGACACGATGCCGTCGTTGACAAAGTGGAAGGTGGTCCCGCCCGGCCGCGGCCAGAGGTCACGCTTCTCGTGCGTCACAACGAACACCGGCGTATGGAACGGCGCATTCTCCGGCCACATCTGCTCGCCGGCGTCGAACATGCGTTTGCCCATCACACTCACCCCGGTGCGCTCAAACGTCTGCCGCACGATGTCGTTGTCGCGCCCTTCCTCGCCGCCCACGCCGAGGGTCAGGTTCTCCCGGAAGAACCGCGTCGGGAGGATCCACTGCTGCAGTTCCACCCACTGCTGACCCATCAAGTCCCCGAGGGACTCGGGTGCGATGAACCCGTCCAGCGACATCGACACGCTGAAGAACACCCTCCCGGCCATCAGTGCTTTCCCAACCGGGCGATCTCGGTGACGTAGGCCGCCAGGTTGCTCAGGGTCTGCTGACCGCCCTCGATCGCGTGGTACTTCTCGACCGCCTCGTCGCGCAGCGCGGTGGTGGCGAACAGCGTGCGCATCTCGATCCGGGTCGCCGCGCCGTCGGGAGCGAACGTCACGACCGACTCGAAGGCGTTCGGGTCGCCGCGGTACTCACCGTGCCGCAGCGCGATCCGCTCCGGCGGGGCGATCTCGGTCCAGGAGACCCACTCCTGGTAGTCCGCCCCGCCCGGTCCGTGCATCACGAAGTCCCAGTCCCCGCCGACGCGGAAGTCGAACGCCCGCGTGGTGGTGGTGAACCCGTCCGGGCCCCACCACCGCGACAGGTGCCGGACCGCGGTGAACGCCTCGAACACCAGCTCCCGGGGGGCACGGATCACCCGGGTGACCACGATCTCGCGCTCGTCCGTCGCCAGCTGCCCCGTCGGGCCGTCCTGTCGCGGCCATCTATCAGCCCTCCTGCCTTTCCTGCTCGAGGTCCTGCACGTACGCGTCCAGCCGGTCGAAGCTCTCGTTCCAGAACCGCTCGAACCCGCCGGTCCACGCGTGGACCGGGCGCAGCTCACGGGCGTCCAGGCCGTACAGGCGCTGCTTGCCCTCCCTGCGGTCGTGCACCAGCCCGACCTCCCGGAGCACCCGCAGGTGTTTGGACGCCCCCGGCTGGGTCATTCCCAGCTGCTCGGCCAGCTCGGTCACCGGCCGCTCACCGGCCCGCAGCAGCAGGAGGATCTCGCGGCGCTGCGGCTCGGCGATCGCGTTGAAGACGTCCGACGTCGTCGCTGCTCGTGCCACGCCGCCATCATATTCCTATATAGGCATGCGTCAAGCCGCCCGCCGGTACAAACTGAAAGCTCAAACTCTCTCGTGAGGTCGTCGGAGGGTGGATGCAAGGGTGATGGATGGAGCAGCGGACGAATGATGGCAGGGAGGGCCTGGTCCCAGTGAGAGAGCCAGCGTGGCAGCAGGCACGGTTGATCCCGACCAGCGGCATCAACGGCGCCCAGGAGCAGGAGCGCCGGGCCACATCGGCGCTGCTGGCGGTCATGAGCGCGGTCAAGGAGTACGGCCGGACCCTGACGAAGGCCCTGGGTGCCCACGCCGGGGAGATCGACACGTTCATCGAGGTCGAGTTCGACCTCGACGGCAAGAAGGTCATACCGGACGGGCTGATCCGGGTCAGCCGCGGCAGCCGGGTCTGGACGTGCCTGGTCGAGGTCAAGACCGGCCGCAACGATCTGCAGACCGAACAGCTGGAGAACTACCTGGAGGTCGCGCACGCCGGAACGGCATTCAGGCGCTGCTGACGATCTCCAACGAGACACCAGTCGCGGCCGGTGTCCACCCGACCAAGGTCGACAAGCGGAAGCTCCGCCAGTCGCGCTGCATCACTATCGCGTGGAACGAGATCTTGTCGCAGGCGGTGCTGGAGAAGGAGCACCGCGGGGTCGCGGACCCGGATCAGGCCTACATCCTCGGGCGAGCTGATCCGCTACCTCGAGCATCCTCGGTCCGGGGCGCTCGAGTTCGATGACATGGGCCCGTCGTGGGTGCCGGTCCGCAACGCCGTCGCCGACGGCACCCTGCGCGCGACCAACCCGGGTGCCGCCGATGTAGCTGGCCGGTTCGATGCCCTGCTCCGCTTCGCCGCCTTGCAGCTGAGCACGCGGCTCGGCACGGAGGCGACCGTGGTGTACAGCCGGAAGGAGCTGGCCGACCCGGCCTCCCGGATCGCTGCCCACGTCGCCACCCTGGTCGACCACGGCCGTCTGCAAGGCGCAGCTGCGGATTCCGAACACGGTCGGCACCCTCGACTTGACCGTCGACCTCCGCGCCCGCCAGGTGATCTGCAGCGTCGACATCGACGCCCCGAAGGAGGGCCGGCCGACGACGAAGGTCAACTGGCTGGTGCGGCAGCTGAAGCAGAGCCGACGAACGAGGCTCGGCTGGAATGCAACGTGATGAACCAGCGCGGCGGCAGCGGCGCCTCCGAGCTGCTCGGCACGGGTGCGGGAGCATCCGGAGGCGCTGATCCTGGACCCGACAAAGACGATCCGCTCGTTCACGGTCGCGCTGCAACAGCCCGATGGGACTGAAGGCCGGCCGCGGTCAAGGCACCTTCATCGACGGCTTTCTGCGCTCCATCGACACCTTCTACGGCGAGGTGCTGCAGAGCCTGAAGGCCTGGTCGGCGAAGCCGCCACGAATGCGGGAGCAGACCGACACGACGGAACTCGCGAAGGAGCAGGAGGTACCTTCAGCGCTCGTGTCGACAGCGCTCTCATCCAGGACGGCCGGAAAGTTTTTTTTTTTTTTTTTTTTTTTTTTTTTTTTTTTTTTTTTTTTTTTTTTTTTTTTTTTTTTTTTTTTTTTTTTTTTTTTTTTTTTTTTTTTTTTTTTTTTTTTTTTTTTTTTTTTTTTTTTTTTTTTTTTTTTTTTTTTTTTTTTTTTTTTTTTTTTTTTTTTTTTTTTTTTTTTTTTTTTTTTTTTTTTTTTTTTTTTTTTTTTTTTTTTTTTTTTTTTTAAAAAATTTGGTCGGTTGCTGAGTTGCCGCGGGCCCGCGGCGTACGATCGCGACCGCAGGCGTTCAGATGATCGAAGCCGGCCGGACCCTCGCCAGGGGGCTCGCCTCGTCCTACGGTGAACTGTGCCTCGTCGTTGGCTCGGCCGCGCCGGTACCTCACTGGTCGCCGGCGCCGTCCTGCTCTCCTCCATCTTCTTCGCGCCTCGACGCCGTCGGTGGCGGCGGCTCCGACCCGCACGCCGACGGGCTCCGCCGGGCTGCCGCTCGGCCCGGCCGGGCTGGCCGAGCAGCGGACCACCGCCACCCTGCAGCCGGGCGTCACCCTGACCACCATCGTGCGCGGCGCCGTGGACCCGGCGGCGTCTGGACGGTCGAGGTGAACATCCCCGGCGGCGACGACCTCACCCGACCCCGACGCGCCGCCGACCGCCCTCTCGGACCGGGCGAGCGCCGACGCACTCGCCGCCCGGCTGCGGGCGGCAGGCTTCGACCCGCGGGTCGAGGAGGTGTCACGCCGACCACGGCGGACTACGCGGGCGGACATCCTCGGCTGGCGGGTGCGGGTCGGCAGCTTGGCCTCCAAGGCCGCCGCGGACGCGCTGCGCGCCCGCCTCGTCGCGGCCGGCGTTCACCGGCGCGGCCAGCTACACCGGTTGGGACGGGGGCTCGACCGCCCGCGGGCCCTGGCGGATCGGCTCCTCACCGTCGACCCGCGCCGTTCTCGGGCTCCCTGGTGGCCTCCTACGGCCCCGACCTCGAGCGCCGCGAGACCATCAGCGCCCTCGCCGCGGCCGCGGGCGCGACGGCGGCCCAACGCCGGCTACTTCGTCCTCGACCCCGCTCCGGCGCGCCCGGCGACCCGGCCGGTGTCGGCGTGTACGACGGACGGCTGCTCAGTGAGACGGTCGGACGCCGTCCGGCCTCGTCCTGCGGACGGCCGCCGGGGCGCACGCGGTCGAGCGACTGCGCTGGGAGGGTCGGTGCAGCGGGCCACGGGCCGCCGGCTGGCCCTCAACGGCATCAACCGGGTACCGGGCCTGATCCGCAACTGCGGCGGCACGGCGGACGACCTGCCGACCTCGCTGCCCCGGCACGACGTGACGTGCACCGACAGCGACGAACTGGTCGCGTTCACGCCGGAGTTCGGCCCGAGACCCCGTCGGGGCGTGGCACCGAGGTCGTCCTGGACAGCCGGTGCCGAGTGGTGGCGCTGCGCGCCGTCCGCGGCGGGGCGCTGGCCGCCGGGCGGCGCTCGGTCCAGGCGACCGGGGACCTGGCTGACGGCGCTGGCCCGGTCGCCGTGGTCGGCGCGCGGCTGCAGGTGACCACCGCCGTGCACGGACAGGGCCGCTGCTCCGACCCGCCGCGGGGACTACATCGTCAACGGGGGCCCCGAACTGGTCCGGGACGGCCGGCTTCACGTCACCCCGCAGCCGACGGTTTCGTCCAGCCGGTCGACCCGAGCTTCTACTACGGCTGCGGCCATCAGCGGAATCCCCGCACCTTCGCCGGCACCGACGCGGCCGGCCGGACCCTGATCGCCACGGTGGACGGGCGGAGCACGACCAGCCTCGGGGCGAGCATCGTCGAGACCGCGCGGTGGCCCGTGCCCTGGGGATGCGCGACGCGGTGAACCTCGACGGCGGCGGCTCGACGACGATGGTGGTCGGCGGCCAGGTGATCAACAGCCCCTCCGACGCGGCGGGCGAGCGGCCGGTCGGCGACGCCCTGCTGGTGCTCCCCCGTTCAGCGAGCCGAGCGACGGGTTGAGGCGGGGGACGGTGCGTCGCGCAGTGGGGTGCGCGAGTCCACCGCCCCGCGGGGCCGATGCTCGGCAGGTCGCAGGTCTGCGCAGTTGCGGTCAGCACTTCTCGGCGACGTGGAGCACTGTTCCCCATCCCCGGCGGACGGTGCCGCTCGGTCGGCGTGCGACCCCCCGCCGGATCTCGCCGAACAGCCGGTCGCGGTCCGTCGGCGGGAGGGCGATGTGCCCCGAGAACGTGCGCAGCAAGTCGATGTAGGCCTCGGCGGTGTAGTCGACGGTCCAGCTGAGATGGTCGACGGTGACGACCTGGAACAGTCCGGACGCCGCGATCTCGTCAGTCAGCTCGGGCAGCTCTCCTGGTGCCGGCTGCGGCGTCCCGTCGGCCACGGCTTCGCCGATGGCGTCGTAGACCTCCTGCAGCTGGCTGAAGAACGGGTCGCCGTCGACCGGGAAGACATGCTGAGCGGTCCAGATACCGAGATGCCCGCCGGGCCGGAGGGCGCGGGCGGCGAGCTGGTAGCGCCGTCGTGGATCCACCCAGTGCCAGGCGGTCGCGGCGACCACCGCCGCGAACGTCTCGGCCGGCCCGTCCCAGTCCTCGAGGCGCGTGCCCACCACGTCGACGGGGTAGCCCCTCAGATTCGCGCGGGCGTGGGCGGCGAGGGCCGGCCCCGGCTCCAGGGCAGTGATCCGCAGCCCACGACGCGCCAGCGGCAGGGTCGCCGTGCCGGGGCCGGATCCGATCTCGAGGACCCGGTCCCCCGGTCCCAGCGCGGCAACCTGCATCAGCCGCTCGAACAGCCTCTCCGGGTACGCGGGCCGGGCGTCTGGTACAGCTCAGCGGCTCGATCGAACGTCATCCCCAGTCGTTCCCGGTCGCTCACCCGCCCAGGCTCTCACCATCGCGACGGCAGAACAGATGCCGTAGGACGTCGTCCTGCGAGAGCGCCTTGTTGCAAGGGGAACCGCTTGCGGTCATTCAGCGCGAGCACAGCAACCGGGCGGGCTGGGACATGGCGCGTTCCATTCGTCGGGTGGGCGTGGATGGGATCAAGGTCATGAACCGAAGCAGGGCTGCCCGGACCGCGTTCTCGGGCGGGCTGGCTTCTCTCGGGAGGTCGTCCCAAGGCGGTGCGTGGGTCGTCAGGCCGATGTTTTCGTGGTCTTCGGCGAGGACCACCTGGCCGTACTCGCGGCCCGCATTCATCGCGTGTCGGTGCGCCTTGGCTCGGCGACGGTCGCGTCATCGACGGCCAGGTCCGGTCGGAACTCGACAGTGGTGATGTCGGTGATGCCGACCCAACGCAGCCAATCCTCGAAGAAGGTGGTTTGGAAGTCGGATCCGAAGGCCGGTGGCCGGTCCACCCCGTAGACGGCACCGGTGTAGACAACGGCCGCACGCTTGCCCCGGAGCAAACCGGTGTAGCCCTCCTCGGGATCAAAGCCGAAGGCCAATCCCGGCTGGCTGATGACGTCGATCAGCTGCTTGAGAATGTAGGGAACGCCGGCGTTCCACATCGGCACCGAGAACAGGTACTCCTGGGCGGCGTCGAATCTCGCGAACGTGGCTGAACGGCGGTCCAGGCCGCAGCCTGCCGACCAGAGAACTCGCGACCGGCGAAGACCGCCATCTTCGCGTGAGCGAAGTCAGGTCCGAAAGCGGGCAGCGTGCCGTCCCAGAGATCCCAGTGGGCGGTCTCGAGCTCCGGCCGGGACGAGCCGACGGCGTCGAGGAAGGTGCGAGCCAGCGCCAGGGACTCCGACTGGTCGCCGCGGGGTGACGCCGAGATGTGCAGCAGCTTGGCCATGTCACTCCCGCGGGACAATTATGTGCGTCTGCACGCACTCTACACTATGTGCGCTCGCACGCAAATGGCCTAGAGTCTCGTCATGGCTCGATCACGACGACATCTGGCTGCGAACGCCTGGGGAAGCGTGCTCCGGGCGCATGCGCGGCTCGTCCCACTCCTGGACGCACGGCTGCGGGCCCGTCACGGACTCTCGCTGGCGTACTACGACGTCTTGCTCGAACTCCAAGCCGTACCCGATGGCCGGTTGACGATGAGTGATCTCGGCAGCCGGGTCGTCCTCAGCCGCACCGAGTGAGCAGGGTGGTCGACGACCTGGTGCGCAGCGGTCTCGTGGCCCGCGAGACCAACCTGGACGACAAGCGCTCCGCCTTCGCATGATCACCGCGTCTGGCCGGGTCGCGTTCCGGGCCGCCGCGCCAACCTATCTGCGGCTGATCGAGCAGCACGTGGCCCTCGACCTCTCCGACGACGAACTGGAGGCTCGTTGCTGAACTCCTCGAGCGCATCGCGTCAGCGCCGGACGTCGACGGTGGGCGCTGACCCAGCTCCCGCCGCCGCGATGTCTCGGGGACGATCCGGGCCGGGACGTGGTTCTCGTCAGTTCCCTCAGACCGGGTCGGAGCCCCCAAGATCAGCGGTGACCAGGCTGGTGAGCGGCGACCGCCCGGGTCTTTGCGATGCTCTCGACGGCTGATCCCCCGGCCTCGATAGGGCACAAGGGACTCTCCACCTTCCACGCTGTCAGCGCCAGCCGGGCGTCGGGTTGCAGGATGGCGACGAAGCCGTAGAGGCCGAGGGCGATGACGCCGGTGCCGATCCACACCCAGCCCTTGGGTTCGCGGACACCTCGCCAGACCAGCCAGGCGCCGCCGATCTCGGGGAGGGCAGCCAGGAGGAACAGCAACATCGACTTCAACACCATGGGGTTTCAGCCTAGGCAAAGCGCTGGTTGTCCTGGTCGGTGGCGAGAGCGGCGAACGGGATGGGACAGCAGTCGCTGTCGCCACACTCGAGCAGGTCGTCGCAGCCGGCGTCCAGGGCCTGATGCAGGGTAGTGCGGATGACCTGGAGGTCGGAATCCGCTGCTCCACCTCGGCGAGCTTGGCCGCGGCCCGTGCCTGCAGGCGGGCCGGGCGGCGAGGTCGGCCGTGGTGGTGGGTGCCTACCTCGAGCAGATCGGCTATCTCGGCCAGGGTGAAGCCGAGCCGCTGCGCGGTCTTGATCACGAGGAGTCGAGTGATCGCGTCGGGCGGGTAGAGGCGGTGTCCGCCGAGGCTGCGATCAGGACGGGCCAGCAGCCCCCGCCGCTCGTAGTACCGCAGGGTCTCCAGGTTGACCCCGGCCGCAGTGGCGACCTGGCCGACCCGCAGGCCCACGGTCATGATGTGCCGACCCGTTCGACCCAGTCGACCAGAGAGTCCAGCACGGGCGTCTGGTTCTGCGGCACTGCGACGTCGAGGTGGAGGCGACCGCCGGTCGCGGTGAGAGAGAAGCTGAAGAACGAGCAGCACTCGGTCTCCCGGACGACCAGGTTCGCGGCCTCGGCCGCGATCGCCGGGGAGGGCGGGAGGGTGATCCGTGCCGACTGCGGGCCGAGACGCTCGACGGCTCCCGCTGCACGGGTGAACAGCTGGTCGAACTCGGCGACCCGAAGGGGTCGCTCAGCTGTCGGCAGCGTGCACGCCTGCGGTGCCTGGTCCACGTCGATGAAGGTCATGCCACCACGGTAAACCCGTACCTAGGTACAGGTTGCAAGCGTGGGCTGGTGAAAGATCTCAAGCGTCCTGGCGCGAGACCGAGGCCAGTTGCGAAGCGGCACCGTGCCGCGAGAACGAATGGTCGCCGCTGATGGCGTAGACGTCGAGTCGAGACACGGTGAGGGTGCGGCCCGACTGGATCACGATGCCGTCGACCTCCAGGGGGTCGCGGCGGCCGGCGCGAGCAGGCTGACCTTGTCCTCGAGGGTGAGGACCTCTGTGTCGGCTGGCCAGCAGGTGCGGGCGGTGTAGCCGCCGACGCTGTCGGCGATCGCATTGTTAGCTCCGGCGTGGAGGAATAGTCAATACCTGTGGATCGTGTGTCTCAGGCTGCTTGTTGACCTCCTGGTTGTTGATCTTGGTCGGGGGCGCGTTCGACGAGTTTGCCGTTGATGAAGGTGGCGCCGGCACGGACGAGCGCCACGAGGTGGGGTGCGTTCACCATTCGCCACCTGGTCTGGGCTGACTCGATCAGCTTGAACGCCATCGCGACCCAGCGGCCCCGGGTCAGCGCCGGTCCGAAATCGGAGGACGAGAGGCCGTGCAGATACAGCAGCGGCAACACCTCCGCCACCCGCGGGCTCTTCCGCGACCACGCGGGCAGGATCGTCGAGGAGAACCGTTTCCGCTCGCCGGTGACCTCGTCGCTGCGCTTGTCGTCGACCCGGGCTGCCGCACCGCCACCGCACCGGCCGCGGTGGTCACCTCCCGGTCGGCGTGGTAGCCGTTGCGGACCACCAACCGCCGACCATCAGCGTCGAGCTCGCCAGCGTGGCGGAGATGTAGGCGGCGACCTCGGCCTGCAACGCCGCCGCCAGCATCTGCCGCGCACCGTCGCGGACGATCTCATCCAACAGCGACCCACCGCCGGTGGAGTTGGCCTCGACCGGATCGGGAACTACCTTGAGCATGAGGACGTACCTTCCTGAACCAGCGCGCCAACGCCGGTCCTGATCAGAGCAATCGGATTTCAGATCATCCTCGGCAAGGTGCGTCCTTTCACGTCACCGGGCCGGGGACCATCCACAGGTTCTGATCATTGCTCGTCGGCGTGGATGGAGCCGTGCTGCTGGGTCACTCCGGTCTGGTGGGGTGACGCGATGCGAACTCTCTTTGGACCGATGCGCCTGAGCTGCGCACCGAGATGGGCCATCAGGCTTTGTCGGGCGAAGCTGGCTCGGATGCGGTCCTTCACTTGGCGGTGCCGGCGGTGGGAAGTCGCTGCCGGTCCACCATCGAGACCTCTATTGGTCCTGTGGGATGGACGGGGCTAGCGGCTACCGAGGTGGGAAAGGATCTGCTCGACGATCAAGATGGTGCCGATGATGATCATGGCGGCGCCGGAGATCCGGCTGACCCATCGGGCCGCGGCCGGGCGGGCACCGAGTACGCGGCGGGCGCCGATCCCGACGCCGGTGTAGACGACGGCACAGTTGGCGACGTGGACCAGGCCCAGCACCATGATTTGGGCTGCGACCGGCCAGGTGGCGGTCGCCACCACGAACTGCGGCAGCAGCGCGAGGAACAGCAGGAACACTTTCGGGTTGAGTCCACTGATGCCGAAGCCCTTGATCGCTTGTCGCCAGGCCGAGCCCGCCGCATCGTCGGGTCCGATCTCCACCTCCGGGGGCTGGCGCAGCATCGAGATCCCGAGCCAGACCAGATACGCGGCTCCAGCCACCGTCAGCAGGAGCAGCACGGCGGGTGAGCCGGCCAGCAGGGCGGCGACCCCGGCGGCGACCACGATGGTCGCCAGCAGGTGGCCGGACAGCAGTCCACCGATCGCCGGCACCACACTGCGGTGCCGCAGCCCGGAGGAGATCGCGTAGGCCCAGTCAGCGCCCGGCGTGAGCACGAACAGCATCGACACGGCCCAGAACGCCGCGATCATGGCTACCGGCATGCCACTCAGTCCCTTCCCGACTTCTGTCACGCATCCGCTGCACGACTAGAGAAAGGCTAGGCTGAAATGCGCCAAAGGTGTTGCCAACTTTTCTCAGAAAACGCCCTATCATGGGAAGGATTTAGCAGCATGGACGCAGTGGATCGGAAGATTCTTGCTGAGCTGCAGAATGATGGTCGGCTGACCCTGACGGAACTGGCCGATCGCGTCGGTCTGTCGATGTCGCCGTGTCATCGTCGGCTGCGGGCGCTGGAGCAGGCTGGAGTGATCGACGGCTACCACGCCCGACTCAGCCCGACCGCGGTTGGGCTGACCTTCGAAGCGCTGGTGTTCGTCATCATGCGCGGCGCCGACCGAGACACCATCACCGCCTTCGAGCAAGCCGTCGACGACATTCCCCAGATCCTCCACGCCCAGCGTCTCTTCGGAGAGCCCGACTACCTACTCCAGGTCATCGCCGCTGACCTGCCCACCTTCCAACAGCTTTATGACACCAGTCTCGCCACCCTGCCCGGGGTGCAGAAACTCACCTCAACCCTGGTGATGAAGACCATCGTCGAGCACCGAGCCCTCCCCATCGACTGAGAGCGGCGCCAAGCAAGATCTCGTCCCCGAAGGACGTCCGGGCAGCGGAGCCTCCGGTACGACCGTCTCGCCGAACCACGGCACGATCAGGGCGATTGCCGTATGACCCGCCCGACCTACCGCCGGGTGACCGGGGGCTGCACGGTGACAGGTGACCAGCCGCCCGGGGGTCTCGTCAGCACACAGGCTGTTCGAATAGCGCGAGCCGCTGGACGACAGTTAGTGAGAAGGCGACAGCCCACCGACAAGTTGATGAGAAACCGACGAGGTGGGTCGAGAACCCAGACGCAGCAGCAGGTGTTCGCCGGCGGCGAACGGGGAACAAAGTCGAGGAGCCCGGCATTGAGTCAGGTGCGCTCAACTCTGCCGAGCGCCTCTGACCACTGGAGGCTCAATCGTGACCACCACCCACCTTCCTGTCCTGTTCCTCAACGACCTCGTCATCCTCCCCGGCATGGTGGTGCCGATCGAGCTCGACGACGCGGCGCAGACGGCCATCGACACCGCGCGCGCCAGCAGCGACGACTCGCTGCTGGTCGCACCCCGGCTCGACGACCGGTACGCCTCGTACGGGGTCGTGGCGTCGATCGTGCAGACCGGCCGGCTGCAGACCGGGGAACCCGCGGCCGTGCTCCGGGCCGAGCGGCGGGTCCGGATCGGTTCCGGGGTCTCCGGGCCGGGCGCGGCTCTCTGGGTCGAGGCCGAGGAGCTGCCGACCGCCGAGGAGTCCGAGCGGGTGCGCTCCCTGGCCGCCGACTACAAGGCGCTGGTCATCGCCACCCTGCAGCGCCGGGACGCCTGGCAGATCATCGACAACGTCAACCGGGTCACCGACCCCTCGGCGCTGGCCGACCTCGCCGGGTACGCCCCGTACCTCACCGACAGCCAGAAGCGGGAGCTGCTGGAGACCCCGGACGTCGCCGAGCGTCTCACCCAGCTGATCGCGTGGACCAAGGACCATCTCGCCGAGGTCGAGGTGAACGACAAGATCGCCGACGACGTCCGCGAGGGGATGGAGAAGAACCAGCGCGAGTTCCTGCTGCGGCAGCAGCTGAACGCCATCCGCAAGGAGCTCGGCGAGGACGAGCCCGACGGTGCCGACGACTACCGCACCCGCGTCGAGGCCGCCGACCTGCCCGAGGACGTCCGCAAGGCCGCCCTCCGCGAGGTGGGCAAGCTGGAGCGGGCCAGCGACCAGAGCCCGGAGTCCGGGTACATCCGCACCTGGCTGGACACCGTGCTCGACCTGCCCTGGAACGTCCGGACCACCGACGCCACCGACGTGTCGGCCGCGCGGGCGCAGCTGGACGCCGACCACCACGGGCTGGGCGACGTGAAGGACCGGATCGTGGAGTATCTGGCGATCCGGGCCCGACGGGCCTCCCGCGGCCTGGAGATCGTGGGCGGACGCGGCTCCGGTGCCGTGCTCGCACTGGCCGGTCCGCCCGGGGTCGGCAAGACCTCGCTCGGTGAGTCCGTGGCCCGGTCGCTGGGCCGGAAGTTCGTTCGCGTCGCCCTCGGTGGGGTGCGCGACGAGGCCGAGATCCGGGGTCACCGGCGCACCTACGTCGGGGCCCTCCCCGGCCGGATCGTGCGCGCCATCACCGAGGCGGGTTCGATGAACCCGGTCGTGCTGTTGGACGAGATCGACAAGGTCGGCTCGGACTACCGGGGGGACCCGAGCGCGGCGCTGCTGGAGGTGCTGGACCCGGCGCAGAACCACACCTTCCGGGACCACTACCTGGAGGTCGACCTGGACCTGTCGGACGTGCTGTTCCTGGCCACCGCGAACGTGATCGAGAACATCCCCCAGCCCCTGCTGGATCGGATGGAGCTGGTCACGCTGGACGGCTACACCGCCGACGACAAGATCGCCATCGCCCGCGGCTACCTGCTGCCCAAGCAGCTGGAGCTGGCCGCCCTGACGGCCGAGGAGGTGTCGTTCACCGACGCCGCGCTGCGGGAGATCGCCGCCGACTACACCCGGGAGCCGGGGGTCCGGCAGCTGGAGCGGCTGCTGGCCAAGGCGCTGCGCAAGGTCGCGACCCGGCAGCTGGAGACCGCCGCCGATCCGATCGAGATCGACGTCGCGAACCTCCGGGACTTCCTGGGCCGCCCACGGTTCACGCCGGAGACCCATGAGCGCACGGCGGTGCCCGGCGTGGCCACCGGACTCGCGGTCACCGGCCTGGGCGGGGACGTCCTGTTCATCGAGGCCGGCGCGGTGCCAGGGCAAGCCGGGTCTGACCCTGACCGGACAGCTCGGGGACGTGATGAAGGAGTCCGCGCAGATCGCCCTCTCGTACGTACGGGCGCACGCCGAGCAGCTCGGGATCACCGACCACTCGGTGCTGGACCGCGACATCCACATCCACGTGCCCGCGGGCGCGGTGCCTAAGGACGGGCCGTCGGCCGGCGTGACCATGGTGACGGCGCTGACCTCGATGGCCCTGGGCCGACCGGTCCGCTCCGACGTGGGGATGACCGGCGAGGTCACCCTGAACGGCCGCGTGCTGCCGATCGGCGGGGTGAAGCAGAAGCTCCTCGCCGCCCAGCGCGCCGGTCTGAGCACCGTGTTCCTGCCGCAGCGCAACGAGCCGGACCTGGACGAGGTCCCCGCGGACGTGCTGGCCGACATCACCGTGGTGCTCAGCACCGACGTGGCGGAGCTGGTGGCGGCGGCCATCGAACCGGCCGAACCGGCGCAGCAGCAGGCCAGCCAGGTGGCCTGAGCCCCGCCTCGGGACAGAGCGACCCGGACAAGGCAACGGCCCGTACTCCTCGTCGAGTGCGGGCCGCTGTCGTGGTCGGGACTCTACTCCGCCCGCGAGGAGCTCGACTCCTGGGCCGCAGCGGTGTCTTCGTCGTACCGGGTCTTCACCAGGCTGGCGACGGTCGTGATCAGCAGCGTGCCGATGATCACCAGCAGGGACAGCCAGATCGGGATCTCGCCGCCGAACGGGGCCCAGTCGGCCAGGTGGTAGGTGTGCAGGGCGTGCAGCACGAGCTTGACGCCGATGAAGGCCAGGATCACCGACAGGCCGAGCGAGAGGTAGACCAGCTTGCGCAGCAGCCCACCGATCAGGAAGTACAGCTGGCGCAGGCCCATCAGGGCGAAGACGTTCGCGGTGAAGACCAGGTACGGCTCTTGGGTCAGGCCGTAGATCGCCGGGATCGAGTCCAGCGCGAAGAGCAGATCGGTGCTGCCGAGGGCGATGATCACGATCAGCATCGGCGTGATCATCCGCTTCCCGTCGCGGACGATCGTCAGCTTGGGACCGTGGAACTCCTCGACCGCGTTGAACCGCTTCTTCACCGCCCGCATCAGCGGGTTGTCCGGCATGTCCTCGTCGTGGTCGTCGTGGTTCCGGTAGTCGATGACCAGCTTGACGGCGGTGTAGATGAGGAAGGCGCCGAACAGGAAGAAGATCCACGAGAACTGGTTGATGGCGGCGGCCCCGACGGCGATGAAGATGCCGCGGAACACCAGGGCCAAGATGATGCCCACCATCAGGGCGAACTGCTGCAGGTGCCGCGGCACCTTCAGCTTGGTCATGATGATGACGAAGATGAACAGGTTGTCGACCGACAGGCTGTACTCGGTCAGCCACCCGGCGTAGAACTCCCCCGCGTACCGTGGCCCCGCCACCCACCAGACCCCGAGCCCGAACAACAGGGCCAGCGCGACGAAGACCCCGATGAAGGTGCCGGCCTCCTTCATCGACGGCTCGTGCGGGCGGCGGCCGATGATGAAGACGTCGATCGCCAGGATGGCCACCATCACGACGACGGTGATGACCCAGGCGTAGAGGTGGACATCCATGGGCGCAGGTGCCCCTTCCGAGGAGGTATCCGAGAATGCGACGATCCCGGAGGTCTCTTCCGCTAGCCGCTTAGGCTAGCCGCGGTGCCGGGCTGGGCTGTCACGAGGTCGCGGCGCGACCCCAGAACCCCTCCGTGCTGACGACACCGACGCGGGCGGGAATACTCCCCTCCGCCCCCAAGTATCCCTGGCCACGGCACGCCCGCCGAATCGAGGAGGCCTCCATGGGACGGCGCCGAGCGGACCCGGCCGCCCTTGCGCCGCCCGACCCGCCTCACCGGCTGGCCTCCAGCATCTGGCGCAGCTCCTTCTTCAGGTCGGAGATCTCGTCCCGGAGCCGCGCGGCGACCTCGAACTGGAGGTCCGCGGCCGCGGCGTGCATCTGGGTGGTCAGGTCCTGGATCAGGTCGGCCAGGTCTCCGGCCGGCAGCCCGGCCAGCTTGTGGGCGCGGTCCGCGACCTCCTTCTGGCCGAGGGACGGGACCATGGTCTTCTGCCGGCGCCCGTTCCGGCCGCTGAACAGCTCGTCGGTGTCGGCGTCCTCGCGGGCCAGCATGTCGGTGATGTCGGCGATCTTCTTGCGCAGCGGGGTCGGGTCGATGCCGTTGGCGGTGTTGTAGGCGACCTGCTTCTCCCGCCGCCGGTTGGTCTCGTCGATCGCCGCCGCCATCGAGTCGGTGATCTTGTCGGCGTACATGTGCACCTGGCCGGAGACGTTGCGGGCGGCCCGCCCGATGGTCTGGATCAGGCTCTTCTCGCTGCGGAGGAACCCCTCCTTGTCCGCGTCGAGGATGGCCACCAGGGACACCTCGGGCAGGTCCAGGCCCTCCCGCAGCAGGTTAATGCCCACCAGCACGTCGTACTCCCCCATCCGGAGCTCCCGCAGCAGCTGGATCCGCTGGAGGGTGTCGACCTCGGAGTGCAGGTAGCGGGTGCGGATCTGGTTCTCCAGCAGGTAGTCGGTGAGGTCCTCCGACATCTTCTTGGTGAGGGTGGTGACCAGCACCCGCTCGTTGCGGGCGGTGCGCAGGCGGATCTCGGCCATCAGGTCGTCGATCTGGCCCTGGGTCGGCTTGACGATGACCTCGGGGTCGATCAGGCCCGTCGGGCGGATCAGCTGCTCGACGTGCCCGTCGGACCGGGCCAGCTCGTAGTTCCCCGGGGTGGCCGACAGGTAGACGGTCTGCCCGATCCGCTCCACGAACTCCTCGAACCGCAGCGGGCGGTTGTCCATCGCGCTGGGCAGCCGGAAGCCGTGGTCGACCAGCGTCCGCTTCCGTGACATGTCGCCCTCGTACATGCCACCGATCTGCGGCACGGTGACGTGGGACTCGTCGATGACGAGCAGGAAGTCCTCCGGGAAGTAGTCGAGCAGGCAGTTCGGCGGCGTCCCCGGCCCACGGCCGTCGATGTGGCGGGAGTAGTTCTCGATCCCGGAGCAGGTGCCGATCTGCCGCATCATCTCGATGTCGTAGCTGGTGCGCATCCGCAGCCGCTGCGCCTCCAACAGCTTCTGCTGGCGCTCCAGCTCGGCCAGCCGCTCGCCGAGCTCGGCCTCGATCCCACCGATCGCCCGTTCCATCCGCTCAGGTCCGGCCACGTAGTGGCTGGCTGGGAAAAGGTGGACCTGGTCGTCCTCGGTCACCACCTCGCCGGTCAGCGGGTGCAGGGTGCTGAGCTTCTCGATCTCGTCGCCGAAGAACTCGACCCGGACGGCGAGCTCCTCGTACATCGGGAAGACCTCGAGGGTGTCCCCCCGGACCCGGAACGTGCCCCGGGTGCCGGCCAGGTCGTTGCGGGCGTACTGGATCCCGACCAGTCGTCTCAACAGGGCGTCCCGGTCGATCTCGTCGCCGACGTTCAGCTGCACCATCCGGTCCACGTACTCCTGGGGTGTCCCCAGGCCGTAGATGGCCGACACCGTCGCGACCACGATGACGTCCCGGCGGGTGAGCAGCGAGTTGGTCGCCGAGTGGCGCAGCCGCTCCACCTCCTCGTTGAGCGAGGAGTCCTTCTCGATGTAGGTGTCCGTCTGCGGGACGTACGCCTCCGGCTGGTAGTAGTCGTAGTAGGAGACGAAGTACTCCACCGCATTCTTCGGGAAGAACTGACGCAGCTCGTTGGCGAACTGGGCCGCCAGGGTCTTGTTGGGCTGCATCACCAGCATCGGCCGTTGCAGCCGCTCGGCCAGCCAGGCCACCGTCGCGGTCTTGCCGGTGCCGGTCGCGCCGAGCAGCACCACATCCTGCTCGCCGGCGTGGACCCGTCGCTCGAGCTCGTCGATCGCCCCCGGCTGGTCCCCGGAGGGCGAGAAGTCACTCTCGACGTGCAGCGGGGCCACCGTCCGCTTCAGGTCTGCCACAGGACGCATGCGCCGAGCCTACGTCCGGGCGCTGACACTGCTCCGGCCGGACGGGTGCACCCGCCAACCGACGGGTGCACCCCGATCCGTGGTAGTCCAGGGCCCCGGCCCGGGTCAGACCTGGGTCTTGAGCATCGAGTTGACCATGGCGGTGAAGTCTTTGTTCAGCGCCTCGGTGTCGGCCGCGCTGGTGAAGTACGCGGTCCCCAACACCGTCACCCCGTCGCTCTTGCGGACCGACACCACCGTGAACAGCAGGATCTTCGTCGAACCCTGGCCACTGGACACCGTCACCTGCGCCGCGCAGCTGGCCCCGCTGAGCTTGCCGCTGCCCAGGTTCACCGACTTCGGGTCGGCGAACTTGCCGCCCGAGGTGCCCTCGGCCACCTGCTTGTGCCACGCGGTGCACAGCTGGCCCGGGTTGGTGCTCGGGTCGATCTTCACGCTCTGGCCGAGAAAGATGCTCTTCCCGTCGGTGAGCTGGGCCGCGTTCTTGCTGGACGCCTTGGCCACCTTCCAGCCCGACGCGGGGGTGAGCCGGATCCCGTTGCCGAGGTCGATGCTCTTGCTGTCCGGCGGCCGGGTGGGGGCCGTGGACGGCTCCTTGGTGGTCGGAGCGCTGGAGGTGGGCGCCTCGGTCGTCGGCGCCGCCGAGGTCGGCTGGTCGGTCGGCGCCGCGCTGGTGGGCTCGTTTGTGGGCTCGGTGGTGGGCTCGGTGGTCGGCTGGGACGGCGTGATCGTCGTGGTGGGCTGGTCCCCGCCCCGGTTGAGGGCGATGAGGATGCCGCCGACGGCGGCGAGCAGCACCACGGCGGCGACCACGATGCCGATGATGGTCAGGTTGCTCTTCTTCTTCGGCGGGCCGGGCGGCGGCTGCTGGCCGTAGCCCGGCCCGTACGCCGGCTGGCCCGGCCCGCCTGGCCCGCCCGGACCCGGCGGGCGCCCGCCGTAGGGCGGCCCGGCCGGCGGATAGCCCCCGGGCGGCGGTCCGCCCTGCTGTGGTGGCTGCGGGTAGCCACCCTGCGGCGGTCCGGGCGGGTACGACCCGGGCGGGTACTGACCCGGCGGTGGGCCGTACGCGCCTTGGCGCTGACCTTGCGGGTAGCCGCCCTGCGGCGGGCTCGGTGGGTAGCCGCCCTGCGGCGGGCCCGGTGGGTAGCCGCCCTGCGGCGGACCCGGTGGGTAGCCGCCCTGCGGCGGGTTCGGCGGGTAGCCGCCCTGGGGGTACGCGGCCGGCGGCCGGCCCTGCTGCGGCCAGGTCGGCTGGTTCGGCGTCGGTGGGCCGCCCGGCGGCTGGTTGCCCTGCGGGCCCCACGGCGGCGGGTTCTGGCTCATGCCCGACCCTCCTCGTCGTCGTAGAACCGGTCACGCGCGTCGTCGTCCGGACGGGACGGCGTCTCGATCGGTGCTGGCCTCGGGCTCCCGGTCCGCCGGTGGTGGCGCCGTCGGCGGGCCCGGACGGCGGGCCGCTCAGCGGCACAGTGTCCTCGGGCCGGCTCGCCGCCAGCTGCCGCGACCTTCTCCCGGTGGGGCTTGGACTGGATGCGGACGGCGGTGCCGCAGGCGTTGCAGAACGCCGCGTGCTCCAGCAGCGGCAGCTCGCAGGCGGCACAGAACTGCAACTCCCCGGCGCCGACACTGGCGTCGCGGGCCGACCGCTCCAGCGCGGCCTCCATCAGCCCGGTGTGCAGCACGTTGCGCACCCGCAGGATGAGGATCGCCAGCAGGAGAAGACCCCAGCCGATGCTCAGCACCACCCCGAGCGTCATGTCCCCGACGAACGCGAACAGGTAGGTGCCGGCCTGGTAGGCGATGTTGACCACCACGGCGGCGGCGACGCCCGCGTAGTAGCGCGGGGTGAAGCCGTCGTACCCGCGGCCCAGGCCGGAGAACTCTGCGCAGGCGATGCCGCTCGCCGTGCCCATGATCAACGGCTTGACGAAGCCCTCGAGGAAGATCAACGAGACCCACAGTCCGGGGTCCTGGTCCTGCAGCCCGCCGGTGAGCAGCGCCCAGTGCCGCACGATCGTGTCGAAGCTGGCGTACGCCACCCCGCTGATCACACCGAAGGTGAATCCGTCCATCAGGTCGTCGAACTCGGGCCGGCTCGCCAGGATCACGGGCCCGACCTGCCGGATGGCCTCGCCGATGATCGGGACGAGCACCGCCACGATCAGGAACGGCCCCACCTGGGGCGCCGCGCTCAGGGTCCCGTCCAGGGTCGGCGTGCTGTACGGGGCGGGGCCGCGCAGCCAGGTCCACAGCACCGTGAAGGCGACGGCCAGCACGCCGGTCAGCAGGAAGGCCAGACCGGTGACGGGGATGGGCTCGTCCTCCCAGAGGTTGACGTCGTACACGTAGACGATGTAGACGATCGGGATCGCGAAGGCCGCGACCAGCACCGCGATGGGCATCGCGCCGAAGATCGCGGCGACCAGCGCCACCACCAGGGCGAGCGTCAACGCGATCCGGTAGGTCTGCGGTCGTTGGCCGGCTCCGCGCGGCATGATCGACGACACCAGCGCGAAGGACGCGACCGGCTCGTCGGGCCTCACGGCGAACGACCGGCGCCGCGCCTGGTCGGGTGTCCGCTGATCCTGCCCGCACACGTGGCAGAAGTGCGCCACGTCCGGAAGATCAGCCCCGCATCGTGGGCACTTCACGGAAAGCAACCTCCTCCGAGGTCCGGGCGGTCCCGGAACCATGATCGACTCCACGGCACCGGAGTCCTCGGGGCCAGACGGAGCACAGCGAGTATGTCATCCGAGGGGCCGGCCCGGGCCCACTTTCCGCCAGAGATCATCGATCTGTCGGCGCAGATGATCGCGGTCGCCGGAGTTGTCCAGCACCACGTCTGCGGCGGCCAGCCGGTCGGCCCGGGACGCCTGGGCGGCGACCCGGGCCTCAGCCTCGCCCGGCGACAGCCCGTTTCGCTCCCGCAGCCGCGCGACCTGCTGGGCCGGATCCACATCGACGACCACGCACAGGTCGAAGTCGCGCTGCTGCCCGGTCTCGACCAGCAGCGGAATGACGTGCACGATGATCGCGCCGTCGGGTTGGGCGGCTTCGATGGCAGCCGCCCGCGCGCGGACCAACGGGTGGATGATCTGCTCCAGGTCCCGGCGGGCCTGCTGGTCGGCGAACACGACCGCCCCCAGCGCCGGCCGGTCCAGGTGGCCGTCGCGCAGCACCGTCGGCCCGAACCGCTCGATCACCGCGGCCAGCCCCGGGGTGCCCGGCTCGACGACCTCGCGTGCCAGCAGGTCGGCGTCGACCACCACGGCGCCACGGTCGGCGAGCTCGGCAGAGACGGTGGACTTGCCGGACGCGATACCCCCGGTCAGGGCGATCCGCAGCATGGTCAGCACCCTAACGGGGTCGGCGTCACCGCAGCGGACGAGCCGAAGGCCCCCGACCGTGAGATCGGAGGCCTTCGGAGGGACCGGACTGCGGTGGGCGACGCTCAGACGTTGCCGGTGAGCTTGTCCCGCAGCGCCTGCAGGGCTTCGTCGGAAGCCAGCGAACCCTCGGGGACCGCCGCCGGGCTCGTCGGAACCGGAGTCTCCGACACCGAGGAGTACGACGTCGGGCCGGCCGTGGTGGCAGCCACGTGCGCGTCGGCGGCCTCCTCGACCTGCTTCTTGTGCGCCTCCCAGCGGGCATGCGCCTCGGCGTACTGGTGCTCCCAGGCCGCGCGCTGCTCCTCGTACCCCTCGAGCCACTCCCCGGTCTCCGGGTCGAAGCCGTCCGGGTACAGGTAGTTGCCCTGGTCGTCGTAGGACGCCGCCATCCCGTACAGGGTCGGGTCGAAGTCGTCGGCGGTGGCGTCGACGCCCTCGTTGGCCTGCTTGAGCGACAGCGAGATCCGGCGACGCTCGAGGTCGATGTCGATGATCTTGACCATCACGTCGTCGTTGACCTGGACGACCTGCTCGGGGATCTCGACGTGACGCTCCGCCAGCTCGGACACGTGCACCAGACCCTCAATGCCCTCCTCCACTCGGACGAACGCTCCGAACGGCACCAGCTTGGTGACCTTGCCGGGCACGATCTGACCGATCTGGTGGGTGCGGGCGAAGGCCTGCCACGGGTCCTCCTGGGTCGCCTTCAGCGACAGGGAGACCCGCTCGCGGTCCATGTCCACGTCGAGTACCTCGACGGTGACCTCCTGGCCCACCTCGACGACCTCGGACGGGTGGTCGATGTGCTTCCAGGACAGCTCGGAGACGTGCACCAGGCCGTCCACCCCGCCCAGGTCGACGAACGCGCCGAAGTTGACGATGGAGGACACGACACCCTTGCGGATCTGGCCCTTCTGGAGCTGGGTGAGGAAGTTCTGCCGCACCTCGGACTGGGTCTGCTCGAGCCAGGCCCGCCGCGACAGCACCACGTTGTTGCGGTTCTTGTCCAGCTCGATGATCTTGGCCTCGAGCTCCTGGCCGACGTAGGGCTGCAGGTCCCGGACCCGGCGCATCTCCACCAGGGAGGCCGGCAGGAAGCCGCGCAGACCGATGTCGATGATCAGACCGCCCTTGACGACCTCGATCACCTGGCCGGTCACGACGCCGTCCTCGTCCTTGATCTTCTCGATCGTGCCCCAGGCGCGCTCGTACTGGGCGCGCTTCTTGGACAGGATCAGGCGCCCCTCCTTGTCCTCCTTCTGCTGGACGAGGGCCTCGACCTCGTCACCGACGCTGACCACATCGAAGGGGTCGACGTCGTGCTTGATGGAGAGCTCTTTGGAAGGGATCACGCCTTCGGTCTTGTAACCGATGTCGAGGAGGACCTCGTCCCGGTCGACCTTGACGACGGTGCCGGTGACGATGTCACCGTCGTTGAAGTACTTGATGGTTTCGTCGATAGCGGCCAGAAAAGCTTCCGGCGAGCCGAAGTCGTCGACTGCGACCTGGGGTGGTGCCTCGAGGGAGGACGTCATGTAGTGAAGCTCCGATAGGGGGTGACTCGTGTGTGGTGTGCTGCAGCCCGATCCGTACACATGAATGGATCAACTGAATGGATCAACGTGCTGCTGAGACATTCCCACCCGTACGAGCGTGACCTACTCCGTCCGAGGTCGCGCAGGCCACAGCGACACCCCAGAATACCGGGGCGTGCGAAACATGGTCAATTCACGTGTCAGGGCCCTGGCGGGCTCCCGGGCGGCGTCGGGGACCATGGTGGCATGACCGGCTTCCGCGGCACCGACGACTCGGGCCGGGTGGTGGACGACCTGACCCCCGAGACCCTACGGGCCCTGATGGAGGCGGCGGCCGCATCCGTACTCGTGGAGAACCCCGGCTGGGGTCCGGACCACTCCGCCCGGGCCCGGCGGCACGAGGGCGCCGAGGGCTGGCGGGTCGAGATCCGCGGCGGCGGCCCCGACCGGCACAGCTTCACCGACGCGCCGAGCCTGCCGGCGGCGTACGACATCCTCCGCTCCTGGGCGGCCGCCGACGGCTGGTGGCAGGAGGCGTTCAGCTGGCAGCCCGTCCGGCGGGCCTGAGGTCTGACGCCCGGTCGCGCCCCGTGCGCCCTCTCGACGCATCCGCGCCGGCCTCGAGACCCTGCGGGGTACGACCAGGGGTGCGCGGGCGAACGCGGTGGGTACGGCTCGGCGGGTGCCGGGCTCAGTGCGCGGCGGCGTGCCAGGAGCGGCCGACCCCGACGGAGACGTCGAGCGGTACCTCCATCTCCACAGCGTGCCCCATCTTGTCCCGGACCAGGGCGTCGAGGACCTGCTGCTCCCCCGGGGCAACCTCGAAGACCAGCTCGTCGTGCACCTGGAGCAGCATCCGGCTCCGCAGGCCGGCGTCGGCCAGGGCCTTCTCCACGTCGAGCATGGCGACCTTGATGATGTCGGCGGCGGAGCCCTGGATCGGGGCGTTCAGCGCCATCCGCTCGGCCATCTCGCGGCGCTGCCGGTTGTCGCTCATCAGATCGGGGAGGTAGCGGCGGCGACCCAGGATCGTCTCGGTGTACTCCGTCCGGCGGGCGCCGACGACCAGGGTGCGCAGGTAGTCCCGGACCCCGCCGAAGCGCTCGAAGTACTCGTCCATCAGGGCCTTGGCCTCGGACGTGTCGATGCCCAGCTGCTGGCTCAACCCGAAGGCGCTGAGCCCGTACGCCAGGCCGTAGTTCATCGCCTTGATCTTGGCCCGCTCGGCCGGCGAGACCGCGTCCGGGGCCACCCCGAAGACCCGGGAGGCGGTGACGGTGTGGAAGTCCATCCCCGACTTGAACGCCGCGATCAGGCTGGCGTCCTCGCTGGCGTGCGCCATGATCCGCATCTCGATCTGCGAGTAGTCGGCCGACATCAGCGCCTCGTAACCCTGACCCACCACGAACGCCTCCCGGATCCGACGTCCCTCGTTGGTGCGGATCGGGATGTTCTGCAGGTTCGGGTCCGTGCTGGACAGCCGGCCGGTGGCCGCGATGGTCTGCACGTACGTGGTGTGGATCCGGCCGTCGTCGGCGACCGACTTCAGCAGGCCCTCGACCGTCTGCTTGAGCCGGATGGCGTCCCGGTGGATCAGCATCTGGGCCAGGAAGGGGTGCTCGGTCTTGACGTACAGCTGCTGCAGCGCGTCGGCGTCGGTGGTGTAGCCGGTCCTGGTCCGCCGGGTCTTCGGCATCCCCAGCTCGTCGAACAGCAGCGCCTGCAGCTGCTTCGGCGAGCCGAGGTTGATCTGCTTCCCGATGATTCGGAACGCCTCGTCGGCCGCCCGGGTCACGGTCGCGCCGAACTCGGACTCCAGCGACTCGAGGTGGTCGACGTCGACGGCCACCCCTGTCTGCTCCATCCGGGCCAGGGTGCCCTGCAGGGGCAGCTCCACGCCGTACAGCAGGCTGGTCCCGCCCCGCTGCTCGATCTCGACGTCGAGCGCATCCGCGAGGTCGATCACCGCCCGGGCCCGCACCATGGCCGCCTCGGCCGCGAGCTGGGCCCCGGAGTCGTCGTCGCCGAAGTCCAGCGCGAGCTGGTCGGAGCCGGCGGCGTCGACGTCGCCGGCGTCCACCTTGAGCTCACGTTTCAGGTAGCGGACGGTGAGGTCGGCCAGGTCGAAGGTGCGCTGGTCGGGCCGCGTCAGATAGGCGGCGAGCTGGGTGTCGGAGGTGAGGCCGTTGAGCTGCCAGCCGCGGGCCCAGACCGCGAGCAGCGGGCCCTTGGCGTCGTGCATCGCCTTGTGCCGCTCCGGGTCCGCCAGCCAGGTGGCCAGCGCCTGCTCGTCCTCAGGCAGCAGCTCGGTGACGTCGACGTAGGCGGCCGCCCCGTCGGCGGCGGCCAGGGCGATGGCCCGGATGTCGCCGGTGCCCGAGCCCCAGTGGCCGATGACGTCCATCCCGGTGCGCTCACCGATGGCGTGCTCGGCCAGCCAGTCGGCCACCCGGCCGGGCTGCAGCAGCTCCCCCGACAGCTCGAACCCACCCTCCGGGGTCAGGTCCTCCGCCGGCAGCGACTCGAGCAGCCGGTCGCGGAGGACCCGGAACTCCAGCCCGTCGAACAGCTGGTGGGTGGCCTCCCGGTTCCAGGCCCGGCGCTGCAGGTCGTCGAGGGTGACCGGGAGGTCGAGGTCGCGGATCAAGGCGTTGATCTTGCGGTTGCGCAGCACCTGCTCGGTGCGCTCCTGGAACGCCTCCGCGGCCTTTCCCTTGAGCTCGCCCGCGTGCAGGACCAGGTTCTCCAGCCCGTCGTAGGTCTCCAGCCACTTCGCCGCCGTCTTGGGCCCGACCCCCGGGACGCCCGGCAGGTTGTCGCTGGTCTCCCCGACCAGGGCGGCGAGCTCCGGGTATCGCGCGGGGGTGGCGAAGTACTTCTCCTCGACCGCCTGGGGCGTCATCCGCGCCAGGTCCGAGACACCCTTGCGGGGGTAGAGGACGGTGACCTGGTCGCTGACCAGCTGGAAGGCGTCCCGGTCGCCGGTGCAGATGAGTACGTCGTAGCCCGCCTGCTCCGCGGTGGTGGCCAGCGTGCCGATCACGTCGTCGGCCTCGAAGCCCTCCTTCTCGACGTGCACGATGTTGAGGGCGTCCAGCACCTCCTTGACCAGGTCGAGTTGGCCCTTGAACTCGTCGGGGGTCTTGGAGCGGTTGGCCTTGTACTCCGCGTACACCTCCGCGCGGAAAGTGTGCCGGGAGACGTCGAAGGCCACGCCGAGATGGGTGGGCTGCTCGTCGCGCAGGACGTTGATGAGCATCGAGGTGAAGCCGAAGACGCCGTTGGTGTGCTGGCCGGTCTGGGTGGAGAAGTTCTCCACCGGCAGCGCGTAGAAGGCCCGGTAGGCCACCGAGTGGCCGTCGATCAGCAGCAGCTTGGGGCGGGTGGTGGCCGGCGTGGAGGCGTCCTTCGTTGCGGTCGGCACCAGCCGATGGTATCCGCGCTCGCCGACACCGCCGCCGCACCGGTCGGACCCGCGCGCGAGGCATCTCGGCCAATCCGGCCCCGCGCCGCCACGGGGATGCCACAATCCCAGGTACTGCCCGGCGGTGGGGGGACACGAGCCCGGGCGGCGGGGATCTGGGGGATCGATGAGGTTCGATGCTGGCGCGCGCCTGGCCGCGTTGTCGCTGCTGGTCGCCCTGGCGGGGTCCGGCTGCGCGCCCGCGGCGCCGGCCCCCGGCCTGGTCCCTCCGCCGCCGCTCACGTCGTCGGCGCCCGCGGCCGCGACTCCGACGCTGCGGCGAGTCCCGCCGCCCCGCAGCCGACGCCCGATCGGGCCCGGGACCGGGCGGCGCTCGGCAAGGCGCTGGTGACCGCGAAGGATCTCGGGTCGCCGTGGCGGCAGCAGAAGAAGGTGGCCGTGGTCGGCGGGGCCGGTGAGGCCTGCCCCGGGGTGCCCTCGGTGGCGAAGTCGGTGCCGCCGCTCGCCTCAGCTGAGGCCCAGCTGGTGGAGGGCAGCCGGCGCGGAGCGTCCGTGCTGCTGGTGTCGGTGATGAGCTACCCGGACGCCGATGCGGCTGACGGCGTACGGCGCGGGGCTGACCGCGGTGCAGAACAAGTGCCGGGCGTACCGGGACGCCACCAAGCTGTACGTCGTGCTGCAGGCCGCTCCGGCGCCGTCGGTCGCCGGGGCGGACCAGACCTGGGCCTACGTCGAGCGGGTCTACTACGACAAGGCCCACCGGCGGCTCGCCTACGCCCGGCACTACGTGACGACCCGGACCGGGCGGCTGCTGACCAGCACGCAGTACGCCTTCCTGGTCCCCACCTCCGACCCGCGGGCCAAGGACTTCCGCCGGGTGACCGGCCTGGCCAAGCGGCAGCTGAGCAAGGCTGTGCGGTACCTCGACGCCTGACCTGCCCCCCGTACGCTGAGCCGGTGACGGTCCCGGAGTGGTTCACCCGCATGCGCAGCGCCCTCGACACCAAGATGGGGCTCGAGGTGCTGGAGCTGTCAGCGGAGCGCGTCGTCGGCCGGATGCCGGTGCAGGGCAACACCCAGCCGATGGGGCTCTGGCACGGCGGCGCATCCTGCGTGCTGGCCGAGACCCTGGCCTCCATCGGCTCCGCCGCTCACGCCCTGCCGGACCGCCTCGCCTTCGGCGTGGACATCAACGCGACCCACCACCGCCCGGCGGCCACCGGTTGGGTCACCGGCACTGCAACCGCCCTCCGCCTCGGCCGGACCGTCACCAGCTACGAGGTGGTGCTCACCGACGACGAGGGCGACCGGCTCTGCACCGCCCGCGTCACCTGCCAGCTCACCGCCCCCCGCCCCACCCCCGTCGACCTCCTCGCCCCGCGAACCGAGGTGCTACCCCGTGGCGAGCCGGGCGGGCCGCGGGAGCTGGGGTGAAGGAGGGTCCTGCCCGACCACGAGACCAGCGAGGGCTCAGTCCTCGCCGAGGTACGCCTTACGGACGTTCTCGTCCGTCAACAGCTTCTTGCCGGTGTCCTGGAGGACGATCTTCCCGACCTCCAGCACGTACCCGTAGTCGGCCAGCGACAACGCGGCCTGGGCGTTCTGCTCGACCAGCAGGATGGTGACACCCTCCGACTTCAGCTCGGTGATGGTGTTCATGATCCGCTGCATCATCAGCGGTGACAGCCCCATCGACGGCTCGTCCAGCATCATCAGCTTCGGCCGGCTCATCATGGCCCGACCGATGGCGAGCATCTGCTGCTCGCCGCCGGAGAACGTCCCGGCGGGCTGGGCCCGGCGGTCGCGCAGGATCGGGAACAGGGTGAAGACGCGTTCCAGGTCCTGGGCGACGGCCTTGGCGTCGCGGCGGGCGAAGGCGCCGAGCCGCAGGTTGTCCTCGACCGTCAGCCGCGGGAAGATCCGCCGCCCCTCCGGTGAGTGGGCGAGACCACGGATGGTCACCTGATGGGCCGGCACGGCGTCGATCCGCTTGCCGTCGAACCAGATCTCCCCCGACTCGGGCTTGATCAGCCCCGAGATGGTCCGCAGGGTGGTCGTCTTGCCGGCGCCGTTGGTCCCGACCAGGGTGACGACCTGGCCCTCCTCCACGGAGAAGCTGATCCCCTTCACCGCGCGGACCCGGCCGTAGGCGACCTTCAGGTCCTTGACCTCAAGCATCGGAGTCCCCCTCGAGCTCTGCTTCCAGCTGGCTGGCGTCCTCGGGGCCGGTGCCGATGTAGGCCTCGATCACCCGCGGGTCCGACTGGACCTCGGTCGGGGTGCCCTCGATCAGCGCCTTGCCCTGGACCAGGCACAGCACCCGGTCGCACAGGTTGAAGATGAACCGCATGTCATGCTCGATGACGACCACGGCCAGGCCCAGGTCGCGGATCCGGAAGATCAGCTCCTCCGCCTGCCGAGTCTCCTGCGGGTTCATCCCGGCCGTCGGCTCGTCCAGCAGCACCAGCTTCGGGTCGGTGGCCAGCGCGCGGGCGATCTCCAGCCGCCGCTGGTCACCGTAGGGGAGGTTGCGGGCCAGGCTGTCGGTGGTCGCACCCAGCCCGACGAAGTCCAGCAGCTCCTGGGACCTCGCCCGGGTGGCGGACTCCTCGCGACGGAACTTGGGACCCCTGATGATCGAGGTGAACGGTCCGGCCGTGGTGCGGCAGTAGCGCCCCACCATGACGTTCTCCAGGGCGGTCATGTTCGGGAACAGCCGGATGTTCTGGAACGTCCGGGCCATCCCGGCCAGCACGACCTTGCGCGGTTTCGGCGGCAGCACGCTGCCGTTGAACACGACCCGGCCGGTGGTCGGCAGGTACATGCCGGTCAGACAGTTGAAGAAGGTCGTCTTGCCGGCGCCGTTCGGCCCGATCAGGCCCATGATCTCGCCCGGCTTGACGGCGAAGTTCACCGAGTCGACGGCGGTCAGGCCACCGAACCGCATGGTGACGTTCTCCGCCAGCAGAACCGGGGCCTCGTCGGTGGTGGCCGCAGGGGTCGTCATCGCCGTACCTCCTCGACCACACCGGGTGCCGAGGTGATCTGCTCGGCCAGCTCCTCGTCCTCTTCGTGGAACTCGAGCTGGCGTCGCTGGTTGGCCACCAGACCCTCCGGGCGGAAGCGCATCATGATCACCAGCAACAGACCAAAGATCAGCAGCCGGTACTCCGACACGAACCGGAGCTTCTCCGGGAGCAGGATCAACATGGTGGCACCGATCAGCACACCGAGGACCGTGCCCATGCCGCCGAGGACGATGGCGGCGAGCAGGAAGGCAGACTGCAGGAACACGTACTGGTCCGGGGTGGCCGAGACGTCCACGTGGGCCTTGACCGATCCGGCCACCCCGGCCAGGAACGCACCCCCGGCGAAGGCGAACAGCTTGAGACCGAAGACGTTGACGCCCATCGCCTCAGCGGCCTTCTCGTCCTCGCGGATGGCCACCCAGCCCCGCCCGATCCGGCTGTTGTTGAGTCGGGAGAAGACCAGGATGATCAGCCCGATGACCAGCAGCAGCAGGAAGTAGTAGTTGGAGAACCGGCCCAGCTCCAGCCCCAGGAGCTCATGCGGTCGGCCGAAGTTGAACCCGAACAGGGTCAGGTCCGGGATAGCCGGGATCCCGTTGGAGCCGCGGGTCAGCAGCGGGCCGTCGGTGCCGTCCAGGTTGTTCATGGAGATCCGGAAGATCTCGCCGAAGGCCAGCGTGACGATGGCCAGGTAGTCACCGGAGACACGGAGGGTTGGGGACCCGATGATCAGGCCGAGCGTGGCGGAGATCAGGCCGCTGATCACCACCACGACGATGAACGGTGGGTGCCAGCCGACGGTGGAGAAGGCGGACTTGGACAAGATGGCCGCGGTGAACGCGCCCGCCCCGAGGAACGCGATGTAGCCCAGGTCGAGCAGCCCGGCCAGCCCGACCACGATGTTCAGCCCCATCGCGGTGGCCGCGAAGATGATCACCTGGGTGGCGATGGACATGTTGGCGTCCGAGCCGCCCTGGGTGAACGGGAACAGGAAGGCGACCACGAACGCGGACAGGATGAGCACACTACGGTGCCGCCGGGTGGCCGAGGACAGGAAGGCCATCAGTCCCGACCGCAGGGCGATGGCCACGACTGCTCCGATGAAGGACCCGAAGATGAGGAAGGCCCCGCCGTCCTCGATGTTCAGGGCGTAGGCCGCCGCGGAGAAGGCCGCCAGCATGGTGACGGCGATGGCGATGATCTCGATCGGCGCGGCCAGCTGGCCGGCGCCGAGGGTCGCGGGCCGGTCGAGGCGCAGCAGCCGGGTGCCGACGAACGCCAGCACGGCGCCCACCAGGCCCAGCCATCCGCCGTACACCACGTTGACCAGGCCGCCCAGCTCCACCGCGATGATGATCACGACCAACAGGAGGTAGACCAGGGAGCCGGTGCCGGCCGCCTTGGCGGCGCGGATCCAGCTGGGCCGGCGCCGCCAGCGTCGGGCGGCCGGCAGCATGGAGCCCGCGATGGCGACCACCAGGAT
Organism: uncultured Actinomycetota bacterium; assembly: GCA_963832435.1. GTDB lineage: Bacteria > Actinomycetota > Actinomycetes > Propionibacteriales > Propionibacteriaceae > Microlunatus. The sequence goes on from CAWHTY010000027.1 coordinate 521,351, forward strand.
GAGGCCCAGCACCAGCCCGAGCACCTGCAGGGGCGAGGGGTAGCCGAGCACTGTCATGTCGTCGAGTGCGCCGTCGTCGTAGGCCCACGGCAGGAACGGGGTGACCACCATCAGCACCCCGCCGGCCAGGGCGATCAGCCGGCCGATCGGGTGGGTGCGCTCCTGCACCTCGGGCGTGATGGGACTGGAGAGCTTCATGCGCGGTCCACCACCCGGGCGCCGAGCAGGCCCTGGGGTCTGAACACCAGGACCAGGATGAGCAGCACGAAGGCCCACACGTCCTTCCAGGCCGAGCCGCCGAACTGGCCGGGGATGTACGTCGTCACCATCACCTCCACCACTCCGAGGACCAGGCCGCCGAGCACGGCGCCGTTGATGTTGCCGATGCCGCCCAGGACGGCCGCGGTGAACGCCTTGAGGCCGGCCAGGAAGCCCATCCGGAAGTCGACGTTGGTGTACCGAAGGCCGTGGGCCAGGCCGGCGACCGCAGCCAGTGCGGCACCCAGCGCGAACGCCACCATGATGATCCGGTCCACGTTGATGCCCATCAGCCGGGCGGTGTCGGGGTCCTGCGAGGTGGCCTGCATGGCCCGGCCGAGCCGGGTGCGGTTGACGAAGATGAACAGGAACACGGTGCAGATGACCAGCGCCACCAGGGTGAACAGCGCGGCCCGCTGGATCAGCACCCCGCCCAGGTTCAGGGCCGGGCCGGTGACGACGTCGATCTGGGGGAAGGGAATGGCCAGCTTGGCGTCCGGGAACCCGGGGATGCTGCCGTAGAAGAGCCGGACCAGCTCCTGGAGGAAGATGGACACTCCGATGGCGGTGATCAACGGAGCCAGGCGGGGGGCGTTCCGCAACGGCCGATAGGCGAGGCGCTCGGTGAGCAGCGCGACCCCGACCGAGACCGCCACGCCACCGATGAGCATCACCGGGAGCAGCAGCAGCGACAGCGACCCGGACTGCGACCCGATCAGCAACCAGGTGGACAGTGCGCCGAAGGCACCCATCATGAAGATCTCACCGTGTGCGAAGTTGATCAGCTGCACGATGCCGTAGACCACGGTGTAACCCACCGCGATGAGTGCGTACAGGGCGCCCAGCGAGAGGCCGTTGACCAGCTGCTGGAAGAAGAGCTCCAACCTTCCACCTCCGAGTGAGAACCGGACCAAGCGGATGAGGGATCACCCGGGTGGGGGGCGGACCGTCGCGGTCCGCCCCCGATCCGTGGTGGTACTCAGGTGGCCGAAGCCACCGGTTACTTGAACTCCTCCGTCTTGGCCGGCACCCACTTGCCGCCCTCGACCTTGTAGGTGGTGAGCACCTTGGTGGTCGTGTCGCCGTACTGGTCGAAGGCGACCTTGCCGGTGGCGCCGTCGAACGTAGACCTTGGCCATCGCGTCCACGGTGGCCTGGCGTGCTGACTTGGCGTCCTCGGCGCTGGCCAGGGACGTCTTCAGGGCCTGGATGATCGCGTTGGCGGCGTCGTAGGAGTAGGCCCCGTACGCGGCGTACGGATCCTTGTAGCCCCCGGCGGTGTAGGCACTGACGAACTCCTTGGCGCTGGCCAGCGAGTCGGTCGGCGCGCCGACCGAGGTGGCGAGGTCACCCTCGGAGGTCTTGCCGGCCAGCTTGATGAAGCCCGGGTCGTACATCCCGTCGCCGCCCATCAGCGGGACACTGAGCCCGGCGGCCTTGGCCTGCTGGCTCAGCGGGCCGGACTGCGGGAACTCCCCGCCGTAGTAGACGGCGTCCGGCTTGGCGCCCTTGACCTTGCTGATGACGGAGGAGAAGTCCTTGTCATCGGGGTTGATGGTCTCCGCCGCCACGATCTCGCCGCCGAGGGTCTTGAACTCGCCGGTGAACGCCTCGACCAGGCCCTGGCCGTAGGCCTTCTTGTCGTGGATCGTCGCGACCTTCTTGATGCCCGCGGTGGTGTACAGGTACCGGGCGGCGAACGGACCCTGGATCGCGTCGTTCGTGCAGGTCCGGAAGTACGTCGCGTAGGGGCGGGTCGGCTTGCTCAGGTCCGCGCCCTTGGTCAGCCCCGTGCCCGTGTTGGCCGGGGAGACCTGGGTGATGTTGGCCGAGGCCAGCACCGGCTGCACCGACTGCGCCACCGAGGAGTTCAGCGTGCCCACGACACCCACCACGGTGTCGTCACCGGCCAGCTTGGTGGCCGCGTTCTTGCCGACGTCCGGGGTCGCCTGGTCGTCCTGCGCGTCGAGCTCCAGAGTCCAGCCGGGGATGGTCTTCGCCTCGTTGGCCTGCTTGATGGCCAGGTCGACCGAGTTCTTGATACCCAGTCCGAGCGCGGAGAGATCACCCGACAGCGGTGCGATGACGCCGATCTTGGCCACCTTGCCCTCGCTGCCACCGGTCTCGCCGCCGCTCTCGTTGCGGGTACCGCAGGCCGACATGGCCAGTGACGCTGCCAGCAGGGTCGCCCCCGCGATCATGAGCTTTCGCTTGCCCACATTTTCCTCCTGTTGAGAATCCTTGGTCCGCCACCGCCGCTGGGCACGGCCCAGTCCTGCCGCGATGCGCGAGCATGAGGCACCCTACGTGCCTCGGCGCGTGCTGCGCTGTTTTCGCCGGTCGTGTTCCCAGTTCGTTACACGAACGAAAGTCGAACCGGCCTTCACACGCTATTTCTTGCTGCCGCTGGAGCCGTGCTCGATGACCCCCTCGGCCACCTCGCGCATGGACTTGCGCAGGTCCATGGCGGTCTTCTGGATCCACCGGAACGCCTCGGGCTCGGTCAGCCCCAGACCGGTCTGCAGCAGGCCCTTGGCCCGGTCGACCGCCTTGCGGGACTCCAGCCGCTCGGTGAGGTCGGAGACCTCGGCCTCCACGGCCTGGATCTCGGCGTACCGGGCGCGGGCGACCTCTATGGCGGGGATCAGGTCGGCCTTGCCGAACGGCTTGACGACGTAGGCCATCGCGCCGGCTCGGCTGGCCCGCTCGACCAGGTCACGTTGGCTGAAGGCGGTCAGCATCACCACGGGGGCGACCCGGTCGGCGGAGATCTTCTCGGCCGCCGAGATGCCGTCCAGCTTGGGCATCTTGACGTCCATCACGACCAGGTCCGGCCTGAGCTCGGTGGCCAGCTCGACCGCGGCCTCCCCATCACCGGCCTGGCCGACCACGTCGTAGCCCTCCTCGGTGAGCATCTCGACCAGATCCAGGCGGATCAGCACCTCGTCCTCGGCCACCACCACTCGGGTTCCCCCTGCGCCACTGCTCGGGGCGTCTGCGTTCGTCACGGGCCACACTCTAACCACGTCGTGTTACGACACTGCTGCCGCCGATCGCCCCGACACCACCCCGCCGCGGGGGGTGCGCGGCGCGAGTGGACCGATCGGTCGCCCGCGCTGTGGCAGAATGAGCGCGCTCTCGGGCCCATCCTCGCCGGGGTGGCGGAAAGGTATACGCGGACGGCTCAAACCCGTCTGTCCCACAAGGACATAGGGGTTCGACTCCCCTTCCCGGCACCGTGTTGTCTGTGCTCCGCTTCGCTCCGAGTTGTCTGCTCCGCTTCGCTCCGAGTTGTCTGCTCCGCTTCGCTCCGAGTTGTCTGCTCCGCTTCGCTCCGAGTTGTCTGCTCCGCTTCGCTCCGAGTTGTCTGCTCCGCTTCGCTCCGACGCGGCCCGCGTGCCCCGCGCGTGCACGGAACCGGGTGGGCCGCGCACCACCGTGAACGGTTGTGCCGCGTCATTGCTACAGAATCGTTCACGATCACGCGTTTGAGTCGGCGTCGGAGTGAAGCGAAGGCAGGTCAGAGGGGCGCGCCGAGGCGACGGACGCGGACCATGTTGGTGTGGCCGGCGACGCCGGGCGGGGAGCCGGCGACGATGACCACCCGTTCGCCTTCCTGGAGGCGGCCGGTCTCGATCATGGCCTTGTCGACCTGGCGGATCATCTCGTCGGTGTGGGACACCATCGGGACCAGGAAAGACTCGACGCCCCAGCTGAGGGTGAGGGCGGCCCGGGTGGCGGCGTGCGGGGTGAAGGCGAGCACGGGGATCGACGACCGGAGCCGGGACAGCCGCCGGGCGGCGTCGCCGGAGCTGGTGAAGGCCACCAGGAACTTGGCGTCGATGCGCTCCCCCACCTCGGCGGCGGCTTTGGTGATCACCCCGCTGGTGGTGTGCGGATCCCAGTCGATGTCGTGCATCTGGTCCAGGCCGTGGCTCTCGGTGTTGTCGACGATCCGAGCCATGGTCTCGACAGTGCGGACCGGGTACTCCCCGACGCTGGTCTCCCCCGACAGCATGACCGCGTCGGCGCCGTCCAGGATGGCGTTGGCGACGTCGGAGGCCTCGGCCCGGGTCGGCCGCGGCGAGGAGATCATCGACTCGAGCATCTGGGTGGCCACGATCACCGGCTTGGCCCACCGGCGGGCAGCGGTGACGATCCGCTTCTGCACCAGGGGCACCTCCTCGAGGGGAAGCTCCACCCCGAGGTCGCCGCGGGCCACCATGAACGCGTCGAACGCGTCGATGATCTCGTCCAGGTTCTCGATCGCCTGGGGCTTCTCGATCTTGGCGATGACGGGGATCCGGCGCCCCACCTCGTCCATCACCTGGTGGACCAGCTCGACGTCCTTGGCGCTGCGGACGAACGACAGCGCGATCATGTCGACGCCGGCGTTCAGCGCCCACCGCAGGTCGTCGGTGTCCTTCTCGCTCATGGCGGGGACGCTGACCGCCACTCCGGGCAGGTTGATCCCCTTGTTGTTGCTGACCGGGCCGCCCACGACCACCTTGGTCACCACGTCCGTGGCGGTCACCTCGGTGGCCTCCAGCTGCAGCCGGCCGTCGTCGATCAAGATCGTGTCGCCGACCCTGACGTCACCGGGCAGGCCCTTGTAGGTGGTCGAGCACCGGTCCACGGTGCCCGCGATGTCGTCCACGGTGATGGTGAAAGAGGACCCGAACTCAAGGACCTCCTTGCCGGACCCGAAGCGACCGAGGCGGATCTTCGGCCCCTGCAGGTCAGCCAGCACGCCCACCGGCCGGCCGGAAGCCTCGGAGGCGGCCCGGACGTTGTCCAAGTTCTTCTGGTGGTCGGAGTAGTCGCCGTGGCTCATGTTCAGCCGCGCCACGTCCATCCCGGCCGCCACCAGCTCAGCCAGCCGCTCGGGGGACGACGAGGCCGGCCCGAGGGTGCAGACAATCTTCGCTCTACGCACACACCGACAGTAGCGAAGTCACCTGGCGGTGTCGTCACCGGAAGGCGCCGTCCGCCGCTCCGAGGCTCGGCTCGGACTCAGGCGTCCCGGACCAGGTCGAGAGCACGCTGGAGGTCCGCGGGGTACGGGGAGGTGAAGGCGACGGCCTCGCCGGTCGTCGGGTGGGTGAAGCCGAGCCGGACGGCGTGCAGCCACTGCCGTTCCAGCCCGAGCCGGCGGCCGAGCACCGGATCCGCGCCGTACATCGGGTCACCCACACACGGATGCCGGATCGCGGCCATGTGCACGCGGATCTGGTGGGTCCGCCCCGTCTCCAGCGAGATCTCGAGCAGGGTCGTACCGACGAACGCCTGCACGGTGTCGTAGTGGGTCACACTGTGTCGACCGTCGCTGGTGATGGCCATCTTGTAGTCGGCACTGGGGTGGCGCCCGATGGGGGCGTCGATGGTGCCGGTGAACGGGTCGGGATGTCCCTGGACCAGCGCGTGGTAGGTCTTGTCGACGGTGCGTGACCGGAAGGCCCGCTTCAGGACCGTGTACGCGACCTCGCTCTTGGCCACCACCATGAGCCCCGACGTGCCGACGTCGAGCCGTTGGACGATCCCCTTCCGCTCCGGCACCCCGGAGGTCGAGATCCGGAAGCCGGCGCCGGCCAGGTGGCCGAGGACCGACGGTCCGGCCCACCCCACGCTCGGGTGGGCCGCCACCCCGACGGGCTTGTCCACCACCACGATGTCGGCGTCGTCGTGGACGATCTTCAGTCCGGAGACCTCCTGCGGTGCGACCTCCAGGTCGACGCGATCCTCGTCGAGCTCCACCTCGAGCATGGCGCCGGCCCGCACCCGGTCGGACTTCGCCGCCGTGATCCCGTCGACGCGGATCTGGCCTCGGCTGATCAGGTCACCGACTCTGCTCCGGGACAGCCCCAGCATCCGGGCCGTGGCCGCGTCCGCGCGCTCGCCCTCCAAGCCTTCGGGGACCAGTAGCACCCGCAGCTCGGTCATTCCGCGGCGCTGCCCGACGCGCGGCTCGGACTGTCACGGGCGTAGCGTTCACCGCCGAGGCCCACGTTCTTGATCACGGCCAGAACCATGATCAGGACGGCGGCGGAGCTGATGCAGATGTCGGCGACGTTGAAGATCGGCCAGTAGGGCAGCTGCAGGAAGTCGACCACGTGACCCCGCAGCACGCCGGGGGGCCGGAAGATCCGGTCGACCAGGTTGCCGCTCACGCCCGCGCACAGCAGGCCGAGGGCCACCGCCCAGGGCCGGAACGCGAGCCGGGGCACCATGCGCAGCAGGACGAACACGAGCACCGCCGCCGCCAGCAGCGCGAAGACGACGGTGAACTGCTCACCCAGGCTGAAGGCGGCCCCGGGGTTGCGGATCAGCCGCAGCGTCAGCAGACCGTTCAGCAACCGGACGGGTTCGGCGGGGTCCAGCAGCCGCACTGCCGTGATCTTGGTGACCGCGTCCAGGGTCAGTCCCAGCGCGGCCACGGCCACGAACAGCCGCCGGACCCCCACTCGGGGGGCTGTCCGCCGCGGACCCTCGTCGGTTATCGACGCTCCTCGCGCTGCTTGCAGGCCACGCAGAGGGTGGCACGTGGGAAGGCCATCAGCCGGCCCTTGCCGATCGGCTTGCCGCAGTTGTCGCAGCGACCGTAGGTGCCGTGGTCGATGTGGCGGAGAGCGAGGCGGGACTGCTCCAGCATCTCGCGGGCGTTGTTGGCCAAGGACATCTCGGCGTCGCGCTCGAAGTTGGCCGAGCCGACGTCAGCCGGGTCGCGCCCGGCGCCCTCGCTGCCGTCGCGCAGCAGGCCGACCAGCTCAGCGGTCGAGATCTCGATCTGCTCGGCGAACCGCTCGATGTCCTTCTCGAGCGCAGCCCGCACCTCACCGAGCTCCTCCGCGGTCCACGGATCCTCACCGTCACGGACCGGCAGGGCGGCAGCGTCGACCTCGGGATGGCCGTTCCCGGCATCGGATCCGGAAGCTTCGGCACGACCGGACCGCTTGGCGGCCGCGCCCTTGGCTGCCGCGGTGGCCTTGGTGGTGGTCATGCGTCCCCCTCCGGGTGTATGTGGCACAGAGACAGTAGGGCCGTTCGTGCGCTTCTTCAACGACCGGTGCTGATAATTGGCTGAATTCGTCCTTCCGCCGGTCACTGAGCGGATCGAGGCGACCGGGCCGCGGACGCGCGAAGGGCCCGCCGGAGCGGGCCCTTTCCCCGGTGCCTGCTCGGCGCGCGGCGTCAGCGCTGCTCACCCAGCAGCGCGTCCAGCCGCGGGGTGTCGCTGGCCGTGTCGCCGCTGGTGCCGCCGGTCGCGTCGTGGCGCTGCTCGTCGCGGTCGGACGACCCGCCCCCCTCGTCGCCGTCGCCTGCCGCCGGATCGCTGGCGGTCTCCGCGGACGGTTCGACCGGCGTCGACAGCTCCGGGGCGTCGTCGGGCTCGGCGTGCAGGCTCTCCAGGGCGGCGAGCTGCTCGTGGAGCTGGCTGGTGAGGTTGGCGCGGTACATGGCCTCGAACTCGCGCAGCCGACGCACCGAGGTGCTCAGCTCGTCCCGCTCCCGCTCGAGGCCACCGAACATCTCGACCCGCTTGGTGTCCAGGTCACGGTCCAGCCCTTCAGCCCGGCTCAGGGCCTCGCTGGTCACCTGGTCCGCGTTGGTCCGCGCTTCCGCCTCCAGCTGCTCGGCCCGGGTCCGGGCGTCGGCGGCGACCTGCTCGGCGCTGCTGCCGGCCTCCGCGCGGATGCGCGCCGCGTCCGCCGTCGCCTCGGCCAGGAGGCGCTCGGCCTGCTCGGTCGACATCTCCACCAGACGGACCACGGCGGTGCTGGCTTCCTTGCCGGTGGTGACGACGATGGTCTGCGGCTGGGTCTCGGCGCCCGCGTCACCGGCGCCGTCGGGCGTCGCGTCCCCGCGGGGGGCCGCGGACAGCGCCTCGATCTGCTGTCTGAGGTTGGCGTTCTCGCCGACCAGCTGCTCGAACGCGGTCTCCACCTGGTCCACGAACTCGTCGACCTCGAGCACCTCGTAACCCGACTTGCGGGCCATCCGGAACCGCTTGTTGCGCACGTCGTCCAGCGACAGCGTCATTCCTCACACCTCGAAATCACGATCAAGCCCGCGCAGGCACTGCCTGCCCAACACCGCCACCGTACCGAATCAGTCGCTGGGACACACATCGACGGAGCCCGCCCGAGGAGTGCCGGCGACCCGCCCTCCGGACGGGTCGGCTAGCGCGGGGACGTCATCAGAAGAAGACGGCTCGGTTGACCTGCATCAGGATGCTCACCAGGATCGCCAGCGCGATGAAGGCCAGGTCGAGCATCACGTTCCCGATCCGCACCGGCTTGAGCACCTTGCGCAGGGCCCGGAGCGGCGGATCGGTGATGGAGTACACGAGCTCGGCCACGACGAGCATGGGGCCGCGGGGCTCCCACTCACGGACCAGGACCGGGATCCAGGACAAGATCATCCGAGCGAACAGGATGAGCAGGAAGACCCACAGCACCCAGGAGATCACCGTTCCGACGACGTACATGTCTGCCTGTGCCCTGCCCCGTCCGACTCGCGTTGATGTCTGAGCCGCACCGTGAGCGGCTCAGCTCTGGTTGAAGAACCCGCCTGCGATGCGTTCCTTGTCCTCGGCCGTGACGTTCACGTTGTGCGGGGACAACAGGAACACCTTGCTCGTGACACGTTCGATAGTGCCACGGAGGCCAAAGATGAGGCCAGCGGCGAAGTCGACCAGACGCTTGGCGTCGACGTCCTCCATCTCCGACAGGTTCATGATGACCGGTACGCCGTCGCGGAAGTGCTCGCCGATCGTGCGGGCCTCGTTGTAGGTCCGCGGGTGCACGGTGGTGATGCGGGACACGTCAGCCGTCCGAGGGGTTGAGGCGGGAGGGGGCGTCGTGATCACGCTGGGCCCGGTCGGCGTGGTCCGCTTGGTCTCCAGCTGGGTGACCTTCGCGCCGGCGTCCTGCTCGGCGCCGATCAGATCCTCGCGGCTGATGCCCTCGGTCTGCTCCGACCCCTCGACGCGCTCCTCGTCGCCGTACCGGTCGTCGGTCACCAGACCGAGCCAGGCCGCTGCGCGCTTCAGTCGTTCCGCCATCTGATCGTCCTCGCATCTCGGTGCCCGGCAGGTCTTCGGTACTGCGATGTGGCCTCTGCGGGTGCCGTGCGGCCCCGCAGCACTCGGCTCTGACACTACCGGCCGGCACGCCGCTTCCCGGGCAGCGAGGCCGCCGACACGCGGGGTCCCGGCCGGCGTGCACCGCCCGGGCCCGCTGTCGGCCGGCTCGAGGGGGTCGGGCCTATTTCAGGAAGTCCGGTACGTCGAGGTCGTCGTCCTCCGCGGCCGACGGTGCCGGCGTCGAGCGCGGGCGGGGCGGTGCCGAGGGGCCGGGCGCCGGGACGCTGGGGCCACCGAACCCGCCGCCCGCCGGTCCGCTGCCGCCCGCGCTCGTCGGCCGGGGCGCCGGGTGGTCGGCCGGCGCGGGCCGCGCACTCGAGTTCCGCAGATCCGCGGACCGGCTCACGCCGGGCTGCCGACGCGGCGGCTGCCCGCCCTCGAAGCCGGCGGCGATCACGGTCACCCGGACTTCGTCACCCAGGGCGTCGTCGATCACGGTGCCGAAGATGATGTTGGCGTCCTCGTGCGCGGAGCTCTGGATCAGGTTGGCCGCCTCGGACACCTCGAACAGGCCGAGGTCGGAGCCGCCGGCGATGGACAGCAGTACGCCGTGCGCACCGTCGATGCTGGCCTCCAGCAACGGCGAGGAGACGGCCATCTCGGCCGCGGCCCGGGCCCGGTCCTCGCCGCGCGCGTTGCCGATTCCCATCAGGGCGGAGCCGGCGTTGGACATGACCGCCTTGACGTCGGCGAAGTCCAGGTTGATCAGACCGGGCGTGGTGATCAGGTCGGTGATGCCCGAGACACCCTGCATCAGAACCTGGTCGGCCTGCTTGAAGGCGTCGAGGATGGCGATCTGGTGGTCGACCATCTGCAGCAATACGTACCTGGCCGGCGCCGGCACCGAACACCGCTGGCCAGCAGCAGCTGCTCGAGCAGGCCGACGTCGAGAAGCGCCTGCGCCGGTGCTCGTGATCCTCAACCGCGAGCTCGAGGTCGCTCGAGCTCGGCTCGAAGATCCAGTCGCAGGTCCAGTCGGAGATGGAGAAGGGCCAGCGCGAGTACTTCCTCCGCCAGCAGCTGAAGGCGATCCAGGAGGAGCTCGGCGAGGGCGACGCCGGAGCAGGCCGAGATCAACGAGCTGCGCGACGCGGCTCGAACGAGGTCGAGCTGCCCGAGGAGGCGCGCAAGGCGGTCGACGCGCGAGCTCGCGCGCCTCGAGAAGCTGCCGGCCGCCGCGGCCGAGTACGGCGTCATCCGCACCTACCTCGACTGGATCCTCACGCTGCCCGTGGGACAAGGACGACGGAGGACAACCTCGACCTCGAGCAGGCGCGCAAGGTGCTCGACGAGGACCACTTCGACCTCGACAAGGTCAAGGAGCGGATCATCGAGTACCTCGCGGTCTCGAAGCTCAAGGAGCGACCTCTCGGGCCCGATCCTCTGCTTCGTCGGGCCGCCCGGCGTCGGCAAGACGTCGCTCGGCCAGTCGATCGCGCGGACGCTCGGGCGCAAGTTCGTCCGCATCTCGGTCGGCGGCGTCCGCGACGAGGCCGAGATCCGCGGCCACCGGCGCACGTACATCGGCGCCATGCCCGGGACGATCATCCGCGCGCTCCGCGACGCCGAGTCGAGGAACCCGGTCTTCCTGATCGACGAGATCGACAAGATGGGCGCCGACTGCCGCGGCGACCCGGCGAGCGCGATGCTCGAGGTGCTCGACCCCGAGCAGCACTCGACCTTCCGCGACCACTACCTCGACCTGCCGTTCGACCTCTCGAAGGTGCTGTTCATCTGCACCGCGAACCAGCTCGAGACGATCCCGCCGCCGCTGCTCGACCGGATGGACGTGATCCAGCTCTCCGGCTACACCGAGGAGGAGAAGCTCGGGATCGCGCAAGCAGCTACCTCGTCCCGAAGCAGCTGAAGGCGCACGGGCTCGACGCGCTCGCAGCTCACGTTCACCGACAAGGCGCTGCGGCACGATCATCCGCGAGTACACGCGCGAGGCGGGCGTGCGGCAGCCTCGAGCGGCAGATCGCGGCCATCTGCCGCAAGGCGGCGACGCCGGATCGCCGAGGGCGAGAGCGAGAAGCATGCGCGATCGACGAGAAGCGCGTCCGCGAGTGGCTCGGCCCGCGCCGCTTCGTCGGCCGAGGTGCGCAAGCGGACGTCGCGAGCCGGGCGTCGCGACCGGGCTCGCCGTCACGGCGGTCGGCGGCGACGTGCTCTTCATCGAGGCGACCGCCTATCCCGGGCGAGGGCCGGCTGAAGGTGACGGGCCAGCTCGGCGAGGTGATGCAGGAGTCGGCGCAGGCCGCGCACTCGTGGGTGCGCACGCACGCCGAGCGAGCTCGGGCTCGACCCGGAGTGGTTCGCGCGAGAACGACATCCACATCCACGTCCCCGCCGGCGCGGTGCCGAAGGACGGGCCGTCGGCCGGGATCACGATGGCGACGGCGATCGTCGTCGCTCGCGACCGGGCAGCCGGTCTCGGAGGAGGTCGGCGATGACCGGCGAGATCACGCTCACGGGCCAGGTGCTGCCGATCGGCGGCGTCCGCGAGAAGGTGCTCGCGGCCCAGCGGCCGGGCATCAGCGAAGGTGATCTTCCCGCGCGAGAACGAGCCCGACCTCGAGGAGCTCCCGGAGGAGACGCGCGAGGAGCTCGAGTTCGTCCTCGTCGACTGGATCGAGGAGGTGCTCGAGGTCGCGTTCGACGGCTCGCTGCCGACGGCCGCGCCCGCGCGGCGCGCTCGCGCCGGAACGCAAGGCCGCTGCGTCGCGCGTAGGCTGTTTGCAGCCCCTTCCGGCGGGGTAGAGTCGCTCGGACACACGACCGAAAGGACGATTCGAATGGCCAAGATCCAGGACGAGCAAGGACCGGGCCCAGGACGTGAGGCCGTACGTCGAGCGCGCGTTCAAGGACGAGGACGTGCGCGAGAACGTCAAGAGCGCCGTTCCAGACCGCGCGCGAGATCTACGACGAGCTGATCGGCGGCCGCGGCGTCACGACGCTCGCCGCGCGCGTCGCGACCGACAAGGACATCCAGGACAACCTGCGCGACGCGATCGACGATCTCCGCGAGGCCGCCGACCGCGTCCAGGGCAAGGAGGACGCACACCGGGCGCAACACGAGCTGCTGCTCGCCGGGATCACGCTCGGGATCCTCTTCAACCCGGTGACGGGCCCGGCGACGCGCCGCTGGCTGCAGGACAAGGTCTTCGGCGAAAGCGAAGAGTTCGACGTACCGGCAGGAACGACGACCGGCGGCAACTGCGCCTAGCGCCAGTCGCGCGCGCGTCGCAGGCCGCGCCGTCAGCGCCGCACTCGCCTGCCGCGGTCGCGCTGCGGCCTGCTCGAGCGCGCGCTGCGAGCGAGCCCGGGTCGAGGCCGTCGCGGTCGAGATGTCGGTCGACGAGAGCAGGATCGCGCCGGGCTTCGGGGCGCTGCTCGTCGGCGAGACCGGCGGCGCCCAGCCCGCGACCTGCGCGAAGCGACGTCCTGCGAGCCGCTGCCAGGCCATCAGGTACGCGGTACGGGTTGACCGCGCCGTCGTAGCCGAGGTAGAGCAGCGCCGACCGGGTGGATCTCGAAGTGCAGGTGGTACGGCGTCGTCTGCGGCGTCGCCGGTGTTGCCCGACGAAGCCGAGCACGTGCGCCCGCCTTGACCTGCGCGCCGTTGACCGCGAGCGGCGAGTAGGCGGAGAGGTGCGCGTAGTAGAACTCGTTGCCGTCGCGGTCGCGGAGCCAGAGGCGATAGCCGCCGATGTCGTTCCAGCCGACCGAGAAGACCGTGCCGTCGGCGACCGCGAGGAGCGGCGCGCCGAGCGGCGCGAAGATGTCCTCGCCGTGGTGCCAGCCGACGTGACGTCGCCGCGCGGCGCGCCGAACGTGTCGCCGAACGACGACGGGCCGTAGACCGGGAAGACGTAGCCGCCCGCGGTCAGGCGAGGCGTGACGTCCGGCGGGCGGCCGGACCGTCAGGCTCGGCTTCTCGGGCGCGACGCGCGGCGGCGCGGTCTTGTGCTTCTGCACGGCGCTTCGTCTGCTTCGGCCGGCGGCTTCGTCGGCTGCGGTTGCGCGTGTCGTCGGCGGCTTCTGCTGCGATCGTCGCCTTCGCGCGCCGCCTCGGCGTAGCCGACCATGATCTCCGTCCCGGCGGGCAGTCCGTAGTGGTCGACGGTCAGCGTGACCTGGAGCGCCGGTGACGAACGCGCGCGTCCCGGTCGAGCCGTCGTCGTCGAGCGAGCCGTGCCCTGCTGGAGCGTGACGACCGTAGCCCCAGTCGCCGAGCGGGAACTGCGTGCCGGCGCCGGCGCGACCGCCTGCCCCTGGACGACGAGGCCGGTGACGACCGAGCCGCCCGAGTCCCGCCGACGAGCTCGTCGAGTTCGCGCGAGGCCTTCGACTTGGCCGTGACGGTGCCGACGGTGACCTCGCCGCCGAAGATCGAGATCGTCGAGACCTCGGCGGAGGCGCTCGCTGTCGCCGCGGCGCCGGGCGTCGCGAAGGCGCCGGAGGTGACCGAGCCGGCGTTGACGACCGAGCCGTCGGCGGGGTAGGCGAACGAGCCGCCGACGCCGACCGCGTCCGGCGGCGCGGCGACCGACGCGGCCGAGCCGCCGGCCTGGCCGGGGACCGCGACCTGGATCGCGAAGCGCGCGCGCCGAGGTCGGCGCCGCGACTCGGACGCGTGCGCGCCGCGCCGGCCCGACCGCCAGCAGCGACGAGCAGCGCCGAGCGCGAAGCGCAACTGGGGCCAGGCGAGCCACGGGGCCATCATTATCAGGCATCGCGCGACGCCGAGAACCTTGCGCGTACCTGAGATTGAGAATCATTCTCAGTATAGGGTCGAGGCGCGCGATGACGCGAGGTCGTCCGGGCTCGCTCCCGGCGCGGCACGCGCATGACGCCGCAGCGACGCGCCGTCCTCGACGCGATCGAGGCCTCCGACGGCCGCTTCACCGCGGTCGAGCTCTTCGAGCGCGCGCGCGCGAGCTCCCCCAGGCTCGGGCTCGCCACGACCTACCGGACGCTCGAGCTCCTGCGGCGGACGGGCTCCGCTGCACGCGCTCTCCGGCGAGGCACGCCCGCGTACGTCCGCTGCTCAGCCCGAGCACCACCACCACCTCGTCTGCCTCAGCTGCGGCTCCGTCGAGGACACCGAGCTGTGCGCGACCCCGCGCAGCGGACGCTCACGCGCCGGCACGGCTTCCGCGCCGAGTCGCACGAGCTCGAGATCTACGGCACCTGCCGGACTGCCTGTGAACTGGATCGCGATCCCGCTCGCCGCGCTGACCGTCCTCTCGACGCTCGCCGGCGGGCTCGTCGCGCTGCGCCTGCACCGCGAGCTGACGACGCTGATCGCGCTCACGGCGGCATCGTGGTCGGCGTCGCGCTCTTCGACGTCCTGCCGGAGGCGATCGACGCGGTCGGCGACGCCGCACCGCGTCGGCGGCGCTCGTCGGCGCTCGGCTTCCTCGATCTTCTTCCTCGCCGAGCGCGCACTCGTCCTCCACCACCGCGACGAGCCCGAGCAGGCTCGCGCGCACGAGCAGGTCGGCGTGCTGGGCGCGGCGGGGCTCTCGCTGCACAGCTTCATCGACGGGCTCGGGATCGGCCTCGCGTTCGGCGTCGACACGACGACCGGGCATGCTCGTGTTCGTCGCCGTCGTCTCGCACGACTTCGCGGACGGCATGAACACGGTCAGCTTCATCCTCAGCCAGAGCGACGACCGGCGGCAGGCGATCACCTGGCTCGCGGTCGACGCGGTCGCGCCGCTGGTCGGGAGCGATCGTCGGCGCGTCGCTCTCGGTCTCCGAGTACGCGCTCGGCCACCTGCTCGCGCTCTACGCGGGCTTCTTCCTGTTCATGGGCGCGACCGACCTGCTGCCGCGAGGCGCACCAGCACCCGTCCCGGCTGCGGGTCGGCGCTGACCGCCGCGGGGTTCGTGGCCATCTTCTGCGTGGCGACGCTCGCTCGGCTGGCCTAGCTAGTCGCCGAGCTCGCGGCGGGCGAACTCGCGGAAGCGGTCGCGCGCCGCGTCGTCGGGGCCGAGGCTCTCGTCCGTCCGCGGCTCCGCGAGCTCCTCGGCGACGGCGCGCACCTCGGCCGCGATCTCGTCGCGGTGCTCCGGGTTCGCGGAGGAGCGCCTCGACCCAGGTCTCCGAGCCGTCGTAGGCCTCGACCTCTTCCTCCATCAGGAGCCGGCCGAGCACGATGCCGACGCGGATGTTCGCGAACGTCCGGAACGCGAGCAGCTTCTCGGGCGTTGACGACGAGCGGCTCGAAGCTCCGGGTCCTCGGCTTCGATCTCGGTCACGATCGCGCCGATCGGCTCGTCGACGAGCCCAAGCCAGAGGTCGTCCTGCTTGGTCACCATCTCAGGGTAAACGGTGAGCACGCCACGCGAGTTGCGCGGCCACGATGAGCAAGAGCACGGCGAACAGCCGCTGCAACGACGACTTCGGACAGCGACTTGGCCGTGAGCACTCCGAGCTCGACGCCGGCGACCGCAGCGAGCCCGACGACGAGCGCCGCGCGCCAGCGGACGTTCCCGTAGCGGTGCTGGCGCCAGGCGCCCGCGGCCACGACCGGGAGGATCGCGAGCAGCGACGTCGCCTCCGCGTCGACCTGACCGAGGTCGAACAGCAGAACGAGCGACGGCACGAAGATGATCCCGCCGCCGACGCCGAACAGCCCGCCGAGCGCGCCCGCCAGAAGGCCGATCACGATCGCGAGGAGCACGGTCCACATCAGATGAGGAGCCAGATCCCGACCGCGGCGAGCAAGGCCGCGAATCCGTAGCTGAGCAGCGGCGCCGCCGACTCGCTGCTGGAGCGCGGTGCCTCCGACCGCTCCCACCGCCGCCGGGAGCCCGAGCAGGAGCCCATAGCCCCAGTGCACGTCGCCGCGGATCGCGTACGAGATCGTCCCGACCGCCGCGATCAAGCCGATCGCCGCGAGCGACGTGGCCATCGCGGGCCGCTCCTGGAACCGCGCGAGCAGGATCAGCAGCGGCACGACGACGATCCCGCCGCCGACTCCGAACAGCGCGCTGAAGAAGCCGGCGACGAGGCCGATGAGAACGAGCACGGCCGTATCGTACGAGCCGTGTCCGCGCTCGACCGTCTCGCCGAAGCTCCCGATCGGGCTGCGATCGTGCTCGACGTCGACGGGACGCTCGCGCCGATCGTCCCGCAGCCCGAGGAGGCCGCGCGTTCCGGAGGAGACGCGCCGCGAGGTGGCGCGGCTCGCCGGCCGCTACGCGCTCGTCGCGTGCGTCAGCGGCCGCACCGGCGAGGACGCGGAGCGCATGGTCGGCGTCGAGGGCGTCCGCTACGTCGGCTCCCACGGCCTCGAGCTCGAGCCGAGCGCGGCGAGCGTGGAGCGAGGAGATCCACCGCTTCGCGGCCGGACGTGGACTGGCCCGTCGAGGACAAGGGGCTGACGGTCTCCTTCCACTACCGGGAGGCCGAGGACGAAGACGCCGCCCTCGAGTACCTGGAGCAGGTGGCCGAGCGGGCGCGCGCGGCGG
Organism: uncultured Actinomycetota bacterium; assembly: GCA_963832435.1. Lineage (GTDB taxonomy): Bacteria > Actinomycetota > Actinomycetes > Propionibacteriales > Propionibacteriaceae > Microlunatus. The sequence continues at coordinate 538,233 of CAWHTY010000027.1, forward strand.
GCCTCGTTCCGCGCTTCGGGCGCAAGGTGCTCGAGATCCGCCCGCCGGTCGAGGCCCACAAAGGGACCGCCGTCAGGCAGCTGCTCGACGAGGCGGGGCTGCGTCGTGCGCTCTACGCAGGAGACGACACGACCGACCTCGACGCCTTCCGCGGGCTCGACGGGCTGGAGCTCGCGGTGCGGGTCGCCGTCTCATCTGACGAGGCGCCCGAGGAGCTCGTGAGCGCCGCCGACGTCGTCGTCTCGTCGCCGGCGGAGCTCCTGGAGCTGCTCAAGGGCCTCTAACTAGACCAGGTCGAGCACTTCTTCCAGGTGCTCGATCGAGGCGCCGCGCCAGGCCTCGCCGTCGGGAGTGAGCTGCTCTCCCGGCGCTCTGAGCTGGAGCGCGCTCATGCCCGCGCGCTCGGCGCCGGGAAGCTCGTCGTTCGCACCGTCGCCCACGAAGAGGCATTCGGTCGGCTCGACGCCGAGGCGTTCGCAGGCGATCTCGTAGATGCGCGGGTCGGGCTTCGACACGCCGACGTCGCACGAGAAGACCGTCGCGTCGAACTTCCCGCCGAGCGGAGTGTCGTCCCAGACCTGCGGGACGTCCTGCGTGCAGACGCTGATCATCCCGAGCAGATGCCCGCGGCGGCGGAGCTCGTCGAGTGTGGGGAGGGCGTCGGGGCGCGGGACGAGGACTCGCCTCGCCCGGTCGCGCCGTAGCGCGAGCACGTCGTCGACGCTTGCGTCCACACCGAGCTCGCCGAACAGCGCCGCGAAGTGATCCGTCGACCGGGCCGGTGTTGCGATTCGGCAGATGGCTCGCCGTGAGCCACGCCTCCAGGTAGCGCTCGGGCTCGACGCCGATCGTCCGAGCGAGCTCCGTGTTGAAGCGTGTCGACTCCTCCTGGTCCCACGGGACCAGGGTCTGCCAGAGGTCGAAGATGACGGCCCGGTACTTCACGCCTTCTTGAGGAGCTTCTTGACCTCGCCCCAGGGGCGCGTGTTCAGGATCTGATCGGGGCCGAGCCACGCGCGCCGGGCCTGCGCGACGCCGAACTCGAGGTTGGAGAGCGCGGCGATCTCGTGCGAGTCCGACGAGATCACGATCTTCACGCCTGCCTCCCCGGCCATGCGCGCGTGCGCGTCGCGGAGGTCGAGGCGGTCGGGCTGCGCGTTGATCTCGAGGAACGTCCCGGTCTCGAGCGCCTTCTCGACGACGCGGTCGAAGTCGACGTCGGCGGGCCCGCGCCGATTCAGCTTGCGGCCGGTGAGGTGGCCGATGCAGTCGACGTGCGGGTTCTCCATCGCGGCCAGCACGCGATCGGTGATGTCCTTGTCGAAGCCCGAGTGCACCGAGGCCATGACCCAGTCGCGCTCGGCGAGCACGTCGTCGGGGACGTCGATCTCGCCGTTCGCCCGGATGTTGGCCTCGACGCCCTTGAGCAGCTTGAAGCGGCCGAGCTTCTCCTGGAGCTTGTCGAGCTCGCGGCTCTGCGCCTCCATGCGGCCCTCGCGGAGGTAGTGCGAGTGATCGGTGACGGCGATGTACGAGCGGCCCAGCGCGCTTGCCTCGCGCGGCCATCTCCTCGATCGTGTTCTTGCCGTCCGAGCTCCACGTCGAGTGCGTGTGCAGGTCGCCGCGCATCTCGGCGAGCTCGACGAGCTGCGGGCAGCGCGCCCTCGCGCGCGGCCTCGAGCTCGCCCATGTTCTCGCGCAGCTCGGGCGGGATCCACGGATAGCCGAGCCGCTTGTACATGCGCCTCCTCGGTCTTGTCCGTGAAGACCTCGTCCGGTCTCCGTGTCTCTGGATCCCGTACTCGGAGATCGAGAGCTTGCGGCGCACGGCTTCCTCGCGGAGAGCGACGTTGTGCTGCTTCGAGCCGGTGAAGTGCTGGAGCAGGTTGCCGTACGACTCGGGAGGGACGACCCGGAGGTCGAAGCGCAGGCCGTCGTTCGCGACCACGGTCGCCTTCGTGTTGCCCTTGGCGACGATCTCATCGACCCAGGCGAGCTCGTGAAGTACTCGATGAGCGCCTTCGGGTCGCTCGCCGTGGCGATGATGTCGAGGTCGCGCACCTGCTCCTTCAGGCGGCGGACGCTGCCGGCCTCGCTGACCTGGTCGGCGGCGGATGCTCGCGGAGGACTTCGACGACCGCGCGCACCGCCGGCAGCGCCTGCCCGAGCAGCGGCTTCCGCTCGATCTTCTTGCGCGGCGTGGCCAGCGCCTTGAGGACGTTCTCCTCCGTCTTGGGGCCCAGCCCGGTGAGGGTGCGGAGCCGCTCGGACTCGGCGGCCTGCTTGAGGTCGTCGAGCGTCTCGACTCCGAGCTCCTGCCAGATGCGGCGCGCCGTCTTCGGCCCGAGCCCGGGCAGGTGCATGAACTGGACGACGTCCGGCGGGACGCGCTGCTCACGCTTCGCGAGCGCCTCGATCGCGGCCGTCCTCGACGATCTGGACGATCTTCTCCTCGATCGTCTTGCCGATCCCGGACAGCTCCTTCGCGCGGCCCTCGATCGCGAGCTGGGCGATCGAGCCGCCGGTCTCCCGCATGCGCTGCGCTGCACGGCGGTAGGCGAGCGGCGCGGAACTGGTCGCTGCCCTCGAGCTCGAGGAAGTCGGCCAACAGGTCGAACTGATCGGCCACGTCTGCGTTGCGGGGGAGCGTCTTCGCCACCAAAGCGATGATATGGACCGTGCGCCGCCTGATCTGCCTCCCCACGTACAACGAGCGCGAGAACCTCGAGTCGATGGTGCGCGCGCTCGGCGGGCTCGGCCTCGAAGGGCTGGAGGTGCTCGTGATCGACGACTCGTCGCCGGACGGAACCGGTGAGATCGCGGACCGGCTCGCCGCCGAGCTGCGACTGGGTGCACGTCCTGCACCGCGAGCGGAAGGAGGGCCTCGGGCCCGCGTACCTCGCCGGGTTTCGGCGCGCGCTCGAGCTCGGCGCGGATCTCGTCTTCGAGATGGACTGCGACTTCTCGCACGACCCGGCGGCCGTGCCTCGGCTCGCGGAGGCGGCGGAGCGGGCGCGATCTCGTGCTCGGGTCGCGCTACGTCGAGGGCGGCGGGACGCGCAACTGGGGGCTCGTGCGCCGGTTCATCTCGCGCGGCGGCTCGCTCTACGCGCAGGTGCTGCTCCAGCTCGGGATCCGCGACCTGACCGGCGGGTTCAAGTGCTACCGGCGGCGGGTGCTGGAGACGATCGACCTCGACGCGATCGACTCGCGCGGCTACGCGTTCCAGATCGAGACGACGTACCGCGCGATCCGGGCCGGCTTCTCCGTCGTCGAGGTGCCGATCACGTTCGCCGACCGCGAGGTGGGCGGCTCGAAGATGAGCAAGCGCGATCGTGCTGGAGGCGATCTGGAAGGTCCCGGCCCTCCGCCTCCGCGCTCTGGCCGGCCGCCTGGAACAGCTACGCAGACGGTGCGCGAGATCACGGACGAGACGTTCGAGGCGAGGTGCTCCAGGCCGAGCAAGCCCGTCGTGGTCGACTTCTGGGCGCCCTGGTGCGGCCCGTGCAAGGCCGTCGAGCCGATCCTCGAAGACCTCGCCGAGGAGCACGCCGACCGGGTCGAGTTCGCGAAGCTGAACATCGACGAGAACCCGCTCGTCGCGTCGCGCTTCGGCGTGCTCGCCATCCCGACCGCGATCCTGTTCGAGGGCGGCGAGGCGCAAGGAGACCGTCGTCGGCGCCCGCTCACGCTCCCACTACGAGGACGCGTGGGCGCAGTGGCTCGGCCCTACGTCGTAGACGACTCGGTGACGCTCGGCTGCGGCCGCATGCCCAGCCGGAGCCTCGAGCTGAACCGCCTGCGGGTCGGCCCGCGCAGGTTCATTCGCGGATCGAGCAAGCAGTAGACGATGTCCGCGATCAGGTTCACGATCACGACCGCGAAGCTGATCACGATCGAGATCCCGAGGATCACCGGCAGGTCGACGCTCGTCAGCGCTCGGTACGAGCTCGCTGCCCGAGCCCCGGCAGCTGGAAGACGGTCTCGATGAAGACGACTCCGGCGAACGAGATGACGCCGATGTCCATGCTCAGCATCGCGACCACCGGCAGGAGCGCGTTGCGGAGCACGTGCTTCCGATGACGCGGAACTGCGACGCGCCCTTGGCGCGTGCCGTGCGCACGTAGTCCTCGTCCATCGTCTCGAGCAGGCTCGCCCGGATCATGCGCGCGTAGAGCGCCGCGAACAGGAGCGCGAAGGTGAACCACGGCAGCACCATGTGGTACGCCCAGTAGCGCGGGCCTCCGCATTGATACGGGCTGTTCGGGTCGTAGACGAAGTCGCAGTAGCCCGCGATCGGGAACAGGTGGGCCTTGTAGCCGAGCAGGTACGAGAAGATCAGGCCGAGCCAGACCGGGTGCGCCGAGATCCCGATCAGGACGAACACCATCAACCCCTTGTCGAGGAACGATCGCGGGCGTAGACGCCGAGAGGATCCCGATCGGGAACGCGATCAGCAGCCAGAAGATCGTCCCGCCGATGATCAGGGAGAGCGTGACGGGCGCGGCGTCGTGGATCATCGTACCGCACCGTCTGAGGCGTGCGCAGCGACTCGCCGAGGTCGCCGCGCACCACGTGCTCGACGAACGTCACGTACTGCCTCGGCAGCGAGTCGCTGTTCAGGTCGTACGCCGCATTCAGATTCGGCGCGACGATCCCCTGGCGGTTCGAGCCGCGGCTGGTTCCGCGGCAGGGCGAAGAAGATGACGAAGCGGATCGAGCGTGATCGAGCCAAGCCAGGATGACCGCCCACACCAGCCGCTTGAACACGAACGCCAGCACCTAGCCCACAGCCTTGCTGCTCGCGCGCGTCGGCGCAAGTCGGCAGCGCGGCTCAGCCGAAGTGCTCCCAACCAGTGAGAGCTACGGGCTCGCCGTCGCGGCGGATTTCGACGCCCTCGCCCTCGTCGCAGCGCCCGATCACCGTGAACGGCCCGCGGGTCGGCCACCGCCGCCAGCAGCTCGTAGTCCTCGCCGAAGCCGAGGTCCTCGAGCGTCGGCTCCGTCCGCGAGCGGCACGCGCTCGAGCTCGATCAGGCAGCGCACGCCGGAGCGCGTCGCGATGTGGCCCGCGTCGACGGCGAGCCCGTCCGAGACGTCGAGCAGCGCGTGCGCATCGCGCGGCCAGCTCCTTGCCCTCGGCGAGCCGCAGCGGCGGCCGCGCCAGTCGCCCGTCGCGGAAGGCGGCGCCCACGGCTCCGAGCGGGCCGGTGACGACCAGGAGGTCGCCGGGCCTGGCGCCTCGCTCGCCCGGGCACGCGCTCCGAGCGGCCGAGCGCGGTCACGCTCAGGATCACGGCCTCGGCGCGTGAGTCGTGTCTCCGCCGACGATCGGAACCCCCGGCTCGTTCAGGCCCTCGTAGAGCGCGAGCACGTCGTCGAGCTCGGTGTCGGACGGGACCGCGAGCGTGACGACGAGCGCTTCGGGATCGGCCCCCGAGGCGGCGAGGTCGCTGAGGTTGACCGCGGCCGCGCGGTAGCCCAGCTCCTGCCAGTCGAGGAGGTCGAAGCGGAAGTGGACGCCCTCGACGAGCGCGTCCTGTGTGACGACGAGCCCGTCGCCGAGCTGCGCCGCGTCGTTTTCGATCCGCTGCGCGAGGCCGCGCTGCTCCAGCTCGGCGAGCAGGCCGAGCTCACCGAGCTCCGAGAGCCTCACTGACCGCCTCGCGCGTCGGCTCGGCTGCCCGGACGACGGCGACTCCCGCCGCGCCGGCCGCAATGCAGTCCGCCGCGTTGCGAGGCGTCGATCCCCCGATCGCCACGACCGGGACGGCGACCGCTGCGCAGATCTCAGCCAGGCCGTCGAGCCCGATCGCAGGATCGGCGTCCGGCTTCGTCGGCGTCGGCCAGATCGGGCCTGCTCCGATGTAGGCCGCGCCGACCGCGCTCGCCGTCGCGCGCTTCCTCCACGGTCGCCGCGGACGTCCCGAGCATCAGGCCCTGCTCGATCGCGCGCTCGGCGCCGGGATCGCTCGCGGCCGAGGTGGACGCCGTCGGCCCCGAGCTCGAGCGCGGCCTCGACGTCGTCGTTGACGACGAAGGTCGCGGGCAGGTCGCGAAAGGGGCGCCCCGCGTCGACGACCTCCTCGGTCGGCGCACTCTTCAGCCGCAGCTGGACGACCGTCGCGCCGCCCTCGACCGCGGCGAGCGCGGTCGCGAGGTCGCTCGACGATCGCGTGCAGCCTCACTCCTCCACCTTCGCCCTGGAGTCGAGCGTCTCCGGATCGAGGTTGTACAGCGCGTCGTAGAGGCCGACGTGGAACGTGCCCGGCCCCTCGGCGCCGCGCGCGGCATCCTCGCCGGCGACGCCGAACGCGACGAGCGCTTCGGCGGCCGCCTCGAGTGGGCGGTCCGCGCGCAACGGCGAGGAAGCAGCCGGTGATCGCGGTGGACATGCAGCCGGTGCCCGTCACGGTGCCGAGCAGCTCGTGGCCGTTGGCGACGGCGATCGACGCGCTCGCCGTCGGAGACGTGGTCGACCGGGCCGGTGACCGAGACGACGCAGCCGAGCTGCGCCGCGGCGGCGCTCGCCAGCTCGGCGCCGGCGGCCCGCGCCGATCGACTCGACCCCGCGGATCTCGGCCTCGCGGCCGGCGAGCGTCGCGACCTCGGCCTGATTTCCCCGAACGACGGCGATCTCGGTCTCGTCGAGGATCCGCTGCGCGGTCTCGGTGCGCAGCCTGGTCGCGCCCGCGCCGACAGGATCGAGGACGACCGGCACGCCGGCACGGTTCGCGGCCTTCGCCGCGAGCAGCATCGCCTCGATCCACTGCTGCGAGAGCGTGCCGATGTTGAGCACGAGCGCCCCCGCGACCGACGCCATCTCCTCGACCTCCTCGACCGCGTGCGCCATCACGGGCAGCGCGCCGAGCGCGAGCGTCGCGTTCGCGGTCTCGTTCATGACGACGTAGTTCGTGATCTGGTGGACGAGCGGCTTGCGCTCGCGGATCGCGAGCGAGATCCTGCACCGGCTTCTCATGCGAAGCACGTTCACCGGCCCGTCGCCGGCCCCGATCTCGACGAGCCCGTCTTGACGGCCTCGTGAGGCCACCCGCGCAGCCTCTCGGGCCGCCTCCTCGAGGGACAGGCCTTCGCCAGCCCGGCAGCCAGCGTCGCAGAGTGCGTGCAGCCGGCGCCGTGCGTCGCGGGGACGTCGTGGCGCTCGACCGTCGATCTCGACGTGCTGCTCGCCGTCGAAGAGATGGTCGACCGGGTCGTCGCCGTGCCCGCCGGTCACGATCACGGCCGGCGCGCCGAGCTCGTGGATGCGCTCGGCGAGCTCACGGCGCGATCCGCTTCCTGCGAGCGCCTGCGCCTCGAGCAGGTTCGGCGTGACCACGGTCGCGAGCGGAAACAGCCGCGTCGACGAGCGACTCGACGGCGTCGTCCTGCAGCAGCTTCGCGCCGGAGCTGGCGACCATCACCGGGTCGACGACGAGCGGGACCGGGTGCACGGCGAGGAAACCGGCGACCGTGTCGATCAGCTCGCGCGAGAAGAGCATCCCGGTCTTCGCGGCGTCCACGCCGATGTCCGCGAAGACAGCGTCGAGCTGAGCCTCGACGAAGCCGGGCGGCATCTCGTGCACGGCCGTGACGCCGAGTGTGTTCTGCGCGGTGAGCGCCACGATCGCGGTCGTCCCGAAGCAACCCGCGGCGGCGAACGCCTTCAGGTCGGCCTGGATCCCCGCTCCGCCCCCGGAGTCGGAGCCCGCAATCGTGAGGCACCTCGGTGTAGCCATTTGCTCCCTTCGCCGGCATGACCCGGATCAGGTTCAGCGGGTGTGTTCTCAGCCTCGGCGACGAGGCACCCCGGTCGGCCAAGGCTACCATCGGCGAAGTGGCCGTCGAGCGTGGCGCACTGGGACGATCTGCTCCAGGGAGAGGAGCTCGCGTACCTCGGATCGGAGCCTGCGCGGGATGCGATCGGGGCGCCCCTTCCCGACGACCTGCCCCCGCTCTGCGCGAGCGCGCTCGAGGCCTCGGGCGTCACGAGCTCTACTCGCACCAGGCCGCGGCGTGGGAGGCGACACGGCGCGGTGAGCACGTCGCGATCACGACCGGCACCGCGAGCGGCAAGAGCCTCGCCTTCAACCTGCCGGTGCTCGAGCGCTCGCCGAGCGAGCCCAAGCACCGCGCGCTCTACCTCTACCCGACGAAGGCGCTCGCCCAGGATCAGGTCCGCGCGCTCGGCGCGCTGAAGGTCAAGAACATCCGGCGCGGCGATCTACGACGGCGACACGGAGGGCGAGCGCCGCTGGCAGATCCGCAAGTGGTCGAACCTCATCCTGACCAACCCGGACATGCTCCACGTGGGCGTCCTGCCGCACCACGACCGCTGGGGGGACGTGCTCTCCAACCTCCGCTATGTCGTCGTCGACGAGGCGCACGTCTACCGCGGCGTCTTCGGCTCGCACGTCGGCGAACGTCCTCCGCCGCCTGCGCCGGCTCGCGCACGTGTACGGAGCGGACCCGCAGTTCCTGCTCGCCTCCGCGACGATCGCGAACCCCGGCGAACTCGCCGCCTCGCTGACGGGCCTCGACTTCACGGTCATCGGAGCGGACGGAGCGCCGAAAGCGGAGCGGACGATCGCGCTCTGGAACCCGCCGCTGATCGACGAGGAGCTGGGCCAGCGGGCGAGCGCGCTCGCCGAGGCGTCGAAGCTGATGGCTGATCTCGTCCAGCGCGGCCTGCGCACGCTCGTGTTCGCGAAGAGCCGCCGCTCCGCCGAGCTGATCCACAAGTTCACGGCCGACCGCCTCGGCGATGCCTCCCGGCTCTCGCCGTACCGCGCCGGGTACACACCCGCGCAGCGACGCGAGATCGAGCAGCGCCTCTTCGCCGGCGAGCTGCTCGGTGTGAGCGCGACGAACGCGCTCGAGCTCGGGATCGACGTCGGGATGCTCGACGCCGTGATCTCGGTCGGCTTTCCGGGGACCGTCGCCAGCATGCGCCAGCAGTGGGGCCGCGCCGGCCGGCGCGGACACGGGCTGGCCGTGCTCGTCGCGAGCGAGGACGCGCTCGACCAGTACTTCATGCGAGAGCCGGAGACGCTGCTCGGCCGCCGAGTGGAAGCGGCGATCCTCGACCACGAGAATCCGCGGGTGCTCGACGGTCACGTGGCCGCGGCCGCGTTCGAGGCGCCGCTCGACGACGCTGACGCCGAGATCCTGGGAGCCGAGGCGCTCCACCGAGCCGCGCTCCATCCCGACCTGAAGAAGACCGCAGGCCGGCTACGTCTGGGCCGGACGGGACTACCCCGCCGGCCGCTTCGGCCTCCGCTCCTCGAGCCCGGACGTCTTCACGGTCGTCGAGACGGAAGACGGCTCAGTGCTCGGCACGATCGAGCGGGAGCGCGCGTACTCGACCGTCCACGAAGGCGCGATCTACCTGCACCTCGGCGAGAGCTACCGCGTCGTCGCGCTCGACCTCGTCGCCCGCAGCGCCCTCGTCGAGCCGTTCACCGGCGACTACTACACGCAGGCGAAGAAGGAGACGATGACGACGATCGAGGAGACGCTGCGCACCGACCGGCGCCTCGGCCTCGACCTCTGCTTCGGTCGTGTGAGCGTCACCGAGCAGGTCGTCGCCTACCAGCGCAAGTCGATCCGCGACCAGTCCACGCTCGAGCTCGTCGGCCTCGACCTCCCCGAGACGACGTTCGACACCGAGGCGATCTGGTACGTGCCCGAGCCCGAGCAGCTCGACGGCCTGACGGACATGCCCAAGCTCCTCGGAACGCTCCACGCCGCCGAGCACGCGATGATCGCGATCCTCCCGCTCTGGGCGATGTGCGACCGCTGGGACATCGGCGGGCTCTCGACGAACATCCACTACCAGACCGGTCGTCCGACGGTCTTCGTCTACGACGGCCACTCCGGCGGGGTCGGCATCACCGAGCGCGGCTTCGACCAGTTCGAGGGCTGGGTCGGAGACACCGCCAAGATGCTCGACGGCTGCCCGTGCGAATCGGGCTGCCCCTCGTGCGTCCAGTCTCCGAAGTGCGGCAACCTGAACGAGCCGCTCGACAAGGCCGGCGCGCTCGAGCTGCTAGGCCGGATGCTCCAGGCGGCCTAGGACGAGGTCGACTGCCTCCCCGGGAGTGGCCGCGCGGTCGACGCCGTCCACCTCCAGGCCGGGCTCGAGAATCACCACCGGACGACCCAGGATCTTGGCGAAGGCGACCTCGGACAACGTGCCCCACTGCCCGCCGACGGCGATCACGGCGTCGCCCGACGCGACGACCGCGAAGTTGCGCATGTGCCCGAGGCCGGTGGCGACGGCGTGGTCGACCCACTCGTTCGCGTCCGCGCGGTCTCGGCCGGGAAGAATGCCGATCGTGGTCCCACCAGCCGCCTTCGCGCCGCGCGCCGCCGCGGCCATCACCTCGCCGAGCCCGCCCGTGACGACCTTGCACCCGCGCTCGGCGAGCAAGCGGCCCACCTCCTCGGCGCTGGCCTCGTGCTCCGCCCCGCTTCCGATCACCGACACCTGCACGCGGCGATGGTAGAAGCCCGGCACGCGCGAGGCGGCACGCTCGTGCTCGGCGGCGGGTTCGCCGGCTCGTACGTCGCGCGGCTGCTGGGCAAGCGCGGGCGCGACGATCGTCAGCCTCGAGAACTTCATGCTCTTCACGCCGCTCCTGCCCGAGGCCGCCTCCGGAACGCTCGAGCCGCGCCACGTCGTCGTGCCGCTGCGGGTCATGTGCCCGCACTCCGAGCTGCTTCTCGGCCGCCTGACCGCGCTCGACACGCGACGCGAAGACGGCGACCGTCGTGGCCGGAACGGACACGCTCGACGGTTCGCTACGCCGATGCGGTGCTCGCCCTCGGCTCGTTCGCGCGCACGCTTCCGATTCCGGGGCTCGCCGAGCACGGGCTCGGCTTCAAGGACCTCGCGGACGCGATCCATCTGCGCAACCACGTCCTGCGGCAACTCGAGCTCGCGGCGGCCGAGCGTGACCGCCAGCGCGCCGAGGCGCACCTCACGTTCGTCTTCGTCGGCGCCGGCTACGCGGGCGTCGAGGCGCTCGCCGAGCTCTCCGACCTCGTCCGCGACGCGATGCGCTACTACCCCGAGTTCCAGCGCCCGAGGGCGCGCGCTGGGTGCTCGTCGACGCGGCGCCGAAGATCCTTCCCGAGATCCCGTCGCGGCTCGGCGACTACGCGGCGGAGCAGCTGGCCGGCCGCGGCGTGGAGATCCACACGTCGACGACGCTCGCGTCGGTCGAGCCCGGGCACGGTCGCGCTCTCGGACGGCGCTGCGCATCGCCGACGCACACGCTCGTCTGGACAGCGGGCGTGAGGCCGAACCCGGTCCTCCGCGAGCTCGGCCTCGAGATCGACGAGCGCGGAGCCGTCTCGGTCGACTCCACGCTCCGAGTCGAGGGGCGCGACGGCCTCTGGGCGCTCGGCGACTGCGCCGCGTCCCGAACGAGCGCACGCCCGGCCAGCCCGATCCGCCGACCTCGCAGCACGCTCTGCGCCAGGCCCGCCGCCTCGCCAAGAATCTGCACGGGAGACGTGAAGCCGTACCGCTACCGGATGCTCGGCCAGGTGGCCACGCTGGGCCGCTACAAGGGCATCGCCGCTCGTCTTCGGCCTGCCGCTGCGGGGCTTCATCGGCTGGTTCGTGACGAGGACGTACCACCTGTACCAGCTTCCCTTGCTCTCCAGAAAGCTGCGGGTCGTGGCCGACTGGACCGTCGCGCTCCTCTTCCGAAGAGACATCGCCGAGCTGGGCATGCTCGGCCACCCGCGGAGGCTCGGCGATGAGTGACTTCGAGCGCGCGGTCGAGTTCGTGTACGGGATCACCCGACGAGCGGCTTCGACAGAAGTCCCGTCGCGGTTCGGAGCCGCGTACATGAACCTCGAGGTGCCGGACGTATGGAGCCGCAACTACCTGCTGGCGACCGAAGGCGTCACCGAGGCGTCGGCCGACGACCTCGCCGCGGAGACGGACCGCATCATGGGCGGCGCGGGCCTTCGGCACCGCAAGGTCGAGCTGTCCGACGACGCGGCCGGCGAGCGGCTCGAGCCCGGCTTCCGCGCGCTCGGCTGGGTCGCCGAGTGCGACGTGATCATGGTCGCGCGACGGGACATCGACCGGCCGGTCGACACGTCGATCGTCGACGAGGTCTCCCTCGACGAGCTCGTGCCTGCCTGGACCGACGGCTGGAAGACCGACCCGGCGGTCCTCGGCGCCGAGGTCATGCGCCAGCTCGTCGAGAGCAAGCGCGGGCTGAGCGAGGTCGTGGACACGAGGTTCTTCGCAGCCCGCGTGGACGGGGAGGTCGCGAGCTACTGCGAGCTCTATTCCGACGGGCGGACCGCGCAGATCGAGAACGTCCTCACGCTCAGCAGGTTCCGCAAGCAAGGCCTGGCCCGCGCAACCGTCTCCAAGGCTCTCGAGGAGGCACGGAACGGCCGCCACGACCTGATCTTCCTGATCGCAGACCAGCGCGACTGGCCCAAGGAGCTCTACGGGAAGCTCGGCTTCGACGAGGTCGGCCGGATCTGGGAATTCGTGTTGCCCCGCGCCAAATAGCGCACCGCCGCAGAAGCGGTGTAGGCAGTACCATCGGAAGACCTCGGAAGGAGGAACGATGGGCCTACGCGAGTTCTGGAGAAAGCTGACGAGCGGCGACTCGGTCGATCGCGAGTTGGAAGAGGTTCGCGACGATCCCGATCACGCTCCCGAGAGCGGCGAGGACTTCGAGGGGATGAAGGGCGACCGCATGCTCGACGAGCGGCTTCGAGGCACCGGCTGGATGGACGAGGACCTGAAGCACTAACGCAGTGCCTTGAGCGCGGCGGTGAGCGACTGCTTGCCTTTCAGCACCCCCTCGAACAGGTCGCCGTGCTGCTCGACCCGCCGAGCACCGCTTCCATCGTGAACGCCGACGGGTCGAGCTGCTCGTTCACCTCGTCCCAGCGGAGCGGCGTCGAGACCGGCGCGCCGGCCTTCGGCCGCACCGAGTAGACCGACGCGATCGTCTTCCCCTCGCCGTTCTGGTTCGAGTCGATCAGCACGCCTCGGCGCTTCGACTTCGTCCACTCGGTCGTGACGAGCCCGCGATGCGTGCGCGCGAGCGCGCCGGCGACGATCTCCGAGAACTCGCGCGTGTCGGCGTACGTGTGCCGCCGCGCGATCGGCACGAGGATGTGGATCCCTTCGGAGCCGCTCGTCTTGACGAAGCTCTCGAGCTCGAGCGCGTCGAGCGCCTGCTTCACGAGCAGCGCCACCTCGATCGTCTCCGGGAAGCCGACGTCCGGCGACGGGTCGAGGTCGAAGAGCACCCAGTCCGGCCGGTCGGGCTTGTCGATCCGCGAGTACCACGCGTTCAGGTCGATGCAGCCCATGTTCACCATCCAGAGGAGCGCGAGCTCGTCGTTCACGAGCGGCGCGTCGATCCGTCTGCGCTGCCGCGGCTTGTCCCGCGTGGAGACGACGATCGAGGCCGTCGGGATCCAGTCCGGCATGCGCTTCGGCGCGTCCTTCTGGAAGAAGAACTTGCCCTGCCAGCCGTCGGGGTAGCGCTTCATCGTGAACGGGCGGTCCTTCAGGTGCGGGACGAGCACCGGCGCGACGCCGCGGTAGTACGCGAGCAGGTCGCCCTTCGTGATCCCCTCGTCGGGCCAGAAGGGCTTGTCGAGGTTCGACGAGCTTGAGCACGCGCTTGCCCTTGCGGATCTCGGCCGGGAACGGCTCGGCTCCTCGCGGCGCACCTCCGTCGCCTCCTTGTCCTCGCGCAGCCCCTGGTACGCGGGCGCGCGCAGACGGCCGTCGTGCGTCCACTCGACGAACTCGACCTCGGCGACGAGCTTCGGCTCGACCCAGACGACGTCGCCCTTCCGCACGCGCGGCATCTTCGGCACTTCGGGAACGGCGGCGTGTCGCGCTCGAGCGGCTTCAGCTTCTCGAGCAGCCGGTCGATCTCGCGGTCGTTGAAGCCGGTGCCGACGTTGCCGACGTAGTCGAGCTCGCCGCCCTCGTACGTCGCCGAGGACGAGCGAGCCGAACGTGCGCTCGCGCCGGCCCTTGCCGCGCGTGTAGCCGGCGATCACGAACTCCTGCGGCCGTGCGCTCTTGATCTTCAGCCACTCGCGCGTGCGCCTGCCCGGGCAGGTACTTCGAGTCGAGCGCGCTTGGCCATGATCCCCTCGAGCCCCTGCTGCTTCGCGGCTTCGAACAGCGCGTCGCCGTCGTCGAAGGTCTCGGAGAAGCGGACGGTCCGGTTCCGCTTGTCGAGCAGCTTCTCGAGCCGCTTGCGCCGCTCCTCGAGCGGCAGGTCGACGAGCGGCTCGCCCTCGACCTCGAGCAGGTCGAAGACGTAGTAGACGATCGGCGTGCCCGGCTTGCCCTGCTGCATCGCCGAGAAGCTCGGCCGGCCCTCCTCGTCGAGCGCGCAGACCTCGCCGTCGACGACGCAGTCCGGGCGTCTTGAGCGCCTTCGACGAGCTCCTTCGCGACGTTCTCGAAGCGCTCCGTGTGGTCCTGGTCCTTGCGCGTGCGCAGCTCGGCGCTCGCCGCCGCGACCGTGGCGACGATCCGGTAGCCGTCCCACTTGACCTCGAGATCCAGCCTCGCCGTGCGGGCACGTTCTCGGCCAGCGTGGCGAGCATCGGCCGTGTACGCTGCGCCGGCCGGCCGCGGCGAAGGCGCCGCTCGTCGTGCTTGCGGATGATCAGCCAGTTCTTCTCGTTGCCGGAGAGGTGCGCGGGCACGAGCGCCCAGGTGCCCTTCGAGCCGCTTGCCGTGCAGCCGGACGGTCAGCCCGCCGTCCTTCTTCTCCTCGACGAGCTCGTACGTGCCGTTGTCCCAGATCTCGACGGTGCCGGCGCCGTACTGGCCCTTCGGGATCTCGCCCTCGAAGGTCGCCGTACTCGAGCGGGTGGTCCTCGACGTGCACGGCGAGGTGCTGCTGGCCGGGCTCGAGCGGGACGCCCTTCGGCACCGCCCAGCTCGCGAGCGCGCCGTTGCGCTCGAGGCGGAAGTCGTAGTGCAGCCGCCGGGCGTCGTGGCGCTGGACGACGAAGATCGGCTTCTTGCCGCGCTTCTTCGAGCCGAAGGGCTCGGGCGTCTTCTTCGGGTCGCGCTTGCGCTTGTACTCGGCGAGCTTCGCCACGCAGCTAGCTTGCCTTGCGCGCCGTCTTCTTGCGACCTTCGTGACTCCTTCTGCGTCTCCTTGACGGACTGCGCGCAGCGCTTCCATCAGGTCGACGACCTCGCCCTCCTCCTCCTTCTGCGGCTCCGGGAGCGGCTCGCCCTTCGGCCTTCGCCCGGATCAGGTCGAGCAGCTCCTTGCGGTACGTGTCGTCGTACTTCTCCGGCTTGAACTGGCCGCTGAGGTTCTCGACGAGCGACTTCGCCATCTCGACCTCGGCCTTCTGCACCCTGCGCCGCCGCCGTCGACCTCCTCCGGCTTCCGCACCTCGTCGGCGTAGTACATCGTCTCGAGCACGAGCACGCCGCTCGTGTGGCCGCAGCGCCGCGAGGTGCTGCTTGTTGCGGATCACGACCTTCGCGATCCCGACCTTGCCGGTCTCGTCGAGCGCCTTGCACGAGCAGCCGGTACGGCTTCTCGGCGCCGTCCTGCGGAAGCAGGTAGTACGCCTTGCGGAAGTAGAGCGGGTCGATCTCCTCGAGGTCGACGAAGTCGCAGATGTCGATCGAGTGGGTCAGCTCGATGTCGAGCCGGTCGAGGTCCTCGTCCTCGAGCGGGACGTAGCGGCCCTTGTCGATCTCGAAGCCCCGGACGATCTCGTCGGGGTCGACGTGCTTGCCGGTGTCCTTGCCGCACCTTGTCGTAGCCGATCGGCTGCAGGTCCTCCTTGTGGAGGAAGTGGAAGCGGAGCTCCTTCGACTCGGTCGCCGAGTACATCCGGACCGGGACGCTGACGAGCCCGAACGAGATCGTTCCGCTCCAGATCGGGCGCATCGTCGTGTGTACCCGCAGGCTACGACGAGAATCGCGGAGCGGATGTTTCACTTTTGGCAGCACGGACAAATACACCGCACAATCGGGACTCGTACGTCCTGACAAAGCTTCATCCACCACACAGGGGGTCAGCGTGTCGAGGCCGGCTTTTGCCGGCCTCGACGTGCTGTCCGGAGTCAGGGGAAAACACTGTGGATGCTGTGGAGAGCCGAACCCGGCGGCCTGCGGAAAACCGTCAGGAACCGCGGTGCAGAGCGGGTTCCGTGCCGAGAGCGCTATAGACGCCCAACGCGCGGAATCGCTCGCGCCGGCCGGCGCAGATGCTCGCCCGGCGAGCGCGGCGAGCTCGTCGAGCGTCTCGCCGAGAGGCTCGCCGAGCAGGCGCGCCGCCTCGTCGGGGTTCAGGTGCGCGCCGCCCTCGGGCTCGGGCACGATCGCGTCGATCACGCCGAGCTCGAGGCAGTGCAGGGCGTCCGGCTGAAGCGCGGCCGCAGCCTTCTCCGCCTCGGCCCGCGTCGCGCCAGAGGATGGCCGCGCAGCCCTCGGGCGAGATCACGCTGTAGATCGCGTACTCCTGCATCAGCACGCGGTCGGCGAGCGCCGATCGCGATCGCGCCGCCCGAGCTGCCCTCGCCGATGATGCAGGCGACGAGCGGGACCGTCAGCCGCGCCATCAGCGCCTGCGAGCGGGCGATCGCCCCGCCCTGGCCGTGCTGCTCGGCCGCGACGCCCGGATAGGCGCCGGGTGAGTCGAGGAAGCGTGACGACCGGGAAGCCGTGCCGCTCGGCGATCTCCATCATGCGCATGCGCCTTGCGGTAGCCCTCGGGGTGCGGCCATGCCGAAGTTGCGCTTCGTGCGCTCGCTTGATGTCGCGGCCCTTCTGGTGGCCGATGATCGCCACGGTCTGGCCGTTGAAGCGGCCGAGCCCGGTGACGAGCGCCGGGTCGTCGGCCGCGCGCGCGGTCGCCGTGGAGCTCGACGAAGTCGTCGAACAGCCGCTCGACGTAGTCCAGCGTGTACGGGCGCTGCTGAGTGGCGGGCGAGCTCGACCGAGCGCCAGATCTCCTCGCGACGGCTCGGCCTCGATCCGGTCGAGCTGCTGCTTGAGCCGCTCGAGCTCGCCGCGAGAGCCGCGCGCCGCGCAGGAGCGGCAGGCCGCGCAGGCGGCTCAGGCGCTCACGGAGACGTAGTTCGTCTTCACCGGCCATTGCTGAACAGCCGCAGGAGTACGCGCGAGGAAGGCCCGCAGCTCGCTGCGGGGCACGATCGCGTCGAGGTGGCCGAAGCGGAGGTTGGACTCCGCCAGGCCGAAGTCTTCAGGGAGCTTCTCCCGGGTGGTCTGCTGGACGACGCGCGGGCCGGTGAACGCGAGCAGCGCGCCCGGCTCCGCGACGATCACGTCGCCGAGGCTGGCGAAGCTCGCCAGGACGCCGGCGGTCGTCGGGTGCGACATGACGCTGATGAAGCCGCAGCGCGGCGTCGCGCAGGTCCTCGACCGCGCAGACCGTCTTCGGCAGCTGCATCAGCGAGAGGATCCCCTCCTGCATGCGTGCGCCGCCCGATGCGGTGACGGAGACGAGCGGCACGCTCGCGCTCGACGGCGCTGTCGACGCGCGCGCGAGAGCTTCTCGCCGACGACGCTGCCCATCGAGCCGCCCATGAACGAGAAGTCCATGACCGCGAGCTCGCAGGCCTCGTCCTCGATCGCCGCGCCGACCGATGACGATCGCGTCGCCGAGGCCGGTCGAGATCTCGGCTTCGGCGAGCCGCTCGGTATAGGGCCGCAGGTCGAAGAAGCCGAGCGGATCCTCGGAGCGCAGTTCGGCGGCCTCCTCCGACGAACGTGCCGTCGTCGACGAGCTGCGCGATCCGGTCGCGCGCTCCAACCGGGAAATGGTGTCCGCACTGCGGGCAGACGCAGAGGTTCGCCTTCAGCTCGTCGTCGCGGTAGTGCGACCCGCACGCCGGGCACGTGTTCGGATGCTTGCGATCTCCGTCGGACGACTCGGGCCGATTCGTGTGCTCGATGGAGACGTCGATTCGGGGCTCGGCCACGGCTTCTCGATTATCCCTTCTGGAAGAGCAGGTTCGTGCGCTCGACGTGCATTCCCGCACGCTCGTAGACGCGCACGGCGCCGGTCGGGCTCTCGGCGTCGACGCCCAGGCCCACCGCGTCGAAGCCGCGGCTCTCGAACTCGGCGAACGTGTGTCGAAGGAGCGCCTGGCCGAGACCGCGCTGCCGGTACTCCGGCAGGACCCCGAGGATGCGGACCCACCCGAGGCCCGGCTCGTACTCGGCGGCACGGGCGATCACGATCCCTGCGACCTCGTCGCCGTGCTCGGCCACGAACCAGAGCGACGGGTCGAAGGCCGGGTCCTCCATGAACCAGTGGCGCCAGAGCTCGTAGGGCTCGGGCTCGAACATCCACGCGTCGGCGAACGAGGCGTTGTGCGCGTCGTACACCCGACGCTCCTCGCCCTCACGCATCGCGTGGACGGTGAAGCCGTCGGGCCACTCGGGCTCGGGACGCTCACTGCCGAGGGCGATCCGCATGCGGTACGAGTGGCGGACGACCTCGTAGCCGGAGCGGGAGAGGAGACCGCGCAACGGCTCGTCGTCCTCGGAGGTGAAGGCCATCAGGCCGGCGTCAGACTTCTTCGCAGCGGCGACCTTCTCGATCGCCAGCAGCAGGTCGGGGAGCGACTCGTCATCGGTCGCGCGAACGTCGAGCCAGATGTGCTCGGCGAAGAGCCCGACGTCCGCGTAGCCAACGATTCCGGCGTCGTTCTCCGCGACGAGGATGTCCTGGCCGAACTCGACGTCGGGTGACTCCCAGTACTGCAGCAGGTCGCCGGGCGTGGCGTCATCAGCTCCGTGGAGCCGCCGCGAGTGCTCGTTGAGCATGGCCGCGGTTGGCTCGAGGTCTTCCTTGACGGCCGGGCGAATGGTCGCGCTCATCGCTCGACGAGCTCGTCGAGCGTGTCGGGCAGCGTTCGAGAGATCCGGCAGCTCGCGGTCGGGCTCGGCTCGGGCTCCTCGCCGAGCCGGTTGATCCAGACGTGCTGCAGCCCGAGCTCGCGCGCCGGGGCGATGTCGTGGAAGTGGCTCTGCGCGACGTGGACGTGGCGCGTCGCGGTCGGCCGTCGTCGCCTCGAAGAAGCGCTCCCAGTGGCCGTGCGCGGGCTTGTACGACGTCACGTCCTCGGCCGACGATCGCGAGGTCGAACGGGACGCCGAGCCGCCTCTGCGACGCGGCGATCAGGTCGCGGTCGGTGTTGGAGAGGATCGCGAGCTTCCAGCCGCGGCTCGCGCAGCTCCGCGAGCGCTGCCGGCACCTCGGGGAACGGCGGCCAGTCGGGGAGCGACTGCGCGAGCGCGCCGGCCTCGCCCTCGGGCAGCGCCGAGCCCTCCTCCGCGCCAGCCGCTCGAGCGTGAGCGTCAGCACCTCGGGGTACGTGCGGTAGGTCTCCGCCTCGACCTCCGGCTCGAGCTCGTGGTAGCGCTCGAGCAGCCGTCGGCGCCTCCTCGACCCCGAAGAGGCGCTCGAGCTCGCGCGCGGATGCCCGCGTTCCAGTCGATCAGCGTGCCGTAGCAGTCGAACGTCGCCCAGCGCTCTCCGCCCATGAGGCTGAACACTAGTCAGGCGCACCCGGCCTCCTCCCCACGACGAGCATATTCGGGAGGTTGTGACGTGTCTGACCGGTTCTGCGCCGGGACTCAGTCGTCGAATCGCGCACGACGATGCAGGCGTTGTGGCCGCCGAAGCCGAACGAGTTCGAGACCGCGACCTTGACGTCGGCCTCGCGCGCCTCGTTCGGGATGTAGTCGAGGTCGCACGCCGGGTCGGGCGTCTCGTAGTTGATCGTCGGCGGCAGCATGTCCGTCGTTCACCGCGAGGATCGTGAAGATCGCCTCGACGGCGCCCGCCGCGCCGAGGCAGTGGCCGGTCGCGCCCTTCGTCGAGGAGACCGGCGTCTTCGCGCGCGTTCTCCTCGCCGAGCGCGAGCTTGATCACCCGCGTCTCGCTCGCGTCGCCGAGCGGCGTCGACGTGCCGTGCGCGTTGATGTAGTCGATCTCGTCCGGGCTCGATGCCCGCGTCGCCGAACGCCATCTTCATCGCGCGGGCCGGGTTCTCGCCGCGTCGGGTCGGGCTCGGTGATGTGGTTCGCGTCGGACGAGAGCCCGTAGCCGAGCAGCTCCGCGTAGATCTTCGCGCCGCGCGCCTGCGCGTGCTCGAGCTCCTCGAGCACGAGCACCGCGCCCGCCTCGCCCATCACGAAGCCGTCGCGGCCGGCGTCGAACGGCCGGCTGCGCCTTCTCGGGTCGTCGTTCCGCCGCGAGAGCGCGCGCATCGCGCCGAAGCCGGCGATCCCGACCGGCGTGATCCCGGCCTCGGTGCCGCCGCGAACATCACGTCCGCGCGGCCGAGCCGGATCGCGTCCGCGCGCCTCGCCGATCGCCATGTTCGACGCGGCGCACGCCGTGCACTGCGACGACAGCGGCCCGCGCGTCCCGAGCTCCATCGAGACCCAGGCCGCGCCCATGTTCGGGATGATCGGCGGGATCGAGAACGGGTTGACGCGGTCCGGCGCCGCGCTCGAGCAGCGACGTCGTAGCAGTCCTGGAACGCCTTGCAGCCCGCCGATCCCGGTCGCGATCGAGGCGCCGATGCGGTCGGCCTCGGGCTCGATGTCGAGGCCCGAGTCCGCCTCGGCCTGGCGCGCGGCGGCGACGATCATCTGCGCGAAGCGGTCCATGCGCCGCGCCTGCTTGTGGTCGATCCACTCCGTCGGGTCGAAGTCCTTCAGCTCGCAGGCGAAGTGACCGGGTACTCGCTCGCGTCGAACTGCTCGATCGGCGGCCGCGCCGGACTCGCCGGCGAGCAGGTTGTCCCAGGTCGTCTCGACGTCGTTGCCGAGCGGCGACACCGCCCCGAGCCCGGTGATCACGACGCGCCTGCGCCCGTTCTGCGAATAGTCAGCCACTCACATCCCCAGTCCGCCGTCGACGAGCAGCACCTCGCCCGTGATGAACGAGGCCTCGTCGGAGCACGAGGAAGCGTACCGCTCCGGCGACGTCCTCCGGATCGCCGAGCCGGCCGAGCGGCGTGTTCGCGAGCATCGCGCTCGTGCGCCTCCTCGGGGAGCACGTCGGTGAGCCGCGTCTGGACGTACCCGGGCGCGACGACGTTCGCGCGCACGCCGCGGCTGCCGAGCTCGCGCGCGAGCGACTTCGTGAAGCCGATGATCCCGGCCTTCGACGCCGCGTAGTTCGTCTGGCCCGGGTTGCCGTGCAGGCCGACGATGCTCGAGACGTTCACGATCGCGCCGCCGCGCCGCTTCATCATCCCGCGCGCGACCGCGCGGCAGGTGTAGAAGACCGCGCTCGAGGTTCGTCTCGATCACCGTCGCGCCAGTCCTCGTCGCGTCATGCGCGCGAGCAGCGCCGTCGCGGGTCAGGCCCGCGTTGTTGACGAGGATGTCGAGGTCGCCGGCCTCCTCGACGAGCGCGCTGCGCCTCGGCCGGATCGGACACGTCCGCCTGGACCGCGCGTCCGCCGATCTCGCTCGCGACCGCCTCGGCCTCCTCCGCGCCCGAGCGGTAGCCGACCACGACCGATGCGCCCGGCCCGGCCGAGCTCGACCGCGATCGCGCGCCCGATCCCGCGCGAGCCGCCGGTGACGAGCGCCGTGCTTGCCCTCGAGCGAGCAGAACGTCACGGCGGCGGAGACGGTCTCCTCTAGCTTCTCCAGCCCGGCGAGGTTGTTGACCGAGATCGTCTTGACGCTCCGGTCGATCCGCTTCACGAGGCCGGAGAGGACGTTGCCCGGACCGACCTCGACGAACGTCCTGCACGCCCTCGCTCGACGAGCTCGCGCGCGGCCTGCGTGAACTGACCGGCGCCGTCAGCTGGTCGACGAGCAGCGTGCCGATCCGCTGCGCCGGCTCGATCTTCGCCGTCACCGTCGACATGAACGGCGCGATCGGCTCGCGGAACTTCACGCGCTCGACCGCCGGCCGCAGGCGGTCGGCGGCGCGCGCGACGAGCGGGCTGTGGAACGCGCCCGAGACCTTGAGCTTGACGGTGCGCCGCGCGCCCGCGCTCCTCGGCCTTCGCGCAGCACTCGTCGACGGCGGCGTCCTCGCCCGAGACGACGATCTGGCCGGGGCAGTTGTAGTTCGCCGGCCACACGCCGATGATCTGCCGGCAGAGCGTCTCGACGACCTCGTCGTCGAGCCCGAGGATCGCCGCCATCGAGCCCGGGTGCTGCTCGCGCCGCCTCGGCCATCGCGAGCCCGCGCTCGCGCACGAGCGCGATCGCCTCGTGCGGCGTCAGCGACCGACGCGGCGGCCAGCGCGGCGAACTCGCCGACCGAGTGGCCGACGACGTAGTCCGGCTCGATGCCCGCGCGCCCGCAGCGCGGCGAGCACGCCAGGCTCGTCGCGACGAGCGCCGGCTGCTGCACCTCGGTCTCGACGAGGTCCTCGAGCGGCGCCTCGAAGCAGAGCTGCTTCAGGTCGAGGCCCGAGGCCTCGCTCGCCGCGCTCGAAGACCTCCATCGCCTCGGGGACGGCCTCGGCGATCTCGCGGCCCATGCCCGGCCTCGAGCGAGCCCTGGCCCGGGAAGCAGAATGCGATCTTGCTCATCGCTGTCCACCTTTCCCGTTCGCCGTCCATTCGATCAAGGCCGAGCCCCAGGTGAGGCCGGCGCCCATACCCGTCATCAGCACGAGCTCGCCCTGCTGCAAGCCGTCCCGTCCGCCTGCGCGTCGGCGAGCGCGAGCGGGATCGAGCCTGAGGACGTGTTGCCGTAGCGGTCGACGTTGACCACGATTTTCTCCTCCGGGATACCCGAGCTTCTTCGTCGCATGGTCGATGATCCGCACGTTCGCCTGGTGCGGGACGTAGACGTCGACGTCGTCGACCGTCGACGCCGCACTCGTGCGAGCACCTTCTCCGCCGAGTCGACGAGGACGCGCGTCGCGAACTTGAAGACCTCGCGGCCGTTCATCTGCACGTAGTGCTGCCGCTGCCGCGACCGTCTCCGCGGTCGCCGGCAGCCGCGAGCCGCCGGCCGGCAGGTAGAGCTCGAGCGCCGCCCGCGCCGTCGGCGCCGAGCTCGAAGCCGAGGAAGCCGCCGTCGCGCGACCCGCTCGAGCACGACCGCGCCGGCGCCGTCGCCGAAGAGGACGCAGGTGCGAGCGGTCGTGTCCAGTCGATGACCTTCGAGAGGACGTCGCCGCCGACGACGAGCGCCCGGTCGACGAGCCCGCTCGCGACCATCCCGTAGCGCCTGCGCGATCGCGTACATGAAGCCGGTGCAGCCGGCCGAGAGGTCGTAGGCGGCGGCGTCCTTCGCGCCGAGCTGGTCGGCGAGGAGCGCGCCCGTCGACGGGAAACATCATGTCGGGCGTGACCGTCGCGACGATCGATCAGGTCGATCGTCCGCGGCCTCGACGCCCGGCCTGCTCGAGCGCCTGCTCGCGCGGCCGGCAGCGCGAGGTCGGAGAGCGCCTCGCTCGGGCGCGGCGACGCGGCGCTCGCGGATGCCCGGTGCGCTCGACGATCCACTCGTCGGAGGTGTCGACCAGCTTCGCGAGCTCGTCGTTCGTGACCACGCGCTCGGGCACGTGGCAGCCGAGCCCGGTGATCGAGACCGCGTGCCGTTCGGGTCGCGTGCCGATCACGTCTGCTCCACCGCGAACGTCAGCGTTCCGCGGACGGCGAGCTCGCCGTCGACCGTCGCCTCGCGCCTGCCGCGGCCGATCGGGCCCGCGCACCCGCTCGAGCTCGCACGTCGAGCTCAGCTCGTCGCCCGGCTCGACGATCCGCTTGAAGCGCACGTCGTCGATGCCGGCGAAGAGCGCGAGCTTGCCGCGGTTCTCCTCCTCGCGAGAGCACCGCGACCGCGCCCGCCTGCGCCAGCGCCTCGACCATCAGCACGCCGGGCATGATCGGGCTGCCCGGGAAAGTGGCCCGCGCAGGTACCACTCGTCGGCGCGCACGCGTCTTGCGCGCGACGACGCGCTTGCCGGGCTCGAGCTCGAGCACCTCGTCGAGCAGGAGGAACGGCTCGCGGTGCGGGAGGATCTCCTCGATCTCCGTCGCGGCCGAGCGGCGGCCTGGGTCTCGGCACAGGCGGCCTAGTGTAGTCGGCGGTGCCTGCGTCACTGCGCCGCGAGCGGTCGTCCCGCGCCTGCGCGGCCGGTTCGGCCGTCCGCTACCTCTACGTCGAGCGTGCCGCGTCGACGCAGCGGCTGCTCGACGACGAGCACTCCGAGGGCGCCGGTCGCGCGTCGCCGACGAGCAGACCGAGGGCCGCGGCCGGCTCGGCCGCAGCTGGCAGTCGCCGCGCCGGGACGAGCCTGCTCTTCTCGATCGCTGCTCGAGCCGCCGGTCGCAGCCGCGCGCCTGCCCGAGCTGACGCTCGTCGCCGGCGAGGCCGTGCGCCGAGGCGATCGCCGCCGGTGACCGGCGTCGAGCCCGACGATCAAGCTCCCGAACGACGTCCTGATCGGCGGCCGCAAGGTCGCCGGCATCCTCGCCGAGGCGCGCGACGGCCGCGTCGTGCTCGGCATCGGCGTCAACGTGAACGCTGCCGCGAGACGACCTGCCGCGCGGACGCACCGCCGGCGACGTCGCTCGCTCGTCGAGACGGGCGCGCGAGGTCGACCGCGCCGAGCTGCTCGGTCGAGCTGCTCGACGCAGCTCGAGCGGCACTACGACGCTGGATCGGCTCAGCGGCGACGTGAGCGGCGCGGCTGTCGTTGCCGGCCGCGTCCCGCGCGACGACGCTGACGCGAGCGTGCACGGCTCGCGCGCCGGGATCGCGGAACACGCCCGGCTTGACGCCGGCGCAGCGTCACCGTCCGTTCCCGTCGACGACGACGGTCACGTCGCCGGCTCGTTGACCGAGAGCCGCAGCCGCTCGAGCGCGAGACGAGCCGGAGCACGCGGCGCGGTCGTGTCGATCGCGAGCGGCACGACTGCGCGACGTGTCCCGAGCGACGTCGCCGTCGAGCGTCGACGCGTACGTCGCCGTCGCGCGACCGGCGCGCCGGCAATCGTCCCGTCCCAGTCGACGAGCTGCGGGCCCGGCCGGAGCGCGCCGCGAGGAGCGTCGGCCCACGTCGTCTTCGCGCTGCGACCGCACGGTCACGTCGCGCCGGCGTCGCGAGCGTGAACGTGAAGCGCGAGCGTGTCGAGCCGGCCGTCGCCGTTCGGCGAGAAGACCTGCGGCGCGACGCGTGAAGCCGGCGAGCGTGCGGTTGACGAGACCGGCGACGCGTCGCCGTCGCCTCCGGCCGCCGAGCGCGTTCCGCGCCGTGAGCACGATCCTGTACGTGCCGTCCGGCGAGCGCCCGCGGCGTCCCAGCTGAAGACTGCGTCGCCCGGCGGTCTTCGGCTCGCTGAAGAGCGTCGCCAGCCCGTCCCCGTCGGCGTCCACGAGCGTCGCGGTCACGGTCGCGCGGCACGCTCAGGCGGTAGCGGACGACGCGTCGCGTCGTCGACGCCGTCGCCGTTCGGGCGTGACGGCGGCCGGCGTCGCGCACGACGCGGTCAGCGCGCGAGCGTCGAGTGTCGCGCCGGCGACGACGCCCGGTCGCCGGCCGCACGGTCGGCCCCGCCGTCGATCGCCCACGTGTAGCGGCCCGGCCGGCGACGGTGCGCGCGTCCCACGTCCAGTCGACGTCGTGCCCGATCCCGTCGCCCGTCGCGACGATGTTCCCGTCCGGCTCGCGTGACCGTCACCGTCCACGGCAGCGCGCCGGTGAGCGTGCCGGTGAAGCGCACCAGCCCGCCGGGCGCTCCGGTCGCCTTCGGCGCGTAGAGCTTCGGCAGCCCGGTCAGCGCGACCGCGCGCGCGATGCGCGGCAGCTGCGCCGTAGAGCGGCTGCCCGGGCAGCTCGTGAAGCCGGTGTCGCGGTGGCCCGAGATCGCGCGCAGCGTGACCGGGCGCCCCGCGCGGGAACGCGGGTTCCCGCCCGAGCGCCAGCTGAAGGTCGACGAGCGGGTCGACGTGGGCGACGTCGAGCCGCCAGGCGAGCAGCTGCACGAGCGCCGCCTGCGCGGCCGGCGAGTCGGCGCGCCGAGTCGTAGTTGCCGAGCAGCGCGACGCCGACCGAGCCGGTGTTGAACCCCTGCGCGTGCGCGCCGACGACGTTCCGGTCGATCCCGCCGTAGCGGCCCTCGAAGACCTGGCCGTACTTGTCGACGAGGAAGTTGTAGCCGATGTCGTTCCAGCCGTTTCCGCGCACGTGGTAGAGCTGGATCGCCGCGCACGATCGCCGCCGACTGCGCCCGCGTGTACGTGTTCGAGCCGGCCGTGTGGTGCACGACGGCGAACGCGCACCGCGTCCGCGTAGCGCGGCTGCGCGCGCGGCGGATCGCTCGTTCGGCGCCCCAGCTCGGCGCGGCAGGATCAGCGGCGACGCCCGCGATCGAGCGTCGCGCGAAGCGGCGCCGGCTCGGGCCGGGCTCCAGACGTAGTAGCGCGCGCACCCGCGTCACGCGCCCGCACGTGCGCACCTGGAGCGCGGTCCGACGCGCCCGTCCAGTACGGGTTGCCGAGCTTCCAGCCGCGCGCGCGCGAGCTCGTGCGTTCCGCGCGTCGGGCCGGTCCGTCCTCGGGCGCCGCCGCGCGCCACGCGCTCCAGCGACCCGCGACGCCGCGCGTGCGGAAGCGCGACGGCGCCGGCGCCCTGCCAGTGCAGGCCGACGAGGTCGAAGCGGTGCGCGACGCGCGTGCGTTGACGCCGGCCGAGCGGCAGCGTCGCGCGACGACGAGCGTCGCGCCGGCGGCGAGCGCGGACGCCGGGCGAAGCAGCGAGCAGGAGCAGCGGCGAGGACGGAGCGACTTCATGCGGCGACACCGCTACGGAAGCAGAGACCCGGCGCGAGCCGGCAACGCCTCCCTGATAGAATCCTTACAGCGTGAAAGTGCCGCTCCTGCGGGGATTTTTCGTCGCGCTCGCCGCGGCTCTCGTCGCTCTGCGCCACCGCCCAGCGCACGACGTCGCACGCCGCGCGTCCTCGCGGTCGAGTTCGAGAACGACGTCAACCCGGTCACGCAGGACTACGTCATCGACGCAGATCGACCGCGCGAACGAGGAGGACTACGACGCGGTCGTGATCCTGCTCGACACGCCCGGCGGGCTCGAGCACGTCGATGGAGAAGATCTACAAGGCGCGAGCTCGCCTCGAAGGTGCCGGTGATCGTCTACGTCTCGCCCGACGGGCGCGCGGGCCGCCTCCGCCGGCGTCTGGATCGGCCAGGCCGCCGACATCCTCGCGATGGCGCCGCAGACGAACATCGGCTCCTCGACGCCGATCAACGTCGGCGGCGAGGACATCCAGAGCGACCTGCGGCGCAAGGTCGTCAACGACGCGGCCGCGTCGCTGCGCGCGCTCGCCGCGACGCACGGCCGGAACGGCGACTGGGCCGACGCAGGCCGTGCGCCAGGCGCTCGAACCTCGCCGCGACGCGAGGCGCTGCGAGCAGAACGTGATCGACGTCGATCGCGCCGACCCTGCCCGCGCTGCTGAACCAGATCGACGGGACGCAAGACGGTGCCGAAGGGCATCGTCCTGCACACCGCCGGACGCGGAGGTCGACGAACGTCGAGATGTCGCTCTGGCAAGCGCATCCTCGACACGCTGATCGACCCGAACATGATCGTCGCTGCTGCTGTCGCTCGGCGCGCTCGGGCATCGTCGTCGAGCTCTGGAACCCCGGCCTGATCTTCCCGGGCACGGTCGGGGCGATCTCGCTGATCCTCGGCCTCTTCGGGCTCCAGGTCCTGCCGATCAGCGCGGCCGGGCTGCTGCTGATGCTGCTCGCCGCCGCGCTTCTTCGCCGCCGAGCTGTTCGTCGCCGAGCCACGGCGCGCTCACGCTCGCCGGGCGCGGTCGTGCTTCGTCTTCGGCGCGCTGCTGCTGTTCGACCCGGCCGGCGAGCGCGTACCAGGTCTCGCTGCCGCGTGGTGCTCGCGATCGCGGGCACGCTCGCCGGGCTGATGGCGTTCGTCGCCGTCGAAGGTCGTCCAGGTGCGGCGCGCCCGGTCGAGACCGGGCCAGAGCGAGCTCGTCGGCCAGGTCGGCGTCGTCCGCGAGCCGCTCGCCCGGACGGCTTCGTCTTCGTCCACGGCGAGCTCTGGCGGGCGCGCTGCGGACGGCGAGCCGAGCTGCGAGCCGGGGACGACCGGTCGGGTCGACGCAGATCGACGACGGGCCTCGTGCTCGACGTCGAGCCGGCCGACAGCAGCCCGGCCAGCCGGTCGACGAGTAGGATCGCGCGCTGATGGCCGCGCCTGATCGTCGTCGCGGCAGTCGCGGTCATCGTGCTGCTCTTCCTCGTCGGCGGCGGTCAAGGTCGCGCGCGAGTACGAGCGCGGCGTGATCTTCCGCCTCGGCCGCCTGCTCGCCGCCGAAGGGCCCGGGCCTCTTCCTGCTGATCCCGATCATCGACCAGATGGTCAAGCGTCGACCTGCGCACGATCACGCTGAACATCCCGCCGCAGGAGGTGATCACGAAGGACAACGTGCCCGGTCCGCGTGAACGCCGTCGCCTACTTCCGGATCATCGAGCCGAAGAAGGCGATCGTGCAGGTCGAGAACTTCATGGTCGCGACGTCGCAGATCGCGCAGACGACGCTGCGCTCCGTGCTCGGCCAGCACCTGCTCGACGAGCTGCTCTCCGAGCGCGACAAGATCAACGCGATCCTGCAGGAGATCATCGACGAGGCCACCTCGCCCTGGGGGATCAAGGTCTCGATCGTCGAGGTCAAGGACGTCGAGATCCCGACCGGCATGCAGCGCGCGATGGCCCGCCAGGCCGAGGCCGAGCGCGAGCGGCGCGCGAAGGTGATCGCCGCCGAGGGCGAGTTCCAGGCCTCCGAGCGGCTGAAGGACGCGGCGCAGGTGATGGCCGAGAACCCGATCGCGCTCCAGCTCCGCTACCTGCAGACGATGCTCGAGATCAGCTCCGAGCGCGTCGTCGACGATCATCTTCCCGGTGCCGATCGACCTCTTCAGGCCGTTCATCGAAGCGGCCGGGCGCAGCGGCGGCGAGCGCAGAGCTGACGCCGGACATTCGGCGACGACCCGCTCTCGGGCCGAACGGTCGTGATCGCGCCCGCGCCGGGCGCGCGGCCCGGGGCGCACCCGTCAGAGCGTCGAGCCGCCGACGCCGGACGAGCTCGAGGCGTGCCCGTTCTGCGAGGGGCGCGAGGAGCGGACGCCGCCGGAGACGCTCGCGGTCGCGCCGGCCGACGCGCGCCCGACACGCCCGGCTGGCGGGTGCGCGTCGTCCCGAACCTCTATCCCGCGTTCGAGCGCCAGGAGGTCGTCATCCACTCGCCGCGCCACGTGCGCTCGTTCGCCGAGCTCGACGACGAGGAGCTGGCCGCGGTCGCGCAGGCCTGGACGCGCGCCGGCAGACCGCGCGCGCCGAGGGCTTCGGCTACGTCCACCTGCGTCGTCAACGAGGGCCGCGCCGCCGGCGCGAGCCTGCCGCACAGCCACTCGCAGCTCGTCTGGCTGCGCGAGCCGCCGCCGGCCGTGGTCGACGAGGCGCCGCATCTCCAGAAGGGAGCTGCGGCGCCTGCGCCGTCCTGGAGCGAGCGCGCGAGCCTGGAGATCGCCGTCCGCGGCGACATCGCGCTCCTCGCGGCGCCGGGCGGCCGCGCGCCCTACGAGCTGCTGATCCTCGCCGCGAGCCACGAGGCCGAGCCGACGGAGCAGGACCTCGCTGTTCGCGGCCGAGCTCCTACGGCATGCGATCCGCAAGCTGCACGACGTTGAAGGAGCCGTCCCGGTCAACGCCTGGCTTCACCCGAGCGCGCACTGGCACTTCGAGCTCGTGCCGCGGCTCACGGTCTTCGCGGGCCTCGAGCTCGGAGCGGGGATCTACGTCGAACTGGCTGCCGCCCGAAGAAGCGGCAGCGCGTCTTCGCTAGTCGGGCCCCGAGCCGTCCTGCGCCGTTCAGCTCGCGGAAGCGCCGCGCGGCCTCGATCGCGGCGCCGAGGTTCAGGCCCTTGTCCTTGGCCTGCTTGATCAGCATCACGGTCTCGACCGCGTCCATGTCGTAGATCCGCTGCTTGCGGCCGTTGCGTCGGGATCTGGGCCTTGTTCGTCCAGTAGTCCAGCTGCATCTTCGAGATCCCGGCGATCTGGCAAACCTGGCCGAGATAGAGCTGGATCTTGTCGAGATGCTCCGAGAGATCGATCGGCTCTAGAAGATCTACTTGTCTGCTGGCGGCCATCCCTCTCTCCCGGCGAGGACTAGACCCCTCGCCGCAAGATATATCGCTCTTAGGAAGTTTTGTGAAGGGGAGGGCCTGAAAACCGCCTGAATTTGCGGGGTTTCAGGCCTCCTCGGCGACCGGCGCGCTCTCGGGCTCCGGTCCGGGTTCGGGTCGCCCGGC
>CAWHTY010000028.1:0-9716 GCA_963832435.1 uncultured Actinomycetota bacterium
GCATCGAAAGCGGAAAGGGTAGCCATTCTGATGGGCTTATAGGCCCGGCGCGCGCCGTGATACGTGATCCCGCTCACGCCGGGGACGCCAAGGGTGATAGGCTCGGATCCAGCCCGTCCGCGGGCGGTGCGCGGATCCAAGGTCCGACCCCGGGAGGTCCCCATGCGTTCGATGCTCCTCGTCGTAGCGACCGGATCCTCGGCCTCGCCGCGGCCGCGCCGATGCCCGCCTCCGCCGAAGACTGCCACGCGGAGCGCTACGCCGCCGCGGCGGCGATCCAGCAGGCCACGGATCAGCTGGAGCTGGAGCTCGGACCCTACGAAGCCGCGGTGATCACCGGCGACATGCAGGCCTTCGACGATGCCGCGCAATGGGTCGTCGGGCCGTGGGAGCATCTGATCGGAACGATCACGGAGGAGCGGGCGCGGCTGCGCGGCGTTCCCTGCTCCCTGGAGGACGTTCCCGATGTCGCACGACTGCCGGCGGGCTGGGATACGGTCCGCGACATCGGGCCTGGCAGGTCGTCGATGTCGACCGCAACATCGCCCTGCTCAACGCACAGTTCCGCGCCGTCCGGGGCGTGCGGGCGCAACGGTAGGGAACCCGGATCCCGGGTCAGCGCAGCAGAGCCGCCGCGCCGTCGTAGGTGAGCTTCACGGACACGACCAGCAGCCCGATCTGCACGATGCGGAAAAAGGCGCGCTCGGGCAACACCCGCACCAGCTTCACGCCGGCCAGGGTGGCGGCGACGGCGGCCGGAAGGAGCAGGGACGCGGCCTTCAGGCTGGACCAGGACAGCTGGCCGAGAGCCCAATAGGGAATCAGCTTCGCGGCGTTGACGATGGCGAACAGGATCGTCGTGGTCCCGGCATAGATCAGTTTTTCGAGCCGCTGCGGCAGCACGTAGACCTGATAGGGCGGGGCGCCGGAATGGGACACGAAGCTGGTGAAGCCTGAAACCGCGCCCCAGAAAGGCCCCGTTTCACATCCGCCCCGCGCGGCGGAAGGGCAGCGCGCCGCCGCAACCAGCTGTTGAGGCAGAACGCCACGCCGATCACCCCGACCACCAGGGTCACGGCCTCCTCGGTGACGACCGAGGCCGTCGCCCAGCCGATGAAGACCCCCAGCAGCGCGGCCGGGACGAGGATGCGCAGGTTGGTCGGGTCGTAGTCGCGGCGGTAGAACCACAGGCCGAACATGTCGGTGACGACGTAGATCGGCAGGAGCAGGCCGGCCGCCTCGAGGGGCGGGATCGCGAGGGACAGCACCGGCACCGCGATCGTGCCGATGAGCGGAAGGCCGCCTTTCGACAGTCCGACCGCGACGGCGGCCACGACCGCGAGGGCATAATATGTGAGCATGGCGTCCGCGTCTCCCGGGCCGGTGCCTTCTCTGCTCAGGTGCCTCCGCACCCGCGAAAGGTAACCTATGGGAAAGTTGAGCGCATCGCGAGGTCCGCCGGGACCCCCGCCCCAGGGTTGGCGGCCCTGAACTGACGTGCCTTGCGTAACCCACAACCGCCAGGCCGACCGCGCCGGCAATCCGCGTGCCGGCAAATGAACACGAAAATCGCATACAAAAAAAGGTCAATGATATCAACAAATCGCGTCAACGCCCGTTCAACGGTCGTTCAACCACTTAGAGTTCAGAGTCAGAATAAGACTCAGAGTCAGATTAAAGAGAGGGAGAGAGGGGGAGAGAGAGTGAGAGAGGGGCGCAGCCCTCGGGCTGATCCATCCCACCATGGACGATCCTTTTGGATCGATCCTGCCGCAGGCCTCTGAAATTTCGTTACAGGCTCGTGCGGGGACCCTTCCTGGATCATTCCCTCTCGCCAGGTCGAAACGGCCGGCCATGGGCTGCCGGAATCGATTTAAACGACGTTTCAGGCGAGGACGGCAAAGGCCGCGACGTCCGCGTGTCCGGCGATGGGATCCGGATGCACGCGAGGCTCAAGGGAAGATATCGGCCGCGACGCCGCGCGATGTCACATCCGCGGAGGCAGCCTCGTCATGGCTGGGTAAGTCTCAAACCAACCTGGAGCCCGACGATGACACCCCGCCTGGAAAATCCCTTCAAGGCAGTCCCCCAGGAGATCAAGGCCATGACGGCCCTCGAAGCCTCCCTTGCCAAGGCCGGGCTCGACCATGGTCTTCTTGGCATGGTGAAACTGCGGGCCTCGCAGATCAACGCCTGCGCGTACTGCATTCGTCACGTCTCGGAGCTCGTCAGGAACGCCGACCGACCCGGGGTCGAAGTCGATTGAGGTGGACGTTCGACCGATCGCCTCAGGGAGACGCGAGGCGGTCGAGGGCCGCCGTCAGCGCGTCCGTCATCTCGTCCAGTACCGGAACGTCGATATTCCCGCTGGTGTCGCAGGCCTTGTGGTAGCAGGGGTCGAAGGGCTGCATCGCCTTCCCGCCGAACAGCCGGGCCTGGGCCTCGCTCTTCGATCCTCCCGCTCCCGTGAACAGCCCGATGGTCGGTATGCCCTTGGCGGCGAAAGCGGCGTCATCCGAGCCGTAGCCGCGACCGCGGCCGAGCCGCTCCTCCACGGGAAGCCCGTGATCCGCGAACGCGCGGGAGACGGCCTCGAACGCGCGGCCGACGGGGCCGGACCTGCCCTCCTGGGTGAGCTGAACGAAGCGGCCGAAATTGGGCGAGCCGACCATGTCGAGGTTGACGTAGAGATCGATGCGTCCGCGCTCGTTCCCGGGGAGCGCCTCGAGATGGTGCCGTGATCCGACAAGCCCGCGTTCTTCCGCGCCCCAGAAGGCGAACCGGACCGGCGGGCCCCCGTCCGTCGCCCGCGCCAGTCTCAGCGCCGCTTCGAGGACCGCCGCCGTGCCGCTCGCGTTGTCGTTCATTCCCGGGCCTTCCGGCACGCTGTCGAGATGGGCACCGACGATTGTGAAGCCTCCGTCCAGGGAACCGCGCTGCGCGATCACGTTGTGGGTCGGGCGCTGCGCGGTCTCCACGTCGACCTTCAGGCGCAGTGCCGCGTCCGGCGTGGCCTCGGCGATCGCGGCCAGTCTGCGCCCGACCTCCGTCGTGACGCCCAGGACGGGGAGGGCGGCAGGACCGGCCAGCTGCCCCGAGAAGCGATCGGTCTGCCCATCGGTCCCCTGGTTCATGATGATGAGTCCCGCGGCGCCCGCGGACCGCGCCAGCTCGACCTTCCGCTGGAACGGGCAGGTTCCGCGTCGCACCAGCGCGATCGCGCCAGGCTCGAAGCGGGCGAAGTCCTCGGGTTCGCAGCCGCTCGTGGACGGCTTCAGGGGTTCCTGGTCGAGGCCGAGGTCCACGCCCTGAAGGCGCGCCGTCACGTCGGCCGAGCCCGAGTTGCGCAGGGTGCGCAAGGCCTCCGGCGGCGGGGCGTAGGGTGTCGGAACCGCGGAAACCAGGACCGGCGGCGAGCGCTCGTCAAAGGTCGTGAACGTGAATGGCTCGAGACGCACAGCATAACCGGCCTCCCGCAGCCGGTCGGCGACGTACGAGGCGGAAGCGTCGTAGCCGGGGGTTCCGGCCGCCCGGTTGCCGCCGTTGGCGGACGCGATGTCCTGCAAGGCCTGAACGTGGCGGAACGGGCCTCGATCCGGTTCCTGCGCGAGGCCGGCCTCGCCATGCGCGGCGATGGGGCCGGCCATGACGATGAGGACGGCGAGAGCGTGGAGGCGGACGTGCTGACGGGTCATGGATATGCGGGCCTCGATCAAGGTCGCACACCAGCCGACATGTGCCTCGGTGAGATCGGTATCCGATCTCGGGCGGCAAGGGCGTCCGGTGCGGCCTCACACGCCTGTGACCGCCAGGGCGGGATGGTCACGCTGGCCACAGGCACTGCAACATCGGGCCGAAAAACGGATCCGTTTTTCGGCCCGATGCTGATCCAATGACTCGAGCATCGTTCGACTAAGGAAAACCGCGCACAGTTTTTGCTCAATGATGGTCTAGATCGTCAGCACGGTGGAGCCGGTCGTCTTGCGGGCCTGCAGATCCTGGTGGGCACGGATGGCGTCCCGCAGCGGATAGGTCTGGTTGATCTCGATCCGAACGGCGCCCGACAGGACGACGTCGAACAGGTCCTGGGCCATCGCCACGAGCTCGGACCGCTGATCGGCGTAGTTTCTCAGCGTCGGGCGGGTGAGGAAGAGCGAACCCTTCTGGGACAGGATGCCGAGATCGACAGGTCCGATGGCCCCGGACGACTGCCCGAAGCTGACCATGAGGCCGCGGGGCCTCAGGCAGTCGAGGGAGGACATGAACGTGTCCTTGCCGACGGAATCGTAGACGACGGGCAGCATCGCGCCGCCGGTGATCTCCCGGACGCGGTCGACGAAGTTCTCCCGCGTGTAGACGACGGGGTGGTCGCAGCCGCGCTCCCGCGCGAGCGCCGCCTTCTCGTCGCTGCCGACGGTGCCGATGACGCGCGCGCCGAGGGACTTGGCCCACTGGCACGCGATCGATCCGACGCCGCCGGCCGCGGCGTGGAACAGGATGGTATCGTCCGGCCCGACCCGGTAGATCTGGCGGATCAGGTACTGCACCGTCATGCCCTTGAGCATCATGGCGGCGGCCTGCTCGTCGGAGATGCCGTCCGGCACCACGACCAGGCGATCGGCCGGCATGACGCGCTCGTCGGCGTAGGCGCCGAGCGGCCGCCCGAATAGGCGACGCGGTCGCCGACCTTCACGTCGGTGACGCCCGGGCCGACCGCCTCGACGATTCCGGCAGCCTCCGTGCCGAGGCCGCTCGGCACGCTCGCCGGATAGAGCCCGGACCGGATGATAGGTGTCGACGTAGTTGAGCCCGACCGCCGCGATGGCGCACGCGGGCCTCGCCCGGGCCCGGCTCGCCGACGTCGACCTCCTCCCAGACGAGCACCTCTGGACCCCCGGTCCGATGGAAGCGAATGGCGTGGCCCATGACGAACGTCTCCGACGGTTGCGAACTGCGCTCGGAGTTAGGGCGGCCCGGCTCACTGAACAGACTTGGCTCTCCGAAGGACCTGGTTCTCCCGGAAGGACTGGCCACCCGCATGGACTTGGCCACCCGCATGGACTTGGCGGTTCCGTGCCGCCGCCTTTGGGGCTATCGTGCCGGCCAGGCCACCCTGTCCGGTGAACGCGGGGTGAGGAGATGGGCGTGAACAGGACCAGGACGGGCGGCGTGGGCCGGAGCATGGATCGCATGGACCGGCGCGTCGTTCTCGCGATGCTCGGAGCCGGCGCCGCGTGCGCGCTGACCTCGGCGGCGACCGCGCAGGCCCTTCCCGTCATCGGCTACCTCGCCCCCGAGACCCCCGGTACCTTCGCCAGCCGGATCCGCGCCTTCCATGAGGGTCTCGCCGAGACGGGCTACGTCGAGGGCCGCAACGTCGCGATCGAGTATCGGTGGGCGAACGGCCGTTATGACCGACTGCCCGCGCTCGCCGCCGAACTCGCCCGTCGCAACGTGGACGTCATGGTTGCGCCCGGCGGCGCTCCGGTGGCGCTCGCCGCGAAGGCGGCGACGTCGACGATCACCATCGTTTTCGAGATGGGCGGCGACCCGGTCAGCCTCGGGGTCGTCGACAGCATGTCGCGGCCCGGCGGCAACCTCACGGGCGTCTCGAGCCTGAGCGTCGAGGTGTCCGGCAAGCGCCTCGAATTCATGCATGAGCTCCTCCCGGGCGCCGGCCTGTTCGCGACCGTCGCCAACCCCACCAGTCCGACCGCTCCCTCGCAGCTGAGGAGCCTCCAGGCGGCCGCCGAGGCCCTCGGCGTCAGGCTCCACGTGCTGCAGGCCAGCAGCGAGAAGGAGTTCGAGGGGATCTTCGCGTCGGTGTCCCGGCTCGGGGCGGGCGGCCTCGTGTTCACGTCCGACCCGTACTTCGCGTTTCGCAGCGAGATGCTGGCGGCCCTGGCCATCCGCTACGCGGTTCCGGCAATCACCCAGACCCGCGATTTCGCGCTCGCCGGCGGCGTGATGAGCTACGGTGGCGATTTCTCCCAGTCGCACCGGCGCGCCGGCATCTATGCCGGCCGCATCCTCAAGGGCGAGAAGCCCGCTGACCTGCCGGTGCAGCAGGTGACGAAAGTGGAGCTGTTCGTGAACCTGAAGGCCGCCGCGGGCCTCGGCCTGACCGTCCCGCCATCCCTGATCACCGGCGCCGATGTAGTGATCGAATAGCTGAGGCACCGCCGCCGTGCGTCGCGCTACGCCTTGGCGGCGTAGTCGATGCCGAAGACCAGCATCTCCTCGTCATAGCCCTTGATGGGCCGCCTCCCGAGCGGCACGAGATCCCGCTCGCCGTTGACTTCCCGCGCGATCTCGACGTCGAGCAGGATCTCCCGGTCCGCCGCCGACGCGCAGAGCCGCGCCGCGATGTTCACCACGCTGCCGATGGCCGTGTAGTCGAGACGGCTCTCGTAGCCGATCCGCCCCACGGTGGCGGTCCCCATGGCGGCGCCGACGCCGAATCCGACGCGATGGCCGCGATCCTGCCAGCCGACGATGAGATTCTGCACGCTCTTCTGCATCTCGACCGCGAGGTCGACGGCGCGCAGGGCAGGCCGGCTCACGGGCACCGGCGCGTTGACGAGCACCATCAGGCCGTCGCCCGAGAAGCTGATCAGGGTCGCTGCATATCCGGTGATGATCCGGCCCAGCGCGTCATAATATTCGGACAGGAGGTTCATGACCTCTTCGGGCGCGGCCTTGGCCGAGAACGCCGTGAAGCCGCGCAGGTCGCAGAAGATCACCGCCACCTCCGCCCGATGGCCCTCGAGAACGGCGTCGTCGCCGGTGCGGTCGACGAGCTCGGCGACCTGGGGCGCCAGGAACCGCTTGAGCTTCGCGATGCGCTCCTGGCGCTCCTGCGAGACGACGAGCTCGTCGGCCATGGCGTTGAAGCTCTCGGCCAGGCGCTGGAGCTCGTCGCCGGTGCTGATGTGGATCCGATGGTCGAACTGCCCGGCGCCGATGCGTTTGGTGCTCTCCTCGAGGAGCCGGATCGGCTGGGTCATGCGGCGCGCGAGGGCGAAGGCGAGAACCGCGGCCAGGAGCCCGCCGGCAAGGAGAAGGATTCCCGTCCGCCGGAGCGCCGCGTAGATGGGCTGGAAGGCCTCGGAGAGCGGCAGCTCGACCACCACGGTCCATTGCGTTCCGGACACCGGGGCGATCGGCCGCGACGATCGCGTTGCCTCGGCTGTCCTGCGCCGTCGCCACGTCCGTGCCCGCCTGCTCGACTGCCGTCCGAATGGCCTGGAGCGGCCGGGCGGTCGCCTCGTCGGCGCCCCGCAGCACGAGGCTGATGTCGGGATGGGCGACGAGCCGGCCCGGGCCGTCCAGCACGAAGGCGTGGCCCGTCTCCCCGACCCGGATGGCCGAGATGACGTCCCAGATGAGCTTCAGGTTGACCTCGGCCACCACCACCCCGACCGACGGACGGTTTCCGGCCATGGCGATGGTCAGGTACGGTTCGGAACCGCGGTGGTAAGCGACCTCGCCGAACCAGATGCCCATGGCCCGGGCTCCGACATGGGCCGGCTCGGCGGAGAGATCGAGCCGGCTCTCGTTCCGGTTCAGGCCGATCCGGGACACATATTGGCTCTCCCGTCCCGCGCCGTCGATGAGGGTCAGGCTGGCGATCGCGGGGACCTGGCGGAACAGGCGCAGCGCATCGATCCGCCGCCGCTCGTCGGGCTCGTCGGTCCAGGGGAGTTGCACGAGCCAGCCGAGCTGGCTGGTGATGGCGTCGATGAAGCCCTGGATCCGGGCCGCCGCCGACCGCGCCTCGATGCCGAGCTGCTGGCTGAGCCTGGCGCGCTGGTCGCGGTAGCCGAGCCAGGCCTCGCTGACGCCGCTGACGGTGAGCGGAACGACGACCGCCAGGAACAGCACGACGAAGTACTTCTGGAAGAGGCTGCCCAATAGAGGGCGGGGCTCGGTCATCGCCCGTTCTCCGCCCGGCGGATCCGGACCGACGTGGTCGATGCCCTGCCCGGGAGCGTGCGGGGATTCGGTCATCATCGCGAAGCGGCCATCGTGAGCCTACGGCCTCCTGGTTGCGCGTCGAGCTCTCCACGGAGCCCGATCGTCCTCCCATCCGGCATCCGCACCCGCCGGCCGATCCGTCAGCGAACCGGACCCTGGCTGGCGCGCCCGCATGTGCCCCGAAACATTCTGATCCCCGATCTTGGCTGTTAGCAAGCCGCGATCGGACGGTCCAGTCGCGGCGGTCCCTCGATCCGGCCGGTGATCGCTCCCATCCCGGTGCCGCGGGGTCCGTCTCCGCCGTTCGACGGAAAGCGCGACACGCGCGCGCGACGATCCAACGTTGCGCTTGTTTTGGAGGAGCGGGCGAATTGACGTCGCGATGGGGACGATCCAGATTGACCCGCCTCGGCGGGGACCGGGCGAGCACCATCCTCCGACCGAAGGCGTCCCCCGTTTCCGAACCCGGGTCGACCGGATCGATGATGAGACCAGGCGGGAGAACTTCGTGATGTCCATCAGAATGGCTGCCTTCGCCGCGTCGTGCCTCGCCCTTGGGCAAGCTCAGGCCCAGGTCCCGAATGCGAGTGCCGCCCCGGTCACCGCGGACAATTTCGTTCGCGCCGAATCCGACACTTATGCGGCGAACCTGGAGAAGGAGGGCGGACTCGGCATACTTCTGCATTGCCGGGAGCCGGCGCCGATTCAGTCGCAGACCGTCATCCGCCTCAACCGCGACACCCTGTACACCGGCGTATTCGACCTCGACGCCGGCCCGGTGACGATCACTCTGCCCGATGCGGGGCAAAGGTTCATGTCCCTGCAGGTCATCAGTGAAGACCACTATGCCACGACCGAGTACGGGGCCGGCCCGCACATCCTGACCCGGGACAAGGTCGGAACCCGCTATGCCATCGTCGGCATCCGAACGCTGGTCGACCCCACGGATTCGAACGATCTGCGCAAGGTCCATGCCCTGCAGGACATGATGAAGGTGGATCAGGCCTCCGCCGGCACGCTGGAAATGCCGGCTTGGGACGCGGTCAGCCAGAAGAAGGTGCGCGATGCCCTTCTCGTCCTCGCGACCACCTTGCCCGACACGAAGCGAATGTTCGGCACGAGACAACAGGTCGACCCGGTCCGCCACCTGATCGGGTCGGCCTCGGCCTGGGGCGGCAACAACGAGAACGACGCCCTCTATCTCAACGTCGTGCCGAGCGGGAACGACGGGAAGACGGTCTACCGGCTGAACGTGAAGGACGTTCCGGTGGACGGATTCGGTCGGTCAGCCTCTACAATGCCGAGGGCTACTACCAGCCGAATCCGCAGAATGCCTACTCGCTCAACAACATCACCGCCCACAAGAGTGCAGACGGCAGCGTCGCGATCCAGTTCGGCTCCTGCGACCGCACGATCGCCAACTGCCTCCCGACGATGCCGGGCTGGAACTACATGGTCCGGCTCTATCGCCCGCGCCCGGAGGTCCTGAGCGGCGCCTGGACGTTCCCGGAGGCGCACCCGGCGAATTGATCGCACGTTTGCGCAAAACCTCTCTGGCGCCGCCCCGGCGAGCGATGCTACCGATCAACGCCGCGAAACGAATGGGCGGGGCCGGGGAGGGCTCTCACGACATGGCAATCATCAACTACATTACCCTCGTCCAGTTCGACTTCGGCGCCGTCGGGACGCTTGGCCAGGAATGCGAGCGGGTCGGCATCCGCCGGCCCCTGATGATCACT
>CAWHTY010000029.1:0-20823 GCA_963832435.1 uncultured Actinomycetota bacterium
GGGCCGATCTCCGGCGCGCGACCCTACCCACGCTCGGCCCGCGGCCGTAACCTGTGACCCGGGAGGTCGGCCAATGAAGATCCACGACATTCTCCAGCACAAGGGATCCGACGTCATCGTCATCGCCCCGCAGGCGTCGGTGACCGAGCTCGTCACGCTGCTCCGAGAACACAACCTCGGTGCGGTCGTGGTGTCAGACGACGGCTCGGTGGTGCGCGGCATCGTCACCGAGCGGGACGTCGTCCGCCGGCTCGCCGACGGGCCCGACTTCATGTCCGGACCGGTCGCCGACATCATGACCGCCGTCGTGCACACCTGCGGTGCCGACGACAGTGTCGAGTCGCTGATGTCGACCATGACCGACCACCGCATCCGTCACGTGCCGGTGCTGGACGAGCGGCAGTGCCTGCGGGGCATCGTCAGCATCGGCGACGTGGTGAAGTCGACCATCACCCAGCTCCAGTTCGAGCGCGACCAGCTCGAGGGTTATGTGACGAGGTGAGACGGTCGGCGTCGCCGCCGTGCTCCTCGGGGGCGGACCCCACGGCTGAGGGCCTCGGTGCGCTACGGTGGGAGCGCTCTCAGAGTCGATGCGAGGAGGATCTGGTGCCGAGGGGCGAGTTTTCGTCGGATTTCTTGTTCGGGGCGGCGACGGCTGCGTTCCAGATCGAAGGGGCGCACCACACCGACGGCCGAACCGACAGCATCTGGGACGCCTTCTGCCGAGTGCCCGGCGCGGTCGTCAACTCCGACGACGGCGCGGTGGCCTGTGATCACTACCACCGCTACGCCGCCGACGTCGCGCTGATGGCCACCCTGGGCATCCAGAGCTACCGCTTCTCGACCTCGTGGTCGCGGGTGCAGCCGGACGGCGGGGCGCTGAACGCCCAGGGCCTGGACTTCTACTCGCGGTTGGTGGACGAGCTGCTGGGGCACGACATCACCCCGTGGCTGACCCTGTACCACTGGGACCTGCCGCAGGCGCTCGAGGAGCAGGGTGGCTGGCGCAACCGGGACACCGCCCATCGCTTCGCCGACTACGCGATGGCGGTCTTCGAGCGGCTGGGCGACCGGGTCCCGGTGTGGACCACGCTGAACGAACCGTGGTGCTCGGCCTTCCTCGGCTACGTCTCCGGCGCCCACGCCCCCGGCGTCCAGGACCCGCGGGCGGGGCTGGCCGCCATGCACCACCTGCTGCTCGGACACGGACTGACCGTGCAGGCGCTGCGCGCAGCCGACCCGACGTTGCGGCTGGGCATCACCCTCAACCTCACCCCGGTCGCGCCGCTCGACCCGAACCGGGAGGGCGATGCCGAGGCTGCCCGCAAGGTCGACGGTCAGTCCAACCGGATCTTCCTGGACCCGATCTTCCGCGGCCGGTATCCGGCCGACGTCCTCGACGATGTCGCCGGGCTGGGCCTGGACGAGCACCTGCGGGACGGCGACCTGGACATCATCTCCACGCCCATCGACACCCTCGGCGTGAACTACTACCAGGGCAGCGTGGTCAGCGACCGACCGAGCGAGGACCCGATGGAGATCGAGGCGCCGACCACGCGGGAGACGGGCAGCCCGTTCCCGGCCGTCCGCGGCGCGTTCGCCCACCGGCAGGCCCTGCCCACCACCGGGATGGGTTGGGTGATCCAGCCCGACGGGCTGCGTCGGCTGCTGTTCCGCGTGCACACCGAGTACACCCAGCCGGCCGGTGTCGCCCTCTACGTGACGGAGAACGGTGCGGCCTTCGACGACCAGGTGAGCACGGACGGCCAGGTGCATGATGCCGACCGGGTGGCGTTCCTGCGCGCGCACCTGGACGCCATCACCTCCGCCATCGAGGACGGCGTCCCGGTCCGCGGGTATTTCTACTGGTCGCTGATGGACAACTTCGAATGGGCCTGGGGTTACCAGAAGCGGTTCGGCATCGTCCACGTCGACTACGACACCCAGGTCCGGACGGTCAAGGACTCCGGCTGGGAGTACGCCCGAGTGATCGCCACCCGGCAGCTGGCGCCGCTGCCCGTGGGCGCCCCCGGGCCGGTCTAGGAGGATCATGATCACGACCCGGTCGACTCCGGCGGCCCTCGGCCGCAAGGACGAGTACGGGCAGCCCACTCTCGAGATGGTCGCGGCCGTGGCCGGGGTCAGCCGGTCGACGGTCTCTCGCGTCGTGAACGGCTCCCCCAAAGTCCGCCCCGGCGTCGTCGACCTGGTCAATCAGGCGATCGAGCGGCTGAACTACGTGCCGAACCGGGCGGCGCGGTCACTGGCCAGCCGGCAGACCCAGGCGATCGCCCTGGTCGTGCCGGAGGAGACCAGCCGGTTCTTCGGCGACCCGTACTTCGCCGCGATCATCACGGGGATCACCTCCCGCCTGGAGACCACCGACTACATCCTCAACCTGCTGGTGGCCAGCTCGGACCCCAACCGGAAGACCCGCCGGTACCTCCGCAGCGGCAGCGTCGACGGTGCCCTGGTGATCTCCCACCACGCCAGCGACCAGGACCTCACCCAGCTGGGGTCGACCCTGCCGGTGGTGTTCGGCGGCCGGCCGGCGGTGGCAGATGCTGCCGGCACGTTCTACGTCGACGTCGACAACGTGTCCGGGGCCCGCAGCGCGACGGCGCACCTGGTGGCGCGGGGCGCGCGGCGGATCGCCACGGTCACCGGGCCACGGGACATGCCGGCCGCCATCGACCGGCTGCAGGGCTGGCGTCAGGAGATGACCGCCGCGGGCCTGGCCGACGACGCCGTCGCCGAGGGCGACTTCACCACCCACGGGGGCGCGGTCGCCGCCCGGACGCTGCTCAGCCGGCATCCGGACCTGGACGCGGTGTTCGCGGCCAGCGACCTGATGGCGCGGGGGGTGCTCACCGCCCTGGCCGAGCAGGGGCGTCGGGTCCCCGGCGACGTGGCGGTGATCGGCTTCGACGACAGCCCGGCGGCGACCTCCGCGGAGCCGCACCTGACCACCGTGGCGCAGCCCTCGATCCAGATGGGGGCGGCGATGGCCGACATGCTGCTCGGGCTGCTGGCCGGCCAGCAGCCCGATGCACCGGCCTGCGTGCTGCCCACGCGGCTCATCCGCCGGGCGACCGCCTGAGGATCCGGCCCGATCCGGCTGCGGCGCTCAGATGTTGATCATGTGACCGCTGATGCCGTGAGCGGCCTCCTTCAGGGCCTCCGACAGGGTGGGGTGCGCGTGGATGTTGCGCGACACCTCCTCGGCCGTGAGGTCCCACAGCTGGGCGAGGGTCAGCTCCGGCAGCAGCTCGGTGACGTCCGGGCCGATCATGCTCACGCCGAGCAGCTCGCCGTACTTGGCGTCGGCGATGATCTTGACGAAACCGGTCGCGTCCCCCAGACCGTGGGCCTTGCCGTTGGCCGTGAAGGGGAACTTCGCGGTCTTGACGTCGTACCCCTTGTCCTTGGCCTGAGCCTCGCTGTACCCGAACGAGCCGATCTGGGGCTGGCAGTAGGTGGCCCGCGGCACCATGTCGTAGTTGATCGCGATGGTCTCGGCGCCGGCGATGGTCTCGGCGGCGACGATCCCCTGAGCCTCGGCCAGGTGGGCCAGCATCAGCTTCGCGGTGCAGTCACCGATGGCGAAGATGTGCGGGACGTTGGTCCGCATCCCATCGTCGATGTCGATCGCCCCGCGCTCGGTCAGCTGCACGCCGGTGTTCTCCAGGCCATAGCCCTCGGTCCGAGGCTGGAAGCCGATCGCCTGCAGCACCTTGTCCGCTCTCAGCGTCTGAGAGTCTCCGCCCTTGGCCGGGGAGACGGTGACGCTGACCTGGTCGCCGGAGTCGTCGATGGATTCGACCTTGGTCCCGGTCATGACCTTGACGCCCAGCTTCTTGTACGCCTTGGCGAGCTCG
The DNA here is from genome assembly GCA_963832435.1 of uncultured Actinomycetota bacterium. Lineage (GTDB taxonomy): Bacteria > Actinomycetota > Actinomycetes > Propionibacteriales > Propionibacteriaceae > Microlunatus. The sequence goes on from CAWHTY010000029.1 coordinate 3,879, forward strand.
GCCGAGATCTCCGCGTCCTCCAGCGGCACCATCCGGTCGAGGAACTCCACGATCGTGACGTCGACGCCGTAGTTGGCCATCACGTAGCCGAACTCGACGCCGATCGCGCCGGCCCCGGCGATGATGATCGACTTCGGCAGCTCGGCGGTGACGATCTGCTCCTCGTAGGTGACCACCCGCTCGCTGAGGGTCGTGTTCGGCAGCAGCTTGGTGGTGGCGCCGGCGGCGATGATGGCGTGGTCGAAGGTGATCGTGCCGTTGCCCTTGCCACCCGACACCTCGATCGTCTTGGGGTCGGTGAAGGTGCCCCAGCCGTCAATCTCGGTGATCTTGTTCTTCTTCATCAGGAAGTGGACGCCCTTGGTCATCCGGTCCGAGACCGAACGGCTGCGCTTGAACGCGGCGCCGAAGTCGAAGGTGACGTCGCCGGAGATGCCAAAGGTCTTCTTCTCCGCGGTGAAGATGTGCGCCAGCTCGGCGTTGCGAAGCAGCGCCTTGGTCGGGATGCAGCCCACGTTCAGGCAGACCCCGCCCCAGTACTTCTTCTCGATGATGGCGACGGAGAGCCCGAGCTGGGCGGCCCGGATGGCGGCGACGTACCCACCCGGTCCGGCGCCCAGCACGACGACGTCATAGTGATCGCTCATGACACTGCTCGCCGCAGGGGCCGGTGTTCGCTTCGCTCACGCGTTCTCATGGGGCTCACTCTAGGAGGCGGGCGGCCGGGGCGGCCAGCACGGTCACCCTCGTCCGACACGCGGGCCGTTTCGCGAATAATCTCACATATGAGTTACCGTCGTCCGGTGACTTCTACCGACTTGGACCGAATCGGGGGCCTCATCCGCGACGCGCGCAAGCATCGCGGACTCACGCAGACCCAGCTGGCCGAGGTCCTGGGCACCAGTCAGAGCGCAGTGCACCGGATCGAGGCCGGCAACCAGAATCTGAGCCTGGAGATGGTGAACCGGATCGCGGCCGCCCTCGACTCACCGTTGATCTCGGTGGGTGCGAGCGGCCCGATCCACCTGCGCGTCCAGGGTGGCACCACGCTCCGCGGCTCGATCGCGGTCCGCTCCTCCAAGAACGCCGCGGTCGCCCTGCTCTGCGCCAGCCTGTTGAACCGCGGCCGGACGGTCTTCCGCGGGATCGCAAAGATCGAGGAGGTCAACCGCATCCTCGAGGTGCTGACCTCGATCGGCGTGCAGGCCACCTGGTCGGACGACGGCGACGACCTGGAGCTGGTCCGCCCCGACGAGCTCGACCTGGGGTCGATGGACCTGGAGGCGGCCCGCCGCACCCGCAGCGTGATCATGTTCCTCGGGCCGCTCCTGCACTCCTACGACGCGTTCAAGCTGCCGTACGCCGGCGGCTGCGACCTCGGCGCCCGCACCATCGAGCCGCACCTGCAGGTACTCCGCCGGTTCGGGCTGTCGGTGGTGCCGACCGACGGCTTCTACAACTGCGAGGTCGACCCGGCCGTGGAGCCGACCCGCCCGGTCACCCTCACCGAGCGCGGGGACACCGTCACCGAGAACGCGCTGCTCGCCGCCGCGCTGGCCCCCGGGGTGACCGTGCTCCGGAACGCCAGCCCGAACTACATGGTCCAGGACCTGGCCGTCTTCCTCACCCACCTGGGGGTGGAGATCGACGGCATCGGGACCACCACGCTGCGGATCCGCGGTGTGCATCAGATCAACACCGACGTGGAGTTCTCGCCGTCGGAGGACCCGATCGAGGCCATGAGCCTGCTCACCGCGGCCATCGTGACCGGTTCCCGGCTGACCATCGAGCGGGTGCCGATCGAGTTCCTGGAGATCGAGCTGGCGATCTTGGAGGAGATGGGGCTCGACTTCACCCTCGGCGAGGAGTACGTGGCCGCCAACGGTCACACCCGGCTCGTCGACCTCACCGTACGGCCGTCGGTGCTCAAGGCGCCGATCGACAAGATCCACCCGATGCCGTTCCCCGGCCTCAACATCGACAACCTGCCGTTCTTCGCAGTGATCGCGGCCACGGCCGAGGGCAAGACGATCATCCACGACTGGGTGTACGAGAACCGGGCCATCTACCTCACTGAGCTGAACCGGCTGGGTGCCCGCGTCCAGCTCCTCGACCCGCACCGGGTGATCGTCGAAGGGCCGACCCGGTGGCGCGGCCAGCAGGTGGTTTGCCCGCCGGCCCTGCGGCCGGCGGTCTGCATCCTGCTCGGCATGCTCGCCGCCCGCGGTGAGTCGGTGCTCCGCGACGTGTACGTGATCAACCGTGGGTACGAGGACCTCGCCAACCGGCTGAACGCGCTCGGCGCCAACATCGAGGTGTTCCGCGACGGGCGTTGACCGTACCCGCCCCCGGATCCGCGCAGGACACCGTGATCGGCGCACGCTCGACGGTGTGCGGACGGGTCCAGGGTGCGCGGACCGGCCATCCACAGATCTGCTCCGCTCAGTTCTCATCCGATCTGCGGCATGGTCGGCTGGACGGATGGGCGACGTGCGGCTGACTCGCGACCTGGCGGCGCAGGGATACAGCCGGGGCGAGCTCGCTCGCCTCGTCCGATCTGGTGATCTCCGGCACGTACGGCGCGGGGCGTACGCGGACCCGGCAGCCCGGGACCCTCGGGCGGAACATCTGCTGTTGCTCGAAGCCACCCTGGCGCAGTGCCATCCGGAGGCGGTGGCGAGCCACGTGTCCGCCGCTGTGGTGCACGGTCTGCCGATCTGGAGTACCGACCTGCGGCAGGTCCACCTCACGCGGGACCGGGTCGGTCGGGGCCGGGTCAGTGCTCCGGTGCGGGTGCACGGTAGCCCGCTGGGCCCCGACGACGTGGTGGTGGTCGCCGGGGTCCGGGTCACGGGCCTCGCTCGGACGGCGTTCGACCTGGCGTGCACCCTGCCGATGGAGCGGGCCGTCGCCGTGGGCGACGTGGTGTTGGCCCGTCTCGGTGACCGCGACACACTCCACCGACAGCTCCAACTGGGAGGCGGACGATCAGGCGTCGGCGCCGCCCGGCGGGCGATCGACTTCTTGGATCCGCGCAGCGAGAGCCCCGGCGAGTCGTACAGCCGGGTGGTGCTCCACCGCGCCGGCATCCCCAGGCCCGAGCCGCAGTACGAGGTGTTCGGGCCGGCCGGCGAGCTCCTGGCCCGCGCCGACTTCGCCTGGCCGGAGCTGCACACGCTCGGTGAGTTCGACGGGCGGGCCAAGTACGGTCGGCTGTTGCGTCCGGACCAGTCGGCCGCTGACGCGGTGTTCGCCGAGAAGGTTCGCGAGGACCGGCTGCGCGACCACGGGTGGCAGGTCGTCCGCTGGATCTGGGCCGAACTGGCCGACCCGACCAGCCTGGTCGCCCGACTGGAGCGGGCGTTTCGGCGGGGCGCCCGGCCATGACGGATCTGCGCACCCTTGGCTCATCGGCGCATGTTCGATGGTGCGCGGCTGAGTCGAGGGTGCGCAGATGCGATCGCCCCCTCACCGCAGACGTACGGGGGTGAAGGGCTCGCTCGGTGCGACGAGCTCCTCCTGGGCGGCGACCAGCTGGAGCTCGGATTCGCCCGAGGCCACGGTTACCCGCAGCACGCCGTAGACCACCGCGGCCGTCGTCGCCACGGCTGCGGCGACGTCGCCGGTGCGCAGCAGGTTCGCCAGGAAGGTCGCGGCCGTCAGGTCGCCGGCGCCGGTGAAGGTGCGCGGCAGCAGCGGCGTGGTGACCCGCCAGGCCCCCTCCCCAGTCACGGCCAGCATGTCGATGGTGCCCGGCGCCGCGTCGCTGAGGACCGCGCTGGTGACCAGCACCGTCTCGGGTCCCATCGCGCGCGCCGCGTCGGCGGCGGCCAGCACCTCCTTGAGGCCGCCCGCGGGCCGCCCGGTGAGGTACTCGAGCTCGAACTGGTTGGGAGTGATGATCTGCGCGGCCGGCACGACCCGGTCCCGCATCAGGTCGGGGATGCCGGGCCGGACGTAGAAGCCACGGTCGACGTCGCCCAGCACCGGGTCGCAGCAGTACACCGCGGCGGGGTTCCGCTGCTGCACCAGCCGAACGGCGTCGAGGACGACGGCACCCACGTCCTCGCCGCCCTGGTACCCCGACAGCACGGCGTCGCAGCGCCCCAGCACGCCGCGGTCGTCGATGCCGCGGACGACCTCGGCGACGTCCTCGGCGGCCAGTAGCGGACCGCGCCACTGCCCGTACCCGGTGTGGTTCGAGAAGTGCACCGTCAGCACGGGCCATACCTCTATCCCCATGCGCATCAGGGGAAACGTGGCCGCGCTGTTGCCGACATGTCCGTACGCCACCGACGACTGGATGGACAAGATGGTCGTCACTCCGGACATTCTCACACCGTTCTCACAGCGTTCTCAGGAAGGCCCGCGGGGGTTGTCCACCACCCTCCTGCGGCCCCCTCCCGGGTCTTGCCACGGGACCCTAGAGTGGGTCCATGCCGGCCAGTGTGGGGGACAGCTCGCAGCGCCGCCCCCCCACCGAGCACTCGCCGCCGGGCTCGCTGCAGACCCAAGCCCCACCCCCCGGGCCACCCGTCCCACCGCCGACGGCGCGGTGGCCGCGCGGCCCCCCGAGCGCCGGGCCCGCCAGGAGCACGAGCACCATCACGTCCTCATCGAGCCGGAGGAGGACCGTTGGGCCTGGCGGCGCAGGATCCGGCAGAACCCCCGCAGGCTCGCGGTCTACCGCGTCGCGGTGGCGTTCGCCGGCTCGGTCATGATCGCGCTCGGCTGCCTGACCGGACCGCTGCCCGGGCCCGGGGGCATCCCGCTGGTGCTGCTCGGCCTGGCCATCTGGGCCAGCGAGTTCGAGTGGGCCCACAAGGTGATGCAGTGGTTCAAGGGGCAGCTCAAGCGCTACAAGGGCTGGACCCCGGTGCAGAAGGTCGTGTTCTGGCTGGTGTTCTTCCTGGTCTGCGGCTCGCTCGGCCTACCTGTACCTGCTGGGTCTGGGCGTGCCGTTCTGGATGCCCTCCTTCGCCGAGGACCTGCTGCAGCGCCTGCCCGGGGTCTGACCCGCCCCGAAGGTCCCCGCCGGCGGGTCGGTCGGGCCGATAATGAAGCCGTGCGCGCCGCCGACCATCCGTTCTTCGACGCGCCGTTTCTCGCCTTCGCCCACCGCGGCGGCGCGCTCCATCCGGCCAACCTCGGCCGGGAGAACACCAGGTACGCCTTCGAGCAGGCGGTCGCGCTCGGCTACCGCTACCTGGAGACCGATGTGCACGCCACCGCCGACGGGGTCCTGGTCGCCTTCCACGACGACCGGCTCGACCGGGTCACCGACCGGCACGGGCTGATCACCTCCCTCCGGTACGCCGAGCTGGCGGAGGCGCGGATCGGCGGCCGGGACGGCATCCCCACCTTCGCCGAGCTGCTGGCGGCCTTTCCGGCCTGCCGGTTCAACGTCGACGCCAAGTCCGACGGCGCTGTGGACCTGCTGGCCGACGCCGTTGCCGCACACGACGCGTACGACCGGGTCTGCGTCAGCTCGTTCGGCATCCGTCGGCTGCACCGGCTGCGCCGACGCCTCGGACCACGGGCCGCCAGCGCCGCGAGCTCGCTGGGGGTGGCGGCCCACCGGTTCGTGCCCTGGGTGACGGCGGTCCTGGACACCCCTGGCGCCGCGCTCCAGATCCCGATGGAGCACCGGTTGCTGGGGCGCCGGGTGGACCTCGTGACCCCGGCGCTGGTTCGGCACGTGCACCGGGCCGGCAAACAGGTGCACGTCTGGACCGTCGACGACCCGGCGACCATGGCGCGGCTGATCGACCTCGGGGTGGACGGCATCTTCACCGACGCGCCGTCGGAGCTCCGCGATGTGCTGCGCAGCCGTGGGCTGTGGATCGAGGCGACCCCCTGATGGCCACCACTCCCCCGCCCGAGTCGTCCGGATCGCCCGGGTCGACGACCGCGCCGGAGCCGCCCCCGGAACGCTCGATCCACCGCGGCCGGGTCGCCGCCTGGGCGTTGTGGGACTGGGGCGCGTCGGCGTACAGCACGATCGTGGTCAGCTTCGTGTTCGCGCCGTACCTGACCGACGCTGTGGCCCGCGACCGGCCCCCGGGTGCGCTCAGCGGGGCGACCTGGCTGGCCATCTCGACCGCGATCGCGGGTGTGCTGATCGCCCTGGTCGCGCCGGTCACCGGGCAGCGCTCCGACGCGGTCGGGCGCCGCAAGCGCAGCCTGGCCGTCTGGTCGGCGCTGGTGGTGGCCTCCACGCTCGGGCTGTTCTTCGTCCGCGACGAGTACTCCTACCTGTGGCTCGGGCTGGTGCTGCTGGCGGCCGGGTCGGTGTTCATGGAGTTCGCCGGGGTGTCCTACAACGCGATGCTCCAGCAGGTCTCGACCCCACGCACGATCGGGAAGATCTCCGGCCTCGGCTGGGCGGCCGGGTACGTCGGGGGCATCCTGGTGCTGCTGATCGCGTTCGTGCTGTTCATCTCCCCCGAGGTGGGCCTGTTCGGCGTGACGTCGGAGGGTGGCCTGCGGTACCGGGTACTCGCGCTGGTGACGGCGCTGTGGTTCACCGTCTGGGCGCTGCCGGTGCTGCTGGTGGTCCCCGAGATCCCACCCAACCCCTCGATCGAGCGGGTGGGCTTCTTCGCCTCGTACCGCGTGCTCTGGCGGGACGTGAAGTCCCTGTTCGCCGCCGAACCGCACGCTGTGTGGTTCCTGATCGCCAGCGCCCTGTACCGCGACGGGTTGGCGGCGGTGTTCACCTTCGGGGCGGTGCTGGCCGTCAGCGTGTACGGCCTGACCGCGGGCGGGGTGGTGATCTTCGGTGTGGCGGCCAACGTGGTGGCCGCCGCGGGCGCCTTCACCGGGGGGTTCCTGGAGGACCGGGTGGGGCCGAAGCCAATCATCATCGTCTCCCTCGCCGGACTGGTGGTGACCGCCACCATCTTGCTGTTCGCGCAGGGACCGACGATGTTCTGGATCTTCGGGCTGGTGCTCTGCCTGTGGGTCGGGCCGGCGCAGGCGAGCTCCCGGTCCTACCTGGCCCGGTTGGCCCCGGCCGGGCGAGAGGGTCAGATGTTCGGCCTCTACGCCACCACGGGGCGGGCCGTCTCGTTCCTGGCCCCCGGCCTGTTCGCCGGATTCAGCGGAGTGTTCGCCTCTGACCGGATGGGTATCGTCGGGATCGCGCTGGTGCTGCTGGCGGGCGCCGTGGCCTTGTCCCGGGTGCAGGCGCCACCCTGGAGACAGCTGCCCTCGCTGGACCCGGCGCCCGACGCGCCGAACCCCGACACGCGCCGGTGAATCCACCGACCCGTCGATGGCGGAACATTCGACCATAGCCGCACGTTGCTAAGGCCGGGGGATGTCGTCCAGCGCTACGTTGGTACCAGTCAGGGAGGTTCGCGGTATGGCAGATCGATCGTTGAAAGGCAGTGGGCTCGGAGCGAAGAGCTTCGAGGACGAGGCCGGGGTCGAGTTCGCCCCGCGTCAGGACGTGGGCTTCGACTGCCCGCGTGGCCATCATTTCAACCTGGTGTTCGCCGCCGAGGCGGAGATCCCCGCGGTCTGGGAATGCCCGCGCTGCGGAGCGGAGTCGTTGCGCTCCGACGGTCACCGCGCGGAGGCCAAGGAGGAGAAGCCGGTCCGGACGCACTGGGACATGCTGCGTGAGCGGCGTTCCATCGCCGAGCTGGAGGATCTCCTGGCCGAGCGCCTCGACCTGCTCCGCTCCGGTGAGCTGGGCCCGAACTACAAGGCGACGCCGAGCAGCCGGACGCGCAAGAGCGCCTGAGCCGAACGGTCCGCAGGACACTGCCGCTGGGAGCACGCTCCCAGCGGCGGTTCTGTGTCTACACAAATGTGGCAGGATCGCTGCGGCCTCGGGCCCGACAGCCGCTGTCCAGATCCTCCCGTACCAGCCATGGTGGCGGTGCCCGGGCCGTGCGGAGACCCCGGGCGGGAGGGGCGAGGATGACCGGCGTGATCGGTTTCGTCGGGCTCGGGGTAATGGGGCAACCGATGGCGCTCAACCTGGCTCGGGCCGGCGTCGAGCTGGTGGTCTGGAACCGGTCCCCGCCCCGCACTGGGCCGCTGGTGGACGCCGGTGCCCGGGTGGCGGCCTCGGTTCCGGAGGTGTTCGCCCAGGCGCGCACGGTGGTGTTGATGCTGGCCGACGCCGGCGTCATCGACGAGCTGCTGGGTCGCGACACCCCGCGGCTCGCCCGGTTGGTGGCCGACCACACCGTGGTGAACATGGGGACCATCGCGCCGGAGGACTCCGCGGGGCTGGCGGCGGACATCCGCGCCGCCGGCGGGCGCTACGTCGAGGCGCCGGTCTCGGGATCCCGCGGCCCCGCCGAGGCGGGGCAGCTGGTGGCCATGACCGCCGGCGATCCGGCGGAGCTGGCCATCGTCGGGGAGCTCCTGGAGCCGATGTGTGCCCGGATCGTGCCCTGCGGGGAGGTGCCGTCCGCACTGACCATGAAGCTCGCGGTCAACCTGTACCTGATCAGCCTGGTCACCGGGCTGACCGAGGCCTTCCACTTCGCGGAGCGGTGCGGTCTGGACCTGGCGACCCTGCAGTCGGTACTCGACGCGGGTCCGATGGCCAGTACGGTGTCGCGCACCAAAGCGGCGATGCTGGTGTCGGGCGACCTGACCGTGCAGGCTGCGGTGTCCGACGTCTTCTACAACAACCGGCTGATCGCCCAGCACGCCCGCTCAGCCGGCGTGGCCACCCCGGTGCTGGACACCTGCCATGCGCTGTTCGAGCAAGCCGACGCCCTCGGGCACGGCGCCGACGACATGATCGCCGTCCTGGCGGCGATCTCCGAGCGCACCCGACGTATCGAGGTCGACCGCCGCACGGCGAGCGGCGCCCGGTGACACAGCGTCACACTCCTCCGACGTCGGGCACCGCACGGGTCCCGGCCGACCGACCCTTGAGGTCTCGGCGCCTCAGGCGCGCGGACCGTCCTCCACCTCGCCGCGGATCACCATCGGTCCGCCTGCCGCCGAGCCGCTGGACCCCGGCGCGGGGTCGGGCACCGTCTCGCCCTCGATGACCGTGCCGTCCCGGCGGATCGGCACCACCCCCCCGGCGCGCTGCAGCCTCCGCGCGACCAGGAACGCCAGCCCCTTGCGGGCCGCGGGACGGGTGAACGGCAGCAGGAAGAAGAAGCCGACCACGTCGGTGATGAAGCCCGGCAGCATCAACAGGACCCCGCCGACCAGCACCAGGGCGGCGTCGGCCAGCTCCCCGGTCGGCATCCGGCCGGTCCCGAACGCATCGTTGAGCGCGGCCCACGCGCGACTCCCCTCGCGCCGCATGAGCCAGCCGCCCAGGGCCGCCTCGGCGACCAGGATGGCGACGGTGGGCAGGACCCCGATGGCGCTCCCCACCTGGATCAGCAGCCACACCTCGACGATCGGCACGGTGACCAGCAGGACCAACAGCACGGGGAGCAGCCAGCCGGGACCTCGCCTCATGACCGCCTCACCTCAGCTCGGGCCTGCGCCGGGCCAGCCGCCGGACCTGGGTCGCGCGGTGGGCGATGCCCCACACCGTCGTCCGCAGGAGGGCCTCGGCCACGATCTTCTGGCTCATCTTGGAGTCACCGTACTCGCGCTCGACAAACGTGATCGGCACCTCGACGACCCGCAGACCGGCCTTCAGCGTGCGCCAGGCCAGGTCGATCTGGAAGCAGTAGCCGGCCGACGCGATGTCGTCCAGGCCGATCGCCCGCAGGGTGGAGGCGCGGAAGGCGTTGAAGCCGCCGGTGGCGTCCCGCAGGTCGACCCCGAGCATCCACCGCGTCCAGAGGCTGCCGCTCCGCGAGATCAGCTCGCGGCTCTTCGGCCAGTTGACGACCCTGCCGCCGGGGACCCACCGAGAGCCCTTCACCATGTCGGCGTGCTCGAGCGCGGCCAGCATCCGGGGCAGGTCCTCCGGCCGGTGCGAGCCGTCCGCGTCGCACTCCACCAGCACCCGGTACCCGCGCTCCAGGCCCCAGCCGAACCCGTCCAGGTACGCCGCGCCGAGACCCTCCTTGCCGACCCGGTGCAGCACGTGCACGTGCTCGTCGTCGGCGGCCAGCCGGTCGGCCAGCGCCCCGGTGCCGTCCGGGGAGTTGTCGTCGACCACCAGGATGTGGGCATCGGGAACCGCGGCCCGCAGCCCACCCGTGATCCGCTCCACATTCTCGATCTCGTTGTAGGTCGGGACGATGACCAGCACCGGGCGCAGGTCCTCGGGATCGATGGCGTCGTGGTCGGTCGGCTTCTGGTCGGTCACGTTGTGGTCGGTCACCGTCTCGCCTCGCTCACGGGGTCGCGTCCTCGGTCGGCGGCCGGCTACGGAGCGGGCCGCCGGTGCGCGGGCGACGGAGCGCGAGCGCGGCCAGACACGCTAGCAACCCGGCCGCCGCCAGGCCACGATCCAACCAGGGAGCGAGCCGGACCGCCGGCGTGACGCCGGTGCGCAGCGGCATCTCGACCACCAGCGACGCCGCGGTGAACTCCTCGGTGCGGTGGATCACCCGGCCGTCGCGGTCGATGAACCCGGAGACGCTGTTGGTCGTGGCCACGGCGATCTCGCGCCGCGTCTCCATGGCACGGGCCCGGGTGATGGCGAACTGCTGCTCGATCTGACCGGTGCCGCCGTAGGTGGCGTTGTTGCTCTGCACGGTCAGCAGCTGGGCTCCGTGGGTGATCGTGTCGTAGACGGTGTCGTCGTAGGCGAGCTCGAAGCAGATGATGTCGCCGACCGCGATCTCACGGCCCCCAGCCGGCACCCGCAGCACCCCCGGCGCCGTCCCCGGCACAGATTGGGCGCCGACCTCGGCCAGGATCGGGACCAGCGGCAGAAGCTGCCGGCGGAACGGGATCCACTCCCCGAACGGGACCAGGTTGCGCTTGGCGTAGCGGGCCAGCACGCCGCGATCGGGATCCCACCACAGGGCGGCGGTCTGCCGCTCGTCAGGGCCGGGGCCGTTCATCACCGCTCCGACCAGGATCGGCCGCTCGGCGATCTCGGCCGCCGTCTGCACCGTGACCCGGGTGATGGAGTCCCGGGTCGGATCGATGTCGGTGGAGTTCTCAGGCCACAGGATGAAGTCGGGCTGCGGCACCTGGCCGAGGCGCGCCCGGGCGGTCAGGTTCACGGTCTCCGAGAGGTGGTTGTTGGTCACCGACCGCATCCGGCCGAGGGCCTCGATCCCCCGGCCCGGGACGTTGCCCTGCACGATCCCGACCCGCACCGCGTCGCCGTCGGGGTCCGCCCCGCGCAGCTGGGCAGTCCGCAGCCCGGCGCCGACCAGGACCACCGCGATGATCACCGCCGCCCCACCGACCAGGGCCCGCCGGACCCGGTGCCGGGCCGCCGTCAGCATCCCGTACGCCAGGAGCTGGCCGACCAGCGCCGTCAGGAACGACACGCCGGCCACTCCGACCAGCGGGAAGAATCCGGCCAGCGGGGTGTCGACGACGGCGTACGCGATCCGACTCCACCCGAAGCCACCGAACGGGACCCGGGAGTAGCCGAACTCGACGAGCGACCAGCAGCACGCCGCCGCCAAGGGCCACCCGCGCAGTCTCGAGGTCAGGTCAAGGGCAAGACCCAGCAGGGCGAACCACAGGCTCTCGAACAGGACCAGCAGCACCGCCACCCAGACGCCGAGCACGTGGACCCAGCTGACGCCGACGCCCAGGGCGGCCAGCCCGTACAGGTAGCCGAGCGCTACGGCCTGCCGTCTCGGCAGGCCGCGGACCACCAGGGTCAGCGCCGGCACCCCCAGGAACAGCAGCGGCCACCAGCCGTACGGCTGGAACGCGAACCCGGTGGCCAGCCCGGCGAGAACGGCAACCACCCCCCGGGCCACGGTCGCAGACCACAACGACGCGGTACGCGGCCGGGCGGCGACGGCGACGGACACGGCGCGAGCCTACTCGGGGGATCCGGCCGCATCCGGGGCCGGCGCGAAGGCTCCGCCGACGGACCGGCCGCGCACCAGCAGCCCCACGCAGCTCGGCAGCGGGTCGCCGGGCTCCAGGCGTGGCAGACCGTCGGGACCGGCCGTGCCGGCGGGGACGTCCCAGACGGCCAGCGTCGCCGGGGCACCCGGCTCGATCCGGCCGCCCGGTTCGCCCGCCGCCCGATGACCACCGACGGTTGCCGCGGCCAGGGCGGTCGGCACGTCCAGTCGCTGGTCCGGCCGGGAGTGGCGGACGGCCGCGCGGACCGTCTCCCAGCCGGCGACGGGCGTCACCGGCGCGTCGGTGCCGAACGCCAGCCGCACCCCCGCCCGGTGCAGGTCCGCGAACGGGTTCATGGTGAGCCGGCGGTCTCCGACCCGCTCGTCGTACAGCTCCCCGGCAGCGCCCCAGGCGGCGTCGAAGCCCGGTTGCACACTCGCGACCACCCCCAGCGCGGCTAGCACCGGCAGGTGCTCGGCGGCCACCATCTCGACGTGCTCCAGCCGATGCCCGGCGGCCCGGACCGCCGCAGCGCCGACCCGCTCCGCGGCCCGCCGCAGCCCCGCCACCGCGGCGTCGACCGCGTCGTCCCCGATGCAGTGGAAACCGGCCTGCAGACCGGCCTGGGTGCACCCGAGGACGTGCTGAAGGATCTCGTCGTCCCCGAGGTAGCGCACCCCGCGGCCCGGATGGTCGCGGTACGGCTGGCTCAGCGCGGCAGTCCGCGACCCCAGCGCACCATCGATGCACAGGTCACCGGCCAGGCCGCGCGCGCCGACCCGGCGAGCCAGCTCGACGGTGTCATCGTCGGCCAGCTGCCCCCAGTACCCGACGACCTCGAGACCCAGATCCGCAGCGGCGTCCTGCACCCGGGTCAGATCCGCCACGGGGCCGAGGTGCGGGCCACCAAGGTCATGCACCGTCCCGACCCCCAGCCGGGCGCACTCCTCCAGGGCGACCCGCGCGGCGTCGCGCCGCTCCGCATCGCTGAACAGATCGGCCATCCGATGGCGCACCCGGTGGTGGGCGTCTTGGGACAGCCAGCCGTCGGCCCGATAGCCGGCCAGACCCACGACGTCGGGGACTGCCCCCAGCAGGGCGCTGGACACCACGGCGGAGTGCACGTCGACCCGGGCGAGATACACCGCCACTCCCCCGGCGGCGCGGTCCAGCTCGGCGCGGGTCGGCGGGGAGGGGACCGGCCAGTGACGCTCATCCCAGCCCTGGCCCACCACCACCCGGGCGTGTGGCCGCTCCCGGACCCGCTGGGCGACCCGGTCCAGCACGGCGTCCCGGCTGGGCACGGCGTGCAGGTCGAGCCCCAGCATCACCTGGCCCGTCTGCACGGTGTGCAGGTGGGCGTCGACGAAGGCCGGCGCCACGAGCCGGCCCCCAAGGTGGTGCTCCGCAGCACCGCCCGCGTGCGAGCGGGCGGCGGCGTCGGGGCCGACGAAGGTGACCCTCCCGGCTCGCACCACCAGTGCGGTGCTGGAGCGCGCTGCGCCGGCCAGCCGTGCCGAGTGCAGCACGACCGGGCCGGGGACCGGGCGGCTGCCGGTCAGGAAGCCTCCGCGGCCGTGTCGTCGCGTTCCTGGTCTGCGGTGTCGTGGTCACCAGCCGTCGCGTCGGCGCCCTCGTCGTCGGCTGGGTCGGTGATCTGCGGGCGGTCCTCGAACGGGACCGACAGCACCGTGGTGGTGTGCGTGGAGCAACCGGCGCTGGCCCGGATCCGCGCCAGCACGGCCTCGAGGTCCGACATGGTCGGCACCTGCACCTTGAGCAGGTAGCTGGGCTCCCCCGCCACCGAGTAGCAGGAGATTACCTCGGCTATGTGCTCCACCCGCTGCGGCGCATCGTCGGGCTGGCTGGGGTCGAACGGCTTGATCGCCACGAAAGCGGTCACGTTCAGATCGAGCTCGGCGGGGGCCAGCACGGCCCGGTACCCGGTGATCACCCGGCGCTGTTCGAGGCGGCGGACCCGCTGCTGGGCGGCGGAGGTGGAGAGGCCGGTCTCCTTGCCGATGTCGGTGTAGGACATCCGACCGTCGCGGGCCAGCAGCGCCAGGATGCGCCGGTCCAGCTTCTCCATGGCGGTCATCGTGCCAGTATTCTCCGGTGGCTTCGGGACGCTTGCTCCTTTTGGATACCGCCTCGCTGTACTTCCGGGCCTTCTACGGGGTCCCGGACACGTTCCGCGCCCAGAACGGCATGCCGGTGAATGCGATCCGCGGTCTGCTGGACTTCATCAGCCGGCTCACCGACAGCTACCACCCGACACACGTGGTGTGCTGCTGGGACAACGACTGGCGGCCGGCCTGGCGGGTCGAGCTCATCCCCAGCTACAAGGCGCACCGGGTGGCGACGGCCGGGGAGGCGGTGGTCACCGAGATGGCGTCGTCGGCCTCCACCGCGGGCGAGCAGGCGCCCGACGACCTGGCCGTCCAGGTGCCGTACATCCTGGCCGTGCTCGAGGCCCTCGGCATCGCCGTGGTGGGGGCTGACGGGTACGAGGCCGACGACGTGATCGGCACCCTGGCGGCGACCGCGGAGATGCCGACCGATGTGGTCACCGGGGACCGGGACCTGTTTCAGGTCGTCGACGACGACCGGGAGGTGCGGGTGCTGTACATCGCCCGGGGCGTCGGGAAGCACGAACGGGTCGACGACGCATGGGTGCGGGCCAAGTACGGCATCCCGGCCGCACGGTACGTCGACTACGCGGTGCTGCGGGGCGATGCCTCCGACGGCCTGCCGGGCGTGGCCGGCATCGGCGAGAAGACGGCCGCCTCGCTGATCAGCTCCTACGGCGGTCTGGAGGACATCCTGGCCGCGGCGAGCACCGCGGGCACCCGGATCAGCGCCGGGCGTGCAGACCAAGCTGCGCGCCGCGATCGACTATCTCGCGGTCGCCCCGACGGTGGTGAGGGTGGCCCGGGACCTGGACCTGGGCGTCGACGCCGACGACCTGCGGCTGCCCGACGGCCCGGCCCAGCCGGAACGGTTCGCCGAGCTGGCCGAGCTGCTGGACCTCGGCGGCAGCGCCGACCGCATCCTCACCAGCCTGTCCGGTGGCCGCTGACCCGCCGGCATCGCCCGGCCCTGCGGGCCGGCCGTGGTCGGTCGACCTCGGGCCGGGGGTCGAGCCCGATGTCGCGGTGCGGCGGCTGGCCGATCGGGTCGCCCGCCCGGCTGCCCTGTGGGGTCGCTGGTTCGGCGGCGGGGCGCTGCTGTTCGGGGACCCGGTGGAGGTGGTCCGCGCCGAGCGGGCCGAGGAGCTGTTCCGCCGGCTCGACGACCAGCCCGCCCTGGATCCCCCACCGGACTCCGACGGCCTGATCGGGGGTGGCTGGCTGGTCTGCCTCGGGTACGCGGCCGGGGCCTCCTGGGCCGGCTTCTGCGACTGGGTGCTGCGCCGACACCCCGGGGGGCGGTGGACCTTCGAGACGCTCGGTCTGGCCGGCCGGGAGGCCGCGGTCGACGCCGCGTTGCGCCTCGGCCGGGCGGTGGTGGCCGACGGGCCGCCGGCCCCTGCGGCCCGCGGCACGACCGGAGTCTTCCGCGGCCCCGACGGCTCCGCCCGGGAACGGCATCTGGCGGCGACCGAGCGGGCGGTCGGCATGATCCACCGCGGCGAGGTCTACCAGCTCAACCTCTGCACCCGGCTGCGGGCGTCGACAACCCGGTCCCCGGTGGACCTGTTCGCCGACGTGGTGGGAAGCCTGCGGCCCGCGTACGGCGGGCTGCTGACCCTCGGCGACCGCCGGGCGCTGGTCAGCTGCAGCCCTGAGCTGTTCCTGACCGAGCACGACGGCCTGGTGGTCACGGCACCGATCAAGGGCACCACCGCGAGTGCCGGCGACCCGACGGGCACACTGCTCGCCGGCTCGACGAAGGACGCGGCGGAGAACGTGATGATCACCGACCTGATGCGCAACGACCTGTCCCGGGTGTGCGTGCCCGGCACGGTGATGGTGTCGGACCTGCTCGGGCTGCAGCGGCACCCAGGGGTGTGGCACCTGGTCTCGACCGTCAGCGGCCGGTTGGCAGCGGGCACACCCCGGTCCGAGCTGCTGGCCGCGACCTTCCCGCCCGGGTCGGTGACGGGGGCGCCGAAGCGCACCGCGGTGGCGGGCATCGCCGAGCTGGAGACGACCTCCCGGGGGGCGTACACCGGCGCGTTCGGGCTGCTGACCCCGACCGCCGGGTTGGAGCTGAGCGTCACCATCCGCAGCTTCGAGATCGACGCCGACGAGGTCGACCTGGGGGTCGGCGGCGGCATCACGGTGGACAGCGTCGGGGTCCGGGAGTGGGACGAGTGCCTGCACAAGGCGGCTCCGCTGGTGGCGGCGGCCGGGGGCGACCCTGGACCCCGCCCTGCACCGGTCGGTGCCCACCACGCCGGCCCCGGTGGTGGCGGCCGGGCTGATCGAGACCCTGCTCGCCGTCGACGGCCGGGTGCTGCGCCTGGCCGCTCACCTCGCGCGGCTCGACCGCTCGTGCCGGGAGCTGTACGGCGCCGAGGCGCCGGCCGACCTCGGGCGGCAGGTGCGGGAGGCGGCCGCCGGCCCGACCAGCGGCCGTACGGGGGTCCGGGTCCGGGTCTGGCCCGCGGGCGTCGGGCTGCGGAGCTCGGTCGAGACCTGGCGGCTGTCGCCGCGGATGCGGAGCTGCAGGTTGGTCGCCGGCCGGTCGGCCGGAGTGGTCGTGGCGGCACAAGTGGGCCGACCGCGCGGCGCTGTCGGACGGCGGAGCAGGCGAGTGCCCCGGCGCTGCCCTACTTCACCGGCCCGGAGGGACACGTCGCCGAGACCAGCCGCGGGAACCTGTTCATCCGGCTGGCCGGCCGAGTGGGTCGACCCCGCCGGCCGACGAGCACCTGCTGCCGGGCGTGACCCGCCGTGACGTGCTGGACCTGCTGCACGACCTCGGCACGCCGGCGGTGCTGGCAGCGGTTCGGTGCCGACGCGCTGCGGCGGGCCGACGCCGCCTTCTGGACCAGCAGCCTGAGCGGGGC
>CAWHTY010000030.1:0-16214 GCA_963832435.1 uncultured Actinomycetota bacterium
GGCAGTGGCGAGTACGCCGGACCTCACGTCCCGGAAAGCCCTGCGTTGGCTGTTCATCCACGGTCGCCAGGGGGAGGGGGAGCGAAGCGTGAGAGGCATCGAGGCAGCGTCCGCTCCGACGGCCACGACCTGGCCGAGCCTTCCGGCACGATCACCATCCGGCAGCGCCGCACCATCGACATGGGCTCCATCGCCCGGGACCGTCTTCACCGTCTACCCCAAGCGGCGTTGCTGTGCTTCTCCCTGTTGGTGGGCCAGGCCTTCCTGTCCAACGCCTTCTTCGTCACCCAGGGCGACACCCTGACCACGTTCCTGGACGTTGAGCAGACCGGCGGCTGCATCACCGCACCGCGGTCGAGGCGGTGCTCGGCGTCTCGGGCCGAGCACCAGGCCCTGGAGGACATCGGCGATCGCCGCTCACCGCGACCGAGGCCGAGCAGGAGCGGAAGCGACCCCTGGGCAGCGGCGCGGTGTCGGCGTAGGGTGCGGCCATGAGTGGTTCAGCGCCGATGAGGCCGAACGGCTTCGCGCCGATCACTTCCCCACCGGGCCTGGTGCTGCGGGTGGGTTTCGCCGTGGTCGGGGGACTCGGCCTGCTGTTCGGCGCGATCGCGGTGTTCCGCACCGCGAACAGCGCCGGGGCGACTGCGCTGCTGGTCGTCGGTCTCCTCCTGGTCCTCGCCGCGGTCGTGTGGCCGCTCGGGGGGGCCACGCGGCTCGGGCGCGGAGTGCGGTCTTCGACCAGCGGTGCCCTCGTCCAACTTCTGGAGTCCTCCGATCCCCAGGTCCGGCTGGCGGCCGCCGAAGCCGTCCTCGGTCCGCCGTCGACCGACCCCCGGGTGGTGCGGGCCGACCTGCGGGAGCTCGCGCTCGGCGTGCTGCTCGACCGGGACCTGGTCCGCCGGCTCGCCGACCTGCTCCGGCACGCCGGCCAGCGGGTGGTCTCCGACGCGGTCGGCTCGGCCTCCCACACCCCGGCGGCCGACGTACTGCTCCAGCTGGACGGCGACGTACAGCTGCCGGTGGTGGTGAACCCCGGTGCGGACGCCGCCCCGGCCGCGGTGCTGCACCGGCTGGCCCAGGTGGCGACCCGAAACGGCTCCCGGAGCGCGGTGCTGGTGTTCACCGGCTCCGCGGGTGGTCCGCTGCCGCTGCCCAGCACGACGGTGATCGGCGACGTGTCCGTGTTCACCGCCTACTCGCCCCGGCTCGGCGACGAGGTCACGGTGCTGGCGGCCGTCTCCCAGGCGGTGTCCCAGGCGGTGTCCCAGGCCGGCCCGCGGGCCGCGGCGGGCGAGCCGGCCGGAACGCCGGCCCCGGGAGCCTCACCGGCGACGAACGGCTCGGCCCACGTCAGCGAGGAGGCGCAGCCCGCGTGAGCGCCAGGCGGTAGGCGCGCAGCGTCGCCGCCGCCGTGTTGTCCCAGCTGAACCCGGACGCGTGCGCCGCCGCCGCTGCGCCGAGCCAGGTCCGGACGTCGGCGTCGTCGAGCACCGCCCGCAGCGCGTCCGCCCAGGATCCCGGGTCGTGGCCGTGCACCAGCAGGCCCGTCTGGGAGTCGACCACGGCGTGCCGGAGCCCGCCGACGTCGGTGGCCACCACCGGCCGGCCGCAGGCCTGAGCCTCCAGCGCGACCAGGCCGAACGACTCGCTGTAGGACGGCACCCCGACGACGTCGGACGCGCAGTACCAGCGGAACAGGTCGGCTCGCGCGGAGTGCGGCCGGAACTCCACCACGTCGTGAACGCCGAGCTCCGCGGCCAGCGCCGGCAGCGTCGCGGACCAGGCGGCCTCCGGGCCGCTCGGACTGCCGATGATGATCAGCCGCAGCCGGTCGCGGCGGGCCGCGTCTCGGGCCACCAGCCGGGCCGTGGCCCTGATCAGCACATCGGGCGCCTTCAGCGGCTGGATCCGGCCGACGAACAAGATCACCTCGGCGTCCTGGGCGACGCCCAGCTGGGCCCGGGACTTGGGCTGGTCGCAGGGATGGAAGGTGTGCAGGTCGACGCCGGGCGGGACGACCACCAGCTGGTCCGGCCGGGCGTGGTAGTGCTGCTGCAGCTCCGCGGCCTCGTCGGAGGTGTTCGCAGTGAGCACCGCGGCGTCGGCGACGATCATAGCCTCGCCCCGCTCCCGTACGTCGGGCTCGGTGGCGTCCGGGTCCGGGCGGGCCGCGTTCTTCACCCGCGCCATCGTGTGCATGGTGTGCACCAGGGGCAGACCGTGCCGCCGGCCCGGCTCGCGGGCCGCCAGACCGGACAGCCAGTAGTGGGAGTGGATCAGCTGGTAGCGCTCGGCGACCCGGTCCAGGTGGCCGGCGAACTCCTCGACCAGCCCCGGCAGGTCCTCCTTGGCCACCTCCTCCGGCGGGCCGGCGGGCACCGGGATCACCCGGGCGTGCTCGTTGATCTCCACCGGCCGGGTCTGCTCCGGATGTTGCCACCGGGTGAACACGTCCACCGCGAGCCCGCGCTCGCCCAGCCGCCGGGCCAGCTCCTGCACGTAGACGTTCAGCCCGCCGGCGTCGCCGACCCCGGGGGTGGCCAGCGGGGAGGTGTGCAGACTGACCATCGCGATGCGCTGCGGTGGCCGGCCGGGCGCGGCATCGGGCACCCGGACAGCGTAGGTCAGGCCGCCGCGCTCAGGTCGGGTAGATGGTCACCGCGGTGGCCTTGACCACGTAGACGACCTCCCGTCCGGGGTACAGGTCCAGCTCGCCGATCACCTGCGCGGTCACCTCCGCGGTGAAGGCGTCACCGGTCCGGGTCCGCGCGCGCACCCGGACCTGGTCGTCCCGCGGCTCGAGCTCGGTGATCACCACCCGCAGCGCGTTGCGCGGGCTCCCGTGCGGCTCGGCGGCGAACACGGACACGCTGGTGGGGCCGAAGACGGCGACCGCCGACTCGCCGGGGACCGCCGGCAGCTGGGCCACGCCGTGCAGCACGGTGCCGGCCGCGGTCCGCACCAGGCCGTCACCGGCCGTGCCGGTGATCATGTTCAGCCCGGCGAGCCGCGCGGTGAACGCGGACCGGGGACGGCGGGTGACCTCGGCGGTGGGGCCTGACTCGACGACCCGGCCGCCGTCCAGCACCACCACCCGGTCGGCCAGCAGCACGGCATCGAGCAGGTCGTGGGTAACCAGGATCGTCGACCGGTCGGCCAGCACCCGGCGCAGCACCCGCCGGAGCAGCGGTGCGGCGGCCACGTCCAAAGCGGCCAACGGCTCGTCGAGGAGCAGCAGCCGCGGCTCGGTGGCCAGGGCGCGGGCGATCGCCACCCGCTGCGCCTGCCCCCCGGACAGCTGGGCCGGCTTCCGGTCGGCCAGCTCGGCGGCCTCCACCTGGGCCAGCCAGCGCGCGGCGGTGGCCCGGGCCCGGGCCGGGCTCTGGCCGGCGGCCCGGGGCCCGAACGCCACGTTCTCCAGGGTGCTCAGGTGCGGGAACAGCGTCGGGTCCTGGGCGAGCAGGGCCACCCCGCGGTCCCACGGCGCCAACCACCGGCGTCCGGGCAGGTCGTACAGGGTGCTGCCGGCCAGCACGGCGCGGCCGGCGTCCGGTCGGAGGATGCCGGCCAGCACGGCCAGCACCGACGACTTTCCCGCGCCGTTCGGGCCGAGGAGGGCCAGCCGTTCGCCCGCCCCGACCGTCAGCTCGACGTCCAGGCCGCGGGCGTCCAGACGGGCCGAGCAGACCAGGCTCACGGCGCGGTACGAGCGCCCTGGGCCAGCCCCACGACCAGGATCGCCACTGCGACCAGGACCAGCGACAACGCCACAGCGGCGTCGGCGTCGGTCTCCCGCTGCAGGTAGATCTCCAGTGGCAGCGTACGGGTCACGCCCTGCAGGCTACCGGCGAACGTGAGAGTCGCTCCGAACTCGCCCAGCGCCCGGGCGAAGGACAGCACCGCCCCCGAGACCAGCCCGGGCAGCACGAGCGGCAGCGTGACCCGGCGCAGCACGGTGGTCGGCCGCCCGCCCAAGGTGGCGGCGACGATGTCGTAGCGCCGGCCGACCGAGCGCAGCGTCCCCTCCAGGCTGACCACCAGGAAGGGCAGGGCCACGAACGTCTGGGCCAGCACCACCGCGGTGCTGGAGAACGCCACCTGGACGCCGAGGACCTCGAAGGACCGGCCGAGCAGGCCGCGCCGGCCGAAGGTGTAGAGCAGGGCGAGGCCGCCAACGACCGGCGGGAGCACCAGCGGCAGCAGCATCAGCGAGCGCATCGCCCGCTGGCCCGGGAAGGTGGCGCGGGCCAGCACGATGGCCATCGGCACCCCCAGCAGCAGGCACAGCGCGGTGGCGGTCGCCGAGGTGACCAGGCTCAGGCGCAGCGCGTCGACCGAGGACGGCGAGCTGATCAGGGCGGCGAACCGCGTCCAGTCCACCCGCAGGGTCAGGGCGAGCAGCGGCAGCACCACGAACCCGGCCCCGAGGCCCGCCGGGACGTAGACCCAGCGCGGAATCCCCCGATAGTCGGCGCCCCCGGTCACGGCCGCGGCGCGTCGAAGCCCGCAGCGCTGAGCACCTGCCGACCCTGGGGCCCGGTGACCAGGTCCACGAACTGCCGGGCCAGGTCGGGCTGTCGGCTGGCGGCCAGGGTGGCGATCGGGTAGCTGTTCACCGCCTGCTGCGCCTCGGGGAAGTCGACGGCGGCGACCTTGCCGCCGGAACCCCTGGCGTCGGTGACGTAGACGATACCGGCGTCGGCCTCGCCGGAGACGACCTTGTTCAGCACGTCGGTCACCGAGGACTCCTCGCTGACCGGCTGGAGGCTCACCCCGGCGGCGGCCGCGACCTTCTCGGTGGCCGCTCCGCACGGGACCTGGGGTGCGCAGACCACCAGCGTCGTCCCCGGTCGCGTGAGGTCGGCGAACACGGTGATGCCGGCGGGGTTGCCGGGCGGGACGGCGATGGTGAGGGTGTTGGAGGCGAAGACCGCCGGCTTCCCGGCGACCAGGTCGGCCCCGGTGGCCTTGGCCATGTTCGCGGCGTCGGCGGAGGCGAACACGTCGGCCGGGGCGCCCGCCTGCAGCTGGGTCACCAGGTCGGACGAGCCGGCGAAGCTGAAGGCGACCTCGACCCCGGGGTGGCCGGCCTCGAAGGTCCGGCCGAGCGCGGTGAAGGTCGAGGTCAGCGATGCGGCGGCGAACACGGTCAGCGTCGGCCCGGACGCGGCGCGCGGGTCGCCCGAGCCGCCGGACCAGCAGGCCGCGAGCAGCAGCCCGGCCGCGAGCAGGGCGGCGCCGCGGCGGATCACGACTCCCCCCGCGGCGTCTCGATGATCACCGTGGTGGACTTGACCACCGCGACGGCGACGGCGCCCAGCTCGAGCCCGAGGTCACGGACCGCCTCGCTGCTGATCAGCGACACCACCCGGTACGGGCCGCACTGCAGCTCCACCTGGGCCATCACGGTGTCGACGGTGATACCGGTGACCAGCCCGACGAACCGGTTGCGGGCGGACCGCTGGACGCCGGACGGGTCGTGCATCGGCGTGGCGTGGTCCCGGGCGAAGGTGGCCAGAGCGTACCCGTCGACGACCTTCCGGTTGCTTGCGTCCGTCTCCACCGGGAGGCTGCCGGCCTCGATCCACCGGCGGACGGTGTCGTCGCTGACATTGAGGAACGCAGCCGCGTCGCGGATCCGTATCTTCGGCACAAAACGGAGGATAGCGCAGCGAATGCGGATTAGATGGCCGCCGGCCCCGAGGGGTTGACGGCCGGCGGACGGCGGCGCCCAGGCTCAGCAGTCGTAGTAGAGCTCGAACTCGTGGGGATGCGGACGGAGCCGGACCGCGTCGATGTCGGCGCGCTTCAGCTCGACCCAGGTCTCGATCAGGTCGGGGGTGAAGACGTCCCCGGCCAGCAGGAACTCGTGGTCGGCCTCCAGGGCGTCCAGCACCCCGCCCAGGCTGTCGGGCACGGTCGGGACGTCGGCGTGCTCCTCGGGCGGCAGCTCGTACAGGTCCTTGTCCACCGGAGGCTTGGGCTCGGTCTTGTTCTGGATCCCGTCGATGCCGGCCAGCAGCAGCGCGGCGAACGCCAGGTACGGGTTCGAGGACGGGTCCGGGCAGCGGAACTCGACCCGCTTGGCCTTCGGGTTGGTGCCGGTGATCGGGATCCGCATCGCCGCCGACCGGTTCCGCGAGCTGTAGACCAGGTTCACCGGCGCCTCGAAGCCGGGCACCAGCCGGTGGTAGGAGTTCACGCTCGGGTTGGTGAAGGCCAGCAGGGCCGGCGCGTGCTCCAGGATGCCGCCGATGTACCAGCGGGCGAGGTCGGACAGGCCGCCGTAGCCCGCCTCGTCGTAGAACAGCGGCGTGCCCTCGTTCCAGATCGAGGAGTGCACGTGCATGCCGGAGCCGTTGTCGCCGAAGATCGGCTTCGGCATGAAGGTGGCGGTCTTGCCCGCCGCCCAGGCGGTGTTCTTGATGATGTACTTGAACTTCTGCAGGTCGTCGCCTGCGCTCAGCATGGTGTTGAACCGGTAGTTGATCTCCGCCTGTCCCGCGGTGCCGACCTCGTGGTGGGCGCGCTCGACCGTCAGGCCGACCCCCTCCAGGTTCTTGGTCATCACATCGCGCAGGTCGGAGAAGTGGTCGACCGGCGGCACCGGGAAGTAGCCGCCCTTGTAGCGGACCTTGTAGCCGCGGTTGCCGCCGTCCTCGACCCGGCCGGTGTTCCAGGCCCCGGCCACGGAGTCGATCGCGTAGTAGCCGGTGTTCTGCTTGGTCTCGAAGCGGACGTCGTCGAAGACGTAGAACTCGGCCTCCGGGGCGAAGAAGGCGGTGTCACCGATACCGGTCGAGGCCAGGTAGGTCTCGGCCTTGCGCGCGATGTTGCGGGGGTCCCGGCTGTAGGGCTCCTTGGTCAGCGGGTCGTGCACGAAGAAGTTCAGGCACAGCGTCTTGGCCACCCGGAACGGGTCGAGGTAGGCCGTCGTCGGGTCCGGAAGCAGCGCCATGTCGGACTCGTGGATCTTCTGGAAGCCCCGGATCGAGGACCCGTCGAAGGCCAGGCCGTCCTCGAAGACCGCCTCGTCGAACGATCCGGCCGGAACCGTGAAGTGCTGCATGATGCCGGGCAGGTCGCAGAACCGGATGTCGACGATCTCGACACCTTCGTCCTTGATGTAGGCCAACAGGTCGTCGGCGCCTTGGAACATCTGTCCTCCGGTGAGGTCGCAGGGGTCTGGACGAGCGCGACACTATCGCCCTCGGTATCCCGGGAACATACGGAGATCTGGTTTCCGTGCCGTTCCGCCGATGTTTCGCGCGTGTGACGCGCCCCCGCCCCGCCGGTCAGATGATGTGCAGCATCTCCTGGTACGTGGGCAGGGGCCACAGGTCGTCAGCGACCAGCCCTTCCAGGGCGTCGGCGGCGGCCCGGACCCGGCCCATCGGCGGGATCAGGCTGTCCCGCGCGAAGGCCGCGTGCTCCATCGAGGTCCCCTCGGCCTCGTGGCCCAGGGCGGCCTCGAGGTCGCCGACGGCGGCCAGCAGGTCGGTGACCAGGCCGGAGATCGTGCGCAGGGTCTCCGCGTCGTGGGGCAGCTCGACGGCCTTCAGGCTCGCCGCCACGCCGGCCAGCTCGCCCAGGTAGCGCTGGGCGGCGGGCAGGATGGTGGTTCGTGCGATCTCGGCGGTCTGCTTCGCCTCCACATGCACGCTGAGGATGTACTGCTCCAGGTAGACCTCCTGACGGCTGGCCAGCTCGCGGTGGCTGAGCACCTTGTAGGTGTCGAGGACGTCGATCACCGCCGGCTCGGAGAACTGCTGCAGCGCGTCGACGGTGGTGCGCAGGTTGAGCAGGCCACGGGCCGCCGCCTCCTCCTGCCAGTCGTCGCTGTACCCGTTGCCGTTGAAGACGGCGGCACCGTGATCGGTGATGATCTTGGCCAGCACCGACTGCACGGCGTCGTTGAACGCGGTACCGGCGGCCAGGGCGCCTTCCAGGTCGGAGGCGATGTAGTCGAGGGCCTCAGCCATGATCGTGTTGATGGCCACCATCGGGCCGGAGATCGACTGGCCCGAGCCGGGGGCGCGGAACTCGAACCGGTTGCCGGTGAAGGCGAAGGGGCTGGTCCGGTTGCGGTCACCCGGGTCGGCCTTCATCGGCGGCAGGGTGTCGACGCCGACGTGCAGCGTGCCGGACTCCTTCGAGCCGGTGGCCCCACCCTTGGCGATCTGGTCGAAGACGTCCATCAGCTGGGCGCCCAGGAAGATCGAGATGATGGCCGGCGGCGCCTCGTTGGCGCCCAGCCGGAAGTCGTTGCTGGCCGAGGCCACCACAGCGCGCAGCAGGCCGCCATACCGGTGCACGGACCGGATCACCGCGGCGCAGAAGACCAGGAACTGCGCGTTCTCGTGGGGGGTGTCACCGGGGTTCAGCAGGTTGCCCTGGTTGGCGTTGCCGATGGAGAAGTTGACGTGCTTGCCGGACCCGTTGACGCCGGCGAACGGCTTCTCGTGCAGCAGACAGGTCATCCCGTAGCGCTCGGCCACCTTCTTCAGGGTGGTCATCATCAGCTGCTGGTGGTCGTGGGCCAGGTTGGCCTTCTCGAACAGCGGTGCGATCTCGAACTGCCCCGGCGCGACCTCGTTGTGCCGGGTCTTGGCCAGGATGCCCTGCTTGAACAGCTCGCGGTCGACCTCGATCATGTACGCCAGCACCCGCTCGGGGATGGCGCCGAAGTAGTGGTCGTCGAACTCCTGGCCCTTGGCCGGCGGCGCGCCGAACAGGGTCCGCCCGCTGCTCATCAGGTCGGGGCGCGCGTAGAAGAAATGCTCGTCGATCAGGAAGTACTCCTGCTCGGCGCCGGCGTAGGAGACCACGGTGTCGATGTCGGTGTGGCCGAACAGCCGCAGGACCCGGGCGGCCTGGGCGCTCATCGCCTGCTGCGACCGCAGCAGCGGGGTCTTCTTGTCCAGCGCCTCACCGGTCCAGGAAATGAAGATGGTGGGGATGCACAGGGTGTTGCCGTTCGGGTTCTCCAGGATGTACGCCGGGCTGGTCACATCCCAGCCGGTGTACCCGCGGGCCTCGAACGTGCTCCGGATGCCGCCGTTGGGGAAGCTGGAGCCGTCGGGCTCGCCCTGCAGCAGGGTCTTGCCGCTGAACTCGGCCATCGAGGTGCTGTCGCTGGACGGCTCGAGGAACGAGTCGTGCTTCTCGGCGGTCAGCCCGGTCAGCGGGTAGAACACGTGGGCGTAGTGCGAGGCGCCGTTCTCCTGGGCCCAGTCCCGCATGGCCGAGGCGACCGCGTCGGCCACCGTCGGGTCCAGCGGCGCCCCCTGCTCGATGGTCGCCATCACCGACCGGAAGATGGTCTTGGGCAGCCGGTTGCGCATCTCGGTCGGGCCGAACACGTTCTTGGCGAACAGCTCCCCCAGCGGCTCGCTGAAGTCCTTGTCCGGGATGGCGTAGTCGCTGACAGCCTTGATGGCCTGGCGGCGGGCGGCACTTCCACTCATGGCGAGCTCCTGGGGTCGACGGTCCGACTCGGAACGCTACGGAGAGCGCGTCTCCGGGCCGTGTCGGAGCCGTGTCGAACGTGCAACGCCGGCGAGCGGCGAGACGCCGGGTGGGCGGGGGAGCCGACTACCCTCGAGCCGTGACGGAGGTGCCGGAGGAGGCGTACCCGGGGCAGCGCCTGGGGCTGCCGGAGGAGGGCCGGGGGTCGCTGGCCAGCTGGCGGGCGCGGGTCGCCGCCCTGATCCTGGACTGGGCCGCCTGCATGGCCGTGGCGGTGCTGCTGTTCGGCACCCCGGTGCTGACCGGCGGCGGCTGGCGCTCCTGGATGATCCTGGCCACCTTCTTCGTGCAGAGCGCGCTGCTGGTGACCGCCGTGAACGGCAGCCTCGGGCAGCTGCTCTGCCGGATCGCCGTGGTCAGGGTGGACCGGCAGCCGGTCGGCCTGCTGCGCGCGCTGCTCCGGGCCGGCCTGGTCAGCCTGGCCCTGCCGGCGCTGGTGGTCGGCGCCCACCGCCGCGGGCTGCAGGATCTGGCGGCGAATACGGTGGTGGTAAACCGCCGCTGATCCGCAGCGCGGTCCCCGCCGAAGGAGCCGTCGCCATGCCCGCCCAACACCCCCCCGCCCAGCACGTAGCCGTGATCGGTGCCGCCGGCATGATCGGGCGCAAGCTGACCGCCCGGCTGGTCGCCGACGGCGGTGTGCCGGGCTCGGCCCTGGAGCGGCTGACCCTGGTCGACGTGGTGCCGCCGCCGGCTCCGGCCGGCTGGGACGGCCCGCTGAGGCTCGCCACCGCGGACCTGTCGGTGGCCGGCGCGCCCGAGGACCTTCTGCAGGACCGTCCCGACGTGATCTTCCATCTGGCGGCCGTGGTCTCGGGTGAGGCGGAGACCGACTTCGAGAAGGGCTACCGGGTCAACCTGGACGGCACCCGGGCCCTGCTGGAGGCCATCCGGGCCGCCCACGCCTCCGACGGCTACCGGCCGCGCCTGGTCTTCACCTCATCGTTGGCCGTCTACGGCGCCCCCTTCCCGAACCCGATCCCGGACGACTTCCACATCACCCCGCTGACCAGCTACGGCGCGCAGAAGGCGATCGGGGAGCTGCTGCTGAACGACTACACCCGGCGCGGGTTCGTGGACGGCATCGGCATCCGGCTGCCCACCATCTGCATCCGGCCGGGCCGGCCGAACCAGGCCGCGTCGAGCTTCTTCTCCAGCATCCTGCGCGAGCCGCTGGTCGGCGAGCCGGCGGTGCTGCCGGTGTCGGAGGACCTCCGGCACTGGTTCGCCTCCCCGCGGGCCGCGGTGGGCTTCCTGGTGCACGCGGCAGGGCTGGACGGTGAGCGGGTCGGCTCCAACCGGATCCTGGTCATGCCGGGGCTGAGCGCCACCGTGGCCGATCAGATCGAGGCGCTGCGGGAGGTGGCCGGCGAGGAGGCGGTCCGGTTGATCCGCCGCGAGCCCGACGAGCTGGTGGCCACCATCGTGCAGGGCTGGGCGCCCGGCTTCGAGGCGAAACGGGCGCGCGAGCTCGGTTTCGTGGCCGAGAGCTCGTTCCAGGAGATCATCCGGGCCCACATCGAGGACGAGCTCACAGGATCGCGCCCGGGTTGAGGATCCCGTCCGGGTCGAGGGCGTCCTTGATCTTGTGGGTGAGGGCCAGCACGTCCGGCCCGAGCTGGGCGGGCAGCAGCGCCTTCTTCAGCCGCCCGACGCCGTGCTCGCCGGTGATCGTGCCACCGAGCGAGATGGCCAGCTCCATGATCTCGGTGAAGGCCCGGGCCGCCCGGCGGGCGGACTCCGGGTCGGCCGGGTCGACGATGATGGTCGGGTGGGTGTTGCCGTCCCCGGCGTGCGCGACCACGGGCACCGCGACCCGGTTCCGCTCGGCGATCTCGGCGATGCCGGCCAGCAGGACCGGCAGCTGGGGGACGGGGGCGCCGACGTCCTCGAGCAGCAGCTGCCCCTTCTTCTCCACCGCCGGGAAGAAGGCCCGGCGGGCGGCCGCGAACATCTCGCCCTCCTCCGGGTCGTCGGTGCTGAAGATCTCGGTGGCTCCCTCGGTGGTGCACGCCTGCTCGACGACGGCGATCTCGGCGGCCCGCGCCTGCTCGGGTGCGTCGGACTGCACCAGCAGCAGCGCCCCCGCGGTCCGGTCCAGCTCCATGGACAAGAAGTCCTCCACGATGTTGATCGAGGCGTTGTCCATCAGCTCCACCATCGACGGTCGCGCCACCCGGCCGAGGCCCACCACCGCGCGCGCCGCGGCCCCCGGGTCGGCGAAGGTCGCCACCAGGGTGGCGCGCGCCGGCTGTTGCGGCATCAGCCGCAGCACGGCCCGGGTGATCACGCCGAGGGTCCCCTCGCTGCCCACGAACAGCTTCAGCAGCGACAGCCCGGCGACGTCCTTGATCCGCTTGCCGCCGAGGCTGATCAGGGTCCCGTCGGCGAGCACCACGTCGAGCCCGAGCACGTAGTCGGTGGTCACCCCGTACTTGACGCAGCACAGCCCGCCGGCGTTGGTGGCGATGTTGCCCCCGATCGAGCAGATCTCGAACGAGGACGGGTCCGGGGGGTACCACAGGCCATGTGCAGCGGCCGCAGCCTTGACGTCGACGTTCAGTGCGCCGGGCTCCACCACCGCGACCCGGGTGCTGGTGTCGATCTCGACCGCCCGCATCCGCTCCAGGCTGAGCACCAGGCCGCCGTCGACGGCCGAGGACCCGCCCGACAGCCCACTGCCCGCCCCGCGGGGCACCACCGGCACCCGGTGCGCGGCCGCCCAGCGGAGAGTGGTCTGGACCTGCTCGGCGCTCTCGGCCCGGACCACGGCCAGCGGGGTGCCCGCGTCGGGGTCGCGGGACCAGTCGCAGCGGTAGTTCTCCAGGGTGGCCGGGTCGGTGGTGACCACCCCCGGGGGGAGGGCGGCCAGCAGCGTGTCGGCGGTGAGCACACTCATGGCTTCACGGTAGCCCGGGCCCGCCGGGGCCTCAGTCCGCCAGCTCGGCGGTCTCCAGCCACGACTCCTCGAGCTCCGCGTGCTGGGCCGCGGCCCGGTCCAGCTCGACCTGCAGGGCACTCAGCCGGGTGTGGTCACGGGCGGCCGCCGCCATGTCGGCGTGGATCCGCTCGACCTGGGTCTGCAGCCGGGCCAGCCGGCTCTCGATCCGGGCCAGGTCCTTGCGGGCCTGCCGGGTGTCCGCGGTAGTCGCGCGCCGCGCCGGCGTTCCGTCGGAGACCGGCCCGCCCGCGCGCGCGGTGCTGCGCCGGTGCTCCAGGTACTGCTCGACGCCGCCGGGCAGCAGCACGCAGCGGCCGTCGCCCATCAGCGCGTAGGTGACGTCGCAGACCCGTTCCAGGAAGTACCGGTCGTGGCTGACCACCAGCAGCGTCCCCGGCCAGGTGTCCAGCACGTCCTCCACCACCGTCAGGGTGTCGATGTCGAGGTCGTTGGTCGGCTCGTCGAGCAGCAGCACGTTCGGCTCCCGGAGCAGAATCCGCAGCAGCTGCAGCCGGCGCCGCTCCCCCCCGGACAGGTCCGCAGTCCGCCGGGTCAGCCGGTCACCGGAGAACCCGAAGTCCTCCAGCAACGAGCTCGCCGTCAGCTCCTGGCCGGCGGCCGTCGTGGTCACCCGCCGCTCGCGCTCGACCAGGTCCAGCACCCGCTCGCCGGGCGGCAGCTCGGCCACCGTCTGCGCGAGATGACCGAGACTGATGGTCGTGCCCCGCTTGACCGTGCCCGTGTCGGGTCGACGCTCGCCGGTCAGCACCTGCAGCAGCGAGGTCTTGCCGGAGCCGTTGACCCCGACCAGGCCGATCCGCACGCCGGGTCCGATCGACCAGTCCAGGTGCTCCACCAGCGGACGGTCGCCGGCCCGGATCGTCACGTCGTGCAGGTCGAACACGTCCTTGCCGAGCCGGGCGGTGGCGAACCGCTGCAGGGTGAGGCTGTCCCGCGGCGGCGGCTCGTCGGCGATCAGCTGGTTCGCCGCATCGATCCGGAACTGCGGCTTGGAGGTCCGGGCCGGCGGGCCGCGGCGCAGCCAGGCCAGCTCCTTGCGCAGCAGGTTGCGGCGGCGGGCGGCCATCCCGGCGGCCTGGCGGGCGCGTTCGGCTCGCGCCAGCACGTACGCCGCGTACCCACCGTCGTAGGCGTCGACGACGCCGTCGTGCACCTCCCAGACCCGGTTGCAGACCGCATCCAGGAACCACCGGTCGTGGCTGACCACCAGCAGGGCCGTGCCCCGGGCCTGCAGCGCGTTCAGGTGGTCGGCCAACCAGGAGACCGCCTCGACATCGAGGTGGTTGGTCGGCTCGTCCAGGACCAGCAGGTCGTGGCCACCGAGCATCAGCGCGACCAGGGCGGTGCGGCGGCGCTCGCCGCCGCTCAGGCTGCTCACGGCCAGCTCCAGCCCGACGCCGGCCAGCAGGTGCTCCACCACCGCCCGGGTGTAGGCGTCCGCAGCCCAGACGTGGTCGGGTGCGCCGCGGACGATCACATCACGGACGGTGGCCTCGGCCGCGAAGTCGTCGGCCTGGTGCAGGTAGCCGACCGAGGAGCGCCCGGACCGGGTGACCCGACCGGAGTCCGGCAGCTCGATGCCGGTCAGCAGCCGGAGCAGGGTGGTCTTGCCGCTGCCGTTCCGGCCGACGACCCCGATCACCTCGCCGTCGGCGACACCCAGGCTCACCTCGTCGAGGACGACGGTGGTCCCGTAGCTGATCGAGACTTGCTCGGCGTTGACGACGTTCGGCATGACCGCCCCACCGTACCCATCCCCGGGCAAGCGCCGGGGCGCCGCGGTCAACGGCCGCGCATCGCCTGCCGCGCGCCTTTGACCTGCCGCGGGTTGGTCGGCATCGGGCCCTTGGGAACCGGGATCTGCGGGCGGACCGCGTCCAGGGCCCGCAGCCGCTGCTTGAGGTCGGTCACCTGGTTGGGGGCGAGGGTCTTGGGCAGCTTCTTGATGTGGTCGGCCAGCTTGTCCAGCGGGACCTGGCCCTCCTTGCTGCCCATCACCACCGTGGTGACGGTGATGCCGTAGGCGACCCGTTCGTGCTTGCGGGCCTCCGAGGCCAGCAGGGCCTTCAGCCGGCCCGGCTCACCCTCCCCGATCAGCACCAGGCCGCCCGGCCCGACCGTGCGGTGCACCGCGTCCTTGTGCCGGGTGGCGGCGATCACCGGCGTCGAGATCCACTGCTTCGGCAGCATCTGCAATGCCACCTCCGCCGACCCGGCCTGCCCCGCGTAGCGCTTGTAGGTCGCCTTCTTGGTCCGGTTGACCAGGAACACCAAGGCGACCAGCATGCCGACCATCAGGCCCATGACGCCGGCGTAGATGGGATGCCCGACGGCGAAGCCGATCACCAGGCCCACGACCAGCACGAGGGCCCAGCTGCCGAAGACGAAGAGCGGCAGGGCCTTGTCGTACTCGTGCGTCAGCTGGTAGGCGCGGGCCACCTGCTTGAACCGGCCCAGGTCGGCCGGGTCCGTGCTGTTCTTCTTCCGCAGCTTCTCCGCCTGCTTGGCGGCCTTCGCGTCCGCCTTGGCCTGCTTCGCGGCCTGGTCAGCCATCGACCTGCACCTCCCTCGTCTGCCCTCGGTGGAGCCTCGGGCCTGTCCTACACCACACGCGGCCTCACAGCCCACTCGGCGCGGTGACCAGCTGGTCCCGCGAGGCCATCGCCTGCCGGTAGAGCCGCCCCGCGCGGTACGAGGACCGCACCAGCGGGCCGCTCAGCACCCCGGCGAAGCCCAGCGCGGTGGCCTCCGCGCTCAGCTCGATGAACTCCTCCGGCTTCACCCAGCGCGCCACCGGGTGGTGCCGCGGGGAGGGTCGCAGGTACTGGGTGATCGTGATGATCTCGGTGCCGGCGTCGTGCAGGTCGCGCAGCGCCGACGAGACCTCCGCGCGCGTCTCGCCCATGCCCAGGATCAGGTTGGACTTGGTCACCAGGCCGGCGTCGCGGGAGGCCCGCAGCACGTCCAGCGACCGCTCGTAGCGGAAACCGGGCCGGATCCGCTTAAAGATCCGCGGCACGGTCTCCACGTTGTGGGCGAACACCTCCGGCCCGGCGGTGAACAGCTGGTCCAGGTAGGCCCGGTGGCCGGAGAAGTCCGGCGCCAGCATCTCGACCCCGACGCCGGGGTTGAGCTGGTGGATCTGGCGGATGGTCTCCGCGTACAGCCAGGCGCCCTCATCCGGCAGGTCGTCGCGGCAGACTCCGGTCACGGTGGCGTACCGCAGGCCCATCTTCTGCACCGACTCGGCCACCCGGCGCGGTTCCTGGTCGTCGAAGTCGGCCGGCTTGCCGGTGTCGATCTGGCAGAAGTCGCAGCGCCGGGTGCACTGGTCACCGCCGATCAGGAACGTCGCCTCCCGGTCCTCCCAGCACTCGAAGATGTTGGGGCAGCCGGCCTCCTGGCAGACCGTGTGCAGGTCCTCGCGCCGGACCAGCTCCCGGAGCTCGCGGTACTCCGGGCCCATCCGGGCGGTCGTCTTGATCCAGGACGGCTTCTTCTCGATCGGCACGCTGGCGTTGCGGACCTCGAGCCGGAGCATCTTGCGACCGTCGGGGGAGACCGGCGTGGGGTCGGACGAAGGGGGCACCGGCTCAGCCTACCCGTGAGCGACCGGGGACCCGCCTGGTCGGCCGGGTCCGACTGGCACCATGATCCGGTCCGGAGACCAACGGTTCGTCTCCCCGTCGGAGAGGAAGCGCATGACGATTGGGCTCGACCG
>CAWHTY010000031.1:0-68741 GCA_963832435.1 uncultured Actinomycetota bacterium
CCTCCACCCCGATCTTGGCCACCTCCCCGAAGGTGCGCAGCCACTTCACTACGGCCCGGTAGCCGGCGCGGGTGGTGGAGAAGCTGTGCGTGGCCAGCACCGTCTCGGCGGTGTCGATCACCGCCACCACGTGCAGCTCCTTGTGGGTGTCGATGCCACCCACCACCACCCGACTCTGCCTCGACGTCGGGTTCACCTTCCTGGTCGAATTTGGCATGCTTGCCATGTCGCTTCCTCCGGTCTGCTCGGACTGATCAGGGACGGCGGCAACGCCGAGCCAGAACCGGTGGACAAGACAGTGATGAGCACCTGTTGGCGCAGGCTCTCCTTAGGTCACTCCGTCGGCGAGGCGAGGCGCCTCACCAGGTGACCCCGGGCAACCGACATATCCGAGGAAAGACACACGTCGTCAGTCGGAAGTGCGGGTCAGGATGCCCGGGGGCAGCCTGGATACCAGCATCCTGACGGGTCCATCGGCGTGCGAGTCAGGAAACCCGGAGGTCACCAGCAACCCCCATACTCACTGTCGGCGTGAAAGACGACCTTGGCGGGCAGGCTGCCGCGGAGCACAACGGCCATGGTGAGAGCCTGATCGACCAGGTCGGCCCGAAGATGATCTTGAACCGACCAGCCCAGCACCCGCCGGGAGCAGCCGTCACGGACCGCGCACAGGTAAAGCCAGCCCTGCCCGGTGGCCAGATAGGTGATGTCGCTGGTCCACACCTTGTTCAGCTCTCCTTGGTCGAAGCGGCGCCCGACCAGGTCCGGCAGGGGCCGGGCGGCGAGGTCGGGCCAGGTGGTGACCGGGGTCCAACCCCGCGGGCTGATCCCCACGATTCCGTTGCTGCGCATCAGTTTCGCCACCGTCTTACGGGACACGGTCTCCCCGTCGTCACGCAGACCGGCCAGGATCCGGGGCGACCCGTACACGTGGTCGGAATCCGCGTGGAACGTGGTGATCTTGTCGATCAGCGTCGTCCGCCGCTGCTGGCGGGGTGTCGGCCCGGCCTGCTCCCGCCGCCGCCAGGCGTAGTAGCCGGACCGCGACACCTGCAACAGACTCGCCATCCGGGCGATCTCGAAGCCGGGCTCCTCGGAGCCGGCCTTCTCAGAAGTCGCCTTATCGGAAGTCGCCTTGTCGGGGGCGGCCTTCTCCGCATCCATCAGCCGGTAGCTGCTCACCGGGTCTGATTCTCGGTCACGAAGAAGGCCGTGGCCTTTTTCAGGAACTCCCGGTCCATCCGCAGCTCAGCGTTCTCGACCCGGAGCCGTTCCAGCTCGGCCCGTTCATCGACATCCAACGCGGGCGGTGGATCATCGTCTCGAGCCCGCACCTGGGCCACCCACCGGCCCAGCAGCGCCTCCCCGACCCCGATCTCCTTCGCCACCTGGACGATCGGTCGGCCGGTGTCGATCACCAGCCGGGCCGCCTCCCGCCGATACGCCGGCGTGTAGTTCCTGCGCTTCCGTGCAGCCATGCAGACATCCTCTCCGCGGGACCAGGATCCCGCTTACAAGGTGTCCACCAGATGGGGTCAACTATGACAATGCTCTGGCCGAGACCGTGAACGGCTACTACAAGGCCGAGCTGGTCCGCGGGCCCGCCCGGCCAGGACCCTGGAAGAGCGTCGAGGACCTTGAGCTCGCCACCCTCGGCTGGGTCCACTGGCACAACAACCAGCGCCTGCACGGCTACCTCGGCGACGTCTCGCCCGCGGAGTTCGAGAAGTCGTTCTACGCTGCCCAATGGAGCGACCAGGCCCTGGTCGAGATCCAATAGCCCGAGCTTCCACCAGACCCAGGACGGTTCACCTTGGAACACCCGGCCGAGGGCGGCGACCAGCCCGGCGTGCTGGTCGGAGATGACCAGCTGAACGCCGGCCAAGGCGCGTTGTTTGACGGTGCGCAGGAAGCCGCGCCAGAACACCTCGTCCTCGCTGTCGCCGACGTCGAGGCCCAACACCTCCCGGCCGCCAGTGGCGGTCACCCCGGTCGCGACCACGACGGCCATCGAGGTGACCTGCCCAGTTCGGCGGACATGCAGGTAGGTGGCGTCGAGGAACACATACGGGAACGGCGTGTGGTGCAGCGGTCGGGACCGGAACGCCTCGACTTGCTCGTCCAGCCCGGCGCAGATCCGCGACACCTCCGATTTGGAGATGCCGGACTCGACGCCCGAGCGCGGCGACCAGGTCATCGACCGCACGGGTGGAGACTCCGTTGACGTAGG
Source organism: uncultured Actinomycetota bacterium (assembly GCA_963832435.1). GTDB lineage: Bacteria > Actinomycetota > Actinomycetes > Propionibacteriales > Propionibacteriaceae > Microlunatus. The sequence continues at coordinate 2,231 of CAWHTY010000031.1, forward strand.
CCTCCATCACCACCGCATACAGAGCCTGGTCGATCCGCCGCCGCGGCGCGAAGATCGCCGGGAAGAACGACCCCTTCCGCAACTTCGGGATCCGCAGCTCGACATCGCCGGCCTGGGTGGCGACCAGCCGTGGTCGCGACCCGTTGCGGTCGGTCGCCCGAGTTCCGGTGCGCTCGTAGCGGTCGGCGCCGATCCGCTCGGTGGCTTCGGTCTCGATCAGCTCCTGCATCACGAGCCGGACCGACTCCCGGATCAGATCCACGCCCTCCCCGGCGCGGAACGCCTCCAACAGCTCAGATGCGACAGACTGGGACAACGCCATCGGTGGGAACCTCCTTGGTGAGTACTTGGCGGTACACACCGAGAATCCCGCCGATGGCGCCACCGAACACGGCGGCTCACCGACTACCCGAAACCCCACCACTCACGGGGACTCTCACACAGGACGCTCGCTGAGATCGATTGCGCGTCCTGCCTAGCTCTGCTGCAAGAGATCCGCTCGCGGCCACCAGGCATGCTCTCGTGACATCAATCATGGTGCGAAATGGAATCGACTGGAGGGTGTTGACGCTGTCAGCGGGGGAGACAGCGCAACTCCTGACGCCTGAAGAGGCCTGAGTCGGCGCAGATCATCGCTCTTTTGATCCGCGGGTTGTGGGTTCGAGTCCCACGGGGCCCACAAACCATTTCGCGGTCGCGCGACTGAGGTAGTCGCCACCGGGAGCGCCCGCCGGGCCGTTCGCGAGAGGCGGCTCCGATGAACACCACACCTGGAGAGGATGAGCAAGATCATTGCCGCCGCTGAGGACGCGGCTGACCTCCGCCGCGGGATGAGCGCAGCGGCCCTCAACCTGGACGCGTCGTTGGAGGCCCCTGGCCAACGCAGTGGCGCGCCACCGTGGCTGCGCGGGTCGCCCAGTCAGCTCTGGCCGGAACGAAGGGTGCTGATCACGGCAGTCGAGGCCCATTCGGGTGACCCGGTCGTGTTCGAAGGCGACAGCGGAGTCGACCTGGTGGACGCCGTGGCTGCCAGCTGTGCCAGTGGCCGTCCCTACCGGATCGGGGACAGCCGATACATCGACGGCCGCTACCGATCCAACGCCGAGAACGCCGATCTGGCAGCCGGATGCGTACGCGCAACCCGACTGGCCTCTCCGCGACGATGTCGAGGCCCGCCCCGCCGCCATCGACCGGGTCACCCAGCGACCCCTTCTCAGCCGAGGGTGTCGGCCGCCGGCTCGGCGGACCGGAGGCTGACGTCGAGCCCGTGAAGCAGCTCCTCGGTGAACCGCCAGATCTCGGTCCGGCGCTCGGGCCGTAGCACGCGCGACGGTCGTGGGATGGGCGTGCGACGCGGTCCGAAGAAGCGTCCGGAGACGCCGCGGGCGGCGGGATCCGCGGCCAGCCAGGCCGGAACCTCTGCGGCGTCCTCGGGGCGCTGGCCCACACGGTCGGCCAGCCGGGCCAGCAGGGCCCGAAGCAGCGGCGGCAGGTCGGGGGCGTGCCGGAACAGGTCGGTGGCCACCATTCCGGGGTTGACGCAGGTCACCTCCAGGGACGTGCCGCGACACCGCTCGGCAAGCTCGACGGCGAGGACGTCGTTGGCGAACTGGGTGCCGCCGGCCAGACGGAGTCCACGCGGCGCCCGACCCCGCCGCAGCGGGTCGAGGTCCACGGTGTCCCGGTAGCGCCCGGCGTTGGCGACCAGGACCACCCGCCCCGAGGTCGACCGGCTGAGCAGCGGCATCAGCTGCCGCACCAGCAGGAACCGGCTGAGATAGTTCACCGCGAAGGATCGCTCGACTCCCTCGGCGGTCCAGCGGGGTCGTACGGCGAAGACGCCCGCGCAGCACACCAGCGCGTCCAGGCAGTCGGTCGAGGCGGCGACGCGGTCCGCCAGAGCCCCCGTCTCCGCCATGGAGGACAGATCGGCTGCCAGGAAGGCAGGCTCGGGGACGGCCGGCCGCCGCGCCGGTGCTGCCTTGATCAGCTCGGCCACGACACCTGCGCCACGAGCGGCGTCTCGGCCGGTGATGATCACCCGGTGCCCGTCGCCAGCAAGGCGGAGCGCGACGGCTCGGCCAATACCGTCCGTGCCCCCGGTGATCAACACGACGCGTGGGTCGCCGAGTGTCCGCGGCGCGCCGGGATCCCGGGATCCAGCCACGACGGCACCGGGCAACTCGTCAGGTAGCATGTCCATATTGCATGGTAGACAGGAGGCCTGACTAATGGCAAGACCTCCGCGTACGGTCGGCCAGCCCGAGCCGGTCAACACGGCCGTGTTGCTGCGGGAGGCGCTCACCGCCATCAACGCGGTGGTGCCGCTGCGACTCGCCGCGCACGGGCACGAGGCCGTCCGCGCGGCACATGGCGCGGTGTTCCAGTACCTCGACCAGGACGGGACGACAGTGAGCGCGCTCGCCGAGCGGGCCGGCATGACCAAGCAGGCGATGGCGGAGCTGGTGGCCCACCTCGAGCAGCGCGACTACGTCCGACGGGTGCCGGATCCCACCGACCGCCGCGCCAAGCTGGTGCTGCTGAGCGCCAGGGGGCAGGAGGTCGTCGCCATCGTTCGAGGCTTGGTGCCCGAGATGGAGGACCGGCTCGTCGACGCCCTCGGTCGAGCGCGCTGGCAGCGGCTCCGGGACGACCTCCACACGATCCACGATCTCTTCGCCGAGCTGCAGCACTCAGCCGATCACGGGGGACGCAGGTCGCCTCAGCCTCCTCCGGCGGAATCTCGGTAGGTCGGCTCCCGGAACCCGAGCCGGCGAGTTCATCGCCACGACACGTTGACGACCCGCAGCCGACTGCTCGGTGTTCGTAGGGTGCGCGGGTGCTTGATGCTCGTCGGCAGGTGGGGACGGCGATCGGTGTCGTGATTGCGCCACTCGCCGTTCTCGGGGTCGGGTCGACGTTCCTGTTGACCCCGCTGAACGGAAACCTCCGCTACGAGGCCGGCGTGAAGGAGGTCGGCCTGGCGTCCGCGGCCGGGACGTTCTCCCATCGTCCGCTGGCGTTCCGGCTCCTCACCGATGGCATCTTCCGGGTTGCCGAGGCCGCGACGACCAGCACCGTGGGTTTCGAGCTCGTGGTCCGGCTTCTCGTTCTCGTCCTGGCTGTGGGTGCTGGCATCCTGCTGTGGCACGGGCTGTCGGGCCGCGACGTGAGCGACCCAGCGCTGCACGCCGCGGTCGTCGTCGGCGCCCTGGTGTTGCTCGGTCCGATCAGCGCCGGGGAACCCGAATGGCTGGCGATCGTCCTCGCGACAGCCGGGGTCGGGCTCGCCCTCCTCGGGCGTCGGCGGCCATGGCTGTGGGCGATGCTGGCGGCGGTCGCGTTCGTCGCGGCCGCGGGCATGAAGATCATCAGCCTGCCGATCGCCTGCCTTGGTCTCGCCGCGGTGGCTGCGTCGACCGGCGCCAGGCGCTCCGAACCGTCGGAGCCTGCCTCGGCCTGGGTCTGCTGTACGTCGCCGGCACCCTGGTCTGGGTGCCCTGGGAGATCCAGTGGCTCCTCGACATCCGCACGGTGCAGAACAGTGCCCGTAACGCCCTGACCGAGGCGCCGGCGTTCATCGCCCAGCTCGCGGCTGACCGTCCCGTCCTGGTCCGCGGTACCAGCGGGCCTCGTCCTGGCCGACGGTCGCGAGCGGGTCGGCACCCTGGTCGCACTCGGCGTGTGCGGCGCGATGGTGCTGGTCCAGGGTCAGTACTTCGACTACCACGCGATGCCCCTCGTCACGGTCGCCGCCCTCGCCGTGTTCCGCGCCGTCCGCGGCCACGTCACGTCTCGGGTCGGGACGGCCATCGCCGGCCTCGTCGTGCTGGCGACGGTGATCACGAGCCTGCCGGGCGGCTGGCTTCGCAACCACGAGCGACTCTGGACGGTGAGCCTGCTGGTCGTGGCCGTCCTCGCAGTCGGCTGGGCCGTCCGGCGTCCGCGGTCGACGCCCCGAGCGGCGTGCAGCCGCCTCGCTGGTGGCGACGCTCGCCGTACTCGCCCTGCTGTACCCCGGCGCCTCACCGTGGTCCGCGCACCTCCTGCGCACCGAAGGCGCGGACGCGTCCCGGCCATCCAGCACCATCCAGGACCGGGCTCGCAAGGAAGCCGTCGGCGAGCAGGTTCGCCGGGTCGTCGGCGGACCTGACGTGCCCGTCACCTACCTCGTCTTCGGCGAGTGGACCTACTTCATCGGCAACCCGACGAGCTGCCGGTACCCCTCGCCGCTGTTCCTGCAACGCACCCGGAAACCGGACCGGCTCGGCACCCGCAGCTACCGGGAGAACCTGGCGTGTCTGCGTGCGCCGGATGCGCAGTGGCTGATCATCGATCCTGCCTGGTTCGTCGTCGCCCAGCAACCGGCCGCGGTGAAGGCCGTTCTCGCGGCAGAATGGGACTGCGACGACCGCACCCGCGTACCCGGGCTGCAGCTGTGTCCGCGCCGAGGCCGATCCTGAGCGGGATCGCCGCCCCGCCGCGAGAACCACGCCACGCCGATCTGTCACCTGGTGTTCACCTGGCACCACCAGGATCTGCTCCATGGACGATCGTCGACTCGGTGTGGCGGCTACCCGGTGGAGCGACTACGTCGGTACGGCGGCCGCCGACGACGCGGAGGTCAGAGCCGGCGACCGGAGCCTCTACGAGCTGGCCGGTCTCGCTCCCAGCGGACACCACCGTCCAGGCGTTCCTGAACGAGGCCTTCCGGCGCGTGTCCATCCGTCTGGTCGCCCGAGGCTTCCGCGACGACCTGCTGGTCGTCCACGATCGCGGCCCGGCTGGGCAGTGATAGTGCCGTAGGCACGACCCCGGAGCGACTGGTCGCGCCGCAACCGTTCCCGGGCCGGCAACGGTTGCGGAGCCACCGCTCGGTTGGGAGCTCGACGCGCCTACCAGCTCAGACACAACTCTTGTAGTGCTGAAGACAACGGATGTAATATCAGCTATGGCCTCTCGTCGGGAGCATCTGCTGGACTCAGCCATCCAGGTCCTCGGCGACCGGGGGGTGCGCGCTGTGACCCACCGGGCGGTCGACGCCGAGGCCGGCCTCGGCGCCGGCTCCACAGCGAACTACTTCCCCAGCCGCGATGCGCTCTTCGCGGCCATCGTGGAGCGCTTCTCCGAGCGGGAGCGCGCCAACTTCGACGACGCGGCCGTCACCGTCTGCCCCACTTCACCGGCCGAGCTCGGCCGGGCAATGGCCCAGGCGGCGCGGAACGGCACCTCGACCAACCGGACGCTGACGCTGTCCCGGTACGCGCTGCTGGTGGAATCCGCCAACAACCCCCACCTGCGGACGCACATGGCGGCCACGGGTGCCCGGGTGAGCGCCTGGTTCACCACCTGGCTGCGCCTGGTCGGATCCCGGCATCCCGACCTGCACATGAACCTGGTCGGCAACTACGTCACCGGCCTGGTCCTGCACCAGCTGGCCATCCCGGACCCACACTTCGACCCCACCGACGAGCTCGTGGCCCTTCTGGAGGCCCTGATCGAGGCGGGCGGCCCCGGGGTCGGCGGCGCTCCCGAATCGGCGGGCCACAGCTCAGCGAGTGATGAAACCAGCGAGTCATGAAAGCGGAGGACACCATGGACCGTGAGGACGTCTGGCGAGGCATCGACGATCAGCGCCGTGCGCTGGTCGACCTGCTGGAGGACTTGTCCGACCAGGAGTGGCAGCAGCCGTCGCTCTGTCAGGGTTGGACGGTGCGCGAGGTCGCTGCCCACGTGGCCCTGCAGAACACCACCTGGGCGGGGCTGCCGCGGGGCATCCTCGACACCATCCGATCAGGCGGCATGAACGGTGGTATCCACGCCATGGCCTGCCGGCACGCCCTGCTTCCGACCGACCAGATCATCGCCGAGATCCGGGACCGGATCGGCGTCTGGCGAGCGCTGCCGACGCTCACCTACCGGGAGAGTGCCGTCGACTACCTGGTGCACGCCCAGGACATCGCGATCCCCCTGGGTCGTCCGCTGCCCATGCCCACCGACGTCGCCGCGGTGGCGGCCGATCGGGTCTGGGCCTCCGACCGGATGTTCCACGCGCGCAAGAAGCTGCACGGCTACCGGCTCATCGCCACCGACGCCGCGTGGACCGCGGGCCAGGGCGCGGAGGTGACCGGACCCATGAGCGCCCTGCTGCTCCTCCTCACCGGTCGCCCCGCTGCCCTGGCCGATCTCTCCGGCCCCGGCGCCGCGACCTTGCCGGCCCGTACGTCTGGGGCGCCGGCCTGATCGGGGCCGGCTGCCGCGGGCCCCGACCATCCCGGATGCCGTCGCCCCGACCATCCCGGACGTTGGTCGCCCCCTCGGCGCTAGGTCGGCAGCTCCGGCAGGTAGTCGACCACGCAGGTGTAGTACCGCATCGCGAGCACACGGCGTTGCGGGTCGATCGAGCCCTCACCGACGGCGATCACCTCGTTGAGCCAGAGATGCTCGGCGGCCTCGGTCTGGAACGTCAGAACGTGCACCCCACGCCCGTCCCGCAGCGACGACAGCCCTCTCAGCTCGAAGAACACCAAGCCCCCCGCGGACAGGCTCACCATCCCCCGCGCGTCCGGGTAGGCGAGCCCTCCGCGCAGCCGCGGGAAGTTGGACCAGGTGGCCTCCCCGGACAGGCGACCGACCATCGTCGCCGAGCCCTGCCCGTACAGCCGACCGTCGCCGGCCGGGGACGGCTCGACCGACTCGGCCACCGTGTACCGCCAGTCCGCGTCGCAGAGATGATCCAGCCGCATGCGCCCACCGCCCGGGAGAAGTCCTCCACCACGATGCCACCAGCGACCGCCCTGCACCACGGCCCGGACCGATCTGGGGCTACCCCCGAGGCCGAGCGCGACCTCACCCGGGGCGGGGGGAGTCGGAGACGAGCTGCTGGGCCGGGTCAGCGCTCGCCGCCGCGCGCTCGGCTCGCGGGCTCGGGCTGATCCGCAGTCCCACCGCCGTCAGACCGGCCGCGAGCAGGACAGCCCCGGAGACCACGGTGAGGAACCAGTCGCCGACGGAGATGTGGACGACGAGCCCTGACCCGATGGCCACCCCGGCCACGCGTCCGAGCCCCGCGCGCCACACGGCTACCCCCAACAGCAGGAAGCCCGTCAGCAGCCCGACCAGGTACACGACGGCGGACACGTGCCACAGCACACTGCCCTGGATCGCGTCGGCGAACCTGACCGCGACCGCTCGGTCCGGCAGGGGGGCCAGCACGGTGGTCATCAGCAGCATCTGGGTGACTACGGCGACCCCCGCCCAGCTGCCGACGTACAGCGCGAACGCGGCGAAGCCGAAGGCGCGTGCCCCGCGACCGGTGACCGCTGAGCTGACGACCGCGAGCGCCGGCACGACCAGGAAAGCCGCGAGCAGCCGGCACAGACCGGTGAGACCCGCCTGGAGCGGATGGTCACGGAGATTGTCGAGCAAGGCTGCTGACCCCTCCCCGGCGACCGGCGGGGTCAGCGTCACGCCGAGCAACAGGGCGGCGGCGAAGGCGACGATCGGAACCCACCGGTAGTGGCTGTGGAACCTCATGCCGGAAGTCTCGATCACGGGGCGACGGGCTGTCGTCACTCGCAGGTACGACGCCGGTCCCTCCTCGGGGGCAGCGACCCTGGCTCGCGGCGCCGACCGGGGCCTACGATCGGCAGGTGGTGCAGCGTGCTGCTCGACTCCGCGTCGACGGCGGCCACCGGGCAGTCGACGGAGCTCTCGTGGGTGGCTTGCTGTTCCTCGCCCTGTTGGAGATCTTCCTGACCGACAACCAGTTCTCGGTCCGCGAGCACCGGCCCGCCGCGCTGCTCGGGGCGTTGCTGATGTGCGGCGGGTTGTGGTGGCGCCGGGAGCAGCCGCTGGTGCCGGTCGTCGCCGCGTTGGCCGGGGTGACCGCGACAGCGTCCGCGGGCGTCGTTCCGCAAGCCTGGCTGCTGCCCCTGCTGTGCCTGGTGGCCTACTCGGTCGGCGCCAACGGCCACGGGTGGGAGTCGCCGGCCGGGCTGGCCGGCTCGGTGCTGGCGGGTTGGGTGATCGCGAGCTCGGCCGTCGACGGGAGCGTGCCGATCGACTACATCTGGACGGTGGCGATGGTGGGCATCAGCTGGGCTGCCGGTGCCAGCATGCGACGCCGGCAGGAGTGGGCCGCCCACGATCGCGCGGCCGCGCTGGCCGAGCAGCGGGCCCGGATCGCCCGTGAGCTGCACGACGTGGTCGCCCACAGCCTGACCGTGGTGGTGATGACCGCGGATGCCGCGGAGATGAGTCTGCGGCGCGACCGGCCGCTCACCGTCCAGCCGTTGCAGAGCATCCGACGCGTCGCCCAGGAGGCGCTGGCCGAGATGCGCCGTCTGGTCGGCATCCTGCGCGTGGACGACGCCGAGCCGACCGGCGCGCAGCCCGGTCTTACGGAGCTGCCTGCCCTGGTGGAGACAATGCGGGCCAGTGGCCTGCCGGTGGTGCTGAGCACCGAGGGGGACGTGTCCGACCTCCCGCCCGGCATCCACCTGACCGCGTACCGGATCGTGCAGGAGGCGCTGACCAACGCCCGACGTCACGCCGCGGCCGGCTGCAGCGCCCGGGTGACTGTGCGCCGCGACAGCCACTGTCTGACGGTGGAGGTGGTCAATGACGGTGAGACCCCGCAGCGAGGGCGCTGGTCCGGCGCCGTCACCGCGGGGTCGGGCCGCGGCCTGCTCGGACTGCGGGAACGGGTGGCGATGTACGCCGGAAGCTTCGAGGCCGCTCCGCTGGCCGGAGGCGGGTACCGTGTGGCCGCCGCGCTGCCGCTGACGGCACCCCTGCGATGATCCGCGTCGCGGTGGTCGACGACCAGCCGCTGATCCGGGACGGGGTCCGACTCATCCTGCAGCTGACCGAGGACCTGGAGGTGGTGGGCGAGGCCGGCGACGGAGCCGAGGCCGTCGAGCTGGCCGCTCGGGTGCAGCCCGACGTGATGTTGATGGACATCCGGATGCCCGGCACGGACGGGCTGACGGCCACCCAGCGGATCGTGGCGAGCCACCCCGGGTGCCGGATCCTGATCCTGACCACCTTCGATCGGGACGAGCTGGTGTACCGGGCCATGCGGGCCGGCGCCAGCGGGTTCCTGCTCAAAGACGTCGGTCACGAGCTGCTCGTCGCCGGGATCCGCGTGGCGGCTGGCGGCGACGCCCTGGTCGCGCCCAGCATCACGCGCCGGCTGATCGAGGAGTTCACCGGCCGGCCCGGCCCCGGCCAGGGCCACCGCGCCGTCGCCCACCTGACCGAACGGGAGCGGGACGTGCTGACCTGGGTGGCGCGGGGTCTGACCAACGCGGAGATCGCCGCCACGCTGCGGATCGCCGAGCAGACCGTCAAGACCCACGTCGGTCGGATCCTGACCAAGCTCGACCTCCGCGACCGTGTCCAGGTGGTCGTCTTCGCCTACGAGGTCGGCCTGGTACGGCCGGGCGGGCGGAGCCCCGCGGGGACGTCGGCGGTTACCGAATCGTGATGTGGCGTCCACCCCAGGTATGATGAGGGCATCTGCGTGAGCAACTGTCGCGAACCATGAGGGTTCGGCGGTTATCGATCCCCTGCTTGCATCCCGGCTGGGAAGTCGATGACCGAACCAGGAGCCAGCTATCTCCACGTTGACCCCTCCGGCCAGGCCTGTCCGCCACGGACCGGCTCGCCCGGCAGCCCCTCACCCACACCTTCACCGTGCTCGCGCGGGACGTCCGGGAGCGCGGGCTCCAGGGGCGTCGGCGCGGGTTCTACCTCCTGCTGTTCTCGGGACTCGTCCTCGGGCTCGGTGGCGTCGCTGACCGGGATGCTGCTGCTCGGTGACTCCTGGCTGCAGCTGCTGATGGCCGGCGCCCTGGGGGTGCTGCTCACCCAGTTCGCCTTCCTCGGGCACGAGGCGTCGCACCGGCAGATCTTCGACTCGGGTCGGGCCAACGACCACAGCGGCCGGGTCCTGGCCACCGCGTTCGTCGGGATCAGCTACGCGTGGTGGATGAACAAGCACTCCCGGCACCACGCCAACCCGAACAAGATCGGCAAGGACCCCGACATCGAGGTCGACACCATCTCGTTCCTCGAGGAGAGTGCGGTCACCCGTCGCGGCGTGCTGGCCTGGATCACCCGGCGGCAGGCCTGGCTGTTCTTCCCGCTGCTGCTGCTGGAGGGTCTCAACCTGCACCTGCGGTCGATCCAGGGCCTGCTGTCCCGCTCGCCGGTCGAGAAGCGGTGGGTGGAGCTGGGCACGCTCGCCCTCCGGTTCGCGATCTACCTCGGCCTGGTGTTCTGGCTGCTGCCCTTCGGCATGGGCTGCGCGTTCGTCGGCGTCCAGCTCGCCGTGTTCGGCTTCTACATGGGCTTCAGCTTCGCCCCCAACCACATGGGCATGCCGATCGTCCCGGCCGACGTCAAGCTCGACTTCCTGACCAAGCAGGTCCGGACCTCGCGCAACATCGCCGGGGGCTGGTGGGCGACGGTGCTGATGGGTGGCCTCAACTACCAGATCGAGCACCACCTGTTCCCCAGCATGCCGCGCCCGCACCTGCGGGCGGCCCGGGCGCTGGTGCGGGAGCACTGCCGCAGCCACGACGTGCCGTACACGGAGACGACGCTGGCGGCCGCGTACCGGAGCGTGCTCGGCTACCTCGACCGGGTCGGGCTGTCGGCCCGGGACCCGTTCAACTGCCCGATGGCCGGCCAGCTGCGTCCCCGCTGAGCGGCCGCGCGCGGCGGGGGGGACCTCGGCTCGGCTCAGTCGGTGCCGAGGGGTCGCGGGCGCTCGTTCGGGATCAGCGGCCGTTCGCCGCGGACCTTCATCTGCTGCACGGCCCAGGTGTTGCCGTCGGGGTCGCTGAAGCCGAAGAACGTCCCGCCGTCCCGCTCGTCGAAGACGGTGATCTCGCTGGCCGCCACCCCCCGGCCCAGCAGCTCCTCCCGCGCGGCCGAGGCGTCGGAGACCACCAGCTGCAGGCCCCGCAGCGAGCCGGGCGCCATCTCCTGCTGCGCGGGCAGGTCGCCGACCACGATCGAGCACCCGGATCCTCGGGGTGTCAGCTGGGCGACGTGCATGTGCTCGTTCCGCGTGTCGTGGTCCAGCTCGAACCCGACCTGGTCGCGATAGAAGGCGATCGCCCGGTCGAGATCGCTGACCGGCAGCAGGACGACCTCCAGGGTCCAGTCCATCGTGTTCCTCTCCGTCGTCGGTGCTCCCGTGTCACGTGACGTCACCACCCTGGCACGAGACGGCCGGGCCGGCTCGGCCGGCTCCCCGCGCTCAGCGACGCCGCAGCTGCAGGACCGCGCAGGGCCGCGGGGCCCGGGGCGTGAACGCCCCAGCGGGCACCGACGACCCGCGGGTCGCGGTCATCCCGCGGACCCGGCGCGCCGAGGACGTACCGGTCGACGACGTCGGCCGGCAACACCAGGTCGGCCCGGTGCACGTGGGCGCTGCGGCCGATCGCCCGGATCAGGCTCGCCGCCAGCGCGAACGGCGGGTTGGCCACCACCCGGCAGCGCCGGCCGGGGAACGTGAACTCCGCGAGGTCCGACCGTCACCACCGCCACCCGGGCCGCCGGAGTGCGGGCCCGCAGGGCGGCCGCTCGCTGCGGGTGGACCTCCACGGCGATCACCCGCGCCCCGGTCCGCAGGATCGGCGAAGGTGAGGGCGCCGGTCCCGGCGCCGAGGTCGACGACCAGCTCGCCGGGGCGGATCTCGGCTCCGCGGACGACCCGTTCAGCCCAGCCGGGAGCCAGCCGGTGGAAGTTCCACAGCCGCCGCGGCCCGGTCCCGGGCACGGCGCACCATCAGCATCATCGTCACCACCCCCCGACCGTAGGCAGCGGTCCTCCGGACAGCAACGGCTTTTCGCGCGGCGGTTCGGCCGCAGCGCTCAGCCGCTGGTGCCGTAGGTGAGCACGATGTGGACGACCTGGGACAGCTCAGGCGTCAGGTCCTGCTCGCCCAGGGTGACGTGCACCTCCCCGTACACCACGGTGTAGACGAACCGGTCCGGCGTGGGCTCGGAGGCGGTCAGCTGCCGCAGGTTCACCCGGTGCAGCAGCGAGGCCACCTCGCGTCCCTCGGGCTCGACGTCGAGGGACAGCTCGGCCGCCTTGACGCCGCCGGTGAACCCACCGGTCCGGCGTACCGCGACCGTCGCCGGGTCGGCCGGGCCGGTCCCCGGTGGGCCGGGGGAGGGGGCGGCCGTGGGGGCGGCCAGCGCACTGGACGACGTGAGGACCCCGACGCTGTCCCAGGCCGCCTGGACCTGCTGCGCCACCTCGGGCTGGTCGGCGAAGATCCGGCCGGCGGAGCTGAGAGTGGCCTGCGCGAACGTGGCGAAGTCGGCGTCGGCGCCGGCCTCGCCGGCGGTCAGCGCGTCGTACCAGACCTTGCCGGCGCGCTCCCAGCTGTGGCCGCCGAGCGCCCGGGCGGCGACCGCGAAGGCCCGGTTGGGGATCCCGGAGTTGATGTGGACGCCGCCGTTGTCCTCGGTGGTGTCGACGAAGTCGGCCATGGACCCGACCTGGGGGTCCTTCCCCAGCCGGGGGTCGTCGTAGGCCGTGCCCGGCTCGAGCATCGACCGCAGGGCCCGGGCGTCGACGCCCGGCAGGAAGAGGCCCTGCCCGATCAGCCAGTCGGCCTGGTCGGCGGTCTGGCCCAGCAGCCGCTGCCGGGCCAGGGCGGCGAAGACGTCGGCGACGCTCTCGTTCAGGGCGCCGGGCTGGTTCACGTAGGTGAACCCGGTCGTGAACTGCACGACCCCGTGGGTGAACTCGTGGGCCAGCACGTCCATCGGCTTGGTGAAGCGGTCGAAGATCTGGCCGTCACCGTCGCCGAACACCAGCTGGGTCCCGTCCCAGAACGCGTTGTCGTAGTTCGTCGCCGAAGTGCACCGACACCGACACGGTGGTGCCGTTGCCGTCGAACGACTGCCGCCCGAAGACGTCGGCGAACAGGTCCCAGACCGCGCCGGCGGACTCGAAGGCCTCGTCCACCGCGGCGTCCCCGCTCGGCGGGTCGTCCTCGCGGCGGGCCACGGCTCCGGGCAGGTCCTCGGAGTTCTGGGCGTCGTGGACCAGCCGACGGCCCTCCGCAGCGGCGACCGGGGGTCCTTGGACCGACTGGACCGGGTGCTCGCGCCGACTCCGCAGCCGGGCGTCGAGGCGCAGCGTGTCCCGGCACGCCGGCGTCGCGTCGTCGCGGGGGGCCAGGCGCTCGAGCAGGTACGGGGGCAGGAAGCAGTGGTGCACGGGACTCCTCGGGTCGGCACGGGGACTTCGGGGTCGCCACCACTGTGCCAGCCCGGTCCGACAGGCCGCCGTCCCCGGCGAGCGCCGAGGTCTCATTTCTCCCGGAAGATGAAGAAAATCGGCGTGTAAGGCTTGACGGCCGTCGGGGTCGGGCGGGAGCCTGGACATCGTCCGTCAGCCGAACCGTCGGCGATGCTGCGTGCCTTGGCCCATCCCCGCTCGTCGGGGTGTGGGCTCTCTCTGCGCGAGCCGTGTCCATTTGATGACATGTCATATTCCTGACATCTCCACAGGGTGCAAAACCGGGCACGGTTGCGTAGATTTTCCCCCACAACGTCAGGGGCCTCGGGTGGCTGGATTTGGGAGAGTCCAGTTCGTCGGGGCCGGTGGAAGGAATCTCATGCATCGATCGTCGCTCGCACGTCGATGGGCCCGGCTGCTGGGAACAGCCGTGCTCGGTGGCGTGCTCTCCGCGGGAGCATTGGCAGCACTGCCGGCCCAGGCGGACACCATCTCCGACACCGATTTCGACGGCGGGTACTCCAACACCCTGTCGAACACGCTGTCGAACACTCTTCAGCCGGGAGGCGGGAGGAGTTACCTCGAGAGCCGGTCCAACTCACTGCGGACCAGCTACTCCAACACGCTCTGAACAGGGCACCTGGTCAGGCAGGCGACAAGAAGAACTTCCGCAAGGAAGCCGGGATCACCTGACGTTCCCGGGGTGAACGGGTGATGTGAGCACCCCGACACCAAAGTTCGCGTCGGCTTTCCCCGAGGCAGACGCGAATCTCCTCCCCCTGGGCGACGCCCGCGGTTCTTCCCCTGGACCGCGGGCGTGGCTCTTTTCCGGGCCGGAGGAGCGTGCGGGGTCGGCGTCGTCGGGTGTCACAGACCGACGGCGTGGCCCTGGCCGACCACGTGGCTGTGACGGATGCTGTCCGCTCGGACCAGGGCGGCGCCGAGCTGGAGCCGGGTCGAGACGCCGAGCTCGTCCATCAGGTCCGAGATCCAGCGCCGCACCGACCGGACGTTGATCCCGAGCTGGGTGGCGATGGCGCTGTCGGTCGAGCCGGTCATCAGCAGCGCGATCAGCATCTGCCGCCGCGGGTTGATCTCCGCGTACGCCGACGTGACGATCGGCACCGACGCATCCCACACCGCCTCGAACAGCCACTGCAGGGCCTCCACCAGCAGCGGGTGCCGGACCACCGACGCGCGCAGCTCGTGCCCCGGGGCGTAGGAGCGCATCGACGGGATCATCGCGACCTGCTTGTCGAACAGCATCAGCTTCATCGGGACGGGCGCGGTCCGGGACTTCTCGCCCTTGGCCGCGAACAGCTGGAGCTCCGACAGCCGGTCGGCGTCGAACCCCGGGTGGTAGACGGCGCGGTGCGACAGGCCCCGATCGAGGATCTTCCACTCCGGGGAGTCCTCGTGCAGGGTGACCGGGGTGGCGTTGGGTCGCGGCTTCACGTACGGCGGCTTGTCGAACGCGCACAGCTCCTTCTTGGTCGAGTCGCACAGCTCGTGGTGGGCGGCGACGATCGAGTCGCGCCCGATCAGCACCGTCACCCCGTCGCCCTCCGACATGGGCATCGCCGCCAGCAGGTGGTTCTGCAGGGTCTCCGCCGCCGTGGTCGCCACGTCCAGCTCGCTCTGCCGCAGGGCGCGCAGCGACTGCGCGGCGTCCACCAGGGGCAGCGCCTGCCACTGGCCGGCGGCCGTCTCGGCGGCCAGGCCCAGCCGCTTCAGCTCGCTCAGCTGGACCTGGATGTGCCCGGGCTCCGACCCGCAGCGGCTGGCCAGATCGGCGACCGAGGAGATCTCCAGCGGCGCCAGCACCAGGTAGACGGCTTCGGCCTCGGCGCTGATGCCGAGGGGCTGCAGCATGGCCGAACCCTTCCTTTCGTGCTGAGTCTCGGCGGAGTCCCGGAAGGTCGGGATCGCCTCGTCTGCGGGCCCGGCGAGGGGGCTACGCTGTTGGCTCGGTACTGGCGGCCCGCCCGCTGGACGATCGTCTCATACGCCTGGGGAAGGAACTCGCTGATGGCCGAGCTCGCACAGATCGGCGTGACCGGATTGGCGGTGATGGGCCGCAACCTGGCCCGGAACTTCGCCCGGCACGGGCACCGCGTCGCGTTGCACAACCGCACCCAGGCCCGCACGGACTCGCTGGTGGCCGAGCACGGCGACGACGGCGACTTCGTGCCGTCGACGTCGATGGAGGAGTTCGTGGCGTCGCTGGAGCGACCCCGGCGGATCATCGTCATGGTCAAGGCCGGCCCCGGCACCGACGCGGTGATCGACGAGCTGGTCCCCCTGCTGGAGCAGGGCGACATCATCATCGATGCCGGCAACGCCCACTTCCCCGACACCGTCCGCCGCGAGCAGCAGCTGAAGGAGAAGGGGCTGCACTTCGTCGGCACCGGTGTCTCCGGCGGCGAGGAGGGCGCCCTGAACGGGCCGTCGATCATGCCCGGCGGGTCCCGGAAGTCGTACGAGTCGCTCGGTCCGCTGCTGGAGTCGATCTCGGCCAAGGTCGACGACGTGCCGTGCTGCACCTACGTCGGCCCCGACGGCGCCGGGCACTTCGTGAAGATGGTGCACAACGGCATCGAGTACGCCGACATGCAGCTCATCGCCGAGGCGTACGACCTGATCCGGCAGGGCACCGGCAAGTCCGCCGCCGACATCGCCGGCATCTTCCGCAGCTGGAACGAGGGGGACCTGGAGTCGTTCCTGATCGAGATCACCGCCGAGGTCCTCGCCCACACCGACGCCGCCAGCGGCCAGGCGCTGGTCGACGTGATCCTCGACCAGGCTGAGCAGAAGGGCACCGGGCGGTGGACGGTGCAGAACGCGCTCGACCTCGGGGTCCCGATCACCGGGATCGCGGAGGCCACGTTCGCGCGGGCCCTGTCCGGCTCGGTCCCGCAGCGGGAGGCGGCCCGGGCCAAGCTGGCCGGCAACACCGAGGAGTGGAACGTCTCCGACGTCGACGGCTTCGTGGAGGACGTGCGCCAGGCGCTGTACGCGTCGAAGGTGGTCGCCTACTCCCAGGGCTTCGACCAGATCGCGGCCGCCAGCGCCGAGTACGGCTGGGACATCGACCGGGGTGCGATGGCCCGGATCTGGCGCGGCGGCTGCATCATCCGCGCCCGGTTCCTCAACCGGATCACCGAGGCGTACGAGCGGGACGCCGAGCTGCCCCTGCTGCTGGCCGACGACTACTTCGCCGACGCGGTCGGCACCTGCCTGGCCGCCTGGCGGCGGATCGTGGCCGGGGCCGCCCGGAACGGCATCCCCACGCCGGCCTTCTCCTCGTCGCTGGCCTACTACGACGGGATCCGGGCCGAGCGGCTGCCGGCTGCCCTGATCCAGGGCCAGCGGGACTTCTTCGGGGCGCACACCTACGCCCGCGTCGACCGTCCCGCGGACAAGAAGTTCCACACCGAGTGGAGCGGGGACCGGAGCGAGTCCAACGCCGACGGCTCGCCGGTGGCGATGGAGCCGGCCGAGAAGGCCGACCCCACCCCGGCCTGAGCGGGTCTCCGGGGCGGACGCCGCGGTCATCGACGAGCGCTGAGGAGTCACTGTGCGCTGAGCGCCTCCAGCCGCTGCATGGCGGCGAGCACCGCGACGTCGCCGTGCTGGGGGCCGATGACCTGCAGCCCGATCGGGACGCCCGCGGCGCTGGTGCCCACCGGCACCGTGCCCGCCGGGGACCGGGTCAGGTTGAACACGCCGAGGGCGCGCACCCAGGGCCGGACCTCACCGATCCGCGGCGGGTCGGTGTGCAGGGTGGGGGTGAGGAGCAGGTCGCAGTCGGCGAAGACGCCGGCCAGCTGCAGGTTGAGCAGGTGACAGGCGTCCTCGGCGGCCACCAGGTCGGCCGCGGTCAGCCGGTCGGCGGCGGCCAGCCCGTCGCGCACCTCCTCGGTCAGCAGGGTGCGGTCCCGGTCGCCGATCGTGCGGCGCGCGTACGCCGAGACCAGCACGCTCCAGACCGGGTAGGGCTCCCGGTCGAACACCGAAGTCACCTCGACCACCTCCACGCCCGCGCGAGCCAACCGGTCGACGGCCCCGCGGCATGCCGCCAGGACGTCCGCGTCGACGTCCGGGTAGCCCAGCGTCGGGCTCCAGGCCACCCGGCGGGGCAGGCCGGCCTCGGCCACCGCGGTCGGCCAGGGCACGGCCGGCGCCGGCAGCGACCGGAGGTCGGTGGGATCGGGCCCGACCACCACGTCGAGCACGGCGACCAGCTCCGCCACGGTGCGGGTCAGCACCCCGCGGGTGGTCAGCGCCGGCCAGTCGACGGGGATCGGGCCGCCGTCGGGGATCCGACCCAGTGACGGCTTGAACCCGGGCAGTCCGCACACCGAGGCCGGGATCCGGATCGAGCCGCCGCCGTCGGACGCCGTGGCCAGCGGCACCTGGCCCGACGCGACCGCGGCCGCCGAGCCGCCCGAGGACCCGCCGGGGGTCCGGTCGAGGGCCCGCGGGTTGCGGGTCGGCCCGAACAGCAGGTTGTCGGTGTGGGCCGCGGTCGCGATCTCCGGGGTGTTCGTCTTCCCGACCACCACGGCCCCGGCGGCGCGCAGGCGCCCGACCAGGATCGAGTCGGAGTCGGCCGGTGGCGCGTCCCGCCACAGCAGCGACCCGTACGTGGTCCGGTAGCCGGCCGTGTCCTCGGTGTCCTTCACCCCGATCGGCACCCCGGCCAGCGGCCCGGTCTGGGCGCCGGCGGCGATCCGGGCGTCGACCTCCGCGGCCTGGCGCAGGGCCCGGTCGGGATCGACGGCCACGAAGGCGCCGATGGCGGGGTCCCGGTCGGTGATCCGGTCCAGGGCGGCGCGGGTCACCGCCACCGCCGTGGTGGCGCCGGAACGGACGGCGGCGGCGATCTCCAGCAGGCTCGGCTCCGGCACCCGCCCAGTCTCCCCGACGCCGCCGGCCGCGTACCCGTGCCGGGCGGAACGGGACGGGCGGGGGGTCGGTGAGGATAGGGTGACGCGGTGCCCCGCCGCCTGCTGAGCCGACCCGTGCGGGTCGGCCGCGAGGTCGCCGCCCGGGTGGCCAACGAGCTGACGGCCGGACGGTTCGCCCGCCGGGCCGAGGCCGCCGCGGAGCTGCCGACGGGCGGGATCGCGGTCTTCTTCGCCACCACGCCGGCGAACCTCTACCAGTTCGAGCAGTGGCGCCGACCGCTGGAGGAGGTCGCCGCGGGACCATCCGGTGCTGGTGGTGGTGGACCGCCCCGACACGGGGCGCGAGGTGCTGCGCCGCAGCACGCTCCCGGTGGTGCTGGCGCGCGGGAGTGCCGCGCTGGAGCGGCTGGTCGCCGACCGCCGGGTGCGGGTCGTGCTCTACCTCAACCAGGTGGAGCCGAACTTCCGGATGCTGCGCTTCCCCGGCCCCGTGCACGTCCAGATCGGGCACGGCGAGAGCGACAAGGACGGCAGCACGTCCAACCAGCACAAGGCCTACGACCTGACCTTCGTGGCCGGCGAGGCCGCCCGCCAGCGCCTGGTCCGCTCCCTGCGCGGGTTCACCGCCGACCGGACGGTGCTGGTGGGTCGCCCCCAGCTGGACCACCGCTACCCGGGTGCGCCGGACTGGCCCGCCGGGGACCTGCGGGTGCTGTACGCGCCGACCTGGGAGGGTGACCGGCCGAGCATCGCCTACGGGTCGGCGGCCACCCACGGGCCCGCGATCATCGATGCTCTGCTCGCCGACCCGGCGGTACGGGTGGTGTACCGGCCGCACCCGCGAGCCGGGACCGCGTCGGCCCGCTACGCCGCCGCCGACCGGGCCATCCGGTCCCGGCTCCGCGCCGCCGGGGACCGGCACCTGGTCGACGAGGGGGAGTACGGCTGGCAGTGGGCCTTCGCCGACGCCTGCCTGACCGACATCTCCGCGGTGGCCTACGACTGGCTGGCCACCGGGAAGCCGCTGGTGATCACCGACCCGGCGGAGCCGCGCGCCACCCGGCCGCCGTCCCCGCTGCTGGAGCGGCTGCCGCTGCTGCCGGCCGCGGCCGCGGGGCAGGCGCTGGCCTGGCTGCGGGACCGCGGTCTGGGCCGGACCGGGTCCGCCGACGCCGCGGCCGTGTCCGAGCTCGCCGGCCTCTATTTCGGCGACACCGCCGAGCGCGGCAGCACCCGGCGGTTCCGGGCCGCCCTGACCGCACTGTGCCAGGACTGGGCGCCCCCGGGCGGGTGAGCCCGCTCCGTGCCTCCCCTCAGGTGGGGCGTTGCTCAGGTGGGGGCGTTGTTCATCTCGAGTGGCAGGACACGCCGGTGCGGACCCCGTACGTCGGCGTGTCTTCGCGCTCGAGATCGGATAACGCCTGCGGCGGGGTTGGGGGGCTCGGCGGGGACGTTATCCATCTCAAGCGGCAGGACACGCCGGTGCGGACCCCGTACGTCGGCGTGTCTTCGCGCTCGAGATGGATAACGCCAGGCGGAGGGACGGGGGCCTGCGCCGGGGACCGGGACGGATACCGGCCGCGACCCGACCTACAGGCCGCGCAGGAAGTCGACGTCGTCGTCCGGGGCCTTCGGACGGTCGGGGGTGGTGCGCTTGCCGAGCGACTCCGCGGTGGGTCGACCGAGGAACAGCCAACCCAGGGCGCCCACCAGCGGCAGGCAGATGATGGCCGTGGCCCACAGCCAGCGCGGCATCCGGCGGACGGCGTACGGCTGGGCCTGAGCGACCTCCACCACGCAGTAGATCATCAGCAGCACCGCGATGATGACCGGCAGATACCGAATCATCCGCACAGCCTATGCGCGGCTCGCCGGGAAGACCATAGAGCCTCGTTAGGCTGTCCGGGTGCTGGTGAGAGGAAGATCCCGTGACCGGTGGAGGGGTCGTTGACCTCCAACGGCACAACGGATCCGCCGCGTCCGGCCCACCCGACGATCGCCCAGCTGCGGGAGGTCACCCAGCCGGACAGCGTCCGCAGTCGCGCCTCCTCCGAGCACTGGGTCGCCGACGTCTACCTGCGCGACATCTCCCCGTACCTGACCCGGGTGCTGCTCCGGCTCGGGTTCTCCGCGAACGGCGTGACCTGGCTGATGATCGGCGTGGCCGCGCTGGCCGCGGTGCTGACAGGCTGGCCCGGGTGGATCACCGCCGTGCTGGTCGTGGTGCTGGCCCAGCTGCAGATGCTTGTCGACTGCTGCGACGGCGAGGTGGCGCGCTGGCGGGGCACGTCCTCGCCGAAGGGGGTCTACCTGGACCGGGTCGGGCACTACGTCGCCGAGTGCGGGATCGCGGTGGCGCTGGGCGTCCGGGTGGCGGGCGGGCTGGACCCGTACAGCCCGTGGCTCGCGCTCGGTCTGCTGCTCGGTCTGCTGGTGGCGCTGAACAAGGTGGAGAACGACCTGGTGCACGTGGCGCGGCACTACGCCGGGCTGGACCGGCTGGCCGACGCCGAGTCGGTCCGGGTGCCGTCCCGCGGCCTGGTTCGCCGGGCGCGGCAGGTGGCGCGGTTCGTCCCGTTCCACCGGGTCTTCCACTCCGTGGAGCTGTCCCTGCTGATCCTGGTCGCGGCGCTGGTCGACCTGGTCACCGACGGACGGGCCACGCCGGTGCTGCTGGTCGGCCTGGTGGCCGCCGCGGTGGTCACCCTGGTCGGCCATCTGGCCGCGGTGCTCGCCTCGCCGAGGCTGCGGTGATCGCCGGTGGCTGACCTGCCGCGGTTCGGGGTGGTGGTGCTGACCCAGGGCGGTCGGCCCGACGACCTGCAGCGCGGGCTGACCTCGCTGCTCGCCCAGCGGGGGGTGCGGCTCGACATCGTGGTGGTCGGCAACGGCTGGCCGCCCACCGGGCTGCCCGCCGGCGTCCGCGGCCTCGGCCTGCCGGAGAACCTGGGCATCCCCGCCGGCCGCAACGCCGGCGTCCCCCTGGTGGACGGCGACCTGCTGTTCTTCCTGGACGACGACGCCTGCCTGCCCAGCGAGGACGTGCTCGCCCGGATGGCGGCCGCGTTCGCCGCCGACCCCCAGCTCGGGCTGATCCAGCCGCGGGTGGTCGATCCGGACGGGCGGCCGGCGCCGCGCCGCTGGACCCCCCGGGTGCGGGTGGACGACCCGGGCCGCAGCAGCCCGGCCATGTCGGTGTGGGAGGGCGCGGTGGCCCTGCGGCGCGACGGCGTTCGACTACGCCGGCGGCTGGCCGGCCCGGTTCTGGTACGCCCACGAGGGGATCGAGCTGGCCTGGCGGGTGTGGGACGGGGGCTGGCACGTCCGCTACGACGGGCAGATCGAGGTGCACCACCCGGCGATCCAGCCGACCCGGCACGCCGAGTTCTACCGCTTCCAGGCCCGCAACCGGGTGTGGCTGGCCCGGCGCAACCTGCCGCTGCCGGTCGGGCTGGCCTACGTCCTGAGCTGGATGCTGGTCGGCGGAGCGCGCCTGCGGGGCCGCGAGCCGTGGACCGAGACCCTCCGCGGCTACCGGCTCGGGCATGACCGAGCCGGCCGGCCGACGCCGGCCGATGAGCTGGCGGACGGTGTGGCGGATGACCCGCGCCGGGCACCCGCCGCTGATCTGAGCTGGCGACGATCTGATCGGGGCCGGGCCGGGGCGGGCTGCGCCGCGGTAGCGTCGCCGGGTGAGCGACGTCCGCCCCGGTCCGACCTCCTCGGTCGCGCCGGCCGCTGCCGCCGGGCGGGACCGGGCCGCTCGCCACTCCTGGCTGGCCTGGGCCATCGACCAGGTCGAGGCCGACGCCAACCGGAGCGCCGACACGCACCTGCACGTCTTCCCGCTGCCGGTGGAGTGGGGCGTCCGGCTCTACCTCAAGGACGAGTCGGTGCACCCCACCGGCAGCCTCAAGCACCGGCTGGCCCGGTCGCTGGTGCTCTACGGTCTGTGCAACGGCTGGATCGAGGAGGGGACGACGCTGGTCGAGGCGTCGTCGGGGTCGACCGCGGTCAGCGAGGCGTACTTCGCCCGGCTGCTGGGCCTGCCGTTCGTCGCGGTGATGCCGGCCAGCACCGTGCAGGAGAAGTGCGACCTGATCACCTTCTACGGCGGGCGCTGCCACCTGGTCGCCGACCCGGGCCAGATCTACTCGGTGGCCGCCGAGCTGGCCCAGGAGTGCGGCGGCCACTACCTGGACCAGTTCACCTACGCCGAGCGGGCCACCGACTGGCGCGGCAACAACAACATCGCCGAGTCCCTGTTCGGCCAGCTCACGCGCGAGCCCCATCCGGTGCCGGCCTGGATCGTGGTCGGCGCCGGCACCGGTGGCACCAGCGCCACCCTCGGGCGGTACCTGCGGCTGCACGCCCACGCCACCCAGCTGTGCCTGGTCGACCCGGAGAACTCCGCGTTCGCGCGCGGCTGGCGCGACGGCGACCCGACGGTGACGGCCAGCGGCTCCCGGATCGAGGGCATCGGCCGGCCTCGGGTCGAGCCCAGCTTCGTCCCGACGGTGGTGGACCGGGTGATCGAGGTCCCCGACGCCGCCTCGATCGCGGCCATGCGGTGGTGCACCGAGCTGCTGGACCGGTGGGTCGGCGGGTCCACCGGCACCAACCTGTGGGGTGCGGCGCAGCTGGTGGCCGAGCTGGTCGCCGCCGGCGCGTCGGGCAGCGTGGTGACCCTGATCTGCGACGACGGCCACCGGTACGCGCCGCACCTACTACGACGACGCCTGGGTGGCCGAGCGGGGCTGGGAGCTGACCGGACCGCGCCGGATCCTCGACACCTTCCTGGCCACCGGCCGGTGGCCGGCCAGCTGAGCCGGTGTCGAAGTCCTGGAGGCCGGCACCGCGCAACCCGGGGTTCTAGCCCAGCAGCAGCCCGGCGAACAGGCCGGCCGCCAGGACCAGCTCGGCGGTCCCGGTCGCCTTCAGCACCGGGATCAGCGCCGGACCGGTGGCACCGGAGGCCACCGCACGGACCGCCGGGACGGCGGTCGCGATCCCGGCCAGACCGAGCAGCGCCCAGCCCGTGGTGGTGGCGGCCACGGCGAGCACCATCACCAGGGCCGCGGCCACCAGGCTGACGTACAGCGCCCGGGTGCCGACGGTCACCGAGACGGACCGCCAGGGTCCGCTTCCCGACCCGCCGCGTCGCCGGCCAGGTCGCGCAGGTTGTTGGCCACCAGGATGGCGCAGGCCAGCGCGCCGACGCCGACCCCGGTGGGCCACGTCGGCAGGTTCAGCCGGCCGAGCTGGACGTAGACCGTGCCGCCGACCGCCACCAGCCCGAAGAAGACGAAGACGAACACCTCGCCGAGCCCCGCGTACCCGTACGGGTGCCGACCGCCGGTGTAGAACCAGGCGGCGAGCACGCAGGCCGCGCCGACGGCCAGCAGCCACCAGTGACCGGTGAGCAGCACCAGGCCGAGCCCGGCGAGGGCCGCGACGCCGAACGCGGTGAAGGCCGCCGCGCGGACCGCGCTGGGCCGGGCCAGCCCGGACCCCACCAGCCGGAGCGGCCCGACCCGCTCGCGGTCCGTGCCGCGGATGCCGTCGGAGTAGTCGTTGGCGTAGTTGACGCCGACCTGCAGGGCCAGGCTCACCACCAGCGCCAGCACGGCGGCGGCCACGCCCAGCCCGCCCGCGTGGGCGGCGATGCCGGTGCCGGCGAGCACCGGGGAGACCGCAGCGGGCAGGGTCCGAGGTCGGGCGCCGGCCAGCCACTGCCCGGGGGTGGGGTGCAGGGCGGTGCTCACGGCGCCGGCTCCGGGGACCCGGCGTCGAGGATCTCCCGCACGAGCCGGCGCCGGTCGACCTTGCCGCCGCTCGTCCTGGGCAGGTCGCGGGCCAGCAGCCGGCGCGGTGCGGCGAACGCGGGCAGCCGGTCGACCAGATGGGCCTGCAGCTCCGCGACGGTGCCGCCGGTCTCGCTGACCGCGACCAGCGTGGCCCCCCACGCGGCGTCGGGGACGGCGACCACAGCCGCCTCCCCGCCGCCGCCGCGGCCCTCGGCCCACGCGCGGACCTCCCGCTCGACCGCGGCCACGTCGACGTTCCGGCCGCCGACGGACACCACGTCGTCCAGCCGCCCGTCCACCACCAGCCGCCCGCCCGCCCAGTGGCCGCGGTCCTCGCTGCGGAACCGGCCCCCGACCAGGGCGCGCCGGGTCCGGTCGGGGTCCAGCCGGTACCCGGAGAACAGCATCGACCCAGCCAGCCGGATCCGCCCGTCGCCGTCCAGCTCGACGCTCATCCCGGCCAGCGGCACGCCGTCGTAGACGCAGCCGCCCCCGGTCTCGCTCATGCCGTAGGTGGTGACCACCCGGATCCCCGCCTGCCCGGCCCGCTCGAGCAGCCGCGGGGATCGCGGCCGCGCCGCCCAGCAGCACCGCGTCGAGGTCGGTGAGCGCCTCGGCGACGCCCGGATGGTCCAGGGCCCGGGCCAGCTGGGTCGGCACCAGCGACAGGTACCGGCGCCCCCGGAGCCGGCCCAGCGCCGTCGGCAGGTCGGCCAGCCCCGGCTCGACCACGGCGACCTCGGTGCCCGCGACCAGGGCCCGGGCCAGGACGCCGAACCCGGCCACGTAGTTCGGGGGGAGCGCCAGCAGCCAGCCGCCCGGGCCACCCAGACGCTCGTGCACGGCGTCGGCCGCGGCGGTCAGCGCCGAGCGCGACAGCACCACCCCCTTGGGTCGGCCGGTGGAGCCCGAGGTGGCCAGCACGGCGGCGGCGGCCGACTCGACGACCGGCAGCTCGGGCCGGAGCATGCTCAGCGCCTGGGCCCGCTCGACCGGCTCGGCGGCCAGCGGGGCCACCGGGGGACCGCCGGCCAGGGCGGCTGCGAGGGCGTCCCGGACCGCACCGGGTCCGCTGACGCAGCGCAGCAGCGCGGACGAACTCGGCACCCGCCCACCGTAGCCGCCGGAGGTGGGCGTCCCCGGTCCAGACTGGGGCCCGTGAACCCGACCACGTACGCCATCGGTCTGCGGACGCGCTTCCGGGGGATCACGACGCGGTACGGGATGGTGTGGCGCGGCCCGGCGGGGTGGGCGGAGTGGAGCCCGTTCCTCGACTACGCGGGGGCCCGAGGTCGGACCGTGGCTGCGGGCCGCCGACGAGGCCGCCGAGCAGGGCTGGCCCGACCCCGTCCGCGACCGGGTGGAGGTGAACGCGACGGTGCCCGCCGTCGGCCCCGCGGAGGCCGCCGGGCTGGTCGTCGCCGGCGGCTGCCGGACCGCCAAGGTGAAGGTGGCCGAGCCCGGCCAGCGCCTGGCCGACGACGTCGCGCGGGTGGCGGCGGTCCGGTCGGCGCTGGGGCCGACCGGGCGGATCCGGGTCGACGCCAACGGTGCCTGGGGGGTGCGAGGACGCCGCGGCCGCCCTGGCCCGGCTTCGCCGCCACGACCTGGAGTACGCCGAGCAGCCCTGCGCGACGGTGGCCGAGCTGGCCCGGCTCCGGGTCCGGCTCGCCCGGGCCGGGGTGGACGTGCCGATCGCCGCCGACGAGTCGATCCGCCGCGGCGACGACCCGTACCGGGTGGCGCAGGCCGACGCCGCCGACATCGCCGTGCTCAAGGTGCAGCCCCTCGGCGGGGTCCGGGCCTGCCTGCGGATCGCGGAGCGGATCGGCCTGCCGGTGGTGGTGTCCAGCGCCCTGGAGACCTCGATCGGCATCCGGGCGGGTCTGGCGCTGGCCGCGGCGCTGCCCGACCTGCCCTACGCCTGCGGGCTGGACACGGTGCGGCTGCTGGTGGACGACCTGGCCGACGAGCCGCTGGTCGCCGTCGACGGCTGGCTGCCCGTCAGCGCCCGGCCGGAGGTGTCCGCCGCGGCGCTGTCCCGCTGCGCCGCCGACGACGCCGCGGCCGACCTCTGGCAGGCTCGGCTCATGACGGCGCGGCGGGACCTCGGAGCCGACGGTGCCTAGCGCCACCCGCTGTGCCCGGGTCGTGGTGGCGGAGCTGATCGGGGCGGGGGTCCGGGAGGTGGTGCTCGCCCCCGGGTCGCGCAGCGCCCCGCTGGCCTACGAGCTGTTCGAGGCCGACAAGATCGGGCTGCTGCGGCTGCACGTGCGGCTCGACGAGCGGACCGCCGGCTTCCTGGCCCTCGGCCTGGCCAAGGCCTCGGCCGAGCCCGCCGCGGTGGTCACGACCTCGGGAACGGCGGCGGCCAACCTGCATCCCGCGGTGCTGGAGGCCTGGCACGCCGGGGTGCCGCTGCTGGCCCTGACCGCCGACCGGCCGCGGACGATGACCTTCACCGGGGCCAACCAGACCACCGACCAGACGGGCCTGTTCGGCCGGCACGTCCGGGCCGAGGCCACGCTGACCGACCAGTCGGGCACCGACGCCTGGTGGCAGTTCGAGGTGGGCCGGCTGCTGGCGGCCGCCACCGGCTCTCGCACCTCTCAGCCCGGTCCGGTGCACCTGAACCTGGCCTTCACCGAACCTCTGGTCCCGGAGGTCGAGCCGCCGCCGTCGGCCCACGAGCTGGTGGTGGCGGCCCGGCCGTACCAGCCGCAGCCGATGCGGCTGGACGCCGGCCCTCAGACGGTCGTGGTGGTCGGCGACCTGCCGCCGACCCGGGGCCGCGCCGTGGCCGAGCAGGCCCAGGCGGCCGGAGTGCCGCTGCTGGCCGAGCCGTCCAGCAACGCCCGGCGCGGGGCGACCGCGATCGGCACCTACCGGCTGCTGCTGCGGTCCTCGCTGGCCGAGGACGTCGAGCGGGTGGTGCTGTTCGGGCACCCCACCGTGTCGCGCCCGGTGAACCGGCTGCTCGGCCGCCCGGACGTCGAGCTGGTCGTGGTCGCCGAGGCCGCCGGATGGCCCGACCCCGGCCTCAACGCCCACCACGTGGTGGACGCCGTCGAGCTGGCGGGCGGCGACGACGACTGGCTGCGGCGCTGGCGGGAGGCCGACGGTTCGGTCCGCGCCGAGCTGGACGCCCTGCTCGCCGGCCAGCCGCACCTCACCGGCCCGGCGCTGGCGGCGGGGCTGTGGTCGGAGCTGGCCGAGAAGGACACCCTGGTCAGCGGGTCCTCGTCCCCGATCCGGGACCTCGACCTGGCGGCGATCGAGCCGCGGCCGCCGGCGGTGTTCGCCAACCGGGGGCTGGCGGGCATCGACGGGACGGTGTCGACCGCGGTCGGGGTGGCGCTGGCGGTGGAGCGGCCGGTGCACGCCCTGCTGGGCGACCTCACCTTCCTGCACGACCTGACGGGTCTGGTGCTCGGCCGGCAGGAGCCGCGGCCCGACCTGCGGATCGTGGTGGCCGACGACGACGGCGGCAGCCTGTTCGCCACCCTGGAGCAGGGACACCCCACCTGGTCGCGCTCCTTCGAGCGCATCTTCGGGACACCCCACGGCACCGACCTGCTGGCGGCGGCCGCCGCGCTCGGCGCCGACACCCGGCGGGTCGAGACCGTGGCGGAGCTGCGCGGGGTGCTGGCCGAGCCGCCGATCGGGATCGAGGTGGTGCTGGCCCGGGTCGACCGGGCCCACCGGCGGACCCTGAGCCAGCAGATCACTGCGCTCGCAGCCAACCTCTGAGCCGATGGGTGGCGATCACGTCGTCCTCGTTGTACTCCAGGACGCGGCGCCGCGCGGCGTCCCGGTCGGCTCGCTCCTCGGCGTGCACGGCCTCGGCGAACCAGCGCTGGGAGTTCAACCCGCCCGGGTCGTCGTCCCGCCAGGCGAAGCCGGCCTCGGCGGCGATGGACTTCAGGCCCAGACCGGCCACGCCGAAGAAATGCTGCTTCACCACCTCCAGCAGGTCCACGAACCCGGTGGCCGACCAGTCCCACGCCCACTGCAGGATCGGGTCGCCGCTGCGCCGGAGCAGCCCGGCCAGCACCCCGACCTCGTACCCGCTGTAGTGGTACACCTTGACGTCCGAGCCGTGTTCCCGGACCAGCCCGGACAGCCACCCGAGGGCCTCCCGGGCCAGGGCCAGCTCCCCGGCGGCGTCCAGCTCACCGAACCGGGTGAACTGGCGAGTGACCGTCTCACCGCTCCCGTCGTCGACCAGGAACCCCCACAGGTAGACCCGTCCCGACGCCGAGCTCTCCAGGTCGAAGTCGACCTCGACCTGCGCGCCGGCGACCTCGATCGGCCCGGTCGTCTCGCGGTCGAAGGCACGGCCGGCCAACAGCATGCCGGCCCGCCGGGTGGCGACACGGAGCCGGACCTCTGCACCGGCCCGGTGGGTGACCTCCGGCAGGTATCGGCGAGCCAGCTCGTCGGGGTCCGCGGCCGCCAGGTCGGTGACCGTGGTCACCCCGAACCGTCGCAGGGCCACGATCTCGCGCACGTCGAGCGGGCCCTTGGCGATCCGCAGGCTGACGTCGTCGGCGTCCAGCTGCGGGCGGCAGTGGTCCCACCACGGACAGCGGCCGCACTCGTCGTTGACCACCGGGCGGACCAGCAGCGGCGGGTCGTCGGGGCGTCCGGTCTGCGCGCCCGCCCGGCGGGCCACATCGACGCGGAACGCGTGCTCGTGGTCGTAGCGTTCGGCGATGCTACGCAGTCGCCAGCCCTCCGGGTCGTGCCGGGAGAACGTCCGGACCAGTGGCTCGTCCAGGTCGAGCCAGGCCAGCAGCGGGCCGCGGGGGTGCTCGTCGGTGCCCAGCACGGCGGCCAGCAGCGGTCCGGGCGCGCTCAGGCCCGCCGCCGCCAGCATCCGCTGCAGGTGGGCGAGCTGGAGGAAGTCGCTGGCGCGGCTCGGCAGCCGGAGCACCCGGTCCGGCAGCGGCACCCGGTGCTCGGCGCCAGGGTCGGCCAGGAAGCTGACCTCGACCATCCGGCGGGGGCGCTCCGGGGGCGCCGGCCGCGCCTGCTCGGTGATCCGGTGCCACGCGACCACGGCCGGGTGGTACCCGGGTCGGCCGTCGGGCCGGTCGGGCCCGCGCACCAGCGCGTCCGCCCGGCCCGTCCGGTGACCGGCCGGGTCGTCGGGCAGCCGGGCCCCGAGGATCACCGGCGCACCACCGTCGGCGGCGGCGCGCAGAGCCGGGTCCGGGTGGTGGACGCGGCGCAGGTCGACGGCGCCCGGCTCGCGGGCCCAGCGGTCCAGCACCTCCGCCCGGTACGCGTGCCGTCCGTCGAACCGCTCCACCGTGGACTCGTCGAGGTCGGCCGCGGACCCGGTGACGCGCGGATCGAAGGCGTTCTGGGTCTTGACCGGGCAGGTGCGGGCCGCGTACGGCCCGAGCAGCAGGCGGTCCGCCCGGCCCACCCGCACGGGCGCCGTCCGCGACCCGGCGGGGCTGCGTACCGAGCCGGGGCTCACGCCAGGGCCCGGTGCAGGGCCACGATCCCGCCGGACAGGTTGCGCCACTCCACCTGCCGCCAGCCCGCGGCCTGGATCAGCGCGGCCAGCCGGGGCTGGTCGGGCCAGGCCTGGATCGACTCCGCGAGGTAGACGTAGGCGGCGGGGTTGGAGGCGACCAGCCGGGCGACCCGGGGGATCGCGGCGACCAGGTAGTTCGCGTACAGGGCACGGAACGGGGCCCAGGTCGGGGTGGAGAACTCGCAGACGACCAGCCGGCCACCGGGTCGGGCGACCCGCCGCATCTCGGTCAGCGCCGCCGGCACGTCGGCGGTGTTGCGCAGCCCGAACGAGATGGTCACCGCGTCGAAGCTGGCGTCGGCGTACGGCAGGGCCAGGGCGTCACCGGCCACGAAGGCCAGTCGTGGAAGCCGCTGCTTGCCCACCCCCAGCATGCCGAGCGAGATGTCGGTCGGTGCCACGAACGCCCCGGCCGCGTCGAACGGCTCGCTGGAGGTTCCGGTGCCGGCGGCCAGGTCGAGCACCCGGTGACCGGGCAACGCGCCCACCGCCTCCACCACCGACCGGCGCCAGGCCCGGTCCTGGCCGAGGGACAGCACGTCGTTGGCCAGGTCGTACCGCGCGGCCACCCGGTCGAACATGGCCGCCACCTCGGCCCGCCCCTTGGCGAGGGTGGCCCGGGTCCCGGTCGTCGCGGCGTCCTCCAGCACGGGCGACAGCCTGCCACGCCGCACCGACACCGGGTGTCGGCCGGCCGCGGGGGTCCTGATGGGCGGCCGCGGCGGTCGGGTCCGCGGCGGTCAGAGCGTGGCGATCGAGCGGATGTCGCTCGGCGTGGTGGACCCCCCCGACGGCTCGATCGAGACGGCCAGCTGGGTCGCGTCCGCAGCCGCACCGTCGAACCACTGCCGGACGGTACCGCCGGTGCCGATCAGCCGGTCCGGGGTCACCGTCGTGCCGCGCACGGTCCACAGCTGGTAGGTCCGGCCTGCTCCCGGGGAGGGCAGCGAAGTGCCGACGAACATGGCCTGGCTCCGCTGCCGGGAGACCAGGTAGGACACGGCCGCGCCGTCGACGGTGGAGGTCACCACCTCGAGGTCGGGTGCACTCAGCAGCTCGGTCTCCTGCTGGGCGCCCGCGACCAGCATCTGCTGCTGGGCCACCAGCGCCTGACGCTGCTGGGCGAGCTGGTAGACGACGCCGCCGAGGGCCAGGGCCACCACGACCGCCGCGGCGGCCAGTCCGGTGAGGACCCGGGTGAGGCGTCGTCGACGGCGCATGCGCCAGCTGGTCCACCGTCGCGGGTGGCGGGCCCGACGGCAGGTCCCAGGGCATCTCCGACGGGTGCTCGTCCAGCGCCGGGACCGCCGGCTGGGGCACCGCCGGCTGGGGAACCGCCGGCCGGGGGGTCTCCGGCCGGGGGGTCTCCGGCCGGGGGTCTCCCCGGCGGGCACCTCCGGCGGCAGCGGCCGCACCTGGTGGATGCCGGACAGCACCGCAGCCCGCAGCTCGGGTGGTGGCGCGGCCACGGTCAGCGCGCTGAGCTCGGCCAGGGTCGCGCGGAACTCGGCGACCTCGCGCTGACAGCTCTCACAGCCGGCCAGGTGGATCTCGAACTCGGCCTGATCGTCGGCGTCGAGGGAGTGGGTGACGTACCCGCCGACGGCGCTGTGGATCTCGCTCATGTCGCCACCCCCAAGGCGTCTCGAAGCCCGATCAGGCCGTCCCGGATCCGGCTCTTCACCGTGCCCAGGGGCAGCTGCAACAGCTGGGCCACCTGGCTCTGGCTGTACCCGCCGAAGTAGGCCAGGGTGATCGCCTCGCGCTGGATCTCGGTCAGCGACACCATCGCCTGGCGGACCCGCTCGGTGTCCAGCTTCCGCTCCACCGCGTCCCAGACGTGGTCGAAGGCGGGGGCGTTCTCCAGCGTCGCGTACGCGGTGTCGCGGGCGGTCTCACTGCTCGTGGACCGCACCCGGTCGACCGCCCGGCGGTGCGCGATGGTGCACATCCAGGTGAGCACCGAACCACGGTCGGGCCGGTACCGGCCGGATTGGCGCCAGATCTCCACGTAGACCTCCTGGGTGACCTCCGCCGCCAGATCGGGGGCCCGGAGCACCCGGAGGATCACGCCGTGCACCCGGGCCACCGTGGCGTCGTACAGCACCGCGAAGGCGTCCTCGTGCCCGCGGGCCGCGCGGCTCAGCAGCTCCCCCAGCCGGGCGGCGTGCGCTTCGCGGCCGACCTGGGCGCGCATCACCTGAGCCGCGAACAGCGGCTCCTCCGACGGTTCCGGCGCCAGGTGCGGATTGTCGATGAGATACACCTCAAGACCTGCGGCCGTCCCCCGGGGAGGGCGGCACCGATGCACGGGAACGACCGGGTACGGGGCCCCTGGGTGTCACCGTGCCACAGCTCGCACCCATGCGGAACCCTCCGTCCTGCCCCCGGCACCCGGGGGACCGGGCACGCCCTGCGTCAGGGAGGTCGTCAGGGAGGTTTCGTCACCGACGGCGCGGCGGATGGGTGTCACGGAGCTCCGGCGCCTTCCCGCCAGCCGCGCGGTGGCCGGCACGGGGCCGCGGAGCAGGCAGAATCGGGACCATGGCGAAACGCACGACCGTCCTCAAGGTGTCCGGGCTCCGGCGCGCCTTCGGCGAGAACACCATCTTCGACAAGTTCTCCCTGGAGGTCCGGACGGGTGAGGCGATCGCACTGACCGGGCGCAACGGCGCCGGCAAGTCGACCCTGCTGCGGTGCCTGGTGGGCGCCGACCGCCCCGACGACGGCAGTGTCGAGGTGCTGGGCACGCCGATGTCGGAGACGTCCCCGGAGATCCGCCGGAACGTGGCCACGGTGATCGACGACCTGGACTTCTTCCCCGACCTGAGCGTGGTGGAGCACCTCGACCTGCTGGCCCGCGCGCACGGCCTGGAGGACCCCGACGAGCTGGTCGACTCGGTGCTGGAGGAGGTGCAGCTGGTGCCGCAGTCGGGGCAGCTGCCGGGCACCCTGTCGTCCGGTCAGCGCCGGCGGCTGGCGCTGGCCACGGCCTTCGTCCGGCCCCGCAAGCTGCTGATCATGGACGAGCCCGAGCAGCGCCTCGACACCGAGGGCGTGAGCTGGCTGGCCACCCGGCTGAAGACAGGAGCGCCAGCAGGGCCTGGCCATCGTCTTCGCCAGCCACGAGCCCGAGCTGGTGCAGAGCGTGGCCACTCGGGTCGTCGAGCTGGGGGCGCCGCGCGGATGAGCACCTACGAGGCCGCCAACGAGGGTGTCGACCCGCCGCTGGTCGAGGGCCGGAGCCTGCGCCCGGCCAGCGTGCGCGAGCTGAAGGGGATGATCAAGGACTGGCGGCGCGGCCGGGCGACGAAGAACCTGTGGGAGGCCTTCCACGACGCCTACGTGGCCCTGATCGGGGCGCTGATGGTCGGCGCGATGATCGTCAACGTCGTCCTGAAGGCCCAGACGGTGGTCGCCCAGTGCTCGAGCGAGTCCTGCCTGTCGGCCCGGACCATCCTGCCGTGGGCGGCCTTCGCGGTGGCGGTGGCGGTGACCTTGGCCGTCTCCCGGCTGTTCGGTCCGGTGCTGGCCTCGGCGGCCGAGGGGTTCTGGCTGCTCGACGCCCCGATCCGACGCCGGGCCCTGCTCGCCCCGCGGCTGGTGGCCGCGGTGCTGATCGCGTTCGTCGGGGGGACCGCCATCGGGGCGCTCGTCTCCGCCCTGACCGGTTCCTCGCCCCAGGCGGTGCTGGTCTGGGCCGGTGCCACCGGGCTGTCGGGCGCCGCGGCGGTCAGCTTCAGCGCGGCCCAGCAGGGCCGCGACCGGCACCGGCTGACCCAGGCGATGACCTACCTGTTCGGCCTGCTGGGGGTGCTCGCCCTGTTCGGGGTGATCGGGGTCGCGGCCGGGTGG
The DNA here is from genome assembly GCA_963832435.1 of uncultured Actinomycetota bacterium. Classification (GTDB taxonomy): domain Bacteria; phylum Actinomycetota; class Actinomycetes; order Propionibacteriales; family Propionibacteriaceae; genus Microlunatus. The sequence continues at coordinate 35,624 of CAWHTY010000031.1, forward strand.
TTCAGTCTCGGCGTGTCGAGCGACGTGGGCCTGGAGCTCGGCCTGGTCGTGGTCGGCTTCACCGCCGCGGTCCTGATCCTCAGCCTGGTCCTGGCCGCCCGGCGGCTGCGGATGATCCGCCGGACCCGCCTGGTCAGCGGCGGCGCCCTGGTCCGCGGGGTCTCCGGGGCGTTCTTCGCGCTGGACATCGGCCTGGCGCGCGACATCGTCGTCCAGCGCCGGTCCATCGAGCTCGGCCACGTGAAGCCGCAACGCGGCCGGGGGCTGGGCCTGCAGGCGCTGATCTGGCGGGAGTGGCAGCGGGTGCGGCGGTTCCCCCAGCCGCTGCTGCTGGTGTTCGGGTCGGCGGTCGTCCCGTACGCCGCCGACGCGCTCGGGATGAGCTCGCTGACACCGGTGTTCTCGGCGCTGATCCTGTTCGCGTCACTGATCGGGATGCTGGGCGGTCTGCGGGTGCTGACCCGCACCGGCGGGCTGGCCCGCTGCCTGCCGTTCTCCCTGGCCCAGATCAAGCTGGCCTCGGTCACCGTGCCGGCGGTGGTGACGGTCCTGTGGGCCATCCTGACCACGCCGGCCTACCTGGGCTTCGGGGACGGCGCGGTGCAGCGGGACCCCATCTCGGCCGCGATGATGTCGGTGGCCACGGCGCTGGCCGGGCTACTGGGGGCGATCCGCTGGACCCAGGCTAAAGGGGTCGACTTCGGCGCGCCGATGGTCTCCACCCAGGCCGGCGCGTTCCCGCCCGGGCTGATGACGAACCTGTTCCGGGGCTTCGACGTGGTGGTGATCGTCACCGCGCCCATGCTGCTGGGCGTGTCGCCGGTCTGGTCGCTGGTGCTGGGGGCGATCGCCGCCCTGATCCTGCTGAACTCGATGGACGCCGAGTCGCTGCGGGCCCGGCAGGCCGAGCAGCAGAAGCTGCTGGAGCAGCAGAAGCGGCAGCGCGCCGCCGAAGCCGCCGCGGCGAAGCAGCGGAAGCGCTGACCGGCCGGCGCGACGCGTCGGCGGCGACCGGGACCGATAACGATTCCGTCGGGGTGCGGGCGGGATCGAGACATTGTGCTGCGATGCGGCTTATCGTCGAGACGCTCCGGTTCCCTGACGAAGAGACTGCCCATGCCCCGCACGTCGCCGGGTCTGCTCCTGGCGCTCTCCGTGCTGCTCACCACGGGCGGCTGCGCCTTCTTCCAGCAGCCGCCGGCGGCGAGCCCGCCGCCCGGGCCGCCGCCGTCGGCCGCCCCGTCGAGCGCTGCGGCCTCCCCTTCGCCGTCCCCCAGCAAGACCAAGGCACCCCGGAACGACCTGCGGCGGATGCCGCTCAAGCGCACGCTCCGGGCCGGCAAGGTCACCGTCGACGTCTCGTACAGCTCGGCCGTGCCGGTGGACCAATGGCGTCCCGGCGACAACAAGCCGCTGCAGATCACCCTCACCGCCCGCAACGTCGCCAAGCCCGGTCAGAAGCTCTACCTGACCCGGCTGACCGGCAACCTGGCCCCGGCCGATGACACCGGCCCGCTGGACGCACCCCGCCCGCTCAGCGACACCACCAACATCAGTCCCGGCTTCATCGTCACCCCGCCGAACCGGTACAACCAGAACTTCGTCGTCCCCGCACTGGACGACGCGACGACCACCCTGACCATGTACTTCACCTACGAGTTCGTCATCGAGGTGAACCGCACCACGACCAACCGGGACTACGCCAAGAGGTCCTTCGACGACACGGTGGTCATCTCGCTGGCGTGAGCCTGGTCACCCCGGCGCCGTGGCGGCGGGGACGGCTCGCGCCGGCGGCTAGGCTCCGGTGGTGACCTCTGCCCTGGTCCCGCCGCGGCTGCACGCCCGCACAGTCGAGATCGACGACCCCGGCCAGCTGCTGGGGCTGCTCCCCTCCGGTGAGGGTCTGGCCTGGCTCCGCGACGGCGAGGGCATGGTGGCCTGGGGGGAGGCCGCCCGGCACAAGCCGACCTCGGTGGCCGACGCGTCCGCCTGGTGGCGGGACCTGCTCGGCTCGGTGGTCACCGTCAGCGACCTGGCCCCGGCCCCGGCCGGCGCCGGCTTCATGGCCTTCGGCAGCTTCGTCTTCGACCCGGCGAACAGCACCGGCCAGTCGAGCCTGGTCGTCCCGGAGACCATCGTGGGACGACGCCAGGGACGGGCCTGGGTCACCCGGATCGGCACCACGTTCCAGCACGGGAGCGGCGACCTCCGCCCGGCCACCCCGCCCCAGCCGCCCCGCGGGGTCGCGAGCGTGGACGGCGGCCTGGACGCGGCGGCCTGGCAAGGCGCCGTCCGGGAGGCGATCCGGCGGATCGGTGAGGGGCGGCTCGACAAGGTCGTGCTGGCCCGGGAGGTGCTGGCCCAGGCGGCGGGGGACATCGACGCGCGCTGGCTGGCGGCGCGGCTGGCGGCCGGGTACGGGCGGTGCTGGACCTACGTGGTCGACGGGCTGGTCGGGTCGACCCCGGAGATGCTGATCCGGCTGGAAGGCGGGATGGCCACCTCCCGGGTGCTGGCCGGCACCATCTCCCGCTCCGGGGACAACCGTCACGACCTGGCCCTGGCCGCCGCGTTGGCGCAGTCGGGCAAGGACCGCGAGGAGCACGAGTACGCGGTGGCCTCGGTGGCCCGGTCGATGGCGCCGTTCTGCTCCGGGATGCACCTGCCCGACGCGCCGTACGTGCTGGCGCTGCCCAACGTGTGGCACCTGGCCACCGACGTCACCGGCGTGGCCGACCGCGGCGCCTCGGTGCTCGACCTGCTCGCCGCGCTGCACCCGAGCGCGGCGGTCTGCGGGACCCCGACCGACCAGGCCCGCCGGACCATCGCCGAGCTGGAGCAGCTCGACCGGGACCGGTACAGCGGCCCGGTCGGCTGGATCGACGCGAACGGCGACGGCGAGTGGGGGATCGCCCTGCGCTGCGGCATCCTCGACGACGCCGACCGGAGCCGGATGCGGCTGTTCGCCGGGTGCGGGGTGGTCGCGGGCTCTGACCCGGCGGCGGAGCTGGCCGAGTCCGACGCCAAGCTGCAGCCGATGCTCGAGGCCCTCGGTCTGCGGGCCCAACCGGCCGGCGCCCGCGGCTGATGAGCCGTGACCGCGGGGTCGCGGTCGTCCTCGCCGGCGGGCACGTCGCGTCGGTTCGGGGCCGACAAGCTGGACGCCGATGTGGGCGGCGAGACGCTCCTCGGCCGGGTGCTGGCCGCGCTGCCCCCCGACCTCGACGTGATCGTGGTCGGCCCGCCCCGGCCGGTGTCGCGACCGGTCCGGTGGGTGTCGGAGGAGCCGTCCGGCGGTGGACCGGCGGCTGGTCTGGTGGCCGGGATCCGGGCGGCGCTGCCGGCCGGCCCGGCCTTCGTGGTGACTCTTCCCGGGGACGCGCCGCACGCCGGTTCGGCCGTCCGGACCCTGGTGTCGGCCCTGAACACCCTGAGCCCGCTGGGCCGCCGACCGCCGCCGCGGCGGTGGTCGCGGTCGACGAGCACGGCACCCAGCAGCCGCTGCAGCTGGCCCTCGGGGTCGCGGCGGCGCACCAGCTGCTCGCCCGGGCGGGCACCTCCGCCGCACACGGGGTGTCGGCCCGGCGGCTGGTCTCGCCTGCTGGACCCCCCGGCCCGGCCGTGCCCGCTGCCGGCGGCGGCGCGGTTCGACGTGGACACGCCCGGCCAGCTGCTCACCTACCGGGTCAGTCGGGGTCCGGAGGCCCGTCGCGTGCTGGACGCGCTGGAGGCCCTGCCGGAGCTGGGCCGCCCCGCGGTGGTCGCTCTCGACGGCCGCAGCGGGACGGGGAAGTCCACCCTGGCCGAGGCGATCGGGCTGTGCCGCCCGGCCGCCGTGGTCGACGCCGACGACTTCTACGACCTGTCGCTGCCGCGGCTGACCCGGGACCAGCGGTCCAGGCTGAGCGACGCCGCGGTGGCCGAACCGGGTCATCGACTGGCGCCGGCTCCGGGCCGAGGCGCTGCTCCCGCTCCGGGCGGGCGCCCCGGCCCGGTACCGGCGCTCCGACTGGGAGGCCGACGACAGCCGGCGGGCGGAGCCGCGGACCCACGGGCAGCCGGCCGGCGTCGTGGTGGTCGCCGGGGTGTACGCCGCCCGACCCGAGCTCGCGGACCTGGTGGACCTGCGGGTCCTGGTCACCCTCGACCCGGTGGTGCGTGCCGCCCGCCTGGCGGCCCGGACCTCGCGACTCGGCGAGCCAGACGATGCCGCCGAGTGGACGCGGCTGCGGGAGCGGGGGGAGGAGTGGTATTTCACGCCACGTGCGGCCGCCCGGGCACTTCGCACTCCAGGTGGCCGGCGATCTGAGCTGACCCGATTTTCGCAACATCTTGGGCACCTAATTCCGGCCGGATTCCCTTACTGGCTGGGAAACCAGCCGCGCCGGGCTCGATCGCCCCCGATGGTTCGCCGGGCCGAGCCGTCGTAGACTCTGCGGGAAGAATGTGAATGATTTCACGAGCGCCCGGTGAGCCGCGCCCTCGACCCCCAGGCCCCGAGCCCACGATCGCCCCGCAAGGAGACCCGATGTCGATCACCCCACCTGGGGATCGCGCTGCTCCGGGCGCCGTGCCGGCTGACCGTCCGGGACCCGATGGAGGGGTGGTCGGGCACGAGGATGTGCAGGCGGACGTGCTGGTGGTGGGCGCGGGTCCGGCCGGCTCCGCGACCGCCACCCACCTGGCCCGCCGCGGCTTGCGCGGTCGCGCTGCTGGAGAAGTCGACCTTCCCCCGGGAGAAGGTCTGCGGCGACGGCCTCACCCCGCGGGCCACCCGACAGCTGATCCGGCTCGGCATCGACACCTCTGAGGAGGCGGGCTGGCTGCACAACCGCGGCCTCCGCATCTATGGCGGCGACCGGCCGTTCCAGCTGGACTGGCCCGACCTGGCCGACTTCCCCCCGTACGGGCTGGTCCGGCCCCGGGCCGACTTCGACGACCTGCTGGCCCGCAACGCGGTGGCCTCCGGGGCCCGGCTCTACGAAGGGGCCACCGTGGTCGCCCCGGTGGTTGACCCGCGCACCGAGCGGATCACCGGGGTCCGGACCAAGGACGGGCGGACGTTCCGGGCGCCGATGGTGGTGGCTGCCGACGGCAACTCCACCCGGCTGAGCACCGCGATGGGCCTGACCAAGCGGGACGACCGGCCGATGGGTGTGGCGGTACGGACCTACTACCGGAGCCCGCGCAGCTGACGACGACTACCTGGAGTCGTGGCTGGAGCTGTGGGACGGACAGCCGGGCCGCAGCAACCTGCTACCCGGGTACGGCTGGATCTTCGGGATGGGCGATGGGACCTGCAACGTCGGCCTCGGCATCCTCAACACCTCCTCGGCGTTCGGCCGGACCGACTACAAGGACCTGCTCAAGCGCTGGCTGGACAACACCCCCGAGGAGTGGGGGTTCCGCGACGCCAACATGACCACGCCGGTCCGGGGCGCGGCCCTGCCGATGGGGTTCAACCGCACCCCGCACTACACCCGCGGCCTGCTGCTGGTCGGCGACGCCGGCGGCATGGTCAACCCCTTCAACGGGGAGGGCATCGCCTACGCCCTGGAGGCCGGCGAGATCGCCGCCGACGCGATGGCCGAGGCGCACTACCGCGGCACCGGCACCGACACCGCCGAGCGGGCGCTGCAGTCCTACCCGCGGCGGCTGAAGGCCGAGCTGGGCGGCTACTACACCCTCGGCCGGGTGTTCGTGAAGCTGATCGGCAACCCCCAGGTGATGCGCGCCTGCACGCGGTACGGACTGCCGCGGCGCACCCTGATGCAGTTCACGCTGAAGCTGATGGCCAACCTGACCGACAGCCGGGACGGGGACGCCATGGACAAGGTGATCAACTCGCTGTCCCGGATCGCGCCGGCAGCATGATCATCGTTGGGGTCGGAGCTCGAGGAGGGACTGTCCGGTGGTGAACCCGTACATCGGGATCGTGATCCTGCTGGCGTTGGCCGCCGGCTTCGTCGGCCTGACCATCCTCACCTCGCTGCTGGTCGGCCCCGGCCGCTACAACCGCGCCAAGTACGACTCCTACGAGTGCGGCATCGAGCCCACCCCGCAGCCGATCGGCGGCGGCCGGTTCCCGGTGAAGTACTACATCACCGCGATGCTGTTCATCGTCTTCGACATCGAGATCGTCTTCCTCTACCCGTGGGCGGTCTCCTTCGACCTGATGGGCACCTTCGCGCTGGTGGAGATGGTGCTCTTCATCGTGACCGTGTTCGTCGCCTACCTGTACGTGCTGCGGCGCGGCGGACTGAACTGGGACTGAGCGCATCATGATCATGAGCGAGGAGCCGTCATGGGTGTAGAGGAGAAGCTGCCGAGCGGGGTGCTGCTGACCACCCTGGAGGGCCTGTTCGGCTACATGCGCAGCGCGTCCTTCTGGCCGGCGACCTTCGGCCTGGCCTGTTGCGCCATCGAGATGATGACCTATGGCGCGCCCCGCTACGACTCCGGCCGTTGGGGCCAGGAGGTCTTCCGGGCGTCCCCGAGGCAGGCCGACCTGATGATCGTGGCCGGCCGGGTGAGCCAGAAGATGGCGCCGGTGCTGCGGCAGATCTACGACCAGATGCCGAACCCGAAGTGGGTGCTGGCCATGGGGGTCTGCGCATCCACCGGCGGGATGTTCAACAACTACGCGATCGTGCAGGGCGTCGACCACGTCGTCCCCGTCGACATGTACCTGCCGGGCTGCCCGCCGCGGCCGGAGATGCTGATCGACGCCATGTTCAAGCTGCGGGACAAGGTGCAGCACACCCCGATCGGCCAGCACGCGGTCGAGGCGCACGCCGAGGCCGAGCGACGCCAGCTCGAGTCGCCGGCCACCCATGAGCTGAAGGGACTGCTGCGGTGAGCGACGCCAAGGGCCCCTCGAGCCCCGCGCCCGGCGACGGGGTCAACGCCGAGTCTGACGCGCAGGCCCCCGTTCAGGGAGCCGACCCGCAGGGCGAGTCGGCCCCCGACGCGCAGACCAGGACCGGTGGCCTGACCGGTTCGGCCCCGGACGTGGCCAGCACCGACTCCGAGGCCGGCGGCGACCGGGCCGAGGTCGCGCAGGCGCCGTCGGCGACCCCGGAGGTGATCGAGACCCGGACCGGCATGTTCGGCGTCCGCGGCAGCGGCGACACCTCCGGCTACGGCGGGCTGACCCGCACCGTGGACTTCCCGGCGGCGAGCGAGCCCCCGTTCGGGGGCTGGTGGGACCAGGTCCACGACCGGATGGGTGAGCTGGTGCCGAACCTGGGCGAGGTGATCACCAAGGTGGTCATCCACCGCGGCGAGATCACCTTCCACGTCGCCCGGCAGCACCTGGCCACCCTGGCCCGGCACCTGCGCGACGACGCGTACCTCCGGTTCGAGTTCTGCAGCAGCGTCTCCGGGGTGCACTACCCGGCCGACCAGGGCCGTGAGCTGCACGCCGTCTACCACCTGCAGTCCATGACGCACAACCGCCGGATCCGCCTCGAGGTCTCCGTACCGGACAGCGATCCGCACCTGCCGTCGGTGGTGTCGACCTACCCGACGGCCGACTGGCACGAGCGCGAGACCTACGACATGTTCGGCATCGTCTTCGACGGCCACCCGGCCCTGACCCGGATCCTGATGCCGGACGACTGGCCGGGCCACCCGCAACGCAAGGACTATCCGCTCGGCGGGATCGACGTGGAGTACAAGGGCGCGACGATCCCCCCGCCCGATCAGCGCAGGAGCTACACGTGACCTTCTGTTGCGCTCCCCGCTCCGCGACGCCCATCGGCTTCGCCACTCCTCTCCCGTTCGTCGCGATCTGCGGACGAGGGAAAAGCGGGTCGCCTGGAATCGCTCCTCACTCCCGAGAGGCTTCGCCGATGAGCACCACCACAGGCCCGTCGACGGGCAGCGGACGCGTGGCTGACCCGTTCGCCGCGGCCGAGGCTGAGCCGGCCGAGGGCCAGGTCTACACGGTCACCGGCCAGGACTGGGACTCGATCGTCGCCGACCAGGCCGAGCGCGGGGACGAGCGCATCGTCGTCAACATGGGGCCGCAGCACCCGTCCACGCACGGCGTGCTCCGTCTGATCCTGGAGATGGAGGGGGAGTCGGTCACCGAGGCCCGCTGCGGGATCGGCTACCTGCACACCGGGATCGAGAAGAACATGGAGTTCCGCACCTGGACCCAGGGCACCACGTTCTGTACCCGGATGGACTACCTGTCCCCGCTGCACAACGAGACGACCTACTGCCTGGGGGTCGAGCGGCTGCTGGACATCACCGACCAGATCCCGGAGAAGGCCAGCGTCATCCGGGTGATGATGATGGAGCTGAACCGGATCTCCTCGCACCTGGTCTGCATCGCGACCGGCGGGATGGAGATCGGCGCGCTGACCGTGATGACGATCGGCTTCCGGGAGCGGGAGAAGGTGCTCGACGCCTTCGAGCTGATCACCGGGCTGCGGATGAACCACGCCTACATCCGACCGGGCGGCGTGGCCCAGGACCTGCCGCCCGGCGCCCTGGAGCACGTCAAGGACCTGGTCGGGTGGATGCGGACGCACCTGCCCGAGTACGCGGCGTTCTGCAACGAGAACCCGATCTTCAAGGGCCGGTTGTGCGACGTCGGCTACCTCGACCTGGCCGGCTGCCTCGCACTGGGGATCACCGGTCCGCCGCTGCGGGCCACCGGGTACGACTGGGATCTGCGGAAGAAGCAGCCCTACTGCGGGTACGAGACCTACGACTTCGAGGTGCAGACCTGGGACACCGCCGACGCGTACGGGCGGTTCCGGATCCGGCTGAACGAGATGTGGGAGAGTCTCAAGATCATCGAGCAGTGCGTCGGGAGGCTGGAGAAGATGGTGGGCGACCCGATCATGGTGGCCGACACCAAGATCGCCTGGCCCGCCCAGCTGTCGGTGGGCAGCGACGGGATGGGCAACTCCAACGAGCACATCAAGCACATCATGGGGGAGTCCATGGAGGCCCTGATCCACCACTTCAAGCTGGTCACCGAAGGTTTCCGGGTGCCGCCGGGTCAGGCGTACGTGCCGGTGGAGAGCCCGCGGGGCGAGCTTGGCGCGCACGTCGTGTCCGACGGCGGAACCCGGCCGTTCCGGGCCCATTTCCGCGACCCGAGCTTCACCAACCTGCAGGCCATGCCGGCGCTGTGCGAGGGCTCGATGGTCTCCGACGTGGTGGTGGCGGTGGCGTCGCTGGATCCGGTGATGGGTGGGGTCCTCGACCGGTGAGCGGCGTCCCGGAGCCGCTGCCGCGAGCTGCCGGGCCGACGCGGGCGGGCGACATCGCCAGCGAGGAGCTCGCCGGCCGGCTGACCAGCGGTACCGACGGGCACGCCCCCCGCGAGGGGCACTTCACGACCCACTTCGACGAGCCCAGCCTGGACTTCGCGGTCACCGAGACCGCGATCACCGACGGCACCCGGGAGGAGCTGCGGATGATCGCGGCCCGCTACCCGCAGGCGCGGTCGGCCCTGCTGCCGATGCTGCACCTGGTGCAGAGCGTGGAGGGCCGGGTGACCCCGGCGGGCATCGAGACCTGCGCGGAGATCCTCGGGCTCTCCACGGCCGATGTCAGCGGGGTGGCCACCTTCTACACGATGTACAAGCGCCGGCCGGTCGGGGAGTACCACGTCGGCGTGTGCACGACCGCGCTGTGCGCGATCATGGGCGGTGACGAGGTGTACGCCCGCCTGCAGGACCACCTGGGCATCGGCAACGACGAGACCACCGACGACGGGCTGGTCACCCTGGAGCACCTGGAGTGCAACGCCGCCTGCGACTACGCCCCGGTGGTGATGGTCAACTGGGAGTTCTTCGACAACCAGACCCCCGAGAGCGCCATCGACGTGGTGGACCGGATCCGGGCCGGGGAGACCGTCACCGCGACCCGCGGGGCGCGGGTCTGCACGTGGAAGGAGGCCGAGCGCGTGCTGGCCGGCTTCTCCGACAACCGGGCGGACGAGGGCCCCACCTCCGGTCCGCAGGCCCAGCTGGGGCTGCGGATCGCGGCCGAGCGGGGCTGGGCGGCCCCCGAGCCCGCCCGGCGCTCGGGCACCGGCGACGCGTCCGCGACCACGAGGGAGGGCGCATGACCGATCCGCTGACTCCGGTCCTGACCCGCAACTGGGCCGACGAGCGCGCCTGGAAGATCGCGAACTACGAGCGGCGCGGCGGCTACGCCGCGCTGCGCCGGGCGCTGGGCATGCAGCCCTCCGACGTGATCACCGCGGTCAAGGACTCGGGGCTGCGCGGCCGGGGCGGGGCGGGCTTCCCGACCGGGATGAAGTGGTCGTTCATCCCCCAGGACAACCCGAAGCCGAAGTACCTGGTGGTCAACGCCGACGAGTCCGAGCCGGGCACCTGCAAGGACATCCCGCTGATGATGGCCTCGCCGCACACCCTGATCGAGGGCGTGATCATCTCCTCCTACGCCATCCGGGCCAACACGGCGTTCATCTACGTGCGCGGTGAGGTCCTGCACGTGGTCCGGCGGCTGCAGCAGGCGGTGCGCGAGGCGTACTCGGCGGGGTACGCCGGCCGCAACGTGCTGGGCACCGGCTACGACCTCGAGATCATCGTGCACGCCGGCGCCGGAGCCTACATCTGCGGTGAGGAGACCGCGCTGCTGGACTCGCTGGAAGGCCGCCGGGGCCAGCCTCGGCTGCGGCCGCCGTTCCCGGCCGTCGCCGGCCTGTACGCGAGCCCGACGGTGATCAACAACGTCGAGTCGATCGCCTCCGTGCCCAGCATCATCACCGGCGGCCCGGACTGGTTCGCCGGGATGGGCACCGAGAAGTCCAAGGGCATGACCATCTACTCCCTGTCCGGCCACGTCGCCCAGCCGGGCCAGCTGGAGGCGCCGCTGGGCATCACCCTGCGTGAGCTCCTCGACATCGCCGGCGGGATGCGCGCCGGGCACGAGCTGAAGTTCTGGACCCCCGGGGGCTCCTCGACGCCGATGCTCACCGCCGAGCACCTCGACGTGCCGCTGGACTACGAGGGCATGGCCGGGGTCAAGTCCATGCTCGGCACCAAGGCGCTGCAGTGCTTCGACGAGACGACCTCGGTGGTCCGCACCGTCCTGCGCTGGACCGAGTTCTACAAGCACGAGTCGTGCGGCAAGTGCACGCCGTGCCGCGAGGGCACGTGGTGGCTGGTGCAGATCCTCAAGCGGATGGAGGCCGGGCAGGGCCGCCCCGGTGACATCGAGAAGCTGCTCGACTTGTGTGAGAACATTCTCGGTCGGTCCTTCTGCGCCCTCGGCGACGGGGCCACCTCGCCGATCACTTCGGCGATCACGTTCTTCCGGGACGAGTTCGAGGCGGCGATGCACACACCGGCATGGGAGCTGTTCCCGTACGAGCGCAGTACCGTCTTCGTCCGCGAGGGCGTGCCGGCATGAGGAGGCTCACGTGACCGTCACCGCTTCGGGGTCCTCGACCGACGTCGCCCAGCGCGAGGACCTGATCACCGTGACCATCGACGGGGTCGAGGTCTCGGTGCCCAAGGGCACCCTGGTCATCCGTGCCGCGGAGCTGATCGGTGTCGAGGTGCCGCGGTTCTGCGACCACCCGCTGCTGGACCCCGTCGGGGCCTGCCGGCAGTGCCTGGTCGAGGTGCCGGACGCCGGCAACGGCCGCCCGATCCCCAAGCCGCAGGCCTCCTGCACGCTCGAGGTCGCGGCCGGGATGGTGGTCAAGACCCAGGTCACCTCGCCGGTCGCGGACAAGGCCCAGCGCGGCAACATGGAGTTCCTGCTGATCAACCACCCGCTGGACTGCCCCATCTGCGACAAGGGCGGCGAATGCCCACTGCAGAACCAGGCGATGTCCCACGGGGACGCCGAGACCCGGTTCACCGATGCGAAGCGCACCTACCCGAAGCCGGTGCACGTGTCCGCCAACGTGCTGCTGGACCGCGAGCGCTGCGTGCTCTGCGCCCGGTGCACCCGGTTCTCCGAGCAGGTGGCAGGGGACCCGTTCATCGCCTTGATCGAGCGCGGCGCGCTGCAGCAGGTGGGCAGCTACGAGCGGGAGCCCTTCCAGTCCTACTTCTCCGGCAACACCATCCAGATCTGCCCGGTCGGGGCGCTGACCAGCGCCGCCTACCGCTTCCGGTCCCGGCCGTTCGACCTGGTCTCGGTGCCCTCGGTCGCCGAGCACGACGCCTGCGGCTCGGCCATCCGGGTCGACCACCGCCGGGGCCAGGTGATGCGCCGGCTGGCCGGCGACGACCCCGAGGTGAACGAGGAGTGGATCACCGACAAGGACCGGTTCGCCTTCGTCTCCGGGCGCGGTGCGGACCGCCTCACCCGCCCACTGGTCCGTGACGGCGACGTGCTCCGTCCCGCGTCCTGGCCGGAGGCGCTGGACGTGGCGGTCGAGGGGCTCCGCGCGGCGGGCTCCTCGGTGGGCGTGCTGACCGGCGGCCGGCTGACCCAGGAGGACGCCTACGCGTACTCCAAGTTCGCCCGCGCGGTGCTCGGTACCAACAACATCGACTTCCGTTCCCGCCCGCACTCCGAGGAGGAGGCGCACTTCCTGGCCGCCGCCGTCGCCGGCACCGGACGGGGGGTCACCTACGCCGACCTGGAGAGCGCGTCGTCGGTGCTGTTGGTCGGCCTGGAGCCGGAGGAGGAGGCCGGGACGATCTTCCTGCGGCTCCGCAAGGCGTACCGCAAGCGAGGGCTCCGGGTTGCGTCGCTGGCGCCGTACCGGACCAGCGGCGCCCGCAAGCTCGGCGCGGTCCTGGTGCCCACCCTGCCGGGCGCGGAGGCGGTCACCCTGGCGGACCTGCCGGACACCGTCACCCTCGACGACCGGGCCGTGCTCCTGGTCGGGGAACGGGCCGCGTCGTCCTCCGGCACCCTGAGCGCGTGCCTGCGGCTCGCGGCCGACACCGGTGCCCGGCTGGCCTGGGTGCCGCGGCGCGCCGGTGACCGCGGGGCGGTGGAGGCCGGCTGCCTGCCCAACCTGCTGCCCGGCGGTCGGCCCGTCGACGACGCCGCGGCGCGGGTCGACACCCAGGCGACCTGGGGGGTCGACTCGCTGCCCAGCCTGCCGGGTCGCGACGCCGACGAGATGCTGCTGGCGGCCGACGACGACGAGCTGGCCGCGCTGGTCGTGGCCGGCGTCGACCCGGGTGACCTGCTCGACCCGGCGGCCGCCCTGGCCGGACTGGAGAACGTCGGGTTCGTGGTCAGCCTGGAGACCCGCGCCTCACTGGTCACCGAGCGGGCGGACGTGGTGCTGCCCGTGGCCCTGGTCGAGGAACGCGCCGGCACCTTCGTGACCTGGGAGGGCCGCGAGCGGCCGTTCCCGATCGTGATCGAGCGCCCGCACGCGATGAGTGACCTGCGGGTGCTGGCGGCGCTCGCCGACGGTCTCGGCACGCCGCTGGGCTTCCGGACCCCGGCCGGGGCCGCTGCCGAGCTGGCCGAGCTGGACCGGTGGACCGGCCGGCGCGCCCCCGCCCCGGACCTGGACGCCGCCCCGCCGGTGACCCCGGAGGACGGATCGGTCGTGCTGGCCAGCTGGCGGCTGCTGCTCGACGACAGCTCTGGCGCGGTCGGCGACCCCTACCTGCTGGCCACCGCCAAGCCGACCGAGGCGGTGCTCAGCCCGGCCACCGCCGCCGCGGCCGGTGTTCTCGACCAGGTCGAGGTCAGCAACGACCGCGGCGCCGTGCGGATGCCGGTCCGGATCGACGATGCCATGGTGGACGGCGTGGTGTGGGTGCCCACCCGGGCCACGGGTCACGGTCTGGGGGACAACCTGGCCGCCGGCGCCGGCGACTGGGTCCGGATCGGCCCGCCCGCGTCGCAGCCGTCCCCGTCCGTGCCGGAGGTGCTCTCGCCGTGACCGCGTTCTTCAATGACGCCTGGTGGCTGGTCCTGATCAAGGCCGTCTTCGCGCTGGCGTTCCTGCTGGTGATGACCCTGTTCACGATCTGGTACGAGCGGCGCGTCGTCGGCATCATGCAGCACCGCAAGGGCCCCACGATGAACGGTCCGTTCGGCCTGCTGCAGTCGCTGGCCGACGGCATGAAGCTGATGTTCAAGGAGGACTTCACCCCGAAGGCCGCCGAGAAGGTCGTGTTCATGCTGGCCCCGTTCGTGATGGCGGTGCCGGCCATCACCGCGTTCGCGGTCATCCCGATCGCCGGCCCGGTGCGGATCCCGTTCACCGACATCGTCACGCCGCTGCAGGTGACCGACCTGCCGGTCTCCGTGCTGTTCATCGTCGCGATCGCCTCCATCGGTGTCTACGGCATCGTGCTGGCCGGGTGGTCTTCCGGCTCGACCTACGCCCTGCTCGGTGCCCTCCGCTCCAGCGCGCAGGTGATCAGCTACGAGGTGGCCATGGGGCTGGCCCTGGTCGCGGTCTTCCTGTACGCCGGGTCGCTGTCCACGTCGGAGATCGTGGCCAAGCAGGCCGAGCCGGCGGTGGCGATGTTCGGCCAGACCTTCCCGCTCTGGTACGGCGTGATGCTGGCGCCCTCGTTCGTGATCTACCTGATCTCGATGGTGGGGGAGACCAACCGCGCCCCGTTCGACCTGCCCGAGGCCGAAGGCGAGCTGGTCGGCGGCTTCCACACCGAGTACTCCTCGATGCGGTTCGCGATGTTCTTCATGGCCGAGTACATGAACATGATCACCGTGTCTGCCCTGGCCACCACCTTGTTCCTCGGCGGCTGGCACGCTCCGCTGCCGTTCAACCTGATCCCCGGCCTGGACGGCGGCTGGTGGGGTCTGCTGTGGTTCACCCTCAAGGTGCTGCTGATGCTGTTCCTGTTCGTCTGGCTGCGCGGCACCCTGCCGCGGCTGCGGTACGACCAGTTCATGCGGTTCGGCTGGAAGTACCTGATCCCGATCGCGCTGGCCTGGATCGTGGCGGTCGCCACCATCCGGCTCGGCCAGGCGGAGGGCTGGTTCAGCCGGCCCGCGTTCTGGGTCGTGGCCGGGGTGATCCTGGTGGCTCTGTTCGCGCTGTCCTTCTTCGGGCCGGCCGAGCCGGAACCGGCGGAGGAGGCCGACCAGCCGTTCGACGCGTTCGCCGGGGGCTACCCGGTGCCGCCGCGCGAGGGCCAGGAGCTGCCGGAGCTGGCCGGGGTGCTGCACGCCCAGCCCGACGACCTACAGAGCCCGGCCGCCGATGCCGCGGCTGCCGACCCCACCACCTCCGGCCCCGACGACGAGCCCGCACCCACGAGCCAGCAGGGAGGCCTCTGATGGGGATCCTGGACCCGATCGCCGGCTTCGGCGTGACCTTCTCCACCATGTTCCGCAAGACGTTCACCCAGCAGTACCCGCTCGAGCCCAAGGTGACCGCACCGCGCTTCCACGGTCGCCACCAGCTCAACCGCTGGCCGGACGGGCTGGAGAAGTGCGTCGGCTGCGAGCTCTGCGCGTGGGCGTGCCCGGCGGACGCGATCTACGTCGAGGGCGCCCAGAACACCGAGACGGAACGGTTCTCGCCCGGCGAGCGGTACGGCCGGGTCTACCAGATCAACTACCTGCGGTGCATCCTCTGCGGCCTGTGCATCGAGGCGTGCCCCACCCGCGCCCTGACCATGACGAACGAGTTCGAGCTGGCCGACGACAACCGGGGGGACCTGATCTACGAGAAGTCCCGGCTGCTGGCTCCGCTGCTGCCCGGCATGGAGCAGCCGCCGCACGAGCGTCGCCTCGGCGACGACGAGCAGGCCTACTTCCTGGGCCTGCCCGCCAGCGGCCGACCCGACGACCGGGCCGGCGACCTCAGCGGCGCCGAGGAGCCCCGGTACAACCAGGGGCTGCGCGGAGCCCGGGAGCGCCGCCGGGCCGAGCGGCAGGAGGCCGGCTGATGACCCCGTTCCTGACGCCCTTGCTGACTCCGCTGGTGACGGGCGCCCAGTTCGCCTTCTGGTTGTTGGCGCCGGTGATGGTGCTCGGCGCGCTCGGCATGATCCTGGCCCGGAAGCCGGTGCACTCCGCTCTCTGTCTGGCGGCGGTGATGATCTCGCTGGCCGTGCAGTACGCGGCGCAGGACGCGCCCTTCCTGTTCGCGGTGCAGATCATCGTCTACACCGGCGCGATCTTGATGCTGTTCCTGTTCGTGCTGATGCTGGTCGGGGTGGACGCCGCCGACTCGCTGGTGGAGACCATCCGCGGCCAGCGCCCACTCGCCGCGCTGGCCGGCGTCGGCTTCGGCGTGCTGCTCGTGCTGGCCGTCGGCAACGCGGTGGTCGGTGAGCCGCTGGGGCTGGAGACGGCCAACGCGGCGAACGGCGGCAACGTGCAGGGGCTGGCCGCGCTGATCTTCAACCGGTACGTGTTCGCCTTCGAGGCCACCTCGGCGTTGCTGATCACCGCCGCCGTCGGGGCCATGGTGCTCGCGCACCGCGAGCGGCTGACCAAGAAAAAGGGTCAGAACGAGCTCGTGCTGGACCGGATGCAGCGCTACGCCGACACCGGTGAGCACCCCGGGCCGCTGCCCACCCCGGGAGTCTTCGCCCGTCACAACGCGGTCGACACCCCGGCGCTGCTGCCCGACGGCACGGCCGCTGAGGCGTCGGTGTCGGCCACCCTCCGCAACCGCGCTGCCATCTTGGACAGCCACGACCTGGCCGCCCCGATCCAGCGCACGCTGGCCGCCCTCGAGGGCGACGGCGGGGACCCCGACGACGCGGGCGGACCGGCCGGCTCGCTGCCCGCTCCGCGACCGCGGCCGACCGGCGGGGAGGGCGGCCGATGAGCGCCGACGCGTACGTCATCCTGTCCGCGATCCTGTTCACCATCGGTGTGGTCGGCTTCATGATCCGCCGGAACGCGATCGTCGCGTTCATGTGCGTCGAGCTCATGCTGAACGCGGCGAACCTGCTGCTGGTCACCTTCGCCAAGCAGCACGGCGCCTTGGACGGGCAGGTGGCCGCCTTCTTCGTGATGGTGGTGGCCGCGGCCGAGGTGGTCGTCGGGCTGGCGATCATCGTCACCATCTTCCGGACCCGACGCTCGGCCTCGGTCGACGACGCCAACCTGCTGAAGTTCTGAGGAGCGCCCAACCCGTGAACGCGCTGGAAGTCGTCACCCCGGTCGCCGCGACCGGTTTCCTGAGCCTGGCGTGGCTGATGATCGCCATCCCGGCCGCAAGCGCGGCCGTGCTGCTGCTGATCGGTCGGGCCGGCGACCGGTGGGGGCATCTGCTCGGCGTCCTCGCCCCGATCGCCTCGTTCGCCATCGGCGTCTGCTACTTCGCCCAGCTGCTGGGCCGGGACGAGGTCGCCCGCGCGGTGAGCGTGCCGATGTGGTCGTGGATCCCCACCGGCGGCTGGGACATCGCGGTCGGGCTACTGATCGACCAGCTCTCGATCGTGTTCGTGCTGCTGATCACCGGGGTCGGCAGTCTGATCCACGTCTACTCGATCGGGTACATGGCCCACGACGACCGGCGGCGCCGGTTCTTCGCCTTCCTCAACCTGTTCGTGGCGGCCATGCTGCTGCTGGTGCTGGCCGACAACTACCTCGTGCTCTTCATCGGCTGGGAGGGCGTGGGCCTGGCCTCCTACCTGCTGATCGGGTTCTGGCAGCACAAGCCGAGCGCGGCGGTCGCGGCCAAGAAGGCGTTCGTGGTCAACCGGGTCGGCGACCTCGGCATGTCGGTGGCCATCATGTTGATGCTGGCCGCGTTCGGCTCCTCCGCGTTCGTCGACGTGAACGCCGGCGCGCCGCAGATGCCGCCGCTGATGGCCACCGTGATGGGTCTGCTGCTCCTGCTCGGAGCCTGCGGGAAGTCCGCCCAGGTCCCGCTCCAGTCCTGGCTGCTGGACGCGATGGAGGGCCCGACCCCGGTGTCGGCGCTGATCCACGCCGCGACCATGGTCACCGCGGGGGTCTACCTGATCACCCGCTCGCACGCCGTGTTCACCGAGACGGAGACGGCCAGCACGGCGGTGGTGATCGTCGGCACGGTCACCCTGCTGGCCGGTGCCTGGATCGGCTGCGCGAAGGACGACATCAAGAAGGCCCTGGCCGGGTCCACCATGTCGCAGATCGGGTACATGATGCTCGCCGCCGGGATCGGCCCGGCCGGCTACGCGTTCGCGATCTTCCACCTGCTCACCCACGGCTTCTTCAAGGCCAACATGTTTCTGGGGGCCGGGTCGGTGATGCACGGCATGGACGACGACGTGAACATGCGCCACTACGGGTCCCTGAGCCGGGCCATGCCGATCACGTTCCTCACCTTCGCCGCCGGGTACCTGGCGATCATCGGGTTCCCGTTCTTCAGCGGGTACTACTCCAAGGACCACATCATCGAGGCGGCCTTCGAGCACAACACGGCGGTCGGCGTGCTGGCCCTGGTCGGCGCCGGGGTGACGGCCTTCTACATGACCCGGCTGATGCTGATGACCTTCTTCGGCCGCAAGCGCTGGGCCGACGGCGTTCACCCGCACGAGTCGCCGCTGGTGATGACGATCCCGCTGGTGGTGCTCGGCGCACTGTCGGTGGTCGGCGGGCTGTTCCTGAACAACTGGATCGAAGGCTGGTTGAACCCGGCCGTGGGCGGTGAGGCCCACGGGGAGGCGAGTCTGCTGCACGTCAGCCTGGTCGGCGTGGTCACCCTGGTCGTGGTCGCCGCCGGGATCGCGGTCGCCGTCGCGGTCTTCGGTCCCCGTCGCCGGATCCCCGTCACCGCCCCGTCCACCCGGTCGCCGTTCACCCTGGCCGGCCGGTACGACCTGTACGGCGACGCCTTCAACGAGGCGGTCTTCATGCGCCCCGGCCAGCAGCTCGCCGACGGGATGGCCCGGCTGGACGCCTCCGGCGTCGACGGAGCCGTGAACGGGACCGGCGCGGTGCTGGCCGGCATCTCGGCGAAGGGTCGCCGGCTGCAGAACGGATTCGTCCGCACCTACGCGCTGACCATGGTGGCCGGTGCCGCCGTCGTCGGCGCCGTTCTCGTCCTCGGTCGGCTCGGCTGAGCAGGAAGGCGTGATGATGATTCCCTGGCTCACCATGCTGGCCGTGCTGCCGTTGGTCGGCGCCGCGCTGCTGATCGTCGTCAAGGGACCGGGGGCCAAGCTGGTCGCCCTGGTGGTGTCCCTGCTGGTTCTGGCGCTGACGATCGCGTTGGCCGTCCAGTACCAGCCCGGCGGCGGTCTGCAGTTCGTCGAGCAGGTCAGCTGGATCCGGGTGCTGGGGGCCTACTACGCCCTGGGCCTGGACGGCATCGGCCTGACCCTGGTCCTGCTGGTCGCCATCGTCACCCCGGTGGTGATCCTGGCCAGCTGGCGCGACTTCGACCCCACCAGCGGGTCCGGACGCGGCCTGGCGGCCAGCCGGGGCACCGGCCCGGCCCCCCGCTACGACGAACGGGTCTTCTTCGCCCTCGTCCTGGTGGTCGAGACCTGCGCCATGTACTTGTTCCTGGCCACCGACGCGTTCCTGTTCTACGTGTTCTTCGAGGTCATCCTGATCCCGATGTACTTCCTGATCGGCGGCTTCGGCGGGGTGAGGCGCGCGTATGCGGCGAGCAAGTTCCTCATCTTCGGTCTGCTGGGCGGCTTCGTGATGCTCGCCTCGGTGATCGGGCTGTACGTGCTGTCGGCCCGCGCCGGCGCGGCGAGCTACCTGCTCAGTGACCTGAGCGCACTGCAGATCGACACCGGCACCGGCCGCTGGCTGTTCCTGGGCTTCATGTTCGCCTTCGCGATCAAGGCGCCGCTGGTTCCGCTGCACACCTGGCTGCCGGACGCCGCCGAGGAGTCCAGCCCGGGCGGCGCCACCATGATGGTCGGGGTGATGGACAAGATCGGCACCTTCGGGATGATCCGGTGGTGCCTGGGCCTGTTCCCGGAGGCCAGCCAGTGGGCCACCCCGGTGGTGATCATCCTGGCGGTGATCTCGATCGTCTACGGCGCGGTGCTGGCCATCGTCAGCAAGGACCTGATGCGGCTGATCGCGTACACCTCGATCAGCCACTTCGGATTCATCGTGCTCGGCATCTTCGCGCTGACCAGCCAGAGCCTGTCCGGGTCGACGCTGTACATGCTGAACCACGGGCTGTCCACGGCGGCGCTGTTCCTGGTGGCCGGCTACCTGGTGAAGCGGCGGGGCTCCAAGGACGTCTCCGCCTTCGGCGGGGTGCAGCGGTCGGCGCCGGTGCTGGCCGGGCTGCTGCTGTTCGCCGGCCTGTCCACCCTGTCGCTGCCCGGGCTGTCCAGCTTCGTCTCCGAGTTCATGGTGCTGGCCGGCACCTTCAGTCGGTACCCGCTGGCCGCGGGTGTCTCGACCCTGGCCATCGTGCTCGCCGCGCTCTACATCCTGCTGATGTACCAGCGGACCATGACCGGGCCGACCCCGGCGGTGGTCGAGCAGACCGTGCGGCACGACCTGAACGGCCGGGAGAAGGGCGCGGTCGTCCCCCTGGTGCTGTTGATCCTGGTGCTGGGCCTGTTCCCGAAGCCGCTGCTGGACGTCATCGACCCCTCGGTCAGCGACACCATGCAGCGGGTCGGGGTGAGTGACCCGGCCCCGCTGGTCGCGACGGAGGGGAGCCGCTGATGAGGACACCGATGGACATCGTCGCCCCAGTGATCGAGTACGGCCTGCTGATGCCGTTCATCCTGGTCTTCGCGGCCGCATGCCTCGGCGTCCTGGTCGAGGCGCTGCTGCCCCGCAGCAGCCGGCTGCCGGCGCAGCTGGTGGTCACCTTCGTGGCCATCCTCGCCGCGCTGCTGGTGGTGGTCCGCAACTGGGCGGCCAGCCAGAACACCGTGGCCGCCGTCGGGTCGGTCGCCATCGACGGCCCGACCTACTTCACCTGGACCCTGCTGCTGGTCTTCGGGGGGGTCTCGTTCCTGCTGTTCGCCGACCGCACGGTGGAGAACGGCACCAGCGCCTTCGCCCCGCAGGCCTCGGCGGTGCCCGGGACGGCGGCCGAGCAGGAGGCGATCACCGCCGGGGTGGAGCACACCGAGGTGTTCCCGCTGGCCCTGTTCGCCTTGTCGGGGATGATGCTGTTCCCGGCCTCGGCGGACCTGATCACCATGTTCGTCGCGCTGGAGGTCCTGTCCCTGCCGCTGTACCTGCTCTGCGGGCTGGCCCGCCGTCGGCGCCTGCTCTCCCAGGAGGCCGCGCTGAAGTACTTCCTGCTCGGTGCGCTGTCCTCGGCCTTCTTCCTGTACGGGGCCGGCCTGCTCTACGGCTATGCCGGCTCCTTCGACCTGTCGGCGATCGACGCCGCCATCCAGCAGAGCAGCCAACGCTCCGGCATGCTGCTGGCCGGTGTCGGGCTGATCGGGGTGGGGCTGCTGTTCAAGTTCGGCGCGGTGCCGTTCCACTCCTGGACCCCGGACGTGTACGCCGGAGCCCCCACCCCGGTGACCGCCTTCATGGCCGCCTGCACCAAGATCGCCGCGATCGGTGCCCTGATGCGGGTGTTCTACGTGGCCCTCGGCGCTGACCGGTGGGACTGGCAGCCGCTGATGGCCGTGGTGGCGGTGGCCACCATGGCCGTGGGCTCGGTGCTGGCCATCACCCAGACCGACGTGAAGCGGATGCTGGCCTACTCCTCGATCGCCCACGCGGGCTTCATCATGACCGCGTTCGTCGGGGCGTCGCAGGCTGCGTCCGGGTCGCCGGCCGGCGCCCCGACCAGCCTGTCGGCGGTGATGTTCTACCTGGTCGCCTACGGGGCCGCCACCATCGGCGCGTTCGCCGTCATCACCCTGGTCCGCGACACCAGCGGGGAGGCGACGCTGCTCACGTCGTGGGTCGGCTTGGGGCAGCGGTCGCCGGTCGCGGCCCTGGTGTTCTCGGTGTTCCTGCTGAGCTTCGCCGGCATTCCGCTGACCAGCGGGTTCATCGGCAAGTGGTCGGTGTTCGTGTCCGCCTGGAACGGGGGGCTGCAGTGGCTGGTCGTGGCCGCGGTGGTGATCAGCGTGGTGGCGGCGTTCTTCTACATCCGGGTGATCGTGATGATGTTCTTCACCGACCCGGAGGAGGCGCCGGTCCGGGTGGTCCGTCCCGGGTGGACCACGCTCACCGCGGTCGGTGTTGCCGTGGTGGCTACTGTGGCTCTAGGCCTGTTCCCCGGACCGTTGCTGGACCTGGCCCAGCAGGCCGGGGAGTTCGTGCGCTGAGTGCGCGAGGCCTTGGCTGAGGGAGTGGTGTGCTGGCTGGACAGACGCGCGACGGGTTGCTGTCGGCGACCGTACGCGCACAGCTCGAGCTGATCGAGGCGGCCCTGCTGGAGGCGGCGCGCGCCGACACCGCTCTGGTCACCGACGCCGCCCAGCACGTCATCGCGGCCGGGGGCAAGCGGTTCCGGCCGCTGCTGGTGGTCCTGGCCTCCCAGTTCGGCCCGGCCGCGGCGCCGGTGGACGACGTGGTGCGGTGCGCCCTGGTGGTGGAGCTGACCCACGTCGGCAGCCTGTACCACGACGACGTGATGGACGAGGCGCAGCTGAGGCGGGGCTCCCCGAGCGCCAACACCCGGTGGGGGAACAGCGTCTCCATCCTGATCGGGGACCTGCTGTTCGCCCGCGCCTCCGACATCGTGTCCGAGCTGGGCCCGGAGTACGTCCGGCTGCAGGCCCGGACGTTCTCCCGCCTGGTCCAGGGCCAGATCGCCGAGACCGTCGGTCCGGGAGCCAGCGACCCGCTGCAGCACTACCTGCAGGTGGTGGCCGACAAGACCGGGTCGCTGATCGCCACCTCGGCCCGGTTCGGGGCCAAGGTGGCCGGCGCCGACCTGCAGGTCCAGCAGGCGCTCGGCGCGTTCGGCGAGGAGATCGGCACGGTCTTCCAGCTCAGCGACGACATCATCGACATCACCAGCGACGAGACCGGGAAGACCCCCGGGACCGACCTGCGGGAAGGCATCCCGACGCTGCCGACGCTGCTCGCCCGCCGGTCCACCGACCCCCGCGACGACCGGCTCAAGCAGCTCCTGGACTCCGACCTCAGCTCCGACGCCGCCATCGCCGAGGTCCTCGGCCTGCTGCGCCGCCATCCCAGCGTCGACCAGGCGCGGGCGGAGGTCCGCCGCCGCGCCGAACGCGCCCGGTCCTACCTCGCCGCGCTGCCCGTCGGGGAGGCCCGCGAGGCGCTGGAGGAGCTCTGCGACTCGGTCGTCACCCGGACGGTCTGATCCGCCCGGGCTGGTCGGTGAGCAGGTGGCTGCGCTCCTCGGCGTCCCATCGTTGGTAGCCGCCGAAGCTGATCTCGCCGCCGGCCACCCCCACGGCGTTGTGCGGGCGGACCGGACGGCGGCGACCGTCCGGGTGCGCGTCACCAGATGGAGACCCGCTGCTCCTCTGGCAGCCACAGCGCGTCGGCGGGGCCGACCTCGAAGGCGACGTAGAAGTCGTCGAGGTTGCGGACGATCTGGTTGCAGCGGAACTCGTTGGGGGAGTGCGGGTCGGTGGCGAGCCGCTGCGCCACCAGCTCCGGCCGCGACTTGGCCTGCCAGATGGCCCCCCACGACAGGAACAGCCGCTGCTCGTCGGTGTAGCCGTCGACCGGTTCCGGCCGGGCCTGGCCCCGGGCGATCCGGTACGCGTCGAGCGCGATCGAGAGCCCCCCCAGGTCCCCGATGTTCTCGCCGATGGTCAGCTCCCCGTTCACGGTCAGGTCCCCGGCGCCCTCGGGGGACAGCCCGTCGAACTGGCCGATCAACGCCGAGGTGCGCTCCTCGAACGCTGCGCGGTCCTTCTCGGTCCACCAGTCGCGGAGCCGGCCGTCACCGTCGCAGGTCGAGCCCTGGTCGTCGAAGCCGTGCCCGATCTCGTGGCCGATGACCGCGCCGATGCCGCCGAAGTTCACCGCGTCGTCGGCGTGCTCGTTGAAGAAGGGCGGCTGCAGGATGGCCGCCGGGAAGACGATCTCGTTGCGCAGCGGGTGGTAGTAGGCGTTCACCGTCTGCGGGGTCATCATCCACTCCTCGCGGTCGACCGGTTGCCCGATCTTGGCCAACGAGCGGTTCAGCTCGAACTCGAACGCGCGACCCACGTTGCCGACCAGGTCCCCGGCGTCGATCTCCAGCGCCGAGTAGTCCCGCCACTTGGACGGGAAACCGATATGCGGTCGGAACTTGGCCAGCTTGTCCAGGGCCTCGGCCTTGGTCTGGTCGGTCATCCAGTCCAGGTCGCTGATGGAGCGCCGGTACGCCTCGGTCAGCGCGGCCACCAGGTCGTCCATCCGGTGCTTGGCGGTCCCGGTGAAGTGCCGCTGCACGTAGTTGCGGCCAACGGCCTCCCCCAGCGCGCCCTCGACCAGCGCCACCCCCCGCTTCCACCGCTCCTTCAGCTGCGGTGTGCCCGAGAGCACTGTGCCGTAGAAGTGGAAGTTCTGCTCGACGAACGCGCTCGACAGGTACGGGGCCAAGGCGGAGACCAGCCGCCAGCGGGCCCACGACTTCCAGACGCCCAGCCGGTCCGTGCTGAGCAGGGCGGTGACCTCGGTGAAGAAGGACGGCTGGGCCACCACCAGGTCGTTCATGCTCTGCTCGTCGATGGCGGCGCCGGCCAGGAAGGCCCGCCAGTGCAGTCCGGGGTTGGCCGCGTCGAACTCGGCCAACGTCATCGGGTTGTACATGGCCCGCATGTCGCGGCAGCGCACCTTGTCCCAGTGCCGGGCGGCGATCTCGGTCTCCAGCGCGAAGACCTCCTCGGCCGCGGCGTCGGGCTGCGGCACCCCCGCCAGGTCCAGCATCGCCCGCAGATGGTCCCGGTAGGCCTCCCGAACCTCGGCGTAGGTGTCGAGCCGGTAGTACTCCTCATCCGGCAGGCCGATCCCGCTCTGCCCGAGGAACATCACGTACCGGGTCGGGTCGCCCGGATCGGACTCGGCGTCGAAGCCGACCAGTCCAGGTACCCCGCGCCGCCCCAGCGAGCCGAGAACCCGGACCAGCCCGTCGACGTCGTCGATGTCCTCGATCATCCGAAGCGGCTCGGTCAGCGGGGCCGACCCGAGCGTCTCGATGGCGTCGGCGTCCATGAAGCTGGCGTACAGGTCGGCGATCTTGGCCTCGTCGCTCGCGTCGGCGACGCCGGTCCGGTCCATCTGGGTGATGATGTCGCGGACCGCGGCCTCGGCGGCGTCCCGGAGCACGATGAACGACCCGGTGATCGGCTTGTCGGCCGGGATCTCCGCCTCGGCCAGCCAGGCCCCGTTGACGAACCGGAACAGGTCGTCCTGCGGACGGACGGTGTGGTCGAAGGTGCTGAAGTCGAGGGCGGGGGCAGCGGCGGGCGTCTCGGTCACCCGGTCGATGCTACCGACCCGCCCGCGACGCCCGGCCGATCAGCGGGTCCAGACGACCTTGAGCGGATCGGCCAGCATCCGCACCGTCGGGCTGGGACTGGAATAGGTGGTCACGCGACAGGTTCCCCCGCTGAAGTCGCCCTCACCGCTCAGCCCCAGGTACACGCTGGCCTCGGCGACCGCCGGGTTGCTGGAGTCCAGCCGCGGCTTGATGTTGTCCAGCGCCGTGTCGCTGATCTTCCACTTGATGGTGCCGTCCTTGGGCTTGCAGCTCCCGGAGACCTTGCCGATGTTGTTCGGGCAGCCGGGGTTCTTCAGGTCCTTCGACGACAGGCACTTCTTGACGCTGGTCTTGACCACGTCGACGAACGCGTCCTCCCCGGCCGAGCTCAGGGTCGGCTGCAGGCTGCTGCCGAAGCTGGCGTAGCTGTCCGGGGACTCGACCAGGGCCTTGCCGCCGGAGTCGCCGTAGCTGATGTACTTCGACCCGGTCGAGACGGTGTACCCGCCGGGGAAGACCCAGATCTTGTTGGTCTTGACCGGCACGCCGTTGATGATCATCGGCAGGGTGCGCTCGCGGGAGTACGTCAGGTCGACCTCGCGGAAGGCGTTCTGCACCTTCCAGCCGTCGGCCACCTTCTTCACCCGGATGCCGTCCCCGTTGGGCTGCCCGCCGATGGTGAACGTGGCGTCAACTTTGTAGGCGTACTCGTCGTCGACCTCGGGCACCTCGATGTCGGTGATCGGGGCCGCCTTCATGGCCGCCTTGAGCACCGCGTCGGTGAGGAACGTCTTGTCGGCCGGCCGGGAGGCGCCGAGCGACAGGGCGACCTCGGCGTTGCCCGCGACCAGCGCGTCCAGGTACGCCTTGACCGCGTCGGACGGCTTGGCGGCCGCCGGCGCGGTGGTCGGCGGCACCGGAGCACTCTGCTGCGGGTCCGGGGACACGGTCGGGCCGCCGCGGGTGAAGGCGATCCCGGCGGCGATCCCGCCGATGATCAGGGCCAACACCACGGCGCCGACGATGATCAAGGTCTTGGCGTTGCCCTTCTTCGGCGGCTGGCCGCCGGGCTGGTAGGCGCCGTACGGCGGCTGAGGTCCGCCGGGGCCCTGCGGACCGTGCGGACCCTGCGGTCCTTGGGGTCCACCCGGCCCCCGCGGGGGCTGTCCCGGACCGTAGCCGGGGTAACCCGGGCCCTGCGGGCCGCCCGGCCCGGGGTAGGGCTGCGGCGGCTGGCCACCCTGCGGCGGGTACGGCCCTGGCGGCTGGCCACCCTGGGGGCCCTGGTACTGCGGTCCGCGAGGCTGGTTGCCGTACGGGTCGGAGGGCCCGGCGGGGTTGCCTGGGTAGTTTCCGGTCATTCCGATCTCACCGATCTCACTTCGTCGAGGACTGGGCGCCGCAGCAGCGGACGGGTGGCTGTGGACCGGGGTCACACTACCGACTGATCAGGCCATCGGCAGCCTCCGCGGCAGGTTCGGCCGGGGATAGTCCGCCGACCGTACGGATCGTCGGACTCAGACCGAACCGGCCACCGCGCGGGGCCGGCGGCCGGCGATGGCCCGGGACAGGCCGTAGCCGCTCAGCACGGCGAGCGCGAGCCAGACCAGTCCGAAACCGACCCAGCGGGCGGTCGACATCGACTCGCCGAAGTAGAGGACGCCGAGCAGGAACTGGGCCGTCGGGGTCAGGTACTGCAGCAGGCCCAGGGTGCTCAGCGGGATCCGGATCGCCGCGGCGCTGAACAGCAGCAGGGGGATGACGGTGACCAGGCCGGTCGCGGCGAGCAGCAGGCTGTGCGACCAGCCGAGGTGGCCGAAGGTCAGGCCCCCCATCGCCTGCAGGGCGACGAGGTAGCCGACGGCCAGCGGGGTGAGCACCGCCGACTCGACCACCAGGGTGTCCACCGCGCGGGAGTTGATCCGGTTCTTCAGCAGGCCGTAGCAGCCGAAGCTGACCGCCAGGGTCAGTGCGATCAGCGGCGGCCGACCGTAGTCGAGGGTGAGCACGACCACCGCCAGCACCGCGATCCCCACCGCGACCCACTGGGCGCGGGCCAGCCGCTCCCCGAGGAAGATCACACCGAGCAGCACCGAGATGACCGGGTTGATGTAGTAGCCGAGGGCGGACTCCACCACGTGGCCGTGGTTGACGGCCCAGATGTAGACCCCCCAGTTGACCGCGACCACCGCCGCGGCGACGCTCAGCAGGACCAGGGTGCGCGGGTGCCCGACCCGGGTCCACCAGCCGCGGCGGCCCATCACCAGCAGCAGCGCGCCCGAGATGACCAGCGACCAGACCACCCGGTGCGCCAGGATCTCCACCGCCCCGGCTCGGGCCACCAGCGGCCAGAACAGGGGCACCGAGCCCCAGAGCAGGTAGGCCCCCAGCCCGGCGAGCAGACCCTGCCGCCGGAACCCGGGCGCCGGCTCCGAGCCGCGCGCCACCTAGTGCACGGTCCAGGTGTCGCCGCCGGCGATCATGGCCTGCAAAGCGTCGTCGTCGCTGCCGCGACCGGCCGCCAACCTGACCTGCTCGCGGGCCAGGTCGTCGTAGGCGGGGGCCTCCACGTCGCGGAAGATCCCGATCGGCGCCCGGTGCAGCACGCCGGCGTCGGTCAGCCGGGACAGCCCGAACGCGAACGACGGGTCGGGCCGGTGGGCGTCGTGCACGACCAGGGCGTCGGCGCCCACCGTGTCGACCTCGACGACCTCGAACGTCCCGCTGACCGGGTCGCGGACGACCCCGAGCCGGCCGTCCGCGCCGAACCGGATCGGCTCGCCGTGCCGCAGCGGGATGATCGCGTCCGCGGAGGTCTCGGCGTCCTTCACCGCGGCGAACGCGTCGTCGTTGAAGATCGGGCAGTTCTGGTAGATCTCCACGAACGAGGTGCCCCGGTGGGCCGCGGCCGCCTTCAGCACCTCGGTCAGGTGCCTGCGGTCGGAGTCGATGGTCCGTGCCACGAACGTCGCCTCCGCGCCCAGCGCCAACGAGACCGGGTTGAACGGGGTGTCCAGCGAACCCATCGGAGTCGACTTGGTGATCTTGCCCAACTCGGACGTCGGCGAGTACTGGCCCTTGGTCAGCCCGTAGATCCGGTTGTTGAACAGCAGGATGGTCAGGTTCACGTTCCGGCGCAGCACGTGGATCAGGTGGTTGCCGCCGATCGACAGGGCGTCGCCGTCCCCGGTGATCACGAACACCGCCACGTCCTCCCGCGCGGTGGCCACCCCGGTGGCGATGGCCGTCGCCCGGCCGTGGATGGAGTGCATCCCGTAGGAGTCGACGTAGTACGGGAACCGGGACGAGCAGCCGATCCCGGACACGATGACGGTGTTCTCCTTGCGGATCCCGAGGTCGGGCATGAAGGCCTGGAACGCCGACAGCACCGCGTAGTCGCCGCACCCCGGGCACCAGCGCACCTCCTGGTCGCTGGTGAAGTCCTTGCGGCTCAGCGGCTCCAGCGCCAGCGGGACGCCGGCGATGCCGGACCGGGGGGCCGTTCCCAGGCTCGCCGAGCCGTTGGTGGCCGCGCCGGCCCCGTCGCCGTGTCCGTTCGGGTGGCCGTTCGCCGCGCTCACGCGGGCACCTCTTCCAGCTGGTCGATCTCGGATTCCAGGTCCAGGGCCAGCTCGCTCAGCGAGATCGGCAGCCCGCGGACCCGGGAGTAGCTGTGCACGTCGACCAGGTACTTGGCACGCAACAGCAGTGCCAGCTGGCCGAGGTTCATCTCCGGCACCACCACCCGGTCGTAGGCCCGCAGCACCTCACCCAGGTTCGCGGGGAACGGGTTGAGGTGGCGCAGGTGGACCTGGGCGACCTGGCGGCCGGTCTTGCGGACCCGCCGGACGGCCGCGGTGATCGGCCCGTAGGTCGACCCCCAGCCCAGCACCAGCACGCGGGCCCCGGTGCCGTCGGGCGCCGTCGGGTCGTCGACGACCAGATCGGGGATGTCCCGGACGATGCCGTCGATCTTGGCCTGCCGGGTCCGGACCATTTCGTCGTGGTTGGCCGGGTCGTAGGAGACCGCGCCGGTGTCCTTGGCCTTCTCGATGCCGCCGATCCGGTGCTGCAGGCCGGCGGTACCCGGAACGGCCCAGGGCCGGGCGAGGCTCTCCGGGTCGCGGCGGTACGGATAGAAGACGTCGGCGCCCTTGGTGTCGGTGCCGTTCGGGGTGGTGGCGAAGCCCGGGTCGATGGCGGGGATGGCCGCCAGGTCGGGGACGGGCCACGGCTCGGCGCCGTTGGCGATGTAGCCGTCGGACAGCAGGATCACCGGGGTCCGGTACCTGACCGCGATGGTCACCGCCTCGATGGCGGTGGGGAAGCAGTCTGCCGGCGACTGGGCGGCTATCACCGGAACCGGCGCCTCGCCGTTGCGGCCGAACATCACCTGCAGCAAGTCGGCCTGCTCGGTCTTGGTCGGCATCCCGGTGCTCGGGCCGGCTCGCTGGATGTCGCAGACGATCAGCGGTAGCTCGGTCATCACGGCCAGGCCGATCGTCTCGGCCTTCAGCGCCACCCCCGGGCCAGAGGTGGTGGTGACCCCCAGGTGGCCGGCGAAGCTCGCCCCGAGGGCGGCGCCGACGCCGGCGATCTCGTCCTCGGCCTGGAACGTGGTGACGCCGAACCGCTTGTGCTTGGACAGCTCGTGCAGGACGTCGGAGGCCGGGGTGATCGGGTAGGAACCCAGGAACAGCGGCAGACCCGCCTTCCGGGCGGCGGTGACCAACCCGTAGGCCAGGGCGAGGTTCCCGGAGATCTGCCGGTACTGGCCCGGCGGCATCGGGGCGGGCGCGACCGCGTAGGTGACCGCGAAGACCTCGGTGGTCTCGCCGAACGCGTACCCGGTCTTGAAGGCGGTGATGTTCGCGTCCCGGATGGCCGGCTTGCTCGCGAACTTGGTCGACAAGAAGTTGACGGTGCCCTCGGTGGGCCGGCTGTACAGCCAGGACAGCAGTCCGAGCGCGAACATGTTCTTGGCCCGCGAGGCGTCCTTGCGGGTCAGCCCGAACGCCTTTACGGCCTCGACCGTCATCCCGGTCAGGTCCAGCGCGTGCAGCTGGTAGTCGGTCAGCGAGCCGTCCTCCAGCGGGCTGGTCTGGTAGCCCACCTTGGCCAGGTTGCGTCTGGTGAAGTCGGCGGTGTCGACGATGATCAGGCCGCCCTTGGGCAGGTCGGCGATGTTGGCCTTGAGCGCCGCCGGGTTCATCGCCACCAGCACGTCCGGCCGGTCGCCGGGCGTCATGATGTCGTAGTTGGCGAAGTGCAGCTGGAAGCTCGACACACCCGGCAGCGTGCCGGCGGGGGCGCGGATCTCGGCCGGGAAGTTCGGCAGGGTGGAGATGTCGTTGCCGAACACCGCCGCGTCCGCGGTGAACCGGTCGCCGGTCAGCTGCATCCCGTCGCCGGAGTCCCCGGCGAAGCGGATGACGACCCGGTCGAGGGTGTGAACCTGTGTCACAGGTATTCGGCCTTCTTCCTTGGCTTCTTCTTGCTCGGCGTGCGTGTCCCACGAACGGGTTGGGTGGGACGGGGCGTGCGGACAGCCGCGGTGGCGGCGCCTCAGGACAACCCGATCCATGATAAGGCGCACCTAAGCGCGGTTCGGAGCCATCCAGCTGGTGGGAGCGTCCCCCGCTCGGATTCCCCAGTCAGCCGCCCCGTACGGGGCGGGCCACCGCGCCGGTCCCACCCCGCTGCCAGGGCCGCGGGCCGGCCTCTGGCCGGAAGCCCACCCCGAGGGCGTCGAGGCGGGCCAGATGCGCCTCGAGCCGGGGCCGGAACTCCGCCCAGGATCGGCCGGCCGGGTCCGACCAGGCCACCTCGCTGTGCGCGCAGGCCCGCGGGAACATCATGTAGTCGGTCCGGGGGGTGGTCGGCAGGTACTCCCGCCACAGCTGGCACTGGGTGCCGAGGACGCGGTGCCGGACCTCCGGGGGCATGCCGGCCAGCGGCTCGAACCCGTAGACCTGCTCGGTGGTCAGCAGTCCGCCGATCGCGTACGCCTCGTCGGCGGAGTTGCTGGGGTAGTAGTCCAGGTAGGTGTGCGAGGTGGGGGTCATCACCACGTCCATGCCGGCTCGGGCCGCCGCGATCCCGTACGTCACGTCCCGCCAGGCCATCGCCACCGCACCCGGCAGCGGGCCCTCGTCGTTGATCTCGTCCCAGCCGACCAGCCGCCGCCCTCGGTCGGCCAGCCAGTCGCGGAGCTGTTCGGTGAACCACCGCTGCAGCAGCTCCGGCCCGGCCAGCCCGCGCTCTGCGGCCAGGGCCCGGGCGCGGGGGCTCTGCCGCCACTCGGTCCGCGGCACCTCGTCGCCGCCCACGTGCACGAACGGGCTGGGGAACACCTCGAGGAGCTCCTCGTACACCTCGAGCACGAAGCGGAGCGCGGCGTCGTCGAGGCTCAGCACCTGTTCGAACACCCCGAAGGTGGTGGCCGTGCTGTGCTCCGCAGTCGGGTCGTTGCCCAGCTCCGGGTAGGCGGCGAGCACCCCCCGGACGTGACCCGGGAACTCCACCTCGGGCAGCACGGTGATCCCGCGGTCGTCGGCGTACCGCACCAGGGCCCGCAGCTGGTCGGGGGTGTAGAAGCCGCCGTGGGGGGTGCCGTCGCCCCGGGTCTCCGTCCGCCAGCCGGCCACCTCCTGCAGGCGGGGGTGGCGGGCGGACGCGAACCGCCAGCCCTGGTCGTCGGTGAGGTGCAGGTGGAACACGTTGTACTTGTGCAGCGCGAGCAGGTCCACGAACCGGAACAGGTCGGCGGGCGGCGCGAAGTGCCGGGCCACGTCCAGCATCACCCCCCGCCAGCCGAACCGGGGCTCGTCGGTGACCACGACGCACGGCGCGGTCAGCTGGTCGTGCACCGGGGCCGGCAGCAGCGCCGCCGGGCCGAGCAGCTGCCGCAGGGTCTGGGTGGCCCAGTTCACCCCCTGGACGGTCGCGGCGGTGATGGTGATCCGCTCGGGGGCCACCTGCAGTCGGTACGCCTCGGGGGCCAGTCCCGTGTCCTCCAGCAGGACCAGCGCACCGGCGGGGTCGTCGGCCAGCACGGCCCCGGTGCCGGGCCCGAGCAGCCGGCGCACGGCGGCGGTCCAGGTCGGCGGGCCGGCCAGCGCCAGGTCGCGGCCGAGGGTGAAGGTGCCGGCCTGCGGCTCGACCGAGCGGGGGCGAGGGAGCAGATCCACCCGGTCACCCTACGGGCGGGGGCCGGCTCCCGGGCCGACCCGGGGCCCGACGGCGGGCGTAGGCTCGCAGGCCCGGCCGTCGAGGAGGGCACGTGGCGCACGTCCATCGGTACCGCAGCGAGCTGAGCTGGCAGGGCTCCACGGCGACCGGCTACCGCGGCTACCGACGGGAGCACCGGGTGGTGACCCCGCCGGCGCAGCCGCCGCTGACCGTGACCGCGGACCCGAGCTTCCGGGGCGACCCGGACCACCCCAACCCGGAGCAGCTGCTGCTGGCCGCGGCCAGCTCCTGCCAGCTGCTCTCCTTCCTGGCGGTGGCCGCGCGGGCCGGGATCGACGTCCGGTCCTACACCGACCGCGCCGAGGCCGAGATGCCCGTGGTGCGCGGGCCCGCTGCGGATCACCCGGATCGTGCTGCGGCCGCGGGTGGAGGTCGCCACGGGCACCGACCCGGCGCGGGTGGTGGAACTGGTGTACGAGGGGCACAAGGGGTGCTACATCGCCAACACGCTGAACGCCGAGATCCTGCTGCAGCCCGAGGTGGTGGTGTCGGTCTGAGCGCGGTCGCAGATCGCGGGGCGACGTGGGCGGTCAGCGCACAGGTCCCCCAGGCGAGCACTCAGCAGGGCGGCGGGCGCCCGGGGGGTCAGTCGGACTCGGGCTGGGTCCGGACCTCGTC
>CAWHTY010000032.1:0-14678 GCA_963832435.1 uncultured Actinomycetota bacterium
CCGGGAGCGGGCCCCCAGCCGGGTCAGGGCCAGCACCAGGGCGGACCCGACCAGGGTGACGACCAGGCTCGCCACCGCCGGCTGGAGGATCAGGGCGATCCCCACCGACGCCCCGACCCAGCCTGCGGCCACCAGCGGGCCCGGGTAGCGGGCGGGCCGCTCCGGCAGTGAGGTCAGGCGCTGCAGCGCCGCGGTGGCGTCGAGAGCGCCGGTGAGCACCTGGTGCCGGATCAGCCGGACCTCGGCGGCCTGGTCCAGGCGCAGCGACCCGGCGACGGACTGGAAGGTGGCCGGCTGGCCGCTGGCCAGGGCCACGATCATCCCGGTGGGTCCCGCGGCCAGCTGGGCGTCGGGGTGGCCGAGCCGCACCGCGACCAGGGCCAGCTCCTCCTCGACCTCGTGCACCGGCTGCCCGGTCGCCACCATCGCCACACCCAGGTGGACGAGCAGCCGGCGCGCCTCGACCTCCGGGTCGTCGGCGGCGGGCGTCATGGCGTCACTCTGCCAGCCCGGCGGCCGGCCACCGGGACGCAGTAGGCTGAGGCCGGGCCGACGAGAGGAGCCGGGATGGACCTCTCGGCCCCGCCTGACCCTGATCCGGGGCCGTGGCGACGTGACCCGGCCGGCGTGCTCGGGCTCGGCCCCGACGGACCGCACGATCCGGCCACCCGCTTCTGCGCCCTGGCCTGCCTGGTCTACGCCGACGTCGACGAGCCCGCGCGCTGGGCCGCGGCGGCGGAGGTGCTGGCGGCGCACCCGGATGTCCGGCGGCGCAGCATCCACGCGGCGGCCGCGCTGGGCGACGGCGAGGCCGTGGCCGAGCACCTGCGTCGTGACCCGGCCGCAGCGACCGTCGAGGGCGGCCCGTTCCGCTGGCCTCCGCTGCTCTACCTCTGCTACGGCCGGGTGGCCCAGCCCGACCCGGTCGGCACGCTCGACCGCCTCCTGGACGCCGGGGCCGACCCCGACGCGGGGTACCTGTGGTGCGGGCTCACCCCGCCGTTCACGGCGTTGACCGGCGTGTTCGGCGAGGGTGAGCAGGGCCCGGGGCGCCAGCCCCGGCACCCGGAGTGGTCAGCGCTGGCCCGCCGCCTGCTGCACGCCGGGGCCGACCCCAACGACGCCCAGACGCTGTACAACCGCATGTTCGGGCGGGACGACAGCCACCTGGAGCTGCTGTTGGCCCACGGCCTGGGCCGCGGTGACGGCGGGGTCTGGCGGCGCCGGCTGGGCGACGCCCTGGAGACCGTGCCCGAGATGCTCCAGCGGCAGGTGGCGTGGGCGGCCGCCCACGGGTTCAGCCGCCGGCTCGCACTGCTCGCCGAGCACGGCTGGGTCGCCTCCGACCCGGGCCGGGGGCCCGACGGTGGGCCCGACGGGGGGACCGACGGCGGGACCGAGGGGGGACCGGTCAGCGTGCACCGGGTCGGTACGCCCGAGGCTGCGTCGGCGGCGGTCACCGGCGGCGCCGACGTCGACGAGTACCGCGAGGGCCGTACCGCGCTGCACCACGCCGCCTGGATGGGCGACGTCGCGATGGTGGAGGCGCTGCTGGTCGCCGGCGCCGATCCCACGTTGCTCGACCACGAGCACCACGCGACGGCGGCGCAGTGGGCCGACCACGGCCACCAGCCGGCGGCGGCGGCGCTGCTGCGCGCCCGGGGGTGGTGACGACCGGGGCGGCCCGGGATGACCCGGCCTGTCGGTGGGGGCTGCCTATCATCGGCGGGTGCCCGAGCCGTCCGACCCGCCCGCCGAGCAGCCGGGCGTGGCGCGACCGGTGGCCCGGGTGGCCGTCGACGTCTCGCTGAGTCACCTCGACCGACCCTTCGACTACCGGGTGAGCGCCGAGCACGACGCCGAGGCCGTGCCGGGGGCCCGGGTCCGGGTCCGCTTCGCCGGCCGGCTGCGCGACGGCTTCGTGCTGGAACGGTTGGCCGAGACCGACCACCTGGGCTCGCTGGCCCCGATCTCCAAGGTGACCTCCGCCGAACCGGTGCTGACCGCGGAGGTCGCCGCCCTGGTCCGAGCGGTCGCCGACCACTACGCGGGCTCCTTCGCCGACGTGATGCGCCTCGCCGTGCCGTCTCGGCACGCCGCCACCGAACGCGCCGAGCGCCGCCGCCGACCGGAGCCGCCCGTCGAGGCCGGGTCGAACCCCGGGCCGTGGGCGGGCTACCCGACCGGACCAGCCCTGCTGGACGCGCTGGCGGCCGGCGCCGGCCCGCGGGCGTACTGGCAGCTGACGCCCAGCTCGGACCCGAGTGGCGACTGGGCCAGCGGGTTCGCCGTCGCGGCCGCCGCCACCCGGCGGTCCGGGCGGGGGGCGGTGCTCGTCGTGCCCGACCAGCGGGACCTGCAGCACCTCGAGCGGGCCTGCACCGCCGAGCTGGGCGCCGGCGGCTTCGCCGTGCTCACCGCCGAGACCGGACCCGCCGCGCGGTACCGGGCCTTCCTGGCCGCGCTGCGGGGTGAGGTCCGGGTGGTGATCGGGAACCGGGCCGCCGCGTACGCCCCGGTCGGCGACCTGGGACTGGTGGCCCTGTACGACGACGGGGACGACCTGCTCGACGAGCCGCGGGCCCCGTACCCGCACAGCCGGACCGTGCTCGCGCTCCGCGCGGTCCAGACCGGGTCCGCCGCCCTGCTCGCCGGGTACGGACGGACCGCCGAGGTCCAGCAGCTGCTCGACCGGGGCTGGCTGCGCGAGGTGGTCGCCGACCGCAGCGCCGTCCGGCACACCGCCCCCCGGGTCCGGGTGACCGGGGACAGCGACCACGCCCTGGCCCGGGACCCGGCCGCGCGGGCGGCCCGCCTGCCGCACGAGGTGTTCGAGCTGGTGCGGTCGGCCCTCCCGCAGGGTCCCGTCCTGGTCCAGGTGCCGCGCGGCGGCTACCTGGTGTCGCTGGTCTGTCAGAGCTGCCGCGACCCGGTGCGCTGCGCGCACTGCGGCGGACCGGTACGCGCGGACCGCGGGCAGGTGCGCTGCGGCTGGTGCGACCGTCCGGTCCTCGACTGGCAGTGCCCGATCTGCGGGTCGAACCGGCTGCGGGCCCCGGTGGTGGGCGCCGACCGGACCGCCGAGGAGCTGGGCCGCGCCTTCCCGGGCACCCCGGTGCGGCAGTCCTCGGCCGGCCAGGTGCTGGCCTCGGTCCCCGACACCCCGGCGCTGGTGGTGGCCACCCCCGGAGCGGAGCCCCCGGCCGCGGGGGGGTACGCCGCCGCGGTACTGCTGGACACCGCCCTGCTGCTGTTGCGGGCCGACCTGCGCGCCGGGGAGGAGGCCCTGCGCCGGTGGCTGAACGTGGTGGCGCTGGTCCGCCCCGGCGCCGCCGGCGGGTCGGTGCTGGCGGCGGGGGAGAGCGCCGACCGGTCGCTGCAGGCCCTGGTCCGCGTCGACCCCGGCGGGTACGCCGTCCGGGAGCTCGCCGACCGGGCGGAGGCCCGCTACCCGCCGGTGGCCAAGCTGGTCACCGTCGAGGGCGCGGACGCGGCGCTGAGCGAGTTCCGAGAGCTGCTGCACGCGCCGGAGGTGATGGACGTCCTCGGGCCGGTCGAGGTGGGGCGTCCCGGTGAGGAACCGCTCCACCGGCTGACGCTCCGGGTGCCCGCCCGGTTCGGCCCGGCGCTGGTCCGAGCGGTGAAGGACGCCGTCTCGGTGCGCAGTGCCAAGAAGAGCGAGGGCGCCCTGCGGGTCCGGGTCGATCCGGCCGTGATCGGCTGAGGGCGGACCGGGGTCTCAGTGCCGGCCGAACCTCTCCTGGTCGGGGAGCCTGGACAGGTCCAGCGGACGGAGCACCCGCCGGAGGTCGCCGACGTCGCGGGACACGAACGACGGCAGCGGCTGCAGGCGCTGGACCCCGCGCCGCTCCCGGACCGCCGCGGCCAGCTGGCGCAGCCCCCCGCTGGGTGGTGGGTCGGCCACCGGCCGTTGGGCCGGGCCGGCCTCCTGCATCCGCCAGCCCTCCGCCAGCACCCGGTAGGCCAGCCGTTCGCAGGCCACCACCGCCGGCCACAGCCGCTCCGCCGTCGTCCGCTGGTGCGGGAACCCGTTCAGACCGGTCTCGAACGTGTCCAGCAGCACGACGGCCTGGTCCTGCAGACTCCGCCGAGCCGTCATCCCGGCCGGGGAGGTCACCGTTCCCGGGGTCAGCTGGTCGACGGCGTCCGCGGTCGCGTCCAGGGTGCTCGCGATCACTGCGGGCAGCCAGCCGGCGGGCGACCGGTTGGCCACCAGCGCGAACACGACCAGGGCGATCGCGCAGCCGAGCGCCGTCTCGCCGGCGCGGGCCACCAGCAGCTCCTGCTCGGATCCGGTCGACAGACCGGCACCGGCGATCAGCAGCGCGGACGCGGTGATGAACACCGCCGCGCCCGCGTAGTTCCGCGGCACCAGCAGCTGGGTGAGGAAGACGAGTCCGGCGATCATGGCGATCAGCACCCCGTCGGCGGGCTGCAGCGCCAGCAGGACCGCCGCCAGGCCGACCCCGACCACCGTCCCCACCGTCCGCTGCAGGCCCCGCTGGATGGTGCGCAGCCGGTCGAAGCCGGGGGACAGGACCAGCACGGTGGCCGCGATCGCCCAGTAGGCGTGGACCAGCCCGAGCGCGGTGCCGAGCCCCCCGGCGGCGGCGGCGGCGATCGTCACCCGGGTCAGGACCAGCAGGGAACGCGAGCCGGGCCGGAGCTGGCTGCGCAGGGTGGTCAGCCGGGTCGGCCGACCCATCGGCAGCGCCACCGAGACGTAGTCCAGGCCCTCACCGGTACGCCGCCGCGCCTGCCGGGCCAGCCGTCGGGCCCGGGCCGCGGCGGTGGGGTCGGGGCGGTCCCGCCGCATCGCGTCGGCCAGCACCAGCTGCAGCTGCCGGCTGAGCTCCCTCAGCCGCAGCAGCTCGCGGCCGGGGTGGCGCAGCATGGGCTGCTGGTCGACCAGCATCAGCCACGCCTCGTACAGCCGCTCGGCGGCCTCGTTGCGGGCGGCGTCGGCCCGGGCGCCACCGATCGCCTCGACGTAGTCGGCGACCGCCTCCGCCGCCGACCCGACCACCCGGCGCTCCGGACCGCGGCGGTCGACCAGCGCCGGGGTGAGGTGCACGAGCACCGCGAACAGACCCCCGGCCAGCACCAGCAGCGACGTCCGGACCGGGTCGGCGGCGGCGCCGCCGATGGCGGTGCCGGTCGCGCAGACCAGGACCAGCTGGTACGCCGCCGGGGCGACCGAGAACGCGTTGCAGAGCAGCGTCGAGATCGCGGCGATCCCGGTCACCACCACGACCCCGAGCCAGGGGTCGACCGCGGCCGCCCACATCCCCAGGCCCACCCCGACCGCCTGACCCAGGGCGATCAGCGCGAGCAGCCGCCCGCGGTAGACGTAGGGGCGTCCTCCGCCGAACAACCCGGCGAACCCGCCGAGGCTGGCGACCAGCCCCGACGGCAGGTCGCCGGCCAACCAGCCGAGCAGCGCCGGCAGCACGACACAGCACACCGTGCGGAGCGCGACCGGCCACTGCGGCGGGGCGTGCCGCAGCCCGAACAGCAGCCGCAGCCCCCGCGGGCCGTGATGCGGGTCCGTCGGCGGGGGAACAGCAGGCCCGGACGACCGGGTAGGGGGTTCCGGCATGAGCGTCGGCCGCCGCGGCGGTACCTCCCTCTCGTGCTCGTCCTGGGTGCTCGTGGTCCTCGCCGGGTGCGGGCCGGGGACCCGGTCGAACCCGCGGTCGGCGCCCATTCTGGCGCGACGGACGACCGGACCACCACACCGCACCGCGGCGGGGGAGGCGTCGCCGGTTCGCCCCGTCGCCGCCGCGGATCTATAGACTCCCCCGGTGCGCATCGTGTTCGCCGGGACGCCGGACGTCGCCCTGCCGGCCCTGGACGCGCTCGTCGCGTCCCACCACGAGGTGGTGGCGGTGGTGACCCGTCCCGACGCGCCGGTCGGCCGGGGCCGGCGGATGCAGCCGAGCCCGGTGGCCCAGCGGGCCGCGGAGCTCGGGCTGGAGATCCTGCGACCGCAGCGGCCCAAGGAGCCCGACTTCGTCGAGCGGCTGACTCAGATCGCGCCCGACTGCTGTCCCGTGGTCGCGTACGGGGCGCTGCTGCCGACGAGCATCCTCGACATCCCCACCCACGGCTGGGTCAACCTGCACTTCTCCCTGCTGCCCGCCTGGCGCGGCGCCGCGCCGGTGCAGCACGCCGTGCTCGCCGGTGACGAGGTGACCGGGGCGACCACCTTCCGGATCGTGACCGCGCTGGACGCCGGGCCGACCTTCGGCACCGTCGAGGACGTGATCGGCCCGACCGACACCGCCGGCGACCTGCTGGAGCGGCTGTCCCGCTCGGGGGCCGAGCTGCTCGTGCGGACGCTCGACGGCCTGGCCGCCGGTACGCTGACCGCCCGCGAGCAGCCGACCGCCGGGGTGACCCTGGCCCCCAAGATCAACGTCGAGGACGCGGAGATCGACTGGAGCCGCCCGGCGTCGGAGATCGACCGGCTGGTCCGCGGCTGCACCCCCAACCCGGGTGCGTGGACGACGTTCCGCGGCGAGCGCTTCAAGGTGGGCCCGGTGGCCCGGACCGCCGAGACGCTGCCGCCGGGCCGGCTGCTGGTCGGCAAGCGCGCGGTCCGGGTGGGCACCGGGACCACCGCCGTCGAGCTCGGCCAGGTCCGCGCCCAGGGCAAGAAGCCGATGGCGGCGCCCGACTGGGCGCGTGGCGTCACGCTCGCCGCCGACGAGGCACTGGGCTGACCGGCGGCCGACCCCCGCGGTCGGGGCGGGCTACGGCGGACCCGGCGCGGCGGGTGGCGTACGACGCGCTGCGGGCGGTGCACGCCGACGACGCGTACGCCAACCTGGTGCTGGCCCGGCTGCTGGCCGAGCGGCGCATCGCCGGCCGGGACGCGGCGTTCGCCACCGAGCTGCTGGCCGGCACCTGCCGGCTGGAGGGCAGCTACGACCTGATCGTCGCCGCGGCGGCCGGCCGGCCGCTGACCTCGCTGCAGCCGGCGGTCGTCGACCTGCTGCGCCTCGGCGCCCACCAGCTGCTGGGGATGCGGGTACCCGCGCACGCGGCCGTGGCGGCCACCGTCGAGCTGGCCGCCGACACCGTCGGCCGGCGGGTGACCGGCCTGGTCAACGCGGTGCTGCGCAAGGTCGGGGCCCGCAGCTGGGAGGGCTGGGTCGAGGTGCTGGCCGCGGGGCTCGACCCCACCGGTCGGCTGGGGGTGGCCACCGCGCACCCCCGCTGGGTGGTCGAGGCGTACGCGGACCTGCTGCCCGCCGACGAGCTCGAGCCGGCCCTGCGGGCCGACAACGTGCCGGCCCCGGTCACGCTGGCGGTCCGACCCGGGCTGGCCGAGGTCGCCGAGCTGGTCGGTGCGGGAGCCGCGGCCGGGCGGCACAGCCCGTTCGCGGCCACCTGGAGCGGGAACCCGGCCGACCTGGCGGCCGTCCGCACCGGCCGGGCCGGGGTCCAGGACGAGGGCTCGCAGCTGGCCGCCTGGGGCCTGGCCCGCCTGCCGGCGCCGACCGGGCCGTGGCTGGACCTGTGCGCCGGTCCCGGCGGGAAGGCGGCGCTGCTCTCCGGGCTGGCCCGCGCGGCCGGCAGCTGGGTGCTGGCCAGCGAGATCGCCCCCCATCGGGCCGCCCTGGTGCGGG
The DNA here is from genome assembly GCA_963832435.1 of uncultured Actinomycetota bacterium. Taxonomy (GTDB): domain Bacteria; phylum Actinomycetota; class Actinomycetes; order Propionibacteriales; family Propionibacteriaceae; genus Microlunatus. Next base: position 7,656 of record CAWHTY010000032.1, read on the forward strand.
CCGCGCTGCGCGGCTACCCGGGGCGCCCGGCGGTGGTGGTGGCCGACGCCCGGCGCCCGGCCTGGCCGCCCGGCCGGTTCGCCCGGGTCATCGCCGACGTGCCGTGCAGCGGCCTGGGCGCGCTGCGGCGGCGACCGGAGTCGCGCTGGCGGCGCAGCCCGGAGGTGGTGGAGGAGCTGCACCCGCTCCAGGTCGCCCTGCTGGAGACCGCACTGACCTCGTGCCGCCCGGGGGGCGTGGTCGCGTACCTCACCTGCTCACCGCACCGGCGCGAGACCAGCGACGTGGTCGAGGAGGTGGTGGGCGGCCGGGACGACGTCGAGGTGCTCGACGCCCGCCAGGCCCTGCCCGAACTGATTGACGCCTGGCGCGGCCCCTACCTGCAGCTCTGGCCGCACCGCCACGGCACCGACGCCATGTTCGGGTGCTACCTGCGCCGCACGGCCTGAGGCAGATCCCGGTCGGGGGAGCGGTGCAGGTTTCGCCGAATCTGACGGCGGCAAAATGGCGCTGACCAGCCGGGTGACAGATCGGGTGGCGCCCGCCGACTCTCACTATCCTGTCGGTCTCCTCGAGGCCGCGGGTCGACACCCGGGCGTAGCCAACGAGGTGCTCGGGTCGGTCGACGGGCTGGCCATGACGGGAACTCCTCTCTAGGGAGCTCACCAGAATGGTACAGGGCAGGTTCCGGCGCCGATCAGTTTCGGTGATGAGTTTCGGTGAGTTGGCTTCCGCGTGTCGGCGGCATCCGGTGTGAACCCCCGCGAAGTTGTCACTCACAGCGCTGGCGAAGTTGACAGTGGGGCTATAGGCCGGTGGTTGTGGGCGTGTGGTGATCGCGCCGTGCCTCGGCCGCTGCGCGCTCGGGACGGAGTGGGCGAGTGTCGGGTTCGGAGAAGTCGAAGACGAGTTATGTGCCGAGCGAGGTTCGCGCAAGCGTGGTTTCCGCGCTGCTGGCTGTCCGTCACACGCAGACGTTGCCGACATGGCGCGTCGACGCGGCGGCAGCCGAGCTCGGGGTGTCGGTGAGGACGCTGTGGCGGTGGCTGGAGGTTGCCGAGTCTGAGGATCGATTGACCCGCAAGTCCCGCGCCTCATTCGTCATCAGCGAAGACGACGTGGTCGAGTTGGCGTACTACCGGGGCAATGTGTCAGCGCTGTGGAAGGCACGGATCGCGGAAGGCCGGCCAACGCCAAGCGTGAGCGCGTTCCGGGCCGCGTTCGCACGGGTGTTGCCGCCGGGCAGACGTGCTGGTTTGAAGTCGGGCGAACGCACCAGGCGTGACTTCGACACCTATCTGCCGCGGCCTGCGGGTTGCCGCCGCAATGAGTGTTGGGAGGCCGACCATGTCAAGGGCCAGGAGATTCTGCCCACCGGCGGTCAGTAGATCTGCCCGCTGGTGGCCATGAGAAGTGCCCGGTGATGGCCAACTGATCTGCCCACCAGGTGGCGGGGTTGGCCATCGCGGGGTTCAGGTGAGGGGGTTGACTCCTTTCCCGGTGAGGGCTTGGGTGAGGCGGACCGAGTCGCCGCTGGTTTGGCAGACGTGGGCGTGGTGGAGGAGCCGGTCGACGGTGGCGGTGGCCAGCGTTTTCGGCATCAGCTCGTCGAACCCGGACGGGTGCAGGTTGGAGCTCAGCGCGATGGAGCGTTTCTCGTAGGCGGCGTCGACGATGCGGAAGAGGCCTTCGGCGGCGTCGTGGGAGACCGGCAGCAGCCCGATGTCGTCGACGACGACCAGGTCGGCGCGCAGGATCCGGGCGACGGCTTTGGTGACGGTGTCGTCGGTGCGGTGGGCGCGGACCAGGACGCCGAGGTCTTCGAGGGTGAACCAGGCGACCCGGCGTCCGGTCTCGACGACGGCTTGGCCGAGGGCTTCGAGGAAGAACGTCTTCCCGGTCCCCGACGGGCCGCAGACGACCAGGTTCTCCCGGCGGTGGACCCATTCCAGGGTCCGCAGCGCTTGCTGGGTGGGGGCGGGGATGGAGGACGCCGTCGGCGTCCCAGGCGGCGAAGGTTTTGCCGGTGGGGAACCCGGCGGCTTTGCGGCGGGTGGCGAGCATGGACCGGCCCCGGCCGGCGACCTCTTCGACGAACAGGGCTTTGATCACCTCGACCGGGTCCCAGCGTTGCGCTTTCGCGGTCGCGATCAGCTCCGGGGCCAAGCGCCCGGGCATAGGGCATCTTCAGCTGCCGCATCAGCTGCTCCACCTCGACCGGCAGCGCCGGCGCGCCGCTCACTCGGCCACCCCAGTCGCTGCGACGGTCGCAGGATCTGGCGTCGTGGTGATCTGGGCCCAGCTGCTGGTGCCTTGGGCCAGCGACCGGGACTCGGTGGCCCGTCGGGTCGTGGTGGGTGGGTGGGCGTTGAGGATGGAGGCGAGGTCGGTATGTCCGAACCGGCCGTTCACCGCGGCATGGCCGAGCGCCCAGTCGACCCGGGTGTTCCCGGCGACCTTGGCCATGGTGACCGCGGCGTCCATCTTCGGCCCGGATCTTGCTGCGTCCCCGCCGCGGCGGCCTCGTGCAGCCAGACCCGGGCGCCGTCGCCGATGGCCAGGAACTCCCCCTCGGCCTCGGCTGCGGGGCCGCACCCGGTACTGGCCGGGCTGCTTGGTCGGCTGGCCCGCCGAAATGGTCATCGTTGATCTGCGGGGAGCCGGGGGTGGCCCGCCGGTGCCGGGCGACCTCGACCGGACCCCGGTCGCCGTGGTGGACGACGATGACCTGCTCGTCGGTGCCGGCGCCGTGGGCTGCGGACCCACACCTGCTCACCGAGCAGGTGCTGCGGGACGGAGTACTGGCCGTGTTCGAAGGTCACCATCGGCGTGTTCGCCGGGACCCGTCCGGGCCAGCCCGAACACGACCGTGTGCGGCTCATCCGGGACCCGGTGCAGCCGGACCCGTTCCTCGGCGAGCATCTCGACCGGGGCCCGGCGGGTCACCCGATGCACCCGGCCGTTCACCTCGCCATGAACTCCTCGCACGCCTGCTCGAGCTCGGCGAACGAGCCGTACTCCGGGCGCAGGTTGGTGTCGTTGGGGACCAGGTCGGCCTTGGCGACCTTCACCGACGCCTCCACCCCACCCTTGGAGGCCGGGTCGGCCGGCTGGCAGGTCAACACCGTCACCCCGTAATGCCGGCCGAAGACACCGTCTCCCGGTTCCGGACCGGCACCCCGGCCACATGCTCGACGGTGACGGTCTTCTCGTTGTCGGTCAGCACATACGTCGGCGCCCCACCCAACCAGCCGGAACGTGCGGTCCAGCGCGGCGATCACCGACGGCTGCGTCCGGTCCCGCAGCGCGATCACGACCCGGAACCTGCGACCAGGCCAGCCAGGCCACGAACAGCACCGTCTTCACCCCGTCCACCACGGGGCCGTCGCCGAAGTCGTACTGCAGCCACATCCCCGGCTCGGTCACCCACGGCCGGTGGACCCGGGCATGCCCCAGCCGGTACGCCTTCTTCACCTCCGCGACCGCCCGGCGGGTCGACCGGTCCGACCCGGCAAACCCGAGCGCCAGCAGCTTCTCGTGGGCCTTGTCGGCGCGGATCCTGCCCTTCGACGCCTCCACCCACTCCTCGATCTTGTCCAGGAACGCGTCGATGCTGCGGGGCCGGCGGGCCGGCGTCGCCGACCGGCCGGCCCGCGTCCCGGGCCGCGACATGCGCGGCGACCGTGTGATGGGAACACCCGACCAGCTCCGCCGCTGTCCGCTGCGACCCGGTCAGGTCGTAGGCAGCAAGAATTTCCATGATCTCTCCGTCAGACTTCATATGGCCCTCCTCGGGGCAGGGGTTCGACTCGACACCGAACATCGAACCCGAGGAGAGGCCCCCAACCCGCCAGACGCAGGTCAGAACCAATAGATGAAGTGGGCAGATCTCACGGCCACCAGCGGGCAGTTTTCATGGCCACCAGTGGGCAGTTTCGTGGCCGCCTATGGGCACTTTTCCATGGCCGCCGACACGACCACACGCAGCTGGCTGTGCATGTCCAGCTCCCGGACCAGCGGGTGATGATGCCCTGGGCGACGCTGTTTCTGGATCAGGCGAGTCGAGCGTTGGTGGGGTGGGCGATCGCGGTGACGCCCAGTCAGGAAAGCGTGCTCGCTGCGTTACGCGCCGCGATAGATGTGGGTGTACCGAACGGGCCGATGGGCGGTGTGCCGGCGGCGATCAGGTTCGACCGTGGGAAGGAGTTCTTGGCGGCCGCGGTCGGTTTGGCGGCGGGATCGTTGGCGATCGACGCGAAACCGTTGCCGGCCTACACCCCGCACCTGAAAGGCGGCGTCGAGCGGATCAACTCCAGCATCGAACAGCTGTTCCTCGCGACCCTGCCCGGTTTCGTGCATGGTCCCCGCGGCCGCGACGGCCGCCTGGTCGAGGACGGTCCGCTGCTCGGGCTTGAAGCGCTGGTCGAGCTGTTCGCTGCGTTCGTCGTGGACTACAACACGGTCCGCGGGCATCAGGGCCTCGGTGGTCGCACGCCGCTGCAGGCGTGGAACGGCGACTCGACACCGCTGGCTGTGGTGCCGCCGCGCCACTTGCGGCATCTGCTGCTCGCCCGGACTGATCGCACGGTCACCAAGCGTGGTGTGCGGCTGGACGGCCGCGTCTACAACTGCGCCGAGTTGTGCGGCTGGGTCGGTGAACGCGTCGAGGTGCGCTACCTGCCCCACCACCACCATGAGGTCGAGGTCTTTCACACCGGCGATCATGCTGGTGAGCATCTGGCCACGGCGGTGTTGGTCGACGAGCTCGCGGCCGACGATGTGACTCGGCTGCTGGTGCATCGGGCCAGCGAGGCGAAGTGGCTCGCGAAGACGCAGCGGGACGCCGCGGCCCGCCGCCGGACACGGTTCGCGGCGATGACGCAGCCCGGACCGCTGGTCGCGACCACCACGGAGACCGCCGACGGCACCGCGGTCGAACGGGCTTACCAGGGCGATGAGGCTCTGCGACGTGCGGCCAGCCGGACCCTGGTCGACCACGGGCCGATCCCGGCCAGGATGCGCCGCCCCGACAGCCACGCTGGCACGGCGAACGGGGCAGCCCGGTGAGTCGGCACTACCAGTCCCTTGATGGTGCGGCGGTCCTCGCCACCGAGGACCTGCTCGATGCCCGTGACCTGATCGGCGACATCAGCGATGCGGTCGCGATGGGCGCCATCTACGGCCCGGCCGGGACCGGCAAGTCCTTCGCCGTGGACGAGGCGGTGGCCGACCGTGCCGAACCCGATCACGTGCGCACCGACTTCCGTGCCCGACCGACGATGCGTTACGTCCGGCAGGAGCTGGGGCGTCTGCTCGGCGTGGGCGCGACGTCCAGTGCTTTCGACGCCGACTGGGCTTTGAAGCGGGCCCTGTCGGAACGATTCCGGTTGGTGATCATCGACGAGGCTCAATGGCTGAACCGGGAGTGTTTCGAGTATCTGCGGCACCTGCACGACGACCCCGACACCACCTTCGCGCTGCTGTTTGTCGGCGGCGACGGCTGCTACGAGGTGCTGCGCCGGGAACCCATGCTGGACTCCCGGTTGTATGCCCATCACCGGTTCGGGCCGTTGACACCAGCAGCGGTGCTGGGTGCGATCCCGACGTACCACCCGATCTACGCCGAGGCCGACCCCGACGTGTTGCGGTTGGTCGACGACACGTGCGGACACGGCAACTTCCGTTCCTGGGCCAGGTTCACCTGCCACGCGACACGACTCTGCCAGCGCACCGGCCGGACCGTGTGCGACGAGGAGATCGCCCGCAACGCGTTCCGGACCCTCGGCGGCAGCCGTGGCCGCTGACCGGGCCCACAGCGGGGCGGCGGCCCCCGCGGGTGGCGGTGTGTGTCGATCTGGACGACGACGTCGATGTCATCCGCGGCATCCACCGCAGCTTCACCCTCGCCCGTGGGCACCTCGTTCTCACCGCAGCCCCGGCCAGCAGCGCTGATGACCTGATCCGCACGATGCTCATCGCCCTCAACGTGTTGTGGCGGCTCCCCGCCAAGCAGCGACCCGGAGGAGTCTCCCTGAACGAAGTGGGCCGAGCCATCGCCGAATGGGAGATCTCGTGGGCGCTGAGCCGAGTCGGAATCACCAGCCTGTGCGTCATCGACGCCGACCAGGCGAACCTGTTCGCCTGGCTCTGGCTACGCCACACCGCTCAGCGGGAAGACCTGCGCCTGTTCCTGCACACCACAACCGTCCCCGACCGCTGGCAGGCGGCGGCACTGGCCGGATGCCGCGTGCACGCAGTCAGCCCCGAGCAGCTGCTGAACCCGCGGAACCACTCCCTGAATCGCTCGCACGCAGGTACTGATACACGGTCTCGCGGCTGATACCGAACTCCCGCGCAAGCTCGGCTTTCGCTCGGCCCGCGGCAGCACCGGACCGCAACCGGTCGACCTGGTCGCTGGTCAGCGACCGCCGCCGGCCCCGGTAGGCGCCGCGCTGCTTGGCCAAGGCGATGCCTTCACGCTGACGCTCACGAATCAAAGCTCGCTCGAACTCGGCGAACGCACCCATCACCGACAACAACAAGGTCGCCATCGCCGTGTCCTCGCCGGTAAAGGTGAGTTGCTCTTTCACGAACTGCACGCGGACCCCGCGGGCGGTCAGGTCGCGGACGGTGCCTCGGAGGTCGTCGAGGTTGCGGGCCAGCCGATCCATCGAATGCACCACGACTGTGTCGCCGTCACGGACGAACCGCAGCATCGCCTCGAGCTCCGGTCGGTGCAGGTCCTTGCCCGAGACATGATCGGCGAAGACGCGGTCAATTTCGACAGCATCGAGTTGCCGGTCGGTGTTCTGCTCCAGCGTGCTCACCCGGGTGTAGCCGACCCGCTGACCAGTCACAAGCCGCCCCTTCCACCAAAGTGTCAGGTTGAAACCTAAGACCAGGCGCCACGAGTGTCAATGAAAGACCCAACCAACCCTAACCTGACGCCTCTCGATCAGCGCGTCTTGACGTCAGCTTTGGGTGTACCCCAACCAGACATGGTGACCCCTATCGCCAACGGGC
>CAWHTY010000033.1:0-13572 GCA_963832435.1 uncultured Actinomycetota bacterium
CCCACACATGAAGTAGAGCTTGACCTGGCGCCAGCCGTTGGCGTACGCGGCGGCCACGGTGTCGATCAGGTCCTGCTCGCTGACCATCTTGTTGATCACCTTCCGGAGCCGCTCCGATCCCCCCTCGGGGGCGAAGGTCAGTCCGGAGCGCCGGCCGTTGCGGGACAGCTCGTTGGCCAGGTCGATGTTGAACGCGTCCACCCGGGTGCTCGGCAGGGACAACGACACGTTGCTCCCCTCGTAGCGGTCGGCGAGCTGCCGGGTGACCTGGCCGATCTCGGAGTGGTCGGCGCTGGACAGGCTGAGCAGCCCCACCTCCTCCAGGCCGGTGGCCTCGATGCCGGCCTGCACCATCGCGCCGATGGTCTCGATGCTCCGCTCGCGCACCGGCCGGGTGATCATCCCGGCCTGACAGAACCGGCAACCCCGGGTGCAGCCGCGGAAGATCTCCACCGAGTACCGCTCGTGCACCGTCTCGGCCAGCGGCACCAAGGGCTGCTTCGGGTACGGCCAGGCGTCCAGGTCCATCAGGGTGTGCTTGGCCACCCGCGGCGGGACCCCGGCCCGGTTGGGGACGACCCGCTCGATCATCCCGTCGTCGGCGTAGTCGACGTCGAAGAAGCGCGGCACGTAGACCCCGCCGCCGGCCGCCAGCCGTAGCAGCAGCCCGTCGCGTCCACCCGGCCGTCCCTCGGCCTTCCACTCCTGGATCACCGCGGAGATCTTCAGGGCAATCTCCTCGCCGTCACCGAGCACGGCGGCGTCGATGAAGTCGGCGACCGGCTCGGGGTTGAACGCCGCATGACCCCCGGCCATCACGATCGGATCGTGCTCGCGCCGGTCGCGGGCGTGCAGGGGCAGTCCGGCCAGGTCGAGGGCGTTCAGCAGGTTGGTGTAGCCCAGCTCGGTGGCGAAGCTGACGCCGAGCACGTCGAAGGCCGCCACCGGGCGGTGGCTGTCCAGCGTGAACTGCGGGATCCGGTGCTCCCGCATCAGCGCCTCGAGGTCGGCCCAGACGGCGTAGGTCCGCTCGGCCAGGATCCAGTCCCGCTCGTTCAGCACCTCGTACAGGATGGCGATGCCCTGGTTGGGCAGCCCGACCTCATAGGCGTCCGGATACATCAGGCACCACCGCACGTCGACGTCGTCCCAGTCCTTGTGGACGCTGTTCAGCTCACCGCCGACGTACTGGATGGGCTTGCTGACCGAGCCGAGCAGCGGCTCGAGGCGGTCGAACACCGAATCCGGGGACGTCACCCGACCAGGGTAACGGCGCACCGCGGCCGGCTCGCCCGCTCAGCCGTCGTCGTCGGGATCGACGGGGGTGTCGTCCGGCCGCCGCTTGGCCGTCGGCCACAGGGTGACCGTCCCGGGCGGCAGCCCTCGCGGGAAGGGGCGCTCCGGGTGCGGCAGGGCGGCCTGCACGAGCATGGGCAGGTGAGCCATCGGCTTCATCGCCTGCTCCTCCTTCCAGGCGATCCGGGTCCGGGCGCGGTCCTCGAGGTCGAGCTGGTCCAGGACGTGCTCGACCGCGGCCAGGATGGAGCCGCGCAGCAGCCAGGACGCCGGATTCTCCCGGGCGTCGACCATGATCAGCTCGGTCAGGATCGCCTGCGTCTCGCGCAGCACCTCGAGGTTGGTGTCGAGCGCGCGTTCGCTCTCCTCCTCCCGCCCCTCGGCCTCGGCGACCACGAGGTTGCCGAACCCCCGCAGCGAGTCCGCCACGTCGTGCAGGACGACCGCGAACGCCGTCCGCAGCTCCTCCCCGAGCGGGTCCTCCGGCTGCGCGTCGTCCGTGGGCAGCTCCGATCTCAGCGCGGCCAGCAGCGCCCGGACGGCCAGCAAGCAGGCCTCCTGGGTCCGCAGGCCGCTGGCCAGCACCGGCTCGACGTCGGTGGTGCCCAGCGCCCGCGGGTTGAATCGGCGGCTGTCCTTCAGCTCGGCGACGGCAGCCCGGGCCCGCTCCACCCGGGTGTCCGCGGCCCGGGCCTGGCCCAGCCAGTCCTCGACCTGGGCGTGCTGCACCGGGCCCGCCTCGAACGCGTCGCCGGCCGCGTCCAGCGGGGCGGCCACCGACTCGGCGACCTCGACCACGGCCCGGCTCGCCGACCGCGTCGGCATCGCCGGCGGGTAGACCAGGTTGAACGCGATCCCCACCCCGGCGCCGATCAGGGTGTTCAGCACCCGGGTCTCGGCCGCCACGTCGTGGTTCGTCACGCCCAGGATGAGCATCGCGCTGATCGGCGTCTCCAGCATCTGCTCGCCCAGCCTGAGCAGCTTGCCGAGCAGCAGCGAGGCGGCGATCGCGGCCCCCAGGCTCCACCAGGTCAGGCCGACCCAGGTGGACAGCAGGGTGGCCACCAGCACCCCGCCCAGGACCGCGCCGACCCGAACCGCGCCCATCTTCAGGGTCGAGAAGGCCGAGGCCTGGATGACCAGCAGCGCGGTCAGCGGGCCGGTCAGGTCGACCAGTCCGTTGGTCAGCCGGGAGGTGATCAGGAACGTCAGCACGGCGGCCGCGGTCAGCCGGAACACCTGCACCAGATGCGGCCGCAGACGCGGTGGTACGTCGGACCAGCGCTTCGGATGGCCGGGCCAGAGCAGACCGGCGACCCACCGCCAGCTGAACCGGCGGCGCCCAGGGCGGTCGGACCCGGCCAGAACGGCCTCCTCTCCTCCGTGCTCGCGGCACGCTGTAGTGCCGCCTCCGACAGTAGAGACTCCGGCGCTCCGCGGACAGCACGGCAGCGGACTCAGGGGCTGCCGAGAGGTCCGCACCGGCCGGTCGGTGGCGCACCGCAACCGATGGCGCCTACCCCACCTGTGCCGCCCTGGGTTTCCTCGAGGACCACGTCGGCTGCGACTCACGCGTCCGGGCCGTGTTCGACCTCCTGGTCGGCGCGGTCGAGCCCGTCCATGTGCGGCCTGAGCGCAGACGGATCGCGCTGCACCTGCGGATGAGCTTCGCCGCGTTCCAGCCCCGACGTCATCGGTTGGACGGCCACCTCGTGCTGGCCCGGGCCGCGCGACACCCGAGCTTCACCGCTGTCCGGACCTTCTCCCCGCGCAACGTCCTGCACGCTTCCCGCCTGGCGGAGCAGGCCGACGTCGACGCCGCCTTCCTCGCTCTGCTCCGCGAGGCTCGGGCCGTCGGCGAGCAGCGTCACCTCGACCGCCGCCCGCGCCCGGGTCGCGGCAGGAGATGATCACCGATGAGTGCCGCGTCCGCCCTCGGGTGGGTGCCGGCGGTGAATGCGCCAACGAGGAGTCCCGAATGCCCCGCTACTGCCTGCTCGGCCGCGTCGACCCGGCCCACCTGGACCAGTACCGCGAACGGCACCGCGCCGTCTGGCCGGAGCTGTTGCGGGCGCTGGCCGGGGCGGGGTGGCGCAACTACTCACTGTTCCTTCGGGACGACGGGCTGCTGATCGGCTACGCCGAGGCCGACGACCTGGCCGCGGCCCAGGAGCGAGTGGCCCGCACCGAGGTCAACACCCGCTGGCAGGCCTCGATGAGCGAGCTGTTCGCCGACCTGGAAGGCGCGGCGCCCGACGACAGCTGGGAGCTCGTCCCGGAGGTGTTCAACCTGGAGGAGCAGCTCGCCCGAGTCGACCCCGCCGACGGGGCCGGCGGACCGAGCCGCCCGGATCGAGCGACCTGATCAGCCGGCGCTGTCGCGGAGGATCGGCTCCCCGTCGATCGGGGGCAGCGTCCCGGTCGGCTCCGCCGTGTTCGGCGCCAGCGCGAGCTCCGCGGCCCGCTCCCCGATCAGCTCGAGCGGCAGCCGGACCGTGGTCAGGGCCGGGGTGACGTCGACCAGCGTGGGGATGTCGTCGAAGCCGGCCACCTGGACGTCCTCCGGCACGGACAGGCCCAGCGAGCGAAGGGCGGCGATCGCGCCCAGGGCCATCACGTCGTTCACGGCGAGCAGGCAGACACGGTCCGCCGCACCGCGACGCCCGAGGCGCTGCCAGCACTCCAGGGCCGAGGCGCGGCCACCGGCCCGGTTGAAGTCGCCGGGTACGACCGCCAGCGGCTCCAGTCCGGCTGCGGCGAGGGCGTCGTGGTACCCCTCGACCCGGCTGACGGCGGTGTTCAGGTCCGCCGGGCCCGCCAGGATCGCGAACGAGGTGATCCCCCGGCCGACCAGGGCCGCCACCAGGCGGGCGGCACCGGCGCGGTGCCTGACCTCCAGGTGGCGGGCGCCCGGGATGCTCGACGGTCCGAGCGTGACGACCCGACCGCCGTTGCGGAGGTAGCGGCCGAGCTCGAGGGCGAGCTCCTCCTCGGGCTGCCGGCGCCGCGACCCGGCCAGGATGATGGCATCGGTCCGGTAGGCGGCGAAGGCCGAGACGGCGGCCAGCTCGGCCCCCTCGCTGCGTTCTGCGCCGGCGAGCAGCACCTGGCTGCGCCGCTCCCCCGCGTACCGCTGGGCGCCGCGGGTGATGGTGGAGAAGTACGGGTCGGCGATGTCGTGCACCACCAGACCCACCAACCCGGTGGCCGACCGGGCCAGGGCCTGGGCCTGCGCGTTGGCGACGTAGCCGAGCTTGTGGGCCGAGGCCCGGACCCGGCTGGCGATCGGCTCGGCGGGCGTACGGCTGGACCCGTTGAGCACCCGCGACGCGGTCGCGAGGGAGACCCCGGCGTGCCGGGCGACATCGATGAGCGTGACCGCCGCCATGTGCCTGGTGTCTCCCCTGCTCGCCGATGGTGACGGCACTCGGACCGACCCTGAGGGACGGTTGACCGCGTGGGCCGCCCAGTCTATGATGGAAAGCGTTTTCCACCTCAACCATCCTACCGGAGAGGGAGACCTTCGTGTCGGACTCCAGACCAGACGTGCTGCGGATCGCGATGAACGGTGTGACCGGACGGATGGGATACCGCCAGCACCTGCTGCGCTCGATCCTGCCCATCCGCGACGCGGGCGGGGTGGAGCTCCCCGACGGCACGCGGGTGCCCGTCGAGCCGATCCTGGTGGGACGGAGCCAGGCCAAGATCACCGAGCTCGCCGAGCGGCACAAGGTCGAGCACTGGAGCACCGACCTGGACGCGGTGCTCGCCGACCCGACCGTCGACGTGATCTTCGACGCGTCGATGACCAGCCTGCGGGCGGCGACGCTGCGGCGGGCGATGACCGCCGGGAAGCACATCTTCACCGAGAAGCCGACGGCGGAGACCCTGGCCGAGGCCGTCGAGCTCGCCCGGATCGCCCGCGACACCGGGGTCACCGCTGGCGTGGTGCACGACAAGCTGTACCTGCCCGGTCTGGTCAAGCTCCGCCGGTTGGTCGACGAGGGCTTCTTCGGCCGGATCCTCTCGCTGCGGGGGGAGTTCGGCTACTGGGTCTTCGAGGGCGACCAGCAACCGGCCCAGCGACCCTCCTGGAACTACCGCGCCGAGGACGGCGGCGGCATCACCACCGACATGTTCTGCCACTGGAACTACGTGCTGGAGGGCATCATCGGGCAGGTCAGGAGTGTCACGGCGACCACCACGACCCACATCCCTACCCGCTGGGACGAGTCGGGTCGCGCGTACCGGGCCACGGCCGACGACGCCGCCTACGGGATCTTCGAGCTGCAGACGCCGGGCGGGGACCCGGTGGTCGCCCAGATCAACTCCTCCTGGGCGGTCCGGGTCCACCGCGACGAGCTGGTCGAGTTCCAGATCGACGGCACCCACGGCTCGGCCGTGGCCGGTCTCAACCGGTGCGTGGCCCAGCAGCGCGCGCACACCCCGAAACCGGTCTGGAACCCGGACCTGCCGGTGACGGAGTCCTTCCGATCCCAGTGGCTAGAGGTGCCGGCCAACGCGGATCTCGACAACGGGTTCAAGGCGCAGTGGGAGGAGTTCCTGCGAGACGTCGTGGCCGGCCGCGAGCACCGCTTCGGCCTGCTGTCGGCGGCCCGCGGAGTGCAGCTCGCGGAGCTTGGCCTGCAGTCCTCCGCGGAGCGGCGCACGATCGACATCCCGGAGCTGGCACTGTGACCGCGCTCGAGCTGCCCTCCCCCGACGGGGCCCGGGTCGGCTACCAGCTCGGCGACCCCGGGCCCTGGCGCCGCCCGGCCGGGCCGTTGACGTCGCGGATCGCGTACGCCGCCGCCCACGTGGTGCCGGTGGCCCTGGCCGACAACACCCCCGGCGCCCCGGCCGTCGTCGACTGGGACACCACCTTGGCCTTCCGGCACGAGCTGTGGTCGTACGGTCTCGGCGTGGCCGACGCCATGGACACCGCGCAGCGCGGGATGGGGCTGGACTGGGCGGCCACCCAGGAGCTGATCAAGCGCTCAGGCGCCGAGGCGAGCAGCGCCGGCGGACTGCTGGCCTGCGGGGCCGGAACCGACCAGCTCGACCTCGCCACGCTGCCGTCCGGGCCCGCGGGCCTGCAGCGCGTGCTCGACGCCTACCGGGAGCAGATCGACCTGGTCACCGGGGCGGGCGCCCGGGTGATCGTGATGGCCTCGCGTGCGCTGGCCCGGGTGGCGACCACGCCGGAGGACTACCGCCGGGTCTACGACGCCGTGCTGTCGGAGGCGACCGAGCCGGTGATCCTGCACTGGCTCGGGCCGATGTTCGACCCGGCCCTGGCCGGCTACTGGGGCAGCCCCGATGTGGGGGCCGCCACCGAGACGTTCGTCGAGCTCGTCACCGAGCACGCCGCCCGGGTCGACGGGGTCAAGGTGTCGCTGCTCGACGCGGCCCACGAGACGGCCCTGCGGGCCCGGCTGGCCGCGCTCCCGGACCCGGTCCGGCTCTACACCGGCGACGACTTCAACTACCCGGAGCTGATCGACGGCGACGGCACCCACCACTCCGACGCCCTGCTGGGCATCTTCGCGGCGATCTACCCGGCGGCGTCCACCGCCCTGCAGGCCTACGACGCCGGGGACCCGGCGGCGGGGCGCGCGATCCTGGACTCCACCCGCGACCTGGGTCGGCACCTGTTCGCGGCGCCGACCTTCTCCTACAAGACCGGGATCGCCTTCCTGGCCTGGCTGAACGGCCGTCAGCCGGGCTTCGGCATGGTTGGCGGGCTGCAGGCCAGCCGGTCCCTGCCGCACCTGCTCGAGGCCTTCCGGCTGGCCGACCGCGCGGGCCTGCTGCTCGACCCCGAGCTCGCCGCCCACCGTCTCCGGCTGCTGCTGGCCATCCACGGCTTCGAGGCCTGAGATGGGCGACGTCGATCGGCTGTCCCTGAACACCGCCACCACCAAGCGGCTGACCCTCGCCGAGGCGATCGCCGCGGCCCGGCGGGCCGGTCTGTCGCAGGTCGGGCTGTGGCGGGACCGGGTGGCCGAGGTGGGTCTGCCCGCCGCCGCCCGGATGGTGGCCGATGCGGGGATGCGGGTCACCAGCCTGTGTCGGGGCGGGTTCCTGACCGCCGGCGACCCCGCGGGCCGCCGGGCAGCCCTCGAGGACAACCGGTCGGCCATCCGCGAAGCGGCCGCCCTCGGCACCAGGGAGCTGATCATGGTGGTCGGTGGCCTCGGGGACGGCGAGAAGGACCTACGGGCCGCTCGGCAGCGGGTGGCGGACCGGATCGACGAGCTGGTCCCCTACGCCGCGGAGCACGACGTCCGCCTCGTACTCGAGCCCCTGCACCCGATGTACGCCGCCGACCGGGCGGTGATCTCCACCCTGCGGCAGGCCCTGGACCTCGCCGAGCCGTACCCCCCGGCCACCGTCGGCGTGGTGGTCGACACCTTCCACGTCTGGTGGGACCCCGCCCTGGAGGAGCAGATCGCCCGGGCCGGACGGCAGCGGCGGATCGCCTCGTACCAGGTCTGCGACTTCAACCTGCCGATCGCCGCCGACGCCCTGCTCTCCCGGGGGATGATGGGCGACGGCGTGATCGACTTCGCCACCATCGGCGGCTGGGTCAGCGCCGCCGGCTACACCGGCCCGGTCGAGGTCGAGATCTTCAACGCCGAGATCTGGGCGGCCGACGCCGACCAGGTCCTCGCCACGGTGAAGCAGCGCTGGACCGACCTGGTACTGCCCTCACTGGCCGCGTACCGTTCGGCTGAGCCCGCCCGGCCGTAGGAACCCGGCGACCCGCGGCCCGATGCGGGCGTTGGCGTAGGTTGGCGCCGTGGGCAAGGGAGGCGTGCGGTGATCAGGGTGGCGGTGGTGGGGTGCGGCGACATCTCGGTCGTGCACTTCGCCGGCATCGCCGCGCATCCGGGCGCACGCCTGGTCGCGGTGTGTGACGTCGATCCGGACCGCGCCGCGGCGGCCTCGGCCCAGTGGGGGGTGCCGGCCGTGGCCGACCACCGGCAGCTGCTGGAGGAGTTCCACCCCGACGTCGTGCACGTCTGCACTCCACACCACCAGCACGCCGACGTAGCAATCGCCTGCCTGCAGGCCGGGGTCGCCGTGCTGCAGGAGAAGCCGCTGGCCCACACCCTCGAACAGGCCGAGCGGATCGTGGCGGCGGCTCGGCAGCACCCGGAGACCAAGATCGGGGTCTGCTTCCAGAACCGCTACAACCTCACTGCGCAGGCCATCCGGCGGCTGGTCGACTCCGGTCGGCTGGGCGCGATCGCGGGTACGGCCTCGACGGTGCTCTGGCATCGCACCGCCGCCTACTACCAGGCTCGGCCGTGGCGGGGGCGGCGCGCCGACAGCGGTGGCGGGGTGTTGATCAACCAGGCCATCCACACGCTGGATCTGGTCCAGTGGCTGGCGGGTGAGGTGACCGGGGTGGCGGGGCGGGCCGGTACCTACGGCCTCGGCGGGGTGGTCGACGTCGAGGACACTGCCCAGCTGGTGCTCGACCACGCCGGCGGCGCCCGCAGCGTCTTCTTCGCCACCCTCGCTCACGTCGTCGACGCGCCGGTGACCCTGGACCTAATCGGCGAGCACGCCACCGCGCGACTCCGGGGCGACCTCACCGTCAGCTGGTCGGACGGTCGGACCGAGCTGGTCAGTGAACGCACGGCCACCCAGACCGGGCGTGCCTACTGGGGTGTCTCCCACGAGCTGTTGATCAACGACTTCTACGCCCGGCTAACCGACCCGGACCCGTTCTGGATCGGGCCGGCCGAGGCCCTCAAGTCGCTGAGGATCATCACCGACCTGTACGCGCTGAGCGCTGGCTGAGCGGCCGGTCAGGACCCGCTGACCGGCTGCCCGGAGAGCCGCTCGACCCCCCGCAGCAGGGCGGAGTGGTCGAGCCCGCCGTCGCCCTGGGCGCGGAGGGCACCCACCAGCTGCGCGGTGAGCGCGCCCAGGGGCAGCGCCACGCCCTTCTCCCGCGCGGCCGCGGTGACGATGCCCATGTCCTTGTGGTGCAGGTCGATCCGGAAGCCGGGCTGGAACCGCCCGGCCAGCATGCCGGCGCCCTTGCGGTCGAGGATCGTGCTGCCGGCCAGACCGCCGGCCAGCACGGTCAGCGCGGACTCGGTGTCCACGCCGTGGGCGCGCAGGAAGACGATGGCCTCGGCCACCAGCTGGTAGGTGCCTGCGACGATCAGCTGGTTGGCCGCCTTGACCGTCTGGCCCGACCCGGCCGGGCCGACCAGGACCACCGTGGAACCCAGCGCGTCCAAGATGGGGCGAACCCGGGCGAAGGCCTCCGGCTCCCCACCCACCATGATCGACAGCTTCGCCTCCTTGGCTCCGGCCTCGCCCCCGCTGACCGGGGCGTCCAGCACCCGCAGGCCGGCCTCGGCTCCGGAGGTCGCCAGCCGCGCGGCCACGTCCGGCCGGATTGAGGACATGTCGAGGTGGATCGTGCCGGGCCGGGCGTGTGCGTAGATCCCGTCCGGGCCGAGGGCCAGGCTCTCGACGTCCGGGGAGTCCGGGACCATGGTGATCACGACCTCGGCCTCGCGGACCGCCGCCGCGAGGCTGTCGGCCCGGCGACCGCCGGACTCGACGTGCCGGTCGACCGCCTGCGGGCTGCGGTTCACCCCGATCACGTCGTGGCCGGCCTGCACCAGGTGGACCGCCATCGGGGCGCCCATGATGCCGAGTCCGATGAAGGCGATCGTGCTCATGCTGGTTCTCTCCTCGGTTGCTGTGGATGGTGACCGACCCGTCGCCGACGGCGACGGGTCAACGTTCCCAGGTCACGGGTCGGTGGCGCCCGCCGATCGGGGCGGTCGGCCAGCACGGGTCGCGGGTCAGCACCTCGAAGCCGTCCTCGGTGCGCAGCATCGTGTCCTCGACCTTGGCACCGGGAGCCCAGGGGTTCCAGGCGAACGCCTGGCCGGCCCGCACGACGAACGCGGAGTCGGGCGTGGCTCGCGGGTCACGCCCCGCATAGCCGGCCACCCCGCCCTGGTGGTGACCCTGCCAGTGGTCCCGGCCGAACCCGGCCGAGGCGTACCCTGCTGCGATCGCGGTCAGCACCTCAGCTAGCTGCGCGCCGGGCCGGGTTGCGTCCAGCGCCTGCTGTTCGACTGCGAGGATCCGCAGCTGCAGGTCGCGCTCCCCGGCCGACAGGGACCCGAACGCGACAGCGCGACTGAGGTCGGCGATGAGCCCGTGCCGACGCGCGCAGACCACGACCTGCGCGCGACGGCCGATCCGGGCGGAGGTGGGCAGCGGGTGGGGGAGGTGGACCCGGTCCTGCCCCGCGACGAGGACGACGAGGGCGTCGGCGCCGCGCTCGACCAGGCCGCGACTCACCTCGGCGGCGAGCCGGCGCTCAGTCCAGTCGGGAGCGGCGGCGGCACCCAGCACGTCGCTCAGGACCGCGGCGGCGTCCTCACCGAGCCGGCGGAACCGGTCGACCTCCACCGGCAGCAGCGGTGAGCGCGCCCGCAGCAGGGCCCCGGTCATGGTGGACTCGGCCACCGCGTCCAGCTCCGGCGCCGGGGCGAACCAGGGGCGCGCGTGCACAGTCAGCCCGTCGGGCAGCTCCTCGGCCAGCAGGCGGGCCTGCTCGTTGGCGGGAACATGCACCGCGTCTCCGCCGCGGCTCACCCGGACACACAGCACCGGGTCGCCGGTCAGGCTGACGTGGCTCCGGGCGCCTCCGAGGTACCAGGCCAACGCGGGCCCGCTGGTCAGGGCCACCGCCTCGGCACCGGCCGCGTCGAGGACGTCCAGCACTCGCTGTCGTTTGACCTGCAGCTCGGCCCCGGAGTCCACGACGAGGGAGCCGCTCATGCGCGGACCGCCGCCGCCTCGGCCAGGCGGGCGGCGTCGTCGGGAGCGAGGCGACCGTCGGCCACCACCGCGTCCAGGCGGAGCGGCAGCACCTCCCCCGGGCCCAGCAGCAGCGGCTGCTCCCAGGCGAGGGCCGAGCCGACCCCCGGGTAGTCGCGGACCCGGACGAACCACGGGCGGCCTGCCGCGGCGGCCTGCGGAGAGACCAGGACCACCGTCGCCCGCCCGCTGATCCCCGGGCCGGCCGCGAAGTCCGCCGACCAGGCGAGCCAGGGGGCCACCTGCCCATGGACCGCGTCCTCACCCCGAGCGTCGGCGGTGAACACCTCCACGTCGGAGCAGGCAGGGAAGCGCCAGAACAGGCCCCCGTACCCCCCGCCGGGTCGTCCCTTGCTGCCGGGCGAGTTGAGCACCGCCCCGGTCTCGCTGCTCAGGTCGGCGGCGAAGGTGAGCCGCCAGCTGCGCTCGTCGATGCGCTCCCACCCGACGCTGCGCCGCTCGGTGAGCTCAACCGCCCCGGACCGGCCGACCCACCGCAGCCGCTGGGTGAAGCCGTTCTCCTCGGCCTGGGGTTCCTCGCCCACCACCTGGCCGTGGTTGTCGAGCAGCACATACCCCTGGCCGTGCAGGTAGGTCCCGCCACCCCAGAAGCTGCTGCCGTTCACGTCCGGGATCGCCACCCCGAGACCGAGGTGCCAGTCGTGGTCGGCCGGGTGCCGGGCCGTCAGCACCACCCCGCCGAGGGTCCGCACAGGGTGCAGCACGGGCCGCGGGCTGGAGGTGGGGATCGTGCCGCGCCCGTCGATGTAGGAGGCGACCGCGGTCTGGTCGACCCGGGCCGTCAGCAGCACCCGGTCCCGGTCCGGATGGGCCCACGGCACACCCAGCTCGGTGAAGGTCCGCCCGGTGCGGGCGGCGGTCTCCAGCCAGTGCTGGACGTCGTCCACCACGGGCCGACGCTCGGCCCCTTCGCCGCTCCAGCGGATGGCCCGCGGGTCGATCCGGACCGGCTCGTCGGCCGCGGCCACGGCGTCCAGGACCCGCATGAACGCGCCCGTGTCGGCCAGCGGCACCCGGAGCGCCGTGCCGTCCCGGCGGTGGGCCAGCAGGTTCTCCAGCAGGTCGGTCCGCGGCACCGTCTCGGTCCGCACGGTGTCGCCGGTCGCGATCTCGACCCGGTCCGTGGTGTACGCGAGGGTGGCGCGGCCGTGCGCACCCTGGATGATCAGCCGCGGCTCGGTGGTGTCCGGCGCGCACAGGCTGAGAGCACAGGTGACCGGGATCCCCGTGGTGGTCCGGATCCGGACCACCGAGGTGTCGTCGCTGTCGATCGCGTTGGCCCGGAACAGGTCGGTCTGCACCGTGTCCACGTCCGCCGACCGGCGGGCACCCGCGACGGCCAGCGCGGTGGCCACCGCGTGGGCCAGCGGGTTGGTGACCACGCCGTCGACCACGGGGCGACCGTTCAGACTGCGGCGGCCGGCCCACGGCGACCGGCCCCAGTAGCCGACGGTGCGCGACCAGGCCCCGACCGCGCTGACCGAGGTCACCGCGCCGATCCCGAACGCGTCGTCGGCGAACCGCCGCGGCGCGTCGGCACCCAGGCTCTGGAAGCCCACCTGTACGGCCCCGCCGGTGGCCTGCTGGATGGCCAGCAGGCGCTCGAAGTCCGCCAACGAGGCCACCGGGGGCTTCTCCAGCAGGACGTCGGCGCCGGCCTCCAGCGCGACCCGGGCCAGCGGGAAGTGCACGCCCAGGGGGGCGGCGATGATCACCACGTCGACCGGGGCGGCGGCCAGGGCCTCAGCCAGGTCGGCGTAGAGCGGCGCGCCGTAGACGACGGGCGGGTCGGCGACGTGGGCGGGGTCCACGGTGGCCACCAGCTGCACCAGGCCCTCACCGGCCAGCCGGGCGATCCGCTCGGCGTGGACCCGACCGAAGCCCTGGACACCCACCAGCACAAGCCGGGCGGGCGCGGCGGCCCCCTCGGCTGTCATCGCGCCGCCCCGACGCGCGCGTCCCGGAACTCCAGCCCGAGTCCAACCCGGCCGCGCTCGGTCAGCCGACCGTCCTGGATGGAGACCGGCCCCGGCCCGGCGAGCAGTCCGAGCGAGGCCAGCGCGGCGTCCTCGACCGCCTCGACCAGGCAGGGCCGCGGAAGCGTCAGGGCCAACAGTCCGGAGAGCTCAGGCAGCAGGTGCGGGTGCAGCGTGACCCCGCGCTCGTCGGCCAGGTCGACGACAGCCCGGAACGGGGTGATCCCTCCGACCCGGACCACGTTGGGCTGGATCACGTCGCAGGCCTCGGCGTCGAGGGCGTCCCGGAACCGGTACACGGTGTGCAGGTTCTCACCTATCGCGATCGGGGTGCTGATCCGCCGCCGGAGCTCGGCGTGCCCGGCCAGGTCGTCCGCCCGCAGCGGTTCCTCGATCCACCCGGGTGCGTACA
>CAWHTY010000034.1:0-31669 GCA_963832435.1 uncultured Actinomycetota bacterium
TGGGGTGACGCCACAGGCCGAGGCTAGCCACCTGGGGCGAGCCGCCCCGGTCAGGGTCGCGACGGCTGGATCGGCAGCCGTTCGGCGATCCGGGCGAAGGCGGCGACGTCGAGGACCTCACCGCGGGCCTGCGGGTCCACGCCCGCCGCCTCCAGGACGCTCGACGCCGCGCTGCTGGACCCGGCGACCCGGGCCAGCGCGGAGCGGAGCATCTTGCGGCGCTGGGCGAAGGCGGCGTCCACCACCGCGAACACCTGGGTCCGGGTGGCGGTGGTCGCCGGCGGGTCCCGGCGCAGGATCGACACCAGGCCGGACTCGACGTTGGGGACCGGCCAGAACACGCTGGCCGACACGGTGCCGACCCGACGGGTCTCGGCGTACCAGGCCATCTTGACCGACGGCACCCCGTAGGTCCGCGAGCCGGGCGGCGCGGCCAGCCGGTCGGCCACCTCCGCCTGGACCAGCACCAGACCGCGCTGCCAGTGGGGGAAGGTGGCCAGCAGGTGCAGCAGCACCGGCACCGAGACGTTGTACGGGAGGTTGGCCACCACCGCGGTCGGCTCCGCGGGCAGTCGGGTGATCTTCAGGGCGTCCTCGGCGAGCACGTCGAGGGCCCCGGCCCGATCCGGCATCCGGTCCGCGACGGTCCCGGCCAGCGCCTCCGCGAGCAGCGCGTCGATCTCGACCGCGACCACCCGCTCGACGACCTCCAGCAGCCCCAGCGTCAGCGAGCCCAGGCCGGGGCCCACCTCCAGCACCGTGTCCTGCGCCCCGACCTTGGCCAGGCCGACGATCCGTCGGACGGTGTTGGCGTCGACGACGAAGTTCTGGCCGCGCTGCTTGGTGGGCCGCAGACCCAACCGGGTGGCGAGGTCACGGACCGTGGTCGGGTCCAGCAGACCCGACCGCGGACCGTCGCTCAGCGCAGGCCCAGCTTCGCGCTGCAGCCGGGCCAGGCGCTGTAGCCGACGTCGGCGCGGATCTTCTCGGCCACCCGGATCTGCTCGGCCCGGCTCGCGTTGTGGGCCGCTCCGCTGCCCCCGTAGGCCCGCCAGGTGGAGGCCATGAACTGCAGGCCACCGGAGAACCCGTTGCCGGTGTTGATCGCCCAGTTCCCCCCGGACTCGCACTTGGCCAGCCGGTCCCAGACGGTGCTGCCGCCGGCGAAGTTGGAGCCGCCGGACCCGGCGGACTCCTCCTTGGTGCCGACCAGGACGACCTTGTCGGTCGGCCTGTCGGTGATCGTGGAGCTGATCTTCTTCCGGCTGTCGACCTTGCCGTCGTGCCGAACCACGGTGTAGACCACCGTCCGCTCACCGGTGCGGCCGGCGGTGTCGACCCTGGTCTTGCCCTTGTCCAGCTTGGCGGTCTTCTTGTACACGGTGTCGTAGCCGACGTCGACGGTCTTGGTGACCTTCTTCACGTCGACCTCGGTGACACGGAACGAAGCCCCGTCGGTGAGGCGGCTGCTCGCGCTCGTGCTCAGCTCGTCGTCGGCGTCGACGGTGATCTTGGCCGCGTCGAGGGCGGCCCCGACCGTCGGGGCGGTGGTCTTCAGGGTGCGCTTGTCGCGGCCCTGCTTGATGGTCACCGTCTTCAGCGTGGCGACGTCGAGCGACAGCCCCTGCCGCCCGATGATGGCGCTGCGGCTGGTCGACAGGTCGGCCCCGGCTGCGTCGAGGTTCAGCGCACCGAGGGCGTCGCCGACGGTGGTGGCCGTGGTCCAGAAGGTCTTCGGCCGGCCGTCGACCTTCACGGTCACCTGGCGACCGTAGGACACGGCGATCCGGGTGCCGTCGGTGACGGTGGTCCCTGGCGCGGGGGCCACCACGTCGTGCTGCCCGAGGCTGATGCCGCGGTCGGCGAGGACCTCACCGACCGTGCCCTTCATCGTGCTCACGTCGGATGCGGCGCCGTCGACGGACAAGGTGACGTCCTTGTCCAGGTTGGCGTAAGCGAAGGTGCCGCCGGCCACGGCCAGGGCAGCAGCGCCGGCGACGACAGCGGGAATGATCTTTCGCACGAGTGCTCCAGGGGTGGGCCGGTCGAGCCGGCGTCGGTCACGGTT
Source organism: uncultured Actinomycetota bacterium (assembly GCA_963832435.1). Classification (GTDB taxonomy): domain Bacteria; phylum Actinomycetota; class Actinomycetes; order Propionibacteriales; family Propionibacteriaceae; genus Microlunatus. The sequence goes on from CAWHTY010000034.1 coordinate 2,069, forward strand.
CGGCCAGCGGCCGGTTCGGTCACGAAATCATAACGGCGACCTCGCGGACCAGCCAAAACGTCACGATCTCCGTGACCTGGACCACACGGCCTCGACGCGGTATCACCGGCCGCTTGACGTTACTCCCAAAGGGACTATTATTTCGCTAGTCCCCAACGGACTATCAGGCTCAGGAGTACGTCATGAGGTACCGGTCCGCGAGGGACGTCGCCGCACCGCGCCGCCGCTGCCGCTGCCGCTCGATGGGGTGCCGGCCGTGAGGCAGCTCGCCCTGCTGGCCGGCCTGGTGTCGACCGCGGTGTTCGTGGGCAGCTACCTGCCGATGCTGTACCGGGCCGTGCGCACCCGGGACCTCGCCTCGTACAGCCGCCCGAGCCTGGTCCTGGCCAACGTCGGCAACGCGATCCAGGCCGTCTACGTCAGCACCCTGCCGGTCGGGCCGATCTGGTTCCTGCACGGCTTCTACATCGCGGCCAGCGCCCTGATGCTCACCCTCCATCTCCGCCACCACCCGCGCCCCGGGCCGTCATCCGCAGCGCACCCACCGGCCCCCAGCACCCCCGAGGAACGATCATGATCACCAGCAGCACCCCGTCCGTCGAGCGCAGCCTCGTCGGCCTCCGCCCCCTCCAGCACCGGGTCCACCGGCCGGGCGACCCGGGGTACGACCCGGCCCGCGCGGCCTGGAACCGCAACGCCGTGCACCAGCCCGCCCTCGTCGTCACGGCCGAGAGCGCCGCCGACGTCCAGGCCGCCGTACGCTTCGCCGCCGACGCCGGGCTCGGGGTCGGCGTGATGGCCACCGGACACGGCACCGGCCGCGGCTGCGACGGTGGCCTGCTGGTCACCACCTCCGGAATGCGGCAGGTCAGCGTCGACCCGGCCGCCCGGACCGCGCGGGTGGACGCGGGGGCGCTCTGGGACGACCTGGTTCCCCTCGCCGCCGCGCACGGTCTCACCGGACTGCCCGGGTCGAGCCACGGCGTCGGCGTGGTCGGCTACACCCTTGGCGGCGGGTTCGGCTGGCTGGGTCGTCGCTTCGGGCTCGCGGCGCACGCGGTGCTCGGCGCCGAGGTCGTCACCGCGGACGGTGAGCTGGTGACGGCGGGCCCGTCGTCCCATCCCGACCTGCTGTGGGGCCTGGCCGGCGGCGCCGGCACCCTCGGGGTGGTCACGTCGCTGGAGATCGCGCTGCAGCCGCTGACCCAGGTCTACGCCGGCAACCTCTACTACCCGCTGGACCGGGCGCGCGACGTGCTGGCGTTCTTCGCCGCATGGAGCCGGTCGGTGCCTCCGGAGCTGACGGCCGCGGCCACCTTCCGGTCCTTTCCGCCGCTGCCGACCGTCCCGGAGGCCCTGCGGGGGCGGTCCCTGGTGGCCCTGCGGGGCTGCTTCTGCGGCGACCTCACCGAGGGCAGGACGCTGATCGACCAGGCCCGTGCCGCGCTGGGACCGGCCGCGGTCGACACCTTCGGCCGGCTGCCGATCCCCGGCCTGCCGTCGATCAGCATGGACCCGACCGAGCCGCTGCCGGCCACCAACCACACCGAGCTGGTCGCCGACCTGACGCCGGAGGCCATCGACGACCTCGTGGCGCTGGCCGGGCCGGGCAGCGGCTCGCCGCTGGTGATGGTGGAGCTCCGGCTGCTGGGCGGCGCCCTCGCCGGTCCGCCCGGAGCCCTGCACCCGATGGCCCACACCCGCGCCGGGTTCAGCCTCAACGCCGTCGGGGTGACGCCGACCCCGGAGCACGCCGCCCGGGTCCGCGACCACCTCGCCCGGCTGGCCACCGCCATGCGCCCGCACGTGACCGGTGAGACGTACCTGAACTTCCTCGACCTGGAGGCCGCCACGCCCGAGCGGGTGCGGGCCGCGTACACGCCGGACGACTGGGCCCGGATGGTCGCCCTGAAACAGCACTACGACCCCCGGAACCTGTTCCGGTTCACCCGCCCCATCGGACCGGCCTGACGTGGGCCGGTCCTCAGCACAGAAAGCAGGCACCACCATGACCGACACCAGCTCCCCCCGCACGATCGCGGTGACCGGGGCGACCGGCACCATCGGGTCGCAGCTGCTCCCACTGCTCGACCGCCCGCCGCTCCGGGTCCGAGCCCTGGTCCGGGACCCGGACCGCGCCAACCCGCTCGCCCGATCCGGGGCCCAAGTCGTGGTCGGCGAGCTCGGCGACCCGCGGGCTGTCCGCCGCCTGGTGGAGGGCGCCGAGGCCGTGTTCCTGGCCTGCGGCAACGTGCCCGGTCAGCTCGAGTACGAGTGCACGGTCATCGACGAGGCGGCCCGGGCCGGGGTCGGCCGGATCGTCAAGCTGTCCGCCCGGGGTGCCGAGATCGGCTCGCCCGCGCCCTACTGGCACACGCACGGGCTGATCGAGCGGCACCTGGCGGCCTCCGGCGTGCCCGCGGTCTGCCTCCGGCCGGGCTTCTTGATGACCAACCTGCTGGCCTCGGCGGAACCCGTCCGCCGGCAGGGGCTGCTGATCGCCCCGGCGGGCGGGGCCCGGATCGGGATGATCGACCCGCGGGACGTCGCCGCGGCGGCCGCCGCCACCCTGCTGAGCACGGGTCACGAGGGCGCCTCGTACGTGCTGACCGGTCCGGCGGCGATCAGCTTCGCCGAGGTGGCCACCGCCCTGGGCGCCATCACCGGACGGTCGGTGTCCTACCTCGCAGTGCCGGACCCGGCAGCCGTCGAAGGACTGGTGCAGGCGGGCCTGCCTCAGGTCGTCGCCGAGCAGGTCGTGGGCGTCTTCGCCCGGCTGCGGGCCGGGGTCCAGGACAGCGTCACCGACACGGTGACCGAGCTGACCGGCACACCGGCCCGGAGGCTGGTCGACTTCCTGCGCGACCACCGCGACGCGTTCGGCGCGGTTCAGCCAGTCGGCACCTGAGGGTCCGGCCCGGGCCCAGCCGCCGCGTGCCGGCGGGCCCGGGCCTCGGCCTGACGGACGGTCGCGGCCAGCTCGTCCAGGTCCGGGGTCGCCGCCCCGGGCCGGTCCGGCCAGTCCGCCACCACCTCCGTGGCCCAGAGGGACCACCGGTCCACCAGCTCCAGGTAGTCGTCCAGGAACCGGCTGGTGAGCACCAGCACGGGCAGCCGGTCCGGGTACGGACCGGACGCCGACACGTACGCCCGGCCGACCTGGACGTTCTCCTGGGTGAGAGGCCCGACCCAGGCCCGCAGTCCCTGGAGCGTGGCTCGCAGGTCGTCGGTCGTACCGCTCTCGGCGTAGAACACCTTGAGCAGCGCCTCTGACTCCAGGACCGGCGGGGAGCTGGGCGCCGCCAGCCAGGCCGCCAGCGCCCGCCGCCCGGCCGGGGTGATCGAGTACACGGTCCGGGGGCGTCGCCCCTGAGCCCCGGCCTCGGCCTCGGCCAGGCCCTGGGCGACCAGCTTCTTCGGCTCCTCGTACAGCTTGCTCCGGGTCCGGGGCCAGAACCGGTGCAGGGTACGGTCCACCTGCTTGGCCAGCTCATAGGTCGTCCACGGACGGACCGCCAGCAGGCCGAGGATCGCGTAGGACGTCGGCGTGAGTGCACCCTCGGTCATGTTGCTCCTCCCCCACCTCGGGATCTTGATCCCTAGGGGACTATAGCGGGTCGGAGCCGGACCTCATTCCTCACCGCGGGTACCCGTACCTGTATCACCCGCACCGGATGGAGACCAGGTCCCGAACCGGACGACCTCGTCCCGGGGCCGTCGAGCGCGTCGAGGTCGCCCGGGCGGCCCGCCGGGGGTGCCGAGACTCAGCACGCCGACCGACCGCTGGTCGGCGGGCACGCCGAACCGGGCCCTGACCTGGGCCCGGCGGTCGGGGGGCACGCCGAAGAAACAGGCGCCGAGCCCCAGGTCGGTGGCCCGCAGCAGGGCGGCCATCACCCCCATCCCCGCGTCGACCCACCAGTACGGAGCCGACCACCGTTCCGGGTCGCGGTCGGTCCAGCCCTTGTCGGGCTCGGCGTACCGGTCGAGGTAGGCGTCTTCACTGGTCCACACCAGCACCAGCGCCGGCGCCGTCCGCAGCCCGGCCAGCCAGCGGTCCCCCTCGGCGGGCGCGGTCACCGCCCAGTAGGCGGCGACGTCCGCGCCGGTCAGCACCTGATAGCTGACGCCCTGGCTGAAGCCGGCGGAGGGAGCCCGCACCGCGGCGTCCAGGATCGTCGCCAGCTGCTCCTCGGTCACCGGCCGCCCCGGGTCGTAGCGCCGGGTCATCCGGCGCCGCCGCAGCACCTCGACCAGCTCCACCTCAGCCCCAGGCCCCGCCGAACGCCGCCTCCGCGTTCTCCCGCAGGGCCCGGCACAGCACGCCGAGGTCGTCCCCGCGGACCTCGGCCATCGCCCGGGCCGTGTACGGGATCAGGTACGAGGCGTTGGACCGGCCGCGGTACGGCATCGGCGTCAGGTACGGGGCGTCGGTCTCGGTCAGCACCCGGTCGATCGGCGCCAGCCGAAGGGCGTCCCGGAGCTGCTCGTTGTTCTTGAACGTCACCGTCCCCGCAAACGAGAGGTGGGCGCCGCGGTCCAGGCAGGCCCGAGCGAACCCGGCGTCGCCGGAGAAGCAGTGCATGACCATCCGCGCGGGCGGACCCTCCGCGTCCAACACGTCCAGCACGGCCGCGTGCGCGTCCCGGTCGTGGATGACCAGGGTGCGGTCCCGCCACTTGGCCAACGCGATGTGCGCGGCGAAGGCCCGGCGCTGGGTCGCCTGCCCGGCCGGCTCCCGGGTACGGAAGAAGTCCAGCCCGGTTTCCCCCACCGCCCGGACCCGGGGATGCGACGCCAGCTCGGCGACCACCTGCAGGGCGGCGTCCAGCTCGGGCGGGGTCATCCGGGCCGCGTCGTTGGGGTGGATGGCCACCCCGGCGACGACCTGCGGCCAGCGCTCGGCGGCGGCCACCGCCCAGCGCGAACCGGCGACGTCGCAGCCGATCTGGACGATCCGGTCGACGTTCACCGCCGCGGCCCGCCGCAGCGCCTCCGCGGGCGGCAGCCCGCTGACCTCCGCCGCCACGTCCAGGTGGCAATGGGTGTCGGTGACCGGGGACGGGAGCGCCGCCGGCGCCTCCGGCGGCAGGCCCGCCCGGCTCATCGCCGGCCCGTCTCGAGCGCCGCCTGGTACAGCGCGTTCTTCCGCAGGCCGCTTTCCCGCGCCACCTCGGCCACCACCGGCTTCAGCCGCTCGCCGTCCTGGACCCGCCGCCACACCTCGGCCACGGCCGAGGGCAGGTCGGCGGCCGCCGGTACCGCCCCCGCCACCACCAGCGTGACCTCGCCCCGGACACCGCCCCGGGCCCAGCCGGCGAGCTCGGCCACCCCGCCGCGCCGGACCTCCTCGTAGGTCTTGGTCAGCTCCCGGCAGACCGCCCCCGCCCGCTCCGGGCCGAACGCCTCCGTCATCGCGGTCAGCGTCTCCGCGGTCCGGTGCGGCGCCTCGAAGAAGACCATGGTCCGCGGCTCGCGCGCCAGGTCCGCGAGCCGGCGAGCCCGCTCCCCCGCCTTGCGCGGCAGGAAGCCCTCGAAGCAGAACCGGTCCACCGGCAGACCGGAGACCGCCAGCGCGGTCAGCACCGCCGACGGCCCCGGCACCGCCGTCACCCGGAACCCGTGCTGCACCGCTGCGCTGACCAGCCGGTACCCCGGGTCGGAGACCGACGGCATCCCGGCGTCGGTGACCACCACCACCCGCTGGCCCTCGGCGAGGGCGGCCAGCAGCTCCGGGAGCCGCCCGGCCTCGTTGCCCTCGAAGTAGGAGACGACCCGCGCATCGATGCCCAGGTCGAGCCGCTCCAGCAGCCGCCGGAGCCGGCGGGTGTCCTCGGCGGCGATCACGTCGGCCCGGGCCAGCTCCCGCCGCAGGGCGGGAGTCGCGTCGTCGACGTCGCCGATGGGGGTGCCGGCGAGGACGACGACGCCGGGGTCACCGGTCATGCCGTACCGCTCATGGGCCCAGCCTGGCAGACCCCTCCGGAGCCCCGCGTGAGCCGCCCGGTCGACCCGGAGTGCTCACCTACTATGGCCCGGTGATCGAGCAAGCCGTCGCGACGGAGGTCCCGCCGCCGGCCGACGAGGGCAGCCCGCGCCCGCACCTGGCGAGCACCGTCGAGCGGCTCCGGGTGCCGCCGATGACCGACCGGCTGTACGGCTGGCTGGTCACCGCCGTGATCACCGCCATCGCCTTCGTGGTCCGCGCCGTCGGGATCAGCAGACCGAACGCGCTGGTCTTCGACGAGACGTACTACGCCAAGGACGCGTACTCGCTGCTGCGTTTCGGCTACGAGCGCAACTGGCCGCAGGACGCCAACGCGAAGGTCGTGGCCGGCAACGTGGACGTGATGCAGAACAGCGCCGAGTTCGTGGTGCACCCCCAGGTCGGCAAGTGGTTGATCGCCTTCGGGGAGCACCTGTTCGGGATGAACTCGCTCGGCTGGCGGGTGGGACCGTTGATCTTCGGGACCTTGCTGGTGCTCGTGCTGGTCCGCCTGGTCCGGCGGGTGTCCCGGTCGACCCTGGTCGGCGGCATCGCCGGGCTCCTGCTCGCCTTCGACGGGTTGGCCACCGTGCTGTCCCGGACCGCGCTGCTGGACGGCTTCCTGGCCTTCTTCCTGGTCGCCGCGGTGGCCTGCCTCGCCGCCGACCGGGACTGGCTGCGCAACCGCCTCGCCGACCACCTCGAACACCACCGGCTGACCGAGCTGGGCGGCCGGTTCGGCCCGGCGCTGCTCGTCCGGCCGTGGCGGATCGCCGCGGGCGTGTGCTTCGGTCTGGCGCTCGGCACGAAGTGGAACGCCGTCTACGTGCTGGCGGCGTTCGCGCTGCTGTCGCTGGCCTGGGACGTCGGCGCCCGCCGGCTGGCCGGCAGCGGGCGGCTCACCCTGGTCGGCCTGCTCCGGGACGGCATCCCGGCGTTCGTGTCCCTGGTCGTGCTGTCGGGCCTGGTCTACGTGTCGAGCTGGGCGTCGTGGCTGGCCAGCAGCGGCGGCTACCAGCGGGACTGGGGCGCGAAGCACCCCGACGCCCTGTCCGTGCAGCTGCTCGGCCGGCCGCTGGCGTCGCTGCTGCAGTACCACCGGGCCATCTGGGAGTTCCACACCGGCGACTTCATCAACAGCGCGACCCACGCCTACGACGCCAAGCCGGGCGGCTGGCTGATCATCGCCCGGCCGCTCAGCATGTACGTGCAGAACGACATCCCGCCCGGCACGTCGGGCTGCACGGCGACCGACAAGTGCATCAGTGTGGTGCTCGGGATCGGGACGCCTGCGCTGTGGTGGGCCGGGGTGGTCGCGCTGATCGTGGCTGCGGTGTGCTGGGTGGGGGTACGGGACTGGCGCTTCGGCATCCCGGTGGTCGGCGTGCTGTCGGTGTGGCTGCCGTGGTTCCTGTACGACAGCCGCCCCGTCTTCTACTTCTATGCGATCGCGCTGTTGCCGTTCTTGGTGATGGCGGTGGCGCTCTGCCTGGGCACGATCCTCGGCGCAGCCCGCGCGGGCGACCGGCGCATGCTCGGTGCCGTCGTCGCCGGCGCGTTCCTGGCCCTGGTCGGGGCGAACTTCGCCTACATCTACCCGATCCTCACCGACGCCGTGTTGGCGTACGAGTCCTGGCGGGCCCGGATGTGGTTCCGCTCCTGGATCTGACCGGCCGCGCGAGCCGACCCTGCGGTCGGGACATCTCAGGTCGCGCTGGTGCCCGGCTCCCGGCGCCACCACCGGCGGAACGACCGGAAGCCCCGTCGGACCCGGCCCAGCACCAGCACGGTGACCACGATGCCGACCACCAGCAGGATCGCCGCCACCACGGCCGCGAGCACCGGGAACAGCAGCGCGAGGACGCTGACGCCGACCACGCTCACGTCGCCGGCCACCGAGGCGGCGATGTTGCTGGCCGGCTCCGGTGAGGTGTTGATGGCCAGCCGCAGCCCGGACTTGGTCAGGTGGCTGAGCAGGGCCGTGACCCCGCCCACCGACGCCAGCGCGATGGTCAGCAGGTCGCCGTTGTTGCCGGCCAGCAGGGCCCCGATCACGGCTCCCGCCACCGGGCGGACCACGGTGGAGATAGTGTCCCAGACGGAGTCGACGTAGGCGATCTTGTCAGCGACCAGCTCGACCGCGGTCAGCACCGCCATCACGATCAGGACGTCGGTGCGCTGCAGCCCGGGCGGGATCTCGCCCATGCCCGCGAAGCGGCCCAGCAGGCCCAGGACCAGCACCGTCGCGTACGCGTTGATGCCGCTGGTCCACCCGCTGGTGAACGCGATCGGCAGCAGCTCCATGACGCGGAGCCTAGGCGAGCCGGGAGTCGTCGGCGAGGGTCACGCTGCCCGGCGGGTCAGCGGGCGGGGCCGGTAGAGTCCCGAGCCATGCCGGCGGCCACCAAAGAGCTCACCCGGTCCCAGCGCCTCGACCGGCTCCCGTTCACCGCGCAGCACCGGCGATTGCTGGTCGGGTCCGGGGTCGGCTGGGCCCTGGACGCGATGGACGTGGGCCTGGTCTCGTTCATCCTCGCGGCCCTGGCCACCCAGTGGTCCCTGTCGGCGACCCAGCTGTCCTGGATCGCGTCGATCGGTTTCGTCGGGATGGCGGTCGGCGCGAGCCTCGGCGGGCTGCTCGCCGACCGGGTCGGCCGGCGGTCGGTGTTCGCCGTGACCCTGCTGGTGTACGGGCTCGCGACGGGCGCCTCCGCGCTGGCCACCGGGGTGGGCGCCCTGCTCGTCCTCCGGTTCGTGGTCGGCCTGGGTCTGGGGGCCGAGCTGCCGGTGGCCTCGACACTGGTCAGCGAGTACGCCCCGGCGCGCATCCGCGGCCGGGTGGTGGTGATCCTCGAGTCGTTCTGGGCCGTCGGCTGGGTGGCCGCCGCGGTGATCGGCTACCTCGTCGTGCCGTCCTCGGCCGCGGGGTGGCGCTGGGCCTTCGCCATCGGTCTGCTGCCGGCCGCGTACGCCCTGGTGATCCGGTGGACGCTGCCCGAGTCGGTGCGCTTCCTGGAACGCCGCGGCCGTACTGCCGAGGCCGAGCAGGCGGTCCGACGGTTCGAGGCCTCGGCCGGGGTCGTGCCAACGGCCTCCCCCGACCACCCGCCGGTGGTCGAGGTCCGGCCGAGTCCGGCGCAGCTGTGGACCCCCCGCTGGCGGCGGCGGACGCTGGCCTTGTGGCTCACCTGGTTCGGAGTCAACTTCGCCTACTACGGCGCCTTCATCTGGCTGCCGACCTTGCTGGTCTCGGCCGGCTTCCCCTTGGTCCGGTCGTTCGGCTACACCTTGATCATCACCCTGGCCCAGCTGCCCGGCTACGCCCTGGCCGCGGTCCTGATCGAGGTGTGGGGCCGCCGGGCCACCCTCGTCGCGTTCCTGGCCGGCTCTGCCGTGGCCGCGGCCATGTTCGGGCTTGCCTCCGGCGTGGCCACGATCCTGGCGGCCGGGATCGCCCTGTCGTTCTTCAACCTCGGCGCCTGGGGCGCGCTGTACGCCGTGACGCCGGAGGTCTACCCGACGGCGCTGCGCGCCACCGGGGCCGGCAGCGCCACCGCCTTCGGGCGGATCGCGGCCATCGTGGCCCCCCTGGTGGTGCTGCCGCTGCGCGGCTCGATCGGCCTGTTCGGTCTGTTCGCCGTGTTCGCCGCCGCGTTCCTGCTGGCCATGATCGCCGCGATCTTCCTCCCCGAGTGGCGCGGGCGGGAGCTCGAGGACTGAGAATCCCACCGCACAGCTGGGCGCCCGGATCCTCACCGCGCGCGTATCCTTGACCGTGACGGCGTCGCCCCAGCCCCCAACGCGACCGCCTGAGCTCTCAGCATCGACTGCCACGTCGAGCGACCAGACGACCCGCCGGATCAGCAGCCGTGGATCGCCGCCTGGGAGGTCGAGATGAGAAAGCAGCATGTCAAGGAGCGCCGGCACCAAGAGGTCGAGGTGACCGGTTCGACGCCGGTGGATCCGGTTCAGCTGGATCAGGAAGAGGACCGGCGCAGCCTGGACCTGGTCCAGCGCGTGGTCGGCTCAGTGCTGGTGATCGTGGTCGGTGGGGCGATCTCGTGCCTGCTGGCCGGGTACACCGCCCTGGCGCCGAGCACGGCGGGCGGACCCAGCGTCATCGGCCTGTGGGTGATGTCCGGGGTGACCGGACTGCTCACCACCGCCGCGGTCCTGGTCATCAACCGGCGCCACCCGTACTCGCCGCTGCTGGCCTGCGGGTTGCTGCCGATGGCCGTCGCCGCGTACTGGGTGCTGTCCTGATCGACCGGTCGCCGGCGCCGTTGGCGGGTCTGTACCGTGGACCGAGCCGCTGGTCAGCCGTGAGGCCTGCCAACGAATCCCGATACCTGACCAGGCACCGGGTCGCCGGGACTTCCTCGCGAACCACCCGAGGTCGTGCTCGCACGAAGGACAGGTAGGCATCATGACCGATTCCCTGCAGACGCCACAGGAGCTGGCCGAGACGATGGCGGCAGAAGCACCTGCGGAGGCGCTGACCGCCTTCACGAACTGGCTGAAGCGTCGCGACGACGTCAGCGCGCAGCTCGCGACCGAACGGCTGGCCACCAGCCTCGACGCACTCGCCTCCGAGATGGGAGTCGAAGCCCGTCGCGGCTCGCGACCCGAGAGCACCGGACTGGAGCTCGCCGCGGTCGTCCTCGTCGATACAGCCGGCGGGGTTCGGTCCGGCGACGAGCTCGCACCCTAGTCCACGCGGTGGGCGGCGGGGATGGGCGCCGCGGACGGGCGCCGCGGACGGGCGCCGCAGATCGGCCGCGAGCGCACCGGGGGGGCGGGCTGCCAGACCATGGCCCCCACCAATGGCTGGCGGCCCGCGCACTGAAGTCCCGGCCACCGCCTGGCGGCTCCCCTCGGTGACCAGCCGCGTGGACGGGTAGTCCGGCCCTGCCGCAGTTCGCGGGTGCTACCTGGTCTCGACAGAAGGACTTACGGACTTCGCCGCTCGGCTGGAGGGACCCACGCAGAACATCGCCGCGAGTCCCATCCCGGGACTTCAGCCTCAATGTGGACTCTAGACCCGACCGGCGCGAGTTGGAACAGGCTGGGCGAGCCGATCCCGCCGGGAGCGGCCGCGGCATCAGGACCGGTCACCCTGCCGCGCCCGGACGCCTGCCTCGCGCGCCCGGAGCGCGGCCTCGGTGCGATCAGCGACGTTTGAGCTTGGCCAGGATCGAGCCCACGTTGGTGCGCACCGTCTCCGGCGCCAGGTAGGGCTGCCGAGCGATCTGGGGCGTCTGCAGCCCTTCGCCAGCAGCCGGAGGATCTCCCGGTCCGTCTTCGACAGCTCGGGGAAGGCGTCTTCCACCACCGCGCCACGTGGGCGAAATAGCTCGCACGGGACACGCTCGATGCTTGACTACGCATGCTAGCCTTTTGGCTATGACAATTAGTTATCTCGTACGACCGGAGGGCCGGCTCGCGTACGACGTCGCCGGCACCAGCGGCCCACTGCTGATCTGCGTGCCGGGGATGGGCGAGCTGCGCCAGAGCTACCGACTGCTGACGCCCCTGCTGGTCGGGGCCGGGTGCCGGGTGGTGACCCTGGACATCCGGGGCCACGGCGACAGCGACGCCACCTTCAGCGCGTACGACGACGTCGCCCTGGCCGGCGACATCCTGGCCCTGGTCGACCAGCTGGACGATCCGGCGTACCTGGTCGGGAACTCGATGGCGGCCGGCGCCGCCGTCATCGCGGCCGCCGAGGCCCCCGCCCGGATCAACGGGCTGGCCCTGCTCGGCCCGTTCGTCCGCGACCCCGATGGCGGCGCGGTGGCCGCGCTGCTCCTCCGCATCCTGCTGACCAAGCCGTGGGGGCCGGCGGCCTTCCTCGCCTACTACCCGCAGTGGCTGCCGGGTCGGAAGCCGCCGGGTTACCAGGAGCACAAGGCCAGGGTTCGGTCCAACCTCCGCCGGCCCGGCCACTGGCCCGCCTTCGTGCGGACCACCCGCACCTCGCACGCACCGGCCGAGCGGCGGCTCAGAGACGTCCGGGTTCCCTCGGTGGTGGTGATGGGAGCGGCCGACGTCGACTGGAAGGACCCAGCCGCGGAGGCAGCCTGGATCGGTGAGCAGCTGCAGGCCGAGGTGGTCATGGTCCCCGGTGTGGGTCACTATCCGCAGGCCCAGGCCCCCGAGGTCACTGCGGCGGCCATCGCCCACCTGCTCGAAGCGGCCGGTCGTGCCTAGGGCGGGCCTCTCGGCAGAACTGATCGTGGCCGAGGCAGCCCGCCTCGTCGACGAGGTCGGCCGGGAGCGGCTGTCCCTGTCGGAGCTGGCGAAGCGGCTGGGCGTAGCGCCGCCGAGCCTGTACAAGCACATCGACGGGTTGGACGGTCTCGACCGCCTGCTGGCCGTCGTCGTGCTGCGCGAGGTCGGGGACACGATGCGCCGGGCCTGCACCGGCAGAGCCGCAGCGGATGCCGTCAGCGCGTTGGCCAGGTCCTACCGCGCCTACGGGCTGGCCCACCCGGGCCGCTACGGCTACGTCGTGCGCGCGCCCGCGCCTGAGGATGACGCCCTGGCGGCGGCCGCAGCGGAGATCGTGTCGATCTTCGACGACGTGTTCGCCGCCTTCCAGATACCGGAATCCGACGTCGTCGACGCCGCCCGGTTCGTCCGGAGTGCGCTGCACGGCTTCGTCAGCCTGGAACTCGGTGGCGGGTTCGGGCTGCCCCGCTCGGCGGACGCCAGCTTCCAGCGCCTCGTCGCCGCCGTCAGCCGGGCGCTCACCGCCTGGTGATCACGGTCCGGCCGGCAAGGCGGCGGCCAGGTCGGTGACGAGCGTGCCGCTCATCCGCCGCAGCCAGCTCTTGATCTGGCGGCGCACCCGGTCCGCCTCCTCGCCGGTCACCGGAGGGTTGCTGTAGTAGTCCACCAGCCGCCGCAGCGACTGCTGGCGCACCTCCGGTGCGGCCCGCTCGTAGTACCCGATCAAGGGCTGCCAGGCGGGCCGGTTGGGAAGGGGAAGCGCGAGGTACTGGTGGAAGTAGCCGCGGAAGTCCTCGGTCCACGCCTGCAGCTCCAGGTCGTCGTTGCTGCGGCCTTCAGGCTGCGGCGCGACCACCAGGGCCAGCTCATGCTGGGCGAACTGGCGGGTGGTCAACCAGGTGCTGGGGTTGAGTGCGTGGGGACCGATAATCGCGAACCGGCGGTCACCGGCCCGGAAGTTGTAGCCGGCGTTGCTGCCCACCGGCGCGGGGTCGCGGGTCCGGGACGTCCGCCAGCGGGACTTGTCGTTCAGGGCTGCGTCGAAGTTGAGCACCGGGATCGGGGCGTAGTCGGCGGGATCGACCGCCGCGGCGTTCGAGGTGCCGGCCGCCCGCACCGAGATCCCGAGCTCACACACCGCCTGCTGGGCCAGCCGGGTCATCGCTCCGGCACGCTGCTCGCCGCTCATGCCCTGCGCCGCCTGGACGGCCGTGCGCCACTGGTCGTTCGTCAACGTGACACAGGCCTGACCCCCTGCGGCCCCGCCCGGCCCGGCTGGGCGCACCTGGGTCCCCGGTCCGGCGCAGCGCTGCAGGCGCAGCCCGGCCCGCAGGCGGGGCAGAAACCCTTCGATCTGCTGCTGATCCCCGGTTTCCCCCGACCAGCGCGACACGACGGCTCCGACGGCCGCCCGGTCGGCGTCCTCCTCCAACGCCGACGCGGACGTGCTGCCCTGCTCGCCCTGCTGCCCCACGTGCGCCAGCTCGTGGGCGATCAGCGCGTCGCCTTCCGGGATCCCGGGCCGGTACTCGCCGGGTGAGAACGTGATGTCCCGCCCCACGGTGAAGGCCCGAGCGCCCAGCCGGTCCGACAGCGCCGCCGACCCGGCGTCGGTGTGCACGCGGACGTCCGCGAAGTCCTGTCCGTACGCGGACTCCATCGGTGCCCGGGTGCCGGGGTCGAGGGGTTGGCCGACGCCGAGCCGGCTGCGGACCACGCGCGCGTCCTCCGGGGTGGCCACCCCGTCGCGGGCCTTGAACAACGCACTGACCAGGCCACCGACCGCGGACAGCACCCGTCCGAGGACCCCGACCGGGGCCGCGACCACGCCGCCGGCGAGGCGGGCCCGGGCGGCGACCCCGGCTGCGGCGATGTAACGCCGGGCATCGGCACCCTCGACGCCCGGCAGGTTCTCCCGCAGCGAGCGGTTCAGGCCGGCGGTGTCCTGGCTCGCCAGGTCAGCGAAGGCCGCCGGGTAGTGCGCCCGGGCATCGGCCTCAGCGAGCGGGTCGCCCGAGGCCAGCACCCCCTCCACCTCGGCGCGCAGAGCGGCCAGGAAGGCGGTCCGCGGCAGCTGGCCGGGGGCCGGCTCGGCGCCGTCCTCGACCACCGGGCCCGGTGGCTGGGCGGCGGTGTCACCCCCGGCCTGGGGGCTCACACTGGTGCCGGCCAGCCGCCGTTGAACCGCGCGGTTGCCGGCCGACCGCTGGAGCCGGGTCAGCAGCGTGGCCGACATGCCGCCGCGTCCGGGCGGCGGCAGGCGGTGACCCACCAGCTCCATCCCGAGCCGGTCCAGCCCGTCCCCGTCCTGCCCGGTCGGCCGCTCGGGGAGGCCGGGGCGATCGGTGCGGCGACCGCTCGGATGATCGGTCCCGCGATCGGCGAACCGGCGGTCCGCGTTGTTCTCGGTCACGGCGTCCCGCGGACCGACGACGGGTGCGCCACGACGTGGTAGACGCCGTTACCCGACCGGTACAGCGTCGTGGCGACCGCCCGGCCGCGGCTACCGACCGTGGCGGCGATCCGCCCGAGGGCGGATGCGTCGGAGTCCCGCAGTCGACCTGACGGACGGGAGAACGCGTAGTGGAACGCGACCCCGCCCGGCCCGTCGCTGCCGCCGGAGGCCGACACCCGGATCCCGAGGCCGGTCGTGGCAGTGACCAGCCCACCCCGTGCACCGGCGGCGCACCGGAGGATCCTGGCCAGGTCGAGGACATGGGCGGGGCCCCGCAGGCGTACCCGCTCCGGCCGGGTGGCGACCAGCCCGATGCCCGCCACCAGGCTGACCCCGGTCGCCACCGGCAGCCACCCAGGCAGCTCAACCCAGCCGGCGGTCCCCGCCAGACCCACACCGGCGGTGGCCGCCAGCGCCGTCCACTGAGCCTCGGACAAACCGGCGAGATGCGGCCGTCCGACGTCGCCCCGGAGGAACTCCAGCCAGAATCGCACACCTGTGTGGACCAGCAGATAGCCGGTCAGTGCCGCGCCGGCCGGAGCGGGCGACAGGACCACAGCGGTCATGATCGCGGCCAGCCCGGCTAACACCGCGGCCTCGGCGCCGGCCACCGGGAACAGCGGTACGTCGACGTACTCCGGCGGGAGGCCCTCGGCCGCGTGTAGCGCCCCGTACCGGATCCCGCGGCCGGCGGGGCGGCCGTGGCAGCAGCCCGTGACGAGACAGCCGACCCGGCCGCAGGCCAGGAAGACGGCCAGCCCCGGCACGGCCAGGTCCAGTGCGGCGACCACCGGCAGGCCGGCCAGCACCAGCGCGCCGGTAGCCGTCGTGAACGCCGCCAGCTCGGCGTGAAAGCACACCAGCCGAGGCTGACCGACCACCAGGGCCTCGACCACGGCCGCCACCACCAGACCCGCCAGCATGCCGCCCGCCACCACGAGAACCAGCCATGCCGGGCGACCCGCGGCCACCGCCAGAGCCAGCGTCCAGGTCAGCGCCAGGGCCAGGCCCACCAGTCCGCACAGGGTGAACCCGGCCCAGCGCCCGGCGGGCCCCACGCGTACCCAGCGCTCGGACAGCCGACTGACCGCGCCTCGGCCGTCATCCGCCTGCATGCTGCCCCCGTTCGCTCCCCTCGACGGTGCGCGATGCGGCGGGTCCCGCCAACCGGCGCCGGTGAGGCCGCCAGGGCAGACCGGGATGGCCGATCGGGCACGCAGGCCGGGGGCGCGGGACCAAAGTGCGGGGGTGCCGAGACGTTCGGCCCCTCGCGTCCCGGGCCAACCTGCGCGACGATGAAGTTACTTGGCGTCGAGGAAGAGGCTGCGTGGACGGATTGCTGATCGGCATCGTCGGGGTCATCGTGCTGGCCCTGGTCTTCGATTTCACCAACGGGTTCCACGACGCCGCCAACTCGGTGTCGACCGTGGTCGCGACCCGGGCCCTGCCGGCCCGCTGGGCGCCGTGGTTCTCCGCGGTGTTCAACTTCAGCGCCTTCTTCTTCGTCGGCACCGCGGTCGCCAACACCGTGGCCAAGGTCGTCCATCACGACGCCGAGGGCGTCGCGGTGGTCTTCGCCGCGCTGATCGCGGCGATCGCCTGGAACTACCTCACCTGGTACGTCGGGATGCCGTCCTCCTCCAGCCACGCGCTCATCGGCGGGCTGGTCGGGGCCGGACTCGCCGCGGGTGGGCTCGCGGCCATCAACTGGGGGGTGGTCCGGACCGCGGTGATCGCCATCGTCGCCTCGCCGGTCGTCGCCTTCACGGTCGCCTTCCTGGCGATGGCCGTGCTGGCGCGGCTCCAGCGCCGGTTGCAAATCCACGACGACGCCAAGGTCTTCAAGGGGCTGCAGCTGCTGTCGGCTGCCGCGGTGTCGTTCGGGCACGGCGCGAACGACGCCCAGAAGACCATGGGCATCATGGCGGCCGTCCTGCTGGCCGGGGGGTACATCACCCTGGGGCCCGACGGCAACCTTCAGATCGACTGGTGGGTTCCGCTGCTCGCCTACAGCGCAATTGCCGCGGGCACGGTCTGGGGTGGCTGGAAGATCATCGAGACGATGGGCCTGCGGATCACGTCCTTGCGGGCCAGCTCCGGGTTGGCCGCCAACGTGGGCGCGGTGACGGCGATCTTCGGCGCCACCGGCATGGGCATTCCCATCTCTACCACCCACGCCGTCGCGTCCTCGATCATGGGCTCCGGGGTCGCCTCCGGACAGGGGGTCAACGTACGGGTCGTGCTGAAGATGCTCACCTCCTGGGTGGTGACGATCCCGTCCACGGTGATCCTCGGGTGGGTGATGTACGAGCTGACCCAGCTCCCCGGCGCAGCGGCCTGGATCGCGGTGTGTTCGGTCCTGTTCGTGCTGGTCGGGTGGATCGCCTGGGCGATGGCTCACGCCCTGCACGCCGACGATGTCGCGGCCGAGATCCCTACGGAGGAGGAGCTCCGCGAACCCGTATCGGCGGTCCCCCACGTCGAGGGCCGCGGATCGCTCGGCTGAGGTCGGACGAGCCGGTGTCAGCCCGGGCGCTACTGATCGTCGCGGCGGCTGCGCACGGCGTCGTCGAGCGAGACCGTCGGCCATGCCTGGAGGCGGGCATCCAGCCCAGCCAGCTGGGCCTCGATCCGAGCGAGCCGCAGGTCGAGGCGCGCCTCCAGGACCTCCGCTTCGGCTTCGAAGGCCAACTCCTCCTCGCGAGCGACGCGAAGGGCCACCGCGAGAGCGACGATGGCCGCCACGGCACCGATGACCGCCACTCCCGCCACCATCACCCCGGCGCCGATCAGACGACCCGTGGTGGTCACGGGAACGTGGTCCCCGTAGCCGACGGTCGTCAAGGTGGTGAGCGACCACCACAGCCCGTCACCCCAGGAGTGCACGGTGCTGTCCCGGCGTGCGCCCTCGACCAACCACAGCGCGGTGCCGCCCCCGAGAACGACGAGGTTGGAGAACGCGGTCACGACGACGGCGAGCCGCAGCACCACCGACCAGGTCACTCGCTGCTTCGGTGGCATGGCACCCCATTCCTCTCCGGCGGGTCGACGCGCGGGCGGCCGCGACCTGCACCAGGCCGCCCGAACGCGTCCGACCCCAGCGTCCCACGTCGTCCGCGCGCTGGGGGCTGGGACGAGGGAGCCGTTTCGGGCCCGTCGCCCGGGCTCGACGAGCACAATGGGCGGCGAGGTGGGGAGCCCGGTTGAGCAGCCCAATGGAACTGATCGGCGACGAGTCTCGTGCTGCTGAGTGATCCGCTCCGCAGCCGGGTTCGCCGGCTGGTGCCCGCGATCGCCTGGCTCCGGCAGTACGACCGCCGCCAGCTGCGTCCCGACCTGCTGGCCGGGGGTGTGGTGGCCGCCCTGGCGGTGCCCCAGGCCCTCGGTTATGCGGCCATCGCCGGCGTCCCGGTGGTGGTGGGTCTGTACGCCGTCCCGGTTGCCCTGATCGCGTACGCGGTCTTCGGCACGTCTCGCCAACTGGTGGTCGGACCGGTCTCGACCGTCTCGGTGATGTCGGGATCCCTGGTGGCCGCCCTTCATCCGGCCGATGTGGCGCAAGCCGTGCTGTTCACGACGGCGGCGGCGCTCTGGGCCGGGATCGTGCTGATCGTGGCCGCGCAGCTCCGCATCGGCTGGGTGGCCGAGTTCTTGTCCAAGCCGATCGTGACCGGGTTCGTCCTGGGCCTGACCCTGCTGGTCATCCTGGGCGAGCTACCCGGCCTGCTGGGCATCACCGTCCGCGTGTCCGACGTGTTGGGGCGCATCACTGCGCTGGCGAGTGGGGTGGACCAGGTCGATCCGCTCACGGTGACGGTCGGGCTGGCCGCCCTCGCCGTACTGTTCATCGGAGCGCGGTTGGCGCCGCACGTCCCCTGGTCGCTGATTGTGCTGGTGGCCGGCCTGGCCACCTCGGCGGCCTTCGACCTGGCGGCTCGCGGGGTCGTGGTGGTCGGTTCTGTGCCGGCCGGCCTGTCCGGATTCGGCCTGCCCCTCGTCCCCGTCGACCGGTTGGTCGACGTGGCGTTCGCGGGCGCGGCGTTGGCTTTCGTCGGGCTCGCGGAGGGACTGAGTGCCGCACGGTTGTTCGCGGTCAAGGGCGGGTACCGGGTAGAGACCGACCAGGAGCTGTTTGCCGCCGGGGCGGCCAATCTGACATCCGGCCTGGCCGGCGGGCTGGCGGTGGCCGGCAGTCTCTCGAAGACGGCCGCCGCCGACCGGGCGGGCGGCCGGTCGCAGGTGACCGGCGTGGCCGCGGCGGCGCTGTCGCTCGTGGTGATCGTGTTCTTCGCGCCGATGCTCGCGGGCCTGCCCAAGGCGGTGCTGAGCGCGATCGTCGTCCACGCCGTGTGGAGCTTGATCGACGTCCCGGCCTTCCGGCGCTACCGAGCGTCTCGCCGGATCGACCTCGTCGCCGCGTGCGTGGCGGCCGTGGGGGTGCTCCTGACCGGCCCGCTGCTGGGTCTGCTGATGGCGGTGGCGATGTCGATTCTCGCGCTGGTCTACCGCTCCAGCCGGGTGACGGTCGACGTGATGGGCAAGGTGCCCGGGGAGAAGGCCGCCTGGGGTGCACTGGAGAACCACGCGGAGCGGATCACCCTGCCGGGGGTTCTCGTCCTCCGGCTCAACGAGCCGCTGTTCTGGGTCAATGCGGCCCGCGTGCACGACCAGGTGCTGGCCCTGGCCGACGCCTACCCCGACACCAAGGCGCTGCTGCTGGATCTCGAATGCACCGACCAGCTGGAGATCACCAGCTCCGACATGCTCGCCATCCTGCTGGACCGGCTGCACGAACGTGGCATCGACCTGTACCTGGTGCGCGTACGGTTCCGGGTCCGGGCCGTGCTGCAACGGACGGGCGTGCGCGAGCGACTCGGGGAGGATCACCTGTGGCACAGCATCAGCCAGGGTGTTCGCTGCGCCCGGGCGGACCACGGCCTGAAGCCGGTGCCGGGTCCTGATGCGGTGCCGGATGCCGCCGACGAGGAAGAGGCCGCCTCGCCCGCCGCCGAGCTGATCGTCGCCAAGACCGTCCTGACCGAGCCCGACGACGAGGCCACGGCCGACGGCGGCGGAGAGGGTGGCGGCGCCCGGCCTCGTCGGCGGATGCCTCGACCGTCTCGACGATCGCCCGCCAGTGCGGGCGGGCCGGTGGATTCAGCGGTTCCCGATGACCGGCACCTCGCGGCGGCTGGATCGGACCGCCGCGCCGGCGGAGGCGACGGCGATCCGGTCGAACGGCAGGGTGACCCGGGACGAGTCCAGCAAGCTCCATCGCCAGCTGGACAAGCAGCGGTGCCTGACCAGGCGAGAGGCTCAGAGGATCACGGGCGCCCGAGGCCAGGCCTTCGACCCCGGTGAGGCAGGCCGGCAGGGCTGGGCCGGCAGGGGCAAGCGCCCCGTCACGATGGTCCGGGGTCGTGTTCGACGCCGAGGCGGGGGCATTCGTCGTGACGGCGTACCGCAACGGCACGACGAAGGAGTCCTGCACCTGGCCGTGCTTGGGTCGCTACTCTGCGAAGCATGGCGCCTGAGCCGGGCGACCCGTCCAGCACGGCCTTCTGCGGGCTCGAGCGTGAACGTGGGGCGCCCGCCGGCCCGGTACCTGCCGGCGTGCCACGACAACCCCTCGCGGAGCTGGTTCTCCTGCCTCGGGTCGCAGGCCTCACAT
This sequence comes from uncultured Actinomycetota bacterium, assembly GCA_963832435.1. GTDB lineage: Bacteria > Actinomycetota > Actinomycetes > Propionibacteriales > Propionibacteriaceae > Microlunatus. The sequence goes on from CAWHTY010000034.1 coordinate 22,412, forward strand.
GGTTCCGAGCGCGTACCGCAGCTCGTCGACGTACAGCTCGGGCACCTCGAGCATCGGGAAGTGCCCGCCGCAGGGGGCCACACGATAGGAGCGCAGGTCGGTGAAGCGACTCTCGACCCACGGTCGCGGCGTCTTCTCGATGTCGGCCGGAAAGATGGTGACGGCACTCGGGACGGGGACCGTGCCACTGTTGGCTGGCGGAAAGTTCTCCCAGTAGAACTGAGCCGACGACCCTCCCGTCGCCGAGAGCCAGTAGAAGGTGACGGTGTCGAGCATGCGCTCCTGGCTGATCGCGCTCCTGGGGTCGCCGTCGTGGTCGGTCCACGCCCAGAACTTGTCCAGCAGCCAGGTCAGCTGCGCGACCGGGGAGTCGGTGAGGGCGTAGGCGACGGTCTGCGGCCGGGTGGACTGCTCCAACGAGTAGCCACGACCCGAGCGGAGGAACTCGTCCCGCTCGGACAGCCAGTGCTCCTCCTGCGCGGTGAGCGCCCCGTAGGAATCAGGCTCCGCGGGCTCCGGCACGTAGGGGGTGAAGCTGTGCAGACCGGCCACGCGGGCAGCGTGCCGGTGGCCCAGGGCAGCGACCACACGTCCACCCCAGTCACCGCCCGCCGCGAAGAACCGCTCGTAGCCCAGCCGCGCCATCAGCTCGGCCCAGGCGTCCGCCGTCCGGTCCACGTCCCAGCCGGTCGTGGTGGGCTTGCCGCCGAAGCCGAAGCCGGGCAGCGAGGGCGCGACCACGTGGAAGGCGGGCAGATCACCGTGCGGTGGGTTGGCCAGCGCGTCCATCACCTCGAGCGGCTCGAGCACCGAGCTCGGCCAGCCGTGCGTCAGCACGAGCGGACGGGCGTCAGCACGGGCCGAGCGCAGATGCAGGAACTGGATGCTCAACCCGTCGATCTCGGTCAACGCCTGACCGTGCGCGTTCAACTCCGACTCGACACGGCGCCAGTCGTAGGTCCGCCACACCTCAACCAGCTCGGTGACATAGGCCAGCGGTGGTCCCTGCGACCAGTCCGTCGGGTCCCCCGGTCCGGCCACCGTCTCAGGGGCGGGCCAGCGCGTGCGCCGGAGCCGGTCCCGGAGATCCTCCAGGACCGGCTCGGGCACGTGCAGAGCGACGTCCCCCCATTGACCAGCGACCGACGAAGTCGTCATCCAGGCGTGCGACACCGTTCAACCGTAGAACAGGTGTCGCATGCGCAGTCAACACCAGTATTAGCGTAAGCTGGTGTCGTGATTGGCACCCGAGGCCTCGTGCTCGTCGAACACTTCCTGAACACCCTCGACGAGAGGACGTTCAGCCGGTACGGGACCCACGGCGTCGTCTCCGACCAGCTCATCTCGACGGACGGCCTCGCGGCCTGGATGGCCGCACACGACCTCCTCACCCCGGGGCAGCAGCTGCGTCCGAGCGACCTGACAGCTGCCGTCTCGTTGCGCTCCGCTCTCCGCCACGCGCTACGGGGCGACGGCGTGCAGGCCGCGCCGCTCTTGGCCCGCTTCACGCTGTGCCTGACGCCGGAGCCGTCCGGACAGCTGCGCCTCACCGCCGAGGGGGATGCGCGGGGCGTCGACGTCATCGTGCAGGCGGTGGCGGTGAGCGTCGCCGACGGCAGCTGGGCCAGATTGAAGCTGTGTGCCTCAACCGACTGTCGGTGGGCCTTCTACGACACCTCACGGAGCGGTCGCGGGCGCTGGTGCTCCATGGAGGTCTGCGGCAACCGGCACAAGACCCGCTCATACCGCCAGCGCCGGCGCCAGGCGAGCTGAGGAGAATCGGGTGATGTCTTGCCCTCCGTCCCGGGCAGCAGAGCATCCGCGGAGGCCGGAGTGATGAGGGACGGGCCGCGACCGGCTCTGCTCGCGATGTCCGAGCCGGTGGTGGAACCCGGCAGGTCAGCGCGAGAACAGGGCGTCGCACGCGACCGCCAGGCAGGCGCCCACCCGCCAATCCAGGCGCCGGCCGGACGGGTCCGGCGGAAGCTGGCACTCGTAGGCGTCGCGCAGAGACCAGGCGCGCTCAATGGTCAGGAACACCGCGCCCTCGGCCGTGGTGAAGTCGAAGTGGACGGGCCAGCGAAGTCGACGAAGCGACGCAGCACGGCGACCACGGCATTACGCTCACTCCCCGATCCCGAGAGGCTCTGACCAGGTACGTCCACGACCCAGGTGGAGCGCAGGAGTGACCTCCCGAAGTCCTTCCGAAACCACCCGAGGGCCTGACCCTGGGCGTCGTTGATGTCGTAGGTGGCGGCGAGGTCCATCACCTGCCGGGCACGGAACTCGAACAACGGCTGAGTCTTGCGCTCGTCGGCGAAGAACGTGACCTGCTCTCGGAAGGCCATCCGCTTCTGCTCAGCGAGGGCCAGGAGCGGCCCGTCCCGACCGCCGGCTCGAACCTCGTACCGGTTCACCATCAGGGTGACGCGCTGCCGCAGCGCGAAGCGGTCCACGTTCTGCGCGTCCTGAGCCATGACCGCGAGGCTAGCCCCCAAGGGGCGTTCGGCACCGGCCGACCGCCCGGAGATCAGCATGGCCGTGGTGGGCCGAGGCGCGTGACGGCGGACGGCGGCTTCCTCAGTTCCTGGCCGGCGGAGTCCATTGGCTGGCCGAACCCCAGGTCGATCCTGGGTGACAGCGCGGCGACCCGTTGTCCACGCGCCTCTGGTCGAGCTAGGCGCAGGCTCCGCGGGTGTCAACCGCGCCTGTGCATCAGCGAGGTGCTGTGCCCTGCTTGGTTCCCACTCCGATATTCACCGGCGCCGTCAGCGCGACCGGACCATTGGCGTCGAAGCGCTCGCGGAGCATACCGTCGAGCACCTGGACGATGTCTGCTCGCTGCTCGTCGGTGAGATCGGCGACGAGCATGCCCGGGATCGGGTTGCCGCCGAGGCACCAGTCCCACAGCTGCTGGCCGGTTCGCACGGTGATGCGCTCCTGGTGGCTCGTGTCAACGATGACATTGGTCAGGCCTGCGTCGACCAGCCGCTGACGGAGGACGTCGGGGTCGGCGACCTGGAACTCGAGTAGCGGCTCGTCCTCGGCCGGTCCGTCAAATCCGGGGACCACGGCCTGCGCCGCACTGATGAAGACATGCAGGGCCTCGAACTCAGCCGGGTCCCCGTAGGCGATGAGGAGGACGCGTCCGCCCGGTTTCGTCACGCGCACCATCTCACGCAGCGCCTGCGCTTGGTCAGGAACGAGCATGACACCGAATGCTGAGCCGGTGACGTCGTAGCTGTCGTCGGGAAGGTCGAGCGCGTGGCAGTCCATCACTCGACCTTCGGCGTCGAGGCCTTCGCCACCCACCCGTGCGTTGAAGTGCTCGATCATCCTCGGGGACCAATCAGTCGCCAGTACCGTCGCACCGAGCCGGGCGGCCGGAAGACTCAAGCCGCCTGGCCCCGCAGCGACGTCGAGAAACGCGTCGCCCGCCTGCACACCGGCGAGCCGAAGCCCAGCCGTTGCCAGATCCGCCTCACCCGGTGCGACATGCTTGTCGTACAGTGCAGCGATCGCATCCCAGGCCTCGACGGACGCGGTGTGCTCGCCCTGTCGCTCTGTCTCCTGCCGCACATCGGTCATCTTCGGCTCCTCTCCGGGCAGTCATCCGAGGAGAAGAACGCTAGGCAGGCAAAAGCCGGATCGCTTCGGCCGAACGATCCACGACGGTGCCGGAGGCATGGTCAGTTCTGTGCATGTGCGCCGTAGATCAGACCGTTCTCGTAGGCGTAGGCGGTGGCCGCAGCCCGGGAGGGCGCACCGATCCTGGTGAGGGAGTTGTGGACGTGACGGGCGACTGTCCTCTCGGACAGGCCGAGCTCCCTGCCGATCGCACGGTTGGTCTTGCCGGAGGCGACCAGCCGCAGCACCTCCACCTCGCGGGGGGTCAGTCCGGCGGGTGTCTGACCGTACGTCCGGCTCAGGAGGACGTCGAGCCGCGCGATGTCCGGCATGGCCCCCAGCTGCTCGAAGACCTTCCGCGCGCCGTCGTGCTCCAACCCGGCCGTCTCCAGGTCGCCGAGCGCGCTGCAAGCGAGACCGACCAGAACACGAACGCGTGCGGTCTCATAGGGGACATCCAGTCCGCGCCATGCCGATTCGGCGACGCGGAGCGTGCGCAGCGCCGATCGCGCGTCCTTCTCCGCGAGCAGGACTGCTCCTGCAGCGGAGGCGGCCAACGCGCGCAGGTAGGGCGCACCCAGAACCTCCGCAATTCGGCCGAGTTCGTCGGCGGCCGCGCGGGCAGCCACCACATCACCTGAGGCGATCATGATCTCCGTGTAGGCGGGCAGGACGCGGGCGCGTGCCGGCGGCTCCTGGGTCTCGTCGACGGCGCGGCCCAGGACGCCCGTCGCGATGTCGATGCGTCCTTGCGCCATGCGAAGCAGCGCCAGACCCGGTTCCGGTGGGCGGCCGGAGTCGGCAGCCTTCCGATAGCTCTCTTCGGCGTCGGCAAACTCGCCACGTAATCGATGCAGCTCTCCGAGCTGGTAGTGCGCCGAGCCCAGTGTGTCCCATCTGACCGGGCCGGACAGCTGATCGCACGCCTGTCGGGCGGCCTTCATCGCGGCAGTCCATGCGCCCTCCAGCTGCAGCAGCTCGCAACGGTGGACCAGGCAGTTCCCCCGAAAGGGGACAAGATCGGGCTGGGAATCGCACCAGCGGTTGAGTGCGTACGTCCATTCCTTGGCACGCCGCAGATCGAAGAGCTCCGAACAGCCGGCGATCACCGTGCAGTAGGCGATTCCGGCGTACATCGTCGACACTTCGCCAGACGAGACCCCGACCATGACCTCGTCCAGGAGAGCCATGCCGGCGGGACCGTGGCCCTGCATGACCAGACACATCCCCTGGCCGAGGCGCGACATCGTCACCAGGTCGATGTCGTTGAATCGCCTGCCGATTGTGACGCCTTCGATGAAGGCGGGCTGGGCCCCCTCCGCGTCTCCGCCCCACATCTGAGCAAAGGCGTTCCAGGTGCTCGGCCACGCCTGCTCTGCGCACTCGCCGCGGCCCTCGAGGACGCGTCCACCGCGCGCGAACCATCCCAGGCCCGGTGCCGTCTCGCCTCGGAACATCAGGTCAGACCCGATCAGGAAAGCGTTCCGGGCGGCTCGCTGCGGATCGTCGCGATGGCTTGCTTCGTGGTGGGCGCGTGTCCACGCGAGTGTGGATTCCTCGTGATGTCCGGTCAGGTACGCGGCGAGTGCGAGCTTCTCGAGATCGTCGAGATCGAGTGGCGCAGCAGCGTCCGCTGCCCCGAACTGCGCGTACGCGTCGCCCCAGGAGCGTTGGTCGAACGACACCCGCGCCTGCTCGAGGACGTCTACGGTCACCACAGGTCCAGTGTGATCTGCCCGCGACCATTTGTCCCAGGATCCGGTTCACCGCCCAACCCGCCGCGGCCACGCTGGGCAGCCTGACCAGGCGGGTGAGGCTCCACTGTTGCTAAGCCCTGATCCACCGACTCGATTCTGCGGGATGGTGCCGCGGCGTCGTTTCGAATCGACTTATAGTGGGCGTGATGCTGCCGGTCTGACCGGCCTTTCCACTTGTGGTCTTTGATGGGCCCGGCGGGCTGGCGGTCGAGGGTCGCAGGGGTGTGCGGGCCGGTCGCAATGGCCCAGGGTCGTGCCAGCCGGGTTCGCAGGCGCAGCCGTCAAGGAGGTGCAGGTCCAGCGGCGGCCGGTCGCGGCGATTCGCCGGGCGATGTTGATGATCTTGGTTTGCAGGCTGGTCCAGCGGATGGTGGCCGAGTCGGGGGCAACCGCGGCAGCACGGGCGAGGTTGAACCCGATCACGCTGCATGTGGTCCAAGCCGCGTTCGCGGCGTACTTGTATGACGGTAGGTGCGCCAGCGGCCCGGCTTTGAGTTCGGCGATGACCTGCTCGATGATCGCGTGGTCACGATGGCGTTCGTCGGCGGCGATCGTCGTCAGGTGAAGTAACGCACGATAGAGCGCTGATCCTCCGACCCTTCAGCCCACATTGATGGTCCCCGCAAACGTGTCAGTTTGGCCAGCAGAGTTGGTGACGGTCAGCGTCACCCTGTAGGCGCCGGGCTCGCACTCGTGTTCGACGATAGCCTTCTTCTGTGCTCCGGTGCTGAAGCCGTCGCTAAAGCTGAACTCGTAGGTCGACATGGTAGCGCCCGGACCGGCCTTGGAGCCGAAACCATCGGCCCGGATGAACCATGGGCTATCTGGCTCCGCCGGATCGACCACGCCGTCCGAGAGCGTCAACGCTGCCGTCGGCTCGATCGGTGGGGGCTCATCGGCCCTGACTGCCAGGGTTGTTTTGCTCGTCCGGCCAACGGAGCTGGTGACCGTGAGCGTCACGGTGTACGTACGTGCACTCTTGTAGGTGTGTTCGACCGTTGCGTCGGCCCGCGGTCCGCTGCTGGTGCCGTCGCCAAAGCTGAAGTCGTAGGTGGCGATCTTAGCGCCCTTGCCCGCCTCCGAGGCTGACCCGTCCGCGGTGACCTGCAACGGGGCCTCACCGGATTGGGGCGTGACCCGGAGCTTCGCCGTCGGCTCGCTAGGCGGGGGTTCGGTGATTGTGACGGTGATGTCCTGGGTGGCCTCGTCGGTCCGGCCGGCGGAGTTGGTGACGGTGAGCGTCACGGGGAACGTGCCGGAGCGTGCGTAGGTGTGCTTGACGGCGGCCTTCGGCTGCGCTCCGGTGTTGGTGCCGTCACCGAAGTCGAACTCGTAGGCGGTGATCTTGGCACCTTTGCCCGCACTGGAGGTAGAAGCGCGTGCGGTGATCCGCAGCGGCGCCTCGCCGGTGCGGGGACGCACCCGGAGCTTCGCCGTCGGGTCTCCTACTCGGGGCCTAGCGACGGCTACGTCCTGGGTTGCCTGGTCGATCCGGCCGGCTGAGTCGGTGATGGTGAGCGTCACCGCGAAGGTGCCGGCGCCCTTGTAGGTGTGCTTGACGGTCCCTTTGGCCTGTGGTCCGGTGCTGCTCCCGTCACCGAAGTGGAAGTCGTAGCTGGCGATGGTCGCGCCTTGACCCGCTTCCGAGCTTGCCGCATTCGCAGTGATCTGTAGCGGCGCCAGCCCCGACGACGGGCTGACCGCCAGCTGGGCCACTGCGGCACCACCGCCGGACGTGGGGATTCGATCGCCGCCGACGGCCATCCAGGAACCGATGATCAGTATCAGCACCAGGCAGGCCATGATGACCCCCACGCCGACTCGGGTCAGGCGTCGCCTCGGGGGTGGGGGCGTCGGGGCTTGCAGGATCTTGAGATTGTGCCGGGTGCGCTTAGCTCCACGGCGGTCACCCAGCTTAAGCCGCAGCTCCAGGGCGTGCTCGAGGTACTGCTGCGAAGCAAAGAGCTGGTCCTGACACAGGGCGAGTGTGCCCTGCTGATGCGCGACGTAAGCCTGCAATGCCTGGTCGCCAAGCTCCCGCGCAGCCTGCGCGGCTTGGTCAAGGGCGTCGCTGTACTGCTGCCAGCGCCCGGCCAGCGTAAGGATCGGCTCGACCACGCGGACCAGAGCGAGGACGGCCTGCAAGTCGCCTTCCTCGGCCGCGAGGCCGATGAGGGACAGAGCCGCATCAGCTACCGAGAGCGAAGCATCCTCGGCCGGATCCCCGCTGGTGAGCCAGCGGATCAGCTCGCGGGCGGCCGAGCCGGCGTCGACATAGGTGAGGAGCTTCGGTCGGTACGTGTCGACCTTGCAGACGGGCAGGCCGAACCGGTCTTCCCGCCGCTCAGCAAGGCCACGGTCGCACAGATCGGAGATGGCTTCGTGAATGTCGGCGATGTCGGACATCGCACCGAGCAGGTCGGCGGGGAGTAACGCGCCAGCGGCGAGTGCGAGCACGGCAAGCAGCCGCCGCCCGGAATCGGGAAGGGCGTCGATGGCGAGCTGGTCCAATGTGCCCGGGTCGTGTTCTGCAGCGGCACCCAGCTCGGTGAAGCTGTGAGCGCCAGCGCGCACTAACGCGGCAGTCTGCCGCAGACGGAGCGGCTCACCGTCTACGGCCTGCCATAGCCGCCGAGCGGCTGGCAGCTCCATGGTGTTGATGGGCCTCGCGAGGTCACGCTCCAGGAGCGCCAGCCCGGTGTCTTCGGAAAGACCGGAGAGTCGAAGTACGCGTGCGGAGCCGCCGTCGAGCAACGGTCGTGTGGCCCCGACCACGACGGAGCAGCCAGGCATCGCTTCCACCAGATAGCTGATCACCTCCGGGTCGCTGCGAACGTCGTCGAGGACCACGACCGCCTGCAAGGTCGCCAGTAGCTGCTCGCTCAGACTGGGGCTCGGCCTGATGATGTCTTTACTGTCAAATGCCGTGGATACCAACCGGTGCAGGACATCGGGCTGCGGATCATCACCAACGCGCAGGTACAGAATGGGTACGGAACCGCCGAGACCTGTGCGTCCGGCGGCCGCGAAGCGGAGCAACGTCGTGACACCGAAGCCACACGAAGCGTAGAACTGTATGGGCCTCCGTTTCCGCACCGCCCGCCGGATCTGGTCGATTTCCTGGTCACGACCCAGCAATGCGGGCGGTGGGTCGATCGGGACGGGCCAGCGTTGGGCAAACACCGCTGGCCCGACAGGCATGGTGCGGTCTATTCGGTTTCCGCGGACGGTGTCGAGCTCGATGCGGAAGCTGCCGAACAGCATTTCGGCCATGAGATCCTCCCCTTGGAGCTAGGGAGATACCAATGGCCGCGGTGATACGGACGTCCGGCGTTTCTCGAATCGGTGGCCCTCGGTCTTCTGCCCACAGCGGGCAAGCCAGCGGCGGGCGCACCCGTCGAGGGCCTGACGTCATCAGTTCGTCAGCGGGACGCGACCAGGCTCAGATCCAGCTGAAGGCCGGCGCGAAGGGGACCCAGTTCGGCCTGGTGCTCTGCGCCCAGTACGGGTCCGCTCTCGACGCTACCAACGTGCGGCGCTCGCTCCGCCGAGTGGTCGCTGGCCCGGGCCTGGCCCGTAGCTGTGGGCCCCGCGCGAGCTGCGCCACAGCTTGCTCTCCTTGCTGTCCAGCTGGGGCCTGCCGATCGATGACATTTCGCCCCTGGTCCGGTACGCCAGCACCCGGGTGACTGAGCTGGTCTACCACAAGGAACTGCGTCCAACTCTGAACCAAGGGAGCGTGGGCAATGGACGCCATCTTCGGCGGTCCAGCGGAGGGCTCAGGCTCCCAGTTCGGCTCCCCTGCCGACGCTGCGCAGCCGTATGCGGAGAGACGACGAGAGGAGAATAGGCCCTGACCAGGGCCAACATTGGT